>CAVTZS010000017.1:0-63178 GCA_963739295.1 uncultured delta proteobacterium | reverse complement strand
CCCTCCCCCGCAATCACTCAAAACAGGCTCCAGGGGTCGATGTCCAGGGTAAGGCCCAGGTGAGATTTGCCAGGCGGGGTCCAGGTCTGGCGCAAGTGGCCCAGAATCTGTTTCAAAGGGCCGCGGCCGTAGCTTTTCAAGAGGAGTTGCCAGCGATAGCGGCCTTGCAACCGGGCCAGGCCTGCCGGGGCGGGCCCCGGACGCGAATCCTGGGGCTTAAGTCTTTCTCTTTTAGGATGGTATTTTTTAAGGTGGTGGCCAGCCTTTTGGCCTCCCGGGCCACCTTTTCCTCGGCTACGCCGCTCACCCGTACCAGGGCCAGGCGGGTGAAAGGGGGGTAACCCAATTGCCGCCGGGCCTCCAGTTCCCGACGGTAAAAACCCTGGTAATCTTGGGATTGTACCGCCTGGAAGACATAGTGCTCCGGGTGGTAGGTCTGGATCAACACCTTTCCCTTGGCGGTGCCCCGCCCGGCCCGGCCCGCCACCTGGGACAGAAGCTGGAAGGTTCGCTCCCCGGCATGATACTCAGGAAAAAACAGGCTCAGGTCCGCGGCGATTACCCCCACCAGGGTGACCTGGGGAAAATGGTGGCCCTTGGTGATCATCTGGGTGCCCACCAGGATGTCCAGGTCCCCCGTGGCAAAGTTCTCCAGCAACACCAGGGCGCGGCCACTATGGGGTGCGGTATCCCGATCCAGGCGGGCCACCTGGGCCTTAGGGAAAAGCCGCCTAACTTCCGCCTCTACCTGTTCAGTTCCCACTCCATAGGGTTTAATCGCAGTGGACTGGCACTGGGGACACCTCTCCGGCACCGCCTCGCCATAGCCGCAATAATGGCAAATCAATTGAGCTTGGGACCGATGATGGGTAAGAGCCACACTGCAATGACGGCACTGGAACACCTGCCCGCAAAAGAGGCAGAAAAGCACCCGGGAATAGCCCCGGCGATTCAAAAACAGCAGGGCCTGCTCCCCCCGGGATAGAACCTCCTCCAGGGCCGCAACCAGAGGCCGGGAGATAACCTTCAAACCCTTCTCGCCGCGCTGCGCCCGCAAATTTACCAGATGGATGTCGGGCAGGGCCTGGGGCGTGACCCGGCGCCAGAGATTGAGGTAGCGATATTTTCCTTCTTGGGCCCGATAAAAGGTGATCACCTGGGGAGTGGCGGACACCAGGACCACTGTGGCGCCCGCCAGCTGCCCACGGTAGAGGGCCACATCCCGGGCCTGATAAAGAAGGCCGCCTTCCTGCTTGTAGGCGGAGTCGTGTTCCTCATCCACCACCACCAATCCCAGGCGGGACAAAGGGGCAAAGACCGCAGAGCGGGCCCCCACCACCAGGTCCACCTGCCCCAGCATGATGCGCCGCCATTGATCCAGGCGGGAAGCCTCGGACATGCCGCTGTGCAGCAGAGTCACCCGCTCGCCAAAGCGGCGCCGGAAAGCGAGCCCCACGGGGTGAGTCAGGGCGATCTCCGGAAGCAGGGCCAAAACCTGGCGCCCCTGGGCCAGGGTCTCCTGGGCGGCGGCCAGATAGACCTCGGTTTTGCCGCTGGCGGTCACCCCATGCAGGAGAAAGGGGGCAAAAGAGCGGCTCCTGATGCCCTGGACCAGGGCGGCCCGGGCTTCTTCCTGTTCGGGAACCAGCGTCACCGGGGCCTCTTCCAGGGTCAGGGACTGCCCTTCCAGGGGGTCCCGCCAAAAGGGCCGCTTTTCTAGGATGATCAGCCCCCGGCCTGCCAGACGCCGCAAGATGGGTTGACAGCGGGGAAACAGGCTTTCAAGCTCTCGCACCCGGATAGCGCCGGCCTCCTGAAGGTGATCCAGGATGGCCTGGGCCCGGGGTCCCGGCCGCCGTGGGGACGCAGCCGCTGCTGCGGGCACCCCCGGCATGGCCCAGCGCTCCTCCCGGGGGCCTGGCACGTGGGTCCCCCCGGGGATGAGGTGCCTCAGCGCCTCCCCCAGGGGATATTGATAATAATCCGCCAGCCAGCGGTACAGCGGCACCATCTCCGGTCCGAACCGGGGCACCGGGTCAAGCACTGCCAGGATCTCCCTAAGCGTCGCCTGGGGCACCTCCTGAGTGGGGCCCAGGAGGTATCCCGTAACCTGGCGCCGCCCTACCTGGGCCTGCACCAGGCTACCTACCTGAGCCTTTCCCGCCAGTTCGGGGGGCAAGCTATAGGTCAGTGAGTGGAAAAGGGGCAGGGTTACGGCCACCTCCCACAAACTTGGGGGATCTGGAGAAGTGTTGAGCGACGCAGTCTTGGTCATTTAGGGCAATTTCTTGACCTTAACATTGCCTAGATGCTACCATTAATTCGGGCCTGATCCAAGTTTTAATCAGTTAGTTTATTGGGTTTTGCCACATTACTGTATTATGGTTGAGAATTATTACTCCGGAGGAACTAAAGTGTCTCTCGTCTTAATTGAGCTTCAAGAACGTATCGGAACTATTACTTTTAATAATTACCAAAAACGCAATGCTTTAAGTAGGGGCCTCTTACATGAACTGATCGCCGCCATAGATGAGCTTATCCGTCGGGAAGCCCGGGTGATAATTATCCGTGCGGCTCAAGGCTCCAAGGTCTGGTCCGCGGGCTTCGACATCCGCGAGCTTCCCGTACCCGGCCGGGACTCCTTATCCTACCGCGATGCCCTGGAGCAAGCCACCCGGGCCATTCAACATTGTCCCGCCCCCGTGATTGCCATGATTGAAGGGAGTGTCTGGGGAGGGGCCTGCGAGCTGGCTGCCGCCTGCGATATCCTGATAGGCACGAAGAGCGCCTCCTGGGCCATAACTACCGCCAGGGTGGCGACTCCCTATAATGCCGCGGGGATCCTGCATTTTATTAACATGGCGGGACTGGCCGCGGTCAAGGAGATGCTTTTCACTGCCCAACCTATAAGTGCTGAGCGCGCCCGAAAGATGGGCATTCTCAATCATTTGGTGCCGGCGGCGGATCTGGAGAGCTTCACTTTTAATCTGGCCCAGCAAATCACCGCCAATTCCCCCCTAAGCCTGGCCATAATTAAGGAACAACTGCGCCTCCTTAAAGAGGCCTGGCATCCTGTGAGTCCGGAAATCCGGGAGCGCATCCAGGAACTGCGCCGCCTGGTCTATGAAAGCCAGGATTATCTCGAAGGCCAGAAGGCGTTCCGGGAAAAGCGCCAGCCTGTCTTCCCAGGAGAATGAGGGGCGTCGGCGTCCGCGGTTCCCCCCAGATCGCCGAAAATCTAAACCTCTGTAACTCTCAGGATCATCTTCTCAGATTTTTAAGGGCGGCAAAATCCTCTCAACCATTCATAACGCCAGAACTCTCACAATACCCTTTAATGATCCTCAACGTGCTTTGCAGGGAGTTTCGGAAGCCCTGGCCTACCGGAGAGGGAAAATCTCTTGACCTTACCCTTGGGGCAATGCTACATTTCTTTAACCACCCATCTAAAATTTACGATATTACTTCAGCCATAAATTTTTACTCTACAAATTAATATCCAAGGGGAGTTAAGATGCCGTTCATTTTAATTGATTTTAAAGAACAGATTGGCACCATCACTTTTAATCATTACCAGAAACGCAACGCTTTAAGTAAAGCCCTTTTAAATGAACTTATCAAGGCGCTGGAAGATTTTACCCGCCAGGAAGCCCGGGTGATTATTATTCGGGCCGCCCAGGGCTCCCAGGTCTGGTCCGCGGGTTATGACATCACCGAGCTGCCCCTGCCCGGCCGGGATCCTTTCGCCTACTATGACCCTTTGGAACATGCCATCCGGGCCATCCAACGATGCCCGGCGCCGGTCATGGCCATGATTGAAGGCAGTGTCTGGGGCGGGGCCTGCGAGCTGGCCTTCGTCTGCGATATCCTTATCGGCGCTCCCAGCGCGTCTTTTGCCCTCACACCGGCAAAAATCGGCATGCCTTATAATCCCTCGGGGATCCTGCACATCTTTAACATGCTGGGCATGGGCATTGCCAAGGAAATGTTTTATACCGCGCAGCCGGTGGCTGCCGAACGGGCCCTTAAAATCGGCATTCTGAACCATCTCGTGCCTGCCGAAGATTTAGAGGACTTTTCCCTGAATATGGCCCGGCGAATTGCCGCCAACTCCCCCCTGAGTATCTCGGTGATCAAAGAGCAGTTGCGGATTCTGGGAAAGGCCCTGCCCTTATCTCCGGAAACCTTCGAGCGCATCCAGGGGCTGCGCCGCCTGGTCTATGACAGTAAGGATTACCTGGAAGGGCAAAGGGCCTTCCTGGAAAAGCGCCAACCCGTGTTTAAGGGGGAGTGAGACTTAGCTCAGGCTTATCCAGAAAACCTGCATCGGCCCCTCGAGGTGACTGAGAGTTACTTGAAAATTTTGCCATGAGGCCTGATATCCCTCTTTGAACTTTAGAAATATTTTTAAAAAAATTCATTTAAATTTAAATTTTTTGCTTGACAAAGTTTAATAATAGTGCTCTTATAAGTTCCACAGAAAAAGCCAAACCTATCGCAAGGTGGGGACGGAAAGCCACGGGTCTCTGAATGAGTGAGATAGCCGGGTTGCCTGGAAAAAGGTCGCCCGGCTTTTTTTTGTCAAGTACTTACAAGCCAAGACCTGAGAATAGGGGCGGGTCCTGAGGCGGGAGGAATTTTCTAAAAATTTAGGTATTTTTACCTATTGACTTCAAAAAAATTTTGATTAACTGTATATAAAAAAATAAAGCAGAAAAAGCCAAACCCATCGCAAGGTGGGGACGGAAAGCCACGGGTCTCTTTGCGGTATGTCTTCGTTGAAGAGATAGCCGGGTTGCCTGGGAAGGTAGCCCGGTTTTTTTTCCTGGGCACAGGAAGTGAGAACTTAAGGGTTAGACTGGCAAGCTCCGGTTGACCTGAGAAACTTTGGAGGGAGGAAAAAGCAATGGTTAAAAAATTTTGGCTCCTGGCCCTTTCCTTGGCCCTGGCTTTAGGCTTTACCTTTCCGGCCAATGCTACGGTGATAAATTTTGATGACCTTAATGATGTCGCTAATCCTTATTATGGAATCACATCTTTAGGTTATGGGCTAATTCCCTCAAGCTACCAGGGCTTGAATTGGGGTAATCCAGAAAATTACCCTTGGGACTTCATGACTCAGGACTACTATAAAAATTTTGGCAATACTGGCAATACCATCAACTTCCCCTCTCTTCCAAATGTAGCCGCGCCCGATTGGGGAGACGGAACCATCACTTCTTCTACTGCCTTTGATTTTCTGGGCGCTTATTTCAGCACCTTTGCTATAGACAATGGCAAAGGTGACATCCCCAACGTTGGAACTTCGGCCGATAAACTAACGATAACTGGTTACCGCAATGGTAGTCTGGTAGGATCAGTTGAGGTAGATCTTACCACCAGTTTTGTCTGGACGTCGATAGATTTGGGCGGCAATGTGGATACGCTGGTTTTCGAACCCACCGATGGATCTGCTTGGCTTATGGATAATTTCACTTATGATATAGATTGTCGCCATGTTGTGCCCCTGCCCCCCAGCTTGCTGCTGCTGGGCAGCGGGCTGGTGGGCCTGGGCTTCCTGGGCCGCCGGAGGTTTACCAAAGTCTAACCCCTGAAGAGATGCTTTTCATCCCAGGCCCCCGCCGCGGCTGACGACGGGGGCCTCTTTTTTTCCAGAATCCCTCCTCAAACGTATCTCCCGGATGAATTCCTTCTAGTATGTTTGGAATCTGGGGAACCTTGCTTTGTTAAAAATTTGGTGCTGCCATGTTTCCCCGAGAAGGGATGCCTTCGATAAAGGGGGTGCCTTAGGGTTTAAACGCGGGAAAAGAACCTCCAGTCACTAACTTGGGACAAACGCAGCCATGGCTCTTGGCTTGAAGCCGTGTTTGCCCTCAGAATGGCATTATTAGAAAAATCCCTTGGGTTCCTGGGATTCGGACCTCTCTCGGCCGGTTCCCCTTTTAGAGAAAGGTTTGTCCAAGCCTAGTCGGCAGTCCTGGTCATCACTTGGAGGATACAGGCCATGCAAAGAGAAATGCGGCTTCCTGGGATCCTGGTTCCGGTCTGGGACTGGTGCCTCCTGTTAGCCCAGATGCTTAAGAACCTAAACATGTTGTTCCATAAAATTAACATACATTAACTCTGGGATTAAGGAATGGTCTTCTGTTTTTCATTAATTTTCGATATATTAGCAAGTATCCTATCCTAATACTTTAATAATACTTTTCTGGCATCATTATTGCTTTCCTAAAATAAAACCAGAAAAAGCCAAACCCATCGCAAGCTGGGGGCGGAAAGCCACGGGTCTCTGCGTAGCAAAGATAGCCGGGTTGCCTGGGAAAGGTAACCCGGTTTTTTTCTGGGCACAGGAAGTGAGAACTTAAGGGTTAGACTCGCAAGCTCCAGTGACCTGAAAAATTTTGGAGAGAGGAAAAAGCAATGGTTAAAAAAAGTTGGCTCTTAGCTTTTTCCCTTGCCTTGGCTTTAGCCTTTGGCTTCCCGGCCAATGCTACGGTGATAAATTTTGATAGCCTTAATGATGTCGATAATCCTTATTATGGAATCATATTTTTAGGTTATGGTTTCATTCCCTCCAACTATCAGGGGTTCAATTGGGGTGACGCAGATAACCCTTGGGACTTCTTTACTCAGGCCTACTACCAAGGTTTTGGCAATAGCACCACCTTCCCCACCGCTCAAAATGCAGGCTCGCCCGAAAACGGAGCCGGAAGAGTCACTTCTTCTACTGCCTTTAATTTTGTGAGCGCTTATTTCAGCACCTTTGCTATAAATAATGGCTTTGGTGACATCCCCACCGTTGGAAGTTCGGCCGAGAAACTAACGATAACTGGTTACCACAATGGTAGTCAGGTAGGAGAACCAGTTGAGGTAGATCTTACCACCAGTCTTGTCTGGACATCGGTAAACTTGGCCAATGTGGATACGCTGGTTTTCCAACCCGGACCCGAGGGCCAATTTGCTTGGTTTATGGATAATTTCGAATATATTGAGGACCCGGCTCCCCTGCCCCCCACCGTGCTGCTGCTGGGCAGCGGGCTGGTGGGCCTGGGCTTCCTGGGCCGCCGGAAGTTCACCCAAGCCTAACCCCGGAAGAGATGCTGGCCATCTCCGGCCCCCGCCGCGCGAGCGACGGGGGCCGTGGTTTTTTATGGGCAGCAAATCTTTGGGCCTGACAAGGAGTAGCCGCAGGCTTTAGCCTGCGCCTACATTATTCAGGACAGGAATATCGAAAATTAGCGAAATAAAAGGCAGGGCCATCCATGGCCCTGCCTTTTTCTTTTGAATTATTTACTTGACAAAAGCGGCAGAGGTGCGGCATGATTAGACCGAAGCCGCCTCTACCGCATCCAAGTGGCCCACCTATCAAGCGGCTTCCAAGGAGGAAAGCCGTGACTTTAATTGCTGGTTTCAAATGCCTTGATGGTTTTGTGATTGCGGCTGATACTGAAATTACCCTTGATCCTCTCCGTATTCAAGGACAAAAAATCAAAAATTACGGCGATCTTGTTTGTGCAGGTTCGGGCGATGATAGCTATATTGACATGGCCTGCCAGCATATCCGGGATGCAATAAATGGATTGCCGCGGAAAACCTTTCCAGAAATTAAGAAAGCGGTAGATCAAGCTATAACTCGTATATATAAACAGTACATTTTTAAGAACTGGGGGAAAGATGATAGACCAAGTTTTCGATCTAATCCTTGGAATTAAAGATCAGGAAGATAATCTTACTCTTTTAAGAACGGATAAAAATTCGGTTTTTGAAGTGGAAACCTTTACCTTTGCTGGTTATGGTCGTTTTTGGGTTCTTATTTAGCGGAAAAGCTATACAGAGGGCCTATTATGTCGTTCTCAAATACAGCATGGATAGTACATATTGTTTTACAGATTTTTCGTGAAGTAAAGGGCAAGGGCCTCTATGTAGGCGGCAATACGGATTTGTATGCCAGAAAAACCAAAGGTTCTCCAGCGTTTTTTAAGGTAAAGATGGGTGATTCTCGATATCTTTGGGGAATAGAATCTTATATGATGGGGGCGATCCGTAGTGCGACGGAGAATGTAAATCTTGACATATTCAATAAAAGGCTTAAAGTTCTAATCCAAAAATTAAGAAAACTTAGAAAACTATGTAAAGAACAACAGCAATGGTGGGGCGGAGATGTTCTTGATATGACTGAGCATGGTCATGGAATGGATTGGCAGCGATCGGAAAACCTATGGGAGTGATTGAATTGTGGGCAAAGACAAGTCACAGTAACATATCCAGATGACAATAAGGAACTTAGCTAATGAATAGTGTAGATCGGTTATTAAGATTATACGAAATATATTGGCAGCATTATAAACTTCAAAATGATTGTTTGGAGAAAAGGAGATATATTTTTTGGCTTATTGAATCGGCATTACTCTTGGGTTGGTATAAAACAAGACAATGTAATTTTTTATGGATTGGGACTTGTTTATTGGGAGCATTTGTAAGCTTTTCATGGTTTATTGTTTCTTTAAGAATACGAAGGTCTATTCGACTGACAACTACTCAATTGGAATCATTAGAAATAGATTTAAGGGAAATGATAAATATATTTAGGAGGGAAAGAATTGATGTTAGATATTTATCATCTCAAAGACTTTGGCTTGACACATTACACCCAATTATATTTATTATAATATGGTAGTTTTATTGTATTTTATCTCCATTAATTATATTTATGCAGCTTCCTTTATGATAATTAGTATTATTATAGTAGTCTATATATTCAATGTGTGGATAAGGCTTGAGATTTTATGATGTTAACTCTTGAAAGGTCAAGACCGGGGCAGTAATCATATGCCGCAAGGTGTCCACGAACAGATCGGAATCGTTCCGGCGGTTCAACCGGAACATCATTTCTTCCAGGTAGGCCGAAAGATGTTTGGCAGAGATCTTGTGCCAGGTTCCGAAAATGCCCCTTTTCAACAGGGAAAAGGCGTTCTCGATTGTATTGGTATGGATTTCTCCGTTTACATAAACCTTGCTGCTATGCTGAATCGTCTTGTGACGGTCGAGGGGAACGGAAGCCTTTTGCATGGCAGGGGGATAGGAACCCAGGTCATCGGTGACTATGACCGAGAAATCTTTGTCAATGTTATCCTGAATATAGTTGGCAAGGGTCCCGGACTTCACATCTGCGGCGTGGAAAAGACGAAGCTCCCCACCGCGTTTCCGAGTCCGATGACTATCTCCTTATTCTCAGAGCCGCGGCCCCGCTTCCCACCTTTCATCTTGCCGCCAACATAGGTTTCGTCCATTTCAATAGTTCCGTCCAGCATCGGCTTGGAAGCCCCCCGCATGGCAGCCCTGATCCGGTGACAGAGATACCAAGCCGTCTTGTAGCTGATTCCGAGAACTCGCTTCATTTGGTTCGCGGAAAATCCCTTGCTGGGGCTTGGGGGAGGATTGTAAGTGGTAATGCGGCCCAGTAGTCTCGCCTGTTAAAGCCCTTAGCACTTGGTTGCAGAAATTGGCGCTACCACAACCCGGCCCGAAAATTCCCCCCTTTTCTAAAGGGGGGGCAGGGGGGATTATGAATAAGCCCTTGATAATCCCCCTAAATCCCCCTTTACGAAAGGGGGACTTTAGGTTTCTTCTGCATAAAAGGCTGCAGCTAGAAAATTACGCTCTTTCGCCACCAGTATTAGCCCCCCCATAATCTATCTTACCGCCGGCGCTCCTGGAACTGGCGCACCTGGTACATGAAGGCCTCCAGGCGGGTGTGGGTGTGGGTCTGCTCCTGGCCGTCGCAGGCCAGGTTCAGGAAGGGGATATTGTCGTGCTCCTCCCTAAAGCGCCTGAACAGGGAGTTGACCACCGTGCCCGGCATGCAGGTGAAGGGCATGATGTTCACCAGGCCGCTGGCGCCCTTGCTGATGAAGTCCCGGGACTTGCCGATGCTCAAGATGGCCTCCCCTTCGAAGGAGGGGTCGAGGTAGCCCCGGGCCAGGGCCAGGGTCTCGGGGATGGCCGGCTCCTCCAGGTTCCGGAGGCTGCCCCGGAAGATCTCTTCCAGCCGGTGCTCGTCTTTCTTTTGCACCCTTTCTTTAATCAGGATTTGCAGCAAGCGGTGGTAGCGTCGATAGGTTTTGGCCCGGCGCTTGGAGGTGTAGTTGACGTAAAGGAGCCACTCGCCGATGGGGGGCATCCACACCTCCCCGCCCAGGGCCTCGATTTCCCGGACCGCGTTTTCGTTGGCGAACTTGTTGGCCCGGGTGTAGATTTCGCCAATGATCCCGACTATGGGTTTTTCGCCATTATGCTGCAGGGCCAGGTCATCAAAGGCCCTTCTCGCTTCTTGCAGCACCCCGGGCAAATCGCCCCGGCTGCGCAAGGTCTCGTGGACCTTGCGTAAATAGTACTGGTAAACCTCAGTCAGTGGCGCCAGGCTGGCGCTCATAGGGGCGGGTCTCCCGCAGCTTCTTCTCCAGGAGGTCAATGGCCACGACCCCATTCCAGGCGATGCGGGTGTAATCGCCCCCCACCATGCCCAATTCCTGGTACATGGTCTCACTCTGGTCCGGGGCATAGACCGGCACCTGGGGGAACCCCAATTCATCCAGGACCATGCGGTGAAAACGGTGGTACTGGCCGAAGCGGCAGGGGCCGTCGCCGGAGGGCATGAAAAAGGCGCTTCTCTCCGGATTGAAGTCAGGACGCTGCACCAGCTTGGCCAGATCCCCGGTGGTGAGGATGAGGGGGTAGCACTCCTTTCCGGAGGTGAGGCGGCGGCCCAATTCCAGGGTCTCTTCGTCCGAATCCGGCAGGGCCTCGGCCTCGGCCCCGCAGGCCTCAAAGGCCGCCACCAGGGCCAGGGCCTGGTCGGTCATGGGGGGCAGGAAGATCTTGCGGCGCTGGGCATGGACCACCCGGGAGCGATAGGGGGAGACCCGGGCCGGTGCCGGCTGGGGCGTGACATTCTTCAGGCTGTCCAGGAAGGCCTCGCAGCGGGTGATGGCCCCCACGTCCGCGGAGTGCTCGTCAATCTCGATCTCCAGATAGGGCTTGCCCCGCATCTTGTCTTTAAAGAAGTGCTGGATAAAGGAATCCGGGCCGCAGCCGAAGTTGGTGATAAAGATGCCGTAAAGGCGGGGGTCCCGGCGGATGATTTCCGCGGCCCGGAGGATCTTCTGGCCGAAGCGCCAGTACATGGGTTTGATCTCCGGCAGATTTTCCACTTCATCCAGGGGCAGGAAGTCCATGGGCATGGCCAGGATTCCCAATTGTTTGAGCTTCCGGTGCAGGTTGAGGTTCATGCCGGGGTCCAGGGCGTTGTAAGGCCGGCCGATCAAGATCATCAGCCGGGCCTGGGGAGGCAGGGAAGCCATAATCTCCCGGCCCCGGGCCACCAGGGTTTCGTAATACTGGCGTTGGGCCGCCTCGGCCCGGCGAATGGCCTTCTCCACCCGGAAAGAGAAGACCCCCAGCATCTCTCCCAGGCGCTTCAGGCCCTGGCGCATCTGCCGTCGGCCCCGGCCAAAGTAGAGGACCGGGGCCAGCAGCTCGGCGCCATACTGGGCCATGTCAATGGTGGCCGGCGCCGTATAGGCCAGGGTTTGGGCCATGGGACAGACCACCCCCAAGCGGATCTCCGGGTGGGGGTGGGCCATATCAATGATACTGGGCAGAAAGATGCGTTTGACGCCGGCCTGCAGCAGGTCCAGGATATGGCCGTGGGCCACCTTCACCGGGTAGCAGGGCTCCGCCGCCAGGCATTCCACCCCCTGGCGGATCACCGCCTTATTGGTCTTCTGGGAATAAACCACGGTGAAGCCCAGCTCCTCAAAGAAGGCCCGGAAAAAGGGCATGAGCTCCTGGAAAAACATGGTCCGGGGAATACCTATGACCCCGCGCTTTCCTATAGTCTGGGGGGTCTCGGGGCCATAAAGCCAATCTTCCCGCTCCTTAACCAGGTCAGGCAGGTCCACGATCTGCCGGGTGCTGTCCACCTCGTATTTCTCACAGCGGCTGCCGTAAAACAGGGGTTTCTCTCCCGCGATCTTCACCTGGCGGATTTCGCAGTGATTGGGACATCCCTGGCACTCAAAGGAAGTGATCTGATACTCCCGGTCGGCCAGGTCGAAGCCCTTGAACCGGGAGGTCTCCCAGGTGCGCTCCCGCATGGCCAGGAGGGCGCAGCCGATGGCCCCGGTGACGTCGTGATGGGGCGGCACCGTGATCTTTTTCCCCAGCACCTGCTGGAAGGCGGCGACGATGCCCTGATTGGCCGCGGTGGCTCCCTGGTAGAAGATGGTGTGGCCGATGGCCCGGTCCTCCACCACCTTGTTGAGATAATTCTGCACGATGGAATAAGATAAGCCCGCCACCAGATCGTCTTTGGCCGCGCCGCGCTGCTGGTGGTGCACCAGGTCGGACTCCATGAATACCGTGCACCGCTCTCCCAGGCGCACCGGGTTTTTGCCGGCCAGGGCCAGGGCGCCGAACTCCTCCCGGATGGAAATCCCCAGCTTTTCCGCCTGTTCTTCCAAATAGGAACCGGTGCCGGCGGCGCACACCTTGTTCATCATGAAGTCCACGATGGCCCCATGTTTGAGGCTGATGAACTTGGAATCCTGGCCGCCGATCTCGAAAATGGTGTCCACCGTGGGGTCGATGGCGGCCGCGGCCGTGGCCTGGGCGGTGATTTCGTTACGCACCAGGTCCGCGCCGATGAAGTCCCCGGTGAGATAACGCCCCGAGCCGGTAGTGGCCGCGCCCACGATCCTGACCCGGCCTTTAAGCTTCTTTCCCGCCCGGCGCAAGCCCTCGGTAATGGCCTCCAGGGGCCGTCCGGCGGTCATGAGATATTCCCGGACCAGGACCCGGCCCTCAGAATCAATGACCACCACATTGGTGCTGATGGAGCCGACGTCGACTCCCAAGTAGCCTTCCACCACCTGGCCTTCCGGGGGTAAGGAGACGACGGCATAGTGTTCCGGCCCCAGCTTATCCGGCGGACTCAGGGCCGGCAGGCGCCGGGTGGGCTCCGCCTCCCTGGCCAGGTGCTGCTCCAGGGGCTCCAGCCTCAAGGTGAAAGCCCCGGGGGGCTGCTCCTGGGCTACCCGCACCGCGCCGATGGCCCCCAGGGCGCAGAAATGGGGCGGGATGATCAGGCCCGCGTCATCCAGGTCAAAGACCTCCCTAAAGGCCTGCCTCACCCCCAGGTTATGCGCCACCCCACCCTGGAAGGCCACCGGCGGGGTGATGGTTTTGCCCTTACCGATGTTGCTCTTCAGGTTGCGGGCCATGGCCTGGCACAGGCCGGCGATGATCTCGTAATCGGGAGTGGCCCCCTGCTGCAGGTGGATCATGTCAGTTTTGGCAAAGACACTGCAGCGCCCGGCGATGCGGGGGGGAGTGGTGGATTTGAGGGCCAGCTCACTGAATTCTTCTATGGGATACCCCAGACGGTGGGCCTGCTGGTCCAGGAAGGAGCCGGTGCCGGCCGCGCACATGGAATTCATGGCAAAGTCCTGGATCACCAGGTGGCCGTCTTCTTCCCCCACCAGAATCAATTTGGCGTCCTCTCCGCCCATGTCGATGAGGGTGCGGGCTTCTGGCTTAAAGTGATAGGTGCCCCAGGCCTGGGCGATGACTTCATTGACAAAGGCGCCCCCCAGTACCTCCGCCAGTCCTTTGCCGCCCAGGCCGGTGAAGGCGGCCAGGCGGCACCGCTCCCGGGGAAATTCCGGCTCCAGGGCCTTAAGGAGCCTAAGGGCCGTGCGGCAGGGCTCCCCCAGGTGACGGTGGTACTCTTCTTTGAGCACCTCCCCTTCCGGCGTCATAATTACCAGATTGACACTTACGGAACCCACATCCAAGCCCAAGTCATATTTGCCTTGCATCATACCTGTTCCCCGAAAACCTTATGAGAGGCTAGAAATGCATTGCTAAAAATGACTTCCATGAACTTCTTCCGAAAGGTCCTCTTTCCCCGGGGCCGGGGAAAGGGAGCGGTCTCTTATGATTTTCCCCCCCACCTTAACCTCCCCCGGCCAGCGCAGGAAAATATGGGGGTTAACTCTAGTTCAGGAAATTGCGGTTTAAGGCTGCGGCCTTAAATTGCAAGTGTCATGAGGTTGGCTGCGGTAAAATCCCTGGTTCTGGTAACGGTCACAAGAGATCAGTCCGTCATTCTGAAGATGGGCCAATCTTTTCCGGACCTGAGTGAGAGGCAGTCCCAAGGCCCGGGCCAGATCCTGGGCCGTCATGGGACGCCGGGAGAGCATCTCCAAAAAGTCCGCGTCCCTGGTGTCCCCTGACCTGACTGGGGCCCGGTCAAAGGCCGCGATCACCTCTACTCCTTCCCCCAGGAAGGCAGCTATGGCAGCCATTTCCTGCGGCGACACGGGCCGGGCATAATCCTCCACCACGGGCCGCACGGTGGTGTTTAGTTGCACCTTATCCGGGGCCATCTTGCCGATAGCCTGCCTGAGGGCGGCCAGGTCCGCCTCCCCGTCATTGAGGCCCTTGAGAAGCATGATTTCCAGCCAGATCTGGCCGGCATACTCCCGCCGGAAGGCCTCCAGTCCGGAAACCACTTTCTCCAGGGAAAGCCGGGGATGCGGCCGGTTGATGGTCTGAAAGGTCTTCTCCCGGGCCGCATCCAGAGAGGGGAGGACTACCTCCGCAGAGGCTAGCTGCCGGCGCACTTCCGGGTCAAAGAATAAAGACCCGTTGGTCAGCACCGCCACCGGGATAGTGGTTAACTGTTTGATGGCGCCGATAATCCGCCCCAGTCCCAGGTTCAAGGTGGGCTCTCCGGACCCGGCCAGGGTGATGAAATCCGGCGCGACCCCGGGATCCTTTAGATAGTCTTCCAGCTCCCGGATGATGGCCTCGATCTGGTACTCCCGGCGTTTCAGGGTCCGATGGCTGGTGGGCCCCACCTCGCAGTAGATGCAATCAAAGGTGCAGGTCTTCGCCGGCACCAGGTCGACCCCTAAGGAGCGCCCCAAACGGCGGGAGGGAACCGGACCGAAAAGATAAATCATGGTTAAAAACAGCCCAATTGGCACTGGGTGATCTTGATGCGGAGTTCGTCCAACCAATTCCCCATTTCGGCGCGAGAAATGCCCAAGTCTGAGGCTATCTTAAAGGCCGAGGCGCAGTTGATCTTCCCTTCCGGGGCCACGGCCTGGATTTTGGCCTTGATTTCTTCCCTGGTCATATCTTCTCCTCAAATTTATAAATTAGAACAGAAAAGAAGGAAATGCAAGGAAGCTTCTTAGGAAAACCCATAAGTTCCAGGGATAGTTACCTTAGGACCTGGCTTCTTTGAGCTTGGCAGGGTCTCCTCCCAGGTGATAAGTTAGGAAGAAAATCTCACCTGAAGGAGAACGTCAAGTATGAAAGTTCTGGCCATTTCTGGATCTCCCCGGCCCAAGGGCAACACCTGGTTCCTCCTTAACGAGGCCCTGAAGATTCCGGAACAACAGGGCATCGAGACCGAATATATATCTTTACACGACAAGGAGATCCTGCCCTGCAAGGCTTGCCTGAAATGCGCGGAAGACAAGAATCGCTGCGCCCAGGAGGATGATTTCCTGCCCATCTACCGGGCCATGACCCAGGCCGACGGCCTCATCGTGGGCTCTCCGGTCTATTTCGGCTCCGCCACCCCCAATCTCATGGCCCTGCTGGACCGGGCCGGCTACGTGGCCCGCCAGGGCGATAACCTATTCTTCCGCAAGGCGGGCTCCCCGGTGGTGGTGGCCCGCCGGGCCGGGGTCAATTTTACCTATGCCCAACTGCTGTTCTTCTTTTCCATCATGGGGATGATTGTGCCGGGCTCCAGTTACTGGCCCATCGCCTACGGCCTGAAGCCCGGAGAGGTGGCCCAGGATGAGGAGGGCCTCAAGACCATCGCCAACCTGGCGGAAAACCTGGCCTGGTTGCTAAAAAAGCTGGCTTAGTTCCTAACTCCGCTCCGAGAATGGGGCACGGCACGCCGTGCCCCTACGATTTGATAAATAGATAAGCGACTTCTTGGCCAAATAGCAGGAATAGTTTATGAATAAACTTAGCAATAGCCTCGCATAATTGTAGGGGCACGGCGTGCCGTGCCCTCGGGTGAATTGCTCTAAATACGTTGCTTAAGGGAATTAAATGTCCAAAGTTAAGCATCGTCGATCCTTTCGCTTACAGGAATACGATTACTCTCACGGCACATATTTTGTAACTATTTGTACCGCAAATAGGAAATCTTGGTTGGGATCTGTAGTTAATGGGGCGATGGTGTTATCTGATCCCGGGTTGATAATCACTGAGGAATGGCAGAAGACCCCCACATTGCGACCCTATGTCAAATTAGATCAATTTGTAGTAATGCCAAATCATTTCCATGGGATATTAATAATTTATGAGAATAGGGGTACGGCACGACATGCCCCTACCAAGCAGCAATTTGGCAAACCATTCTCAGGTTTATTGCCAACCATAATTCGAGCATTTAAATCTGCCGCAACCAAGCGCATCAACGAAATGCAGGGTACTCCCGGGGCCGCCGTCTGTCAACGCAGTTTTTACGAGCACGTCATTCGTGATGAAGCGTCTTTGAATCGTATCAGGGAATATATTTTAAATAACCCCAAGCGTTGGGAATTTGATCGCGATAATCCCCAACGTCAGGCCGAGGACAAATTCTATCAATGGTTAGCAGGGTTCAAGACCAGGCCGGCGAAATTAAATAAATTTTTGAGCTGAACCGGGGCCCCCTCCCCCAAATTATTTACCCTTTGTGGGCCCGGAGGCGTTCGAACACGCTGGGGAAGTACTGTTTCTGGGTGTGGGGCAGGAAGAGGGCGGCGATATATTGATTCATGAAGCCCGGGGTCTCGGAGAGTTCGAAGTTGGTCATCATACTGGCCACCCGGCGCTCTTCCCCTAACAGGTCTCGGGAGAAGGCCAGCAGGGTAGCCCCCATCAGGGAGCCGTTGCCCACAAATTGGAACTGCTCCCGGGGTAGGTCCGGCAGGAGCCCGATGGCGATGGCATTGTCAATATTAATGAAATTGCCGAAGGCCCCGGCCAGGATGACCTGCTCGACATCCTGGAGCTGGAGGCCAACGTTTTCCAGGAGCGTCAGATAGCCGGCAAACATGGCCCCTTTGGCCCGCATCAGATTGTCAATATCCGCTTCGCTCAAAGTGATGTCCTGGCCGATCTGGGTCTCCGGGGCGTAAGCCAGGACATATTCCCGCCCTTCCGACCCCAGGCGAATCCGGGGGGTGGGCAGGTCGTCCCGGAACCTGCCGTTGGGGCCGACGAGATCGGCCTCCATCAGGGCCGCCAGGAGGTTAATCAATCCCGAGCCGCAGATGCCCTTGGGCTTCACCATGCCGATGGTGAGGAGCATGGGTTCATAGGTGTCGGGATTGATGCTCACTTCTTCGACGGCTCCGCTGGTGGCCCGCATGCCAAAGCGGATGCCCCCGCCTTCAAAGGCCGGCCCCGCGGAGCAGGCGGCGCAGGCCAGCCACTGCTGGTTGCCGATGACAATCTCCCCGTTGGTGCCGATATCAATATACAGGGTTAGTTTGGGGTCTTTATAGATGCCGGAGGCCAGGACCCCTGATACAATATCGCCCCCCACGTAACTGGACACGGAACTGAAGCTATAGATAAAGACATGCTCCGGCACCTCCAGACCCAGGTCCCGGGCCCGGGCCAAGGGAATGCTGCAGGCCGTGGGGGTATAAGGCGCCAGCCGGATATATTTGGGGTCAATGCCAAAAAAGAGGTGGGTCATGGTGGTGTTGGCGGCCAGGGTAATATGGGAGATCTCGTCCACCGTCAAGTTGTGCTGGCTCAGCAGCCGGTGCATGATCTGGTTAATCGTGGCCACTACTGCCTTTTGCAGCTTTTCCGACCCGTCCTCTTTCTGGCTGAAAATGATCCGGGTGATAACGTCGTCGCCATACATGAGCTGGCCGTTGTAATCTGCCGCCGTACCGATGATCTCCCCATGGGCCAGGTCCAGGAGCTGGAGCCAGACGGTGGTGGTGCCGATGTCAATGGCCAGGGCATAGTGGCGCTCGGTGGTGTCTCCCGCTTCCACATTCAGAAGGTGGGGAGAGCGATAGCGGCGCCGGGAAAAATCCAAGGTGGCGGTCACCCGGAAGTTTTCCTGGCGCATCACCTGGGACAACTTACGCAGCAAGAAAAAGTCCAGGGTGATGCTATCCAGGGCGTGCTGGTGGGCCAGGCCTTCCTCCAGGCGGGTTAGATCGCAGACATTATCCGACAGGGTGGCCGGCTCCAGCCTAACAAATCTCTTTTTAAAGGCGGGATTATAGAGGCCCGCTCCCTTCAAGGCCTCCAGGTCGATGGGGCCGGGGCGCAAACCGATCCCTTTGCGGCGCCGAATCAAGGTGCGGCGGTCCAGCAGGGATTCCGGAGGGATACGCACCACCACATCGGCCAGGACCAGGGACTGGCAGGCCTGGCGATAACCCAGGTTCCACTCCTCGTCGCTCAGGAGGCTGCCCTGGACACTTTCCAGGTCCCCGGATTCCCACAAGATTTTACATTTACCGCAAACTCCTTCTCCCCCACAGGAGGCATTTATATGTACTCCGGCTTCCAGGGCGGCCCGGAGGAGATTTTCCCCCTCCGGCACTTCAATAGTGATATCGTATGGTTTGAAAAGTGACGCGTTTAGCCACTAGTCAGTCCTATCTCGGGGATAAATTAACCCCAGGGGCAGCTGTTATAAATAACACCGAATTGGGTTGGCATTCTACCATAAGGGTTGGGCAAAACAAATGTTAAAGTGTAAGAAAGAAGGGCAGAAAAGGGCCTTCGCCTTACGATCCTCATGCCCTTCCTCATAATCCGCAGGTAATGGAGGTCCCCATGGCCGAGGTGCGGTTGGCTGCGTTACTTCGGGAATTATATCAAAAATTGTGGGCTACCTTCGGTGCCCAGGGCTGGTGGCCCGGAGAGACTCCCCTGGAAGTGGCCCTGGGGGCCATCCTGACCCAAAATACCAATTGGAACAACGTGGCCCGGGTGCTGGCCGGGCTTAAAAAAGAAGGCTTGCTAAATCCCCAGGCCCTGCGGCAGCTGCCGGCAGAGCAGTTGGCCCGGCGCCTGAAGTCCGTAGGCTATTACAACCTCAAGGCTCGACGCCTCCTAAATTTTCTCACCTTTTTGGCCCGCTTTCAGGACTCCATGGCGCTGCTGGCCCGGGAGCCCTTGGAATCCTTACGCCCGGATTTACTGGCCGTCAAGGGCATCGGCCCCGAGACTGCAGACAGTATCTTGCTTTATGCTTTGCACCAACCCACGTTTGTGGTGGATGCCTATACTTTTCGCATCCTGAGCCGGCACCAGTTGATCCCCGAGACCTGCTCTTATGAGGAGCTGCGCCAGGTATTCATGGACCACCTGCCCCCCGAGGTGCCGTTATTTCAGGAATACCATGCCTTGCTGGTGCGGCTGGGAAAGGAATTTTGCCGCCCCCAGCCACGCTGTCCTTCCTGTCCCTTATCCGGCTGGCCGGATGGCTGGAGGTCCCCTGCTGGAACAGATATTGCATAATGATTGCCAGGAAGGGATCATGGCTTATATAGGCATAGAAGAATTTGAACCCTTATGGCTGCCCCAGTCTCTCCCGGATGATATTTTGGCTGGCAGTCTCATCCGGGTCTTGGGGATGGAAGCGGAGCAGAGAAGCTGAGGCCTCCGCACCCGAACCCACTTGCGGCTTTATTATCCGGGATTGGTTCGGTCCTTTCCTCTTCAGCCCTCCCAGCCGGTACCTGCGGGGCCGGTGCTAACAGTTGGCGGTTTTCGGTTTTTGGTTTCGGTTTCGGCGTCGGGAATTTATGGTTTGGGGTTTCGATCCTCTCCCTCGAAACCCTAAACCCCCGCGTCAAAATTAATTTTTCTCCTCCCCAGACCTGACTTTAGCCTCCCTTCTCATCCTCTGGCTTTCCTCTAAATATTCCTTGCCCCCATAATTTTTTGCCGTCCGCGGCGTAATGATGTAATATCGGGTAGCATTTCTCCAGATTGTGGACTAATAACAAAAAATCGTTCAGAAAAATGAACATTGTTGCCCTAGAACGACATTCCATTGAAGAATTAATCAGTTACCTCAGGCGGGTGCCTCTTCTGGAGCAACCCGAGGTTTTAATTTATGAGCATACTCTCATCACCCTGGAGCAAATCCACACTGACTTCCTCCATCCGGCCCAAAATTATATCTGGCTCCAGGAATTGCGCAAAACCCAACAATTACGCTGGAATTTGGCCGCGCACGGTGTAGACCTGTTCCGCCTGGACGGCTATCTCACTTATACGGTGAGGCTCCCCGACGGCACTGAAGAAACCTACGATCTCTATCCCCCCATTGTGGAGGAGTCCATCGAGGCCGACGGAACCTTAGCCGCGGTCATCAATGACGGCATGCACCGCCTCTATCTGGCTCGGTTGGAGTGGATCGTCCCCCAGGTGACCTATATCCGTGGCCTTCCCAAGAGCTACCCTTATTATGCCTTTCCCCGACCTATGCGTTGGGAGGGCCTGGACCTGCTGGCGGAGAACCCCGACCCTAAGACGTATCTGAAGAAATGCCACCGGATCAAGGATAATAAAAGACTGTTCCGGGATTTTCAGGCGGTGTTCCACAACGTGGGCCGCTCCCGGAGCCGCCTGCGTAGTAAATGAGAGACCTACGAAAAAGTCAACTTGTGGGGGGAGGGCAGGGACCTCAGGTCCCTGGCCCTCCCCCCACGAACCCATTTCGCAGAGCTATCACAGTTAATGGAGGGAAAACCTTAATGAGCCTGGTCTTATTAGGAGTGCTTATCGCCCTGGCCATCTTGGTTTTTGGGGGGAAGATTACCCAGATCCAAATCCCGCGCCAAATCCTTTGGCTTATAGCGGCCGCAGTGCTGGCCATCACGTTGATCGCCACCATGGTTAAAGTGGTCACGCCGGGCCATGTGGGGGTCCTGGTGTTGTTCGGCAAAGTTTACGCCAACATCCCCGAGGGGGTCCATCTGGTCAACCCCCTGGCCTCCATGGAACTCATGAGTGTGCGCACCCGAGAGATCTTCGAGCATGCCGAGGCCCCCTCTAAAGAGGGGCTCAATGTGGCCCTGGAGGTCTCTTGCCTGTACCACCTGATGCCCGAGGAGGCGGCCAGGCTATACAGCCAGATCGGCACCAATTTTGAGCAGGTGGTGGTGAAACCCCAGTTTCGGGCGGCCATTCGGGGAACCACAGTGAAACATGAAGCTAAGGATCTTTACACCTCCAGCCGGGAGCTTATCGCCAATGAGATTTTCCAAGATCTGGAGGGGGATTTGCGCCGGCGGGGGATCTTGGTGGAGACCATCCTGCTCCGCAACATCCAATTGCCCAAAATCGTGGTGGACGCCATCAATGCCAAGCTGGCCGCAGATCAGGAGGCGCAGCGGATGCGCTTCGTCCTGGAAAAGGAAAAACAAGAGGCGGACCGCAAGCGCATCGAAGCCCAGGGGATTCAGGACTTCCAGAAAGTTGTCTCCCAAGGGTTGTCAGAACAGCTATTACGGTGGAGGGGTATTGAAGCCACCCGGGTTTTAGCAGAATCGCCCAACAGCAAGATCATCATTGTGGGCGGTAAAGACGGCTTGCCCTTAATACTCAATACCGGGTCCCCGGGCCCGGCCCCGGAAAAATGATTGACAACCTTAAAAATAACCGAAAATATGTAAAAATTATGAAACGACGACTCACCGGTAAACTGTGGTGGTTGTCTGTAGCATTTACCCTTTCCCTGCTTTGGCTGACCGGCCCGGGCCAACCCGGGGAGGTGAAGGAAGCCAACCCCGGCAAGGGCGGGGAGACCCTGGAGATCAAATCTCTGCCGATCAGGGGCCAGATTACGGTGGTGGAGTTTTACAGCCCCTTTTGCCCTCCCTGCGTCCGGCTAGCCCCGATGATGGAGAAGCTTTGTCAGCGTCGCCCGGAGATTACCGTCAAAAAGGTCAATATCAACCGCCCCGAGGTCCAAAGAATTGACTGGAATTCACCCTTGGCCCGGCAGTACCGCCTCCGTTCGGTTCCGTATTTTGCGATTTTTAATCCCCGGGGCAAGCTCGTCGCCGAAGGTGAAGCCGCCATGCGGCAGGTGGGAGATTGGCTCCGGGAAGCCAAGATTCTAGAGGAGTGACAGCAATGGCCTTATCAAATCGGCACTTAAGGGTTGCGGCGGGGCTCCTGCTGGTTTTCTTTCTAGGTTGCGCGGTTCCCTCCCCGGCCACCCCCCCCTTGACCACCGCAGCCGCCCGCCACACCCTGGATACCTGGAATTCCAACTACTGCAAGGTGGCGGAATTTTACGGATTTTACAAAGCCGAGGGCGGGGCCCCTAGTCAGGTGGCCTATGTGCTCATGGTCAACCCCAGCGACAAGGCGCAAAAGCCGACGGTTTTTGCGGCGCGCTTCCAGCTCCTGACCCTGCCCGATGGCCAGCAAAAATGGTTTTTGACCAGTTTGGTCAGTCACGGCGCCGGCTTAAGCCGCCGGCAAGGCTGGGATAACCTGATCATCCCGGTGACCGAGGCGACTCCAGCACCGTCCCCCTAGCCAACTTTCGGCCGCGGCCTCTACCACCAGCCGGATCTACCTTGCCCTATCAGGACCTCTCTCAGTTTGCCCCAAGACCGGAAATAGCCTTCCTGACTGCCTTGAGGGAGGCTTACTTTGCTTTCTTGGCCCAAAAATTTCCCACCTTATGCCTGCACGACGAGTTCATTTTTTTCCCGCGGCTAACTGCCGCCTGGGACCATTGGTTTCAGGTAGCCCAACTTAAGGCCTCGGTCATAGAAGCCGCGGCCTCCCAGGTGGCGGAATATTTATCCCGGCTGGAGAAATGCACCCCTGAGTCTCAGCCTCGGGATGATCCGGCCCAGGCGGTTCTGCTCCGACAGTCGCTCACGGGCGTTCTCCGGGAACTGAGTCCCGGGGGCTCTTGGGAAGGGGATCCCTTTCTTTACCTCAAGGTAGCCTCCCTGGCCTGGGCCCCGGTTTTAGCCCAGGCTTCTCACCTGGACTGGCGAAATCAAGAAAAACTGGCGGAGCTTCTGAGCCAGGTGGCCCAACTTTTCACCTGGGGCCGAAAGCAGGTGCGCACCCTTAGCCTCCCCGCGCATCTCCTAAGTCCCGGCGCTTTTGCCGATGCCCAACGGTTTTTTCGGGAAGTGGTTCCGGCCTTTCTGGCGGCCCATTTTCCCCTAAACGCCACCTTAAAGCGGTGCCTGGAAGAAGTTTCTCATAGCTTGCAAAGCTTCCAGGAAAGGGTGGCAACCCTCCCGGGGGATGCGCCCTTTGCCCGGGGGGAGGCCGGGCTGACAGAAATTCTAGGCGAAAGCTGGGGGTGGCCCAAGACCCCGGAGGCAGCCGCAGCTATGCTTGAGGAAGAGATTCAAGAAAGCGAAGCGGCCCTGGCGCACTGGGCCGCGCGAATCCAGCCGGGCCTCACCTGGCGGCAGCTCCTGGGAGACTTTAAGCCTCCGGCCACGCCGGTTGATCTCCTTACCCTGTACCGCCAGGAAGTGGCCAGCCTGTGGGAATTTTGGGAGCATTCCGGCGCCTTCCCTCCTCTTATCGGGCGGGTGGAAGTGGCCGAAACTCCCATCTATCTTCGGACGCTGCGGTCCTCCGCCTCCTATGCGGCCCCCTGGGGGCCGCCGGAGTCCAGCCCGGGGGTTTTCTACATCAGTCCGGAAACGGAGAATCTGGCTCATCATTTGCAACATTTTCGTTGTCTCAGCGCCCATGAGACCGTCCCCGGCCACCATTTGCTGGACACGGCGCGCCTGACCCTGGCCTGGCCGACCCAGAGGCAGTACGAGTCGCCCCTGTTCTACGAGGGTTGGGCCTGCTACGCGGAGACCCTGCTATTTAGCGAGGGCTATCTTAGCTCTCCCTGGGACCATCTGGTAGGTTGGCAACGGCGCCTCTGGCGGGCCCTGCGAGGATTGGTGGACCTGGAGTTGCAACGCGGGCGCCTGGGCTTGGAAGAGGGTCTGAGGCACTTGCGTCAGGCCGGCTATCCGGAGGTCACGGCGCGCCTACAAATATTGCACCTGGCCCTTAACCCCGGCTATCAGCTCTGTTATACTCTAGGACTTAAGGAGATGCTGCAACTCAGGGCGGGCCGCGCCCAGACCATGGGCCTGGCCCGGTTGCACGAGATCGTGCTTTCCGGGGGCCAGCTGCCTTTTAATTTGGTGGCAGATAGGTTGCAAGCCGCAGCCGGCTCCGCTGGCTTAGATGAAATGAGAGTATGGGGGGAGGGCCAGGGGCGTAGGGGCGGTTCAGCCCATAACCGCCCCTACCTGCCCTCCCCCAACCCGCATAAGTTGGCCCGGTGAAGGCGGGGGATTTGCCCCCCGCCTTCACCGGGCATAAAAAGAACCTAATCGAGTTAAAGCCGTTATGAGATGAGAATGGGGCATTAAAGCCTCAAAGGGCAAAAAATCTCAGCGGAACGGATTGCCATGGGACATGCAGAGTGCGAAAAGAAGATTCCCGGCTACCATTGTGAATGGAACCTGGGTAGCCCCGGGGGTTGGGTATACCAGCAGATGGCCCAGGAATTGGGCCACCTGGCCTGGGAACGGCTAAAACCCTATCTTAAACTGCCCTTTGCCCTGGACTTCCACTCCCCTTATTTTCTTCCGGTGCACCAATTTGCCCGGATGCTCCTCAGGGCTCACCGCAACCGTAACGGCCAGGCCTCTCCCTTTCTGGTGCTCCTGGCTGAAGCCGAGACCCTGGATCAGGTCATCGAGAATATCCGGTTCGTGGATTATCTGAACTCCCTGGAGGGGGTGGAGGCGACCCTGGCCCCCCCGGAGCACCTGGAACTGGACAAAGGCAAGGTGGTGCTAAAGGGCCGGGAGATCAGCATCATCTATATGGATTTTAACAACGATACCCTGCTGAAAATGGGGCAGAAGGCAGACCTCTCCCCCTTGCGGGCGGCCATCCATCAAGGCCGGGTGGTCAACCCCCGGGGCATGGAACCGGTGGGGGTCAAAGGGGTATTTGAGGCCATCACCGGCCCCTTTCGTAAGCTCATGAGCGAGAGCACGGTGCGCCGCACCCCCTGGACCCGCCTCTTTTATCCCCGGCGCACCACGGGACCCCACGGGGAAGAGATTGCGGACTTACCGGAGTGGGCCCGCCAGCATTTCTCCAGCCTCATCCTCAAGCCGTCCCAGGGCTACTCAGGCCAGGGCATCTTTGTCGGCCCCCAGACTCCTGATCCCGGCGAGGCCATCCAGGCCGCCCTTACCCGGGGTGGGTATATTCTGCAATCATTGGTCCCGGTGGACACCTGGCAGGAGTATTATCCCGCCCTGGACCAGGGAGATGAGCACCTTCGCCTGGAAGCCCGGCAGACGGACTTCCGCTGCTTTATTACCGATAAAGGCCTCATCGGCTTCCTGGGCCGGTTCGGCGGCATCCCCACCAATGTCGGCTCCGGCGGCGGCACTCAGTCTTTTGCCTTGCTCAATAGCGATCTCAGCCTGCAAGAAGCCGACCACCTCTTTAACCGGGCCCTGGAGGCCTTGCCTTACCGAATTTTCCTGGAAGTGGAAGAGGAGGTGAGGCAGCGGTCCCTGGATCTGGGTTTTGTGTACCTGTTGGGGCCCATTCCCACCAGCCTGAAGCCCAGGATGCTGAAAGAGCAACATATTGAAGGCCTGGAGACCTATGCGCAGCACCTGTGGCAGGATGCGCAGACCTTGGAGAAACTCTGGCGGCAGGGGAAACTGGACGAGGTGGCCCCCATAACCCCGGAGGAAAAGGCCCTGGCCAGATTAGCCCCCTGGGAAGGACGGCCAGCCCTGATGGTCTCGGACGGCCTCTATAACTTCCGGGGCGCGGGGTTTTGAGATTTAGACCTTGGGGAAGGGGGCTAAGGGCCGCAGGCCCACTTACAATCCTCCCCCAAACCCCCACCCCCAATCCCTTAAGGTTAGATTTAGCGTCGGGGGAGTCGGGGGCTCTGGCCCCCGACTTCCCCGACCAACTTAAGCGGGTTGGGAGGGGGTGTGGGGGAGGGCAGGGATCTCAGATCCCTGGCCCTCCCCCCACAATCTTCAAAAAGCGGGATATAGATGCAGGTGCCAGCGGTGTCCCCGGAGTGGTGGCGGGATCTCTTCGATGAGGTCTACCTCAAGACCGATGCCCGGAGCGTTCTGAATGGGGAGTTGACCCGCCGGGAGGTGGAGGGTCTCATTGAGGTCCTGGACTTGCGGCCGGAGGAGGCCATCCTGGACCTGTGCGGCGGCCATGGGCGGCATGCCCTGGAGCTGGGAAGGCGAGGTTATGGCCGGGTGCTGGTGCTGGATTTCTCCCAGCCTTTGCTATCCCTGGGCCAGGGCCAGGCCCGGCAGCAGGATTTACCCGTGGCCTTTATCCGGGCCGATGCCCGCAGTATTCCCCTGGCGGGGGAAAGTATGGGGGTGGTCCTGTGCCTGGCCAACTCTTTCGGGTACGGCGCCACCCGCCAGGATGATCTTCAGGTTTTAAGAGAGTCCGTCCGTTTGCTTAAGGCCCGGGGCCGGCTATTTTTGGAAGTGGCGGATCCAGACTTTGTGCGGCGGCATCTACCCGCGCAATCATGGCATGAAGCCTCGCCGGATTTGGTGGTCTGCCGCCAGCGCTGGCTCACGGCGGAGCACCTCATTTGCCGGGAGTTAGTCCTGTCCCGGAGTAAGGGCCTGGTGCGGGACGGCACCTATCAGATGCGTTTATACCATCCTGAGGCTCTGCAGGCCTCGCTTTCAGAGGCAGGTTTCTCTCGCATCCAGATGGCCCCCCAGGCTGACCCTAACCCGCAACCGGGTGAGCGGGGTAGCCTGAGCCGGCGGCTGGCCGTGACGGCCTGGAAGTAGGGGGAACTAGCCCTCAAAACCCACCTCCACGCCTTCCCAAGGGAGAAGGGGGGTCCTCTTTCTCCCGCTTCTTTTAAAGCTTAGGCATAAATTGCGGCAGTTCGTAGAGGCCCAGGGCTTTCTCCAGATTGGCGACCTGGGCCATCATCTTTTCAAAGCCCTCCTTCCCGAAGAGTTTCTCCTCCTCCTCCTCGAATTTATCCCCCAGGGCGTCAAATTCCTCAGGCGACACCGCTTCCCGGAAAGGCCGGTTGGGGTCTGGGTTACCTAGCTTTAGCATAACGAACCATTTTAAACAGTTGTAAATCGCGAGATATAGAGCAGAACTCTGCTATTATTCCCTGCTCGTGTAGGATGAAGCCGGCCCAGAAATAGGGGTGAGGTTCTTTAGCCCGCACTGCCTGGCGCGCTACCTGCAAGGCCTTTATCTTGGGCTGGGGGTTTCATAGGGATAAGGCCTCAAATATATTAACTCTATTTTTTGGAAAGATATAAAATTTTTCTTGACATTGATTTATGATTGTGCAATTATTTTCAACCAATCAGAAAAAGCCAAACCCGTCGTAAGGCGGGGACGGAAAGCCACGGGTCTCACGGAGATAGCCGGGCCGCCTGGAGGAAGGCGGCTCGGTTTTTATTTTTTCTTGAGATTTCAGCGAGAAGTATATGAAAAACCAGAAAGCTATCCGTCCTGGGGTTAAGCTCGGGAAAGGAGGTCCCCAAACCATTTTTTGGACTGCGGTGGCCAAGCCTACCGCATAATCTCGGTTCAGGATGTGCTGGCCCACCAGCCCAGGAAGGAGGCAGTCATGAAGAAAGCAAGGTCAGTTTCATCATGGGGGAAAGCAGAGGTTTTGTGCCTGCTGCTCTTCTGCGCCTTGGGGGTTCTCTTCATTCCGGCCCAGGTTCAAGCCTATTACATTGAGTCCAGCGTGTACGTGAGCATTTGGAACTATGACCAAAAATATGGACATTATATGGAAACTGATGCCGCGGTGGAAAGCCAATATTCGGAGAGTCTCACGGGACCTTCAGACCAGGTGGTGGAGGCCAGAACATCCGCCAACCTGGCCACCGGCATTTTGCGGGCCTATGCTAAGGCCGATAATGGGTTTGGGTCTGCGACGCAATTTAGCTCTGCCAGCGCACAGGTACGTTTTCTTGACCAACTGTATTTTACCGTCCCCGCCGGCTATTATTCGGAAGGGGTCTCCGTGGCGGCCACCGGCTTTGCGGAGGGCTCTATATCTCGTCAGGGCACCACCAGGGTGTCATACGCCTTTGGTGCCTGGTTTGGCTCAGAAATGATCTACGTTTCCCCGACCGATCCCGACGGTGACCAGTTCTTTGAATTCACCCTTACCACCCTCCTTGTTCCCGCTGGCAGAACCTTGACGGAGCCAGAGGAGTTTAGCGTCCCTGTGGCGGGGGCACTATTAATCATCGAATGCCTTAGCGGCTATGGAGAAGACGTAGCAGAGGTGGACTTTTATGATTCGGCCTGCTTCTTCCTGCAGACGCCAGAAGGGGTGACCTGGACATCGGATTCGGGGGTCTTTCTGGCTTCGCAGATCCCCCTCCCCCCACCCTGCTCCTGCTGGGCTCCGGCCTGCTGGGGTTGGCTGGCTGGAGGAGACTTAAAAAGGGTTAACCATTCTTAACTCCAAGGCCAAACCAAGGCAGGGTCAGCCATGGCCCTGCCTTTTTTCTTGCCTAATTAATAAGGACAATAGCGGCTTACTTGCCACTATCCACTCCATTAAAACAAAGAACCGAATTTGAGATATGAAATAAATATAAGTAGCCCAGACCTTATTTGCCACTGTGCGGAAACGGGGCGCAAAGAATTGCCCCCCTAAGGTGCGGTGATGACCTGGAGTTGCTGAGGTTTAAGGACCGAAGGGTTAGCGTTCCGGGCCCGCAGGCTCGGCTTTCCCTTGCTCATACTTGTGAATTTGGAGGAGGGGCCTGGCGAAGGGCCAGGATCCAGGGGCGACCCCGCGGGTCGCCCCTACATGGCCCCCCAGGATCATTTTTTCTACAGCCCCCGGCCGGTTTCCTGGATGGTTTTTTCGATTTCTGCTTCCAGGGCGGGGGGCAGGCCCTCAATTTTGACCCTGAGGAAGCCCCGGACGATGGTGGAGACGGCCTCTTCTTCGTTCAGGCCCCGGGCCATGAGGTATTCGATCTCCTCGGCGGCGATGCGGCCCACCGCGGCTTCGTGGGACATATCCACCCCCGCCACCCGGCCATCCAGTTCGGGAATGGCATAAACTTGGCCGGTGGGGGCGAGAATGAGGCCGCGGCATTCCAGGTGGGCCTTGATCTCCGGCACCAGGCCCACCAGATGACCCCGGCTGATGCTGAGGCCCCCGGTGGTGATGGTGCGGGCGATGATCTCGGCCCGGCTATGGGGCGCCTTCAGGATTACCCGGCCGCCCACGTCCACCTCGGAGCCGGGATGGGCAATGACAATGGAATTGAGGCTGGCCACCGCCCGGGGACCGGCCAGGGTCACGGTGGGATACATCTGCACACTCTTCACCGGCCGCATGAGGATATAGTTGGAGATAAAGAGCCCGTCCTCCTCCACCAGCACCCCGGTGCGGGGCCGCACATGAATATCCTCGGCCCAATTGTGGACCATGGTGAAGGTCATTTTACCCCCGGGCCGCACGTAGAACTCCGAGACCCCCACGTGCAGGCCGGAGATCACCCCAGGGTGGGCGGTGCAGCCGGTAATGACGTGAAGTTCAGCCCCCGCTTCCACGACCACCAGGTTGTGGACATGCTGGGCAAAGCGGTCGGTGCGCAAATACAAGCAGGATTCCACCGGCTGGGCCACGTGCACCCCCGGCAAGGCCCGGATGAAATAGCCGTTGTCCAGCTCCAGCTCGGCCCTGGCGGTATATTTGTCGGCATCCACCTGCACCAGGCGCCAGAGATGCTCGGCGACCCAATCATGGAGGCGCATGGCCTCGGTGATGGGCAGCACCTCCAGCCCCGGCTGGCTGGTCTGGCAGTGGACTACGGCCCGGTCGGCCTGGAGGAAGGTACCGGCATGCTCCTCATCGGTGAGCTCGATGCCGGCCTTCAGCAGATGGGTGCGCTCCTCCGGGGCGAAGCCGCGGTAGTCCGGGTCGTATTCCCAAGCGCCGCCCTGACGGGAGAAATCCGCCAGGTTCAGATCAGGCCCCAGGGCGGCCTGTTTTTCCCGACTCTTTTCCGCCCGCTCTCTTACCTCCGACATCTGATGCACTCCTCGTAGCCGAATTTCTTGATGTCCTGGAGGATGTCTTGGGGATTGCCATGACAGAGGAGGTGACCGTCCAACATGATGTAGCCCGTGTCCGCATTGACATAATCCATGATGAAGCCGGTATGGGTGATGATCAGCCCGGATTTTTCCCGGTGTTGGCGGCGGCGCTCCTTCTGCAACAGGCGGCCGATGATCTCCCCCACCACCTGGAGGTTCTCCAGATCGACCCCGGACTCCGGCTCATCCAGGAGCACCATGGCCGGGTCCTGGGCCAGCAACTGCAAGAGCTCCGAGCGCTTGATCTCCCCTCCGGAGAAACCGTAGTTGATCTCCCGCTCCAAAAACGGGGTAAAATCGTAGGCCGCGGCCAGGGTCTGAGGGGATACCCCTCCTTTGGCGCAGGCCTGGAGGATGTCGGCGGTCTTGACGCCCCGGATGGTGGGAGGACGTTGAAAGGCCAGGCCCAGACCCAGGCGGGCCCGCTCATAGATGGGCAGATGAGTGATGTCCTGCCCCAGGAAACGGAGGCGCCCCTGCTTGACCAGATACCGGCCAAAGCCCATGATGGTCATCAGCAGGGTGGATTTGCCCGAGCCGTTCTTGCCGAAGAGGATATGGGTCTCGCCCTGGCGGATCCACATATTGATCCCTTTGAGCACCTCGGTCCCGTCGATATCGACCCATAGGTCTTCGATCTCTAACATAAAAACCTCGGCTTTAATAAAAAAGCCCCCAAAGCAACCTTTGAGGGCTTAGCCAATTCATAATGGGGGTTTAACTGCCAGAGGCAATCCTCGGTGCCGTCACCCAAACCTCTTATTACTGGATTTCCGGGGAGACCGGCAGAGGCGCCAACTTGGGGGCTTGCTTCTCATACTTCATGCCGAAGGCCCGGGTCTCAAAGGCCTTGGGGTTGAAGGCCTTGGTCAATTCCACTTCTTCCGGGGTCAAGATGTGCACGATGCCGTATTGATCAATCACGGCAAACCGTTCGCCTTTGGCCAGGCAGGAGGCTACCGTCTCTTCCCCCTTGAGCTCCTTTTTGGAGACACAAAGCAACTTATCACCGCCAATTTTTTGTTGGGCCACGGCGATGGAAGAAATGAAAAATACCGCCGCCAAAGCCACCATCAACCCTACCACCAATTTTGACCGCATACTCCTTCCTCCTCTCTGCTAAGGTTGATACCCGGCTTTCCTCCCCCCCCAGTGGAGTAAATGAGAAAAAGCCTAAAAACCTGCCCATTAATATATTCCCGCCGATGTGAAAGTCAACTAATTATTTAATCCCTTAAAAAAATCCTTTTCCCTGAAGCCCTTAGGTTTACCGGGGAATAACGGCAAAGACCTTCCAAGCCCCAGCAGGGTAATTTTATCTGAGGTCATGGGCCTCTAACGGTGCACATTAAAAACCCTCCTCCCGCCTTCCGGCCCCGGGGGATTACCTGGAGCGTTTTAGGCAGCGCCAGAGGAGGCAGTGGGAGAACCTCCGGAGCGGGCCAAAATCAACCTCTCATGGAGACCGGATAAAAAATCTATTTCTCTTGACGCCAGAAGCTCCCTTGCTCTATAAATCACCTTATCGCCAGAGTGTGCTGGCAGGATAAAGAATGGCCTTTTATGTTGTTAATTTCACAAGATTTAGCTAAAATTATTGATATAAATTAAGATTTATAGGTAAAGCCCTATGAACGCGACCAAGCAGGGAAGTGAGCCGGTGGGCGCCGTAATGGTGGTGGGCGGCGGAATCGCCGGAGTGCAGGCGGCCTTGGACCTGGCCGATGCCGGTTTTTACGTCTATGTGGTGGAGGCCAAACCCGCCATCGGCGGAGTGATGCCCCAGTTGGACAAGACCTTCCCCACCAATGATTGTTCCATATGTATTCTGTCCCCCAAGTTGGTGGAATGCGGGCGTCACTTGAATATCGAAATCCTGGCTCCGGCCCAGGTTCAGGAAATCCGCGGGGAGCCGGGTAATTTTTCGGTGAAGGTGAAACAACCGGCCCGTTATATCGACCCCGCCAAGTGTATTGCCTGCGGGATCTGCGCCCAGAAGTGTCCCAAAAAGGTGCCAGACGAATTCAACCAGGGCCTGGGCCCGCGCAAAGCGGCATATGTCTTGTATCCCCAGGCCGTGCCTCTGAAATATGCCATTGACCCGGTTACTTGCCTATATTTCAAAAAAGGCGGCAAATGCAAGGCCTGCGAAAAGTTCTGCCCCACCGGGGCGGTGGACTTCTCCCAGGTGGATCAAGAGCGGGACATCCAGGTGGGATCAGTGATTCTGGCCCCGGGTTTCAAGCCCTTCGACCCCACCGCCTACACCGCTTATCATTACGCGGCTTATCCCAATGTTATCACCAGCATGGAGTTTGAGCGCATCCTGTCCGCCTCCGGGCCTTTTGCCGGGCATCTGGTGCGCCCCTCGGACCATAAAGAGCCCAAAAGAATCGCCTGGCTGCAGTGCGTGGGCTCCCGGGACCTGCATCATTGCGACAACAGCCATTGCTCGGCCGTGTGTTGCATGTATGCCATCAAAGAAGCAGTGATTGCCAAAGAGCACAGCAAAGAGGGCCTGGAGGCTGCCATCTTCTTCATGGACATGCGCACCATGGGGAAGGACTTCGAGAAATATTACTGGCGGGCCGAGGATGAACACGGGGTCCGCTTCATCCGCTCCCGAGTGCACAGCGTTGATTCGGTGCCGGGCACCGATGATGTGAGTGTGCGCTATCTGGATGAAGGCGGCGCCTTGAAGACGGAAACCTTTGACCTGCTGGTCTTGTCCGTGGGGCTGGAGGTGTCGCCGGAGGTGATGGCCCTGGCCCACAAGCTGGGCATCGAGTTGAATGCCAACAAGTTTGCCCAGACCTCCTCCTTTACACCGGTATCCACCAATCGCCCGGGAATCTTTGTCTGCGGCGCCTTTCAGGGCCCCAAGGACATTCCCCAGTCGGTCATGGAGGCCTCCGCCGCGGCCGCGGCGGCCAGCGGCCAACTGTCGGCGGCCCGTTATTCCCTGGCCCGGAAAAAGCCAGAATTTCCCGAACGAGACATCTCCCAGGAGCCGCCCCGCATCGGGGTCTTCGTCTGCCATTGCGGCATCAACATTGCCGGGGTGATCGACGTGGAGGCAGTGCGGGATTACGCCAAGACCCTGCCCTTTGTGGAGTACGTGGAAAACAACCTGTTCTCGTGCTCCCAGGACACCCAGGAACTCATCAAGGAACGGATCAAAGAGCACCACCTCAACCGCATCGTCGTGGCCTCCTGTACGCCCCGCACCCATGAGCCCCTCTTCCAGGAGACTATCAAGGAGGCGGGACTGAACAGATTCCTCTTTGAAATGGCCAATATCCGGGACCAGGCCTCGTGGGTCCACATGAACGTGCCCGAGGCGGCCACCCAGCGGGCCAAGGATCAGGTGCGCATGGCCGTGGCCAAGGTGGCCTTGCAGCAGCCCCTGATGGAGTTCACCTTGCCCATCACCAGGTCCGCCCTGGTCATCGGCGGGGGGGTGGCGGGGATGGAAGCCGCCCTGGGCCTGGCGGACCAGGGCTTCCAGGCCTACCTGGTGGAGAAAAAGGAGTTCTTGAGCGGCCACGCCCGCAAACTCAACCACACCTGGAGCGGCGAGCCCATTGCCCCCTATCTGGCGGACCTGGTAAGGCGGGTGGAGAATCACCCCAAGATCGAGGTCTTTCTCAACTCCCAGGTCACCAGCGTCAAGGGTTTTGTGGGCAATTTCACCACCACCATCACCACCCAGGGCCGGGAGACCGAAGTGGAGCACGGCGCGGCCATCATCGCCATCGGCGGCCATTCCTACAAGCCCCAGGAATATCTCTTTAAGGAAAATCCCCGGGTCTTGCTCTCCCTGGAGATGGACCAGGCCTTGCGGGAAAAGAACCCCCTGGTCATGGAGGCCCAATCCGCGGTGTTCATCCAGTGCGTGGGCTCCCGGGAGCCGGAGCGGCCTTATTGCAGCCGGGTCTGCTGCACCCATTCGGTGGAGAGCGCCCTTAAACTCAAAGAGCTTAACCCGGACATGAACGTCTACATCCTTTACCGGGACCTGCGCACTTACGGCCTCCGGGAAAATCTCTACAAGGAAGCCCGGGAAAAAGGGGTGATGTTCATCCGCTTTGATCTCAACGGCAAGCCCAAGGTGGAACAGACCGGGGACGGCCGCCTTCGGGTCACGGTAATGGACCACATCCTGGGCATGCCCATCACCATCCAGCCGGACGTCCTGACCCTGGCCACCGCCATCATCGTCAAGGACCAGGAAGAGCTGGCCCAGATGTTCAAGGTGCCCTTGAACCACGAGGGCTTTTTCCTGGAAGCGCATATGAAGCTGCGGCCGGTGGAATTCGCCACCGAGGGCGTCTTTATCGCCGGGCTGGCCCATTATCCCAAGCCCATCGACGAATGCATTGCCCAGGCCAAGGCTGCGGCCTCCCGGGCCGCGGTGACGCTGTCCCAGGAATACATCCGGGCCGGGGGCGTGGTGGCCAGCATCGATGAGAGCGTCTGCTCCGGCTGCCAGGCCTGCGTGGGGGTCTGCCCCTTTGGCGCCATCAACTACGAGGAACGGGAAGATGTCTGCGAAGTGAACCAGGCCCTGTGCAAGGGCTGCGGCACCTGCGCGGCTACCTGCCCGTCGGAGTGCATCACCCTGCTGGGCTTCAGCCACAAGCAAATCTATACCATGGTGGATCAGGCTCTGGCCGAAGCCGAGGCTGCGGGCTGAGATTTAATCGGTGAAGGATAGAGAGATGAGTGAAAATTTTGAACCCAAGATCCTGGCATTTCTCTGTAACTGGTGCACCTATGCCGGTGCGGACCTGGCCGGCGTGAGCCGTCTGCAGTATCCCCCCAATATCCGGGCCATTCGGGTGATGTGCTCGGGGTCGGTCTCACCCCACCATGTGCTCCGGGCCTTTCAGAAAGGGGCCGACGGCGTGCTCATCGGCGGTTGCCATATCGGTGATTGCCATTATCTCCGGGGCAATTTCATGACCATCAAGCGCATGCGCTTCTTGCAGGATCTGTTGAAATTTGCCGGATTTGAATCGGAGCGGCTCCATCTGGAGTGGATCTCCGCCGCCGAAGGTCCCAAATTTGCCCAGACCGTAAGCGATTTTACCGAAAAGATCCGAAAAATTGGCCCCTCCCCCCTCAAACAGGCCGCTTGAGCCAGGGACAAGAAGGATACTAAAGGATAGTTCTTATGGATAGACTACGTGAGAAGGTCCGGAAGCTGTTGGCCGAGGGCAAAGTCGCCGGCTACTTGGGCTACAAGATGGTAGAGGGCCACCCCCTGCCCTACTTCTTTACCCAGGAGCGCCTGGCCGAGGTGGACGAAGCCATGGTCGCCCCCGGGGAGGCCCGCTATCCCCTGGACAAGCTGCTGCAAGAGCTGGCGCGGCGCTACCCCGAGGAGACCTTCGCCATCCAGGTGCGGGGCTGCGACGAACGGGGTTTGAACGAGCTATACAAATGGGGCCAGCTGGATCCGGAGAAGGTAGTCCTGGTGGGCCTCGCCTGCCCCCAAGACCAGGCCGACTATTGTGAATGCCCCGGCCCCTGGGCCTCGGTGATCGATTACGGCGAAAAGTGTCAGCCGGTGCTCCAAAGTAAGCGGGTCTCCCGAGTGGAGGAGCTGGCCGGGGACGAAGCCTTTCAGGAGTGGCTGGGCCACTTCAACCGGTGCATCAAATGCTACGGCTGCCGGGATGTCTGCCCCATGTGCTTCTGCAAGGAGTGCAGCCTGGAGCATCCCGATCTGATGAGCACCGGCACGGTGCCCCCGGATATGATCTTCCAGTTGGTCCGGGCCATCCATATGGCCGGGCGCTGCATCGACTGCGGCCTCTGCGAAGAGAACTGTCCCGCGGACATCCCCTTGCGAGTGCTTTATAAAAAAGGCAATGCCCTGGTGAAGGAACTCTTCGGCTACGATACCGGCTCTCCCGAGGCCGGGTCCTCCCCCTGGAAGATCCTGGGAGAAGAGTCCACCCTGGAGACCAAACCGTTGTAAAATTCCTTGGGCTGGCTCTCCAGCCTTATGGGGGGCAATTTCCTGAATATATCAAGGGCGGGCCTTAAGGCCCGCCCTATTTTGTTCTGAGCTTTTAGGATTAATTTAGCGAGACAGCTCCTGGCTAATTCGGAAAAACTCGATGTCTGTGGGAATACCGGGGGGTTTCCAGTACCACCTGCTTGCCCCAGCAATTTTTCAGGTTAAGGAGCAAAGGGGCGATCAAGTTGGCGGTCATCTCCTGAGGCCGCCCCGGGGGGATGGTCAAGAGCACCAGAACCTTCAGGTCTTGCACCCGCGTAACCTCCAGCTCTTTCAAGACATTATGGTTAACGCTCAGCCGATAATCCAGGTCCAGTTTAACCGGATCGATTACCGCAAAGGCCAGGTTCGGACGGTCCACGGATTGGAGATAAAGAAACGGGTCCAGCTCCGGCAGCTCAATCAAGGCATAGCGCCGATATTCCGCCAATCCTGGCAGACCTAAAGAGAAGCTGATGATCTGATCTTGCCGCACCGTAATCCGGCCCAAATCCCTGGTTGCAATAGTGACAGAGGCAGGCTCAGGCGGAGGGGGGTCCTCAGAATCCATTTTTTTGGACCCTATCCTTTATTCCTGCCCCCAGGTTCTGGCCAGGTCTTGCAAGTCGCTGTAGTTAAAGTCCGCCGCCCGGAGGTTCTCCTGGGCCAGGCGCTGAAAAATTTCTTCTCGCAGGACCAAAATATCCGGCGGCGCCTTAATCCCCAGGCGAACCTGCCGGCCCCGGATTTCCAAAAGCGTAACCTGTATCCGGTCTCCGATCATCAGGCTTTCGCCAATTTTTCTGGTAAGGATCAGCAAGTCGGTCTCCTTGTTTTTAAGATGCCGAGATTTAAGATTGTCTGCCGCGCTCCCCAGGTGGCTCTTGGTGTTTCCCATAAGGACGCCCAGGAGTTTCTGCCCCTCCCTCCTTACCGGCACCTTCCGGAGGCCCTGCCGGCCAATATGTTCCGCCCCCTAAAACTTATCGGTAGATGCTCGGGAATGATTAAAGGTCCCAGTCCCTCGAGGCGTCCGAATCGAGCATTTTTTCGGACCTCAGGCCCTGCTAATGTTAACGGCAATGAACGTGATCCCTTAGGGTTGCTGGGAGTGAAAGCTAAAAATGGTTACGCCTGAATCAGCATCTATTACGGTTGCGGATAACCGGCGCCACCCCTCCAAAGGCGAATGGAAATGGACAATTTCCAGAACTTTCAGTTTTATAAACGTCTTGTAAAGAATTTGAAAACTTTGATTGGAAAATAGCGCCATTCGTTAATGGGTAATTCCTGCCAGAAATCCTCCCTCTTGCGGCACGGTGGCGATCCCTATCCAGGCGCCCTAGGGTGGTCCCCAGCCTTTAATCTGAAACTAAATATTTGCTTTAAGGAATGCAATTCCTCTGCCAAACTAGGAGCAACGGCGAACCCTGGCCACCCGGAGAGAACGTGTCTCCCAGGTGATTTTCCCAGCAGACCTCCTTGCCGCCGGGTGGGGCGCCCGGCCTTGAAAATCATGGCGCTTCGGGATATTCTGTAAAAAATGGAACGAAATTTGTCCAAAGGAACCGGATGGCAGGAGATAGCCGCCGCCCTCTCCCAAGAAGTCCGGCAGGTCCGCCTTCAGGGTCTCACCCCCGCCGCAGGGGCCTATGTCCTGGCCCGGCTGTTTGAGAAACTTAGCCGCCCCTTTCTCCTCATCACTCCGGATGCCGGGGCCCACGAAACCTTCCTGAAAGACCTGGCCTTCTTCCTGGGAGAGGCTAATGGCAGGAACCGCGGCCCCTGGCCCCGGTTGCTCATTTTTCCGGCCCACGAGGTGCTGCCCTTCCGGGAACTGAGCTTTGATACCGAAATAAGCTGCGCCCGGGTGGGCGCGGCCTATGCCTTGCTCACCTCCCGGGAGCCCTGCCTGGTGGTAGCCCCCGCCGCGGCCCTGCGCCAGAAGCTGCCCCCCGCCGCCCGCCTTAAGGACGCACTGGCTTACGTGGTGGTGGGGGAAACCCTGGAGCGGGAAGAATTCCTGGGGCAACTACTGGAAGGCGGCTATGACCGGCGGCCGGTGGTGGAGGCCCGGGGCGAGTTCAGTGTCCGGGGAGGGATCATTGACCTGTTTCCTCCCCTGTATGAGAAACCGGTACGCCTGGAATTCTTGGGAGATGCAGTGGAGTCCATGCGCCTCTTTGACCCGGCCACCCAGCGGTCCCAGGACAACCTGGAGGATTTGGTAGTACTCCCGGCCAGTGAAGTGGTTCTGGATGCCGCGGCCCGGGAATATGCCCTGGCGCGGCGCAAGCGCCGCCAGGACCCCCAGTTCTGGCACCACGTGCAGGAAGGGCGCCATTTCCCTCGCATTGAACGCTATCTGGCGGAATTTTACCCGGCCCCCAAGACTCTCTGGGATTATCTGTCCCCGGACACGGTAGTGGTGGAGTGGGACCCCTTGAACCTGGCCCAGGAGCTTAAGAAACTGGAAGAACAAGCCGCCCACCAGCCCGAGGGCTGGCTGGATCATGGCTCCTGGGAGGCCCAGCTAAGCCGCTATGCCACCATCTCCTGCCCCCTGCTCCCCTGGGGGCCACCCGAAGAGGCGGGGAATTTCACCTTCCAGGTGGAGAAAAATGAGGGCCTGGCCCGGGAACTCACCCAGGCCGGAGCCGAGGCCGGGCGGCTGGTGCCGGCCCTGGCTGATCGCCTGGAAGAATGGCGCAGCCGGGGATTTCACACCCTTCTGGTCTGTTTAAACCGCCACCGCGCCGAACGCCTGGCCCGCCTCCTGAAGGAAGAAGATCTGGAAGTGGAACTCAATCCGGAGCCCGCCTGGGGACCCCAGGGCCGGGTGGAAATCACCGTGGGGGAATTGTCCGGAGGCTTTCGCCTGCTCTCCGAAGCGCTGGTCGTGCTCACCGAAGACGAGGCCCTGGGTTTCCGGCCCGAGGGGCGGCGCCGCAAGGAGACGCCGCCGCCTCAATTTCTCACCTCCCTGGCTGACCTTAAGGAAGGCGACTTGGTGGTGCACCTGGATCACGGCATCGGCATTTACCGGGGCCTGGTGAAGCTCACCGTGGGCGCTGAGGTCAATGATTTCCTGGAGCTGGAATATCAGGGAGGAGACCGCCTCTACCTGCCGGTGGACCGCCTTCACCTGGTGCAGAAATACCTGGGGGTGGAGGGGGTCACCCCCCGAATAGACCGCCTGGGGAGCAAATCCTGGGAGCACGCCAAGAAGCGGGTTAAAAAAGCGGTGGAAAAGATTGCCCGGGAACTGGTGGAGCTCTATGCCCTGCGCCGCGTCCTCCCGGGCCATCACTTCTCCCCCCGGATCCGGTCTTCCGGGAGTTTGAGGCCACTTTTGAATACGAAGAGACCCCGGACCAGCTGCAGGCCATCCAGGAAGTCCTCAGCGACATGACCTCGGATAAACCCATGGACCGCCTGATCTGCGGCGATGTGGGGTATGGCAAAACCGAGGTGGCCCTGCGGGCCGGGTTCAAGGCCGCCATGGACGGCAAGCAGGTGGCCCTGCTGGTGCCCACCACGGTCCTGGCGGAGCAGCACTACGACACCTTTAAGCGGCGTCTGGCCAACTATCCCCTGGAGGTTAGGGTCCTGAGCCGGTTCAAACCGCCGGCGGAGCAAAAGCGCATCCTGGCGCAGTTGGCCCAGGGAAAGGCGGACATCGTCATCGGCACCCATCGCCTGCTCTCCAAGGATGTGAAATTCCGGGACTTGGGACTGGTGATCACCGACGAAGAACAGCGTTTCGGGGTGCGCCAGAAGGAGAGGCTGAAGGAGTGGCGGCGCACCGTGGATGTCCTCACCCTCACCGCCACCCCCATCCCCCGGACCTTGCAACTGTCCTTGACCGGGCTCAGAGAATTGAGCCTGATCAATACCCCGCCGGAAGACCGTAGGGCCATCCGCACTTATCTCTGCCGTCCGGAAAAGGCGGTGATCCAGGCGGCCATCCACCGGGAACTGGCCCGGGGCGGCCAGGTCTTTTTCGTGCACAACCGGGTGCGTAACTTGAGCACCTGGGCCCGTTATATCCAGGAACTGGTGCCCCAGGGCCGGGTGGCCATGGCCCACGGCCAGATGCCGGAGCGGGAGTTGGAGCAGGTAATGGTGCGTTTCTGGCACGGCGAGGTGGATGTCCTGGTGTGCACCGCCATCATCGAGGCCGGACTGGATATCCCCGCCGCCAACACCATCATTATCAACCGGGCCCACACCCTGGGACTGGCGCAACTCTATCAACTCCGGGGCCGGGTGGGCCGGAGCAGCGCCCAGGCCTATGCCTATCTGTTGGTACCCGACGAGGCCGCCTTGTCCACGGAGGCTCAGAAGCGCCTCAAGGCCCTGATGGAATTCACTGAGCTGGGTTCCGGCTTCAAGATCGCCCTCCACGATCTTCAGATCCGGGGGGCCGGCAATCTCTTGGGCCAGGCCCAATCCGGACACCTGGCCGAGGTGGGTTACGAACTTTACCTGCAGCTTCTGGAACAGGCCATCCGGGAGTTCAAGGGAGAACCCCCGGAAGACTTGACCCCGGACCCGGAGCTGCGCGTTCCCGTGGCCGCCTATCTGCCGGAGGATTATGTGCCGGATATCCAGCAACGTCTGGCCCTTTACCGGCGTCTTTCCGGGCGGCTGACCCCAGAGATGATCCAGGAAATGGAAGAAGAGCTTTCGGACCGCTTTGGGCCCCTGCCCCCGGAGGGGCAAAATCTGCTGGAGGTGGTCCGGGTCAAGCATCTCTTAAGGCAGCTGGGGATCAAGCGCCTGGATATGCAAGACGGTTTTGCGGTGCTGCAATTTGCCCAGCCAGAGCGGCTCAAGTTAACGCACTTGATCAAGGAGCTGCAGCGCCGGCCGGATAGCCTGCGCCTCACCCCTGATCACTACCTGAAAGTACGTCTGCCGGAAACCGGCCCGCCACTTGAGCGTCTGCAAAACTGCTTGAAAGAAGTGGCGACATTTGTTAAGGCTGAAGAAGAGGAATGAGATATGACGAGAACCCCGGCAAACTGGTCTGTGATGTTAATCTTGGTTTTTCTGAGCCAGTTATTTCTGGCCTCGTTGGTGGCGGCGGCGGTGGTGGACCGCATCGTCGCCGAGGTTAATGATGAAATCATCACCATGTCAGAGCTGGAGGCGATGTCCAAGTCCATCGACACCGGGTCCGGCATAAACCCCAAGGGCAAGGAAGGCCAGGCCATCCAGCGACAGATGCTGGATACCTTGATCGACCGTAAACTGGCCAGGGCGGAAGCTAAAAAGCGAGGGATCAACATTTCGGATAAGGATATAGACCAGGCCCTGGAAGACTTTAAGAAGCGTGTTAACCTCGTGGATGACACCGCCCTGAACCAGGCCCTGGCCCAATCAGGTCTGACTTTGAAAGAGCTAAGGCAGCAGATCGCCGATCAGATTCAACAAGAACGCCTGCTGGCGGTGGCGGTGGGGGGCAAGGTATCGGTCAGTGACGCCGAAGTACGCCGCTACTATGAGGATTTTGCCAAGGAGGGCGGCAATCAGGTGCATCTGCGGCTAATTAAAATGCCTTTCCCGCCTGGGGCCACGGCGGCGCAAAAAGAGGAGATCAAGCAGAAGACCGAGATGATTCTGAAAGAGGTGCAACTGGGGGCGTCTTTCCCTGACGCAGCCAGGAAATACTCGGTGACCGAGACGGATATGGGATTCATTCCCCTGAATGATCTGCCCCCCCAGCTGGTGGAATATCTAAACCGCCTAAAACCCAAGGATGTGGCCCCGATCCAAAGTCCCGAGGGTTTTCAGTTGGTCCAGTTGGTGGCCCGGCGATCTGGCTCGGCTCCCTCTTTTGAAGAGGCGGCTCCGGAGATTCGCAGGCTCCTGATTCGCCGGGAGATGGAGAAACGCTTCTCCGAGTGGGTCAAGACCCTGCGGGAAAAAGCGTATATCAAGATTATGTTATAGCTGTCAGCAGTCAGTTGTCAGTTGTCAGTTGTCAGTTGGTAACTGGTGGCTGATAACTGGTAACTGGTAGTCTTCGGCTTAAACTTACTCAAACTATTATGTCCACTTCTAACCCGCCGCGGGCGGACATCGCCACCTTAGCCCAATATACCGGTCAGCAGGTAACCCTCCGGGGCTGGGTTTATCACCTGCGTTCCAGCGGCAAGGTGCGCTTTCTCATCCTTAGGGACGGCACCGGGCTGGCCCAAGGGGTGCTGGTCAAAGGCCAGCTAACTGACGAGGAATTCGAAAAATTTGCCCAACTTACCCTGGAGTCCTCCCTGATTCTAGAAGGCAAGGTGCGGGCCGAACCCCGGGCTCCCGGGGGCTATGAACTGGAAGTCACCCGGCTGGAGCCCCTAAATATTGCCGCGGATTACCCCATCGCGCCCAAGGAGCACGGCGTCGCCTTCCTGTTGGACCGGCGCCATCTGTGGCTCAGATCCCCCAGGCAGCAGGCCATTATGCGGGTCCGGGATGAGGTCTGCCGGGCCTGTCGCGACTTTTTCCACGACCGGGGTTTCATCCTGGTGGACACCCCCATCCTGACCCCCACCGCCTGCGAAGGCACCACCAACCTCTTCGAGACCGACTACCTGGACCGGGGCAAAGCCTATCTCTCCCAGAGCGGCCAGCTTTACTTAGAGGCCGCGGCCATGGCCCTGGGCCAGGTCTATTGCTTCGGCCCCACCTTCCGGGCGGAGAAGTCCAAGACCCGCCGCCACCTGATGGAGTTCTGGATGGCGGAGGCAGAGGCTGCGTTCTATACCCTGGAAGACGTCATGCAACTGGCCGAAGACCTGGTGCGGTTTGTGGTCCTCAGGGTGTTGGCGCGCCAGGAGCCCCAATTGCGTATCCTGGAAAGAGACCCCAGACCCCTGGCCGCGGTGTCCGAGCCCTTTGCCCGGCTCAGTTACGACCAGGCCCTGGAGCGCCTCCGGGAGCAGGGGAAAGAGATCGCCTGGGGGGAAGATCTGGGGGGCGATGAGGAAACCCTCCTCTCCCAGATGTTTCCCTGTCCCGTCCTGGTGCATCGTTATCCCCGGGAATGTAAGGCCTTTTATATGGAAGCGGATCCCCAGGACCCCCGCCTGGCCTTGTGTGTGGACATGCTGGCCCCGGAGGGCTACGGCGAAATTATCGGCGGCTCCCAGCGGGTGGCGGACCTGGATACCCTGCTCCTGCGCCTCAAGGAGCACCACCTGCCCCAAGAGCCCCTGGAGTGGTACCTGGACCTCAGGAGATATGGCAGCGTGCCCCACGGCGGCTTCGGCCTGGGGATCGAGCGGCTGGTGGCCTGGATCTGCGGCCTGCACCATGTGCGGGAGGCTATTCCCTTTCCCCGTCTCCTGGACCGGCTCTATCCCTGAGCCTGGTGATAATAAAAATAGAAGGGTAAAGGAAGGAAGGCCATCCCGGTCTTCTTCCCCCGTCTCTTTATCGTTTTCCAGGGTAAAGCGTCTTTGGAGCTTAGATTTAGATCCCAAAAATTTCGGAGATTCCCATGAAGATCCGCACCAATCTGAGTATTCGCACTTACCTGTTATCCTCGTATTTAGTGCTCATTCTGTTATTGGGGCTGGGCATGTGGGCCATAGCCGACCGGTATATGGATAAACTGACCGGCCAAGACTTAATTATCGCCAATAAGGCGGTGCAAAATGTTACCTCGGGAAACCTCCTGCTTTCGGAACAGATTCTGACTCGAATGGGAGAATATGTAGTCAAAGATAAAGCCGAAGATGTGGCCAGGGAGCTGCCATATGTCTTGGCAGGCAGGAAATCTTATAATTACGCCCAGTTGCGCCGGGATCCAAGAATCAGAAGCATAGCTATCCAAACGATCCGTACCCCGGAAGGGGCGGCCGGCTATACGGATTTATATGACCAAGAGGGTTACATCCTGTTTCACCCCGATCCCAACGTCGAAGGCCGAAACCAATTGGATTGGGAGAGCGAATATCCGGAAACGACTGAATTGATCAAGCGTTCCTTTAAAGAGGACAATGTTTCGGGTTACTTTAATTTCTTTGACAAAAATAAAAAAGAAAGGAGAAGATACTCGGTCAGGCTTCATGTTCCCGGGACCCCGTTCGTGGTGGCGGCTATTGTGAACCTGGATGAATTTTTCCTGCCGACCCAGGAGAGGATCAAACAAGCCAATGCGAAAATAATGACCCGGGCCACCCAGGACATTCAAGAGCATCGTGAGCAAATGGATCGGGAAGTAAAGCTCGGGGGATTTATCGCCGGGCTGTTCTTGACCCTGATCGCGGTATTTTCGGGATTGGGCTTTGCGGCGGCCATTTCCCGGCCCATTTCCCGCCTGCGGGATGGGGTGCGGGAGGTGGGCGAGGGCAATTTTTCCGTGGCCGTGCCGGTAACCGGCGCCAAAGAAATAGTCCATCTGGCCCAGTCTTTCAACCAGTTGGGGCAGCAGCTCACGGAATACATCGAAAAGCGGGATTTCATCCGGGACACCTTCGGCCGCTACGTCACCCAGGAAGTGGTGAAGAAGCTCCTGGAAGATAAAGGCGCCCTGGAGTTGGGGGGCGAGACCCGGGAAGTCTCCATCATCATGAGCGACCTGAGGGGCTTTACCGCGCTTACCGCGGACATGCACCCCCAGGAGGTCATAACCTTTCTCAACCGCTATTTAGGGAAAATGATCGAAATCCTCATGGATTACCGGGCCGTCATCGACGAAATCGTGGGAGACGGCATCCTGGCCTTTTTCGGGGCGCCGGAACCCATGGAGGACCACCCGGTACGGGCGGTGGCCTGCGCCCTGCAGATGCAGGCGGCCATGGACGAAATCAACTTCCTGAACGAAGCCGACGGCCTGCCCCATCTGGAGATGGGCATCGGGGTGGATACCGGCTCGGTGGTGGTGGGCAACATCGGCTCTGAGAAAAGGACCAAATACAGTGTGGTGGGAGCCCATGTCAACTTCACCAGCCGGATCGAAGCCTATGCGGTGGGGGGACAGGTGCTCGTCAGTGCCTCCACCTACGACCGGGTGGGGAACCTCATCGAAGTGGGGGATACCATCCAGGCGGAGATGAAAGGGGTGCCCGAGCCCGCCACCCTTTATGAGGTGCTGGGCATCGGCGGTCCTTATAACCTTCGCCTCAAGGAAAGATGCGAGACCCTCATGCCGTTGCCGGAGAAAATCCCGGTCCATCTCCAGCGCATCCAGGAAAAAATCGTCACCGGCGCCCTGGGCAAGGCCTGGATCACCCATATTTGTGAAACTGCGGCCAGCGTCATCTATGAGGGGGAATTGGGGGTATGGGAAGATGTCCGCATTCACCTGCTGGATGAGAACCTGGTAGAAATCCCTGGGAAAATCTACGGCAAGGTAGTGTCCATGAAAGAAGTGGGTGACAACTTGCACCAAGCTGACATCCGCTTTACTTCGATCTCTCCGGAGGTCTACCACATTATCCAGCAGGCCGGGGTGGGCAGTGCTTAGAGGATCTTGGGGGAGGGGGCTAAGGGCCGCTGGCCCTTACCCCCTCCCCCAAACCCCCACCCCCAATCCCTTAAGTTTTCCTTGGTCTGGGAGCAGACCAAAACTTATGCGGGTTGGGAGGGGGGCTTGGGGGGAGGGCAGGGAGCTCAGCTCCCTGGCCCTCCCCCCAATTCCCTCAACCCATAACCAGATTCGATTATGACTAAGCCGACCTATTTCGGCCTCCAGGCCCTGGTTTTCAGCCTGGTGGCCGCGGCCTTCACCACGGTCTACATCACTCAGCCCGTTCTCCCCATATTGCAACTGGAATTCGGGGTGAGCCCCTCTATGGCATCTCTTTCCGTCTCTGCGGTAATCCTGGGGATTGCCCTGGCCAACCTGCCCTTTGGGATGCTGGCGGACCGCCTGGCAGTCCGCGGCCTCATCCTGGCGGGGGGCACGGTGGTGGCAGCCTGCGGCCTCTTTTGTGCCACCACCGAAAAACTCTCGTTCCTGGTGGCCGCCCGATTCTTGCAGGGGCTGTTTATTCCTTCCCTGACCACCTGCCTGGCGGCTTATCTGTCGGGTGCGCTACCCCTGGAACGGTTGAATGTGGTTATGGGTTCCTATGTTTCGGCCACCGTGGTGGGCGGCTTGAGCGGGCGGCTGCTGGGGGGCTGGCTCCATCCCCCCCTTCACTGGCGTTACGCCTTTGTCACCTCTTCACTCTTCCTGGTGGCCGCCACCCTGGCCGCATTTCTCTGGTTGCCCAGGGAGGAAAGGCCGAAATGGCCTTCCGGGGAAACCGAAGGGTTCCTGGCGCTGCTGTCCCGGCAAGAATTGAGACGCATCTTTCTCGTACCCTTTGGCGGGTTTTTTGTCTTCCAATCAGTTTTCAACTACCTGCCCTTCTACCTCTCCGGGCCTCCCTTTAATGCCTCCACCCAGGTCATCACCATGATGTACCTGTCCTATCTTATCGGCGTGGTAATGGGGCCCACTGCGGGCAAGCTCAGCAACCGCATCGGTAACGGCTGGACCATGATCCTGGGTTCCCTGATCTTTGCCCTGGCCATTGCCCTCACTCTCATCAAATCCATGGTAACCGTCATCCTGGCCCTGGCTTTGGTCTGCGCCGGCCATTTTGCCATCCACACTTCTGCCTCCGGGGCCCTGAACCGCAAGCTCTCCTATAGCCGCGGCCGGGCCAACTCGCTGTACGTGCTGGCCTATTATCTGGGCGGGGTCGGCGGCATCACCCTGGGCGGCTATGCCTACGGCCATGCCGGTTGGCAAGGTGTGGCTGCCTTAGGGACTCTGATGCTCTGCCTGCCCTTGTATACCGGGCTCAGAGAAATGAGGCAGGGAGAGGCGGGACCGGCCCCGGGGCGGAGCCCAGGGATAAGCCTCCGGCGATAAGCTGTTGGAGAAATAAGGGTAATGATATAAAATTATTTAGCGGCCAGATGAGGAGATGACCGATCAGCGGGGTTAGCCCTGGCTGGAGGCGGAGACTCCGGTTTCCCGGCCCTCTAGTAGAGAGCTCCTCGCCCGGATGATTTACTTGGCTTTTTAACATCTGGCCCCCTGCGGGGTCTAAATTAATGAAAGCCGGATGAGATCTCATGAGTGATTCTCATCTCGTGGCCCGGGCCCAAGAGGGAGAGCTTCCCGCGTTCGAGGAACTGGTCAAAAAATATCAACGGGAAGTTTATGGCCTGATATGCCGCATCGTTCACGATTCAGAGGAGGCCAGGGATCTCACCCAGCAGGCCTTCCTGCAGGCCTTTGTCCACATCCGGAGTTTCCGCCAGCAGGCGCAATTTCGCACCTGGCTGTTCCGGATAGCCATCAATCAAAGCTACAACTATTTGAAGAGCAAAAAGAGATTTGGCGAGCCGGTGGATTGCGACGAATACGTGCTGGTGGGAGAAGGCTCCCCGGAGGCGGACCTGGTGACCCGGGAAGACCGCCGGCGCCTCCAGGCCGCCCTGGCTCGCCTGCCGGCCAAGCAGCGAGCCGTGATCACCTTGAAGGTGGAGCAAGGTCTCTCCTACGAGGAGATCAGCCAGGTCTTGGGCGGCACCACCGGCGCGGCTCGAGTCAATTATTGCCAGGCTTTAAAGACCCTTAAGAAATATCTTACTAGTGAGGATGAACATGAGGTGGCGGTGCGCACTTCTCCAGCGGTGGTTACCCGAATATCCCGACGGTAATCTCCCGGCCTTTTGGAAGCGGCGGCTGAGGACCCATCTGGACGGTTGCCCCTCATGCCGCCAGGAACTGGCGGAATTGGGGGAGGTCCTAGAGGTCTTAAAGGCCGCCCCGGTGGCGGATCCCGGTCCCGACTTTTGGGAGGATTTTTCCCGGGATATGCACCTGAAATTAACTCAGGCCGCACACCCGGCGCCGGCTCCTTGGCGGTTGAAGAGGTCCTATTACCTCCTGGGGGCACCGGCCGTGGCGGTCTTGCTCTTGTGGCTCGGCGCCCATCTGATGGAGCATCAAACCCCGCTTCCGGGTCCGGCCCCGCAAATGGCTCAGCAACCTGGCAGCAAGACCAGGGCCCAGGAACAGGTAAGCCCGGCCCTGACTCCCGCGCCGCAACTGGCCCAGAAGAAGGCCCCGGAACAGTTGCAATCTGTGGCTTTGGAAGTCCAAAAGAAGACTTCCCCGAAATCGCCCTCCGCCGTGGAACTGGAAGATGAGGCCATTTTGCCGGAAGAGGATTTCACCAGTTGGGACCCCGATCCGGTGATTGCCGAACTCACCGATCAGGAGCGAGAAATTTTACTCAAAAAATTACGCCAGCAGGAGAAGGATGGATCATGCGTTACTTTTCCCTCGTCGGTTTCCTGGGCCTGACGCTGGCCGGGTTGGCCTCTGCGGGCTGGGCCTTTGATCCACCCGCTAGCAGCCATGGCCGGTTTCAGAGTGAGCTCATGGAGATCCAGCGTAGCCAGTTAGGCCCGACTTTGGGGATTGACCAACGCACGGTGGATCAGCTGCTGCAAGTGGAACAGCGCTATAAGCTTCAAAAGCAGCAATTAAATAAGGAAGCCATTACCGAAATGCAGCGGCTCCAGCAGGTCATGCAGAACCCCAACCCTCGGGAGGCCGATGTGCGCGCCATCCTGGAGGTCATGAACCGGAAAAGGCTGGAAATCCTTAAATTACAGCAGCACCAACAGGAAGAGGAAATGGCGATTCTTACGCCTATCCAGCAGGCCCGCTATCTCATGTATAAAATGCAAATATTGAAGGAAGCGCGCAGTCTTCGGGGCGCTCCGGGCGGTCCCAAGTCCATGCAGCCCATCACCCCGGGACCCGAACCCCGAGAGGTGGTCAGGCCCACCGAGTAAGGGCGGGATAATCAGTAAAAACTCAGGCCTGAAGCTTACAGGTCATTTTAAGAACCATGGGGGAACCGATTTTCCCCCCACCTGCCTAACTTGTTCCTCCTCAACCGAACTCCCCTCCTGACCCCAAAGTTAGTGGTTGGGAAGGGAGCGAGGTTATTGGTCCCGGCCAAAGCTCCTAATACCAAGTTGCCGTGAAACAGGTAATTTTCATGTAGGGGCGTGATTTATCACGCCCTCCTCGGCGCAATGAATTGCGCCCCTACAATTAGAGAAGAGATTGTTTATTTGAAGGCAACTCGGTATTATTTACCCCCACCCTGCCCTCCCCTGGTTTTTCGCTACCCCTGGCCAGCAAATTCGCCTCCGGGGCTCTTAAAATACCAGGTCGTTGACTGCAAAAGGCCTTGCCAAGGCAAGGCCTGGAAAGCTAAAATAATTTTACCTGGCCGGAGTGGTGGAATGGGTAGACGCAGGGGACTCAAAATCCCCCGGGCTTCGGGCCTGTGCGAGTTCGAGTCTCGCCTCCGGCACCACAGAAAATTAAAGGGCGTCGACCCTTAAGGGTCGCCACCCTTATTTGTCTTGAGAAAATCTAACTGAGGGGAATCAGTCAGCCTTCTTAAGGCCGCCAGCTTCCCTAAGTTATCCCAGCTTGCAGACCCCGGCCCGGCATTTTTTCTCCTTAAGGTGTTCCTCGTATTCCTGGCGGAAGTGCTTAAACGTGCTCAGCAGGGGCCCGGGCGCGGTCTGCCCCAGGGGGCAGAAGGAGGCGTCCATCATGGCCGCGCCCAGACGCTCCAGGAAGGCCAGGTCCTCTTCTTGCCCCTGGCCGCAACAGATGCGGGTGAGGGTCTCAAGGATGCGGGGAGTTCCCTCCCGGCAAGGGGTGCATTGGCCGCAAGATTCATGGGCGAAGAATCGGGCCACCGACCGGATAAAGTCCACCGTACAAACGCTTTCGTCCAGCACCAGCATGGTCCCGGAGCCCAGGGCCCCGCCCACCTTGGACATGGCGAAATCAATGGGGGTATCCAGGGCCGCGGCCGTGACGATACCGGCGGAGGCCCCGCCGGTCTGGCACATCTTGAACTTGGCTCCGTCCCGCATGCCGCCGCCGTAAGTATCGATGAGCTCCCTTAGGGTGAGGCCCGCGGGGGCTTCCACGATCTGCGGGGTTTTAACGTGCCCGATGATCTGGTAGATCTTGGTGCCGCTGGTATCGGCCGTGCCCAGGGACTTGTACCACTCACCGCCCCGGTGGATGATGGCCGGAATGGCGGCCAGGGTCTCCACGTTGTTGACGATGGTGGGTTTCTGCCACAGACCGGCCACGCCGGGGAAAGGCGGCTTGGCCCGGGGGTAGCCCCGGCGGCCCTCGATGGATTCGATGAGCGCGGTCTCCTCGCCGCAGATGTAACAGCCGAAGCCGGAACGTACCTCCACGCTAAAGGAGAAGCCTCGGCCAAAGAGGTTATCTCCCAGGTACCCCTGAGCCAGGGCCTGGTCGATGGCTTTTTTAAGCCGGTACTTGGAGAGGTAATACTCTCCCCGGACGTAGATGTAGCCCTGGTGGGCGCCCACCGCGAAGCCGGCGATGGCCATGCCCTCCAGCACCTTGTGGGGATCTCCTTCCAGGAGGTAGCGGTCCTTGATGGTTCCCGGCTCCCCTTCATCGGCGTTGCAGATGATATACTTGGGGGTGGCGGCCAGGGGCCGGGTAAAGGACCACTTGAGGCCGGCGGGGAAGCCCGCGCCGCCCCGGCCCCGGATGCCTGAGGCCTTCACCTCCTCCACCACAGCCTCCGGGGTCATGGAAGTGACCACTTTCTTAAGGGCCGTATATCCGCCCCGGGCCAGATAGTCTTCGATCTTCATGGGGTCGATGACCCCGACGTTGTCCAGGACCACCAGGTCGTAGGGACTCTGTTTGTATTTGCGGAAGTCATTGGTGCTGTAGGGCAGCCCCTGGTAGTCCGGCGCCTTCCCGGCCCGATAGTCCGCCAACACCTGTTTGATCCTGGCGGACGTCAGGTTGCCATGAACCACTTCGTTGATCTGCATGGCCGGGGCCACCTCGCACACCCCCAGGCAGGCGGATAACTCCAGGGAAAAGAGGCCGTCGGCCGTGGTCTCATTCAGGCCAATCCCCAGCTCTTCCTTTAGGGCCTCCAGCAGGTTCTGGGCGCCCAGGACATGGCAGGGCGGGGATTCGCACATCCGGATGACGTATTTACCTTTGGGGTGCCAGGTGTACATGGAATAAAAACTCATCACCCCAAAGATCTCGCTGCCGGGGATATTGAGGCCCGCGGCGATGCGCTCCTGCACCACGGGGGGCAGATAACCCACCACCTCCTGGACCTCCTGCAGGACCGGCATCAGGGCTGCGGGTTTATCTTGGTAACGCGCGATAATCTCGTCGATCTTATTCCAGGCTTCCGGGCTGATTTCTGCTCCCGTATGGCTGGCACAGTGGCAATGAGGAGTCATTTTCGGGCCTCCGTTTAAGCTTTTTCGATCTGCACCGCGCAGATCTTGTATTCCGGGATCTTGCAGACCGGGTCCAGCGCGGCGATGGTCAGTTTATTGGCCGCGGCCTCGGCAAAATGGAAGGGAATGAAGATGGTCCCGGCCACGGCCTTGGGGGAGATTTGCGCCCGGGCGGTGATCTCGCCCCGGCGGGAGCGGACCCGCACCCGGTCGCCGTCGGCGATGCCATATTGGGCCGCGTCCGCCGCGGCCATCTCCACCCGACACTCGGGGGCTTTCTCCACCAGCCCGGGGGCCCGGCGGCTCATGGTGCCGGTATGATACTGGTACAGCAGCCGCCCGGTAATGAGGCCCAGGGGGTAGTCGGAGTCGGGCAACTCCGCGGGCTCTTGATGGTCGATGGCAAAAAAGACCCCTTTGCCTCGGGCAAACCTATCCTTATGGAGAAAAATGGTGCCAGGATGCTCGAGGTTGGGACAGGGCCACTGGATGCCGCCTGCCTCCAGACGCTGATAGGTGAGGCCGGCATAGGAAGGCGTCACTTTCCGGATCTCCTCAAAGACCTCCTCCGGGTTGGCATAATCCATGGGATAGCCCAGGCGCCGGGACACCTCGCAGAGGATCTCCCAGTCCGGCTTGGAATTTCCCACCGGCTGAACGGCCCGGCGCACCCGGGCCACCCGGCGCTCGGTATTGGAGAAGGTCCCGTCTTTTTCGGCAAAGGAGGCGGCGGGGAGGACCACGTCCGCCAGCTGGGCGGTTTCGGTCAGGAAGATATCCTGAACCACCAGGAACTCCAGTTGCTGCATTTCTCTTAAGGTTTCATTGGAGTCAGGGTCGGAGAGGGCCGGGTTTTCCCCCATGATATAAAGGGCCTTGATGCCGCCGTGAGAGATGGCCGGCAGCATCTCGGTCATGGTCATACCGATCCAATCCGGCAGACTTTTAACGCCCCAGGCCTCGGCCATCTTCTGGCGCACCGCCGCGTCGGTCACCGGCTGGTAGCCGGAGAAGACGTTGGGCAGGCCGCCCATATCGCAGGCGCCCTGGACGTTGTTCTGGCCCCGCAGCGGGTTGACGCCGCCGCCATAGATGCCCACATTGCCGCAAAGCATGGCCAGGTTGGCCAGGGTTTTGACGTTGTCCGTGCCCACGGTATGCTGGGTGATCCCCATGCAGTAGACGATGGAACCCGCCGGCGCGGTGGCATAGAGGCGGGCGGCCTCCACCAGGCCCGCGGCGGGCACCCCGCTGATCTGTTCCACATATTCCGGGGTATACTTGGCCACCGTTTCCTGGAGGGCCTCAAAGTTCTCGGTGCGCTCCGTCACATAGGGTTCGTCGTATAACTTTTCCTGGATAATGACCTGCATCATGCCATTGATGACGGCGATGTCCGTGCCGGGGCGCTGCCTAAGCCAGAGGCGGGCGTGCCGCACCAGATCCTGGCGCCGCGGGTCAATGACAATGAGGCTCTTGTTCATGCAACCGGGCCGCCCGCTTGATGTAAGCCGCGGCGACCGGGTGATTTTCGTTGGTGTTCGAGCCAATGACCAGGATACAATCGGCCTCCTCCAACTCCTCGAGGGAATTGGTCATCGCCCCGGAGCCATAGGCGGCGGCCAGACCGGCCACCGTGGAGCTGTGTCAGAGACGGGCGCAGTGATCCACGTGGTTGGAGCCTATACCTGCGCGCAGGAGTTTCTGCATGAGGTAGTTTTCTTCGTTGGTGGTCCGGGCCGAGCACCAGCCGCCGATCTTCTCGGGGCCGTACCTCTCCTTGATCTCCTTGAGGCGGGTAGCCACCAGATCCAGGGCTTCATCCCAGGTGGCCTCCCTGAAGGTGCCATTATCTTTGATCAAGGGAGTTTGCAGGCGGTCCGGATGGTGCACAAAGTGCCAGCCAAACCGGCCTTTGACGCAGAGCCGGCCCTCATTGGGGGCCCCGGGGGCCCCGGTGATCTTGATAATCTCGCCTTCCTTCATCTGCAGATCTATCTGACAACCGACGCCGCAGTAAGGGCAGGTGGTACGCACCTGGTGACGTTCCCAGGCCCGGCCCTTGAGCAGGGCATTCTTATCCAGGAGGGCCGCCACCGGGCAGGATTGGACGCATTCACCGCAAAAGACGCAGTCGGAATCAATGTAAGGATAATCCGACCGGGTGACGATCTTGTTGTGGGACCCCCGGTAGCCGATGCTCAGGGCCAGATTGACCTGCCGCTCGTTGCAGGCCCGGACACACCGGCCGCACATGATGCACTTGGAAAAGTCCCGCACAATCATGGCGTTGTTATCTTCATAGTAGTACTGGGTCTCAGGAGGATTGGCCCAGAGGGGGTTAGGGATGCTGTAGCGGTAGGCCAGGGCTTGAAGCTCGCACTCACCGTTGGCTTCGCAGATCAGGCAATTGTGGTAGCCTGAGGCCAGCAGCAGCTCCAGGACCATCCGGCGAGAGGCGTCCACCCGGTCCGACTCGGTTTTGATCACCATCCCCGGGGTGGCCAGGGTAGAGCAGGCGGGCAGCAGGGTCCGAGCCCCTTCTGCCTCCACCAGGCACATCCGACATGATCCAGTGGCCGTAGTACCTTTTAGATAACACAGGGTGGGAATAGTATAGATTCCGGCTCCCCGGGCTACCTCCAGGATGGTTTGTCCCGGTTGCAGCTCTACGGTCTTTCCATCGATATGCAAAGTTGGCTTGGTCATTGCCTTTAGGACCTCCATCGTCTAGTGGGCGGGAAAAACTTTGTGAAGCTTGTGATTGAGGAACTGCCCGGATCATCCTACATAAAAGGATCTGGGAAAGTCAACCTGAAAACCTGAAATATAAGCGCGCCTGGAATTTACCCGGCAAGATACCTTTATCTCGGAGACTGATCTGGCCCCAAAATTAATTTAAATAAATGCTGATATTGGCCTTAAAGCTTGATAATGATCCCCCCAGGCCAGGTCGTTTTATGCGGGGAAAAGAACTCCAGGGAAATGAAAATAATTTGACAAGTTCAGGCAATTATGACAAATTAATCCATGATATTAAAATATTAGGGTATTTCCTATGCCAGAGGCTCTTTGCCCCAAGTGCGGCGGAACCAACCTTAGGCGAAGCCATACCAGGGGATATACAGAAAAGGCTAAAAGAATCTGGGGGTGGAGGGCCTTCCGTTGTAGAGCAGAAGGATGTGACTGGCGGGGCTTAATTAAAGTAAAGTCTACTGACGAAGTGGCAATAGGATATAGCAGGAAATATGGCAAACTAGTGTTTATCTTCTTGCTTTTCTGTACCATTTTATACTTATGTATCAGGTTAGCTTTACGTCTGGTAGACCCTTTTAAATAGAATCAGTGATTCTCCGGTAATTTTTTATTGCTTCCAGATCGAATCTTTAAATTTTACTTTTCCAGAAATTGTCAAAATCGGTACAGGGGAGGGCCGGGGGATGAGTTTCCTCACCCTCCCCTAAAAATATCCACCCCACCCCTGCCCGGGGGTTACTGGTGGGGTTTGGGGCCACGACCGGTCCGGCCCTCGCCGGATTCCTTCCCTCATTATCAATGAATGTCTTAAAAATGTTGCCCTATTCTTTGGGATAGTAAAGGTAAATAAGAATGAAAAAGTCACTTATATTCATACTGTGTACCCTCTGTTTTCTCATATCCGTAACTTTGGCTCAGGGTCGCCAATCAGATCTGAGAATCCTCTATATTAACGATTTCCATGGATTTGCCGAACCTTATAAGCCACTTGGGTCCAACGAACCCCTGGGAGGGCATCGCTTATTTAGCCAGCAGGGTGGAGCGGCTGCGCCAGGAAAAACCTTCACTGCTGCTCGCCGCCGGAGATATGATCTACGGAAATAGTTGGGCCAGCCTGTTCCAGGGGAAATCGGTTATTGAGTTAATGAACGCCATGAGATTCGATGCCATGGGGGTGGGAAACCATGAATTTGATTTTGGCCCGGCTCTGGCGGAGAAAAGATTCTCGGAAGCGAGGTTCCCTGTTTTAGGAGCCAACGTGGAGGGATTGCCGCTACTTAAACCCTATGTGATTAAGAAACTGGGAGGAGTAAAAGTAGCCATTATCGGGGTAGTCACCGAGGATACCCACCTCTTTGCCCATCCCCGGAAACTGGCGGGCTTAAAATTTATTTCTCCCGAGGCCGCCCTTAATCGATACCTGACGAAGTTAAGGGAGGAAGCGGATATTATCGTGGTTCTTTCTCATCTGGGACACCCCGTGGATCGGTGGCTGGCTGAGAAGGTAACCGGGATCGATGTCATCGTCGGGGGGCATTCCCACACCAAAATTCTCCAGCCGGAACTCATTGGCCACACCATCGTGGTGCAGGCCTGGGAACATGCCAAGGCCCTGGGGGTGCTGGACCTCACCGTTAAAGATGGCAAGATCGTCAAATTCGCTGGACACCTGGAAGAGATCAAACCTGCCTCAGGTAAAGCAGATAAAAAGGTGCAACAGATAGTAACTAAATATACGCGCCAGCTAGATTCAATCTTAAATGCCGCCGTAGGGGAGACGGCCGTGGATTTGGATGGCGAGCAGGTACGCGTAAGAGAAACTAACCTGGGCGATCTCATTACGGATATCATGCGCCAGGCCGCAGGGGCTGATGTGGCCATCATCAACGGGGGCAGTATCAGGGCCAGTCTCCCTAAAGGGAAGATAAAGATGAAAGATATTTATTCTGTCTTGCCCTTTGACAACTATCTGGTGTCCCTCAAGCTTACCGGGAGACAGATAAAAGATGCCCTGGAAGAAGGCATATCAGGAGTAGGAGAGCGAGCCGGGAAATTCCCGCAGGTTTCCGGTCTTTCCTTCACTTACCGCCGCTCCGCGCCGCCAGGCTCCAAGATCCAGGAGATCATCATCGGCAATCAGCCCTTGGTTCTGGATAAGGAATATTTGGTGGCCACCAATGACTTCCTGGCGGCCGGAGGCGTCGGGTATAAGGTCTTTGCCGAGGCCAGCCAAACAGCAGGGGATTATCCAGACCTGGGCGGCGCCCGGAAAAGTAAAAATCTCTCGGATAGCGGCCCAGGGAACTGGCTGCGGGACCTGGTAAGTGAATCTCTCAAGGGGCAAAAAACGATTGCCCCTGAGGTGCAGGGCCGAATCAAGGAACTGGATTGAATGAGGGTTTATGTGAACCAGGAGGCGATAGAGGTCTTGCCGGGGATGACGGTGAAACATGCCCTGATTAAGGCCGGATTCTTGCCAGAGATAAAAGCAGGGTTGAAGGTTTACGATGAGTGGAACCATGAAGTGGGATTGGATGGGGCCCTCTTAGAAGGGATGAGAATTTGGGTGAAGTAAACTTGGGAGGCTGAACTGCCATGGAAGAGATTGAAGTGCCCAAGCTGGAAGAACTCGAGGAGCTAAAGGCCAAGGCCTTCACCAGGCGGGTGGCCCTCACCACCGCCATCTTTGCGGTCTTCCTGGCCATTACCTCGCTGGGAGGTAACAACGCCATGAAAGAGATGCTTCTGGCCCAGCAGCAATCGTCGGATCAGTGGGCTTTTTATCAGGCCAAGGCGATCCGGGAGCATTTCTATCGCGGCCAGAAGATGCGCCTGGAGTTCGACCTCCTGGAGAGAGGCGAATCCCTGAAGCCAGAGGTGAAGAGAGAATTGGAGTCGCAAATCCGACGGATGACGGCCGAAGAGGAACGCTTTCACACCGAGAAGCAGGAGATTGAAAAGGAGGCTAAGAAACTGGAGCACGAGCGCGATCTCAATCGCGTCAAGGACCCTTACTTTGACTACGCTGAGGTCTTGCTGCAAATCGCCATTGTCATGTCTTCCATTGCCATCATCGCCACTTCCCGGCCGATTTTCATTTTTGCCCTGGTCTCCGCCGGTTTAGGGGTCTTGTTCTCCCTTAATGGCTTCCTGCTGATTTTCCGCCTCCCCTTTTTCCATTAGCCCGGGGGAGGCGGCCGGAGGCGAGTCCTTACCTGTAAGGAGATAGCCTAACCCTGGCCTTTCATGGGGATAAGAAGTTGACCTAGGGGTCGGCAAAGGTTATAAACTAACGGGATGCCAGCCCCAAGAGCCTGGCGGAGAGCCATTTCTTTTAATCTTTGCGCCCATAGCTCAGCTGGATAGAGCAACGGACTACGAATCCGTGTGTCGGGGGTTCAAATCCCTCTGGGCGCGCCAATAATTTCAGGCAGTTAGCTAATTTCTAACCCCTATCACCCGACGGGGGGCGTAACACGCTGGAAAAACCCTCTAGGATGTGGGTCGTTCGGATGGACTACCAGAGCATGTAGTCAAGTCATTATATGGAGGCAAATAAAATATTATTTACACCTGCACGTTGACCGGCCACTCTTTCCCTGCCTACCCCCCGATTACCAATATGCATCATGGTACCGCTGATGGCCGACTTCTTCTTCACCAGATGGAGGTAATAGCCGGCGTGGGCCAGGGCCAGGGCAGCCTGCATCCCCGCAATGCCGCCGCCCACCACCATTATGGAACCGAGCAGGTTTGCTTCCATAAAATCACCTCTTTAAAGTGACCATTGGCCTTAAATTGGTGACAGTTTTTTCAGTTCGAAATTGCCTCTCTTAACGTACTTCAGCGCGGACAGATTTTTCCCCGCTGCCTAGAGGAGCCCAGGAGTAGCTACAACGGTTGTTATGTCACCAGCCATCCAACCTTCTCCCGGAAATATTGCCATGCTAGGCTCCTGATAGGGGCTGAAAAACCCTGCCGGTGCACCCCCTGGACTGCCAACTATACGGCCTTCTTCTCTAGTTCCCTGGAAATGTTCCGTGGCCGATCGCTTTTTCTTATCGGACCACTCCAGCACCTTGGCCCTGATGGCCTGGGACAGCAAGGGAACCTCCTTATAGTTGAACAATTCGATGTCCGATTTTAGGGCTTTGGCCAGGAGGGTTTGCCCTCTCGGCGAGCGGACGATGACCGTGGTCCAGCCCTCGGGCGCACCAAGGCCCCCGAAGGAGAGGTCGGCAAATTCCGCGGCATAATCGCCACAGAACTGGCAGGCGTAACGTCTCATAAAGGTCAGTTGCTCCAGGGGGATGTGGCGGATTTTCTTATTGCGCAGGTGGATCATCAGTTGTTCTTTGACATTTACCTTATAGACCCTGGCCCACTTAAATTTGCCTATTTTTTCCAGGCGCCGGCGCTCCTTCGGGCCGAAATGGAAGTTCCCGGCGCAGAACAGGCCGAAATGGATCTTAATCGCCTCTGAAGGCACCACTCCCAGGACCTCCATGCGCCGCAGGGTGTTGATCTGACACGGCGATCCTACAAATGCCACCCGAGTCAGGGTCTTTTTGGCCACATCCTTCAGTTTTACGATGGAGGGCGAATACGTGGAGTACACCTCGGCGAAATGCGAAATGCTGGGCAAGGTGTCGAAATAGAACCCCGCGGCCTCAATGATGTCCTCCCGGGAGCGAGCCAACCAGGGCAGTCGCTGGAAAGGCCCAACCTTCTTGCTCACGATGGCCGCATCGATATGACCATGGTCAAACAGATGGAGGAGCAGGGCGGTAACCACCCCGCCGTCGGTGGCCCCGGCCCGCACCTCCGGGTCGATGGCCCTGGCCACGGCGGTTCCCAGGATACGGCCCATGGGAGCGTTCCAGGACACCAGGTTTCTGGTGTCCTGTTCCAACTCCCCGATCTTCGGACAGATGGAATAGCAGATGCCGCACTCTATGCATTTACCCATATCGCCATAGCGCGGCCTGCCGTCCTCTCCCAACTCCAGGGCCCCGTAATTGATGGCGCTGCAAAAGGCCACGCAGCCCCCGCAGTGGTGACAAAGGCCTTTCTCTTGCACCTCCTGGAGCAGATGGGTAAAGGTCTTCATAGTCTCTCCCTCCTACCTGGCCCACCTGAATTCCTCCAGGAAATGACGGGCGCCAGGTATGTTGAGGCCGAAATGCCAAGAGCTGGTTTAAAACTCCATGATTCTATACCTGGGACTGAAACTCTCGGTCCTGATATTCACCAAAAGCCATCACGGTTTGCCCAGGGCATACAAGGGATAACCGCCCTCCCAACGCTGCAGGGTGATGCGTCCCTCTTTGGCCATTTCCATCAGGATGGGGGTGACGTTCCTAACCGGCTCATCCAGGCTACGGGCGATTTGCGGCGGATTGAGGACTTCCTGGCTGATGGCTTTAAGGATCCGGGAGGAAAGAAACTCCTCCTTGAGCACCTCCAGCATGTCCTCGTCGGCGTCCACGGCGTTGAACTGGGAGCCGGGAAATTCCTTCTCCGTGGGCCTTCGCAAGCTCGTCCCCAGCACCCAGCGCACCCGAGGACGGTGCAGGGTGGCATGGATAGCCCATAGCCTGGCCCTGGTCCTGTCGTCCCGGGGCAGAGGCGACACTTTTTCCAGGCCATCCATATGAGATTCCACCATACGGATGAAGGATTCTGGCTCATTGACCTCCACGTAGCCCATGGCGATGCGCCGCCGCTCCAACCCGGCCAGGGAGAGGAGTTTCTTGACGATGTTGACCCGGTGCCAGCAGTGGTCCACGCCGTAAGCGTAATGGCAGGAGTGGGTAGGCGTGCAACCGACCAGCAGGATGCCCTTGGCCCCATTCAGAAAGGCCATGGATAGGACCGTGGGGTCGATGGAGCCCAGGCAGTTCAGCGGGATCAGGTGAATGCCGCGGGGATAGGTAAGCCCTTTGACACCGGCCTGGTCCGCGGAGGCCAGTCCGCCCCAACCGCAGACAAAACCCAGGATCTCGTTATCCTGCATCCGGGCCAGCATGGCCTTGATGCGGGCCTCCAACTGCTGGGCCGTATTGTTAAGAATTTTTATAGCTTCATAGGGGCAGGTGGCTGCACAGGTGCCACCCCCGTGGCAGAGGTGGTTGTCCACCTCACGGGGGACCGGGCCGCTGCCAGGCTTGACGTGTTCAATGCCGCCGCAAGGGCAGATCTCGGTACACAGCCCGCAACCCTCGCAGAGCTCTTTGTCCACCGTCACCACCACCGGGCTCACCAGGGTGCCCTGGAGGGCCTTTTCCCGGAGGCGCAAAACCCCGCGAGCCGCCTTCTTACCTTGCTGCAAAGCGTCGTTCAGGTCGCAGATGGCCCCTGCTGATCCTGTGAAGAAAAGGGACTCTTCCGGGACCTGTTCGGGCCAGAGTTTGACGTAGCTCTTTTTGAGCCGGCCCCCGTCTTCTGGGTAAATGGGCAGCCATCGGAGCAGTTCCTGGGCCTTGGTTGCCGTTTCTGCGGGTACCGCGGAAACCACCAGTTTGTCCCACTCCACTTCATGCTCCAAGTGGTCCGTGGAGCTCACAAAGGTCAGGTAACCGGACTGAATCACCGGGTGTACCTCCGGGGCGTAGGACTGGAGGCCGATGCCGTGGGCCCGAGCCTCCTTCAGGTCGGCGCCCGTGAGGGGCAGCGCGATGTTGGCCGGGTAGAGGACCGTGGGTTTCACCTCGGGGTTCGCCCGGGCCAGCATCAGGCTGTTGCGCCAGGCGGCCACCGCGGCGAATTCCTGGGCAGCCTTGCCGTGTTCGGGACTATTGATCCAGAACACCACCTTGCCGCGCTTAATGTCACCCTCTGCCAGGTGTTCCTCCATTTCCAGAAGGTCATACACCCGTTCTCCACCCCCGATGGAGGCAATGTCCGCCGGAACGAATTCCCGGTCCAGGGCCACGACCAGGGCGGCGCCGCTTACCTCGGTGACAGAACCGTCAGGCTGGCGCAAACCCAGATGATAGTCCCCCACCCCACCCACCAGATAGTCGATGGGCTGATCTGGCACCACTTTCACCAAGGGGCGAGTAAACACCTCCCGCAGGAGGTCCGCCAGTTCCCCGAAGAAGATGCGGCAGCCGGGAAACGTCCGGGGGAGCAGTTCCAGAACCTGGTCCGGGGTGCTGCCCTGGGAGACCACCAGGCTCTCCATGCCATGGCGGGCCAGTTCCCGGGCCGCGGCGAAGGCGGAGACACCGCCTCCCAGGATGAGGGCCGCTCCCTCAAAGCCCACCGATACGGGTTCATAAGGCTCCAGGAGCTTGAGGCTGGCTATGCCGCCAGCGATGAGGGCCGCGGCCTTGTGGGCCAGCTCTTGGGGGCTGGCTTCGTGGACGGCAGCCACGTGGTCTTTCAGGTTGATCATCTCCACCTGGTGCTTGGCGATCCCCACCGGAGCCAGGCCGGCGGTGAATCTCTTCTTCATGACCCGCGAGGAGCAGCCACCCACCAGGATGCGGTCCAATCCCCTGGCCTGGACTTCATGCCGCATGGCCTCCAAACCTGGAGCCAGGCAGGGATAGGGGTAGACGCCCAGGTGGCCCGAGGGCTCGTACCGAAGCAGTTCGCACACCTGCGGCAGGTCGATGCGGCTGCTAATCTTACCCCCGCACTCGCACAAGAAGATGCCGATTTTGCTTTCAGTGTCCATGTTTTCCTCCTTCCTTTGCCTGCGTCCCTAGGGGGTACAACCCTTACCCCTTGACCAGGCGGAACACCTGTTCCATGGCCCCTGTGGGACAGACATAGACGCAGGTGCCGCACCCCAGGCACTCTTTGCTGGCCATGTGAAAGGGGCTGGTGATCTCCTTGCGCAGGCCCCGGTTGCCGAAGGTGAGGGCCTGCACCCCCACCACCTCCTCGCAGACCCGGACGCACAGGCCGCAGAGGTGGCAGGCAAACTCCACCCCCTCTTTTTTGAAGCGCGAGGGGGTCACCCCAAAGGCCTTGGCCAGCTCTTGGATTTTCGGGGCCCTCGGGCTTTCGTCCAACAGCAACTGGACGATCCAGCGGCGCACGTTGGCCACCCGGGGGGTGTCCGTCTGCACCTTGAGGCCCGACCGGATGGGGTACATACAGGAGATCACCACCCGGGAGCGTCTGCCGTCGTCCACCTCCACCACGCACAGGCGGCAGGCTCCGTAGGGCTCCAACGCGCCGTGGTGGCAGAGGGTAGGTATATCAATGCCATGCCACCTGGCCACTTCCAGGATGGTCCAGCCGTCCTGTCCCTGAACTTCTTGGCCGTTGATGGTAAACGTGATCATGAGTCCTCCTTTCAGGCGACCGCCACCGCCTCGAACTTGCAGACCTCAAGACAAGCGCCGCACTTGATGCACAGGGAGCCGTTGAGCGTATGGGGTTCCTTTTTGGTCCCGGTGATAGCGCCCTGGGGGCATTCCCGGACGCAGGCGGTGCAGCCGTTGCACAGCTCCGGGTTGATGGTGTAGGTGATCAACTCTTTACAGACCGCCGCCGGGCACTTCCGGTGGAGAATGTGAGCCTCGTATTCGTCCCGGAAATAGCGCAGGGTGGTGAGCACCGGGTTGGGAGCCCAGCCGCCCAGGGCGCAGAGAGACCCTTCCTTCACCGCCTCGGAAGGGACAGCAGCTCCTCCAGGTCCTCCAGGGACCCTTTACCGGAAGAGAATTCTTCCAAGTGCTCCCGCATGCGCTTCAGGCCCAGCCGGCAGGGGATGCACTTGCCGCAGGATTCATCCATCAGGAAATCCAGGAAGTATTTGGCCAAATCCACCATGCAGGTGGAATTGTCCATGACGATCATCCCTCCCGAACCCATCATGGCGCCGGCTTCCCACAAGGA
>CAVTZS010000016.1:0-101735 GCA_963739295.1 uncultured delta proteobacterium | reverse complement strand
CCTGACTGGCTGTCAAAGCTTCCTATGAGCCATGAGAGTAAAAAATAGTTTTTCTTTTGTTTCTCTTTTTTGTTTGCGGCCCTGATACCAAAAAGAGGATACCAATTGCTGAAACAGGGCCAAATATAATAGCAATAAGAATACTTATTGTTTCGGGTAGACATATTACCTCCAATAAATATTGATGATATTTAGCTCTTATTAGGTTTCTTTTTAAATTTCCTACCATTATTCAAGCCCTGAATACAAACAAGAAAGATAAAGATAAAGATGAAAGCAATGGCATAGAATCCGCACAGGCTAATTTTGAAGTAAATCATCAATCAGTGTTTGTCAAGAATATAATCGCCCTAATTTGGGGTTAGTGCCTTCCACAAATGATACACGTACCCCTGCCGCCTATTGCGAAATTCCCGTGTTCGCCTTCACAGAAACCTTGTTTGCATTTCGCACAGTACCGCCAAGTTAACCGGATGCGGGGAAAGGCGGCTTCACAAATGCGACAAGGAACTGCATAGCCATCTCCAATTTTCGCCTTGTCAGTCTTAGACTCATCGAACTTACTAAAATCAATCTTCTGTTCCTCTGCCACGATCTTTCTCCTTTATTTTGAAATTTGATAGCTAACCTACTTGCTTCATAAGGTCACCAATAGACCATAGCCGGTTAGTCACTCCTGCTTCCATCGCCGGGGCAGCCTTCAACCTATCAAACCAAGCCCGCCTCCATCGCCCGGCACAAGGACACAACCCCACCCTTTTTACCCCGATATTTCCCGCCAAGGTTGGAAAGCGGGTTGGAATATGGATGGCCATTTAGCCATGTTGTGGAATTTTTAGGGTAAATTACTTTTTGTCTCCGGCCTCATAAGCCGCATGGACTGATGAGCGGCGTCTGAGAAATTTCACCTTACGACAAAACAGGAAATGTCTTTTAATAGTTCTAAGCCAACAGCTCCATGGCCTGGCGCATGAGCGCGGCGATGGCCAACCCTTGGGGGCAGGCCTTCTCAGCCTGGGAGTAGTCCGCCTCGGTCAACCGCTGCCGAATCTCCTCGGGCAGCCCGGCGAAGGTTAGCCTGGCTATCTCCGGTTCGCCATATTCCCGGTGGTACATGAGGCAGCGCATGACCTCGCTCACGGGCACGGCCCCGCCCACGGCCTCCTGGCAGATTTTGCCGCAGCCGGCGCAGTAGTCAGCCCGGGTCTCCAGGGCATACTGGCGCAAGGATTCGAACTCCTCCCGGGCCATTTTGGTCTGGTCCCGGGCCGCGGCCACGTTGGCCGAGAGGATGGTCAAGTTGGGCATCTGGGAGCAGATGCTGGCGATGTGGGGGTTCTCCCACACGGCCTTGAGCTTGGCCTGCTTGTCCGTGAAGCCCCGTTCCAGGAAGCGTTCGGCCATTTCCAGCTTGGCCTCGCTGGCGATCTTCTCCGCCCCCGGCCTGCCGGCCATGCTTTTCATAGCCACCATCCCGATCCCGGCCTGGGCGCCGGCCTTGATGGCTTCTTGCATCTTGGGGGTTTGCATGACCCGGAAGTTATAGGTCATCATCAGCGCGTCGATCCAGTCCAGCTTGGCCGCGCCCAGCAGACAGTCCTCCATGTTGGTGTGGGTGCTGAAGCCGAAGAACTTGAACTTGCCGGCCTTCTTCATCTCCGCGACCCAATCCTTGATGGCCGGGGTCATTTCTCCGATGTCGGAGACGCTGTGGATGAAGAATAGATCCACATATTCCGTGTGCAGCCGTTTCAGACCCTTATCCAAGCGCTCGGTGAGGTTGCCGCCCTTGGCTTGGAGCTTGGTGACCAGGAAGATCTCCTTGCGGGCCTCGGGGTTGCGGGAGAAGAAGCGGCCCATACCTTCCTCGCTCAGGCCGTTGCCGTAACCCTCGGCCGTGTCCCAGTAGGTGACGCCCCATTTCAGGGCCTGCTTGAGGAGCAGTTGGTTGTTGATGGTGTCGAACATGCCGCCCAGACAGAGGATGGACACATCCACCCCGGTCTTTCCCAGCTGGCGTTTGGGCGTGGCCGCGGCCTTGACTGCCGCGGCGGGCTGCTCCGGGGCAGCGATGGCCCCAGTCGCGCCGGCCCCCGCCACGGCGAGTCCGGCGAGTCCCACGGTCTTCACGAACTCCCTGCGGGTAAAGCCTGTACCTTTAGTCTTCTCATTCATGATAACCACCTCCTAGCGGCTTCGTTCACCGCCCTAAATGAGCAGGCGCCCCGGGCGTGAACGGGATTCGTTCTCACTGTATACACGGATGGCGCGCCGGCCCGATACCGGGCATTCATGCTCGCACATGCCGCAGCCGATACACTTGGCGGCGTCCACGAAAGGACGCTGCAATCGCACCACGATATCCACCCGCGTCCCCTCTGCCGGGAGGTCCTCCTCGGCCAGGGGGCGCTCCAGGGTCAGCCTGGTTCCGGCAAAGCCGGTGATGCGTCTGAGCGCGGCCTCGGGCTGCCCGGTGGGACGCAGGTAGTAGTCTCCGCTGGCCAGGTTCGCCCCGGTGGGGATGGCGGCGTCCAAGACCACCCCTGGTCCCTGAACCCTGGCCGGTACGGCCTGGGCGTCCCGGATGGTTTCGAACCCGGTACGGGTGAAGATGGCCTTGGGGCTCACGGGGCACAATTCATGACAGACCAGGCAGGGCCGGTCCATGGCCCAGGGCAGACAGCGGCCGCGGTCCACGAAGGCCGTGCCCATGCGGATGGGCCCCTGAGCGGCGAATTCGCCCAGGCCTTGCTTCTCCTCGAGGCTGAGGGCGCGGATGGCCGCCGTGGGGCAGACCTGGCCGCAAGCGATGCAGTTGGGCTGGCAGCCGCTGCGGCCGATGCGGTAGTTGACGGTCGGGGTCCACAGGCCCTGCACTCCGGCCTCCAGGAGAGCGGGCTGGATGATGTTGGTCGGGCAGATGCGCATGCATTGGCCGCAACGGAGGCAGCGGGCCAGGAAGCGGTCCTCGTCCAGGGCCCCGGGCGGACGGATGAGGCTGGGGTTGCGGTTGGCCCCGGCCAGCCCGCCGATATCCCACCAGGATGCCAGGAGCAGCCCGGCCCCGGCCAGGATCACGCCGCGTCTGGACAGATCCGGCAACCCCACCTCACCGGCTGCCGAGGCTTTGCCGGCAAAGGTGACCCGGCCGGTTGGGCAGCGGTCCAGGCAGTTGAAGCATAACACGCACTCGCCGCCGATGAATCTTCCCGAGGGACGGCAGGCTCCTTCGCAGTATTCCTCACAGATACGGCAATCGCCGCAGGTGTCCGCGGTCTTGCCGATGCGCCAGGGGGTGAAGCGGGCGAGCAGCCCGAAAAGCGCCCCCAGGGGGCAGGCGAATCGGCAGAAGAACCGGGGCAAGGCCAGGTTCAAGCCCACCACCACAAAGAGCACGACCCCCAACAGCCAGGCCGAGGCGTAAAAGCGCGGCTCGTCGCTGAGCACGCCCAGGCCGGGATCGGCTATGGGGGCCAGGGCCAGGTTCACGCTGCGATGCAGCAGGGGCAGCGGGTCAATAATCCCGGTCTGCACCGACCCCATGAGGGCCAGGGCCAGCAGGCAGAACAGGATATAATATTTCAAGGCCTGTATTCGGCGGTGGCGATTGGCCTCCGCCCGGCCGGCCGGGCCCAGACCCAGCCGCGCCAGCCAGCCGGTGAACTGGTTGATCGTGCCCAGGGGGCAGGCAAAGCCGCAGAAGAACCGGCCCACGAAAAGGGTTAGCCCGGTGGCCACCAGGGCCCAGGTCAGGGGCGCATAAAATGTGTGGGTGGACAGGATCGTGGCCAGAGCGGTGAGGGGGTCAAGTTCCAGGAGCCAGTTGATGGGCCAGCCGCGCAACTGCCACCAACCCGTACCCAGGGTGGCCGTGATGCAGAACCACAGGAAGACTGCCAGGAAGAAGATTTGGCTGATACGACGGACGGTGACAATGCGCATGAGGGGGCCTTTAAAAAGTCAGTTTGAGGGAGGGGACCAGGGGCCAATGGCCCCTGGTCCCCTCCCTCAATCTCCCTCCCCCAACCCCTTACTGGGGTTAATATGGCTGGAAAGTCGGGGCCATATGGCCCCGCCTTTCCAGCCCCTTAAAGGGGGTTGGGAGGGGAGTTTGAGGGGAGGGCGGGGGAGCCGCGCTCCCCCGGCCCTCCCCTCAAAAAACCATTTACAGCATTCTTAAACCCTGGTGTCCAGGAGCACCGGGTTGAGCCGGCGATAGTCGGCCTGGCCCGCCCCGGCTTTCTCAGCCATGAGGATATAGGGCACGTCGGACAGGGAACGCCCCAAAAGTTCCACTCCCACGGCGTCGGCGGCCACAGGGTCGGTGGAGATCACCATGGTGCCGGTGTCCTTCAGATCGGACAGGGACCCGCCGGTGGGGCCGTTCGTCATCATGCTCACCGTGCCGTCCAGGACGCACAGGGAGGGCTTGAGCAACTGCGCCAGTTCGGTGATGATGCCGTTGATGTCCTGGTGGAACACGTTGCGCCGCCCCCCCAGGAAGCCATAGAAATTCTTGAGGGTCATGGAGGCCCCGGCGCGCTGGTGGTCCTTAACCGGGGACACCACAATGACCTTGGTCACTCCCTGGAAGGCCCCGGCCATGACCGGCCAATTCTCAAGGAGCTTGCCCCCGGGCAGGCTGACGGGAGCAAAAAGGGCGGCCCGGGGCGCGATCATCCTGGCCCCGGTGGCCCGGGCCGCGCCGGCCAGCCCGCTGATCTCGAAGCAGCTGTCGGGATTGTTGATGGGGTTGTCCGTAACCAGCACTTGGGCCGCCCCGGCCTTGAAACAGAGGTTTGCCACGGCGGCGAGCACCTCCGGGTGGGTGGTGGCCCCTAAGGAAGCCGGGGTGGCGAAGGCGGCGTTGACCTTGACGAGCACCCTGTCGCCCTTCTGGATGAAGGACTCCATCCCTCCCAGGGCCTTAATCCCCCGCTCGAACATCACCGCGCGGTCCGTGCCCCGGATGATGGCCATTTTCGCCCGCTCTGAAGCCAGGGCCCGGGGAGTATAATCCCCCAAACCGGTCAACGCCTTCTGTCCCTCGGAAGGAGCGGGGCCTTTGGAGTCATTAAGGGTCAGGACAAGCCCGCCGGCGGCCAGGGCCACGGCCGAGGCGTACCCCAGCCGTATGAGGAAATCTCGGCGGTTCAACTTGCCGGTTTGTATCTGTTCTTCACTCGTGGTTTTTTTCACGGCTTCCCCTTGAGCGCGGTCTCCAATTTGGCGGCGAGTTCCAGAGCGGCTGCGGGCGAGGTAGCGTCATGCACCCCGGCCAGAGTCCGTCCCTGGACAAAGACCATTTCGAAGGAGTCTTCCAGGCTGAGCACGGGGATGTCCCCCGGCGTGCCCGGAGTCCGGATTTTCTGGTAACCGTTGGCGGCCAAAAAATCCAAGTAACGCCGCGCCTCTGCCTGGGCCTGCTCCGGGGTGTCGCGCGGCGCCATAAATGCCGTAGCTTTCCCGCCCTTCAGGCTGTATTCACCGGTGAGCACGTTATTAAAACCCTCCAGGCCAAAGGCGTCGGTGGCGTTCAGGCGAACGCTGTCCAGCGCCAAACCTTCCTTGGGAAAGAGCGCGGCCATGTCCTTCGTTTCGCCCTCGGAGGGAATGTTGGCCAAGAGCGCAGTGGCGTAAGCCTCAAGGGAGCTTGGCAGCGCCTCCGAGGCCCGGTCAGCCACGATCTCCACGTAAAACCGCCCCTTGGTGAAGAACAGGGCATTAGCAGTGGCATAGGCATTGGCGGTCAGGGAGATTCTGGGGGAACCTGGACGGCGTTGGCCGCTGAACACGGCATAGGCATTTGGGGCTGAGCCCATATCGTAGAGAAACACCTCCACGTGCACCTCCGCCTGAGGCACCCAGGCCGAAGCTGCGGCAGGACATTTCTTTGAAACCCGCGGGCAGGTAGAGCTCGGCCTCGCCGTCAATTTTGTCGGAGAGGTTTTCCGGGCCGAAGCTCTCGATGGGGGCAAGGGGGGTGAATCCGGAGACCTCGGGAATGAGCGCGGCCGTGGCGGTCAGGGCCCGGCCCTGCAGCCTGCGGGGCGCGCAGGGCCACGATCACCGCGGGGTTGAAGCGGGACTGCTGGAACAGAAGCCAGACGGTGATCAGGCCCAGCACGACTAGAATGCCGTAACCTATCACCTTCTGGGTGGGGCCCACCTTTGCCTTTACACGTGCCATAAATCCTATTAAGCGAACCGAAATGCAAGAGCTTGTTTGGCAGCGTAACATCCTTGGGAATAGAAATCAACCTATGAACGATTACCATTCGTATCTCTAACACTATACGTCCCCAGCCACCGCACTTAAGACCTACATCAAAATCTGGCCCGCTTGAACGTGATCTCGTTCGGATCAATACCTGCATAGATCATTTCGTTGGTCGTAAAGACCATCATGAGAGCAGAACCAATGAATAAGCGCATACTTTCTTCGGACATAGTTCCGTAAGAAGATTGCCCGCCCCATCAAAGTAGAACTTATCGCCAACCTTGTGACGACTGTTGCAGCCATTTGATTCGACTACCTCCAGAATGATGATCTTATTCTTCAAAGAGGAACTTTTCGACAGAACGTCCTCATTTCTCGGATTCTCCCTGAACTTTTTCATTTCTTCATCAGTGTAACCTAAATGTTTTTGGATTATTTTCCACATACGTTCATCAACTCCCATGCTTAGAATCCCTGTCTTCCCGGCCAGCCTATTTGGAGATTTTCTTCTTCTGGTTCAGATCATAGATGGGGGGATATTTGAGATCCACCCGCAGGATTTCTTCCGGAGATTTGGGCACAAGTTCCCCGTCCTTCTGAAGGAAACGCAACTCCCCACTGACACCGACTCCCTCCTTGAGGGCCTGTTCCAGCTTAGCTTGGGCCGAGCCAAACTGCTCCTCCGTCTTGCTCTTGTGGAATTGCCTCCGCCAATCGATCCATTGCTGGGGGGTCAGGCTGCTCTGGTCGACGAAGACATAATAGACTACCTGGTCCGGGCAGTCCTCTTCCAGGTAGATGGTATACTCCACGGGCTTGTCCGGGCTGCCTTGCCCGGCCAGGCGATTTTTTTCGCTCTCCTCGATGAGCCAGGTCGTGGGGCATTTGCGGGAGGCGGCAAAGGCCTTCACCGTACCGAAAATGACAGCGGGGTTCATCTCGTCAGCCACGAAATTTCCGGAAAGGAACTTCTCGGGTGGGGTGAAGGCGGTCAGCGCGTGGGCTTGCCGCAGTGCCGTTACCTTCTGGCTCGCCGCCAAGGCCCCGGAGCCATTGCCAACCAATAGCAGAAACCCCAAGAATATTGGAAATAGACGCTTCATACCCCCTCCTCCCTGACTGCGGGATGCGAAAGATACATCTCCCGGAAAGGTGTCCAATTCGTCGGCGACCATAACGGCACCAGAGGCCACATTCGGCTCCAGGATCTTGAGCCTGGGCAAGAAGAGATCCTTGCAGCCGTCCGGCAGCAGGTCGATGGGCTCCTCGATTGAGCGTAATCTCTCTTGTCCCTCGCCTTTGCGAACCTCGCCGAGTCCGGCCTGGTCAAGGTTTTGACCTGCCTGGACAATCTGCAAGGCAGCGAGCCTGGTGGCCACAAGGGCATGGTGGAGTGATGTCGGGGCAACAAGGGGCTGAGCCGCCATGGAGAAAGCTCCTTGGATATAATTTTATCTACACTTTGCTCCGAAAAATGCAAGTGCTCCAGTGCAATCTTAGAAAAATCTCAAGGGTTGGTCACGTCAACAATCTCCAGTTTATCAAATTCTCATCTGAGGAGGCACACTCCATTTTCAGTCCTCATCTCTCGTGCAGATGCGTGACCTATCCTCGATGCGCCCCACAATACGCATAGCTTGCGGAATCTGTTGATCAGCCTGCGAAATGGATGCCATTCACCTGGCACCGAGGAACGAACATCCCATTGCCCATAACCTTTGGTGATTCAAGTTCAGCCGGAAGGGGTACCGGATAGTTGCCTGTCTATCTCATATAACCAGGCAGTGGGGAGAGGTCTAGTCCAACGAAGAGGGGCTGTTATGGGGCGTCAGCCGCAGTACGTCATTGAGGCGAAGAATCTTAAGAAGGCTTTTGGTGATTTTCTTGCGGCGAACGATATTTCATATAACTTAGGCCTTACCCTACGAGGTCGCAGCTTAAAGGAACTTTTCAAGGCAGTTATCTTCATTTGTCCGTTTTCCTAATAACTTCATCCAAGATCTTGATCAATTCGGAAGCCTTATAAGGCTTGGCTACCCCCCCGGAGAACCCGTATCTTTTAAAATTGGCCATAATTGGGTCATCCGAGTAACCGCTGGAGACTATGGCTTTGACCCTCGGGTCCATCGCCTGAAGTTGCTGGAGAGTCTCCCTGCCTCCCATGCCGCCGGGAACCGTCAAATCCAGGATCACCCCATCATAGGCACGCCCCGACTCTATGGCCTTGGCATATTTGTCTATGGCTTGGCGCCCGTCTCTGGCAAATTCAACCTCATGCCCCCAATAGGTTAATATCTGGCCTAATACTTTTAATACCAATTCTTCATCATCCATCACCAGAATCCTTCCCCGGCCCAACCCAGGTCTTCCAGTCTCTTCTTCTTCTTCTTCTTGGGCAGGAGATTCTAAATCTGTAGCGGGAAGATAAATAAAGAAGATGGTGCCTACGCCGACTTCCGATTCCACCGTAAGGTGACCGGAGTGGCTCTTGATGATGGAGTAGGCGGTGGCCAGTCCCAGGCCGCTGCCTTTTTTCTTGGTGGTAAAATAAGGGTCGAAGATTTTATCTAGATATTCGGGGTCGACCCCGCCCCCCTGATCGGTGAAGCTGATCCTCACATATTTCCCCGGGGGCAGGGGCAGACCCGATTCTTCTCCCAGCCAGACATTTTCGGCCCCCACCTTAATGATACCCCCTTCCGGCATGGCCTGGTCCGCATTAATAAGTAGATTGCTGATGGCCTGATCAGTCTGCCCGGCATCGACTTCTACGGCCCACAGGTCCTCGGGGAGAGAAAATTCACAGCGGGCTTTGGAGCCGGCCAAGGCCAAGCTGGCCGACTCCCGCAACAGCCCGGCCAGCGGGATGGTCTTCTTGATGGGCGTGCCCCCCTTGGCAAAGGTGAGCAATTGCTTGGCCAGGCTCTGGGCCTTGAGGCAGGCCTGCTCGGCATTGGCCAATCTCTCCTGTACTTCCTCCTCCCCCTGGGAGTCCAGCATGGCCAGATTAATGTTGCCCAGGATCGCGGTTAAAATATTGTTAAAGTCATGGGCGATACCGCCCCCCAGGGTGCCCAAAGATTCCAGCTTGCTGATCTTAAGCCGCTCTTCCTCAGCCTTGCGGCGCTCCGAGACATCCCGATAGATGCCCTGGATTACCCGTTCACTGTCATACTCTATTAGATTGGCAGTCATATCCACCGGGATCTTGCGGCCGTCACGCCGCACCAGCCAGTCCCCCGTGACTGAGGCGGAGCCCTGGTTGACCACCTTGGCCAGGGCTTCCCGGGCCTTCACCCTTTCCTCGGCTGGATGGAGATGGACAAAGTCTAAGCGGAGTAGTTCCTCCAGGGGATAGCCCAGCATCTCCTCCATTTTTTTGTTGGCTTCCAGCAGGTTACCGTGGGTATCCGCCAGCAAAATGCCGTCCCCGGCATGATTCAACAAAGACCGATATTTCTCTTCCGACTTTTTGAGGGCCGCCTCGGCCTTCATCCGGGCCTGGATGTCTTGCCGCAGTTTTTCGTTGGCCTCCTTAAGATGGGAGGTGCTTTGCTGCACTTTGAGTTCCAGTTCCTGGGTATAGTTTTCAATTTGGGCGTGGGACTTTTTTAACTGCAGGACCATTTCGTTGAAAGCTCTCCCCAGCTCGCCGAATTCATCCTTGGACCTTATGGTTACCAGGTGGGCGCGGTCAGTTCCCGCGGACCGGATTTCCATAATGGCCTTTAGCAACTGGCCCAGGGGGGTGGTCACCCAGAGCCTCAGCAGCAGGATCAGGGAGACTCCACCCAGGGTAAGAAAGATAATGGCCACCCCCGCGGAATAGGCGACCATTTGGGCGGTTTTATGAGAAATAAGACTCGTGGGAAAGCCGATGATTACCGCGGCCAGGGGTTCACGGTGCAGCCCGAGGACGGGAATAATAAAGTTGTAAAATTTTTCCCCATTTTCTCTATGTTGTTGAAGATCTTCCTTCTTATTTTCTAATATTTCCAGGATATTTTTGTATATTACTGTCTCGCCCCGTTTTTGAGGGTTATTATGAAATAATATTTTGCCCTTCAAATCAACGACCATTGCATAGGTGATATCACCATAATTATTAAGTATTTCCTGACATTGCTCATCGAAACCTATTAAGTGATCTAGGGGTATGTCATATTTCAAAAGTCTTTCTAGCTGATATTTTAAAATACTACCTACCATAAAGGTTCTTGATATCAAGGCAGAGGAATACTCCCGCATAAAAAAGATGCTGCTCACAATGGTAGTCGCCACCAGCGTCAAAAATAGCGTGGCAACTGAAATGAGAATAACCTTTTTTCTTATCCCGATGGCCATAGTTTAATCTTTGTTAACTCCATCGACGACTGCTACTGAAAGCAGAATGCTGGTCTTAATGTTGATCCCTAATTTCTTGGCCCGGAAGAGGTTGACCAAGGGGATGCCCTTGACCGTAGGTTTCATGAGATAGCTGGCGGGACTCCGGCCCTCCAGGAGAATGCCCCGGGCTATTTGCCCCGCGGCCAACCCCTGCTCATACTCGGACACATTGACGACACACAAAGTACCATAGTAAATCCGGTCTTCCCAAAGGCTGAAATCCGGCACGGAGCTGTGATCCAATACCCAGCGCGATACCTTTTTATACGAAACATTTTTACCGTTGTCGTCTTTGAAGGTGAAAATCCCCAAAAGACATATGGCATCCGCCTCCTTTTGCAGTTCGGTCATCCTTTGTTTAAATTGTTGGAAAGTATAAATTAAATCCCAACTGATTATTTTTATGTCCCGCAGTTGAGCCAGGCTTTCTTTTATTCTGGTGAGGACGCCCGGCCAGGTGGGATCATCGTCATAAATAACCGCAATCTTTTCCACCTGGGGCACAATTTGTTTTAATAATTTGACCGTTTCTACAAAATGCTCTTCTTCCAGAACCCCCGTAACATTCTGGCTGCCCACAAATCCATACTGGGACGGATCCGCATTGACCCCGCTGAAAACAAAGGGCAATTTCTTATTAACGTAATACTTTACCACGTATTCCTGGGCATAATCATCCGACGTATAAACGAGGTCAGGCTTCCAGGTATCGATCAATTCCCGGGCCTCACGGCTAACTTTCCTTATCCAGGCTTCATCATTATTTCTCTTCATATCCATTTGGAAGACTTTATATTCTATGTCCAGGTCCCGCAGCGCGGCCTTAAAACCGTCAAATTGCCCATCGGTCCATTTCCAGGGGGAATGGTAACTCATGATGTGCAGAATCTTCCATTTCTTCTGGGCGGGATTGGTTGCTTCCCCCGGGGCGCCTCCCGCAGGAAAGGGAGCCGCTATAAGTGCCAGGACGATCAAAGGCAGGAAGGCTAAGGTCTTACATGAAAAAATCGGTCTCTTCCTAACCAGCGTCATGATTCTACCTCCTTCAGCCGCGCCATGGCAGGGGGCGGCCCCTCCTGCCTCCCAGGCTAGGTTACGGGACTTAGGGCCGCAGAATAACCTCCAACGCTCGCTTTCCTAGATTTTGTGATCGACATCCTCCGAGAGAATCTTTAACTCTTTGATCCGGCATGATACTGGTCAGGAAAGCATATGCCTCGGCCCATTTCGTAACAACGAAAGAACCCAGGGGAAAAGAATTTCCGAGCAAGACAAAAATACCTGAATTTTAGATATCTTGCCCACCAGTTAGGACACCGGGCCAGGCCTTGGGCCTAACCCTTGGTATTTTTGGGGGAGATTTCAGGTGAGACTCTTTTGGATAATATGGGGAAATATGGCTTGGGTCAGTCGGGTCTGGCAAAGACCCCAGGGTTTCTAAATGGGCGCGCGGTTAGCTTTTCCAGAGCGGGGACCCCAAGCTTATCCGAGCCCGCTCCTTATTTCTTGACTTGATTCCAGGTGCCGGTGGTAGTTCCGGTAATCCCTCCGGTAGTGAAATTCCCCGCGGTGCTAAAAGTTAGATTGCCATTCGGTTGGATGGTCACCGGGCCGGATAAGTTGAAAGTGGTTCCCCCCAGGGTCCTGGCCGTCACTGTCATGGTCCCGGTTAAGTCGCCTCCCGCGGGTCCCCGGACGGTGCCCGAATTCCCCAAAATTAACAAACTACCCAGGCTGCCTTGAGGGCTAAAGGTATTGTTTTGGGAAGAGACCGCATTTATCAAAAAGCTCGTGGTAAATGAACCCGCATAAGCCCCGGTGCGAGACCCCGAGCCCCCGGCAGTACTGGTAAAAGTGGCGGTGTTATACGGCGACGATGAGGTCATTTGATAGGTCAAGCCCGTTATAGTCTGGGAGAAGTTATACTGCATGATAGGAATAACGGGTGTGATAGTGGGCGTTGTGATTATACTTGTGGTCGGCCCTGAACTGGGACTGGGGGCGGGCGCCACGGTGGGGGGGATATACAAGCCACCTGTCAGGTTGGCGATAGTATTTTGCGTAACCAGGCTCCCGGGGCCAGCCGGGCCTTGAAAGGCCGGGGAGGTCGTATCCCCCGTGGCCCCTAAATCTGACGGGCCCGGCAGTTGTTGGCCCCCCAGGCCTCCGGAGCCAGCCTGGCCAGCAGCATGGGTAAATACGCGGGACTTAATCGGGGCCAGGTCTTCAGGGGAAAAGTGCATAGCTATCGTGGGCGGCAGGCCACTGCTAACACGAGAACACTGGTGGTCACCCAGATCCACGTACCCCACGACCTCAGCAAAGATATTTTGCAACCTGAGCTTCCCGCTCTCGTTATAGACATCGGTGGAATAAGGAAGCAGGTGGGTGTACCAGGCGGTGCCTCGCACCCCCATGATGCTGGTTTGGGTTTTGATAATGAAGTCCGGTTTTTCCGTCTGGATAACTTTCGACACCACGGTGTGCACCAGCCCCCGGAAGATCTGCAGCACTGCCTGGCGCTGGCCCTTTTGGGCATCGTACAGGTATTCCTCGATGGCCACCCGACTCTCCGGGGCAATGGTCAGGACCGTGTCATCCACAAACTTCAACTGGGCCCTGGAGAGGGACTTGGTGCGGATCACATCTCCCGGCTCCACCCCGTCTTGCACCTTAACCGGGATGGTGGGGAGGTTACCGCCCTTCATGAGGTCCACCCGTCCCTCCACCTCGGTGAAGTGGCCCACCACGGCGGCTTCCGCCCCCACCGTAAGCGTCAAGCCCAGGACTAGGATCAACATAAGACCCACAAGGTGTCTGCGCTTCATTTTTGACTCCACTCGGTTGATAGCTACCCTCTCCTGCCATATTCGGGGGAGATGCCTGGATACCAATGAAGTTCTAGCCGAAATTATGCGGCAGCCTAACCTCGTCTGCCCTAAACTGGTTCTTGGGACCTCTTTTACAGAGTTTTATCCACCCAAATGATCTTTCTATCCTAGGCAACCCCTCATATTTGCTAAAAACCAATTTTTTTAAAATTCCGGGTATACCCGACCATCAGTGACCAAGTATCATTGATTTGCAACCTAAGAACCCCAAGCCAGCGCTGCTCCGGTAGTGGTGAACCAGAGGAAAGGCTGAAGCTACATGCACATGCCACCTCCCGGCGTTTTATTTTTCTTCCTCCAGCAGGTTGGGGGTCTGGCTCCAGTAGGCCGCCCAGACCGCCTGGCTGGAGACTGCCTGGCTGGAGACTGCCTGGCTGGAGGCCGCCGGGCTGGAGACTGCCTGGCTGGAGGCCGCCGGGCTGGGGGGCGCACTGGCGCTTAAGGTGACATCCGCTTCTTTATAGACGCTGAAGGTGTCATGCTGGGAGCCGCTGAGGGCATAGCCCGATTCCCAGGAGGTCGACCGGTCAGCTACATAAACCGTGCCGGCGGTGGCTGAGCCGTCACTGTTGACTCCGAGACTGGCCCCGGCCGTGTCCGCATCATAATAAGCAGTAATATAGCTCTTCTTATCGTAAGAAGAGGCAAAACCGTCGGTAATGGCGGTAATGTAATAATAAGCACCATTGAAGCTCTGGTAGCCACTGGCCCAAAGGGGCTGGGGTTGGTCATACTGAAAAGTCCCTACCGCTAAGAAAGTCTTGAAGGAGGTGGGCGCATAGACATAGCCGGTGTAATAGTCGCCGCTGCCATTGTTAAAACTAAAGATGAAGTCATAGCGGCTGTAGCTCCCCACATCAGCCACGTAGTAGCCCCCGCCGAAGTAGAATTCCGGGACCCCTGATTGGATGATGTAGTCGTGCTCGCTGCCCAGGTAGTTGGTGCCAACTGCGCTGCCGAAACTCACCGGTATGTAAGTGTTGCCACTCTCCACGTCATAGTAGGTGTCCAGATAGACCCGCCCCACCTTGCTACCATCAGGGAAAGCATCAGGGTAAGCCGTAGAATTGGTGATTTCATAATACCCGGTCTGGCCGTTCTCGTCTGCTGAGGTGGCCTGCTTATAGCCAACCTGATAACCATTGTAACCGTTAGGGGCATAGATCCAACCGCTGTAATAGTCACCGCTACCGTTGTTATAGTAATAGGTGAAGTCATAAGAGCTGTAGCTGCTACTGACATCGGCCTCGTAGAAGGTGCCGTCGCTTGAGCCGAACAGGTACTCGGGGACCCCGGATTGGATGATATAGTCGTGCTCGCTGCCCAGATAATTGGTCCCCACGGCGGTGCCGTTGCTCACCGGGGTGTAGGTCTGGTTGCTCTCCTGGTCATAGTAGCTGGTCACATAGACCTGGCCCGCCTGGCTACTATCGCTGCCTAGATCGGTGGCCGCGGTAATATTATAGTAGCCGCTCTGCAAGTTCTCATCGGTGTTGGTCTGAGTGTAGCCCACCTGGTAGCCATTATAACCGGTAAGGGCATAGACTGAACCGGTGTAAGAGTCCCCGCTGCCGTTGTTGTAGTAATAGGTAAAGTCATAGCGGCTGTAGTGTATGTACCCACTCCTGACCTCAAATACATAGCGGCCATCCACGCCAACATTGGAGTTGGAGATCAACGCATCCGAACCGCCATCCAGCAGGGCCCCGTTGACCCCCGACCCGTTGAATTCATAATACGTTCCCGAGTCGCCCGAGCCGTTGGAGTAACCGACGTGGGCGGAGCTGCCCCCCAGGCCGCCACTGCCGTCGCTGGCGTCGCCCGTCTCCCATTGAATCTGGTCGTAATTGAACATGATGTCAAAATCGCCGGAGGCAATGTCGGAACGGTTGATCAGGATTAGCTGGAAGCTGTTGAGCTTGTCGGTGTGTTCTCCATAGTAACCCACGTCTATCCAGTTCACCCCAAAGGCATTGTGGCCCTCATACGTACCTGTACCATAAGTCACCGCGTTGCCCGCCCGCGTATCCACGTCGGCAAAGAACGGGGCGATGATCGGGGTGCCGATATTGCTGGTAAGACCGAAAGGGGTATAGGTAGACAGGCCAGTATCGAAAGTGACGTTACCGTTGTTGTTGACGTACAGGCCGGTGTAGGTGGTGCCGAAAAAGTTGGCGGAAAACCCCAGGGAGACCAAATCGGTGTAACTGTCGTCGTTCCCCGCCAGGGTGTAGGAGTTAAACACTCCCGGAATAACGGCCCCCGTGTAAGCTACCCCGGAGGTCCCCGCGTGAGCTATCCCGGACAGCAAGGTTCCCAGGGCCAAAACCACTACCAGACATAACAGCAATCGACGCCTCATAGTCACATCCATTCCCTTTAATTTGGCGTATTTGCCGCAGTTCATAAAGGCTGGTAAAAACAAAAAACCGGGTTGCCGCAGGCAACCCGGCTGTCTCATTTTCCAGAGACCCGTGGCTTTCCGTCCCCGCCTCACGCCGGGTTTGGCTTTATCTCCTACTCTTAAAAATAGCACAAAAGCGAGGCTAAAGTCAAGAAAAAATTGGCAAAATCACGATAACATAAATTTTATCCATCGTTATGGGATATGGTCCCAACGCCAAGCTGTCAAATAACTTTCCCCGGGGGATGGGTAAGCCCTTCATGGTTGACCGGCAAATGAAGGCTCAAGACCCGGGGGTAAGATTTGTTGGTCACCGAAGGCCAGCAGTTGGCCGCGTGCCAGGAGGTGGCCGGTACTGCCACCTTCCGGCCTCTCTCACGCCCTCTCCCAGAGAATCTTGATTTTCCAGGGTGGCGTTTCAGAAATACCTGGCATTCAGAAATTGGCAAACGCCCCTGCCCCTGGAGGGGGGATGATCAGGGTGGGGGTGAATATCTTTAATTATGCCGATAGCTTTCCCCCCTCCCCCGCAACCCACTCCCACCAAGGGAGGGGGAGATTTAAGGCAATAACTTAGTGGTGGTACTTGCGAAACCCGACACTCAGTTCGTAACCTGAGTTCGCCACGAGGTGGTGGAAATCGCAGCCCCTCTGCCCGGCCACCCAAGAAAATTGGCATGACGCGAGAAAGAATTTACTGGGGAGTTTGCTTAGACCCGGCCTGCTTCCACCCCGGCCTTCATCGTCTCTGGTTCCGGCCGGAGGTAAGGGCCATGTTTACCATGAGGATATTGGACTTGATTACCCACTCCAAATCCTCCCCTTCGAAGGGGTCTTCGCTCATACGCAGGGCGGCGCAGACTCCATCCACATCACAAACCCGGTTGAGGGTCACTCTGTGTCCCTTGGCCCGGCTCAGCGCCTGGTTCAGATAGGTGAGGGCTTGCTCATAATCTCCCTTCTTGACCATGATAGCCCCCATATTATTGAGGGCCAGGGGGTTATCCGGATGCTGGCGCAGCAATTCTTCATAGATCTGCTGGGCTTGATCGCATTGTCCCCGTTCCAGCAGGTCATACCCCGTGTTTATCATCCGGGCGAGGTCGCTTTTTTCCTGAGCCCAGGCTGGTCCAACGTGATCCAGGGCCAGTCCCAGCAAAACTAACAGGATGGACATAAGTTTAGCTACCAGGGTTTTCATGGGCTCCCTCAAAATGGTGCGGTTTTCCCGGGCATTTCTAAGTTGAGGCTGGGGCTTTCCCGGGCCGGACCCAAGCCTTTTTGCCATTAGTTCTGCGAAATGCAGGTATATTAACATAATTTGGTTCAAAAATGCCGAGTTTTGGCGACTTGGCTCTAAATGCCACCGATTACCGGGGTGGTTCCGGGCTACGGTGCCAATGGAGCGCCGCAGGCAGAGATATGCCCTACCCCCCGAATTATGCGGGCCGGAGGAAAATCGCCCCAAAGATTATTGGTCTTAAGGACCAGATCGGCTTACGCTAGCTTGATCTTAAGGCAAACCTGCAGAAAAAAGTTTCCCAAACTTCGGACCCCCATCAAGATACCCGTCAATCCTCCAGGTAGTCATTTTCCCTTATCCCAACTGCCATAATGACTAGATAAAAATTTATTTGACTTTGTGCATAAATGCACTAAAGTGCGTACAAGTCGCAGTTCAAAGTAATTCTAATTATTAATCCCAGCAGTTCAGCGTTACTGAACTAGATCCCAAAGGCGAGGAAAAGTATGGCCATTTCCCGAAGAACCTTCATCAAGGGTTTGGGGGCGGGCATTACGGCATTGAGCCTGACGGACGTGATCTTCACGCGCACCGGGTGGGCCATGGCCGTTCATCCCGCCAAAATCAAGGACGCCAAGACCACCACCTCCATCTGTCCCTTCTGCGGCGTGGGCTGCGGACTCGTCGCCTACACCGTGGGGGACAAGCTGGTGAATGTGGAAGGAGATCCCGATCACCCCATCAACCAGGGGTCCCTGTGCAGCAAGGGCCAGGCGGTGCTGGAGTTGGTCACCAGCCCCCGGCGCCTGAAAAAGGTGCGGTACCGGGCCCCCGGCAGCGACCACTGGGAAGAAAAGGACCTGGAGTGGGGCATCAAAACCCTGGCCCAGCGGGTCAAGGCGACCCGGGACGCCGCCTTTCTGGCGAAATCCGCCACCGGGGTGACGGTGAACCGTACCGAAACCCTGGCCTCCATTGGCGGGGCGGCCCTGAACAACGAAGAATGCTACCTCATCACCAAGCTGGCCCGGGCCTTGGGCATCGTTTACCTGGAACACCAGGCCCGCCTCTGACACTCCTCCACCGTGGCCTCGTTGGGGCCCACCTTCGGCCGGGGGGCCATGACCAATGGCTGGACCGATATCGGTCAGAGCGATTGCGTCATGATCGTCGGCTGCAATCCGGCAGAGAACCATCCCATCAGCTTCAAGTGGATCACCAAGGCCCAGGAGAAGGGGGCCAAGCTCCTCGTGGTAGACCCCCGTTTCACCCGCTCCGCGGCCAAGGCCGACCTTTATGTGCGCCTGCGGCCGGGCACCGACGTCGCCCTGTTTGGCGGCGCCATCAATTACGTCATCCAGAACCAGCTCTATCATAAAGATTATGTCGTCAATTACACCAATGCCCCGTTTTTAATTGACAAAGACTTTTCCTTCCACGACGGTCTCTTTTCTGGATACCAGAAGGATAAGCGGGCTTATGATGCCAAGTCCTGGGATTATGAACTGGATAAAGACGGCAAGCCGGTCCTTGATCCCACCTTGACCAACCCGCGCTGCGTCTTTCAACTGATGAAGGAGCATTACTCCCGCTATACCCCGGAGATGGTGGAAAATACCACCGGGGTGCCCAAGGAACAGTTTCTGAAATTCGCGGCCACCTACGCCGCTACCGGGCAGCCCGGCAAGGCCGGCACCCTCCTCTATGCCATGGGCGGCACCCAGCATTCCACCGGGGTGCAAATCATCCGGGGTTATTCCCTCCTGCAGTTGCTTCTGGGCAACATGGGCATGCCCGGCGGGGGCGTCAATGCCCTGCGGGGCGAGAACAATGTCCAGGGCTCCACAGACATGGGCATTCTGTTCCACCTCCTCCCGGGATATATTGCCATCCCCAGCGAGGCCAATCACCCCACTTTGAAGGACTACCTGGAGAAAGAGACGCCCAAGGCCAGCTTCTGGATCAACAAGCCCAAGTTCTTCGTCAGCCTGCTCAAGGCCTTTTGGGGGGACGCGGCGCAAAAGGAGAATGACTTCGCCTACGACTACCTCCCCAAGGTGGGCAAGGGTTTTGAGGGCGCGGGCTACTCCTGGCTCCCCCTGTTCGAGGCCATGGGCGCCGGCTCCATCAAGGGCATGCTGGTCTGGGGCATGAACCCCGCGGTGGCTTCCTCCAACCTCAACCAGACCTATGCCGCCCTGAGCAAACTGGAGTGGCTGGCGGCCTTTGATCTCTTCGAGACCGACACCTCGGTCTTCTGGAAGCGGCCGGGAGCCAATACCAAGGACATCAAGACCGAGGTCTTCCTCTTCCCGGTGGCCGATTCCCTGGAGAAGGAAGGCAGCGCCTCCAACAGCGCCCGCATGATCCAGTGGCGCTATCAGGCGGTCCAGGCCCACGGCGACGCCAAGAGTGACCTCTGGTTCGCCAACCGCCTGGCCCTGGAGCTGAAGAAACTTTATAAGGAAGATCCCAAAGCCCCGACTCCGGATCCCATCCTCAAGCTGACCTGGAATTACGGCGAGGATCCCGACTCCCATCTGGTGGCCAAGGAAATCAATGGCTATACCGTGGCGGACAAGAAGCAGGTGGCCAACTTCCTGGGACTGAAGGATGACGGCTCCACCGCCTGCGGCTGCTGGATCTATTCCGGCTTCTATCCCGGAGCGGACAAAAAGGACAACAAGGCCGCGGCCCGGGACAAGAAAGACCCCAGCGGCCTGGGGCTGTATCCCGGGTGGGCCTTTGCCTGGCCGGTGAACCGGCGCATCATCTACAACCGCTGCTCCGCCGACCCCCAGGGTCAGCCCTGGAGCAAGGACAAGGCCCTGGTTCGCTGGGACCCGGCCGCCATGAAATGGACCAGGTTCGATGTCCCGGATTTCAAGTGGATCGACCCCGCGACTAAGGTAGAGGTGCCGCCGGAGGAATCCCTCAAGGCCCCTTACCTGATGCTCCCGGAAGGCAAGGCTCGGCTTTTTGTCCCCAAGGGCGCTTGCCGGGATGGTCCCTTCCCGGAACACTATGAGGCCTTGGAGTGCCCCTTTATCAATCCCATGAACCCTAAACAGCAGTCCAATCCGGTCGTGAAGATCTGGAAATCTCAGTGGGACACCATGGCCGAGATCTGCGACCCGAGATATCCCATCATCGCCACCACCTTCCGGGTAACCGAACACTGGCAGGCCGGGGCCATGACCCGCAATCTGGCCTGGCAGGTGGAGATGATGCCCGAGATGTTCGTGGAGCTCAGCCCTGGCCTGGCCAAGGCCAAAGGGATTAAGGCGGGCGATTGGGTCAAGGTGAAGAGCGTCCGGGGCGAGGTGTTGGCCCGGGCCAACGTCACCCACCGGGTGGCCCCGTTCCGTTGCGGCCTGCCAGGTTTTGAAAATACCGTGGAAATGGTGGCCCTGCCCTGGCATTACGGGTTTAACGGCTTAAGCACCGGCGGTCCCGATAAGCGTCAGAATTACGCGGTCAACCAGCTCGTCCCCATGGTGGGGGATGCCAACACCATGATCCCGGAATACAAGGTATTCCTGGTGGATATTCAAAAGGCCTAGGCCTCAAGGCAATAGGGGAGAAGATAGGTATGAGTAAAGGAATGTTAATCGACACCACCCGTTGTATCGGTTGCCGGGCCTGCCAGGTGGCGTGCAAGAGCTGGAACAACCGTCAGGGAGGCCATACCACCTTCAGCGATAGCTGGACCAACCCCGAGCACCTGAATAACCAAGTCTTCAACCAGGTAATCTTCAAGGAGATTGCCGGACCCAATGGCCAGGTACAGTGGCATTTTATCCCTCACCGCTGCTTCCATTGCCTGGAACCGGCTTGCGTCAGCGCCTGCCCGGTGGGGGCCCTGCAGAAGCTTCCCAGCGGGCCGGTGGTTTATGATGACGCCCGCTGTTTCGGCTGTCGTTACTGTTTCATGGCCTGCCCCTTCTATATCCCTAAATACGATTGGGACACGGCCGTTCCTTATGTTCGCAAGTGCACCTTCTGCGCCGACCGCCAGGCCCTGGGCCTGGAACCGGCCTGCTCCGCCTCCTGTCCCACCGGGGCCCTGCTCTTCGGGGAGCGGTCAGAACTGCTAAAAGAGGCGCATCGCCGGATTGATGCCAACCGGGGGAAATATTATCCCGTGGTCTATGGCGAGAAGATCGCCGGAGGGACCTCTAAAATCTACCTCACCGCCCTCTCCATGGAGGAGCTGGGTCTGAGCCAGTATGACTTCCGCACGGATTTGGGGGATGTCTCTCCCAAAGTGGCGGGCGAGGCTTGGATGAAAAAGGTGGTCCCGGTGGGCCTGACCGTGGGCGGCCTGTGCGTCGGCCTCCATTATCTCTATCAACGTCGGGCGGAAGTCCAGGCCCAGAAAGGCAAGGAGGATTAAGTCATGGCCACAATTGAACGTATGGGTCTAGGCCGGATGGTCCTCTGGGCCCTGGTGGGCCTGGGGCTCATCAGCATGGTGGCCCGGCTTTTCCTGGGGTTGGGGGCCACCACCAACTTGAGCGACGGCTACCCCTGGGGCCTGTGGATCTCCTTTGATATCCTGGCCGGGGTGGCCCTGGCCGGAGGCGGCTTCTCCTTGTCCGCCACCATTTATATCTTTAACCTGAAAAAATTCGAGCCTCTGCTCCGGCCCGCCAAGATCTCGGCGTTCCTGGGGTATATGATGTTCATCTTCGGGCTGTTTTTCGACCTGGGCCTGCCCTGGCGCATCTACCACGCCCTGTACATGTGGAACACCAACTCGGTGCTCTTTGAAGTGGCCTGGTGCGTCATGCTGTATACCACGGTGCTGGGCATTGACGTACTCATTATGGCCCTGGAACGCTGGAAGATTGAAGGGTTGCTGGGTTTCTTAAAGTCCATTTATATCGCCCTGGTGGTGGCGGGGATTATTCTTTCCACCGCGCATCAATCCTCCCTGGGGGCCCTGTTTCTATTGCTGCCTGAGAAGATGTCCGCACTTTGGGCCACCAAGGCCATCGGCCCGCTGTTTCTGGCAACCGCGGTCATCGGCGGCATGAGCATGGTGACCATGGAGAGCCTGATCAGCTCCCGGGTACATAAGAAAAAGCCGGAGATGGACATCCTCTCCGCCCTGGCCAAGGGGCTGGCCTTGGCCCTGCTGGCCTATTTTCTCATGAAGTTGACGGACCTCTACGCCCGGAACGTCACGGTGTGGAGATGGGACCTGCAGCACTTTTTCTTCTACCTGGAGATCTTCGGCACCGTGGCCCTGCCGGCCTTGCTGCTGACCTTTTCCGAGGTCCGCAATTCACCCAATGGGCTTCTGGGGGTGGCGGCTCTGACCGTCTTCGGCGTGGTCCTGAACCGCTTCAATGTCGCCCTCACCAGCTACGGGGGGTATGCCGACTATCACTATTTCCCCTCCATCATTGAAATCCTGATCACCGTCTCCCTGGTGGCCGGCGGGATTCTGATCTTCGAATTTTTAACCTCGTATCTCCCGGTTTATCAGGAGAAGGCCTCAACTGGCTAACCGCCTGGAGGAGGGGCCCGGAGTTCCGGGCCCCTCCTCTCTCCTCTGCCTTCTTGCCCCGGAAGCCTTGCGCCTCCGGGCCCGTCCCACCCTCAGGCGCTGAACCGGTCCGCTGGCCTGACCTCCTTTCTCCTCGAACCCTGGGTCCGGTTTTTTTCCGTTGCTGATTTCCCAGGCCGGTTAAGCTAGCCGTAAACACCCCTTCTTAAAAAATTACTGATCATCTTGGCCCTTAATCCTTTATAATCACGGTCATTCAATCCTTCGAGGTAACTGCCGGATCGCCAGAGTTAACTGAAGTGCGGGGTAGGGTAGGGCAGCCAGGGTCACAAAGCCTGGCTCGCATAAGTATGGGAGGAAAGGAAAAATGAAGCCCAAAGTGGGGTTTATGGGTCTGGGGATTATGGGTTCCGGGATGGCCGCGAATATCCTCAAGGGCGGTTATCCCCTCATGGTGTATAACCGCACCCCGGATAAATCCCAGGAGTTGGCCCAGCTGGGGGCCGGGGTGGCTTCCAGTCCTAAAGTGCTGGCCCAGGCCGCGGAGGTCATCATTGCCATGGTCACCGGGCCGGAAGCCCTCAATAACCTTCTCTGGGGCCCGGAGGGCGCGGCCGCGGCTCTTAGCGAGAAAAAGGTTTTTATCAATATGAGTTCCGTGGCCCCCCGATATACCCTGGAGTTGGCCGAGAAACTGGCTCCCCTAAGGGTGACCTTCATCGACGCCCCGGTGTCCGGCTCCAAAAAGCCCGCCGAAGAGGCCACGCTGATCATTCTGGCCGGAGGGGCTGAGGACCGGGTGGCCACGTGGACGCCGCTCCTTGGCACCATGGGCAGAAAGGTCGTTTATTGCGGCCCCCACCCCCAGGGGTCCATGATGAAGATGATGATCAACCTGCTCATGGGGATCATGATGGAGGGCCTCACCGAGGCCCTGAATTTCGGGAAAGTGGGCGGCCTTAACCTGGAAACCATGCTGGAGGTGATTTTCTCCGGGCCCATGAACTGCCCCATTTACCAGATGAAGGCGGATATGCTTAGAGAGGACAGCTACCCTGTCAATTTCCCCCTCAAACACATGACCAAGGATCTCAAGTTTGTGGTGGACACCGCTTACGAGACCGGCGCGGCGGTGCCCCTGGGGGCGGCCCTGCTTCAGGTCTACCGCCTGGGGGTGACGGAAAACCTAGGGGACCTGGACCTGGCGGCCGTGGCCCGGGTGCTGGCTCAGCTCAGCCGGCCCTGGGGCTTTTGAAGCCGGGGACCGGCGGAAAAATAACAGGGCATGAAGGGAGGCCTAAAATGAGCCACGATAAGAGAATTGAAGCGAGGAAAGTTGGTATCAGACTTGAAGATGGGTCCCTCATCCGAGGGAAGATTAATCTCTTGGCAGAACCTGGTGAGAAACCAGGAGAATTCTTTAATCGCATCAGTGACCTCTTCACCAAAGGTCAAAACCCCTTTATTGTAGTTTTTGATGCCGTAGTTGAGGGCAAAGAAGATCAAGTGGTGATTGTCAGTAAAAATAAAATTCTATGGGTTCACCCTGAAGATTAGGATAGGGGTGGCGGCCCTGCGCGCCACAACCGCATGGCAAAGGCTGACTGGATAATTCTGCATATCGCCAAAAGATGGCGAGGCCCCGGGGAAAGACAATTTATAGCCGCGAAGTCATCCGCGTTAATATTAAACAAGAGCGATACTATGTGGATGGTGCCGGAGATTTAATTAAACCTGAATCAAGAATATTACAGGTGTCAAACGGGCTCTGAGGAGAGGAAGGGTTGATGCCATGGCTCTTCCGGGGCTCTGCCATTCCCGCCCGGAGTAAGGTTATCCATATTTCCCCGTGATATAATCCTCAGTCCGCCGGTCCTTGGGGCGGGTGAAGATATTGCCCGTAACCCCGAACTCTACCAGCTCTCCCAGGTACATGAAGCCGGTCTCGTCGGACACCCGGGCCGCCTGCTGCATATTGTGGGTGACGATGATGATGGTGTAGTTCTCCCTGAGCTCCCGCATCAGGTCCTCAATGTGCAGGGTGGCTAAGGGATCCAGGGCGGAGCAAGGCTCGTCCATCAACAGGATCTCCGGCTCCACCGCCAGCAGCCGGGCAATACAGAGGCGCTGCTGCTGCTCCTCGGTGAGATTCAAGGCCGAGGTCTTCAATTTATCCCTTACCTCCTGCCAGAGGTGCACCGCGTCGAGAGAGCGCGTAAGCACGGCCTCCAGTTCCGCCCGGGGAGGCCGGCCGTGCAGGCGGGGCCCGTAAACCACATTGTCGTAAATGGACAGGGGAAAGGGGTTGGGCCGTTGGAACACCATGCCCACCTTTTTGCGCAAGGCGGTGAGATTGATCCCGGGGTCATAGATATTTTCCCCGGCAACGAGCACCTCCCCGGTGAGGTGCACCCCCTCGATGAGGTCGTTCATGCGGTTGAGCACCCTGAGCAGGGTGGATTTGCCGCACCCGGAGGGACCGATGAGGGCCGTGATGGCCCTCGGTTTAAATGAGGCGTTAATGTCAATGAGCGCCTGGAAGTTCCCATAAAAGAGATTCAGGTTCCGAAGGACAATGATCTCCTGGGGGGTGACATGGGGCACGTTATCCGAAGCGTCCGGAGATGTAGTCATCAGTGCGTTTGTCCCGGGGCACGGTGAAGACCTGGGGGGTGTCACCCATCTCGATGAGGTGGCTCATGAGCAGAAAAGCCACCCGGTCCGTGGCCCGGGCGATCTGCTTGGTATTATTGCTTACCAGGATGATAGTATAATTCTTTTTCAGTTGGAACAGGGTCTCTTCGATTTTCGCGGTGGAAATGGGGTCCAGGCCGCTGGTGGGTTCATCCAACAGGATCACCTCGGGCTCCATGGCCAGGGTGCGGGCCAGGCAGAGGCGTTGCTGCTGGCCGCCGGAGAGTTTCAGGGCTGAGTCCTTGAGCCGGTCTTTTACTTCCTCCCACAACTGGGCCGCCTTGAGGCTCTGCTCCGCCAGGGCCTCTAACTCCTGCCTATCTTTTTTCCCGGCCAGCCGCGGGGCCAGGGTCAGGTTCTCAAAGACGGTGCGGGGCAAGGGCACCGGCTTGCTCAGCACCAGGCCCACCCGGCGGCGCAGGCTCACCACATCGCAGTCCGGGGCCAGGATATCTTCCCCCTCCAGCCAGACCCGGCCCGTCACCCGGGTCCCACTGATGAGATCGCACATGCGGTTCAAGACCCTAAGCAGGGTGCTCTTGCCGCTTTTCGCCGGCCCCATGAGGCCGAAGACCTCCCGGGGGCGGACCTCCAGGGAGATATTATCCAGGGCTTTAAAATCCCCATAGAAGAAGGAAAGTTGTTCCAGGCGGATTTTGAACTGGGGTTCCTGGTTCATGGGAGCTCTTGAGTACTGGTGGGGCGGGCCTCCGTGCCCCACCAAAAACATAGACAAGTTTCTGAAATATCTGCAAAATAATCCAATCTTAAAAAGATGTTACATAACAAGCCTCACGTATACCTTTTCATTAACCGCTGCATCAGGCTGTAGGCCGTCAGGTTGATTAACAGAATGGAGATCATGAGAATGGCCGCGGTGCCGTAAGCGTTGGGCATGGAGATGCCCTCCCGGGCCAGGATGTAAAAATGTACCGCCATGGTGCGGCCGGAGTCGAACAGGGAGAGGGGGGTGCGCAGGGCCGCGCCGGCCGTGAACAGGAGCACCGCGGTCTCTCCCAGGGAGCGACCCACGCTCAGCATGATGCCGGTGGTGATCCCCGGTAGGGCGCTGGGGAGCACGATGCGGGTGATGGTCTGCCATTGGCTCATTCCCAGAGAATAACAAGCCTGGCGGTATTCCTGGGGCACGGCCTTGATGGCCTCTTCACTGGTGCGGATGATGATGGGCAGGACCATGATGGTCAGGGTCAAACCTCCGGACAGCACGGACCAGCCCAACCCCAGCTTAAGCACGAACAGGACAAACCCAAACAGGCCCAGGATGATGGAGGGCACTCCCGCCAGGCATTCGGCCCCAAAGCGAATGATGCGGGTGGCCCAGCCTTCCCGCGTGTATTCGGTGAGATAGATGGCCGTTCCCACCCCCAGGGGCGAGGCCAGCAGGATGGCCAGCAGGGTGACGTAGGCCGTGGCCGCAATAGTGGAGAAGATGCCGCCGGCCCGGCCCATGTCCTGGGGGTCCTGGAGGAGAAAGGCGGGGGTCACCTGGGGCAAGCCTTTGACGGAGATATCCACAATGATGAAGATCAAGATTAACAGGGTAAATCCGGTGAAGGCCCAAAGCAGGGTCTTGGCCAAGGCCTGAACAATTCGCGGATCGAGGCGCACGGCGTGCCTTACCTCCGGCGAGTGATGACAGTGGCGCTTAAATTAAGAATCATAATGATCACAAAGAGGACGATGCCGGTGGCAAAGAGGGCCTCCCGGTGGCGTCCGGAGGCGTAGCCCAGCTCCAGGGCGATGTTGCTGGTCAGGGTGCGTACCGGGTCCAGGATGGAGGTGGGGATCATCAGGGCATTGCCCGCCACCATGATCACCGCCATGGTCTCCCCCACCGCCCGCCCCATACCCAGGATAATGGCGGTGATGATGCCGGAGGAGGCTGCCGGCAGCACCACCCGATGCACCGTTTGCCACGAGGTGGCTCCCAGGGCGATGGACCCTTCCCGGTAGATATCCGGCACCGCGGTCAGGGCGTCGATGGAAATGCTGATAACCGTGGGCAGGATCATAATCCCCAGGATGATGGAGGCCGCCAGGAGAGAGAGCCCGGGTCCGCCCAAGTAATCCCGAATTAAGGGCACCAGCCAGATAACCCCCAGAAAGCCGTAAACCACCGAGGGGATCCCGGCCAACAGTTCCAGGGTGGGCTTAAGCACCCGCGTCAGGCGCTCGGGGGAGAACTCCGCCAGGACAATGGCACAGGCCAAGCCCAGGGGGACGCCCAGGATCATGGCCCCCAGGGTGACCAGGAGCGAGGAGATAATCATGGCCGAGATGCCAAAGTGCCCCTTGGTGGGAGCCCAATGGCTCGACAAGATAAAATCCTTCAGCCCCGTATGGATAATGAGGGGCAAACCCTCCATAAAGATGAAGATGGTGATCAGGGCCAGGGAACCAATGGCGGACAGCGCCAGGAGAAAGAACACCCTCTCGATGAATTTCCCTCGCCCCATCACTTCATCTCCACCAGGCCTTCAGCCTCCAGGATTTTTTGACCCTGGGGGCCCAGGACGAAATCGACGAAGGACTTGCACTCTCCCGTGGGAGGGGTGCGGCATACCAGCAAAAAACGGCGCACCAGTTTATAGGAGTGGTTTTTGATATCTTCCCGGGTCGCGGGCACGCCGTCAATGGCCAGGGCTTTGACCCGCGCATCCACCAGGCCCAGGGAAATGTAGCCAATGGAGTAAGGGTCCGAGGCGACGATCTCCCTTACCGCGCCATTGGAATCCTGGACCAAGGCCCCGGGGGTGATCTCTTCTTTTCCCATCACCAATTCTTCAAAAGAGTTGCGGGTCCCCGAGCCCTCCTCCCGGGTGATAATATCTATGGGGTGGGGAGGCAACCCCAGCTCAGCCCAATCTTTCAGGGTGCCATTGAATATTTGCCGGATTTGCTGAAGGTGTATATTATTCAAAGGATTGGAAGGATGGACAATGAGGGCGATGCCGTCATAGGCAATGGGAATCTCCACCAGGTTCTTTTCCTCCGGGGTAAGCTCCCGGGAGGAGGCTCCCAGGTCCGCGGCCCCCTGGATGGCGGCAAAGATCCCGGCACTGGAGCCACCCCCTTGCACATCAATGCGAGCCTCCGGGTGTTGGTGCATATAAATCTCAGCCAATTTCTCGGCAAAGGGCTGCACCGAAGTGGAGCCGGCTATGGTCAGAGGGCGGCTGACGGGACGGGACTCCGATTTGCAGCCTGCGGCCAGCAGCGCCAGGCCTGAAATCAATAAAAAGCCCCAGGCCCTTATTGGCCCGCGTACACAGTCTAAGCCTCCTAGTGGCCTTCCTTCTCGGGTGGGATGCGGCATGGCTCCGAAAAGCGAGCTGAAATTCCTGGCAGGATCGTTTCTATTATTTCAGAACGGGAGGAAACTTCAACCCTAAAGAAGCCCGGGATTTTTTTAGGCTATACTGGGGCAGGGCCTGGGACCCGGCCCCCGGTCCGGTCCCTGCCTAGGGTCGTGTCCCGTATATGTCTTTAAAAAGTTCATAACTCCCCCTCCCCTGGTGGGAGGGGGTTAGGGGGAGGGGGGATTATTAACTTACTAGTATTAATGATAATTTCACCCCCACCCTTGCCCTCCCCCATCAAGGGGGAGGGAAAAATAACCTGCTCCAGGATAAGGAAACTTTTGAAGGTATTCCTGGGATGCGACATTAGTTGACTAAAGGAGCGGGAAAAGGTTGCACCATTCCTTATTTTTCCGGGAGCAGCGCCAATTTGTGAATTTCGCCCGGGCCTTGATCCGTCTGCCCGCCCCCGGGGAAGGCCCTCTGGAGTATTTGCTGCCCGAGGCTCACTGGCAAGAACTTGGCCGTCCGGCCCAGGATCTGGAAGCCTTTCTCATGGCCTTATCCCAGGCCACGGGCATCTATTTCTTCCCCTCCCGGGAATGGGTGCCCCGGCTGGTGCGCTATCTGAAGTTGCTGGGGGTGGCCCGGCTGCTGGAGGCTGGCTGCGGCCGCGGTTACCTCACCGCGGCCCTGGCTCCTCTGGCCGAGGCCGCGGGCCTGACTTTTAAGGCCATCGACCGGGGTGAAGGGGAGTTTCAGACCGAATTGCCGGTGCACCCCAGGGTGGAGCTGGGCGACCTCTTCACGGCTATCTGGGAGTTTAAGCCCCAGGCCGTGCTCTATGCCTGGCCCCCTCCGGGCCAATCCCTGGCCGAGATTTGCCAGGTGCCATTTCTGCATTATCTTCTAGTGGTGGGCGAGGCCGGAGGAGGGGTGACCGGCGCCCGGGAGGATTGGCAGAGACTGCCCCACCGGATTTCCCCCGCCTTGAGCCGTTACGCCCGGGGCCGCACCGGACAAAACCGCCAGGTGACGACCATTTTTTCAGGAGCGGGGTCCGGAAAGGGCCCGGGAAGGGACCAAGGAGGAAAATGGTATGGCTGAACGTATCCCGGTAGTGGTGGAAGAAGAATGCATTGCCTGCGGCACCTGCGAAGAACTCTGCCCCGAGGTCTTCAAGGTTAACGAGAACCTGGGTTTTTCCCAGGTGATCAATCCCACGGGCGCGCCGGAAGAAAAAATCCAGGAAGCTATTGATTCCTGCCCGGTGCAGTGCATCCATTGGTCAGACGAGATGTAACCAGGGCGGGAGGCCTGCGGTCCCCCGGTCCTCCCCTCAAAAGACTTTCGCAACGGTCTCGGGGAGGCCGCCGGAGCCAGGCTTGAGATGCACCAGTACCATTAACGGAGGGATAACATGAAGGCCACTGAGATCCTCAAACACGAACACCGAATCATCCTCAAAGTTATAAGCGCGGCCCAGCGGGAGGCGCAGGCCATCCAGAACACCGGGAAGATGCACCCGGCCAAACTGGACCAGATGGTGGATTTCTGCCAGACCTTCATCGATCGGTGCCACCACGGCAAGGAAGAGGAATACCTCTTTCCCAAGATGGAGGAACGAGGGCCGTTGGCGGCCAAGGGGCCAATCGCGGTTATGTTGGAAGAACACGCCGAGGGCCGTCGCCTGGTGCAGGCCATAGCCGCGGACCTCCCTCAGGCCGTGAAGGGGGACTCTGCGGCCCTTGACGCGGTGGCAGCCCATTTATCATTTTATGCGGATTTACTTCAGGCTCATATCGATAAGGAAAACAACGTACTGTTCCCCATGGCGGATAAGCTCTTTACCCCGGAAGACCAGCTCCTCTTGGTGCAGTCCTTTGAAAAACATGAAGCCGAAGAAATGGGAGAAGGTACCCACGAAAGATACCATCAGCTGGCTCATGAGCTGGCCGAGGACCATTGAGGGGCCAGGTTATTTGGGAAAGAGTGAAGCCAGGGAGCCAAACTCCCTGGCTCTTTTTATGGAGGGGAGCAGGGTCCTGGGCCAATCCAGTGCCATTCGCCCTAATTTATGGTATATGAGAAAGAACAAGCTGCACCCGATTAACTAAGAGAGAAATGGAGCCTTAGGTCCATGACGGAACGCAATCTGTTTGGCACCGATGGGGTGCGGGGAGTGGCCAATGTCTACCCCATGACTGCCGAAGTGGCTTTGCAGTTGGGAAGGGTCCTGGCCTATGTGATCAAATATGGCCCGGGACGGCACCGCATCGTGGTGGGGAAAGACACCCGCCTTTCGGGTTATCTCCTGGAATACGCCATTGTGGCGGGCATCTGCTCCATGGGGGTGGACGCCCTGCTGTTGGGGCCCTTGCCCACTCCGGGAATCGCCTTTATCACCTCTTCCATGCGCGCCGACGCCGGAGTGGTCATCTCCGCCTCCCATAATCCCTATCAGGATAACGGCATCAAGTTCTTTTCCGGAGACGGTTTTAAACTGCCGGACGAATTGGAGGCCCGCATCGAGACCCTGATGACCCATCCGGAAGTGGAGGAAGCCCGCCCCACCGCCACCAAAATCGGCCAGGCCTTCCGCCTGGACGATGCCCGGGGCCGCTATATCTCTTATCTCAAGAGCATCTTTCCCAAAGACCTGGAGCTGGACGGCTTAAAGATCGTGATTGACTGCGCCCATGGAGCCACCTACCGGGTGGCCCCGGAGGTCTTGGGGGAGCTGGGGGCAGAGCTCATCACCCTGGGAGTCCGGCCCAACGGCAAGAACATCAACCACAAATGCGGCGCCACCCATCCCGAGGGGGTAGCCGCCCTGGTGAAGCGCCACCGGGCCGATTTGGGCCTGGCCTTTGACGGCGACGGCGATCGGGTCATCATGGTGGACCACCAGGGAGAGATCGTGGACGGAGACCGCATCCTGGGCATCTGTGCCGGGTACATGCACCGCCGGGAAAAATTGCACCGCAAGACGGTGGTGGCAACCGTGATGTCCAACCTGGGACTGGAGGTGGCCTTAAAGGCTATGGGGGTCCGGCTGCTCCGGACCCAGGTAGGAGACCGTTATGTGGCGGAGGCCATGCTTAAAGGGGGCTATAACCTGGGGGGTGAGCAGTCGGGCCATTTGATCTTCCTGGATCATGCCACCACCGGAGATGGCATTATCACGGCCCTCAGGCTTTTGACCGTGATGCTCCAGGAAAAAAAGCCCCTGGCGGAGTTGGCCCGCTTCATGGAGACTTATCCCCAGATCCTCATCAACCTGCGCGTCAAGGAGAGAAAGGATCTCAAAAGCATCCCCCAGGCGCGTCAGGCCATCCAGGCCGCGGAAAAGCGGCTGGGGCCCCGGGGCCGTCTGCTGGTGCGGTACTCCGGGACCGAGCCCGTACTGCGCATCATGGCCGAAGGAGAAGAGCAGCAAAGAATCGAGCAAGTGGCCCAGGAACTGGCCCAAACCCTGGAAACCCACTTGAGCTGAGGAGAATGGCAGCATGCTGTTGGTCATGGATGTGGGCAATACCAACACGGTGATTGGGGTCTACCAGGGGGAGAAGCTCCTGAGCCACTGGCGCATCCGTACGGAAAAAGAAGCCACCGTGGATGAGCTGGGCATCCTGATGCGCAATCTCTTCGAGGCCCAGGGACTTACCCTGACGCCCGACAGCGACCTGATCATCTCCTGCGTGGTGCCCCCCCTGATCAATACCCTGGAGGGCTTCGCCCAGCGTTATCTGAAGGTCCGTCCTTTGTGGGTGGGGCCGGGAATCAAAACGGGCATGCCCATCTACTATGACAATCCCCGGGAGGTGGGGGCCGACCGCATCGTCAACGCGGTGGCCGCTTACGAGCAGGTGCGGGGGAGCGTCATCGTGGTGGATTTCGGCACCGCCACCACCTTTGATGTGGTCTCCCCCCAGGGGGAATATCTGGGTGGGGTCATTGCCCCGGGGATCATGATCTCTTGCGAGGCCTTATTCCTTAAGGCCTCCAAGCTGCCCCGGGTGGAGATCTTTGCCAAGCCCAAAAGCATCATTGCCAAGGACACCATCAGCAGTATGAGCGCCGGGGTCATCTACGGTTATGCCGGATTAGTGGATGGCATTGTCCGCCGCATCAAGGAGGCCCTGGGAGACAACCCCCAGGTGATCGCCACCGGGGGCCTGGCCTGCCTCATCGCCTCGGAGACCAAAAGCATTGATGCGGTGGATGATTATCTTACCCTGAAAGGTTTGAAGATTCTTTATGAGAGAAATCGCCCCCGCCGGGAAGAGCGCAACCGGGGGGAAGCATGAGCCTGCCGGAGATGGACATTGGCCGCCGTTACCTGGCCGAGACCCGCTATAGGCGGGAAGGTCTGGGCGAGACGGGCCGGACTTATCCCCGGGCTCCCCTTTATAAGGAATATCCCGGGGCCACCAAACGCCTGGTCCTCAACCCCGAGGCCGGCAGAAAGCCGGCAGACCTGTGGCAGTGCCTGGCCCGGCGCCGCTCCCAGCGGCACTATCAGGAGCGGCCCCTGACCCAGGAGGAACTGGCGGCCCTGCTGTGGGCCACCCAGGGGGTCACCCTGGCCACTCGTAATTTTCTTTTCCGGGCCGCGCCCTCGGCCGGCGCGCTCTACCCGGTGGAGACCTATGTGGCGCTGCATCGGGTCAGCGGGGTGGAGCCGGGTATCTGGCACTTTCAGGTGCCGGACTTTTCTCTGGCGCTCCTTTCTCAGGGTGACTTCCGCCGTCCTCTTACGGAAGCCGGGCTGTTCCAAAGCTTTCTGGGCACCGCCGCGGTGGTCTTCATCTGGACCGGGATACTCAACCGGGCCATGTGGAAATACCGGGAGCGGGCCATCCGCTATCTTTTCCTGGACGCCGGGCACATCTGCCAGAACCTGATGCTGGCGGCCACCGCCTTGGGCCTGGGGGCATGTCCCGTGGGGGCCTTCTTGGATGAGGAAGTGGAGCGGCTCATCCAGGTGGATAACCGGGAGGAAGTAGCCTTATACCTGGCCGCGGTAGGGGCGCTGGATTATTGACTGGATTGTCAGGGGGCAAGCCAGGGCCTGCAGGCCCTTACCCCTCTTCCCATAAATCATTCTCTCACCTGCTTAAGGAGAAAAAGATGAGGCGCTGGGTGGTGGGATCGGTAGTTCTGGCCATGTTTGTCTTGGGGGTGGCCCTGGGGGCCTCCGGCCTAGCTGGATAAATCCCAGGAGGCCCTGGAGCGGGCCGCCAAAGATTATCTGAAGTCCGGACTGCTTCTGGCCGGGGAAGGCCGGGATGAAGAGGCGGCTAAATCCTTCCGCCAGGCCCTGGCCCTCAAGTCCCAATGGGCCGAGGCCCACAGTCTCCTGGGCAGCGCCCTGGCCCGCACCGGAAACTACCGGGAGGCGGAAGAGGAGCTGCGCAAGGCGGTGGCCCTCAAGCCCGATTACGCCGAGGGTTGGAATTACCTGGGGATCTTCTTAAAGGAACGGGGCAAAGAGCAGGAGGCCCAAGAGGCCTTCCGCAAGGCCAAACAATATCAACACTGAGGCGCGAGAACTAGGCAAGAAAGACTACCAACCGATTTTTATGGTCCCCGGTGCGATAGTAAAGGAGGCTCTCTGCCGCTACTTGCAGACTGCCCAGGCCTGAGTTGCAGTCCGGCTGCTCCGGGGCGTCGGGGGCTTGCGGTCCAATAAATCTGAGGGGGTTATGCGGGGCCCCATCGTCTTCGAACACCAGGCGCAGCCGGGGGCCTTTCTCCTCCAGGACCACGGAGATGGAGCCCGGCTGGCCGGGGTGGTAAGCCTGGGTAAGCAGGTGCTGGAAGATTTCCCGGGCAGCCTGCTCCAGGCTGGCTCGCCGTGGCGCCGCTAAGCTCCGCTCCTGGGCCCAGGTTTTAATAAAGTCCAGCAGCAATTTCAGGTTTTCCTGACGGTTGCTTAGAGTCAGGCGGGAGTAAGGCATAGCCTCGGTGGCCTTCTGGGTTTGCCTAATACCAAGTTGCCGTCAAACAGGTAATTTTCATGTAAGGGCGTGATTTATCACGCCCTCCTCGGCGCAATGAATTGCGCCCTTACAACAAAATTGCTTATTGTTCCCTCTATGAGCGCAACTTGGTATAAGGTGGCCAGTAACGGGTATCCGCCCAGGAAAAGTTAAGGGGCAGGGGTCAGGGGTCTTTCGACCCCTGGACCTCTGGCCCCTCCCAAGTTATTTCCCTTAAGTGTGGTTCTCCTTCAGAGGCGGCAGGTAGCGATCCCGCTCGCTGAAGATACAGCCGCAGTATTGCTGCTTATAAAGGCGCAGGGCCCTGGCTTTGGCCGCGCCGTCAGCCCAGCCTACCCGAAAGTCTTCGTAGTAGAACGGCACGCCCACCTCCCGGACCACCTCCTGGCCCATTTCCCGGATCAGCTCATGGTTCTGGAATTTGCTGTAAAGCAGGGTGGAAGTGAAGGCATCGAACTTCCCGCCCCGGGCCACCCGGGCCGCGGCCCTCAGGCGATGGTAGTAGCAGAAGCGGCAGCGCTCCCTCTCCCGAAAGACCACGGCGCGGAAGAACTCTTCCAGATTGTAACTCCGATCCCAGATTACCGGGAGACCTGTCAGGGCGGCATATTTCTCCAGGGTGGCCACCCTTTTGGTGAACTCCTGGTAAGGATGGATATTGGGGTTATAGAAAAAGCCGTGCACGTAATGGCCTTTTCCGGCAGGGTCTCCGCCGGAAAAATGGCGCAGGGTGCACAACAGATGTGAAGCAGGATCTTCACTATCAGCGATAGCCCATAACCCTCTTGACCGTCTGCCCCAGTTCGGCGATGGTTTTCACATTGGTCACCCCGGCGGCGTTGAGAGCGGCGATCTTGTCGGACGCCTTGCCGGAACCCCCGGAGATGATGGCGCCCGCGTGGCCCATACGCTTCCCTTCCGGAGCGGTCTGCCCGGCAATGAAGCACACCACCGGCTTGGAGAAGTGCTTGGAGATGAAGGCCGCCGCCTCTTCCTCCGCGGTGCCGCCGATTTCGCCGATGAGCACCACCCCTTCAGTATCGGGGTCGGATTCAAATAACTTTAACATATCGATGAAGCTGGTGCCAACAATGGGATCGCCGCCGATGCCCAAACAGGTGCTTTGGCCGATGCCCAGCAGGGTTAGCTGATAAACCGCTTCATAGGTCAGGGTGCCGCTCCGGGACACCACCCCCATGGGGCCGGGTTTATGGATATGGCCCGGCATGATGCCCACCTTGGCCTGCCCCGGGGAGATAATGCCCGGGCAGTTGGGGCCGATGAGGTGCAGGTCCTTGTCTTGGATCACCGCAGCCACCTTCACCATGTCCAGGGCCGGGATGCCTTCGGTAATGCAGACGATTACTTTAACCCCGGCAGAGGCGGCTTCCAGAATGGCATCCGCGGCAAAGGGCGGCGGCACAAAGATCAGGGAACAATTGGCCCCCGTGTTTTTCACCGCGTCAGCCACGGTATTGAATACCGGGACCTCATCCATCTTCTGGCCGCCCTTGCCCGGGGTTACCCCGGCCACCACCTTGGTGCCATAAGCGGCACACTGCCGGGCATGAAAGGACCCTTCCTTCCCGGTGATTCCCTGAACCACTACCCGCGTGTCGTTATTTACCAGTACGCTCATCTTTCACCTTCCGCATTTTTAATTGAATGAGAAAATCGGATAACCCGGATTAGTTCGGTTATCTTAGCTCTGCCCTGCCTCTCCTATTTCACAATAGCCGCGATCTTATTGGCCGCGTCCACCATATCCTTGGCCACCTCAAACTTGAGGCCGGATTCGGTCAGAATCCTGCGCCCCTCTTCCACGTTGGTGCCCTCCAGGCGCACGATGATGGGGACTTTCACCTCCACCGTTTTAACCGCCTCCAGGACCCCGTTGGCCAGGATATCGCAGCGCAGAATGCCGCCGAAGATATTGATGAGCACTCCCTTCACCCGGGCGTCGGCCAGGAGAATGCGGAAGCCGTTGGTGATCATCTCCGCCGAGGCCCCGCCCCCTACGTCGAGAAAATTGGCGGGTTCCGCGCCCGCGGCCTTGATCAAGTCCATGGTGGCCATGGCCAGCCCCGCGCCGTTCACCATGTTGCCGATGTTGCCCCCCAGGCGGATGTAGTTGAGGTCGTATTTCTTGGCTTCAAATTCCAGGGGGTCCATCTCCGCGGGGTCTTCAAAGTCAATCAGGTCCTTGTGACGGAACATGCCGCTGTCGTCCAGGTTGATCTTGGCGTCCAGGGCCAGCATCTCCCCCTTTTTGGTGATCACCAGGGGGTTGATTTCCGCCAGGGAACAATCCAGGGACATAAAACACCTATAAAGGTTTTCGATGAAGCTCCCGGCGGTGCGGATCAGGGCGGGATCAAGGCCGGCGCCGAAGGCCAGATTGCGGGCCTGGTAGGGCATCAGACCCACCGCCGGGTCCACCCACTCCTTGATGATCAGCTCCGGGCTTTTAGCCGCGACCTCTTCGATCTCCATGCCGCCCGCGGAGCTCATCATGACCACCACCTTTTCCGCGGCCCGGTCGGGCAGCACCCCCAGGTAAAGCTCCTTGGCGATGTCTTGGGCCTGCTCCACCAACACCTTGCTGACCAGGCGCCCCTCGGGGCCGGTTTGGGGGGTGACCAGGGTCATGCCCAGGATCTGCGAGGCCATCTGGTGCACTTCATCCGAAGTGGCGGCCATCTTGATGCCGCCGCCCTTGCCCCGGCCTCCGGCGTGGATCTGGGCCTTGACCACAAAAGGGCCTTGCCCTATAGTCTGGGCCACCTCCCGGGCCTCTTCCGGGGTTTCGGCCACTCCACCCGCCGGCACCGGCACGTTGAACCTCTTGAGTAACTCTTTCCCTTGATATTCGTGAATCTTCATGAATGGTCCCCTCTTTCCGAAATTAAAGGATTAATGGCAAGTCTTCGCTACGCAGATTATGGGAACGGATTGAGGCCTGGGCCTTGGCTACCAATTACCGCAACCTTCCTTTTCGGCCTAAGTCAACCCCGGTATCGCGCTAAAAATAAGCAACGCCCGTGCCAGGAGTGCAGACTGGAGTGAGTGTTTGGTTAACTCTCGAAAAGAATTGGCAATTATGGTGCCTGAAGGGGCCTGCTGGCCCCGGGCCGTAAGGTTGCCTGTCAGTATTTTTTACAGATTGTAAAGGCCTGGAGGGCACAGGAAACCAAGGGTGGGGAAGCCGGTCACCCTTGGGAAGAGACCTCTGAAGAAGTCATCTTGAGGGAGGGGGCCAGGGGTCGCAGACCGATTACAATCCCTCCCTCAAGCTCCCTCCCCCAACCCTTATAGGGTTAGAAAATGGCTGGAAAGTCGGGGCCATAGGCCCCGCCTTTCCAGCCCCTTCTGCGGGTTGGGAGGGGGGCAGGTCATTTGCGCTAGCAAATGACCTGTATCATAAAAATGGGCCGAAGGCCCATTCGACCTCAGGTTCCTGGCCCTCCCCCCACTGCGCTCCTCCCCCCTCCCTCAGAAGGCCAGGATCAGGGTATACACCTGCCCCGTTTCCTTCTCCTGGAGTTGCAGCCTAAGGGCCTGGGGACGGCCCGCCTCCCGGGGAAAGAGGATGATGCCGTAAGCCAGCTCTCCCGGCTTGATGGGGGTGTTCTTCAGGCTGCGCCGGGCCAGGTCGTCGGCGATGGTCTGGGGCGCCTGGGTGTCAGTGGCGGCGTTGGCTGCCCCCAGGATGGCGCCGGCGGCGGCCCCCGCGGCCGCGCCCCGCATGGCATATTCCCCGGCCCGATGCCCGGCCACCACGCCCACGGCCGCGCCGATCAGGGCCCCGGTGGCCCCACCCAGAATCCCCCCGGTGGCCAGGCCTTTCACCCCTTCCGCTAAGGGGGCGCCCCGGCTGACCCGGTCATAGGCTTCCTGATCCGCCAGCACCGGAAAGAGTTCCTGGTTCTGATTGATCAGAAAGGTCTGGGAAGGGTTGATGATCAGGGTCTCAGGGCCGCGATTATCAAAGTTCACCTGCACGGGCAGCAGCCCGGCCCGGAGGATGTTGAAACCAAAGGCGCCCTTCGCCTCTTCCTCACTGTCCCAGGCCCGGGCCGCCACGTAGGCCCCGGCCACCCGTTGCACGTTGGCATAGGCCTCGGGGAGCTTCATGGGAATTACCTTGGGCTCGTAGGTGGAGCACCCCTGCCAGATCAGGGTCAGGGTCAGACACAGCGTCGCAGCAATACGGCGCATAATGGCCTCCGGTGAAACGAGAGGTTCCCTGGGGAATTCTTCCATATGGCTTTTATTTCCTTATATAAGCAAGATTTAAGCTAAGAGTCATGAAATCGGGATCATATTAAATCTGACAGTAAAGCCTAAAACTTGAAATGCCGGCACATTCTGACATACAGCTATGATAAACATATCAAATATTTTTAATTGTAGTTTAAACGGCGGATAAATAGCAAATCTATACTATGAATATTAGTACTTGAGGTTATGCAAGCCTATAAACAACCCCCAAACTAACTTGAATCCGTTATCCTTCAAAAGAAGGGTTCAGAACCTCGCGCACCTTCCGCACCAGGGCAGCAGGGGTGAATGATTATTGGTCTAAGTGCTGGGGGATAAAGTGGCCGGAAGAAGCAGCCCGGCTATTTATAAAACCGCAGGAAGTAAAATCGTGGGCCTGGGTGCTCTCCCTACCCTTTATAAAGATCCGGGTATAATTCCTTGGCGCACTTGGGGCATATCCCGTGCGTGAAATCCAGGTCCAGGTGCTTCTTAAAATAATTTTCGACACTTATCCAATATTCTTGGTCATTGCGAATACTCTTGCAATGTGAGCAGATGGGTAATACGTTTTTTAATTCCATCAATTCGCTGATATCTTCCAGGATCAGCAGAATCATTGATTTATCTTGATAAATGAAGGGCGTCGTGGTCACCAATAGATAGATTGGCACAATATGACCTTCTCTTATCAGCTCCATTCTTGCCCTTTTGCGGACTACCTGGTGGCCGCGCACGGATTCATTGACTGAATTCCTCACCGGGCAGTCTTTACAGGGTTCGGCTCGGCCACAACCGCCAGGCGCTTCGGTGGAGTGCACGCAATGCAAGATTTCGCCGGCACGCCGGCGGATCACCACCTCCGGGTCCTGGGCCACCATTTGGGACGCGGCAAGGTTGAACCCGATAATCTGCACGTCATCATCCACCACGAATATGGGCGATGGAATTGCATCCAAGACGGAGGCAACGATATCGCCCATTTCCGACAGTCTCTGCGCCAAGGGGAAGCCCCCTCCTGTTAACAGAGATTATGCGTCAGCCTTAGCTACATTTGTCCAAAATCGGTGCTTGGGCCCTCTTTTCCCCAGTTTAACCCCTAAAACATCCCTCTTTTCGAGGGGCAATCCTTCATTATAAAAATACTATCACAGCCTTCTGTATAAATCAAAATTACCCCAGAATTCACATATACTCAACCGTTGGTGACCAGGTTCTTTGATTTGCGGCCTGCGCCGCCTTCGGGTAAAGATGAACAATTTGAAAAGCGGAAGCTGCTTGAACATTCTATCTTGGGCATGGACAACTGGCTATCTGTTAAGACATGAGAAGCGGTAATCAAGAATAGCGGATAACTAATATCGAAACTTCTTCAAAATTTCGAATAATAACAGATATGATCTGCATAATGAAATTCCTGGTTTCGGTAGGGGAGATTTCAAAATCCAGGGGGGCCGGGAAAGTTCTGACTATTACCAGGGCGATTTTATTAACTTCTTTTGGGGTAAGGCCCCCACTAAGCAGAGTGTAGGGGGCCACCGCCCACCATATCTTCTAAGATTTCAAAGGAAGCTGCAGGCGGATGATCTCCTGGCAGTGCCCCTGGGAGTCCAGCTTCAGCACCACCCCCTGGAGCTGGATGTTAGCGGTGGCTACCTTAAAGGGCTGGGGGAGCTGGGTCAGAAAGCGCTCCAGGATGATCTCTCTTTTCATGCCGATGACCGAGTCCAGGGGGCCGGTCATGCCGGCGTCGCTGATGTAGCCGGTGCCTCCGGGCAAAACCCGCTCGTCCGCGGTCTGCACGTGCGTATGGGTGCCGATCACCGCGCTCACCCGGCCGGCCAGATACCAGCCCAGGGCCAGCTTCTCGCTGGTGGCCTCGGCATGCATGTCCACCAGGATGACCTTAACTTCCTTGGGCAGGATGCTCAAAATCTGGTCCGCGGTGCGGAAGGGGCATTCCAGGGGATTCATGAAGACGCGGCCTTCCAGGTTCAGGACCGCGGCCGCCTCGCCCGCCGCAGTCTCCAGGATGGTAAAACCCCGGCCGGGGGTCTCCGGCGGGTAGTTGGCCGGCCGGAGCAAACGGTCGGTATCCTCCAGGTAGGGAATGATCTCCTTGTGCTTCCAGATGTGATTGCCGCTGGTGAGCAGGTCGATCCCCTGGCTCAAGAGCTGCTCGGCCACCAGGGGCGTGATGCCCAGGCCGCCGGCGGCGTTTTCGCCGTTGGCGATCACCAGATCGATGGAATAGCGGTCCACCGCCCGGGGCAGGAGCTCTTCCACCGCCCGCCGCCCCGGCGCCCCCACCACGTCCCCGATAAACAGGACCTTCATGTGCGAGGCCGCCTCACCGGGCGTATTCCACCGACCGGGTCTCGCGGATCACCGTAACCTTGATCTGGCCGGGGTAAGTGAGATCCTGCTCGATCTTCTTCGCCACCTCCCGGCTGAGCAGAGCTGCCTCTTCATCGCTCACCCGCTCGCTCTCCACGATGAGCCGGATCTCCCGGCCCGCCTGGATGGCGTAGGATTTGCTGATGCCACCGAAGGAGAGGGCGACCTTTTCCAGGTCCTCCAATCGCTTCACATAGGTCTCCAGCATCTCCCGCCGGGCCCCGGGGCGGGCTCCCGAGAGGGAATCCGCGGCCTGTATCAGAATGGCCATGATGTTCTCCGGGGGGATGTCTTCGTGGTGGGCGGCGATGGCATGCACCACCTTGGGGGATTCGCCATGGCGTTTGGCCAGGTCCGCCCCGATCAGGGCATGGACGCCTTCAGACTCATGGTCCACCGCCTTGCCGATATCGTGGAGGAGACCGGCCCGCTTGGCGTGTTTCACATTGAGCCCCAGTTCCGCGGCCATGATGCCGCACAGGTAACAGACCTCCACCGAATGCTGCAAGACATTCTGGGCATAGCTGGTGCGATATTTCAACTTCCCCAGCAGCTTGATGAGCTCCGGGTGAAGTCCGTGCACCCCGGCGTCGAAGGCCGCCTCCTCCCCGGCCTCGCGGATGTTGGTTTCCAACTCCTGAGTGGCCTTTTCCACAATTTCTTCAATGCGGCCGGGGTGGATGCGACCGTCGGTGATCAGTTTCTCCAGACTGCGCCGGGCCACTTCCCGGCGCACCGGGTTGAAGGCGGACAAAATTACCGCCTCCGGGGTGTCGTCAATGATGATGTCCACCCCGGTGGCGGCCTCCAGGGCCCGGATATTGCGGCCCTCCCGGCCGATGATGCGCCCTTTCATCTCTTCGTTGGGCAGCGGCACCACCGACACGGTCTGCTCGGCCACATAATCGGAGGCATACCGTTTGATGGCCAGGGCGATGATTTCCTTGGCTTTGCGGTCGGCGTGTTCCCGGGCCTCGGTGTCGATGCGCTTTACCAGGCGCGCCGCGTCGGCGCGGATTTCCCGCTCCATGGTCTGCAGCAGAACCTCCTTGGCTTCCGCGGCACTCATGCCCGCTAGCTGTTCCAGGCGAGCGTTCTCCTCGGCCACCAATTGCTGATAGCGGTCTTTCTCAACCTTCAGCTCTTCTTCCTGATGGCCCGCCAGCTTGTGCTTTTTGGCCAGTTCCACTTCTCGCTCATCCAGGAGATCACCTTTCTTTTCCAGATGCTCCTCTTTCTGGAGCAAGCGGCGCTCCAACTGGTTGATTTCCTGGCGCCGTTCCTGGGTCTCCTTTTCGAAGTCCAGCTTCATCTGGACGAATTGATCTTTGGCTTGCAGTTGGGATTCCTTCTTGAGGCTCTCCGCTTCCTTGCCGGCCTCATCCAGGATCTTTTTCCCCAGAGACTCTAACGACTCCTGGCGGCTCTCGGTTACATATCGGCGATAAAAAAAGCCCGCCATGAAGCCGAACACGACGACGATGCCATCAACTATAATGAGAAATAATGTATTCATGGGAATTCCCTTATCCTAAACCGGTACCGTCCCCAGGTCGGCCCAGGCCTTGGGGTTCAGGACGGACTGGTCAGATAATGAACCAGGAGACAAATTGCAGGCGAGTGGGGAGGCGGCTCTACGCGCCGTCCGGAAGGTATGGCCGGGGCGGAATGCGGCGGGTGGCCGGGCTGCTCTTCTCAAACCACCCACTTCAGGTTAAAAATTTTCCCTCGCTGGGGAAACGTGCTTGGGTCTCAGGTAAGCTTTACTTATTCACCTTTTGCCGTAATTATCAACCTCCCGGAAGGTTCCCGGGTTATACCAGCAACAGCCCTTCTAGTATTCCGCCTGGCAATATATTTCCGACCGGTACGGGTCTAAATTCCGCCCGGAGTAGAGGGGCATTCCCCTTCTCACTCGCCCCATGCCTTTCCGTCCCTGGGGCAGGCCACAGCCTAGGTTAAATTGCTCCCCTCCCTGGAGGGGCGACCGGGTTAAGGTCCAGGGGGAGAGTTTGATTCGTGCGTTTCCAGCATTTGGATCAATTGCTTGGATCGCTGCTCAATTTCCGCGTGGAGTTCCTGGTAATCCTCCTTGCTTTCTAAGTATTCGTCTGCCAGGTTAAGGGCAACCAAGATAGCCAAATCTGCCAGAGGGTTGGCAGGGTATGCCTGCTGAAGCTCCCGCAGTTGCTCATCCACCAAACGCGCCACTGATTGCAAGCGTTCTGGAGTGCTCCCCGTAAGATGGAGGATTCGCCCCAATATTTCCACCCTCACCGGCTTTGACTCTTGGTCCGGTTTTATGCCGATTCTCCCTTATCCAGGATTTCCAGCCGATGGAGGATCTTGTCGATCCGTTGCCTCACCACCTCCCGTTCCCGGGAAATCTTTTCCAGGTTAGCCTCGGCCTCTTTAAGCGCTTGCTCTTTTTCGGCCAGGGACTGCTGCAAAGCGGCGTTGGCCTCCTTCAGGCTCGCCATTTTGCCGAGAACTAGCTCCAGTTTTTCTTCCAATACAGTAAAGAGATCGGTTACCACCTTTACCCCCGCATTCACCCTAGATTGTGCTCTTGCGGGGGGGAAATGTCAACATTTTTTCCACTCTTAATGGGGGCCAGGGCCTGCCGCAGCCGCGGCGCCAGATAGGTATAGCGCCTGACAGGGCGGTCGTTCTTGATGGCTATGGCCAAGGCCCGCTTACTTCCCAGGACCACCACCAGGCGGCGCCCCCGGGTGATGGCAGTGTACAAGAGGTTCCGCTGCAACAGCAGGTAATGATGGGTGGTGAGTATTAGCAGCACCCCGGGAAACTCACTGCCCTGGGCCTTGTGCACCGTGGCCGCGTAAGCCAGGGTGATCTCGTCGCTCTCTGAGGGCTCATAGGTGATTACCCGCCCGTCGAAGTCCACCTGGAGCTGGCGGGTTTCTGCCAAGTATCCCCAGACCTGGCCGATGTCGCCGTTGAACACCTCTTTGTAATAATTGTTGCGGAGTTGCATTACCTTGTCATGCCGTCTAAAGACCCGGCCCCCCCAGGTCCAGCGGTCCCGGCTGGGATTGAGATATTGTTGCAATTCGTGATTCAGGGTTTGGACCCCTAAGGGCCCCCGGTGCATGGGGGTGATTACCTGGAGGTCCCTTACGGGATCAAAGCCGTAGCGCCTGGGGATCTCCCGGATTACCAGATCCAGCAGGCGACGTTTCAAGGCCCCGGGATCGTCATAGGGCAGGAAGACAAAGTCGGCCCGGCCAAAATACTTGGGCGTGATGGGAAACTCCCCGTGATGGATGCGGTGGGCATTGACCACAATGAGGCTCTCTTTGGCCTGGCGATAAATCTGGGTAAGTTGCATCACCTGGACCATGTCGGAGGAGATCAGGTCTTTCAGGATGTTACCCGGTCCCACGGCCGGGAGTTGGTGGGCGTCCCCCACCATGATGAGTCGGGCCCGGGCCGGCACCGCCCGGAGCAGGTGGTACATCAGGTAGGTATCCACCATGGACATTTCATCCACCACCACCACGTCTGCTTTCAGGGGATCCCCGGGGTTGCGGCGGAAGCCGCCGGTCTGGGGGGAAAACTCCAGAGCCCGGTGGATGGTGGTGGCCTCCCCCCCGGTGGTTTCGCTCAGCCGTTTGGCGGCCCGGCCGGTAGGGGCCATGAGCAGGACCCGGGCGCCGATACCCTGATACAGGTCCAGGATGCAACTGACAATGGTGGTCTTGCCGGTGCCGGGGCCGCCGGTAATGATGAGGACTTTTTCCCGCAAGGCCGCGGTCACTGCCTGGACCTGTTCATGAGAGAGCTCAAGTCCCCGGGATTGCTGCACCTGGGCCACCAGCTCCGTAAGGTGCAGCGGGGGAGGGGTGCAGGCAGTGGTGTGCAGTTGCCCCAGGGCCTGGGCAATGCCAACTTCCGCCACCCAGGCCGGCTTCTTATAAACTCCGCGCCCTTCCGGCATCTCGTGGACCACCACCCGGCCCTCTTGAGCCATGGTGCCCAGGGCCTTCGCCAGGGGCTTCTCGGGCACTTCCAGCAGCTCCCGGGCCTGGCTGAGCAGCTCTTCTTCCGGGACGTAAACGTGCCCTTCCCCGGCCATGGTGTCCAGGGTGTGGACCAGGCCCGCGGCCAGCCGGGCCGGGGCCAGAGGGTCCAGGTTGAGGCGGCTGGCCAACTTGTCGGCGCTGAGAAATCCCAGACCCTGGATGTCCAGGGCCAGTTGGTAAGGATTGGTGGTAACCACCTCCTGGGCCCGGGCGCCGTATTGCTGATAGATTTTGGTGGCGTGGCTCAGGCTCACCCCCAGGCCTTGCAGGGTCACCATAATTTCCCGGATCTCCCGCTGTCCCTTCCAGGCCTGGCGAATCTGGCTTATCCGCTTGGGACCGATCCCCGGCACTTCTTCCAACCGCTCCGGGTGATCGTCAATGACCTTCAGGGTCTCCGGGCCGAACTGGGCCACCAGCCGCTTGGCCAGCTCCGGGCCGATGCCCTTGATCAGCCCGGAGGCCAGGTATTTCTTAATGCCCGCCACGGTGGCGGGCAGCACCGCATACCACCAGACCACCCGGAACTGTTCCCCCCACTTGGGGTGCACCTCGTAGCGGCCTTTGAGATAAAGCTCTTCGCCCTCCTGCACGCCGGCCAGGGGACCCACCACGGTGGCGGGCTCCCGGCGGCCCTTGACCTTGAGGCGCACCACGGCATAATGACTCTCCGGGTCCGCTGAAGGTGAGGCGCTCCACCACCCCCTCCAGGGTTTCCAGGGGCTCGGAGGTGAGCTCAGACGGAATGGGAGGCTTGAGGTTTGCCATGCTTTAGAGGAAAGGTTACTTGGGGGAGGGGGCTAAGGGCCGGTGGGCCCTTACCGCCACCCCCAAATCACCCACCCCCAATCCCCTAAGATTTATTTAGCTGGAGGTGGCGGGGCCTATGGCCCCGCCACCTCCAGCTAACTTAAGCGGGTTGGGAGGGGGTGTGGGGGAGGGCAGGGGCCTCAGGCTCCTGGCCCTCCCCCACATAATCACTTACTTTTTACCGGCGCGGTCATGATTTTTTGACTGATGCCCCGGCCCAGGGCTACGCGGCCGCCGTTGATGCCCACGATGATCAGGCCGCGGTTATTTTGCAGGATTTCCACTTCCTGTCCCAGGTTAAGGCCCAGGGCCAGGAGCCGGGCCCTGAGCATCCGGCCCCCCCGGTGACCGGTGATGCGCACTCGCTGGCCGGGGGGCACTGAGGCCAGGGGCTGGTCCAAGAGCTCTACTTCGTTTGGCATGTGATTCAGCGCTTTCTTTACCCAGAGCTAAGAGTTAAACGATCTGTTGGCAGGCGGGGCAAACCCCGTGCACCTCCAGTTGATGGCCTTTGATCCGATAATGGTATTTCTGGGCCAAAAGTTCTTCCAGTTGGGTCAAGGTCGGCTCCTCGAACTCCAGAAGTTCCCCGCAGCCCAGGCAGCGGAGGTGGCTGTGGTGCGCGTGCCCATAAATATGCTCGTAGTGCCAGTGGCCCTCGCTAAAAGCCACTTCCCGGATGAGGCCGCAATCAATGAACAAAGGCAGGGCCCGATAGATAGAGGCCTTGGACACCTTGACCCCTTTCTGCCGGAGCTTGAGGTAGAGTTCATCCACGTCAAAGTGGCCGTGAATCTCAAAGATCTCCTGAAGGACCCGCTCCCGCTCCGGCGTGCGCCTGAGCCCCCGCTGGCGAATATATTCCTGGAGTACCTGGAGCTCTGATTTCATAACCCCGGTTTAGTTTATTGAGAATAAATAAAAATAATATCTGGATCTCGACAGAAGTCAAGGAATAAAATCTGGAAGCAAGGCCGAAGCCAGGGGGGTCAACTTGGCAGGGAAATAGGGGAGCAGGAGGGCAAAGCGATGCCTGGTGATTTTATTTTTTTGGCCAGGATTTCCGCGCAGATAACCAAAATTAGCTAAGGCGGTTGGTTAAGGGAGTAGAGGAGAACGTTTCTGAATATCCCGGGGCCTTCACCTACTTAGAGAGTTTGGCAGGCCGTCATCATGACGCCTCCTAAAATAGAGGCCGCAGTCGCCTGCAGAAAGAACCGGAACCAACTGGCGGGGAACAGGGGGTAACTTGGGTCATCGGCGGTTTCCACCCGCGGCGGCGCGTTAATTCGAGTCGGCGCATTTCCCCGCAGGACATAAGTATCATAACCTCCCAGGAGGGTCGGGACGGGGGCAAAAACGGCCCTGAGGTAACTATCTTCCGTGCAAAGCTTTAAACACCTGTCCACCACCAGGGAATCATAGAGGATCCCTCGATTCTGGGAAATCTCCGCTAAGGCCTCTTCTAAGCCCAGGGCAGGCCGGTAGGGCCGATGGGAGCACATGGCCTCCACCACGTCCGCCACCCCCAAGATCCGCGCCTCCAGGAGAATATCATTTCCCCTCAAGCCCTGGGGATAGCCCGAACCATCAATCCTTTCGTGATGCTGCAGGATGATCTTAGTGGTGGGTCCAGGAAATTTTAGGGGCTGCAAGATATCGTAGCCCACCTGCGGGTGGGTTTTGACGATGGCAAACTCGGTGGCATTTAACTTCCCGGGTTTGGAGAGAATTTCGCCAGGCACCGCGATCTTCCCCAGATCATGGAGAGAGCCAGCTAGGCGGAGCGTCTCAATGCGATCTGTCGGAAGGCCCATCTCTTTGGCCAGGGCGCATGCCAGGTGGGTGACCCGCTGTTGATGGGCCACAGTATAAGGGTCCCTGACGCCAATGGCAAACTCCATGACCTTAACGATCCCTTCCATGGATCCCTCCAAAATTTTTCGTGTAAAGCTGACAATGATTGTGGATGAAATTATAAGGCCGGGAGGATTCCTGACAATAGGGATTTTCCTGATTTTCCCCTTCCATATCCCTTAATCCGTATGGGAAAAGGGCTATCGGCCTCCTGGGTCCCCGCGGTTTATGGGGGATGAATCGCCGAGGCCCTTATCCGGTGCGGACCTTTCCAGGCCTAATGTGATAAAATGGGGCCATCGGTTCAGGGCAGTGGCATCCAAGAAGGAGGGGAAAAGGCCAATGGATCAACCTGGGGGAGACTTAGCCCCCCACCGGGAGCGGGAGCTTACGGGCCTGGCCCGACGCCTGGGCCACCGGTTCAAGGACCTGAGCCTGTTGGACCAGGCCCTGCGGCACAGTTCTTACGCCCATGAAAAACCGGAGACCGGTCCCAGCAATGAACAACTGGAGTTTCTGGGGGACGCGGTTCTGGCCCTTACGGTGAGCAACCTGCTGTTAGCCCGGTTTCCCCAAAGCTCAGAAGGGGAACTGTCCCGGGGCCGGGCCTCCCTGGTCAATGCCCGGCAACTGGCCCTCCTGGCCCGGCAACTGGATCTTGGTTCCTGCCTGCCTAGTGGGCCGGGGCGAGGAGCAGCAAGCCGGCCAGGAGAAGCCCTCCCTGCTGGCCGACGCCCTGGAGGCAGTCCTGGCCGCAGTCTTTTTAGACGGTGGTTTGAAGACCGCGGCCAAATTGACCCGGCTCTGGTTCGAGCCCCTGTTGGAGTTTCTAACCTCCCCTCCTTGGCAGGACTTCAAAACCGCCTTGCAAGAGTTCACCCAGGCCCGGTTTAAGACGTCCCCCACTTACCATCTGCTTTCTGAAAGCGGTCCCGGTCACGCCAAACGCTTTCTACTGGAGGTGCGCCTGGAGGAGCGGCCTCTGGCCCAGGGCGAAGGCCAGACCAAGAAACAGGCCGCACAACGGGCGGCCCACCGGGCTTTGGAGATACTGCAAGGGGAGGTTGAGGAAGAAGTTAGTGGGGGAGGGGGCTAAGGTCCGCAGGCCCCCTTACAATCCTCCCCCACACCCCCTTCCCCAATCCCTTAAGTTCTGTTTAACCGGAGGAGACGGGGCCAACGGCCCCGTCTCCTCCGGTTAACTTACGCGGGTGGGGAGGGGGGCCTGGGGGGAGGGCAGGGACCTCAGGTCCCTGGCCCTCCCCCCAGCGTCTTCTTACTTGCGCGCCGCGGCCAGGGCGATATGGTAGGATTCGATTTCCGACAGGGCGGTAAAGACCTCTCGGACCCGGTCCTCCACGGCTTCCGCGGCCGCCTGGCGGTAAAAGCTCACCGCCTGGGTCTCCCGTTCGTGGGAGGCCGCAAAGTTGGCCTTGGGATCCTTCCGGCAGGCCTTCTCATCGGGTTTGATCTCAGGCCTGGCCACCTGCAAGAGCTTGGTCATGAGAGTGGCGTGTTCTGCCTCGGCCTTGGACAGGGCCTTGAACATCGCCTGGGATACGGCATCGGGCGCACAGGCGGAGGCGCACATATAGAAGCCGGCATTCCTCACTTCCAATTCCAGGGCCTTTTCCAGGTTTTCCCGGGAGCGGGGGCTGAGATTAGGGATGCGGTTGCGGTCCTGATACTCTTCCGCGGGCACCATGTATTTCTCCGGCGCCCCGCAGAAAGGACAAAAGGTGGGAGGGGCGCTGCCCAGATAGGGATCGCCACAGATGCGACAACGATAGAGATTCATAGCCATCTCCTTTACTGCCAGAATATTGGGGGAGGGGGCTAAGGGCCGCAGGCCTTTACCTCCTCCCCCATGCCCCCAGCCACAATCCCATATGATTTTTTCGGGGGAGGCGGTGCCATCGGCACCGCCTCCCCGAAATACTTATGCGGGTTGGGAGGGGGGTGTGGGGGGAGGGCAGGGACCTCAGGTCCCTGACCCTCCTCCCACCAACTCAATCAACCCGCTGGAATAATTTTTTCACGGCCTGGCAGACGGGGCACCTTTCCGGGGCTTCCCCTTCCGCGGTGTAGCCGCAGACTGAGCATACGAAAATATCCACCAGCTCTTTCTTTTCCATGGTCCTGAGGGCTTTTTGGAAAAGCTGGGCGTGGATCTTTTCCACCTCATTAGCGTAATTAAAGGTGCGCTCCGCCCCCTTGTCGCCTTCGGCCTGGGCGGTGGCGATCATCCCGGGATACATCTCCCGGAACTCCGCGGTTTCTCCGGCAATAGCCGCCTTGAGGTTGTCCGCGGTGGCTCCCACCGCCTTCAAGCACTTGAGGTGATTCAGGGCGTGGATCGTTTCAGACGCGGCCGCGGCCCGAAAGAGTCGGGCCACTTGGGGGTATCCGTCTTTTTCAGCCTTCTCCGCGAAGGCGAGATAGCGGCGGTTGGCCTGGGACTCGCCGGCAAAGGCCTCTTTAAGATTGTCGCTGGTCTTTCCCAATTTTTCACCTCCGATTAGTTATTGCCTTCCATTAACTTCATGGGCTGGCCGCAGCAAACCAAGACCCCGCCGCCCGCCTCCACTACCTTCACTTTATTACCGCAGGTTTTGCAAAGGTATTCCTGTCCCAATGCCGTTGCCATGTTATTCCTCCTTGGGGATTTCCTTCCGTTGACACTGGGGACAAAGGCCCCAGAGGGTTAGGGATTGATGCTCCACCCGGAAGCCCTGTAAGTCCTCGAAGGACAGGGGCAATGCCCCGGAAGGCTTCCAGGCCAAATCGACAATGTGGTAGCACCGGCGGCAGATGAGATGGGCATGAGGCCCGGTCTCGCCGTCGTAGTGGGCCACTTCGTGCAGGGGGTTCACCTTGAGGGCCAGGCCTTTGCGACAGAAGACCTCCAGGGTTTTGTACACGGTGTTAAAGGAGATGGCCGGCAGCTTCAGCCTTACCTCCCGGTAAATCTCCTGTGCGGTGGGGTGGTCCCGGCGGCCCTGCAGGTTGGCCAATACGGTCAAGCGCTGAGGTGTTACGGCAATCTGATGGGCCCGTAATTCCTTAAGCAAACTTTCCATAATTGTTATTCTTTAATAACCATTCCTAATTATCTTGTCAAGGCTAGAAAAACCGAGGGTGATATTTTTTTAACCACCGGGATTTTGGCGGCTCCGATAGGTCATTCTCCAGGGAACGCCCCGGCAGAAATCCCCTCCAGGGTGCCCCACCGGAGGCTCTGCCGCATTCAGAATACCTGAGGATTAGATTAATAGTAGTAGGTCAAGCCCGCATGGAAGAAATTACAATTAAAGGCAGGATTATCTTTGTAGAGGCCCGCGTTGGAGGAATGGCGAAAACGGTAAGCCAGGGTGAGACCCAGGCGGGGCATGAGGGCGATATCCAGGCCGCCTCCCACCTGGGGGGTAAAGTTAAAAGAATGGGCCAGGGCCGGGCTGTTGATGCTTTCGGAGATCAGCCCGGCGCCGCCTTCCACAAATAGCAGGGCCTTGGGAAACAAGACATAGGTGACCTTGAACAGCGGCGTGACGCCAATTTCAAACCCGGTCTCTTCGGCAGAAGCCACGCTCAGGATACCTTCCACGACGAAGGAGATGCCCAAGGGGCCTAAGGTGTGGCCGGGGCGCAGGAGAAAGATCCCCCAGCGGGGCAGTAAACTGTAAAGTTGCACTGAGGCTTTTCGGATTGATTTTCCGTAGGCCAAGCGAAGGCCGTATTCGCCCCGGAAGTTAGCGTAGTCGAAGTCTGCTCCCCTGGCTCCCCCCGGCAGTCCTAGGAACAACGCCAGCACCAGGATCATCATCCACTTGCCGCAAGCTGGCCGCATCACCCTCCCCCTTTGATGCAAGCTTAGTGGCATTAAATTTTTGAAACGGTAGCATCATGGACGGTGATTGTCAAAATAAAAGACAGTCAGGGGGGTCAGGGCAGGGCGTGTGGGGCGAGATGAAAGCTCCGGCAGAGAGGTCAGGGGGGCCAGGCCCCAACCTCCCCGCGCCCAAACTTGGGGGAGGGCCGGCGCCTGAGGGGGAGGGGCCGCCGTTGGCCCCCTGGCCCCCTCACCTCAAATCCCCCAGGTGGCTCAGATGCGGCCTTCCCAGTAGCGGTCTTCCCGAAAGCGGGCCGCGGACCCTAATTCGCGCTCAATCATCAGGAGGCGGTTGTATTTGGCGATGCGCTCCGAACGGGAGACCGACCCGGTCTTGATCTGCCCTACCCCGGTGGCCACCGCCAGGTCGGCGATGAAGGTATCCTCCGTCTCTCCGGAGCGGTGGGAAATGATGGCCCGGTAGCCGTGGCGCCGGGCCAGGGCAATGGCGTCCAGGGTTTCGGTGACGGTGCCGATCTGATTCAATTTGATGAGAATGGCGTTGGCTGCCCCCACCTGGATGCCATGCCTCAGGAACTTCACATTGGTGACGAACAGGTCGTCCCCCACCAGTTGCAACTGGTCCCCCAGATTGGCGGTGAGATGCACCCAGCCGTCCCAGTCGCCTTCGGCCAGGCCGTCCTCGATGGAGACGATGGGGTAGCGGGCCTTGAGATTACGGTAGTAATTCGTCAGGGACGCAGCATCCCGGCGGGAGCCATCGGACTTTTTAAAGATATAGACGCCGGAGGCCTTATCATAAAACTCGGATGCGGCGGGATCCAGGGCCAGCACCACATCAGTCCCGGGCTGGTAGCCGGCCCGCTCAATGGCCTCCATGATCAGATCCAGGGCGGCTCCATGGGAGGGGAGGTCCGGGGCAAAGCCGCCTTCGTCACCCACGCCCGCAGACAAGTTGCGAGAGGCCAGCACCTTTTTCAAGGTCTGGAAGACCTCCGCGGCCAGGCGCAGGGCCTCCGCAAAGGTGGCCCCCCCCACCGGCATGATCATGAACTCCTGGATATCCAGGTTGTTGGTGGCGTGAGCCCCGCCATTGATGATGTTCAGCATGGGCATGGGCAAGGTGGCCGCGCCCGCGCCCCCCAGATAGCGGTAGAGCGGGACCCCGGCCACTGCCGCCCCGGCCCGGGCCACGGCCATGGATACGGCCAGGATGGCGTTGGCCCCCAGGCGGCCCTTGTTGGGAGTGCCGTCCAGCTCGCACAGAATCTGGTCGATGAGGCCCTGCTCCCCAGGGTTCCTGCCCCTGAGGGCCGGGGCGATGACTTCATGGATATTTTTTACCGCTTGTAGCACCCCTTTGCCCTGGTAGCGGGTTCCCCCATCCCTCAGCTCCAAAGCCTCGTTCTCGCCCGTGGAGGCCCCGGAGGGGACCATTGCCTGGACGCGCTTGCCGTTGTCCAAGAACAGATCGGCCATTACGGTGGGTTGGCCCCGGGAGTCCAGGATCTCCTGGGCTTGCACTGCCTGGATTAAGACCATGCTTTCCTCCTACTCGTAAAAAGGCGCGGCTTTAAAAGAAGCCGGTTGATGGGGCAGACCCGGTCCCGGGCCGGGGAAAGAAAAACCCCAGGCTCGGGGGAAAGCCTGGGGTTAATTTTAACAGATAATTTTAGGATTTATTGCGGTGGTGGCGATTTTTTTTCGCCCGGCTTAGATTCCGGTTTACTCGACGCTGGCGCCGCGGGCCGCGGGGGCGCTGAGGCGGGCTTCGAGGGCTGGGCTACCGGCGGCTTAGACCCCGGACCTGCGGTGGGCGGCTTATACCCTGGACCTGTAGCCGGCGGTTTATACCCTGGACCTGCGGTGGTGGGCGGTTTATACCCCGGACCTGCGGTGGGGGGTTTATACCCGGTGCCTGCGGTAGGCGGTTTATACCCAGGACCCGCAGTGGGCGGTTTATACCCAGGACCCGCAGTGGGGGGTTTATACCCCGGACCCGCGGTAGGCGGTTTATATCCGGTACCTGCGGTAGGCGGTTTATAACCCGCTGGCGGTGTAGTGGGTTTGGCCCCCGTCGGTGTTGTCGGCTTCGCCCCCACTGTAGGCGCACCAGGAGCCCCGGGCTTCACGCCCGGCGTCACCGTGGCCTTGGCCCCGGGAACGGCGGGTTTCACGCCGGTAGTACGGGGTTTCTCCCCCGGAGCGGCAAGAGGTGCGGCCGGGGCTGCCGGCTTGGCCGCGGCCGCCGGCGGTTTCATCGGCCCCGCCGGGACAATCTGCTGGTTTGGCGGCAGGGCCTGGACCTGCTGCTGCATTTTAGGAGTCAGAGGCTGGACTGCCTGGGCCGGCAAACCGGCTCCCACCATCCCCCTGCCGGGCGCTTGGGCCGGCATCAGCGGGGCCTTGGGGATCGAGGCCAGGGGAATTTGAGGGACCTGCCTCGGAGCAGAAATTAAGCCGGGTTTCCCCAAGTTGGCCTGGGCCAACCCCACATCTCTAGCCAGCTGAGGCGAGGGCAACGGCCTTCCTTGCGCCAGTGCCGGCGGCATGATTTGACTGAGATAGGCGTGCCGCTCCATCACGGCCGCGGGCGGCACCACGTTGTGAATCCTGGCGAGGTTCACCGAATTGTTGACCATGGTCTGGTTGATCACCATCTGGTTGATTCTGGTGACCCGGGCGATATAGGGAATTGGCGGCCCCCAGTTATAAACCATCAAGGGAGGGGCCCCGCCGCCGAAAAATGCCTGAGGGTAATAGCCGGGCACCACATAGTTATGGATCATCACCGTCTGGGGAAAGAACGTCGGTACATAGACTGGAGGCGCCAGACAACCGCAGCCCACGTAGGAGTAGGTGGGCCCGAAGGGCATTCCCAGTCCCAGGAGAAATCGGGCCGCGGAGGCAAAGACGTAGAAGGGGGCGGTGATGAGATCCACCGCGGGCATCCCCGGGTAATACCCCGAGGGCGCATAAGCCGACGTGGGGACATAATTGGGAGGCGGGATGGGGGCCCAGCCCACATAGGCGGCCTCCGTCGCCGCCCCCTCGGGGCTGGTCCGCCAGGTCACCGTGGAAGGATACCAGGTGCGTCCCGGCACCCAGACCCAGCCATAATGGTCGGTGGGCATCCAGTTACCGTAATGGTAGGTGGCCCAACCCCACGGTTCCCGGGTTTCAAATACGTAGCCCTCCCGGCTCGGGACCCAGCGCCCGTCAGTGTAAGGGCGCCAATTTTCCCCTACCTGGGAGGGCATCCACACCGGCCCATGTTTCTCATAATCGACCCATTGGCCGTGCTGGGACAGCTCATCATAGAACATCGCCACATCTTCGGTGCCGGCCTGAGCGGGCTGAAATATCCCGGAAACCAGGATGAGAGCAAATCCCACGGCCATTATGACCATGAATCCTGGATATGGTTGCCTTACTCTCATTTATCTGCTCCTTATAGGAAAGTTGAATCCTGCCTGCACTGCAAGGGGCCCGTCCGTCAGGCCACGGCCTCCCAGGCGCAATTCAGTTGGCCCCGCCATAAAGTAAGCCCTAAAATACACTTACAATATATTAGACCTGGCAGCTTTTCAAATATTAACTGGGTTGGCGGCAATACCGGCGCAGGAGAGCAGCCCACTCCCTGGGCCTCTTAAAGAGTGACGGGGAGGGATGGCAAAGAGTTCACACATGGCTCAACTCCCGTCCTTCCAGGCTGACTCTCATCTTTCCTACTTTCAAGAAGCGGACCCGGGGGGCGGCCGCTTCTGGTAAAGGGGTCCACAGGGCGAGGGCTTCCGGGTCCCAAGGGGCAGGCAGAACCAGGCCCAGGGCCAGGGTCCGGTGCAGGGGGTCCAGGAGCCCCACCAGGCGTAGCTGGAGTCCGGTCCAGGAGAGCCAGTGCACGGTCTCCCAGCCCCCTGCTGCCAGCAGGCCGCCCGGGTCCAGGCGCTCGGGGGGCGCCTCTTCCAGCAAGAGCACCAGGCGACGGCCCTGGGACTCGCCATAAAGTGCGGCGACTCCCAGGTTCGAGTCTAACTCCTTTAGGGTCGCAGAGCTCAGGGGCTCACCCTGTCCCAGAGGGAGGCCCTCCCAAATTAAAGCGCGCCAGGGTAAAGTAAGACGCCGGGCTCGTTGAAAATACCGGCAGAATCTCCCTTCCCGATAGGCGCGGCGCTCCTCGGGAGTTCGGCGCAGGGCCCGGGCGGAAACCGGCAGCCTGATCACCTCCCAGCCAGAAACTCCATCTCCCCCTCCCCCTTGATGGGGGAAGGTCGGGGTAGAGGTGAAAAGCCCGGAGGCGAGTTCCCCCTCCCCCAGTCCCCCTCCCGCCAGGGGAGGAGGTAATTTTCCAGGCGAATCATCCGGCAAGCCGGGTCTTTGGCCCCCCAGGGCCCGGAGCAGGGGTTCCAGTTCCTGATACCGCTGGAGCCCGAAAATGAAAGCCGGGTGGAGGAGCTCCACCTCGGCCCTTTTGAGTCTCAGGGCCGGGGGGCCGTGCACCAGGCCGCTGGTATTGACCACTATCCGGCTTACCCCTTGCCGGGCCGCCAGGTCCACCAGGATGCGGCAGCCCACCGCCACCTCCAGGACCGCCCCTACGGGAGAAGTCTGGCCGATAAAATAGCAAGCCTCGGGGGCTAGACTGTCTTGGCCGGGGACTCGGGGAGGGTAAAGGCAGAGACCCAGGGTCGTCGGGGGGCCCAGGTGGGATTGGCCCAGGTCCAGGTCCACCAGGGCCACTGGCTCCCCCGCGGCATAGGCCCGATAGACCAGGTAGCGGCTCAGGGTGGTCTTGCCCGTATCCGGCGCGCCCAGCACCATGGCCGTGCCGCCCTGGGTAAGGAGCCGGCGGGCGGCCTTTTCCCATTCCGGCAATACCTCCATATTGGCCAGAAAGGGGAAATGCTTTAGATGATTATACTCTTCCTTCCCCATGACCTGATTTAAGCTGGCCGGTGGAGGCGGGACCTGTGGCTACGACTTCACCGTACAAAAACCTTAAGGGATTGGGGGAGGGGTAGTAGGGGAGGGGGTAAGGGCCCGCGGCCCTTAGCCCCCTCCCCTACACCCTATCCTCCCACAATCATTATCTTGGTGCCCACGCAGCTGACCATGAAGTTCTCGGGGAAGGCCAGGGCCAGTTGGGTGAGGGCCTTGAATCCGGTGCAGTGGCCGGCCACCAACAATTCCGGGTCCAGTTCCTTGAGTCCTTCGATGGTTTGTCGGATCAGGTAATCGCCCCCCGCGGTGAGATGAAGCCCCCCGATGATGGCGGCCACCTGGTTCACGCCGGTAAGTTTTTGGGCATATTTAACCATGTTGACAATGCCGGGGTGGCAGCAACCGCCGATAATCACCAGGCCCCGGCCTTCCACCTGGGCTACCAGGGCCTGTTCATCGGCAAATGAGTCGTTTTCCTCTTTATCTTGTACCAGCCTTTTGGCTCCGGGCAGCGGCGTCTCATAAGCGGTGGTGGCCTCAATGGTCCCGGTGATCAATACCTGTCCCAGAATCAGTTCCGGGCCGCGGTTTTCATGAAGCTGAGCCCCGGCGCTCACCAGGTGCTCCCGGGGGAGGGACCAAGGCCCCACCCGGCCCCGGGGGGTGATAAGCAGCTTGGGAAGGTAGGAGTCCTCATGAACATAGACCGGCAGTCCCGAGGTGCGCCGGCCCAAAAACGACACCAGGCCGCCGTAGTGATCCGGGTGGCCGTGACTCAGGACCAGGGCGTTGATCTCTTCTACGTGGTGCTCCAGGGCCTCCAGGTTGTTGAACAACGGCAGAGGAGAGTTGGCGGTGTCCATCAAGATCCGGGTAAGTTGGCCTTGATGGTTCAGGGTGATCCAGTAGGCCAGCCCATGGGCGGCCAGCAGGGGTTTCTTAAGGCGGCCGGGAGCCACCCGTTCCACAATGCCGGGGCGAGAGGGCTCAAAGACATCAAAGAAGTTGTCCACCAGGATTTCCACGGTCACGGACTGAAGTGCAGGTATTTCCAAGGCGGCCTCCTTAACTGGAGAGAGGTGGTTGGGGGAGGAGGCTAAGGGTCGCAGACCCCCGTGCAATCCTCCCCCAAACCCCCACCCCCAATCCCTTAAGCTTTATTTAGCCGGAGGAGGCGGGGTCAATGGTCCCGCCTCCTCCGGCTAACTTCCGCGGGTTGGGTGGGCGGCGTGGGGGGAGGGCAGGTAGGGGGCGGTTCGCGAACCGCCCCTACGTCCCTGGCCCTCCCCCCAGAACTTCTCCACGCGAAATTGTTGGCCTTTGGGGAGAAATCTGTTAAAAAGAGATTAAGTTTGTGATTAAGTTACTGCCCTGGCGGGGCGCCTGTCAAGAAGTTTAAGGGAATTTTGAGGAGAGCCGGATGCCGACTTACGAGTATAAGTGTAAGGAACATGGGCATATTTTTGAGGTGGAGCAGAAGATGAGCGATACCCCGCTCACGGAGTGACAGATCTGTGGGGCTGAAGCGGAGCGGCTGGTGGGCATGCCCACGATCTTTTCCAAGGATTCTAATAAGAGCCCCTTTACTAAAGACTTCCGTTCCGATATCCACAAATATACCGCGGTCTGTGAGTCAGCTTTCGGGGCTACGAAAAAGGACAAAGAGGAAATCAAGAAAAACTGGAATAAAAAGCCCAAAACCTGGGTCTAAACCTGAGGGAGGACCCCGGAGCCTGCCCTAGCGGTTCATGGCCGCCAGAAATTCCCCGTTATTTTTAGTGCCCTTCAGTTTCTCCAGCAAGAATTCCATGCTGTCCACCGGGCTCAAGGGAGAAAGCAGCTTTCGCAAGATCCAGACCCGATTCAGGTCCTCCGGGGGCAGCAGCAGTTCTTCCTTCCGGGTGCCGGAGTGATTGATGTCAATGGACGGGAAGATGCGTTTGTCGGTGAGCTTCCGGTCCAGATGAATCTCCATATTGCCGGTGCCTTTAAACTCCTCGAAGATCACCTCGTCCATGCGGCTGCCGGTATCAATGAGCGCGGTGGCGATGATGGTGAGACTCCCGCCTTCCTCAATATTGCGGGCCGCGCCGAAAAAGCGTTTGGGTCTTTGCAAGGCGTTGGCGTCCAAGCCTCCGGAGAGAATCTTGCCGCTGGCCGGCACCACCGTGTTGTAGGCCCGGGCCAGGCGGGTGATGGAATCCAGCAGGATCACCACATCCCGCCGGTGCTCCACCAGGCGCTTGGCCTTCTCCAGAACCATTTCCGCCACCTGGATGTGCCGCTGGGCCGGCTCGTCGAAAGTGGAGCTGACCACCTCGGCCTTTACGGACCGCTCCATGTCCGTCACTTCCTCGGGCCGCTCGTCGATGAGCAGCACGATGAGGATAACATCGGGATGGTTGCGGGCAATGCTGTTGGCGATGTTTTGCAGCAGCATGGTCTTGCCGGTTCTCGGGGCGGCGACGATGAGGCCCCGTTGGCCCATGCCAATGGGGGTCATCAGGTCCATCACCCGGGCCGAGTAATCGTCCGAGTCGGTTTCCAGGCAGATGCGCTTATCCGGATAAAGAGGGACCAGGTTGTCGAACAGGATCTTGTCCCGGGCCACGGAGGGGTCTTCAAAGTTGACTCCCTCCACCTTGAGGAGGGCGAAATAGCGTTCCCCCTCTTTGGGCGGCCGAATCTGCCCGGCAATGGTGTCCCCGGTGCGCAGGTTGAAGCGCCGGATCTGCGAAGGGGAGACATAGATGTCGTCAGGGCCCGGCAGGTAGTTGTAGTCCGGCGCCCTTAAGAATCCGAAGCCGTCCGGCAAGATCTCCAAAACCCCGCCGCCGGAGATCACCCCGTTCTTCTCCACCTGGGCCTGCAAGATGGCGAAGATGAGTTCCTGCTTGCGCATGCCCGCTGCCCCTTCCACGCTCAAATCCCGGGCCAGGGCTGCCAGTTCGTTAATCTTCTTGTGCTTCAAATCTGATAAGTTCATCATTACCTCTTTGTCGCGTATGACCAAAATCCCCTACCTAAAGGGTTGATCTGCCGCTACCAATTCCTGGAATTCATGGCGACGCTTGCTTGAGTTATGGGGACCCAGTCCGGGGTTAGGCTACGAACACCGGCAGTCACAGTCTGGGAAAGGGATAATGGCAAATGTCATGCCAGCCACGGGGAAAGTACGGAATTATCGTTATTCCTAATTAAACCGGGTCAAACCAGGATTCATAAGGAAGGTTAAGGGACGCTAACCTTTTTAGCCTTTCCTGTCAAGATGATTTTTTGCAGTTCCCCCCAAATCTTTTCAACTTGTTGCCGGGTGCTGCTCAAGGTCCCGCCATTATCTATTACGTAATCGGCTTTGGCGGCCTTGTCTTTCAGGGGCCACTGGGCCTGGAGGATGCCGGCGATTTCCTCCGGGGGCCGTTGATCCCGGTCCTTAAGGCGGCCCATCTGGTCCTCTGGTTCCGCGTAAACCACAATTACCCGATCGTACCTGTCAGAAAGCCCTGCCTCGAACAGCAGCGGCACCTCCACCAGGGCCAGCTCCACCCCCTGTCGTTCCAGGTCCTTAAGGCGCGCCTGGATTTCCCGGATCACCCGGGGATGGACGATCTCATTGAGCCGGCGCCGAGCCTGGGGGTCCGAGAAGACCAACTGCGCCACCTTGAGCCCGGTTAAGTTCGCCATCCGCCAGAAAAAACTCCGGTCCCCACCAGCGGCGCAATTCTTCCCAGGCGGGCTGTCCCACCGCCACCGCGTCCTTCGCCACCCCATCGGCGTCCAGCACCACCGCGCCCAGCTCTTTAAACATGCGGGCCACGGTGCTCTTGCCCGAGCCGGCCCCCCCGGTGATGGCGACTTTCAGCATCTATTTACAACCATAAGGCACAACTTGTAAACAAGACAAATAGTGGAGGCCTACTCAAAAAGAGGAGAGTAAACCCTCCCTTATAATCTCTAAGATTTTATTTCCGTATTTTTCAGTTCGATTCTCTCCGAATCCTTTAATTTTCTGAAAATCTTCCATAGTCCTTACTGGCAATTGTATCATTTGTCTTAACCATTTATTATGGGCTATCATATAAGTAGGTATGGCTTCTTCAAGAGCTTTTTGAACCCTCCATTTTTTTAGATTGTCATAAATAATCTCTTCTTGTGTAGTCAAAGGTCTGGCAAAAGATTCATTCCCTTTCTTATCATTTCTCTTTTCTTCATAAAATATTATTATTGACCAAAATAGCGCAGGTTGCTGAACTAATGATGCAAAGGCATTATTTAATTGAACATTTTCAAGAAAATCATTTAAATTGCTTTCGTCAGAAGTGAAATTATCCTTATGTAAACGGATATTAAATATTTTGCATTTCATGGCAACACTGTCTCTAATAAATTGGCCCTAAGAAGAGTTAGAGTTGGAGATTAAAAAATCAACAGCATCATACCATTATTTTAGGCTTGCAAAAGCATCCGCTTTTATTAATCCTAAATCTTCTATTAAACCTGTTCCTCTAAATGATTAACTACCGCTTGAAAATCCTCGGGCAGCGGCGCCTCCCAGGCAAGGCGCTCCCCGGTGCGGGGATGGGTACTTCCAGCCGCCAGGCATGCAGCAACTGGCGGTGCACCAGGGGTTTCAGTCCCTGGAGTCTGGCGCGGCCCTTTAAGCCGGGAGGCGCCCCCGCCATAGGTGGCGTCTCCCAAAACCGGGTGGCCCTCCGAGGCCAGGTGCACCCTAAGCTGGTGGGTGCGCCCGGTCTGAGGCGCAAGCTCCACCAGGGTCAGGGGCCCGGGAAATTCCTTAAGAACGCGCCAGAAAGTGACGGCCTCTTTGCCCCGACGGGGATGGACGCTCATCTTTTGGCGCTCCGTGGGGTGGCGCCCCACCTCCTGGGCAATCTCCCCCTCCCGCTGCGGCAGCCGCCCCCACACCAGGGCCAGGTATTTCTTTACGACCTGGTGCTGCTGAAACTGGCGCACCAGGGACTGGTGGGCCAGGTCCGTCTTGGCCACCACCATAAGGCCGCTGGTATCCTTATCCAGGCGGTGCACCAAACCGGGGCGGTTCACCTCGCCGATTTCTTTAAGCTCCGGGCAGTGGTGCAGCAGGGCGTTAAGCAGAGTTCCTTTCGAGTGCCCGGCCCCGGGATGCACCACCAGGCCTGGGGGCTTGTGCACCACCAGGAGATCCCGGTCCTCAAAGACGATGGCCAGAGGCTGCGGCTCCGGAGTCAGATGGCTGGGCTCCGGGGGGGGCAACGTTAGCACGATGTCGTCCCCGCCCCGGACCCGGTAGGCGGCCTCCCGGGGGCGGCTGTTGACTTTAACCAGACCAGCCTTAAGCAACTTCTGCAGCCGGGCCCGGGACAGGCCCCAGCGCCGGGCCAGGAGTTGATCCAGGCGGGAGCCAGCTTCCTCCAGGGCCACCGTCAGGGTCAGAACTTCAGGTGGGCCCGGCTCACACTTTTCGGAGGACACCACTATTCTTGATTTCACTAAAGATCATGCGCCCGGCAGTGGTCTGCAGCACGCTGGTGACCGTGACCTCCACCTCCTTGCCGATGAAGCGCCGGGCATTCTCAATCACCACCATGGTGCCGTCATCCAGATAAGCCACCCCTTGCCCCTGGGATTTTCCCTCCCGCAGGATTTGCACATGCAAGGTTTCTCCCGGGCAGGACCGCGGGCTTCATGGCGTTGGCCAACTGATTGATATTGAGGACTTCGACCCCCTGGAGCTCTGCCACCTTGTGCAGGTTGAAGTCGTTGGTCAGGATCTTGGCCCGGAGTTTCAGGCCCAGAGCCACCAGTTTGGAATCGGCCCCCGCCTTGGGGATATCATCCTCCACAAATTCCACCCGCACCCGGTTAAGCTGCTGCAGGCGTTTCAATATGTCCAGTCCCCGGCGTCCCCGGGTACGCCGTAGATCGTCAGGCGAATCCGCGATATATTGCAATTCCTCCAGGATAAATTTGGGCACGATGAAGGTGCCTTCCATGAACCCGGTCTCCGTAATATCGGCGATGCGGCCATCAATAATGACGCTGGTATCCAGAATTTTTAAGGGATGGCGTGATGATTGCTTGCCGGATTCCAGGAAGTAGGGGGTGCTGATCTCGGAAATCTTTTTGCCCCCCAGCACCATGCCGATATAACCAAAAATGGCAGAAAAAATTATATATAAAGGAATCTGCAGGTTAGGGAGTTCCAGGTACTTGTCAAAGGGATAGTTGGCCAGTTTGGCTATCCCCAGGCCGATAAAGAGCCCCAAAGTGCTTCCCACAATGGTTTTCAGGGGGATGCGCTTGATTAAGTGCTCCAGCGCCAGGGTGAGGCAGGCTATCCCTAAGCCCCCGGCGGCTCCCACCCATCCAGCCCACCACAGATGGCTGACCTGGGGAATCCGGGAGGCAATGAGATATCCACTGGCGCCACAAATGGAACCCATGATGGCCCCAATGACCACCTTTTTCAGCAAAGGCCATTCACCTCCTTTCCTGAGAAAACTTAACAAAGGCGGGACGAATCAAGCGCGGCGAGACAGGTAGGGGTCTCTCAGCCGTGCCCGCAACGGTGGCCAGATGCCCTCCCCCGTTTATGATTAAAAAATGGCGATAATGCCTTTCCAGGATGTTCTTATTCAGCTGAAGTTAGGGGTGAGTCAAATTCAGGCATTGCCCAGCAGCTCTTGCAGATGTGCTTCAATTTCATTTTCCGCTTTCTTATTCACTAACGACAGTTCTCTTACCAATAAATTCTTGGCGGTGTCCAGCATCTTTCTCTCCCCAAAGGAAAGATCTTTTTCGGATTTAAGGAGGGTCAAATCTCGGAGGACTTCCGCTACTCGGAAGGGGGAGCCGGTCTTAATTTTATCCATATAATCACGATAACGACGATTCCAGGTCTGATTGGTAATGCGAGACGGCCGGTCCCGCAGAATTTCATAAATTTTGGACACCGCGGGTGGATCCATCATATCCCTAAGGCCAATGTTCCGAGCGTTATTGGTGGGAATCATGATGATCATGTCATTGTCTAACAGCCGCATGATATAGAAATTTTGGTGGGACCCTGAGAAATGCCGTTCCTGGACAGATTCAATCACTCCCACGCCATGGGCCGGGTAAACGGCCAACTGCCCAATTTGGAACATCCTTTCCCACCTCCTTGAGCAATCTTATATCACAAACCAGCTAAAAGGGCAAGGTCTGGGGTTTGGCTCAGCACTTACCGCTGGAATCGGAAGAGCAGGATCTCCCCGTCCTGAACCTGATAATCCCGGCCCTCCACATGGAGGCGGCCGGCCTCCTTGACCTTGGCGGTGGTGCGCCACCGGGCCAGGTCCTCGAAGCTCATCACTTCCGCCCGGATGAACCCCTTTTCCATGTCGGAATGGACCTGGCCCGCGGCCCGGGGGGCCACAGTGCCCGCGGGCACGTTCCAGGCCCGCACCTCGGAGCCGACGATGGTATAAAAGGTAACCAGGCCCAGCAGGCGGTAGGCCTCCCGGACCAGCCGGTAGATGCCCGGCTCGGCCAATCCCAGGCTGGCCAGGAACTCCCGGCGCTCCTCTAAAGAAAACTCCTGAAGTTCGGCTTCCAGATCTCCCAGAATGGGAACCACTGGCACCCCGCGGCTGGCCGCCAACTTCTCCAGCGCCCCGTAACGGGGGCCGCCGTGAAACTCCTCTTCGCTTAAATTAGCCACGAAGAGGCAAGGTTTCAAGGTAAGGAGAGGCGTGGCCTGAAGATATTCCCGGTCCGCGGCGCTTAAATTCAGAGCCCGGGCCCATTTTCCTTGATTGAGGCCGGCCTCCACCCGGGTGAGGGCGTTAACGGCCGCGGCCGCCGCCTTGTCCCCGGACTTGGCCCGTTTTTCCAGTTTGAGGCGCTGTCGCCCTAGGATCTCCAGGTCGGCCAGGAGGAGTTCGGTTTCCACCACCTCCACGTCCCTCACCGGGTCCAGGTCCCCCAAGGGATGGGGGCACTCCGCCGAGGCGAAGCCGCGCACTACGTGCACCAGGAGTTCAACCTCCCGGATGTATCCCAGGAACTGGTTGCCCAGTCCTTCCCCCCGGGAGGCCCCGGCGATGAGACCGGCCACGTCTACAAACTCGATGATGGCCGGGGTGAGGCGTTGGGGGTGGAGCATCTCTCCTAAGGCCGCCAGGCGCGGATCGGGTATGGGCACCACGCCGGTGTTGGGGGAGATGGTGCTGAAGGGATAAATGGCCACCTCGGCCCGGCTGGCCGTGAGGGCATTGAAGATGGTGGTCTTCCCGGCATTGGGAAGCCCGATGATGGCGCAACGCCAGCTCATGGAAGAAAGCTCCTCGAGGATTGCGGGGGAAGGGGCTAAGGGCCAGTGGGCCCTTACCCCCTCCCCCGCACCCCCTCCCCCAATCCCTTATGTTTTATTTAGCCGTAGGAGGCGGGGCATCAGCCCCGCCTCCTACGGCTAACTTATGCGGGTGGGGTGGGGGGCGTGGGGGGAGGGCAGGGACCTCAGGTCCCTGGCCCTCCCCCCACAAAATTATGCAGCCTGCGGCTTCTGCCAAATGCCGGGGATGGCGGCGCCGCAGTAAGCGCAAGCCCCGTCCTTTAAGTGGACCTCGCCGATCTGGTAGCCCCGGCGCCCGATGATCAAGCGGCCGCAACCATGGCAAAAGGTGCTCTCGGCCTGATGGCCCGGCAGGTTGCCGATATAGACGTACTTCAGGCCCGCCTTTAAGGCCAGTTCCCGGGCCCGCTCCAGGGTGCTCACCGGGGTGGGGTAATGGTTCTGCATCTTGTACAAGGGGTAGAATCTGGAAAAATGCAAGGGGGTCAGGGGTCCCAGCTCATCTTTGATCCAGTGGCACATGCGGGTAAGCGTTTCTGCCTGGTCGTTAAACTGGGGGATGACCAAATTCACGATCTCTAAATGAATCCGGCGGCGGGTCAAAATCTTCAAGGTCCGCAGCACCGGCTGCAATTGGGCCCCGGTCAGATCCTCGTAGAATTTGGCTTCAAAGGACTTGAGGTCGATGCAGGCTGCATCCAGGACTTCCAACAAATTTTCCAGGGGTTGGACATTGATGTAGCCGGCGGAGTGGCAGACATTGAGGATGCCGGCCTTCTTCGCCAGGCGGCCCACGTCCAGCATATATTCATAAAAAATCAGGGGTTCCACATAGGTATGGGCGATGGAGGCGCACCCGGTTTGCCGGGCCGCAGCCACCACCTTTTCCGGCGGCAAGTCGAAATTATAGGTTTTCTCGGGCCGGGTCTGGGAGATCTCCCAGTTCTGGCAGAATTTGCAGTGCAGGTTGCACCCCGCGGTGGCGATGGAGAAGGAGGTGCTGGCGGGCAGGAGGTGGAAAAAGGGCTTCTTCTCGATGGGATCGATGTGCACCGCACAGGGGTTGCCGTAGACCAGGGTGTAATATTTCCCCTGGCGGTTTTCCCGCACGCCGCATTCCCCCCGGTCGCCCTCCAGAACCTCGCAGCTCCGGGGGCAGAGTTGGCACTTAACTAGGGAATCCGGCAAGGATTGGTAGTAGGCGGCAGGGTGGGGCTGGATATAACCGTAGCGCACTTCCTGGGAGGCCGCGGGTAAAGGGCGGATAGGGAGGGCCAGAAGGGCCAGGGTGCCGGCGCTGCTTTGAATGAAGGTTCTACGGGTACACCGCCAGCCGCATAAGCTCTGCAGCCCGGTCCTCATGTAATTATGCCTCTCCTAACCCGGGTCGTCGCCGCGACTTGAAATGGATGCGGACCCCCCACCGGACGCCTCCGGTGGGTTAGAACGGAACCTTAAGGCAACGTAGGCCTGGGGAGCGGATTATAAGGGTCTGATGCCGTTGATGCGGTTGCGTAGCACTCCGGAGGTCTTGAACACCACCACCTTGCGGGCCCGCAGGATGAGATTCTCTTTGGTTTGGGGGTTTCTACCTCGACGGGCATTCTTGTGCCTGACCGAGAATTTCCCGAAACCGCTGATCAGCAAGTCTTCTCCCTTAGATAGAGACCCTTTCATAATCTCCAGGATCCGTTCCAAGATGGCCCGGGACTCTTGCTTGCTCAAGCCCACCTGGGTCTGTAAGCGGCCGATTAATTTCTCTTTGGTTAGGGCCATGACCCGCCTGTTCTCCGGTTGCAGTTGGTGTAAGTAGCTAACTTATAATAATAAAATAAAAAACCGTGTCAAGCATTTTTTCTGAACCCCGGATTACTGGACGGGTTCCTCCATTTCCGGGGGCAGGGGCCGGCGCAGCCCGAAGGAGAGGGCCCGGAAGCGACAGGCATCCAGGCAGCGCAAACAGAGGATGCACTCCCGGCTATGCGGATCCTTATAAGGAGCGACCCCGGTGGGACACTCGCGCACGCAGGACTCGCACTGGACGCAGTTTCCTTCGATGAACTCCAGTTGCACCAGGGTCATGCGCATGAACAAGCTATAAAAGGCCCCCAGGGGACAGAGCATGCGGCAAAAGGGACGGCTGATGAGAACCGCCAAAATAATAATAATAATGAGGATGGTGAGCTTGTTCCAGAAATAAAAGCCCAGAGTCCCCCATAAGCTGGGTTTGAGAAAGATCAGGGGCAAGGCCCCTTCCAGGGTCCCGGCGGGACAGAGGAGCTTGCAAAACCAGGGCTGGCCCAGCCCAGCCGTATCCACCAGCAAAAGGGGCAAGAGGATTACCAGCACCACCAGCACCACATACTTCATATATCTCAGGGGGGGCCACAGCATAAATTTCCGGGTGGGGATCTTGTGGAGGAGATCCTGGATAAAGCCAAAGGGACAGATCCAGCCGCAGGGCAAGCGGCCCACCAAAGTACCGATGAACCCCAGGTATCCTATTACCATGGTGCCCAGGTGGGGCCAGCCCCAGGGCGTGGTGTAACGCACCGAAGCAATGAAATTCTGGACTGCGCCCACCGGACAGGAAAGCAGCGCCGCGGGGCAGGAGTAACAGTTGAGGCCCGGGTGACATACCGCCTTCAGAGGCCCCTGGTAGATCACCGAACCGAAGGGAAACAGGAGATAGGCGTTGGTCCCCAGGGCCATCAGGGTCTGAATCAGCCACCTGAGGGAGATCATCGTCATCCCACTCCGATACAGGAGAGACAGATGGTGTTACCCAGATTCAGCAGGTATTCCAGATCCCCGGTGTTGACGCCCAGGAGGAAGAGGAGGGTGAAAAAGATGATGAGCCAGAGAGCTTTCTTGGACATGGCAGACCCCTATTGGTGTTCAGGCCCTGGATTTTGAGCAAGGGAAGTTATTTGATAATTGCGCCTCATTATGACTTAAGGAAGGAAGAAGCTGGGGACCGGACCGCCCTGGCTAGACAAACCCCTCTTTGAGGGCCAAGATCGCCGCATCAGTTTTGGCCTGGGCCTCCGGTCTCTCTTGCTTAAGGGCTTCCCAGGCCTCCTGAACCTTATCTTTTAATTCAGGCGGCAAGTGACCATAAACCGCCAGATAAGATTGTAGACGCCGTTCCAATCTAAACGCCAATTTTTCCATTGGCAACTTTTTTCTATAGCCTTGAATGATCTCAAGCATTTGCTCTTTATCTTGAGGGAGTTGGCCCTCCACTTCAAATAAGAGGTTGGCCATCTGGTCCGAGGTTAGATAGGAAGAGCAATGCAAATTTTCCAGGAACAGGCCGATTTCATCCACTACCTGATCTTCCGGGAGCACGGCAAACTGGCCCGCCTGCCATTTGGCCAACAGCGGAGAATTGCTGCGCAAGACCAGGCTCCTCAGCCTGATGAAATCTGGATTGATCTCGCTTAACACCCGGGCGCTGGCCAGGGCGTGCTTCTCCCACCATTGGGACCCTCCCAGACCGGGCATGACATATTCGGAAAGGGAGATCCCCGCGTCCCTCACTTTCCGGCCGCCTTCCACCTGTTCTGGAGCGGTTACTCCTTTGCGCATAAATGCCAGCACCTCGTCACAGCCGGATTCCAGGCCGAGATGCAGCCGGGAGAGCCCCGCTTTTTGTAATTCCTCCAACTCTTCCCGGGGTTTTCTAAAGCAGGTTTTGGATCGGGTATAGGAAGTAACCCTGGCAATCGTGGGGAAGGTTTCCTTCAGGTATTTTATTACTTCAAGCAATTCCGGGGTTCTCATCATCAGGGCATCGGCATCTTGCAGGAACACGGTTCTGGCCCCGGTACTCACCCAATTGGCCACATTGACCAGATTCTGCCACCTGAGCAGGAAAACTTTTTCATTTCCGGAGCCTGGCCCATAAAGATGCGGGTTGCGGTCCACCATGGCTGCCACCACATCTCTCTTGGGTCTTCTGGTGGCCTCTGCTTCCAGGGACGCGGCCTTGATGGCATCGTGCAAGGTCTTGGCCACCGCGATATCCTTTTTAAGTTCTGCCACCTTACGGTAGCCGAACTTTTTGCCTTTATAAGTGGCGCAAAACTCGCACTGATTCCAGGCACAATTGCGATTTATTCTGATCAGTAAAGAATAATCCCGCCCTTCGCTGGGCGGCCGGATGGGCCCCATCTCAAAGAAAAAATCATCCGGTGCTTTTACCTCTAAGCGTAATAGGGGATTAGACCGGTCATTCATTTCTAATTAACCGATGGTCCATAGGTGTCTTTGCTGAAAGCTGAAAGCTGACCGCTGAAAGCCATTTTCAGATAACAGAGAATCATCCAAGCCCGCCTCGTCTCCTAGCCACACTTAGCCATAATTATATCCAAAGGGTTCAGGGCCGGGGAAAAATTTTCTTCGCACCCCAAAAAAATTCTTGACGCCAGTAAAAATTAGATTATTATAATAAATGAATATTATGGAAAATAAATATTTAGCAGAGCGCCTGGAAAGAGCCGCCCGCTGCCTCAGGGTCATGGCCCACCCCACCCGCCTCCTCATCATTCACCTGCTGGGAGAAGGGGAGCGGTCTGTTAACGAGTTGGAAAAGGTGGTGGGGATCAGTCAATCCAGCATTTCCCAACACCTTAATCTGCTGAAGGACAAAGAAATCTTGGAATCCCGGCGAGTGGCCCAGCAGGTTTTCTACCGCCTGAAGGACCGCCGGGTTCTGGAGCTTACGGCCCTGACCCGGGACTTGTTTTGCAAGATTTAGGGCGAGCAGGTGGGGAATTTTTTTAAAGAACCCCTCCGCCCTGGCTCCTCAGTGCTTATATTTGGGGGAAGACCAGACTTACAAAGGCCCCAAGCGCCTCGCCCTGAGGGCCTTCTCCGAAATAAATATCAAACCAGGAGAAAAAGTTATGAGTAAGTTCACCCCCCACCGCACCCTGGACGCCCGGGGCGACGTCTGCCCCATGCCTTTGCTGAAGACCAAAAAGGCCATGGCGGAGATGGCCAAAGGCGAGATCCTGGAGGTCCTGGGCACTGACCCGGGCTCCAAAAACGACCTGCCCAGCTGGGCGGCTCGCACCGGCAACCTTTACCTGGGAGAGGAAGAAGAAGGAAACCTCTTCCGCTTCTACCTTAAGAAAAAGTGAGGCCGAACGGTCTGGGTCCCTTGGGGATTCTGGTGGCCACCCGGGACTCCCTGGGCCACCTTCTGGCCCTGGTGGCCGCGGCCGAAAAGAAGGGCGTGGAGGTAGTGGTCTTTCTCACCGGGGACGGGGTGCTGATCACCCAGGACCCCCGCTTCGCAGAGTTGGCCGGCCGGGCCCGCCTGGCCTTGTGCGAGGTGAGTTTCCGCGCCCATGATCTTAAAGGCGAGGTGCCGGGTATGGGTTTTAAGGATTTCGCCACCCAGGCCCGCCACGCCGAAATGCTGGAAGATTGCCCTCACTATCTGATGTTGTAACGGAGGTCATGCCTTAATGAAAAAAGTCGCGGTTCTGGTGCGGCATCCCCATCGCCAATATGAGGCCTTGCGCTCCAGCCTCGGGTGCCTGCTGGAGGACCACCAGGTGAGCTACCTGGTGCTGGACCACGAAGTCAGCCTGGACGAGGCCTTTACCGATAACCTGGGATTCCTGGACGAAATGGAAGGTAGGCGCTACAGCAACCATCCGGTCAATGCGGCCAAGTATGGCTTCACTTATATGAGCCTGGGCCAGATGGGGGAACTCTTGCGCTCCCAGGACATCATCATCCCCTTTTGAGGCGCCCATGAAGATCTTACATGTCTTTCGCAGTCAGCCCGACCCGGTAACCCGGGAACTGGTGGCCGCCCTCTCCCGGAAACGGGAGGCCGCCGAGTTTCCTTTGTATTTGGAGCCGGTGGATTATGACCGACTCCTGGATCTTATCCTTACCCATGACCAGGTGATTTCCTGGTGGTAGAGAGGAAACAGATATGACCCATCATGATGTCCCCCAAACGGGCCCTGCCCCCACCCCGAGCCAGGGGCCGGCCTTAACCCCCGAATTGACAGCCTTCATTGCCGAGCAAGTCCGCCTCCAGGTGGCTGAGGAGTTAAAACGCCAGGGCCTGGATCCGTCTCGACCCAAGCGGCTGGCCATCATTGCCTCCAAAGGCACCCTGGATATGGCCTATCCCCCCCTGATCCTGGCCACCACGGCCGCGGCCATGGACATGGAGGCCACTATTTACTTTACCTTTTACGGCCTGGACATCATTCATAGAAAGAAGTATCGGCATCTGAAAGTCCCGCCTCTGGCCAATCCGGCCATGCCGGTGCCCATACCCAACCTCATCGGCGCGCTCCCCGGCATGACCCGCATGGCCACCTGGATGATGAAGGACTGGATGAAGAAAGGCGGGGTGCCCACCATTCCCGACCTCCTGGAAATGGCTAAGGAAAACGGGGTGCGCCTCATTGCCTGCCAGATGTCCATGGACGTTTTGGGGATCAAGAAAGAAGACCTCATCGACGGCCTGGAATTCGCCGGCGCCGGCGCCTTCCTGGACTACGCCGCCGACGCGGATGTGACGCTGTTTGTGTAGAGGCTTGAGGGGAGGGCGGGGGAACGCAGTTCCCCCGCCCTCCCCTCAGACTCCCCTCCCAACCCCCTATATGGGCCGGGGAAGGCAGGGCCTACGGCCCTGACTTCCCCGGCAAAGAACTTAAGGGATTGGGGGTGGGGGTGTGGGGGAGGGGGTAAGGGCCAGTGGCCCTTAGCCCCCTCCCCCACAATATCCCCAAAGGAGGCCTTATGGGCAAAGTGGCCTTGATTGTGGCCGATATGTTGCGGGATTTTATTGAACCTGACGGGGCCTTGTATGTGGGGCCGTCAGGGCGGGAGATCATCCCCTTCATCGCCCGAAAGGCCGAGGAGATTCGCGCCCGGGGCGGGGTGGTGATCTTTGTCTGCGATGCCCATGCCCCGGACGACCGAGAGTTCAAGCTCTTTGGCCCCCATGCGGTCAAAGGCACCAGGGGGGCGGAAATCATCCCCGAGCTTTCCCTTAAGCCCGGAGATTACCGGGTGGAGAAGACCCGCTACAGCTGTTTTTATAATACTGAGATGGACGACATCCTTAAAAAGGAGCAGGTGGAGCGGGTGGAGGTGGTGGGGGTATGCACTTCCATCTGCATCATGGAGACGGTCACCGAACTCTTCGACCGGGGTATCCCCGCCTTGGTCTACCGTGAAGGGGTGGCCGATTTTGACCCCGAGGCCCATGCCTTTGCCTTGAAACACATGGAGCGGGTGCTGGGGGCCAAGGTGGTCTGACCTGCCGCCGCGGGGAGGTAAAAATGGCGGCGGCTTAGCCTATTGGATGGCGGCAGAGGCCTTGGGATCGAAGGGGTTGGTTCGGAGGGCCAAAGAGAAAAGATAAGGATACTTGGCCCTTAGATGTTTCATGTAAGCCAGCCATTCGGAAATCAGCAAGATATATACCCTCTTGACATCACCGGCCAGGTGTTCGCAGTCCCCGGGGCTTAGTTGGTCCAGGTCGCTCCGGTACCTCAATTCTTCCGTCAGGTGGAAAACCGCCAACAGCAGATCGGAAAAGGAGTCATGCTCCAATAAATTGGGGTTTTCCAACAGATGCATCATAAACTCTCTTTTCTCACTTAGAAGCTTTCCTATAGCCTCCAAACTGTCTTTATTAACTACTATCTTAGAGTCGTAATTAAAAACTCGCTTATTGTGCATGATGAAGTCATTGTCAGACCATCGGTTAATGGAAATAATTTCTTGGCTGATATCGTCCAGGTTAATATCATACCTGGAAATCAACTTTAACAAGGAGATGCCCACATCGCTGAAAAAGGCCCCGATAACCATGTTGAGCTTGGCCAACTTCGCCCGCTTGGCATGCTGCGTCAATAATTGGTTGACAATAATAGTCACCAACAGCACGGAGATGGGCAAAAAGCCCAGTTGGGCCAGAAACAACCTGAGCATGTAATTTACATCTTTGAAGATTAAATAATTGAGCAGGTAAAGACAGCCCGAGAGCCAGAGCAGAGATAAGCTTAACCATATGCGCCAACTCATGAATTTCATTATTATTTTTTTCCTTAAAGGCAACAGTCAGGTTCTCTTGGCGGCCAGAAGTTTCCACTGGCTTATGGGGGATAGTCCAAGTTTGTCAAGTAAATCGTCTTGTTGCCCCAAGGAGTCCCGGATTTTCATATGGCGAGATTCTTCGCTTCGCTCAAATGACAGAATGATAGGCCTTCAGCTTGTGGAGATTATAGGCAGGATACCTGAAGTTGACAGAGGCTGAGAAGGTTGCGGCGGCAAGCCTCAACCTTCTCAGCCATAAAGCATATGGGATTGGGGGAGTGGGTGTGGGGGAGGGGTTGTAAGTGGCCAGTGGCCCCTAGCCCCCTCTCCCCACAACTCATCCTTCCTCTCCTCCACAAATCCCGCAGCGTTTGCAGACCTGAGGAAGGCAGGGAGGTGTCTCTTCGCCTTCCAGGGCCTTCTGGTATTCCTCCCAGAGGTATTCTTTTCTCAGGCCGTGGTCGATAAAGTCCCAGGGAAAGAGTTCCTCGGGGTCCCGTTCCCTAAGGACGAAGAAATCGGGATTGATGGGGCTTACCCGAAAGGCCTGGGTCCAGTTGGACTTATGGGCGGCCAGCAACAGCTCTCCCACCCGGCGGTCCCCCCGGGCCAGCAAGGCCTGCACGTAGGCCCATTTGGGGAGATCGGAGTGCACCCGGATCTGCTTGAGCCCCTGGAGTTCCTGGCGCACCAGCTTGAGGCGCTGCTTCAGTTCTCCCACTTCCGTGAACGGCACCCACTGGAAGGGGGTAAAGGGCTTGGGCACAAAAGAGGACAGGCTGAGGGTAATCAGGCCCAGATGCCTTTTGCCCCGGCTCTCCTTGATGACCCGGTGCGAGAGAAATTTCACTAAACGGGGGATGTCGGAGACGTCCTCCCGGGTCTCAGTGGGCAGGCCCACCATAAAGTAGAGGCGCAACCGGGGGATGCCCGAGTTACTCAAGGCCACCGCGGCCTGGGCCAGTTCCTTCTGGGTGAGGCCCTTGTTCAAGACCCGGCGCAGACGGTCGCTCCCCGCCTCCGGGGCCAGGGCCACCGTACGCACGCCCCCTTCAGCCAGCAGCTGGAACAGCTCAGCATCCACGGAGTCGGCCCTAAGCGAACTGATGCCCAACTCACCGCCGGCGGCCAGGACTTTGCGGCATAGCTCCCGGACTGCGGGATGGTCGGAGACGGCCGCGCCCACCAGGCCGATCTTGCGCTGCTCCATCAATCCCTGTTGCACGCTGATCCACAAGTTTTCCAGGGCGCGCTCTCTCGGGGGGCGGTAGATGAAGCCCGCGGCGCAGAAGCGGCAGCCCCGGGAGCAGCCCCGGCCGGTCTCCACCAGGAACATTTCCCCCCATTCGCTTTGCGGGGCCAGGAGGTGGCTATGGGTAGGGTAGGGGGCCAGCTCGGGAAGGTGCAGGGCGGTTACCCGGGGTGGGTAGCCTGCTTGGACCTCCCACCCGGCCAGGGTGCCCTGGGGGTGGTACCGGGGACTGTAGCCCGCCGGCACGTAAGCCCCGGGTACGGTCCGGGCCAGTTCTTTAAGCAGGCCCTGGCGATCATGGGTGGGAGAGCCCTCGGCCAGGAATTGGAAGAAGGCCGCGGCCCCGGCTTCTCCCTCGCCCAGGAAAAAGGCGTCCACCAAGGGGGCCAGGGGTTCGGGATTGAGGAAGGTGGCCACCCCGCCCGCCAGGACCAGGGGATCGTCCGGGCCCCGGGCCGCGGCCAAAAGCGGGATCCCGGCCCCGGCCAATATTTGCGGAATATAAGAGTAGTCGCCCTCAAAGGAGATGGAAAAGGCCACCGCGGCGAAATCGGTGAGGGGCCGTTGGGACTCCAGAGTGAGGAGGGGGGTGCGGGTGCGGCGGTGCTCCTCCCAGTCCTCCGGGGTGGGGAGAAAGGCCCGTTCGCAGACCAGGCCGGGCTGGGCATTGAGCAGGTGGTAGATGACCTGAAAACCCAGGTTGCCCATGGCCACGGAATAGATCTGGGGGTACACCAGGGCAATGGGCCAGCGGGCCCCCCACTCCCGCACCACCGCGCCTTTTTCCTGGGAGAGCAGCTTTTGCAGGCTGGCTCTGATTTTGATGAACATGGGAATGAGCGTCAGTGTCGGGGTAGAATCAAAGGCATCAAGGCAGGCAATTTTATTGTCCCCCATCGAATGGGGGAATTTATACCATTTAAAGTGTAGCCGCAGGCTTCAGCCTGCGCCTGCACAGGGGAGACGCCTGTGCCATTATTTTTAATGCAATCTCTTGATAAGAGTATCTTATTCCCCAATCGCCCGCATTAAGAACTGGTTTCTTCTTGCCAAACCATAGTGTCAATGGCTACGGCAGCCTTTAAAGTTACAGTCTGGGGGAGGGTTCGTACAACCAAAGTATAGTTCGCCTGTCTTCGTGGATTTTCGGGCAACCGTTTCTGACCCACACTTTGGACAAAGTCCACCTTTTTCTCCCTGGTAGTCTGGGCGTTCCATTGGATCTTTCGGCATTGGCATACCCTCCCCAAAAGAGGGATAAATTATTTTAAAGAGGGGGGGTATATTTTCCCTCATTAAGTGAGTTAGGGGCGTGATAAATCACACCCCCGCCGAAAACCGAAAACCGAAAACCTTCTGTTAATCAGCCTTTCTCAAGAAAGGCGGGGTGTCCAGTTCGTTTTCTTCGTATTGCAGGTCAGGGTGGACGATATATTTTTTGGCAGCCACTACTCCCAGGTTGGGAGAAGGCCTAGTTTCGGCTTTATGCGCCTCCGCGGCTCGGGGCAGCTCTTTTCGCAGGATGGTGGGGATCTCCAGATCCTCGTCCAGCTGGGTCTGGGCCCCCGGGGCCCAGGTCACCCTCTCGGCCTTCGCCTGTTTGCCGATGCCGGTGGCGATCACGGTCACCCGGATTTCTTCGCCCAGGCTGTCATCATAGACCAGGCCCCATTTAATGAGGGCTTCTTCGTGGGCCTCTTCCTGGACGATGGCGGTGATCTCCCTCAGGTCTTCCATGGTGATGTCGGCGGAGGAAGTAATGTTGATCAGGACGCCCCGGGCGCCCCGGATGGAGATGTCTTCCAGCAGGGGGCTGGAGATGGCCTTTTGCGCGGCTTCCGCGGCCCGGTTGCCGCCACTGGCCAGGCCGGTGCCCATCAGGGCCATGCCCCGCTCCTTCATGATGGTGCGGACGTCGGCGAAATCCACGTTCACGAAACCGGGCACCATGATCAGATCCGAGATCCCCCGCACCGCAAAGCCCAGGACCTCGTTGGCCATGGCAAACACGTCTTTGATGCGGGAGTTCTTGGAGCTCAGGGAGAAGAGGCGGTCGTTGGGGATGGTGATAATGGTGTCCACCACCTTGCGCAGCTCTTCAATGCCGGTGTCCGCGAGCCGCCGTTTCATCTTGCCCTCGAATTCGAAGGGTTTGGTCACCACGGCTACGGTAAGGGCGCCCAACTCCTTACTGAGCTCGGCCACCACGGGGGCGCCGCCGGTGCCGGTACCGCCGCCCATGCCGGCGGCGATAAACACCATGTCCGCGCCCTGGAGGATTTGTTGGAGCCGCTCTCCTTCTTCGGTGGTGGCGCTGCGGCCCACCTCCGGGTCGCCTCCGGCTCCCAATCCCCGGGTGACGTTGGAGCCCAACTGGATCTTATGGGGGGCCAGGCTCCGGTCCAGAGCCTGGGCATCGGTATTGGCGGCGATGAAATCCACCCCCACCATTTGGGAGGCGATCATGTCGTTGATGGCATTGCCGCCGGCCCCACCGATCCCAAGGACCTTGATCTTTGCCGATAATTCACTGTTGGGCACTAATTGAATCTTCATCCGGTAAACCCCCTTAGGCGCATCATACCACCTTTTGCCGATTTATACCACTTCCTTGCACCACCTTTTGAATTTAGCCCAAAGGCTGCGTTGGGCCCGGGCTCCCACCCAGCGGCCCACCTGGCCGCGCTGGGCCTTCTGCTGGGCCCGGAACCCGTAAAGCACCAGCCCTACCCCACAGGCATAGGCCGGATCATGGATTACCTCGATGAGACCGCTCACCCCCATGGGGTAACCTAGACGCGTGTGCATGCTAAAGACTTCCTGGGCCAGCTCCGGCAGGCCTTCCACCAGGGCGGTGCCGCCGGTAAGCACCGCGCCGGAGTGCAAGGGATGGGCAAACCTGGCGCGCTGCAGCTCCTTGGCAAGTAAATTCAGGATTTCCGCCACCCGGAGATGAATGATTTCGGCCAGGCGGCCCCGGGGGATGCTCTGGGATTGGCGTCCGCCCAGGCCCGGAACCTCCAAAGGCTCCTGGGGATCGGCCAGGGCATTGAGACAACAGCCATACTGTCTCTTTAAGTCATCGGCGTGCTGGAGGGAGGTGGGAAGCCCCACCGCAATATCATTGGTCAGATTATTGCCGCCCACCGGCAGGACGAAATTATGGCGCAAGGCGTTTTCCGCAAAGATGGACAGGTCCGTAGTGCCCCCGCCAAAATCAATCAGGGCCACCCCCAGCTCCTTTTCTTCCTCGGTGAGCACTGCTTCGCCCGCGGCCAGGCTTTGCAAGGCGATGCCGCTCACTTCCAACCCCGCCCGGTTGGCGCATTTGATGATATTGTTGAGCGCGGTTACGGCGCCGGTGACGATGTGGACCTTGCACTCCAGGCGCACCCCGTGGATGCCCACCGGGTCTTTGATGCCGTCCTGGCCGTCGATCAGAAAGTCATGAACCAGGGTGTGGATGACCTCCCGATCGGAGGGAATGGCCACGGTGCGGGCGGTCTCGATAACCCGCTCCATGTCCGCCGGGCTCACCTCCCGGTCTTTAATGGCGATAATGCCATGGCTGTTAATGACTTTGGTCTGGCCGCCCCCCACCCCCGCATAGACCGTGCGGATTTCGCAGCCCGCCATGGTTTCGGCCTCTTCCACCGCCTTGCGGATGGCGCGCACCGTATTTTCAATGTTAACCACCACCCCTTTGCGCAGCCCGCCGGCAGTGGGGCTGGAGCCCAGGCCCACGATATCCACCTGGTTTTCCCGCACTTCCCCCACCACCGCACAGATCTTGGTGGTGCCAATGTCCAAGCCGACGATGAGATCTTGAGGCACGTTGCTATCCTATTGGCTTTCTTCCATCCCCTTCAAGGTGAGCAGCACCCGTTGGGGGTAGTCGAGATTAATACGTCCAGCCCGGGCCGCATAGCCTTTCTGGGCTAAGATGGGCCAGATCTGGGCAAATTTACTCAATTTCTCCGAAAATTCCCCCTGGCCCAGGTCCAGGGCGCTACCCAGGCCATTGGCGTAAAGGGTGAAGCCCTGCTCCAGATCTACATGCACCTCGGAAATATTCTCCAGATTGAGGGGCGCCGGGGCATTTTTTAGCAAGTCCAGCAACTGATAAGCCTTGGCTAACACCTCCGGCAAGGGCCCCTTCCCGTGGAGGAAATGCTCCTGTTTGAGCCCGGTGATCACGGGAAAATTGTGCGGATCTCCGGGAGATAAGGGCTTGAACAGGCTCCCCTCACGGTCCACGTAATAGAGTTCTCCCAGTTGGACCAGGGCCACCGGCTCCCGTTCCTGGAGGAGCAGATGGACCCGACGGGGCCACTTCCGGGTTAATTCCGCTTGGGCGATCCAGGGATGAGCCATTAAGGCCCTTTCCACCCGGGCCGGCCTCAAGGCCAGGAGATTGGTATCAGGCCCCAGATGAGCCAGTTGCAGTATGACTTCGGGGGTGAGTCGTTTCAGCCCTACTATCTCAATATTCTTGATCTCCTTAATGCAAAATGGCGACGAGGTCAAGAGCTGATGGTAAAGGAGCACCAGGGCCAGGCAGAGTCCCGCCAGCCCCAGGGTCCCCAGGGTAAGAAGCATGGCCCGGAGCCAGAATCTTTTAGGTTCTCCCCTCCAACCCCGGCGATAGATATTGCGAGGACGGCCCCGCTTGATGGTTACTACTTCTTTGCTGGGGCGTTGGGGCGAAAGGCGCGAGTTCCGCCGATTGGTTAATTTTCTCATGGTCCCGCGAGTCCTGGGAACTACTTAAAAATTGGCCCTGTCAAACGATGCTTAAAATTCCCCCCTTCTCTAAAGAGGGTATTTTAAAATCCCCCTAAATCCCCCGTTTAAAAAGGGGGACTAGGTTATTTTGACTTCCCTTAATATTACTAAGCCCTGGCGGGGTTGCCCGCCAGCTGGGCCAACAATTCCTCTCCGGTTTTCCAGATATCTCCCGCCCCCAGGGTGAGGAGCAAATCCCCGGCCTGGAGGTTACTTAAGATACTATCGGCCAGGGCCGCATTTTCCTCTACAAAATGTGCGGCCGGGTGCCCGGTCTGACAAATGCCTTCCCAAATAGCCCGCCCCGACAGGCCGTCAATTAAGGGCTCGCCGGCGCTGTAAATTTCCGTGACGAACACCATCCCGGCCTGGTTAAAGACCGGGAAAAATTCCGGCAGTAAGGCCCGGGTGCGGGTGTAGCGATGGGGCTGGAAGGCCACCACCAGGCGCCGGGCCGGAAAGGCCTGGGACAGGCCTTCCAGGGTGGAAGCAATCTCGGTGGGGTGGTGGCCGTAATCATCCACCACCAGGATTCCCCCGGCTTCGCCTTTGACCTGGCAGCGCCGGTGGATCTGGCCCAAATTTTCAAGCCCCTGCCGCCAGACCGGGAAGTCCAGCCCCAGACTTTGGGCCACGGCACAGGCGGCCATGGCGTTGAGCACATAATGTTCTCCCGCCAGGGGCAGGGTCAGCTCGCCCAGTTCTTGCCCCCGATAGCTCAGGCGGAAGCTGGTCCCCAGCCCCTGGGGCTTAAGATCCGTGGCCTGGAAGTCGCCTCTCCTTTTGAGACTATAGGTGAGTAACTGAGGAGAAATATCTTTAAGGAGGGGTGACAGATGGGGATCGTCGCCCCAGGCCACCACCCGGGAGCCGCCAGGCAGTTGCCGCAAGTATTCCCCGAAGGTTTCCTTAATGTGGTCCAGGTCCCGGTAATGATCCAGGTGCTCCTTATCCAGGTTGGTAATCACGGTAATTTCGGGCGACAGCAAAGCAAAGGAGGCGTCGCTCTCATCGGCTTCGGCCACAAAATACTGGCCCCGGCCCAGGATGGCGTTGGACCCCAGGCTGTCCCAGATGGCCCCCACCACCACGGTGGGCTCAAGGCCTGCGGCCCGGAGGATGGCGGCCACCATGGCGGTGGTGGAGGTCTTGCCGTGGGCGCCGGTGACCGCGATCTGGAAGTGCCCCTCCATGAGTCGGGCCAGCAGCTCCCCCCGGCGCAGCACCTCCATTTTCCGGGCCCGGGCCGCGGCCAGCTCCGGGTTGTCTTCCTTGACCGCGGTGGAGTGCACCACTACCTGGGCCTCCCCTAAATGCTCGGCCTTATGCCCCTGATGGAATTTGACCCCCAGGGCCTCCAGGCGCCGGGTCAGGGGATTCTCCGCCAGGTCCGAGCCGCTCACCCGATGCCCCTGCCGCACCAATAGCTCCGCCAGGCCGCTCATGCCAATGCCGCCCATGCCGATGAAGTGGTAGGAAGTAGAATACAAAGCTATTTCTCGCATGCTTTTTTTCAAGTTATATTTGGAACCCAGCAGAATATGATAATGAAACTTTTATATTACCTCACATCTCTGCAAAAGTCTCTCAGTTCCCTCGGCAAGATCAACAACCTCTGACCATTTTCCTTTAAAACTTGTAATAATATCTTGTGCATGTGCAAGATTATTACGAAGTTTCTCAAGATCTTTAAAAAATCGCTCAGCTGATTTTTTCGAATCAAAACCTAACGATATCCTTAGTTTTGCATTCTTACTGACAATGGTACACTTGTCGCATAATTGGAGACAACCAGCTAAATCAATGTCTTCGTTTCTAAGCTTCATAGAGTCTAGCGTCTTCTGCGCGTTGGTCAGTCTCTCTTTGGTAAGTAATTCTTTCCAACCCTCGTCATTATAATAATGTCTAATGATTCGCAAAAGGTGCATTTCGATTAACGATACTAATCCGAATAGCCACATCCTGATCGGAGCTTTTTGTAGATCACCGCGTGTTACGATTCCACCTACCTCCCCCAGGACAAGCACAAAAACTCTAGAAAAACGATGGAGTAATTTAAAAACATTAATTAATGGCTCGGTATCCGGGAGTATCTCATCTTGGTCAAACTTGACTAGGTGCTTACAAAGTTCTTTGTTTGATAAGTCATTTTTTCTTGCATAGCCAACTACTAATCCGTCCCTTCTTACGCCAATAACATCATATTTCTTTTTATCCATAAATTGTCGAACAAAAGGAGCCGGACAATTAACATCGAAAGAAGCCAATGGTTCAGCTATGTCTTTAACAGTTATGCTGCGCTCAAAGAGCTCTCTTAAATCTTTTATTGATGATTTAAGTTCCTTCATGATGATGCGAAACCCGGAGGAACTACCACATTAAAAGCTATATTCCATCAATTCCAGGCAACCATGCACGATCCGGCCATATCGGGGCGACCCTAGCCGCAGGCTGGCTTTCCTTATCATTCTCAAATATATGACCAAAGTTATTTATCCTATTTCCGATTGGCTAAGCTATTATTCCCCTCCCTTGATGGGAGGGGTCAGGGGAGGGTGGCGAAGCATATTTTCTCTGATTGTTTCCAGAACTCCCTCCAAATTTTGCAACACCTCGTTATTCCAAAAGCGTAGTATCTTGAAGCCTTCGTTCTTTAACCATTCGTTTCTCTGCGAGTCTCGAACTTTTTCAATAGCGTGTTGCCCGCCGTCTATTTCTATAATCAGGCGTCTGTCAAAGGCTACAAAATCAACAATATACCGGCCGATAGGTTCCTGCCTCCTGAATTTGATGCCCTCTAATTGCTTGCCTTTAAGATGAAGCCATAAAAGGCTTTCAGCCCCCGTTGGCCTCTTCCGGAGAATTTTGGCGATATGGCCTGTTCTTTGCGTTACTTTACACCACCCCCACCCAACCCTCCCCCATCAAGGGGGAGGAATATAATGGAACCTTTGGTTATATATGGCTTCCTTTATCTAAGGCTTCCCCCATTATTGGCAAACCCCCACAGTTTTCATTTTCCCCTCCCTGGATGGGAGGGTAGGGGAGGGTGAATTGTCTTCTAAGCCTTTGCCTCCATCAATTCCAGGCACCCCTTAACAATCTCCTTCGCCGCGTCGGGGCGGGCCAGGCGGCGGCTGGCTTCCTCCATCTGCTCCCTCAGGGAGGGGTCGGCCAGATATTGTCGTATCTTACCAGCCAGGACCTCTCCAGTAAAATCTTTATTTAACACCATCTCCCCGGCCCCGGCTTCGGCCAGAAACCGGGCGTTGTACTCCTGATGGTTGTTGGCGGCAAAAGGGTAGGGCACCAGGAGGGCCGCCCGGCCCACCGCGGCGATCTCCGCCAGGGTGGAGGCGCCGGCCCGGCAGACCACCAAATGCGCCCGAGCCATTAAGTTGGCCACCTCCGGGGTAAAAGCCGCCACTTGCGCGGCAAAATCGGCTTGGCGATAGCCTGCCTCCACCTCTTCCTGATCGTATTCCCCGGTAATGTGAAGGAATTGGAGCCGGTCTTTCAGGTCAGCCAGCCAGGGGAGCGCCGCCAGGGTCTCCATATTGAGGTGGTGGGCGCCCTGGCTCCCTCCCATGATGAGCACCGTAAAAGGCTCCGGAGGCCGGGGTGTGTCCGCCTCAAAGAACTCGCCCCGGATGGGATTGCCGGTCCAGAGGCAGTTATCCGAGGCAAAATAGCTGCGGCTGCCTGGAAAGGAAAGGAAAACCCGGCTGGCCAGGCGGGCCAGATAGCGATTGGTTAACCCCGGGATGGCATTCTGTTCGTGCAGGGCCAGAGGAATCCCCAGGCGGTAGGCCGCCACCCCCACCGGCCCGGAAGTGTGCCCTCCCATGCCCAATACCAGGTGAGGCTTAAGGGCCTGGAGGCGGGCCTTGGCCTCCAGGATGCTGCCGGGCACCTGCAATAAGGTGCGGATGCGGCCGATGAGCTTCTGTCCCTTTAAGGCCCGGCTTTCCAGGGCCTGCCAGGAGAATCCGTACCGCTCCAGGATCTGGGCGGTTATGGCCTTGGGGGTGGTAAGAAAGGTGACCTCTGCGCCATGACGGGACCGAAATTCCTGGGCCACCGCAATGCCCGGGAACAGGTGCCCTCCCGTGCCGCCGCCGGCGATCACCACCTTAAGACCCATAAAGTAACCTCGTGTTTGCTGCTTTGGGGGAGGGGGCTAAGGGTCGGTGGACCCTTACCCCCTCCCCCAAACCCCCACCCCCAATCCCTTATAATTTTTCTGGTTGATTAGGCCGGGCTTCAGCCCGGCCTAATCAACCAACGTACGCGGGTTGGGAGGGGGTGTGGGGGAGGGCAGGGACCTCAGGTCCCTGGCCCTCCCCCACATAAATCCTGTTAAACCCGCCCTTTCCTGGCAGGAGGGGCCTCCGCCTTGACTAACGGTTTAACGGGGCGCTTGGTCTGGCTGCTGATATTCAACAGCACCCCCACGGCAAAGAGATTGGCCATCAGGGACGAGCCCCCATAGCTGAGAAAGGGCAGCGACAGCCCTTTGGTGGGGAAAATCCCGCTCACCACTCCCATGTTGATGGCCGTCTGCATGCCGATAAGCAGGGTTAGGCCCAGGGCCAGATAGGAGCCGAAACTGTCCGGGGCCCTGAGGCTTACCAGAATACCCCGGGAAACCAGGATGACAAAGAGGATCAGCACCAGTAAGAATCCCAGGAAGCCCAATTCCTCGCTGAAGATGGAGAGGATGAAGTCGGTATGGGCGTCGGGCAGATAAAAGAGCTTGGCCCGGCTTTGCCCCGGCCCCATGCCCCAAAGACATCCGGAGCCAATGGCTAACAGTGACTGTTTGAGCTGGTAGCCCACATCATGGCCATACTTCCAGGGATCCAGGAATGAGAGGATGCGGTCAAATTTTTTCGGGTCCCGGAGAACCATCAAGCAAGCCAGCGCCCCGCCCCCGCCCAGAGCCAGCAAGATGTAGGTGAGCCGGGTGCCGCCCACAAAGAGCATAATAAAGACGATGGCCCCCAGGGTGAGGGCGGTGCCGAAGTCCGGCTCTTTGCCGATGAGGCCGATGAACACCCCGGCCACTAGCAAGTGGGGCAAAAAGCCGATGGCAAAATATTTCATCTTTTCTTGCTTACGGGACAGGGAATAGGCCAGGAACAAGACCATCGCCAGTTTGGCGAATTCCGAGGGCTGCACGGTGAAAGGCCCCAGCTTGAGCCAGCGGGCCGCGCCCCGCACCTTGCCGCCGATGCCCGGGACAAATACCAAAAGCAGGCCGAGGCAGCAAAGGAGCAGGAAGTGATAGACCCAACGTTGATAGTGTTGATAGTTAATAGTCCGGGCCAGAAAGAGGCCCCCCAGGCCCAGCAGGGCATAGACCCCCTGGCGCTTGAGGAAATAGTAGGGGTCGTTATATTCGGCCTGGGCCATGACATTGCTGGCGATGAAGATCATGGTCAACCCCAAGGCCACCAGGGAAAAGGCGCTGGCCAGCAGGATCTGGTCGTAGTGGGGCGCCACCGCCATCTGAGCCTTAGCATCCGGCCGCATGCTTCAGGTCCCGTACCCATCTTTGAAAGGTTTCGCCCCGGTGGGCATAGTCCCGGAACATATCAAAACTGGCGCAGGCCGGAGAAAGGAGCACCACCTCTCCGGGTTGGGCCAGCTTGAAGGCCTGGTTTACCGCTTCCTTTAGGTCGCGCACCTGGTAGGCCGGGGCCAGGCCGTGCCAAGCCCGAGCTAGCTGGTCCCGGGTTTCTCCCAGCAGGACCAGGGCCTTGACCCGCTCTTTAATAAGGGGGGAAAGCGGGGTGAAATCGCTGTCTTTGTCCCGGCCGCCGGCAATCAGGATCACGGGCTGGGCAAAATGAGTTAGGGAGCAGGCCACTGCGCCCACATTGGTGCCCTTGGAGTCGTCGTAAAAATCCACTCCTTGGATCTGGGCCACCCATTCCAGGCGATGCGGCAAGCCCCGGAATTGAGCCAGCACCTCCCGGCAGGCGGCAGGCTCCGCCCCGGCATTTAGGGCCAAGAGCAGGGCCGCCATGATGTTTTCCAGGTTGTGGCGCTCCTTTAAGCGAATCTGGCTCAGGGGAAAAACTCCCTCCCATCCCCCGGAAAGCCTGATCTTAACTGCCCCGTTCTCCATCCAGGCCCCTTCCGCCAAGGGTTGGGCCGTGGAAAAGTAGTAGACCCGCCCTCCCCCCTGGCCCAGCGCCTTCACTGCCGGGTCATCAAGATTAAGGACCTTCAGGTCTCCATTTTGCTGGCACCGGAACAGACCGGCCTTGGAGGCCATATAGGCCTGGAAGTCAGGATACCGGTCCAGGTGGTCCGGGGTAATATTGAGCAAGGCCGCGGTCTGGGGATGGAAATGAGGGGCGGTGTCCAGCTGGAAGCTGCTCACCTCCACCACCAGATGATCGGCTTCTTCCTGCCGGGAGAGCAAAGAAATTAAGGGGGTGCCGATGTTGCCTCCCACCAGGGGCTTCTGGCCCGAGGCCCGGAGCAGTTCTCCCACCAGGGTGGTGGTGGTGGTTTTGCCGTTGGTGCCGCTAACCGCCATCAGGGGCCGCTGGATGAAAGGCGCGGCCAGTTCCAACTCGCCCCACACCGGCACCCCGGCCTCCCGGGCGGCGTTCAGCCAGGGGAGTTCCGGCGGCACCCCAGGGGAGAGGACGATGGCGTCATAGCCCTGCCAGCGAGGGCTCCGCCACCCCCAGCTCCTCCATGGCCCCCAGATCCTGAATCTGCCGGCGGGCTTCGGCAAGGTCGGCGGCCGGGGCCTGGTCCGTGACGGTTACCCTGGCTCCTTTCTCAGCCAGAAAGCGGCTCAAGGCCACCCCGGTGCGGGCCAGCCCCACCACCAGAACCTTTTTTCCCATTAATTCCATATTAATTACCTAATATAACCTGCGACACTCATTTCAGCCTCCCCAGGCTGAGGACCGGTACACCGGGCCTCAGCCCCTAGGAAGAGTAAGGGTGCGGGATGAAGTTATCCGCAGCCAGTTAGGTGGTAAGGTCCCCAGTAATACCCACACCCCCCTGCCACCTACTGGCGGAGGGCGAAACTACCTCAGCTTCAGGGCGCTCAAAGACAGCAGCCCCAGAATGATGGCGATGATCCAAAATCTGACGATAACCTTGGGTTCGGGCCAGCCTTTCAGTTCGAAATGGTGATGAATGGGGGCCATGCGAAAGATCCGGCGGCCATTGGTCACCTTGAAAAAGCCCACCTGCAAGATGACTGAGAGGGCTTCCACTACGAAGAGTCCGCCCACGAAAACCAGGAGGATTTCTTGTTTGGTCACCAGGGCCACGGTTCCCAGGACGCCTCCCAGGGCCAGGGCGCCCACGTCCCCCATAAAGACCTGGGCCGGGTAGGAGTTGAACCAGAGGAAGCCGATGCCTGCGCCCACCAGGGCGCCCAGGAAGACGGAGAGCTCCCCCACCCCCCGCACGTAGGGGATTTGCAGATAGGTGGCGATATTCTTATTACCCGCCAGGTAGCAGAAGATAATGTAGAATCCCGCGGCGATGGTCACCGGGCCGATGGCCAGCCCGTCCAGACCATCCGTGAGATTCACCGCATTGGCGGTCCCCACGATGATAAAGACCGCCAGGAGAATAAACCCCAAACCCAGATCAGGCTGCAATTGCTTGAAGAAGGGGACAGTGAGAGTGGTACTGAACGCCGGATTGATATAGAGCCAGACGGCCACTATCAGGGCCACCAGGATCTGGGCCAGGAATTTCTCCCGGCCGGTCAAACCCCGGTTCTGCCTCTTGACGATTTTGAGGTAGTCGTCAAAGAAGCCGATAAGCCCGAAGCCCAGGGTCACCAGGCCCAGGAGCCAGATGTAAGGGTTGGTCAGGTCCGTCCAGAGCAGGGTGGTGAGCAGGATGGTCAAGATGATCATCAGGCCCCCCATGGTGGGGGTGCCGGTCTTGGAAAAGTGGGACTGGGGGCCGTCTTCCCGGATATACTGGCCGATCTGGAGCTCCTTGAGCTTCCGGATGAACCAGGGGCCCAGGATCAGAGAGACGGACAGGCCGGTGAGAATGGCGAAGATGGTCCGAAAGGTAATGTACCTGAAGACATTGAACCCGCCGAAGACCGACTTTAATGGATAGAGCAGGTGGTAGAGCACCTTACGCCTTCCCCAGTGATTTTTAGGGTCTTACATGTTTATTGAAAGAGAAGTTTAATCTGATTTAAGGTGGGCAGTGCCCACCCTACGTTTATTGCCCTAAATCCTTTAAGGCCTCGATGATCACCTCCATACGCATGGCCCGGGAGCCTTTTACCAGGAGCCAGTCTCCCGGTTGGAGGAATTCCTTCAGGGCCCGGGCCCCTTCCCCGTGGGACTCCACCGGCAGGATGCGCTCCGGCGCCAGCCCGGCTTCCTTGGCCCCCGCGGCCACTTCCTGGCGGAAGTTTCCGTAAATCACCAGGAGATCCAGTCCCATCAGGGCCGCCTGCCGTCCCAACTCCTGGTGGGCGGCCACGGCCCCCTGGCCCAGCTCCAGCATGTCCCCCAGGGCCGCGGCGGTCCGGCCGGCATCCCGCAGCTCCGTCAGGGTCTTAAGGGCCATGGTCATGGAGCCGGGATTGGCATTGTAGCAGTCGTTGAGCAGGTGCACCCCGGAAGGCAGGGTGAAAACCTGGGAGCGCCGCGTCACCGGGCAAAACTCCGAGAGCGCCGCGGCAGTCTCTTCGGGAGCCAGTCCCAGGGTCAGGCCCACCGCGGTGGCGGCCAGGGCGTTGTACAACATGTGCAACCCCGTGGTCTTAAGGGTCAGGGGCCAGGTGTAGCCCTGAAAATGGATCTGGGCCGACTGGCCCTGCCTCCCTTGCGCCAGGCGTTCGCTGGCCCGGAGGTCAGCTTCTCTTCCCAGGCCAAACCCCAGGGTGCGGCCAACAAAATCCTGGGCCCGGCGGGCCAGCCACGGATCGTCGGCATTATAAATCAGTTGGGCGTCGGGCCCCAACGCCTCCACCAGCTCCCCTTTGGCCCGGGCCACTCCCGCCACATCCCCCACTCCCTCGGTGTGGGCCGGATAGACATTGAGGAGCACCCCGATGGTGGGGCGGGCGATTTGCGTCAGGCGCAGGATTTCCCCGAAGGCGTTCATGCCCAACTCCACCACCGCCGCCTCGTGCGTAGCCTCGAGACCCAGCAGGGTCAGGGGCAGGCCGATGAGATTATTCAGGTTCAGCTCATTTTTATGGACCCTAAAGGACCGGGACAGCACTGCGGCGGTCATTTCCTTGGTAGTGGTCTTGCCGCAACTGCCGGTGATGGCCACCACGGGCCCCCGGAAGCGGAGGCGCCAGGTCTGGGCCAGGTCTCCCAGGGCCGCCAGGGGGTCCGGAACCGAGATCACCGTAACCTCCGGGGGTATGGAATGTGGAACAGGCGCCCTCGCCTGTTCTTCCAGAGCCGGGAGCGGCTTTTTCACAGCCGAGGGCGGCTGTGCTACATTCTCCACCAGGACTCCCATCGCGCCCCGCTCCAGGGCGGCCGGGATGAAGTCATGGCCGTCGTGACGCTCCCCCTTCAAGGGGATAAACAGCTGCCCGGGCTGGCAGGTGCGGGTGTCGGTGCTGACCCCGGCGAATATGGTGGCCGTGCCGGGTTGGATCAAGGTCCCCCGGGTAACGGCCAGGATTTCGGGAAGGGTGAATTGGGCGCCCATCAACCCCCATACTCCTGAATCGGCGGTCAGCTAATCCTGATTCCTGACCCTACCATCGGAAGAGCCCTTTTTTTATGCCCAGGAACTTGCGCATCTCCGGTTGCTGGGAGGCAGCATGAGCATAGTTCAAGGTTACGATTTGAAACAGATTGTATAACATCTCTTGATCTTCTGACGAAATATACTCCTCTAAAGAAAAAGAGCGGATATTACCGATGTGATAATAATGAGCAGCATTGATAATAATATCGAACACCTCACGACAATTTTTATTCCAATAGTCTCTTTCCTTTACATAATAATTCATATGATCAACAAAGGGCTCTATCAACCCATGGTATTGCGAAGGCAGCAGTGATATGGTCTTCTTATATGCTTGTAATAATTGCTCAGTGCTTTGTTTTTTTAGGTATTCTTGAATAAGGTCTCGATATGGGCGCTTCCTAATGCTATTAAGGAAGACCTGGAGATTGACCTGTTCCAATGCTGCATCCTTCCCTGGCAGGCAAAACCTAAAATTTCAATCTATCCAGTTATCCGGTTAATCTTAACTCATTTACAGCCTGTTGCACCTCCTCTTGTTCATCGAAGTGGTGGTGCTCCGGCAATAACTATTCCTCCCCCTTGATGGGGGAGGGTTGGGTGGGGGTGGTCAAAATTTCCCCCTCCCCCAACCCCTCCCACCAGGGGAGGGGAAAATCTTGTCCGGGGGGGCGGTCAAAAGTTCATCTCCTCCAGCGCCTGCTCCACCTCTTCCCGGTCGTCAAAGTGGCGGCGCTCTTCTCCCCAAATCTGGTAGTTTTCATGGCCTTTGCCCGCCACCAGCACGGCATCGCCGGGTCCTGCCAGCTTAACCGCCAGGCGGATGGCCTCCCGCCGCTCGGGGATCACCAGATAACCGCGTTCTCCCCCCTTAGCGGCCTTTTTACTCAAGGGGCGCAGGCCGCCGGCCTTAAGCCCCGGTTCGATCTGGGTGATGATGGCCATAGGGTCTTCAGTCCGGGGGTTGTCGCTGGTCACCACCACCAGGTGGGAGGCCCGGGCTGCGGCCTCCCCCATCAGCGGCCTTTTTCCCCGGTCCCGGTCCCCGCCGCAGCCGAACACGGTGATCAGGCGAGAGAAGTCCAGGGTCTCCAAGGCCCCCAGGGCCTGGGCCACCGCGGCCGGGGTATGGGCGTAATCTACGAATATGCTGGGCCCCGCCTTCGGGCCCAAGCGTTCCAACCGTCCCGGCACCACGCTCAAGGCGGCGATGCCTTTAACCACCTCTTCCGGGCCCAAGCCCAGACCCAAGGCCGTGGCGCTGGCGGCCAGAATATTGGCCAGATTGAAAGGCCCCACCAGGGAGGAGGTGATCTCCAGCTCCCCGGCAGGCGTGATCAGCCTGGCCTCCAGGCCGTTGCGCCGGAACCGGTAGCTGAGAGGCCGCACCTGGCTCTCAGGGTTGAGACCGTAAGTGAGGGTAGGGACCCGGACCTGCTGCTTCAGCTTCCGGCCCCGATGGTCGTCCAGGTTAAGCACCGCCAGGGGTAAGGGCGGGCCGCCGTTGGCAAGAATTTCCAAAAAGAGCCGGGACTTGGCGGCAAAATAATCGTCCAGGTCCCGGTGATAGTCCAAATGATCCTGGGAGAGGTTGGTAAAGACCCCCGCGGCAAAGGTGACGCAGTCCACCCGCCTAAGGTCCAGGGCATGGGACGAGACCTCCAGGAAGACATGACTCACGCCTCTCGCCTTGCATTTCTCGCAGCAGTCTTTGCAGGTCCAACGATTCGGGAGTGGTCACCGGGGCCGGCCAGCTGTCTTCGCCCACCCGATAGTTGACGGTCCCCACCACGCCCACCCGGTGCCCCGCCGCGGTCAGGATGGCCTCCAGCAAGTAAGTGGTGCTGGTCTTGCCGTTAGTGCCGGTAATCCCCACCAGGGTCAGCTCCCGGCTGGGGTGGCCGTAGAAGGCCGCGCTCAGATGGGCCAGGGCCAGGCGGGCCTGGGGCACTTTGACCACCGTGACCCCGGTGGGGGGAGGCAAATCCTCCTCGGTAACAATGACCCGGGCGCCCCTTTTTAGGCTGACGGAGAGAAACCGGTGGCCATCGGTGCGCTGTCCCTTGAGGGCCACAAAGATCCCCCCGGGGACCACCTCCTGGGAATGATAGGCCACTCCGGCGATGGGAAGGCTATCATCTCCCCGGACCTGGCAGCCCTCCAAACCCCTAAGCAGCTGCCTTAGGGTCTTGGGGGATTGCTGATCTCTCTGCACCGGTCGTCTCGTTTGCTTGGTCCGTGGTCGGAAAAGTGGGTTGCTGATCCCAGGGCAACTTTTGGTCACCCTCGCCAACCCCGCCCAACCCTTAAAGGGGTTGGAGAAGAAGGTGGATCATTAATCTCGCTCTAATGACCCCAAGAAGATTTGCTAAGCTGAAGGCCCTGCGGCGGTTGGCCGCTGACTGTTCCTCAAATAATCCTATAAAAACTTTAAGCCCTTGGCAAGAAACAATCACCCCGGCAAAGGTCAACTGCGGGACTTGAACCTCACCAGACAAGTGGTTCCGGGGCAAATGGCCGTCCCGGGTGCCGGCTCCTGACCCACTGCCATGCCACTTCCCTCGAAGCGACAACGGAGTCCGGACCGGTGCAGCAAATCCAGGGCTTGGCGGATGGTGTAGCCCCGCAGGTCCGGCATCACCTTTAAAGGTTCTTGGGGGATTTCTTTCTGCGGCGGAGTAAATTTGATTTCCGGAGGGGCCGGTGCGGCGTGGGCCTTGGCAGGGCCCGGCATCAGGCTGGCCAGCACCGGAGTATTTTCTCTTTTTAACTCCTTCTGGGGATAATACCCCAGAACCCTTAAGCACTGGGCGGCAATCTCCTTAAAGACGGGAGCAGCTACCACCCCCCCATAGATGGCGCCTTTGGGTTCATCGATGATTACGGTGATGGCCAGCACCGGTTTGTCAGCCGGAACCAGGCCGATAAATAAGGCGTTAAATTTGCAGTGGGAATAGGCCCGGCCCACCAGTTTTTGGGCCGTGCCGGTTTTGCCGGCCACGGTGAAGCCCTCCGGCGCCGCGTCCTTGGCGGTGCCGCCGGGTTGGGTGACGGTCTCCATGATGGCCATCATCTGTTGGGCAGTTTGTCGGGAAAGCACCCTTCTCACCGGCCGGGGCTGGAACTCCTTAACTTTCTCTCCCTGGGGGCTGATTATCTCCTTGACTAACAGCGGCTCCATGAGCACGCCCTCATTGCCCATGGCTGCCAGGGCCATGGTCATTTGCAGCGGGGTCACAGATACCCCTTGCCCAAAGGCCAGGGTAGCCCGGTCCAGGGAGGAACGCGCCAGCCGTAGGTTTTTCAAGAGCCCGGCGCTCTCTCCGGGAAACATAATACCCGTGCGGCGGCCGAAGCCAAAGTCCCGGAGATAGTGATCCAGGCGGGCCCCGCCCATCTTATGGGCAATTTTGGCCGCGCCGATGTTGCTGGATTTTTGCACAACCTGCTGAACCGTCAGAGTCCCGTAGGGATGCACATCGTGAATCATCTCTTTGGCGTTCAGGTGCCAGACGCCATTTTCACAATGAAGCTTATCCGTGGGCTTGACTATCTGGGCGTCCAGGGCCGAGGCGGCAATGAATATCTTGTAAGTGGAGCCGGGCTCCAGGGCGTCGGTGAGGTGGCGGTTACGGCGAGCCTCATCTGCGTATTGGGTATAGATATTGGGGTCCAACGACGGCTGCTGGGCCATGGCCAGGATCTCACCGGTTTGCGGCGCCAGCACCAGGACCAGCCCCCCTGCCGCCTGCCACTTTTCCACCCCTCGGGCCAGCTCTTTCTCCGCAATGTATTGCAGGGTGCGATCCAAGGTGAGGACCACGTTGTGGCCCATGACCTCTGGATCCCAGGCCTTCTCCCCGGTTTCCACGATGTGGCCCCGGGCATCTATCATCTTCCAGGATCTCTTGGGCTTGCCATAGAGATACTCATTGAACTGGTGCTCCACCCCCTCCAGGCCCTGGCCGTCGATGTCACAAAACCCCAGGACCGGGCCCGCCAGGGAGAGCTGGGGGTAATAGCGCCGGGCTTCCGGGATCAGGTAGATGGTCTCCGTTTCCCGGCGGCCATTTTGGCCTTTTGAGGCCGGTGACTTCTGGTCGGCTGCAGCCTGCCAGGCCAGGAAGGCTTCTTCCCGTTCAGGGGTAAGGTGGCGTTTGACCCAGACAAAGGGCCGGGCCCGGGTGAGGATCTCTTTCAGTTCCCGGGGTTTAAAACCCAGGATGGGGGCCAGTTCCCGGCTTAGACGGCCGCCGTCCTTGATCTGGGCCGGATGCGCCACCAGAGAAGAGACCCGGGTGCTAATGGCCATCTCGGTGCCCCGGCGGTCCAGGATCATACCCCGCACCGGCAATACGGGGCAGAATTTCTGGTACTCCCGGGTGGCCTCCTCCCGGAGCTGAGGACCTCGGAGGGCCTGCAGATAGAAAAACCTGCCACAGACCCAAAGACTCAGGCCGACCAGACCCAGACCCACCAGGATGATGCGCAGGCGCACCCATTTGCCGATCCCGGGGGTCAGGGCTGAGGCGTGAGTCATGGCAAATTAATAACCTGGGAAGGTTGGGGGGACCCCATGTCGTATTCCGCCGCCAGTTTCTCCAGGCGGGAAATGGCCGTAAGGTTGACGAGCTCGATGCGCAGCTTGCGATTCAGATCCAGGTACTGCTTTTGGGTCTCCTGGGCCTGGGAGATCTGGTAGCTCAGGGTAATATAATGCAGGTCGTTCCAGGCCCAAAAAAAGGAGGTAAACATGATCCCCACCGTGGCCAGGATCAGAGCCGCCCCCATGGCCCTGCCCCACCGCCAGGGATGGGCCACCATGCGGTTGCGGGAGATAAGGACCTGACCCACAGTGTTCAATCGGAGCGTCAGGTTGCTGGACATCCTTTACCTCCTTCAGCTAAATCTCGCCAATATCTGGGATTGACTAATTGACTAGAGGAAGAGATCATTTCGATGAATTCCTGGGCCAGTTCGGATCTGAATTGCGTTCCTGAGGAAGCCCGGATTTCCGCCAGGGCTTCTGCCGGAGTGCAAGCGCGACGATAGCAGCGGTCGGTGGTGAGGGCATCATAGCAATCCGCCAGGGCCAGAATCTGGCAAAGCAAGGGAATCTCATCCCGGGCCAGTCCGTCCGGATAACCCCGGCCATCCCAACGTTCATGATGATGGAGGATGAGGTCTTCTCCCTGAGGCCCCAGGCCCAAGTCCTTTACCAGTCTTTGGCCGATTAGCGGATGGCTTTCAATCAGGGCGCGCTCTTCCCGGGACAGGGAGCCGGGTTTGAGGAGAGCGTTATCATCGATGGCGATTTTGCCGATATCGTGGAGATAGCCTCCGATTCTAAGAGCCTCCCGGTCTTCCAGGGAAATTCTTAGATGGTCAGCAAAGCGAAGAGAGTGTCTGGTCACCCGCAGCGAATGGAGGGCAGTGTAAGCTTGCCGGCGGGCAAGGCTCAAAAATAAAAATTTCATGGACGCCGTTAAATTAACAGCGTTGATTTCGGCGGCGATCAGATTCTCGGGGATTTCCATATTCAGGCAGTCCCTGCAGGAGTCTCTAGGGGCTTTTCGGCGACCCGCATCTTGGCGCTGCGTGCCCTGGGGTTGCGCTTCACCTCTTCCGGTGACGGCACCAGGGGTTTGCGGGTCAGGCGGGACATCACCCCGGCCCGCTCCCAGGCAGCCAGCCGCTGCTTTACCAGCCGGTCTTCCAGGGAGTGATAGGAGATAATTACCAGTCGGCCCCCAGGCAGGATCCAGCCCGGGGCCTGGTCCAAAAAGTCGGCCAGTTGATCCAACTCCCGGTTTACGGCAATCCTGAGGGCCTGAAAGACCCGGGTGGCCGAATGCAGTCTCCCCCTGCGCCCCCCGGGTCCCATGGCCTGTTGTACTATCTCTACCAACTGCCGGGTAGTCTGGAATGGCGCCTTTTGCCGGGCTTGAACGATGAGGCGGGCGGCGCGCCTGGCCCGAGGCTCTTCGCCATACTCTCGAAAAATCTTCTCCAAGGCTGCCGGAGAGGCGCCATTAAGCAGCTGCGCCGCGGTGGCCTCCTCCGCCCGGGGATTGAACCGCATGTCCAGAGGCTCATCGCCCATAAAAGAAAACCCCCTGTGGGAATATTTAAGCTGAAAGGAAGACAGCCCCAAGTCCAACAGGAGGCCGTCTGCGCCCGCTAGGTGGGCCGTTTGCAGAAGCTCCCCCAATTGCGTGTAAGAACGGTGAAATAACTGAAATCTGGAGGTGTGGTGGGCCAACCGGGTGGCTGCTCTTTCCAGGACCGCAGAATCTTGATCTAATCCCCAAAGTGTTCCGTCAGGTGCGCTGCGGTCCAGGATGGCGGTGGCGTGCCCCCCTTCACCCACGGTGCCATCTACATACAGGCGGCCAGGCCGGCATTTTAGGGCCACCAACACCTCCATCACCATAACCGGTTCATGCACCGGATATAGGTCTGAGTTTAAATCAGCAATTTTTGCAAAACCTCTTGGCCGATGGACGCTTCCAACTGTTTCCGATGGGTTTCGTAGGACTGACGGTCCCAGATTTCAAAGGAGCGGATCGCTCCCACCAGGGCCACTTCCCGGGCCAGTTTGGCATAGTCCCGGAGATTGGGCGGGATAAGAATCCGCCCCATGCGATCCAGGGGGCATTTCTCCACCCCGGAGATTAAAAACCGTTGAAAGGCGCGTACCTCCTTGTCAAATATGGCTTTTTCCGCCAGCTTGGCCTCAATCTTGAGCCATTCTGATTGGGGGAAGGCCAAGATATAACCTTCGAAATTGGTGAGGATAACCTGGCGGTCTTGGCGTTCCTGCAAAATTTCCCGGTAGGAGACGGGAATGCTGACCCGACCTTTGTTATCCATGTTGTAAAAATAGCTACTGGTGAACATATTACCCCATCAATTCCCACTGCATTCCACTTTTCCCCACCCGCACCCCAAAATACAGCTTTTTTTAAAAAAATGTCAAGAAAAAAAAATGAGCTAAGCAGATTTTTTTAGGGCGGAGTTAAATTGAGAACGAAACCTGAGGCGTTAATCTTAACAACAAATTGCTTAAACAAGATAATATATAAGGACGAGACTTTATTATTTTTAGATTAGCAGGTGTCTTTTAACTCAGAATTGCAGACTTTATTCCTGCCGGCGGAAGTCCAGGTAGCCCTGCAAAATCAGCACCGCGGCCAACTGATCCACCACTTGACGCCGGCGCCGGCGGCTTAGATCCGCCTGGATCAGTACCCGTTCCGCCTCGGCGCTGGTGAGGCGCTCATCCCAGGGGATCACCTTCGCTCCCAGGGCCTCACCCAGCGTCCGGGCCAGGTCCAGGATTTCCGGGATCATTTTCCCCGGCCGGCCGTTCATATGCCGGGGTAGCCCCACCACAATTTCAGTTACCTGGTACTGGCGCGCCACTTCCAGGAGTTGGACCAGGTCGGACTCCCATCCTCGCCGGATCAGAACTTTAAGTCCCTGGGCGGTGATCCCCAAAGGATCGCTCACCGCCAGGCCGATGCGTTTCTCGCCCACATCCAGGCCCAGGATCCGCGTCTCCTGACGCCCCGCCGGGGAGTAAGGGCCGGGTTTCTCAATGGGTTCCCAGGTCATCACTTCACCCCCTCATTTGGACAACAGCCAGACGGCCAGCAGGGCCAAGGCTACCCCCAAGAGTTGTGAGGGGGAAACCTTCTCCCGGAGCAGAACCACGCTTAAGAGCACGGTTATCAGGGGATAGAGGGCGGTAAGGGGCACCACCACGGTGGCGGTGCCCAGGGCCAGGGCCCGGAAGAAACAGAGGAGCCCGAAGGCCATGCAGAGGCCCGCCATCAAAGCCGTAGCCAGACCCCAGGGCTGCCAGGTGATGGCCAACCCTGGCCCGGTCCACAAATATGCCACCACCGCCAGGTGCCCTAAAATGGCAATAACATAGGTCGCCTGGGGCGCCAGGTGCAGAGTGGCCACTTTGCTGAAAAACCCCCACAGCCCCCAGAGTCCCAGGGCCATCAAAGAAAATCCCAGCCAGCTCACCATCCCCCTCCTCGCAGCTTGCCTGTCCTTTACCTTTCATCTAATATATGAAATAAGCAGATGGCACAAGTGCACTGGCGACCGGAAAGATGCGGCCCAGAAGGAGTAGGGGCGACCCGCCGGGTCCCTTCTCCGTTTCCATTCCCGGCTTACTCCCAGAGGACCGAAGAAAGGTAATTATGGTGCGCATTATGGGGCACCGGGGCGCCCCCGCCTATGAACCGGAAAACACCCTGCGCTCCTTCCGCCGCGCCCTAAAGATGGGGGTGGCCGCGGTGGAACTGGATGTCCAGCTTACCCAAGATGGCCAGCTGGCGGTGATCCACGACGAGACCGTGGATCGCACCACCAACGGCCAGGGGCGGGTGAAGGACTTCACCCTGGCCGAACTCCAGAGACTCGAGGCCGGCAAAGGGGAATACATCCCCTCGCTCCGCGAAGTGGTGGACCTGGTGAAAGGCCTGGCCCACCTGGTGGTGGAGCTGAAGCAACCGGACGCCGCCTTGCCCCTGTTGCGCTTTTTCCAAGAACACGAGCTCTTTGCTCACGGCCATGCCATCTCCTTCTGGCATCCGGTAATCAAGGCCCTCAAGGAACAGGAGCCCCGGCTGCGCACCGGGGTTTTAATGGTGGGATGCCCCGCGGACCCGGTGGGACTGGCCCGGGCGGCCCTGGCCGAAGCCCTGATCCTCCATTATGCTTATATTACCCCCGAGGTGGTGGAAACCGCCCACGCCCACGGCCTGCTGGTCTTTGCCTGGAACATCGATTCGGTGGAAACCGTGAAACCCTATCTGGCCATGAACCTGGACGGCATCGGCAGCAACTGCCCGGATATTTTGATAGAATATTTGAGGGGAGGGCCAGGGAGCTGAGCTCCCTGCCCTCCCCTCAAACTCCCCTCCCCACCCGCTTATAGTGGCTGGGGACGACGTCCCCAGCCAAAGAAACATAAGGGATTGGGGGAGGGGGTGTGGGGGAGGATTGTAAGTGGGCCTGCGGCCCTTAGCCTCCTCCCCCACAAAACCATCCCTAAGGACCCTTTATGGCTAAAACTATCGTGGAGCAGGTGATGGAGGCCCATCTGGTTTCCGGGGAGTTGGTGCCCGGGACGGAAGTGGCGCTGAAAATTGATCACACCCTGACTCAGGATGCCACCGGCACCCTGGCCTATCTGGAGTTTGAGGCCATGGGCGTGGACCGGGCCAGGCCTGAGGTGGCGGTGAGTTATGTGGACCATAACCTGCTGCAGGCCGACTTCCGCAATGCCGACGATCATCGCTTCTTGAGGACCATCGCGGCCCGTTACGGCCTTTACTTCTCGCCCCCGGGGACCGGCATCTCCCATCAGGTGCATCTCGAGCGTTTCAGTGCCCCCGGGAAGACCCTGTTGGGGTCGGATAGCCATACTCCCACGGCCGGGGGGGCCGGGATGTTGGCCTTTGGCGCCGGGGGTTTGGATGTGGCCCTGGCCCTGGCCGGCCAGCCCTTTTACCTGGTCATGCCGGAGATTCACGGGGTGCGCCTGGAAGGCCGGTTCCCGGCCTGGGTATCGGCCAAGGACGTCATTCTGGAACTGCTGCGGCGGCTCACCGTCACCGGCGGCCGGGGCAAGATTCTGGAATATTTTGGCTCGGCCCTGCCTTACCTGAGCGTGCCTGAGAGGGCCTCCATTGCCAATATGGGCGCGGAGTTGGGGGCCACCACCTCCATTTTTCCTTCGGATGCCCAGACCGGCAAGTTCCTGTCCTATCAGGGCCGCTATAAAGACTTCCGGCCCCTTAACGTCCAGGGACGGCCGCCATATCAGGGAGTCACGGAGGTAGACCTGCATGAACTGGAGCCCCTCATCGCCTGCCCCGGCTCCCCGGACCGGGTGGTGCCGGTTCAGGAGGTGGAAGGCACCCCGGTGGACCAGGTCCTCATCGGCTCCTGCGGCAACTCCTCTTTCCGGGACCTGATGCTGGTGGCCCGGGCCTTGAAGGGACGCCGGGTCCATCCCCGGGTGAGCCTGGAGATCAACCCCGGCTCTCTCCAGGTCCTGGAAAATCTGGACCTGGCCGGCGGCCTGCTGGATCTCCTGAAGGCCGGGGTTAGGGTCATGCCCCCCGGTTGCTGGGGCTGCATCGGCGTCGGCCAGGCCCCGCCCTCCGGCGCGGTCTCCGTGCGCACCTTTACCCGGAACTTTCCGGGGCGGAGCGGCACCCAGGAGGACCAGGTCTACTTAGCCAGCCCTGAGACCGCGGTGGCCGCCGCCATCTTCGGGGAACTGGCCGACCCCCGGCGGCTGGGCGACTATCCCCGCATCGGCGCGCCCAAATATTTTCTGGTTAACGGCCGCAACCTGATGCCTCCGACCCCGGAGGGAGAAGAAGTGGAAGTGATCCGGGGCCCCAACATCGTGCCCTTCCCTAAGCTTTCGCCCCTGCCGGACACCTGGCGGGGCGAAGTGTGGCTGAAAGCGGGGGACAACGTCACCACCGATGACATTCTCCCGGCGGGGAGCGAAATTCTGCCCTTGCGCAGCAACCTGCCCGCCATCAGTAAGTACGCCTTTATCCGCATCGACCCTTGGTTTTTCCGCCGGGTCCAGGGCCGGGGCGAAGGCGCCGTCATCGGCGGCGAAAATTACGGCCAGGGCTCCTCCCGGGAGCACGCGGCCCTGGCCCCCCGCTACCTGGGGGTCCGGGTGAAGCTGGTGAAAAGCTTTGCCCGCATCCACCTGGCCAACCTCATCAATTTCGGCATCCTGCCCCTGACCTTTGAAAACCCCGGGGACTACGACCTGCTGGAGCTGGGGCAATCCCTGGAACTGCCCGGGGTGCGCCAGCGCTTGCTCGCCGGAGATGAACGCCTGCCCCTGAAAGCGGGGGACAAAGAAATCTGGGTCCGGGCGGAACTCACGGAGCGCCAGCGCCGGATGATCGCGGTGGGGGGCGCGCTGAACCTGGTGCGGGAAGGGTAGGGGGGATGAAGAATTTTGAGGGGAGGGCCGGGGGATCTGAGAGGTATGCTTTGAGGGGAGGGCCGGGGAGCCTGAGGCCCCCCGCCCTCCCCTCAAACTCCCCTCCCCATCCCCCGCATAAGAGGCAGAGAGGATGATAAATGAAAAAAATCTTCATTCCCGCGCAAAATGCTGAAGATTGGAAAAAACTTCTTGCTAAACCAGAAAAGCAATGGCGCACGGGCTATTCTGCCAAGGCGCTGGCCTATTGTTGGCAAGAAGCTGAAGGTTTCCCTTCAGAAATTGTAAGGCTTTTTGCAGAATCAGAATTTCCAGCATTTAAAAATATTGAGATTCTTCTGGCTATTCCCGAGCATCAGGTCATGCTGCCGGGAGGGGCTCATCCGTCGCAGAATGACTTGTTTGTTCTTGCCAAAGGTCAAGGCCAGGTGATTGCAATAACAGTTGAGGGTAAAGTCTTGGAACCATTTGGCCAAACTTTGAAGGAATGGAGGCGAGATGAGTCTCCGGGGAAGAAAGATCGTTTATCTTTTTTAGAGGAGCAATTGGGTTTGACCAAGTCCCTACCTTTAACGATTCGCTATCAACTTTTACACCGCACTGCTTCTTCAGTGATCGAAGCACTCCGTTTTAATGCAGGACACGCGGTGATGATCGTCCATTCTTTCAGTCAAAACGACCAATGGTTTGAAGATTATCAGGCTTTCCTGGAGCTGTTTGGCGTGCACGCAAGCCCAAATCAATTGGTATTCCTTAAAGAAACTCAAGGTATAAACCTTTACTGTGGCTGGGCCAGGGGCGACGCCAAATATTTAAAGGTATAATATTTATTTATTGATCTTGGAGTTTTTGGAGATGGATTTGAAAGGTTGCTTCATCAACAACCAATGGGTGGAAACCAAAGAAAAGTTGCCGGTCCTCAATCCCTGGTCCGGTGAAGTCGTGGGCCAGGTGTGCCTGGCCGGGCCTCAGGAGTGGGAGGCGGCGATCAGTGCGGCGGAGAAGGCCGCGCCGGCCTTAAAGGCCCTCTCCAGCCTGGAGCGCCAGCAGCTGCTGGCAAAATTAGCCGCGGGCGTGACGGCCCGCCAGGAGGAGCTGGCCCAGACCATCGTCGCCGAAGGGGGGAAACCCGTCACTTACGCCCGGGCCGAGATGGCCCGGGGGGTGCTGACCCTGAGCCTGGCCGCAGAGGAAGCGGCCCGTATCGGCGGCGAGGTCCTGCCCCTGGATTTGACTGCAGCCAGCGTGGGCCGCTGGGGCCTTACCCGGCGGTTTCCCTTGGGGCCGGTGTTGGGCATCACCCCTTTTAATTTCCCCTTCAACCTGATGGCTCACAAGGTGGGCCCGGCCCTGGCCGCGGGCAACCCCATCATCGTCAAACCGGCCTCCAAAACCCCCCTCACGGCCTTGAAACTGGCGGAGATCTATGAGCATGCTGGCCTGCCCCCGGGGGGCTTGCAAATCTTGCCCAGCAGTTCCGGGGTGGCCGAACCCTATGTGGCTGACGACCGCCTGAAGGCCCTGTCCTTTACCGGCAGCGCCGCGGTGGGCTGGCACTTGAAGGGCCGGGCTGGCCGCAAGAAGGTCATCTTGGAGTTGGGGGGCAACGCCGCCTGCATCGTTGACGCCGGTGCGGATTTACCATTGGCCGCAGAGCGCTCCGCCATCGGCGCCTTCGCCCATGCCGGCCAGGTGTGCATTTCGGTGCAGC
>CAVTZS010000015.1:0-158901 GCA_963739295.1 uncultured delta proteobacterium | reverse complement strand
ATGTAAACGGATTTGATTCGCAGAAGATCTCGCGGCAAAATCTCCTGGGGCGCCAGGGCCTTCTTTTTCTGGGGTCTTTCTTTGTGGCTGGCTCTGGGGCTGACCGGTTGCGCCTCCCTGAAGCGACTGGTGGGCCTCTGGACCTCCCGGGGCTGAGGTGACCGACACGCCCAAGACCCTGGCCTATTACCATTACCTCAAGGCGCAACGCTTTCTTTAGGCAGATGACGCCACCGGAGCTACCCAGGAATATGAAGAGGCCCTAAAGGAAGACCCTGAATCCACACGCCTGGAGACCGAACTGGCCGCCATCTACCAGCGCCTGGGGGAGGTAAAAAAGGCCCTGTCCCATGTGGAGAAGGCCGTAAACCAGTTCCCGCCCAGCAGGAGGCCTATTTTATCCTGGCCGGCCTCCAAGTGGGGCTGAACCAACTGGAAGAAGCCATCCAGGAATCGAACACATCCTGTCTTTAGATCCGGAGAGCCGGGAGGCCCACCTTTTCCTGGCTACCCTTTACGCCCAGCAACGCCGCTTCCCCAAGCCATCCGCACCATCCAGGAGCTCTTGCGCCTGGAGCCCCAATCGGTGGTGGGGTATTATTACCTGGGCCGGGTTTATCTGGAAATGGACCAGGTGAGCGAGGCCAAAAAAGAGTTTCACCGGGCCCTCACCCTGGACCCCCAATTCGCGCCCGCCATGTTTGACCTGGGGTTGGCCCTGGAGAAGGAGAAGCATTACAGCCAGGCCATGAACATCTATCGCCGCATCCTGCGCCGGTACCCCAACAACCCCCGGGCCTGGGCCAATATCGGCCGCCTGTTTCTGATGACCAAACGGCTGGGGGACGCCCAGAGGACCTTTCAGAAAGTGAAGGAGTTGGAGAAGAACGATGCCACGGCCTTTTTCCATATTGGCCTTATCTACCTGGAGCAAAAGTTTCCGGAAAATGCCATCCTGGAGTTCCGCACCCTTCTTAATCATCCCCGGTATAAAGACCGGGTCCGTTATTACATCGCCCTGGCTTTGGAGGAGAAAGGCGATCTGAAGGCCGCGGCCTGGGAGTATCAGTTGGTGGCCCGGGACTCCGAACAGTTCATCCCGGCGCGCCTCAGGATGGCGTATCTTTACTATCAGATGAAGGATAAAGAGCAGGCCTACCGCATCCTGAACGAGATCCGGAACCTGGACCCCGACCGGGAGGAGATTTACCTCACCCTCTCTTACCTTTATGAAGAGGACAACTTGTGGGATCGGGCCATCGCCATCCTGGAAGAAGCCCTGGAAAAAGTGCCCAAGCCCACGGAAATCCATTTTCGCCTGGCAGTGCTTTACGACAAGAAGAAGGATCGGGAAGAAAGCATCGCCCATATCAAAAAGGTGCTGGAACTGGAACCGGAAAACCCAGATGCCCAGAACTTCCTGGGCTATACTTACGCCGAGGCGGGCATCGAACTGGATGAGGCGGAAAGACTAATCCGGGCGGCGCTCCGGGCCAAGCCGGATAGCGGCCATATCCTGGACAGCCTGGGCTGGGTCTTCTACAAAAAGGGGCAATACGACAAGGCGGTGATGGAATTGGAACGGGCCTCCCGCATCATGCCCCAAGACGGCACCGTGGCGGAGCACCTGGGGGATGCCTATTTTCAACAGAAGCGCTACCAGGAGGCCCTGCGCATCTACCGCCGGGCCCAAGGTTTGGAAAATGCCAATCAATTGGAATTGCGCAAGAAAATAAACCAGACAGAACAGTTGTTGGGAGAGTCAGTCCTGTGAATCTCCTCAGGCTGGCCCACTTGGCGGTATTTTTTCTCTGTCTGGGTGGCTGCGCGGCCGTGCCCCCGGCGAAACCGCCCACCACCATCATCTCCCCCGACGAGCTCCTCTTAAGGCTCCGGTCCCGCCAGGAGCTGGTAAGATCCTTTCAGGGCAAGGGCCGCCTTACTTTTCTTTCCCCAGAGCGGAATTATTCCGGCACGGCCTTCCTCAAAGGGATAGTGCCCACCTCCCTCAGGGTCGATATCCTGGACTTCCTGGGCCGCTCCCTCTTGAATTTTTCTTCTAACGGCCAGGAGGTGCAGGTGTTGTCCCCCAAAGAGGGAAAGTTTTACTTCGGCAAGGCCACCCCGGCAAATCTGGCGGCTTTCATTCCTCCGGCCGTGACCCTCCCCCAGGTGCTCCGGTTGCTGGTGGGAGGCGTACCCCTGAGCCCTGGCCCTCCGAGCAAGTGGCAATACCACCCGGCCCAGGAAGGCTATCTGCTGGAGTGGCACCATGCCGATGGCTCCCTTAAGGAACGGCTGTGGGTGAAGGCTGCCGACCTTAATCCCTCCAAAGAGGAATGGTTCGGCCCGGCGGGCCAGCCGCTCTTTACCGTGGAACTGGGGGACTACGGCACTCTGAGCTCCGACCTTCCCGGGCAGATCACTTTGCGGACCACCGCCCCCCAGGCCGAACTGCGCCTGGCCTACCGGGAGCTGCAGGTGAACCCCAATCTGCCCCCGGGGGACCTGGAGCTTAAAGCGCCCCCGGCCATGGCGGTGGTTCCTTTGGGGCCTTAGTATTGGTTTTCGGTTTTCTGTTTTCGGTTTGAACCTTAAAGCAAACCTAGCCATCCCCTAAATCCACCTTTACAAGGGGGATATCCATCATCTCTCCCCCCCTTTTGAAAGAGGGGGTCGGGGCGATTTTGAGGGGATGGGGCTAAAATTATGGGCCTACAGGTGGGAAAAAAGTTGTGGAGGTCTCTCTAGGGCCATGAAATTCCTGGTGGACTCCCCCCTGGGCGGCTTGATCAAATGGCTCCGGTTCTGCGGCTTTGACACCTCTTCCCTGCTTCTCCACCCGGAGGCGCCCGACTCCCTCCCCCCGCCGGTCCCGGACACTTATATCCTGACCCGGCAAGGGCCTCCTAAGCGCCTCCGGCGTCCGGATCTCCTGATCCTCACCGCAGACCAACCTCAAGAGCAACTGGAAGAAGTTTTGCGCCGCCTCCAGATCTCCCGAAAAGACCTGTCCCTTTTGAGCCGTTGCAGCCGCTGCAATGACTTTTTGGTCCCCATCAGCCGGGACCGGGTTCAGGGCCAGGTCCCGGAGCACGTCTTCTTGTACCACAAGGAGTTCTACGAATGCCCCCGTTGCCACCGCCTTTTCTGGCCCGGCAGTCATTTAGAGGACATCACCCGAAAGGTGCTGGCAAAATTGGTTGATGGGGAAAAATGAGTTGATTCCAGGAGAGATGAGCTACCCCGCCGCCTGCGCCGGGGAATTTATTTTTTCCATTGCTCCTGCCTTTGCAATTGCCTAAAGCAATCTTATCTTATTTTCATCCAGCCCGTACGAAAGACTAATTTGGAGGCCGACCTCTGGCTACGCCAGGGCCGGCTGCCTTGAAATTTCCCGTACCATGAAAGGAGGAGGTAATGAGTCCAGACTTTAAAGATAAGGCCATGGGGGGACTCAAGAAAACCTGCTGCAACACCTGGACTTTTACGGTCAATATGGCCCGCCGGGGCAAGATCCTGGGGAGATACTCCCTGGCCTGCTGGCAGCAGTATAGATTGAAAAAGGCCTTGCAGAACCTGGGAGATAAGACCTTCCAGGCCCTGGAACGGGGCGAGGTCAATCCCCTGGTCTCCAGCGAAGTGAGCGAGGCCGTGCAAAAGGCCAAGGAACAAAAAGAGTGCAAGGAGAAGAATTACCAGGCCATTGAGGCCATCCGGGAACGGATCCGCACTTCCTGCGTCATCCCCAGGCCCACGGAGCCAGGGGGACTGGAAGAGTCGCCCCCGGTTCCTTAATTTTTAAATCCAGGGAGGGGGCCAGGGGCCGCAGGCCCCTGCCCCCTCCCTCAGGCTCCCTCCCCCAACCCCTTATGTGAGGGTAAATAGGGCCGGAAAGTCGGGCCAGAGGCCCGCCTTTCCGGCCCCCATCTGCGGGTGGGGAGGGGGGTGTGGGGGGAGGGCAGGGACCTCAGGTCCCTGGCCCTCACCCCGCACGCTCTTTTTTTAAAAAATAGGGGCCAGGGGCTAGCCGCCCCTGGCCCCTAAAAGTCTGGCTTTCCTTTCCCTTAGAGAGCCCCGCATTCGGCCGGGCTGCCCTTAAGTTTTTCCAGGGCGTGGGGCAGGGCCGGGAGCACGGCTTCCAGGTTTTCCCGGGCCCCCTTAGGGCTGCCGGGCAGGTTGATGATCAGGGTGGAGCCCCGGATGACGGCCACCCCCCGGGAGAGCATCGCATGGGGCGTATGGGCTAGGCCCGCGGCCCGCATGGCCTCAGGGATGCCCGGCACCAACCGCTCGGCCACCGCTAACGTGGCTTCCGGGGTAATATCCCGGGGGGTGAGGCCGGTGCCCCCGGTGGTTAAAATCAGGTCCAGGTGCGCCTCGTCGCTCCAGGCCACCAGTTGCGCCACAATGGCCTCTTGCTCATCCGGAACCACCTGGTAAGCATCCACCTGAAAATGCCTGGGGTCAAGGAGGCGCGCCAATTCCGGGCCGCTAGTATCGTGCCTCTCGCCGGCATGCCCTTTGTCACTCACGGTCAGAATGCCTACCCGGAACATCCACCACCTCTATGATATCTCCCGGTTTCACCAGCCCGCCCCGAATCACCCGGGCGAAGACCCCTTCCAGGGGCATGACGCAATCCCCCACCTGCTCCCGGATGGCGCAACCCTTATGGCAGGCCTTGCCGATCTGGGTGATCACCAGCTCCGCCTCGTCTCCTACCTTGAGATGGGTCTCCACCGGCAGGGCCATCACCTCCAGGCCCTGGACCGTCAGGTTCTCGGCGAAATCCCCCGGGCCCACCGCGGCACCCAGGGCCAGCATCTTGTCGATGCTCTCCTGAGCGAGCAGGCTCACCTGGCGGGAGCTGCCGGCATGGGCGTCACCCTCCAGGCCGTGCTCCACTTGCAAGCGGGCCTGGGCGACGTTGTGCTTGACCACGCCCTTCTTATCGCTCACCGAGACCGCCACCACCCGGCCCCGCAAGTTTGTCTCGGGTTTTTTATCCCTCATACGAGATAACAGTCTATTTTCTGCGAGACTTTCTCATTTAACTTATGGGCAGGCACGGAGGCCTGCCCCACCGCCCTGCCCCACCCCTAACGGGCCTGCCAAAAATTAAAAAATGTATATGGGGTTGGGGAAGGGGGTTTGGGGGAGGGGGCAGGGGCCAAGGGTCCCTGGCCCTCTCCCCCAAAACATCATCTCATTCCTTTTCCTTCGCGGCCTTAGCCTCGTTGATGATCTTTTCCGCCAGGTGCGGGGGCACTTCCTCGTAATGAGAGAACTCCATATCGAAGGAGCCCCGGCCCCCGGTCTTGGAGATGAGATCCGGGGTGTAGAGCAAAACCTCGGACATGGGCACTTGCGCGGTGATGATCTGCTGCCGCCCTTGGGCCTCCACCCCCAGGACCCTGCCCCGGCGGGCATTGAGGTCGCCGATGATATCCCCCATGTTTTCTTCCCGCACGGTCACGGTCATTTTCATAATGGGTTCCAGCAGCGTGGGGTGGGCCCCCTGCATGCCCTTCTTGAAACCCATGGACGCGGCGATCTTGAAGGCCATGTCCGAAGAATCCACTTCATGGAAGGACCCATCATAAAGAGTGACTCTGAGATCCGTCACCGGAAAACCGGCCAGGATGCCTTCCTGCATGGCCTCGACGATGCCCTTTTCCGTGGAGGGGATATATTGCCTGGGGATGACGCCGCCCACGATCTTGTCCACGAACTCGAAACCAGTCCCCCGGGGCAAGGGCTCCAGCTCCAGCCAGGTGTCGCCGTATTGGCCCCGGCCGCCGGACTGGCGCTTATACTTGCCCTGCACCTTGATGGTGCCCTTGACGGTTTCCCGGTAGGGCACCTTGGGGGTCTTGAGGTTAACCTCCACTCCGAACTTGCGCTTCAATTTCTCCGCGGTGGCTTCAATATGCACTGCGCCCACCCCGGAAAGGAGAATCTCCTTGGTTTCGGTATTGCGGGTGAGGGCCAGGGAGGGGTCCTCTTCGATGAGCTTGGAAATGGAGGAAAAAGCCTTGTCTTCTTCGCCCCGGCTCTTGGGGTCCACCGCAAAGGTGACCATGGGCTTGGAGGGCTTAAGCTGAGGCAGGACCAGGGGCCGGGCCTCGGTGGCCAGGGTGTCTCCGGTCACCGTCTCCCGGAGCTTGGCCACCGCCGCCAGGGCCCCGGGCCCGAGGCTGGGCACCGCCTTCTGGCCCTTGCCTTCCAACAAAAAGAGCTGGCCGTAGCGTTCGGGGACCCCCCGGGTGACGTTGAAGACCGTGGAGTCGGCGGCCATGGTGCCCGAGTAGACGCGAAAGATGGACAACCTGCCGGCATAAGGGTCAGCCACCGTCTTGAAGACCTGGGCGGCCAGGGGCCCGTCGGGGTCCGGGTCCAGCACCACCTCCTCGCGGGAGACGGGTTTCTGTCCTTTTACCGGCCCCCGGTCTTCCGGCGCGGGGAGGTAGAGATTGATGGCATCCAAAAGCAGGGCCGGGCCCAGGTTGCTGAGGGAGGCGCCAAACAATACCGGCACTATGCTGCCCTTGAGGGTGCCGATCCTGAGGCCGCGGTAGATCTCCTCGGGGCTGAGTTCCCCCTCTTCCAGGAACTTTTCGATCAACTCATCATCACTCTCCGCGGCAAAATTGAGCAGGTCGTTCCGCAGTTGTGCTACTTCATCCTTGAGGTCCTCGGGGATGGGCCACGTCTCCAGCTTGCCCCCGGGAGAGGAAGCCCCGTAAGCCTTGAGGCCCACCAGATCCACCACTCCCCGGAAATTGGCCTCCCGGCCCAGGGGCAGCTGCACCAGCACCGCCTGGGCTTCCAGGATTTCCTTAATACCCTTAAGCACTGGGGCAAAGTCAGCCCGTTCCCGGTCCATTTTATTGATAAAGATCAGGCGGGGCAGGCCGTACTGGCTGGCCGCCTGCCACACCTTCTCGGTGCCCACCTTGACTCCATCCACCGCGTCGATCACCAAAACCGCACCATCCATCACGTGCAGCGCCGCCCGGGTGTCCGCCAGAAAGTTGTCATCCCCCGGGGTATCGGCCAGGTAAATTGAGTGCCTCTTCCATTGGTAATGGTGGAAGGCCGTGGAAATGGTAATTTGGCGTTTAATCTCCTCAGGCTCGTAATCCAGGATGGAACTGCCGTCATCCACCTTACCCAACCGGGAGGTGGCCCCCGCGTTAAAGAGGAGGGCCTCGGCCAGGGAGGTCTTGCCGCAGCCGCCATGCCCCATCAGGACCAGATTACGGATCTGTGCCGTTTTGCCAGACATCAAGCTCTCCTTCCCTCAAAGTTGCCGCCCTGGCCCGCTAATCGAGCCGGACTAATCTTTTAAAACTAACAGGTTTTTGCGCAAATCTCAATCGGTTTTCCCCTGGCCCAGAGAAAGATGATTGCCTGGGTGGCGTTTCCCGTCTTGCGAGCCAAATTACCGGGAAGATCTTAGAAATCTAGATTCTTTAGGAAACTTTATGATAGTTTGTCGGAAAAATCTCACCTCGCGGCCGGGAAGACCTGCCTTTCCTCCAGCAAGGTTTGAGATCTATCAAAAAGTCTTTGTCAGCAAGCGGGCCACCGCGCCTGCCCCGCCTCTGTTATTTGCGGAAACGGCCTCCCTCCTCGCGGTGCAGAAAGGTCAAGCCAAGGCCAGTCGAGTCATTGACAGAATCCGGCCCAGTTGATAAAATAAAAAGCTATCGGGACGTGGCGCAGACTGGTAGCGCACCTGAATGGGGTTCAGGGGGTCGGAGGTTCAAATCCTCTCGTCCCGACCAATGATTTCAGCAGGTTAGCGAACAGGCGTTAGCCCCTCTTTTTATGCCTGTGCACCTCCTGTGCACGTCTGCCAAATTTGAGCATAAAATTAAGGTCGAATTGCCCGCGATGGTCTGCGCTTGGTGGTGGGGTGCGCCTATCTAGCTGGTTCAATCACCCCTGGGCCGCTACCTCCATGCTAGGGCCTAAGGATAGCGCGGCAAGACACCTGGGGCTAGGCCGGGCCCGGGGGTGTTGCTTTCCGTTCCCAATCAAGGGGGATACCTAACCCTTGCCCTCCCCCCAATCGCCCCGCCAATGGCTTCTCAGAGGGCCGTTTCCTGGGAATTACTGGGAAAGTTTAGGATTTCCTGGGGGTAGGGGCTGCAAGGCCGCCTGGGGCCTCCCAGGAGCAGCTCTTAGTTATCCCTCTGCAACCCGTGGGGGTGATTAAGTGCTTACCTAAGGACTTCCTGAAGGACTTCCCGAAAGGCTTACTAAAAGGGTTCCCGCCTCCCCGGGCCCGTGGGGGTGATAGGGGTATCAAACCCCTATGGATACCCTATCTAAACGGTATGACCTCCCCACCCTTACGCCCGTGGGGGTGATGGAAACGTTTCCGAAATGTTTCAGTAATGTTTCTTCCCCTCCCCGCGCCCGTGGGGGTGATACTCCCCTCCAGAGTGCCCATTTCTTTCCCGAAATCCCTCTTGTAACGGGCCATTTTGCCACGATTGCCACCAAGTGAGGGGGTAAGGTAAGGGTCCTGCCCTTATCTCTCATTCTGGACCGTTTTAGGATTCTTTTCAGCCCCGTGATGGCGGCTCAGAAATCCTGACCATGGTGCCGGCCCTGGCCTTCGGTGTCCACTATCCCCACTTACCACTACCACCTCCCCGACCAGGCGCCGGCCCCCCGGCCCCAGCCTGAGGGAAATAGCTACTCCCGGGAACCCCAAACCCCGGGACGGGACTCCTACCCCCCCTGGTCAATATTATCCGTAAGGAAGTTTTTCGACTTTTCAATGACGAGGTTCGGCAAGAGAATGCCAACAGGCTCTGAGAAACAGCTATGATGAGTATATCAGCACACCAAACGCCAGGTGGTAAATTGCGCAGATATAGCAGATAACAAAAACGCACCTAAACTGATAAAGATGGGGTCGGAGGTGATCCTGGCGCCCTGGAAATCTATCATAACGGTTCGGTAAAGATCCGCCGTTAATCAAGTCTCTCAGCCTTTGATCCGCCAGGGAGAGTTTTTTCAATAGTGCCAACTTCTGGCGCAATCCCTACTTGTCTGGCTGATTAAAGGTTCCGCACCCGCTTAAAGGCGCGCACGTTGACGCTGATGATTTTTTCCCTCAGTCTCTCATCCATCTCGGCAGTTCTATAAGGGCACTCAGAGACAATGACAACCTCGGCGAAACCTGCCCTCCGGATGGTTTCCAGGTATTCTTCTTTTTCCATGGCTCCGGCCAGGCACTCGGCCCAGGCGGCAAAACTTTTTCTCACATCTTCAGGGAGATGCCCTGTGGTTACCAGATCGGCAATGAGCAGCCGGCCACCCGGCTTAAGTACGCGATATGCCTCCCGATAGCTGGCCAGTTTATCCCGGGTCAGATTAATGACGCAATTGCTGATGATGACATCGATGGACTCCGAGTCTATGGGCAGATGTTTGATCTCGCCCAGTCGAAACTCAACGTTGCCATATCCGTGCTGTTGGGCCAGCAGGCGCCCTCTCGCCACCATATCCTCGGTCATGTCCAACCCGATCACCCGCCCGAGTTCCCCCACTCGTTTAGCCGCCAGAAAGACATCGATGCCCGCGCCAGCCCCCAGGTCCAGGACCGTCTCACCTTCTTTGAGGTCAGCCAAGGCGGTGGGGTTGCCACATCCTACTCCCAGAATGGCCAGGTCGGGGACACTGCTTAAATCCTCTTCTGAGTAGCCCACCGCCAGGCACTGGTCGGCACTGGTGGGCCCGCAGGTGGGGCAACAGGAAGTCATTTCCCCCCGGGCAATCTGGCCGTATCGAGCCTTGATGAATTCTTTGATATCCTGCTCACTCATGCTCAACTCCTCAAATAATGGAATCCTGATTCGTTCTGGATGTTCCTCAGCACTCGCCTAAGGCCTGTTCCATCACAGGCAATTAATCCAGTTTCCGGCATAATTCACCACCAAGATATTTCCTTAAAAAGCCCCCGATCTCTGACACTTGCCGGGGATGGAATACCGGCAGATCAGAGTCAATGGGGTCGGCGCTTACCAGGGCAATTACCTGGGAGGAATCTTTCAGCACAGTTTCTAACTGATTCCCTACCAGCAGGATTTTGGGAAGGGGACCGATTTTGTAGCCTTCCACCAGAATCAAATCTGATTCCGGGGCCAAGGTGTCCAGGATCTCTTCCAGAGGTGGGTCGCCGGACCGGAACCGGGTAATCTGCACCACTCCCAGGGCTGACAGGGCCACCAGACGCGCCCCCGCCTGACGATAAAGCCAGGTGTCTTTGCCGGCTTCGGCCCCCAGATGAAGCTTGTGGCTGTGTTTTAGAACGGCCGCCCGGACACCATGGCTTTTAAACCAGCCCAACAGATGGCAGATAAGCTCCGTTTTTCCGGAACCCGAGGGCCCGACACTGGAAATGGCTTTCCAGGGGGAATCAGGAGATTTTGCCACAGCTTGGTTGGGTCTGCCGGGTGAGGTTGTGTTTTCGGAACTAATTTTCTACTCCTTTCCTTGGCCTCGGTTGAGGCATTGTATGTAATAATGCTCATCTTATGAGCAAATTTAGTTTAAACAATTTTTTCACTATGTGCTGGATTTACAAGCCCCAAATTAATGGTAAAATCACCTTGTGAATATGTGGAATCCTTTGCAAGTGAATGACCTGTTATCTTGAGAGAAGCTATCATTATGCCTCCCCTATATTATAGCTCCTTTTCTTCGAGACGCACCATGCTGGGGCCAATAATTCTGGCGCTCGGGCTAGCCTTTATAATTGGCGCCTGCAGCGGGGACAGTGACAAGGTCGTGGTTGACTTTTCTAAGACCGTGCCGGTGGCCCGTCCAGGAAATCAGTCCTCGCAAAATCCTCCCCTGCGAGTAGCCGTGGCGGCCATGATCTCGCCCCGAGAGACTTTCGACCTTTACCGGCAGCTTCTGGATTATCTGGGGCGGCATATGGGTCAGGACCTGGAATTCGTGCAAAGGAAGACTTACGGCGAAATCGACGAGCTTCTGGGACGGGGGCAGATCGACATAGCCTTTATCTGTTCGGGGCCTTATGTGTCAGGGAAGGACAGGTATGGCTTTGAGCCCCTGGCCATCCCCGAGGTGCACGGCAGCCATTTCTATCGTTCCTACCTGATTGTCAGCTCGAGCAGCTCCTTTAATAATTTGGAAGAGCTAAAAGGGCACACTTTTGCCTTTACCGATCCGGACTCAAATACTGGGAGGTTGGTGCCCACATATTGGCTGGCGCAGATCAAGGCCCGGCCTGAGACTTTCTTCAGCAGGATCATTTACACATACAGTCATGACAATTCCATCATGGCGGTAGCCCGAGGACTGGTGGACGGCGCCACCGTAGACGGGTTGATCTGGGAATTTTATCAGGAGAAAAACCCAGCCCTGACTTCTAAAACCCGGGTCATCAAAAAGTCGGAACCTTACGGGATCCCGCCCCTGGTGGCCTCCAGGCAACTCTCCCGGGAATTAAAGACACGCATCCAGCAGTTACTTTTTTCCATGCACGAGACGCCGGAAGGCAAAAAGATCCTTTCCGAACTGATGATCGACCGTTTCGTGCCCCCCCAGGATGAGTGGTATGAGAGCGTCAGGCAGATGCAGCAGCACCTGGTAACATTGAAGGAATAAGGCCCAATGCCCCTCAGGAGCCTGAAGAGTAAGTTGCTCGTGGCGGTATCGGCCCTGGTAATTTTGAGTGGGCTGGTCATCGCCTTTCTGGTTACCCAAAGATACAGCGCCGCGCTGCGCAAGGCCATGATTGGCCAGGCGGCGAACGTGGCTCATACGGTGGCCCTGGATGCCGCCGACAAGATCCTGGTCAATGATCTGGTGGCCCTGCAAAAAATGCTGGATCAGCAAACCCGCAGCAATCCCGCTCTCGGTTACGTCTTTATCTTGAGAGAAGGCCAGATTCTGGCCCATACCTTTGACCAGGGGGTGCCGGCCCAACTGATTGAGGCCAATGCAGCGGCCTCCGGGGATCAGCCCCACTTTCGAGAAATCGTCTCCACCAAAGGGGCGCACTATCTGGATATCGCCTGGCCCATTTTCGAAGGGAAAGCTGGAGTCTTGCGCCTGGGTTTTTCCGAAAGTTACTACCGTAATCAAGTAACCCGGCTATGGCTGGAGATAGGTTTGTTGTCCCTGGGAATTCTCCTGGTGGCCTTGGCCGGCAGCCTGGTATTCGTGAGGCGGATTACCCGACCCCTGGCCGAGCTGGTTCAGGCGACCCAAGAAATAGATCAGGGAAGGCAGAAGGTTAGGGTTACCGTTCAAGGGCAAGATGAAATTGCCACCCTGGCGGCTTCCTTCAACCAGATGGTAGAGCGCCAGGAGGAATATACCCATCGCCTGGAAGAGCAGGCCATGGAGCTGGAGCGGGCCCATGGCCAGACCAGAGCGGCTTGCAAGATAATCCGGGAGATCAGCGCTCTCACACCCTGGACGAAATGGGCGCTATTTTACTGGGGAAAGCTGCGAGAAACTATGCGTTGCCGTCAATTGGTGCTGGCTGCCTTTAACCCCGGCAGAGATACCCTTTTTGTCCTGTCCGGCAGAGGCACCCAAGCGATAAAAGACCCAAAAGCCATTCAGACGGCCAGGGAAGCCCTGGAGGATGTGAAGAAGATTCCGTTTTCCCCCCGGAAACCTTTTAAACCCCCTTTGATCCCCGAAGATTTTGCTCCCGGGGCGCGTCAAACGGTAATTCCTTTTGATGACACGCACATCAGCGGCGCCGCGGTCATCGCCTGCCCCCCAGGGTGCCACTGCAGCCGGGAGGAAATCGAGTGGGTGGGACTCATACTTAACCAGAACGCCGGGGCGCTGCGGCGAGCGATTCAGCATGAGGAAGAGGTCAGCGGGCTCAAAAGCCAGGTTGACTCCTCAGCCGGATTCAGCGGCATAATCGGCAAAGACCCCAAGATGCAGGTGGTTTATCGCCTGATTGAAGATGTGGCGCCCTCGGACGCCACCGTTCTGATCCAGGGTGAGAGCGGCACCGGCAAGGAACTGGTGGCCAGGGCCATCCACCGCTTGAGCCTTCGCCAGGCAGGGCCTTTCGTGGTGATCAACTGCTCCGCTTATCCGGCCACCTTGCTGGAAAGCGAACTCTTTGGCCATGAAAAGGGAGCCTTTACCGGGGCGCTGCGCCAGAAATCTGGGCGTTTCGAGCAGGCCCACGGCGGCACCGTGTTTCTGGACGAGATCGGGGAAATTCCCTTGCCGGCCCAGATTAAACTGTTGCGCGTGCTGCAAACCCGAAAATTCGAGCGCCTGGGAGGCGAGCAGACCCTGACGGTGGACTTGCGCATCCTGGCGGCCACTAACAAGGACCTGCTCCAGGAAGTGAAAAAAGGTAATTTCCGTGAGGATCTCTTCTACCGGCTCAACGTGATTCCCATCGTTTTGCCCCCCCTTAGAGAACGAAAGAACGACATACCCTTGCTAGCTCTCCATTTCCTGCGCCGTTTCGCCGGGGAACGGGGCAAGGATATCCAGGAGTTTGCCTCCGAAGCCATGCGCCTGCTCCTGGACTACCCCTGGCCCGGCAATGTGCGGGAGCTGGAAAACACCGTGGAGCACGCCATGGTCCTGGCCAAAGGCGGCCAGGTGGAGGTGTGGGACTTGCCATCCTCCCTGCGCCTCTCCGCCCCCGCCCCCCCAGCCAGCCTGATGGAACGCGAAATGCGGGCGCTGCTTGAGATCCTGGAAGAATGCGGTTGGAACAAGAAACTGGCCGCCCAGCGCCTGGGCATCAGCCGCAGTACCATCTATGCCATGCTCAAGCGGCATAAGATCTCCACTTCCAAGCCCACCACCCATTAACTCCTTCAATAAGATTTCTAAAACGCCCTGCATACATAGGTCTTGCCAAAAAAGCTCTAAGTCATCTACGTGCAAGGTGCCGCCGCTGAAGTGTATGATTTCGCTACACGGATAACTATTTGGTTTTCCATAGCTATTTGTACAATGTCCGAAAGGTGTCGCCGATGGCGCCCTAGGAAATTACTGGTAATGCTGCCCGGGTGCTCTCCCAAGTCAGCCAACTAGAGCCCCCTTCAAATAAATTTCTCTGTATTATCAAATAGTTCTGCCCTTATCGCCGGGGACCCGGTCTTCCTTCCTCCTTGCGGCTTAGGCCCGGCATAGGACTTGCTCTCACCCCCACCAGATTTAAAAGGAATACTTCCACCCTAAGGAAATGGGGAGAGAAGTTTGGTCGACGTCTCCGGATTCGGGATTTCGCTTCTGGGTCCAGGAGCAAGCTAATGGGAACCCTGATTGATTTTCACCCCACGAAAAGATCCATTCTGCGGGCCGCCAAGCGGGAGATGGAACTGATGTTTCGAATGTCCGCCGGCGGGAGAGACCCTATTCCCAGCAACGAATCCAGGATGTTGTTCGAGATGGGGCTGGTGGAAGAGGTCAAGTGGCAAGACTGGAAGACGTATTGCCTGAGTGTCCTCAATAGAATCTTCGATGGCGGTTAGCCTGCGCCAAAACATATTTCGAGGAAGATTCATGGGAAAGCCGGGTGTATGGGTGATTGACGCCGATCAAGAACAATGTCGCAAGATCTGCGCCCTGCTTACCCAATTGAGCTATCCGGCCACCCCCTTAGACGCACTGGCTGATCTGGAAAAGCATCTCGAGGGAAACCCATCCGGGGTGGTAATCCTGGACCTGGACACCGTGCCTGTGGACAATCAATTTTTCCGAAGCTTCAAAAAAAGAAAGCAAGGCATCCATATTTTGGTGATTTCCAGCCTCCCATATCATCCGGGGCTGGAAGAGGCGATGGGTTCATATATCTATGCCTGTCTGGGTAAGCCCCTGGACCCGGAGGAACTCCTCTACTGGTTAAAAAGCATCTCTGAAAGTGTATCCAACCAAAGGAATGCTAGGGAGATCTGAATGAGATCAATTTCCAGGGAAATGCTCGCGGCTCGGAGAAACAGTTTCACCACGGAGGATAGCACCTATGGGCAAAATTCTACCTTCTGAAGACCCCTTGATCCGCATGCAGCGGGATCTCAAGCGGGCCATGGCCAAAAAGCCGACGGACATCAAGTGGGGCATGGTAATCGATGTGGCCCGCTGCATCGGCTGCCACGCCTGTACCCTGGGCTGCGTCGCGGAAAACAAACTGCCCCCCGGAGTGGTTTACCGGCCAGTGCTGGAGGAGGAAGTCGGGCGCTATCCCGAAGTGAGGCCGCGATTTCTGCCGAGGCCCTGCCAGCATTGCCAGAATCCCCCTTGTGTCACCCCCTGCCCGGTTACCGCCACCTATAAGGACGAACAGGGGGTGGTGGTGGTGAACTATAACCGTTGTATCGGCTGCCGGTACTGCCTGGTGGCTTGCCCCTATGCAGCCCGCACCGCAGACTTCGGAGAATGGTACACCGCTAAAACCCCTGAGGTGCCTGGAAAGATCATGGGCCGGAAGGTGGCCGCCAACGGCTACGAGGCCAATCCGGCCGCGGAATACGGGAAAAAATGGCCCACGCGCAATGGCGGGTCGCCGGTGGGTAACGCCCGCAAATGCCACTTCTGCCTGCATCGTCTGAAGGTGGGCATGCTGCCGGCCTGCGTCACCAGCTGTGTGGGCCGGGCTACCTTCTTCGGTAACCGCACCGACCCTGAGAGCCTGGTCTACGAATTAATTGGCTCGCCCCGGGTCTGGCGCTTAAAGGAAGAACTGGGTACTCAACCCGCGGTCTATTATCTGAGTTGAGGCAAGGGGAGATGGGTCAAATGAATGAGAAACCTTTCAAGATATTGGTGATCGTGGCGGTACTCGGCCTGGTGGCGGGCACTTGGGGGTTGGCCAACCTGCTGCTCTTCGGGAAAACCACCGTGGCCTATGGCTCCTATATCACCTGGGGCCTGGAGGTATCCTTCTACCTCTTTTTTCTGGGGTTAACGGCAGGCGCCTTTCTCATCACCATCCTGACTTATGTATTCAGGATCAAGCTTTTTGCCGGCATTGGACCGCTGTCCGCCTTTACGGTCCTGGTGGCGCTCACCTGCGAGGTGATCATCATTGCCCTGGATCTGGGCCATCCGTTTCGGGTTTACCGGTTCTTACTCTCGCCCAATTTTTCCTCCATGATGAGCTGGATGATCATCTTCACCGTGGCCATGTTGGCGATCTATGTGCTGGAATGCTTTTTCCTGTTGCGGGAGAACCTCATCACGTGGGCTCAGGATGAAGAACGCCCGGGGCAGGCGATTTACCGGGTGTTGGCTCTGGGGAAAACCACGTACGACCTGGAGGATCGTCAACGCGATCAGCAGCGGGTGCACGTCTTGTCCATCATCAGCCTGCCCATCGGATTATTGTTCTACGGCATCAACGGCGCCATTTTTGGGGTTTTGCTCAATCGCCCCCTCTGGAACACCATGACCCCCCTCCTGTTTGTCATGACCGCGCTTCTGTCCGGCGGAGCCCTGATTACTTTTCTGGCTTACGTCTTTCGGCATGACGATGAGATTACCCTGACTCTCGGACAGGCCATTCGCTTCATCCTGGTGGTCTTTCTGCTCCTGGAGTTCCTCCAAATCTTTGTAGGATATAGGTCCGGGGTTTTGCCTACGGTCACCAGCCTTAACCTGGTCCTTTTCGGCCCCTATTGGTGGGCCTTCTGGATCGTCCACCTGGTGATTGGCGGTTTCCTCCCGCTGTACCTCCTGGTAACTAGGCCCCAGGACTCCCGAGCCGTGGCCTGGGCTTGCTTTTTAATCGTCTTTTCCTTCATTGCGGTGCGCTTGAACTTCCTGATCCCGGACCAAGCGGTTTATAAGCTGGAAGGATTGCAATATGCCTTTTTCGATAAGCGGTTGCGCATGGATTATGTTCCCAATCTCAATGAATGGCTGGTCTGCATCTGGGTTACCTCTCTGGGGTTGCTGGCCTTCTTACTGGGAACCCGCTGGCTGCCGGTGATCTCTGCAGGTAAAGGAGAAGAGAAGAATGTCTAACGTGCTTAAGAAAAAGCCGGAGGGCGAGATTTTCCAATTTTTCGGCGGCAAGATGGACCGGCGCCAATTCGTCAAGTGTTCCGCCCTGCTAGGCGGCTCCCTGGCGGCTTCCAGTTATCTGATAAGGTTTCTGGAAGCAAGCGAAGGCAAGCCATTGGTATTCGACGTAGGAGACGCCTACACCCATCACCTGCCTGAGAACCAGATTTATTCCGCCTGCCAGCAATGCAACACTCAATGCGGCATCAAGGTCAAGATCGTGGACGGGCTGGTGGCCAAGATCGACGGCAACCCCTACAGTCCCTGGACCCTAACGCCCCACATCGACTATAAGATGCCCGTGGCCGAGGCGGCCATCGTGGAAGGGGCCATCTGCCCCAAGGGGCAGGGCGGCATCCAGACCCTGTACGATCCGTATCGCCTCGTCAAGGTTCTGAAGCGGGCCGGCAAGCGGGGAGAGAACAAGTGGCAGACCATCGCTTTTGACCAGGCTATCGCTGAGATGGTCCAGGGAGGTAACCTCTTCGGCGAAGGGAACATTACGGGCTTGAAGGACATTATGGTCCTCAGAGACCCCAAGCTCGCCAAGGAGCTGGCGGAAGACTCGGTTCAGGTAGCCGCCAAAAAGATGGAGCTGGCGGCCTTCAAGGAGAAGCACGCCGCTAACCTGAAGTATCTCATCGACCCGGACCACCCGGATCTCGGGCCCAAGAACAACCAGTTTTACCTGCTGTGGGGCCGGGCGAAGCATGGCCGGGAGGACTTGTTTAAACGCTTTGCCGGCGGGGCCATGGGGTCAGTGAACGTCCACGGTCACACCACTGTCTGCCAGGGGTCCCTCTATTTCACTTGCAAGGCCATGAGCAGCCAGTTTGACGAGGGCAAGTGGGACGAGGGCACGAAGTTTTACTGGCAGGGGGATACTGGCAACGCTGAGTTCATCTTGTTCGTAGGCGCCAACCCCTATGAGGCCAATTACGGACCGCCCTTAAGGGCCGTAAAACTCACTGACGGCATCGTCAACCAAGGGATGAAGATCGCGGTGGTGGACCCGCGCTGTTCCAAAACTGCCGCCCGGGCCTGGAAGTGGCTGCCGGTGCGGCCTAATGGAGTGGCCGCGGTGGGCATGGGCATGATACGCTGGATCATCGACCAGCAGCGCTATGACGCCCGGTACCTGGCCAACGCCAACAAGGCCGCGGCCAAGGCCGACCATGAACCTACCTGGACCCAGGCCGTCTGGCTGGTCAAGATCAATCAGGACGGTACGCCGGGGGCCTTCTTGCGGGGTTCGGACCTGGGCCTCCCGACTCAAAAGCGTGCCAAGAAAGACGGGGGAGAATGGGAATTCGACCCCTTCATCGTTTCCTCGGGCGGCAACTTCAAGCCCTTCGACCCCAACAGCGACACCGACCCGGTGGAGGGCGACCTGCTGGTGGACACCGAGGTGAAGGGCGGGAAGGTCAAGAGCGTGCTGCAAATTTACCGGGAGACCGCCGGGGTTAAGACCGTGGCTGAGTGGGCCAAGATCGCGGGGGTGCAGGAAGCCGACCTCGTTGATTTGGCCCGGGAGTTCACCAGCCACGGCAAGAAGGCGGTGGCCGACGTGCACCGCGGCGTCTCCCAGCACACCTCCGGGTTTTATAATGTGCTGGTCTACATGACCCTGAATACCTTGATCGGCAACCATGACTGGATGGGCGGCCTGGCCAAAGCCACCACCTACGATGCCGGCGGCCATAAACCGGGAAAGCCGTTTGATGTTACCAAGATCCCCGGAGGCCTCAAGCCCTGGGGGGTGTCTATGCTCCGGCACGGTCAGGCCTACGATAAGACCACCATTTTCAACGGCTATCCGGCCAAGCGGCCCTGGTATCCGTTCTCCAGCGACATCTACGAGGAAGCGATCCCCAGTATCGGCGACGCCTACCCTTATCCCATCAAGGCGCTCTTTATTTATATGGGCACGCCGGTTTACTCTCTGCCGGCGGGTCACAAGCAAATCGAGATCCTCTCCGACCCCAAGAAGATTCCTTTAATCTTCGCTTCCGACATCGTCATCGGCGAGACCTCCATGTACGCGGACTATATTTTTCCGGACCTGACTTACCTGGAGCGCTGGGAGTTCCCGGGCTCCCACCCCTCGGTGACCCCCAAGGTAGGGCCGGTGCGGCAACCCGCGGCCCCGCCAATCACTGATATGGTCACTGTGTTCGGGGGAAAGATGCCCCTCTCCGTGGAATCCTTACTCCTGGGTCTGGCGGAGAAGCTGAACCTGCCGGGCTTCGGCGAAAACGCCTTTGGTCCCGGGCTGCACTTCAAGCGGGATGAGGACATGTACCTGAGGATGGTGGCCAATATCGCCTTTGGTGACAAGCCAGACGGCTCCGAGAAAGTGCCCGCGGCCAACGCCGAGGAAATTAAAATCTTCGAGAAGGCCCGGCGGCACCTCCCGCCCACCGTCTTTGACGCCGCCCGCTGGAAGGCGGTGGTGGGCGAGGAGTTATGGCCTCGGGTGGTCTACGTCCTCAACCGCGGCGGCCGCTTCCAGGGCTATCAGCAGGCCTACAAAGACGCCCAACTGGCCAACGTGTACGGCAAGTTGGTGGGCATCTACTTTGAGAAGTTTACCACCATCAAGAATGCCATGACTGGCCAGACATACCTGCCCCACGCCGACTTCGTGGATGGGCCCCGTGATTGCCTGGGCCGCATGCTGGACGATGAGGCCAAGGGCTTTGATCTGACTATGGTCACCTATAAGACGATTTTTGCCTGCAAGTCCCGCACGATAGCCGATTACTGGCTAGGAGCCCTCTGGCCCCAAAATTATTTGGAGATTTCTGAGGCTGATGCCCTGCGACTGGGGCTGGCCGATGGCGATGAAGCCAAGGTTATTTCCGCCTCCAACGAAGAAGGCCTCTGGAACCTTGGTCATGGAAAGCAGAAGCCCATGATCGGCCAGATTAAAATTCGCAAGGGCATGCGGCCGGGAGTGGTGGCCTTTTCTCTGGGCCATGGGCATTGGGCCTATGGCGCCGGTGAGGTAATTATCGACGGGTTAAGGGTTCCCGGCGATGCCCGCCGGGCCACGGGAGTCCATGCCAATGCCGCCATGCGGGTGGACCCGGTGTTGAAAAATACTGGCCTCGTTGATTTGGTGGGCGGCAGCGCCGTGTTTTATCAATCCCAGGTGAAGCTGGTAAAGGTGTGAATCAGGAGTTGATCGAAAAGGATTCGCCCATGAACCAAAAAGCTACCGAACAAATCTTCGGCGAGTTGCTGGCCGGTTCGGTGGCGGCGCACGGCCATCTTTGCCCGGGCCAAGTGGTGGGGGTGCGCATGGCCATCCTGGGATGCCGCCTCCTGGGTTATGACCTTCCCCCCTCCTTGCCCCAGCTCAAGCGGCTCATCATCTATGTGGAGATGGACCGCTGCACTGGAGATGCGGTGGCCCACGTCACCGGCGTCAAGTTGGGGCGGCGCTCCCTGAAGTTCGTGGATTATGGCATTATGGCCGCCACCTTCATAAATTTGGAGAACGGCCAGGCCTTTCGGGTCATCTCCACCGAGGAGTCCCGGGATCTGGCGCACCTTTATGCCCCTCAGGAGCCGGATAAACGCCGCCAGCAACTGGAAGCCTACCAGGTCATGCCGGACAGCGTGCTTTTCCGGGTCCAGGAGGTGCAAGTTGACCTGGACCCTTGTGACCTGCCAGGGCCAACGCGGCGTAAGGTAACCTGCGTCCGCTGCGGTCAGGTGGTTAGGGATAGGCGAGAGGTGGTCCAAGACGGCCTTCCCCTTTGCCGACCGTGTGCCGGAGAGGCCTATTTCAAGGCGGCCAAAGAGATTGCCTGGGAGGACATGAACTGGTCTCCCTTAATGCAAGATCATCTTAAGGAGCATCTTGGCATCCCTCATCAGGAACAGGCTCCAAAAAGCGAACGAGCCTGGCTGCCCAGGATGGCCAAAGTAAATCAATGAATATGGACGAATGACCCGGGTGTCCGAGGGGAAAAATGATTAAAACTATCCGACTCGAAAAGGCCGTAGGCACCAAGCTGGCGCACGACATTACCGAAATTCGCCCCGGCGAATTCAAAGGCCCGGCCTTCCGCACGGGCCATACCGTCTGCGAGGAAGATCTCTGCCGCCTGCAACGCCTGGGCAAAAACCACCTCTATGTGATCGACCTCGCCGAAGATGAAATCCATGAGAACGAGGCAGCGGCCATCCTGGCCGATTCCCTGGCGGGTGAGGGGGTCGTCTGGGAGAACAATCCCCGGGAGGGGAAGATTAAGTTGCTGGCCGGGCGGGATGGTTTGCTCCAGGTGAACACCCAGGCCCTGGCCGCCTTCAACCTGGTGGAAGAGGTCATGTGCGCCACCCTCCACAGCCATACCCTGGTGAAGAAAGGGGAACTCGTGGCCGCCACCCGGGCCATCCCGCTCATCATGAAGCGCGCTCGCATTGACCGGGCCGCGGCCATCGCCTCCCCAAACGGCAAGGTGCTCTCGGTGAAGCCTCTGCGCCGGGCCAAGGCGGGTCTGATCATCACCGGCAACGAAGTCTATAACGGCCTGATCCAGGACCGCTTCGCCCCCATCTTAACCCAAAAGCTGGAAAACCTGGGCTCTGAGGTGGCGGCCCTGGCCTTTGCCCCGGATGACTCCGGCGCCATTACTGGGGTTATCCGGTCCCACCTGAACCAGGGCTGCGACCTGCTCTTGCTGAGCGGCGGCATGAGCGTGGACCCGGACGATGTGACCAGGTACGCTATCCGCCAGGCCGGGGCCAGCGAGATACAATACGGCTCGGCGGTGCTCCCCGGAGCCATGTTCCTGGTGGCTTATCTTGGAGAGACGCCCCTTTTCGGGGTGCCAGCCTGCGCCTTACATCATCGCATAACCGCGCTGGATTTGATATTGCCCAGAATTCTGGCGGGGGACCGCATCGGTAAATTAGAGCTCGCGCTTTTGGGCCATGGCGGCCTCTGCCGTGACTGTCCCGAATGCCGCTACCCCCACTGTCCCTTTGGCAAAGGCAGGTAAGCCATGGCAGAGGCCTCCCCCCAAGAGATTAATTACCTGAGAATTTCCATCACGGACCGGTGCAATCTTCGTTGTTTCTATTGCACCTATTGGCAGGAGTGGGAGAAACTCCCGGCCACGGAAATCTTGCGATATGAAGAATTAATCCGGATTGCTGAGGTGGCCGCGGCCGCGGGTATCCGCAAGTTCCGGGTAACCGGCGGCGAGCCTTTAGTGCGCCGGGGAGTAGTGAGTTTTATCAGGAGCCTGCATAAGGTCCCCGGGATTGAGGAGGTCTGTCTCACCACCAATGGGGTGGGGCTTCAGGAACTGGCGCCGGCCCTCTACGATGCGGGCTTGCGCCACCTCAACCTCAGCCTGGATACTTTGCGGCGGGACCGCTATCAGAAAATAACAGGCAGCGATAATTTGCTGGCAGTCTTGGCAGGCCTGGAGCAGGCCACCTCTATAGGTTTTCATCCCCTGAAGATCAACTGTGTGGTACTGAAAGGTATCAACGATGATGAATTTGTGGATCTGGCGCTCCTGGCCCGGGATCATCCCTATCAAGTGCGGTTCATAGAATTAATGCCCACAATCTCCCGCAGACAATGGCATCGCCATTTTATCCCCATGGCAGAGATACGTCGTCGCCTTGAGGTGCTGGGCCCCTTGGAACCAGTGACCCAGGGCAACACCGCGGGCCCTGCTTGTATCTTTCATTTAGCGGGATTTCGGGGAGAGTTGGGATTTATCAGCCCTATGAGTGAGCATCATTGCTCTACGTGCAACCGACTCCGCCTTACCGCAGCTGGAAAATTAAGGCCCTGCCTCATGGCATCGTCGGAGATTGATCTCAAAGGGCCATTGCGTCAGGGCGCTTCCGACAATTTACTGGGTTGGCTCTTTCAGGAAGCCACCCACCTGAAAGAAGGTAGTGTTGGATTTCCCTTCACGCATTATTCTCTTACCGGGCAGTCCATGGTCAGTATCGGTGGTTGATTGTCTGAATACCTCAATCCCTACCATTGGTATCGGAAAAGTCGAGTCGAGTAGCGTGGGGGAATCTCACCCCCACGCCCTGCCAGAACTGGACATGAGTCTCTCTTCTGAAAGGCCCTCTCGATGAACATAAGGAAGCTTTGCTCGGTGCCACATTACTTGCCACTATCCGCAGCTTCCAGAATCTTGCGATATGAAATGGATAGCGAGAAGCCGCAGTGCCTAATGAAAAAAGCCCCGGACTACTCAAGCACCGGGGCTAAAATCGTTTACCAAAAGTTTACCATTTACCCCTTGATAGAGGTATTTTTAGGCCGGTTCTATTATAATGCTTATACACCCATTTTGATAGCAAATCCAGCAAAGTACGATTGTTCTTGAGCTTCCTCCATATCCCCTAAACCTGAATGGGGTTCAGGGGGTCGGAGGTTCAAATCCTCTCGTCCCGACCAGGTTTTGACAATAATAGAGGCAAGTTACCGATGGATTGTCGGGCTTGCCTTTAATGCTTTTATAGGGGGTGTGAGAATAGGGTGAGGATTTTAGGGGTGAAGGCCCATTTCCCCGGCCTTCAGCGCCTTGAGATCGCTCCCCAGGCTAAAGCCCAGTACCAGGCTGACCATTACCTTGTAAAATCAATCTATTCAGTTTGTACTTAGATGCTGATCTAATTAAATTATAAATTAGGATCAATAAACTTATAATACTGATTATCGATCCTATTATAAATGTTTTTGGTCTGTATCGCAGAATTACCTCATTATCACCTCCATTAATCTCAATGATTCTAAATGGAATATCAGTTTCCATTATTTCTTTATGAATTCCGTTAATCGTTGCATTCCATCCTGGATAATACATGTCAGTTAAAACTTAGGAATAATCTATTATTATAGTGGGGTAAAAGGCCCGATCCACGATCTCAGCATTGCGCTCTACGATAGTCCCCTGGGGATGGAGACCCAACTCCTGGATCAAGTCGAGCACCGTGATGGCTGTAACTACCCGAGGTTCTCTGTTGATTGTCAGCTTTATCCCGATACTTTCCTGTTACCGGCAGGCAGGATCGCGTGCTAACTTGAGGCCCCGTGAAAGGCCCGGTCGAAGTCCTTCCAGACCGGATCATAGCCAGCTCTGCGGATGGCCTCGGCCACCTCTGCGGGGCTACGGCTGTCCTCGATCTCAAATTGCTCCAGCGTTTCCTCGCCATAGGTAGAGTACCCGCCCGGCCGGGTGGACGACCCGGCGCTCATCATCGTTACTCCCAGAGGGATAAGTTTATCACGCAGCTCCGCCTGTTCTCTGGTGGAAAGAATGAATCCCACCTCCGGCAGAAAGATGCGCAGGGCCAGGATCAATTGGACAAACTCCCGGTCGGTGAGGGGGTACTGGATCGTGTGTCGGGGCGGCACGGCCCGCAGACGGGGAAAGGACACCGAGATGGCGCTTTGCCAGCACTCCTTCTGAAGATACCTGGCATGGAGAGCTATCCAGAACCCGTCCAGGCGCCAGTCAAAGAGCCCCAACAGGGCCCCCAGACCCAAGCGCCTCACCCCGGCACGCCCGGCTCGTTCAAGTGCCCCCAGGCGATAGTCAAAGTCCTTTTTTCTGCCGCCCAAATGCACCTGGGAGTAAGTCTGGCGATGATAGGTCTCCATGAACAGGGTTACGCCTTCCAGTCCCACCGCCACCAGGTTCCGATAGTCATCCTCGTCCATGGCATAGACCTCCACCGAAACGGCAGCAAAGTACTCCCGGGCAATGGCGACGGCGTCAGCCAGGTATTGAACGGACGTCACCTTGGGGGCCTCCCCGGTAAGCAGCAATATGTTCTGGAAGCCTTTCCTGGCCAGAGTCTCGCATTCGGTGCGGATCTCCGCTGGCTTCAAGGTGTGCCTGGAGCCCTTGCTCCTGGAGCGCGCCGCATAGCCGCAATAGGTGCAGTCGGACCTGCAGATGTTGGAGAGGTAGAGCGGGACGAAGAGGCCGATGGTGCGCCCAAAATAGCGCCGGGTGAGGCGCTGCGCCAGGTGCGCCATTTCCTCCAGGCGAGGGGCCGCCTGCAAAGAAAGCAGCGCCGCCAGGTCTTCAGGATGACAGCTTTCCCGGGCCAGGGCCCGGGTTACGTCAGAAGGAGTGGCCCGGCGGATTAAATCCCTGATATGTTCTTCTGTCCATGATGCCAATTCTGCCGAGAAGCCCACCGATGGATCTCCTAAACGGAGAAATAAGTCCTATCCCAGAAAACCCGTCAGCGGTGATGAGGCTGAGGCGGTGTCCCTGACCGGCCCCAGCCCGGCCAGGTAAGCCATTCGCCCAGCCTTCACCGCCCAGGCGAAGGCTTCCGCCATTTTCCCGTGATCGGAGGCGTTGGCCAGGGCAGTGTTCACCAGCACCGCATCCGCGCCTAACTCCATGGCCTCGGCGGCGTGAGAAGGCGCTCCCAGGCCGGCGTCCACCACCACCGGCACCTTCGCCTGTTCAATAATGATCCGGATCATGTCCCGGGTGCGCAGTCCCCGGTTGCTGCCAATGGGCGCGCCCAGAGGCATAACCGTGGCGGTGCCCGCCTCTTCCAGGCGCTTGGCCAGGATCGGATCGGCCTGAATGTAAGGCAGGACCACGAATCCTTCCTTGATGAGCCTTTCTGCGGCCTTGAGGGTTTCCAGGGGGTCCGGCAGAAGGTACTTGGGCTCTGGGGTCAGTTCCAATTTCACCCAGGGCTCCAGCCCCATGGCCCGGCCCATCTTAGCCAATCGGACGGCCTCATCCGCGTTGCGCGCCCCCGAGGTGTTGGGCAAGATAAGGTATTGGGCCGGATCAAGAACGGAGAGGATGCTGTCACCCTGCGGCTGGTAAAGGTTAACCCGGCGCAGGGCCACGGTCACAATCTCTGCCTTGGAGCTTAACAGCGCGGCGCGTAAGGCCTCGGCCGAGGGAAACTTGCCCGTTCCCACCATGAGCCGCGACCGAAAACTGCGACCGGCAATTATTAAAAGATCGTTCTCCATGTCTCGCAAAGGTCTTTCCGGAAGTTTAGGTCCGGGCCGGAAGTTCTTCCGGGACATTCTGCTCCGGGACAACCGCCCATATGGAGTTCTTCTTTTCCTGTTTAATATATTTTGTCATACCGGTGATGATTCCGCCAGTGCCCACACCTCATGAAGATATCCACCTTGCCATCGGGGTCCTGTCAGATTTTTAGTTCCTTGGATCTTGAAGTTGATTTGAGGGTTCGCTGGATTCTTGAGTCTTCACCATGATTGCGCCGGGTAAGGCAGGGCCCTTAGCCCTGCCTTACCCGGCCTTCTTACGCGGGTTGGGAGGGGGGTGTGGGGGGAGGGCAGGTAGGGGCGGTTCGCGAACCGCCCCTACGTCCCTGGCCCTCCCCCCACCTACATCACCCTTCAAACCGGTCGTCGAAGATTTTCATGGCGCAAAAGCGGCCGCACATGGTGCACTGGTCGTCCTGGGCCTGGCTCATTTCCCGATAGAGGCGGGCCTTGTCGGGGTTGACGGAGAGCTTAATCTGGGTCTGCCAGTCCAGGGCCCGGCGGGCCCGGGACATCTTCAGGTCCCAGTCCGCGGCCCCCGACACCCCCAAGGCGATGTCCGCGGCGTGGGCCGCGATCTTGGAGGCCACCACCCCGTCGATGACGTCTTCCACCTCGGGCAGTTTCAGGTGCTCCGCGGGGGTGACGTAGCAGAGGAACGCGGCCCCCCAGGTGGCCGCCAGGGCCCCGCCGATGGCCCCGGCTATGTGATCGTAGCCCGAGGCCACGTCGGTGACCAGGGGCCCCAGGACGTAGAAGGGAGCGTGGTCGCAGTACTTCTGCTGCAGGCGGATGTTTTTCTTGATGGCGGAAAGGGGGAGATGTCCCGGCCCCTCCACCATCACCTGCACGCCTTTGGCCCAGGCCCGCCGGGTCAGGTCACCCAGGAGCTTGAGCTCGTGCAACTGGGCCTTATCGGTGGCGTCGGCCAGGCAGCCGGGGCGCAGGCCGTCCCCCAGGGAGAGGGTGACGTCATATTCATGGGCAATGTCCAGGAGCCGGTCGTAGTACTCAAATAACGGGTTTTGCCGGCCGTGGCGGCGCATCCAGGCCACCAGGAAGGAGCCGCCCCGGGAGACCACCCCGGTGACCCTTTTTTTCAGCAAAGGGAGGGCTTCACGGGTGACGCCGCAGTGCACCGTGACGAAATCCACCCCCTGCTTGGCGTGGTGGTGCACCATGTCCAGGAACCAGTCCCCTTTGACCTCTTCAATGGATTTGGCCTCGGTCATCACCTGATAGATGGGCACAGTGCCGAAGGGCGCGGGGCATTGGGCCAAAAGCGCCGTGCGGATTTCATCCAGGTTGCCGCCGGTGGACAGGTCCATGACCGCGTCGGCCCCATATTTCAGGGCCGCGTCCAATTTGGCCAGCTCTTTCTCCAGGCAGACATCGTGGGGGGAGGTGCCGATATTGGCGTTGATCTTGACCTTGACGCCCTGGCCGATGGCCACCGGCTTGAGCCCGCGGTGCTCCCGGTTGGCCGGCAGCACCAGGGTGCCCCGGACCAGACCCTGGCGTATGACCTCCGGGGCCAAACTTTCGTGTCTGGCCGCGTGTTCCATGGCCGGAGTTATCTTATCGGCTAAAGCCGCGTCTCGCTGAGTCATGACATATGTTTCCTTACTTACCGATCATGCCAGTATCAACCCTTCTTGAGGCAGCGTCCTATTGCAGCCTTCAGGCTTTCCCTGGCCAAATCGTGACTAAACAAGCTGGAATAACCAAACAGTTGCTCGGCCTTAGACGTACTCAGGCGCCACGAATCTGCCAGGAATGGCGCCCCTTGCCATTCTTCTGCAGGAATGACTTCAAGTTGTGAGGACGAACCGGTAACCTCCATAACTATTCTGGCGATGTCTTCCCAGTTAAGGTAAATGGTGGCGAGGTTGAATACCTCGCCATGGGTCTCCGGCCTCTGAAAAGCGAGTAAAATTGCCTGGGTCAGGTCGTCATGGTGGAGAAAGCTTCCCCCGCGCCTGCAGGAACCGCCAGAGGTTGCCCCGCCGCGGCACGACCCACCATATCTCGAAGATGTCTTCCGCCAATCTCCTCACCATAGGACCACCAGAAACGGAAAATAGTGACCGGCAACCCTTTCGTCTTCCAGAAAGCCAGGGCAAACTTCTCCGCCGCCAGCTTGGCCACCCCGTAAAAGGGCTTTCTGGCTTTCTCGGGCAGACAGGGGTCCTTTTCGGTGATGGGGGAAGAAGTGGGGCTACCGTATACTATGGCCGAGCTGATATAAAAGAAGTGAGAGACCTGCGCGGCGGCGGCCTCCTCCAGGAGGGTGACCTGCCCCCGCAGGTCGCTTTCCACCAGTTCGCCCAGGTCATCGGCAAAGGACCAGGCCAGGTGGACCACCACCTCTCTGTCCTTGACCGCCTTATCTGCCAGGGAGCGGTCTTCCACCCTTCCCTGGAGCAGTTCCAGGTTCTTATGAACTGAGAGGGGAAGGGTTTCGGCCTTGGTATCGAGAATCCTCACCTCATGGCCCATGTTTAACAGGGCTGGAGTGAGGTCCCGGCCTACTGCTCCCGCTCCACCCGCAAGCAAGAATCTCACTGAACTCCGCCTTTCGTAAAAGGCTCATTTGACGATGGTTTGCTTGCCATATCAATGGCCCAGTTTGGCCTTGAGCATCCAGAGATGCCGGAAATTCATGATCCCGCGAAAGTCTCTTTCCGGTGGGCGGGATGGCCGGTAACCGCCCTCCTGCCAGAACCTTACCCGGTTCGTCCGGCGCCCTCCGGGCCGAGGGGCACCCCCCTGATCTTGCCCGGACCCCCACTGCCACGCGAGGCCTGGGAAAGATCCGGGTTGGCGGTAAGGGTCTGAGCGGGACTTACCGAGAACTGCACGGTGGGTTATCCCCGGCAGAACCTGCCAATAATTCCTCTGCGGCAGCAGTTACCCGTTCCTGGGCATCTGGGCGGCCCGGCCCTTCGTTTTGGCAATCAGGGAACCTTTGCAGGCGGTTGGTCCTTCCGACCCGATCCCCATGGGTCGGAAGGTTGAACCGCCATGCCTCTTCAATTTGCTACGGATGGAGTAATCTCGACCGGGACTTTCTCTGGCTTAACCTTGATCAACTCAGGCTTGGGGATCTTATGCAAAATAAGACCGCCCATGCCGGCGAGAAAAGCCAGAATGCCCGCAGCATAAAAGACTATGGTCCATCCGTACTTCACTGCCAGATAAGCAGAGACCACCCCGCCCATTATGCCGCCAAAGCCTTTGGCGGTATAAGCCACTCCATAGTTGCTTGCCGCATAGGTGGTGCCAAATCGGTCTCCGGTAGTGGCCGGGAACAGGGCGAAGATGGGGCCCCAGGTCAGCATGATAAGAAAGAGCAAGACGATAAACCCTATATTACTGGTGCCCCAATGGGGCATCGACGCCACAAAAAGCCCATTCAGGGAAAAAACAATAGCCATGGTGAGGGGGCGCCCCAATCTATCAGAAATTCCTCCCCACATGATCCGTCCGAGTCCGTTGGAAACGCGGTCCACGGTGATTGCCCAGATCACGATGTACGAGGCAATCCCCACATCCTTGGCGAAAGGCTTGGTCTGGGCGATGGTAAGCAGGCCGCCGCTGGCCATGCAGATGAACATGAAATATATCAGGTAGAATTGAGGCTGCCGCAACATTTCCCATGGGGTATACCCGCGGGTTTTGAGGGCGGCTATAGTTATCTTGGCTTGGTGTCCGGTTTCCCCGGGAGGATACTTGATGATCTGGGCAACTACGAGGATAATGAGCCCCTGAAATATCCCGGTATAGAGAAATGTGGGACCATACCCGTAATTGCTCAACATAAAACCGATGATGGGGATGAACGGCGCCGAGCCTGCGCCGAAGCCCGCGGCAATGATGCCCGCAGCCAGACCCCGTCTATCTGGAAACCACCGGATAGCCATCGCAATGCTGCCCCCATAGATAAAACCGGCTCCCAAGCCGGCCAGGGCGTAGTAGAAGTAAAGAGCGGAAAGGGACTTGACGACTCCCAGCATCGCCCAGCCAATTCCCACCATTACCGCGGCTAATGAGAAGAAAATTCGCGGCCCGAATCTATCCAGGAGATATCCCTCTACGGGCATGGCGTAGGTTTCGAAGGCGATGAAGAGGGTGAACCCGAGCTGGGTTGCGGCCAGGGACCATCCAAAACTTTCCCTGAGGGCCGGCACGAACAACGTCCACGCATACTGACAGTTGGCAATCATAATCATGCCTGTAACTGCCAGCGCCAGTTGAACCCATCTGTTGCCTAAAATGTTTCCATAAGCTTCCCTGGGGTCCAAGCTTCCTGACACTGCCATAGGATTGCCTCCTTCTTGAGCAGAGCTTTGTAAGCTTCAGGTGGTGCAGGGTCGCAGAAGACCCTGCACCTGTTTTGACAAGCCGGTTCTCCTATGTAGTCACCGGGGGAGCAGCCTCCACAGGTTTGGCGGTAGCCTTGACATTGGCGATCTTTTGATCCACGAAAGCCTGCATCTTGGCTATATGCTCTTCCTTCAGATGGGCAAAACGCCCCTGATGCTTCATGTACTCGCCTACCGGCTTGTACTTCTTGGGGATATGGGTGTAATTGTATTCGCCGTCCTCCCACTCGTAGAGGGACCACATGCCGGTCTCCACGGCCAGTTTGCCGATCTCCATGGTGAGCTTCTCATCAAATTGCCAGCCCTTGGGGCAGGGCGTCAGCATGTGCATGAAGGTCGGGGCTTCCTGGCTCAGGGACTTTCTCACCTTGTTCATCAGATCCAGGGGATAAGCCACCGAGGTGGTGGACACATATTTCACCGCGGGATGCCCACCGATAACCAACTGCGGCGGGTTTTTGGGGAACAGAACTTGGCTTCGGGGATCATTTTGCCCGGAGGGGTGAAGGTGGTAGCGGCCCCGTAGGGGGTGGTGGGTGAGACCTGGATCCCCGTATTGGCATAGGCTTCATTGTCATAGCAGATGAACAGGACTTTGTGGCCGCGATACATCAAAGCGGACATGGCCTGCAGGCCAATATCCACAGAACCGCCGTCACCGGCCATGACGATGATATTGGGGAAGGGCCCGTCATACTTACCCTTGCGGGCCATCACCTTATACGCCGCCTCGATTCCCGAGGCCACCGCGCCGCCGTTGGTGATCTGGGCGTGGATCCAGGATACGGCATAAGGCGTGCAAAGGTAGCTGGAGTTGGCCACATACATGCAGCCCGTGGGACCGACGAATATCGTATTCGGCCCCGCGGCCTTGGCCACCAGCCGATAGTTTAGAGCGGGACCGCACCCCGCGCAGGTGCGGTGGCCCGGCACGTACATCTCTTCAACGGGCGCGCCGCGGAATGATTTGATGGGCTCAAAAGTCTGAAACTTATAATCAAAAGGCTTCATGAATCGTCCTCCATGGTTAATCAAGAGAGTGGTTATTCGGCTTCGAAGCCAATCCAGCGGACATACCTGTCGGCCCTCTTGTCCTTGGCCATCTTGGAGAGCACCTTGGCCATATAATAGAAATCCTCAGACCAGATGGTTTCTCCGCCAAGACCGGCCATGAAAGAGGTGACTACGGGCCTTTGGTCCAGGTCATAGAGGGAAGCCCGGAGTTCGTGAATCAGGTTGCCGCCCCTCATGGCGCCACCGTAGGAGGTGCTCGTCTCTACGCTCCCCACCGCCTTGACATGAGCCAAGGCTTCCGCAATCTCATGAGTAGGCCACGGACGGAGCCAGCGTAGCCGAGCCATGCCTGCCTTCAGTCCGCTTTTCCGCAGGGCATCCACTGCCTTCCGGCAAGTGTTGGCGTGGGCGCCCTGGATGAAGAAGGCAATTTCGGCATCCTCCAATTTGTATTTCTCCAGGAAGGGGTCATAGTTCCGCCCGAAGATCCGGTTGAAGTCCGCAGTCGCCTCTTTGATGACGTTCACGACATCCAGAAAAGTCACCGCCCTCTGGGCATCCATGGGCGCACCCTGGTCAGGCCTGATCTGGGGGCCGTGGGAGACCGGACAGGTGGGGCTGAGGGGATGCGGAGCCTTATATGGCGGCAGGAATTCCTTCACCTGGGCCGGGTCGGCCACGATCACCTTGTCCGGAATATGGGAGATGAAGTAACCGTCCTGGCAGACCGCCTGGGGCAGCATCACCCGGGGGTCTTCTCCGATACGAAACCCCATCAGGGTGTTATCGAATACTTCCTGGGGGCTGCAGGCCCAACCCATCAACCACCCCTGATCTCTAAAAGACATGGCGTCCGTATGCTCGGAGCCGAAATCGCCGGGGGGGTCCAGGGTACGGTCGGCAATGGCCATTTGCACCGGATATCTGCCGCCGGCCATGGGGCTGTATAATTCAAAGGCGTAGGTTACCCCGACCCCGGCGCTGCCGGTGTAGGCCCGCGCCCCGGCGGCAGAGGCACCCAGCACCACGGAGAGCTGGGCATGCTCGCCTTCGCCGTGGACGAATTCCGCATCCAGCTCGCCATTGGCGACCATTTTGGCGAGCTCCATCATAATCGCGGTATAGGGGCGGATGGGATAGGAACAGATCACTTCCACTTCTGCCAGTTTTGCCGCCTGGGCGGCGGCTGAACAGCCAGTTAATTTTCTTTCCTGAGGCATAATGGTTTCTCCTAACTCCCTAGAAGGGTTTTTCCAAGCGGTGGACGCCGTCCTCAAAATCAAGTTCCGGAGCCGGGGACAGGGCTTCTACCGGACACTCGTGGATGCAGACCTGACAGCCCTTACAGAACTTCCAGTTCCACTCCATCATGTCTTCTGCCTCATTGTAAGACCAGCAGGCATCCGGACAGGCGATGTAGCAGGTCAGACAGCGGGTGCATAATTCATGGTCAATGACCGGCCGAAAAATCCGCCAGTTCGACGTCACAAACAGGTCCTGCTGGCGTACCGGAGCAGGGGTAATGGCCCCGAAGGGTACTGCTCGGTCGTGGGGAACATTTATGGTCCCGAATTCTGGAAGCTTTTTAGACATAGCGCAATGCTCCTTTAAGAATATGTTTTTCAAATCCTTGGGTCTTTCATCCGCCCCAGAAATATTCGGCACGGGCCTTGCGAAACTTCCGCAGCTTCACTTCCGCGTAACCCTTTTCCATGCCGGAGACGTCCTTGACGATCTTGGCCAGGTCCTCTTTCTTGATCATGCCGCTGATCTTGGCCATGGCGCCAACTATCGGCGCGGCGATTCCGGCGCCGATGCCCACCGCGTCCGAGCCGCCTTCGGAACCCGAGAAATCCACGGTTTTAACTCCGGAGATGCCGTCCGCATCCACGGTGGCGATGGCCCCCAGCAGGTCAGCGTTCGGGATAAACTGGAGCATGTAGTCAATGTCACGGTTGGTATTGATCAGCAGGAGACCGCCCTCGGGCATCCCACGTAACACGTTGATGCCTTTGACGATGGTCGGCTCGGCGACAATGACTACGTCAGGATGGTCATTGGTGTAGACATACTTGTGCTCGATCTCTTCATCGCTCATCCTGACATACTTACGAGTAGTCACCGACACGCGGTCCGGCAGATCCTCGTAATTATCAAAGGCCATCACGTGCTTGCCTTCCATTTCGGCCGCTTTGCCGATGGCACTGGCGATATCGCGGCCCTCCTTATCCATGGTTACTCCACGGGTCCAAATGGTTATTTCAGTAATCTTGGCCATAAATACCTCCTGAATGTCATCAGTAAGACTGATGGTTTAAAAAACTCTACAACCCTTTTGAGGATCAGTTACTTACACTTCCCACCTCCCTTCTTGCCCTTGAATAAAAGCTTCTCGATCTCATTCAAGTGACGGCGCATTGCCTCCCGGGCCCCGGCACAATCAGCCATTTTGACGGCGTCGAGGATCATCTTATGACCTCTAAACGATTGCACCGCCCGAGTGTCACTCTGCAGGGCCTCCTTACGGGATTCGGCCAAAAGGTCAATAAGGGCGTGCACCAGACGGCCCAAAACCCGGTTCCTTGCTGCTCGGGCCAGCGTCATATGGAAGGCGGTATCGGTCTCGACCGTATCCCTTTCGGAGGACAGGTTCTCTTCGTGTTTCTTGACAATCTCTTCCAGCTCCTTAACCTCTTCCGGGGTGGCATATTCTGCCGCCAGTTGAGCTATGGAGGGTTCGATGATCTTGCGGATGCGGAAGATGTCGACGAGATCGTCTCTTTCTTGAAAGAGGGCCGCGGACAAAGGCTGGATACCGGCATTCTCGCTGGAGGCGAGCACATAGGTGCCGTTACCATGTCTGCTCTCAACCAGCCGCATCGATTCCAGGCAACGAAAGGCTTCGCGCACGGTAGTGCGGGAGACCTTGAAAGTCTCTGTCAATTCCCTCTCGGTGGGAAGCTGGTCACCCTTATTCAGCCTGCCCTTTTTAATGAGATTGAGAATCTGCTTGACGACATCCTGATATGCCCTTCTTTTTTCCACGGCCTTCAACATCTTAGGTTTCCCTCTTTCTTCGAGCCTCGCTGGCTGCAGCCTTAAAATGCGACGCGGAAACTGAAAGCCCCGCTTTCCTTTGCTCTAAAGGCAGACAGATCAAATCCGCAATGGCCAGGATGGTGGCCCTTTTGCAAATAAACGCTAGGTCTGAACCGGCCAATCCCTCGGTTTCTCTGGCCAGTTCCAACAGATCCACGTCAGCACCCAAGGGCCTGTCTTGGGTATGTACCTTAAAAATCTCCAGTCGCCCTTCCTCGTCAGGAAGGGGAAATGGGAGGACAAAATCAAGACGCCCGGCACGTATCAAGGCTGGGTCAACCAGGTCTTCCCGATTAGTGGCTCCCAGGATTATGACCTCGGAGAGATCGCTTAGTTTGTCAAGCTCGTTAAAAAACTGGCTGGACACCCGTTCCGTTGCGCCCACCTCGCTCCCGGCACCGCGTCTCGCCACCAGGGCATCTATCTCGTCGAAAAACAGAATGCAGGGTGCGGATTGCTTGGCTTTTTTGAAGATCTCGTGGAGTGCTTTTTCCGATTCGCCCAACCATTTCGAGAAAAGGGTGGAACTGCTGATTTGAATGAAATTCAAACCGGTTTCACCGGCCAGGGCGTTTGCCATGAGGGTCTTACCGGTGCCGGAAGGTCCGGTGAACAGGATCCCCCTGAATGGGGAAACTCTACCTTCGCGGAACAGTTCCGGATATCTATGGGGCCATTCGACCGTGGAAATGAGGGCCTCCTTGACCTCTTGGAGCCCTCCTAGGTGCTCCCATTTGACGGTAGTCCTTTCCGTAAGAAACTCACGGGTGGCCGTGGGTTCTATTTCCCGCAGTGCGGTCAGGAAGTCTTCCGAAGTAATGTGCAGGTTTTCCGGACTGGCAAGGAGATAGTCGGGATCCTTGCCTCCGGAGAATTCCAGGTATCTCCGAAAAGCGACCATGCCCGCTTCCTTGCATAAGGCCTCCAGGTCAGCCCCCACAAAACCGTGGGTGACCTGGGCCAGACGTTCCAGGTTGACGTCCGCGGTCAACGGCATGCGTCGGCTGTGGATCTTCAGTATTGCCAGGCGTCCCTCGGCATTGGGAACCGGGATAGTGATTTCCCGGTCAAAACGGCCGGGGCGGCGCAGGGCAGGGTCTATCTTCTCCGGAATATTGGTGGCGCCGATCACCACCACATGGCCCCTGGGAACCATTCCGTCCATGAGGGCGAGAAGTTGGGCCACGACCCTTTTTTCCACATCGCCTAGTACGTCGGCGCGCCTCGGGGCAATGGCGTCAATCTCATCGATGAAGATTACGCTGGGCGCCTTGCTGGTGGCTTCCTCAAAAATCTCCCGAAGCCTGGCCTCGCTTTCTCCATAGAACTTATGGATGATCTCGGGACCGTTGACCCTGATGAAATGGAGCTTGGTCTCGTTGGCGATGGCCTTGCCAATGAGGGTTTTACCGGTCCCCGGAGGGCCATAAAGGAGTAAACCTTTGGGGGCCTCGATTCCCAGTTTTTCAAAAACTTCAGCATAGTGCAGGGGCAGTTCCACCATCTCCCGCACCAGTCTGAGTTCTTTTTTAAGGCCGCCAATATCCTCGTACGAGACCTGGGTGGCCCCGTTCACCGCATAATCGGGCTGCTTAAGGACAAAATCGGTCTGTCGATTGATTATGAGGGAGCCGGAAGGTGAGGTGGCTTCCACCCGGAAGAACCGGTCCTTGCCGCCGAAGAGGGGGATATTGATCTTGTCGCCTAAAAAGACGGGATAACCCTGGAGCACCTTGGCAAAATGTTCCAGTTCGGTCTCATGGGGCAGGGGAGAATTCAGTTCTAAAGGATAGAGGACAATGGTGGCGGCGGTTTTGCGGGGAACCTTCTTGATCTGTACGGTCTCTCCCACATTGGCCTGGGCATTGGAGCGGATAACCCCATCGATCTGGATAATCTTCCGCTCGCTGCTCTGGCCCAGGGTTCCGGTAACCCGGGCCACCGTCTTCTTTTTGCCGGTTATTTCAATAAGGTCTCCCAGCACGGCTCCCAGGGCTTGGAGGTCCTCAGGGTGGAGACGGGCCCAACCTTTGCCGACATCATCGATCAAGGCTTCGCTAACTTTTAATTCCATGTCTGCCATCACCACCGGGTCAGGCGCGGCAAGCGCAACTTCGCAGCAAGGAGAGAGCCATTCAAGAGAGGTGCGGTTCTTTTTCCAGGTTTGAACGGGCTAGCCCATAAGGCTCCGGATGTCTTAAGCCATTAGGCCATCCAATCATCTACTCATCATATGGTCTAACCAATTTAGACTTAATTTATCCCCCGCTTCTTTCTTTTGTCAAGAAAAAATATGAGAAATTCGATATGCTAAGATTTAGCTCCTCGAGTGAGGCCAGGCCGAGGGGAGAGAGCCCTGACGCGCCGACGGGTTCTTGTGGATGGCATGAATTATTCTGACCCTAGTCCTTACCCCGAGGCTCTAAACAGGAAGCTAATTTTTGGCTTTGCAGGCATCAAATTCATTTTTTTTTATTTGGTAGGTCCAAAGCCTGCCGATCCAGAAGCTGACCAGAGACCATCTCGCCAGGTATGAGGATCACCAGGCGATAAAGCAGGCAGAAATGGCTTAACGGCTGAGAGAGGATATGCCATGGACGCTCATCAAATCAAATATCGTGAAAAACTGGCGGAACATTTAATCAAGCACCTGGTCCAGAGAAGGATGGAGGCAAGCTACGCCCCCACCGCAGCCCAGGCCAGGGACGAAGTCGTGGCCATGATTCCGGAAGGCTCCACCGTAAGTCGTTGCGGCTCCATGTCCCTGGTGGAAATGGGTTTGTGGGAGGAACTAGCCAAAAAGCCCGGCGTGGAGATTATTGACCCGTTTGTCCCGGGTCTGACCCCGGAGGAGACCTACGCCCTGAGGCGCAGGGGCTTGCTCACGGACTATATGATTACCAGCACCAATGCCCTGACCATGGATGGCAGACTCGTCAACCTGGATGCCACGGGGAACCGAGTGGCGGCCATGTGTTTCGGGCCGGAGAAGGTCATTGTAGTAGCGGGCCTGAACAAGGTGACTCCCGATCTGGATTCCGCTCTCGCCCGGGTTAAACACCATGCCGCGCCCATCAATGCCATCCGGGTCAACATGCCCACCCCCTGCGTGGAGACCGGCATATGCCACGACTGTAAAAGTCCCAAGCGGATCTGCAATATGTGGTCTATCATCGAGGGGCACCTAATTGAGAATCGGATTCACGTCAAACTGGTGGGCGAGGATTTGGGATACTGAATCAAGAAATCAAGGACAACCGGATATTTATTGGCTTTCCATTGGCCCTGATTAGGTCAAGAATCGCCTGTAATTATAATAGGAGCTTTTTATGTTGGCCCTCATAGTGGCGTATGATCGGTGACACTTACGGCATAGATGAATTTAATGTACTGATCGCCGTTGATAATCATGTTAATCAATATGTAATACCACGGAGAAGCTATTGAATATGGCCCAGACCAGATGGCCTTCTTGAAGATCGAGTTGACGGCTGCTGTCGTTAGTCACCAAGGAACATAACTCCGTCCCATCCGCAATCCGCACCAGATATTCAGTGGTGACTTGGCCCTTGATGATTCGGTCAATGGTCCCCTGAAACCTGTTTTCAGCGGTACATCTGGGTTCTTCATCCCCTTTCTGCAAAAACACCCAAGGGGCTTTAACCTCAGCCGTGATCAGGGTTCCTACTTTGAGACCAAGTCTTGTCAGGCTGTCATTAGTGATCACCGTTGTTACCTGATCTCCGCCGATTGTAACCAATTCCACTTTGGTCTGGATGTCTCCCTTTTTTATTGTGCTGATTTTACCGAAAAAAGTATTCCGGGCGGAGGTTTTCCGCCAAGATTCTTTTTCCAGAAAAACTTTGGCCACTTGGCGAATATCATCATCGGAAAAGGAAACAAATGAAGCGGTTAAATTTGGGGTTGAATGTCCCAGGATCTTCTGAACGACCGGCAATGGCATATTGCTCTGCATCAACTCCACGGCCCGCGATTTCCTTATCGCGTCCGGACCTCCCAGCCCTTTTGGAAGGCCACAAGCTAAGGCGCGCTCATAAAACTTGCGGCGAACGTGGGCAGGGTCCACGTTAAATAAACCGCCCAAAGATTCCTTGAAAGCGCTATCATCCAGCGCAGCCTGAATCTCTCGAGAAAGCGCTTCCGGTATCTGGACTTCCCGGGGCGGCCGCTCCGGGGTGGTATCTGATTTGCCGAAGACAATGGATTGCCGGTTGGGGTTGATGTCCCGCCATGGGTTGAGAGCCAGCACCTCGTTCAGCTTGGCGCCGGTATAGCGAATCAACAGGAAGATTAGCAAGATGCGCTGGCGGGACAATCGCACGTCCGACCTTGGCGTGCCCTCCACCCAGGTTCGAAATGATTGCTCCAGCTGGTTGAGTTGAACCGGGTCCAGATAGCGGCTACCGCTCGGTATGGAAACAATGCGCGCGTTCATGGTGCGCTCGGTCATCTGCATAGGTTGATCACCCTCCCCTGCGGATCTCTAGCCCTTTTCCTCTCCACCTCGTCTTCTGGGGAATTTCGCTCTATCTCTCGGTTGATGGCCATTTTATCCTATCTTTTTAGATAGTTAAATGTCTTAGCAAGGTGATCCAAATCTTCTTGACACCTTTTCGCCGCCACTGGTATAGTGGCATGAATTATATCATTTTCGTGTCAATACTGTCAGGCTAAAATTTTCCAGGATTATCTGCCAGAGACCTAATAACTCATAGGAGACAGAACCCTATGCTCTTTCCAATTAGTGGGGTTGAAACGAATCCTGCCGTGCCCTTTCTGGTCGCCCTAATAGTCTCTTTTTTCACCTCCATGGGCGGAGTTTCCGGGGCTTTTTTACTCCTGCCTTTTCAGGTGAGTGTGCTGGGCTTTACCAGCCCGGCGGTTAGCCCCACCAACCTGTTATTCAATGTTGTCGCCATTCCCAGTGGCGTCTATCGCTATCTCAAAGAAGGCCGCATGGCCTGGCCCCTAACCTGGGTGGTCATCGTCGGCACTTTACCGGGTGTATTTATCGGGGCGATCCTGCGGATTAAATACCTGCCAGATCCCAGGGCCTTTAAACTTTTTGTCGGATCTGTATTGCTCTATATCGGCCTTCGCCTGGTCTATGACCTCTGGCGTCCCCGGCCGGGTATGAAAGCCCTGGAAGCTAAGTTTAACGAACGAGTGGCGGCCATCAAGCAAGCCAGCCAGAGCCTAATAGCGGCTGGCTTCCCGGCTGAGGCGGTGGTGAAAACCCTGAAATTCACACCTACCCGAATAGCCTACGAATTTTATGGCGAGACCTTTGAATTTTCTACCTGGGGTATCTTTGCCCTGAGCTTTCTGGTAGGTATCGTGGGCGGCACCTATGGCATTGGCGGTGGGGCCATTATTGCGCCCTTTTTTGTGGCTGTCTTCGGGTTGCCGATTTATACCGTAGCCGGCGCCGCTTTGATGGGAACCTTCATCACCTCCGTTGCCGGGGTGGGCTTTTATATACTTATTGCCCCCTGGTATCCTCAACATGCCATTTACCCCGACTGGCTATTGGGCATTCTTTTCGGCCTGGGAGGCATGGCAGGCATGTACCTGGGAGCGCGGACGCAAAAGTTCGTTCCCGCTAACTTGATCAAAGGGCTGCTGGCGGCCATCCTGGTATATTTGGCCGTCACCTATATCAGCGGCTATTTAAAATAGCCTATCAGCTTTCCTCATACCACTACGCAGCAGCAATAATCGCCTAGCTCTTTCAACAGTCACTAACCATATAGCCTACAAATTGGGGGTAAAGATTATATTATCAATGCAAGACTTTTTGAAGAAAATCAATTTATTACATATCATCAGCCTCTTATAAAAATCCCCCTGAACCGGATGGGGTTCAGGGGGTGGGAGGTTCAAATCCTCTCGTCCCGACCTGGAAAAGGCCCTGGCGCCCCCCTTACCAAAAATTCCTTGACAGGTTATGGTGGGGCTGATTATCTAAGAAACATTGTTGGAAAACCAAAAATCTTTCCTGGCAGATAGCCTAACTCTTTAATATCAGGAAAATAATTCTCCCCGTTCAGAACCTTGCTAACTAGAAGCTAAGGAAGCCGGAGAATTTCGGGGAATTTCACCGATTCTAACGTTTGCTTGGAGAGAAGGTCCGGGGACATTTCAGACCAAATTATCTAGATTATCTGCTAATGGCCGGAAGGTTGCGACTTGATGCTGCCCCCGATATGAGAATTAAAATTGAGAAATTTTTTAATGATTCAAGTAAAGCGGGGGAAAAAGCTAAATCTAGTGATCCTGGCGTTGTTAATCCTGCCTTCTTGCACCTTCCTCAGCAATCGAGATTATGTAGAGCGGCATTCCGTTTACCAAGGAAGCCAGCGAATGGTAATTTTTCTCCAGCGTTGGCCAGCTTATCTCCAACAGCCGTCTCAAAATGATCCGGGGGCGGATTTCATCAAGAAGAATACCCTATTCTGTGGCCCTTGGGAGCCTGCGGCGCAAATTAATCCCAGGGCGGTGGATATTCAGGACATTGATGATGAGCAGGTAGGGGAGATAATCCTGGAAGTTATGGCGAAAAAAGGCTATCAGCCGTTTCTCTCAGAAATTAAGCCTGCTGCCGGGTTGGAAACCGTGGAGGGAATAATGGCGAAATATCAATCCCTGGATCCCCAGGTAGACGCCTTCTTATTCTGTTTCTATTCCCCCACCCTCTTTTTTGCCGATGCCCAGCGGACCCCTCAGGATCACCGCCAACGCTCCTTTAGCCTTCAGGAAATCGTCCAGATCTTGCAACCCGGGGGCAACTCCATTATCTGGGCCGGACCCAGGGCCGGCCGGGCCCCGAAAAACTCCATAAGTCATGCCTTTATCTATTTATCCATCTCCTGTTTCAAGGCCCTTAATTGGCAACCCCTGTGGCAAGTGGCGGACTCCCAGGCCGGCGGGAAACTGAGACCCTGGGTACCTCAATGCCCCCCTTCTCCCACCGACAGAGATTATTGGGCTGATGCTGATATGATCCGGCGTCTTATGTGCCAAAATTTAAGTTGTCGCTTGCGACATCTGATTCCTGACTCTTTTTAGGTGGAGTCCGGCATAATGACCTACGAAATAAGCTACCCAAGTAAAAGTAATTACCAATCAGATGCTTTTACTTCATCATGCTGGCGACTTAGTAAGGCTACCAGATACTTTCTAGATATAAGGGAATAATATGTATCTCAAAAAAATAACCAGTTTAGTTTTGATATTTTTATTTTTGGCTGGGCCTAATCCGGGGTGGGCTCAACTGCCCCAACCGCCTGAGAAAATGGAGGATCAGGCCAGATTTTATCTAAAACAAATCGCACCGGTCACGCCTCCCGCGGAGCAATTGCCATCGACAAAGCCCACCCCCCAGGCGGAAGAGAAGGTCCTGACCACAGCCCCACGGCAGACTGAGGAAACCTCGGCGGCGGAGAAACGAGCCGAAGCCTATGGGCTGTCAGTGAAGCAATTCGGCTATAGCTTCTTTTATAAACCACCGGAGACTTTCTTACCGGTACAGGCGGTTCCGGTGGGGCCTGACTACGTTGTCGGCGTGGGAGATACAGTGCGCATTATCCTGTGGGGAAACGTCCAGGGCGAATATAATCCCACGGTGGACCGTAATGGCGCCATTACCATTCCCAAGGTGGGAGTGGTCCATGTCAGCGGCCTTACTTATAAACAGTTACGCGAAGTAATGGAGAAAGAATTTTCCCGCCAGTATACCAACTTTCAGATGAATGTAACCCTGGATAACCTGCGCACCATCCAGGTCTTTGTGGTGGGCCAGGCCAGATTTCCCGGGTCCTATGCGGTCTCCTCCCTTTCCACCCTGATAAGCGCCCTGTTTGCTTCTGGCGGGCCCAGCAAATCCGGGTCCATGCGCCACATCCAGGTACGGCGGGGCAATCGGGTGATAGTCAACTTCGATATGTACGACTTCCTCCTTCGGGGGGACAAAAGCAAAGACATCCGCTTGCAATCCGAGGATGTGATCTTTATCCCGCCCATCGGACCCCTGGCCGCCATCGGCTTTACCCAACCCCCTACGATTGGGGGGCCTATCAAGGTTCCCGGGATTTATGAACTCAAACATGAGCGAACTTTAACCGATCTAATACGTTTGGCCGGAGGGGTGGCGGATATCGCCTTTAAAGGTAGGGTGCAAGTGCTCCGGATCAAGGATCGCCGGGAAATGGTATTGTTCGAAGATGATCTGGGAAAAGTCTTGGCCTCCCGAGTTGATGTGCCCCTGGTAGACGGTGATCTGGTCAAAGTCTACCCCGTACCGGATGTGGTGGAAAAGAAAGTAAGGTTGGCGGGGGCGGTCAAAACCACCGGAGATTTCGGGTTACATGACAACATGCGGGTAAAAGACCTGATTAACTACGCCGGCGGTCCATTGCTTCAGGCCAATATGGATGAGGCGGAGATTACCCGGGTCACCATCACCCCCCAAGGTCCCGAAACCACGCGCCTATATATCAATCTCCGCCGCGCCCTGGCTGATAACCCTAAGGATAATATTGTTCTAAAGCCTAATGACTATCTCTTTGTCCGGACCGTGCCCGAATGGGATTTGTATCAGATAGTAAGCATGGGGGGGGAGGTTAAATTTCCCGGAGCTTATGCGATTAAGAAAGGAGAGACCTTAAGTTCGCTCCTGGCCCGGGCCGGAGGATTTGCCGCCAAGGCCTATCCCCAAGGAGCCTTCTTTACCCGGGTGTCGGTGAAGGAAGATCAGCAAAGACATTTAAAGCTGGCCATCGACCGCATAGAGACTGAGATGGCCGCTCAGGCTGCCCAGAGAATCGCCACGGAACTGGATCCTGAGGACGTTAAACGCCAGCAACAGTTTGTGAGACAGCAGCAGGCGCTCCTAGCCAAACTGAAAGAGATCGTGACGCTGGGGCGGGTGGTGATTCGTCTGGACGACCCGGAACGTTTGCGGGGGACTCCCAGCGACATCGAACTCAAAGAAGGCGATGCCCTGGTGGTTCCCCAGATTCAGCAAACGGTCAATGTCCTGGGGGCGGTAGCCAATCCCACGGCGCTTATTTATGAGCCTTATGCTACGGTCAAGGATTATATTGACCGAGCTGGCGGAGCTAGGCAGAATCGCCGATGTAAAGGGAACCTATATCATAAAAGTCAATGGGGCGGCCTTAAGCCGGTCCGCGTTTAAATGGTATGGAGGAGCCGTCTGGGGTGATCCAACCTCCACTTATCATGTGGGGAGATTCGACACCTTAAGATTGGATCCAGGAGACAGCATCGTGGTTCCCGAAGAGTTGGAACGGATAGCCTGGCTCAAAGAGATCAAAGACATTGCCACTATTTTGGGTCAAATAGCCTTAATGGCCGGAGTAGTACTGGTAGGACTAAAATAGGCTGGGGCTAACCCTGCGGCCAGGGCCGATAATTCCCACAGGGATCATTTTCATTTGGAATTATGTCAACGTCTTTTGGGGCGGGAACTCCTGGCGCTAGACCCGAAAGACACCATCGTGGCGCCTGAAGACTTGGAACGGGGAGCCTGGCTCAAGGAGATCAAGGATATTGCCACCATATTGGGCCAGATGCCTTGACGGCTGGGGTGATTTTCACGGCTAGTAAGCAAAAGGAGACAGCCGTCACATGCGCCTGAGGCTGCTGCTGGTAGTAATTATTACCTGCCTGGGCATTGTTGGGGCAGTACTGCCGGCTCAAGCTGGTTTCTTTTCTGGGCCAGACAGCCAATTTAATCTTGCCATGTTTACTGTTGGGTCTCTCGGCTTTTCCGCCCTGGCCTACTATATCTATAAAAATAGCCCCGCAGAAAGAGCCAAAGGTTACCCGGAGAATTTGGGTCTCGGGGAGTGGTATCTGGCCGCCTACAGTGGGCTTTCCTACCTGCCCTCTGCGGACTGGAAGTTAGCATCCGGGCACTTCGTTCAATTTCCCCCTCCTTATCAAGGGAAGACGGCCAAAAATATCGTCTATGAGCCGGGAATGCTTGGAGGAATAAAATTCGGGCGTTATTTTGATGGCCTTCCCTGGTTTGGTTGGGAATTGGAGACAAATTTCTCTCGCAATAGGATTCGTGGAAACCAGGGGCGCATATCCCCTGCCGTGCCGGGAGGGCCGACTAATCTTTTGGCTGGGTCTGATTGGTTTATGATCTGGGACCTGCAATGCAATCTGTTAGCGCGGTATGGCTTCTTTAAGGATAAGGAAGTCACTTTCGGACGCTTGCAACCCTATGTCGGTATCGGTCCCGGGTTTGAAGTGATTTATGGCAGAACCGACTCGGCCAAAAATTTTGCCATCGAATTGCAGGCCGGGGTCCGGTATATGTGCACCCAGAACCTCGCGGTTTTCTGTGAATACAAGTTCAGTTATCAGTTTGACGTGGAATACGAGCAGGTTTTGATCGCCAAGAATGCTCCGGAGGGCACCGTGAGGTTCGATGTCCCGCACCACCGGTTGATTATAGGCGTTTCCTATCATTTTAAAAATCTCTATGGGAATTGAGTTTATCAAGATTTTGATTGCTCGTAATTGGCGCGGGAGATGGGGGAAGGGCTGATATTTAACCTGAATGAGAAAGGCATGGTAACCTTGCGGCCATTTGCTAAAAGTCCACTCCTTATCCTTCAGCCAGCACAAGTAGGGTCCCAGGTCTAGCCTCTAAAATAATATTTGGCTCTCACTTTCTGACAGGTTTTCCCTCAGTGTATTGCAAAAAGTTGGTGCAAACATCCCGGACAAAATCTTGGGTTTCTTTAATGGCCGGGACGTTCTGACATTTTTCTACCCGCTGGGGGCCGGCATTGTAGGCGGCCAGGGCTAGATGTAGGCGATTATTGAATTTTTCCAACAACATATATAAGTAACGGGTACCAGCCCATATATTTTCCCGGATATCGTAGGGGTTGGCGACCCGTAAATGATCTGCCGTTTCGGGCATGAGCTGCATAAGCCCCTGGGCTCCTTTGGGTGAGGTAGCTGCGGGATAAAAATTTGATTCTACCCGGATTACGGCCTTAATTAAGGAAGGAGGCAGATTATGACTGAGGGCGGCCTCCTGAATCAAGGGCTCCAACTCCTGGGCAGATATTCTATTTTGGGGGTGCGGACGGGTGAGCCGAATCTTTCCGGAATGGAGGAAGGGCTCAGTTTTTTTTGCCCCTCGGTGAGAAAAATAGTAATAGATTACTCCATTTTTACATACCCGAAGATAAGGTTCAGCTTGAACTGCTGGGGTTTCGCTAGCCACCCATATTCCTACCATCAAGATCATGGCCAAGACCCATTTGCTCTTACTCTTGAGTAGCATTGTACCGAAAATCCTTTCCTTCAGGTCTCCTAGGCAGTAACCCTTCCCAGAGTATGGGTCATCTCTGGAGTGGCAATTAACAGATTTCCGCTTTGAGTTCAAGTCAAAATTCTCGCTTCTCTCCGAAACGGGAGGTAGTCTCGTTTCTCCTCAGAGGAGGATTCAAAAGCGGGCCATTGCAGAAATATCATCCGAGGTGGCGACAGGGCACCAGAGTTGCCCCTGACCTCCCATCACCATGGCCATCCCCCCAAAAGGGGACACGAAGTGCTGCCTAAAGGTGGAGGTCAATATCATAAAATCTCCAGCCCTTCTATTGATGATCATCTTCTCGCACCCCCCATCGCGCCTCCAACAATATGTCTGGCCCCCCCTCTTCAATACTTGAGCCTCTCATAGAATTAAAAAAGCGATTTTTCAGCAACCTCTTAGACAGGATAATAAGATTAGGAGAACTTGTTATTAGACCATGGAGTTTAACTCCAAGATCACTTTGGATGACCCTAAAATATTCAGGAGATTAGCTGATATAAGAATCACGATAATTTAAAAAGACTATTATTCCTTCCATGTTAGTCGGAAATCTGGCGAATGTGGTAGGATCCAAGGAAAGCGCAAGGGCGTCAATATAGTTTGATGTTATCTGGAACCTTCAAGAATTATCCGACCAAGAATTATCCGACCAAGATGGTGTCGGGCAGTGGGAACACCTTAGGAGCCAATTATAACCTATTATCATTATTAGGATAATACCTTGAAAAAATTTTCCCTCTTGACACACGTTCGATTTTCTGGTTTAAACTTTATCAACTTCGCGCTCAAAACAGCTTTAAATGAACGAACCGGTAAGCAAGAGCCCTCCTTCTGATGACGACGTCCATTTGCTGGACTATCTTATTTTCCTGGCCAAGTACAACCGCAGGCTAATCTTCTCGGCCCTGGCAGTGGGGGCTCTGACCTATCTTATACTTGTTTTCCTTCCCAAGTATACCGCCACCGCACAACTGCTGCCGCCCCAGCAAAATCTGACCCTGAGCGCTCAGTTGCTGGAAAGCCTGGGGGGAAGTGGTTTTGTTTCCAAAGAAAGTGCCTATAGCAGCGCGACTAACTTGGCCACTATGCTGGGCCTAAGAACGCCCGGCGAGCTATATGTGGGCATGTTGACTAGTAATGCCATCTTTGATCGCATTATTGAACGCTTTCAGTTGCGAAAGCTATACGATAAAAAATACATTGAGGATGTGCGAAAAAAGTTAGGCAAGATGGCTGAGATCAACCTTGGTAGGACTGGGCTCATTTCTATTGAAGTGACTGACGAAAATCCTCAGCGCGCCGCCGAAATGGCTAATGCCTTTATAGAGGAACTTGATGCCTTGCTCCAGAAGCTGGCCCGCAAGGAAGCCAGCGAACGCTTGGCCTTTTTGGAGAAAGAGAGGGCCCAAGCCAATCAAAGGCTTGCCAAAGCAGAAGAAGAGCTCCGGACTTTTAGTGAACAGAGCAGCGTGGTGCAGATCGATTATCAGACCAAAGGGATGCTGGAATATATCTCTTCGCTGCGAGCTGCGGTTGACTCTAAAGAGATACAGCTTCAGGTATTGCGCCAACAGGCTACACCCTTTAACTATGATTTGATCAGGTTAGAGACCGAGATAAAGGGTTTGAAAGAAAAACTGCGGGCAACAGAAGAGCAGGAATCCCAGATGCCCACCTCAGGGCAGGCAATGATCGCCACGTCCAAAGTCCCGGCCTTGGGCTTGGAATATATGCGCTTATACCGGGAGGCCAAATTCCAGGAAGGTTTATCTCAGCTTTACCTTAAGTTGGTGGAACTGGCCCACCTGGACGAAGTCCGGGTTGCTGCTGTGGTGCAGATCGTGGATTTCGCCCGACCGCCGGAAAAAAGAAGCAGCCAAAGGCTGGTGCCAGCCTTGGCGGCCTCCATCGCCACCTTCTTTATAATGATATTTATACTGCTCATATGGGAATATTGTCGAGGCATCCCCACGAGGGAAGAAACTGCCCGCCGCCTGGCTATTCTGGGCGATTACCTGCAACCCTGGTCCAGGTCTGCCAGGCGTTTCTTCTCGGTGTTCAAAAAATCTAAAAAATAACTTAAAAATAGCTGGACTTTCCTGGTCAAATAGCATAACTACTTGTAATATTTAGTAAATAAAGTTTTCCGGGGGCTTTGACATGCCGCTCTCGGAGGAAGTTGTCGTTTTAAGCATCCCTCCCTTCCATTGCTTCCATCAAAATCCCTGGCGACGACCAGGGATAGAGATTAGTGGTGGGGTTTCAGATAGTCATCTAACTTCCCCCAAAAAATTGATCATTTCTCAAGAAGCTCGAGAAGTAAGAATTGCCGGGCAAATTGACATAGCGGATTGACTTGGCCAATGTGCGGGATCTGTGGCAAACTAATTTTTAGCGGGGAAGTATTAGATTCTTCGCTGATCACCAGAATGTGCCGGACCCTGGTGATCGGGGCCCTGATGATGAGGGCGTTTATACTGCCCCATATGTTGGCCTGGGCCAGAGGCGGCTCTCTATTATAGATTTACGCCGTAATGCCTGTGCTCCTCTTCACAACGAAGATGAGTCACTCTGGATCGTATTCAATGGTGAGATTTACAACTTCCAGGAATTAAGAGGCGAATTACTGGAGAAAGGGCATATTTTCCGCACCGGCACTGACACCGAGGTAATCATCCATCTCTATGAAGAATACGGTACCCATTGTCTGCAGCAACTACGGGGAATGTTTGCTTTTGCCTTATGGGACGCCAACCAGAAGTTATTGTTTGCCGCCCGGGACCGCTTGGGGAAGAAGCCGTTCTTTTATACCGCGACTGCCTCATCATTTATCTTTGGGTCAGAGATAAAGGCGATTACCGCAGACCCGGAAGTCAGGGTGGTCCCGAATTACTTGGCCATTGACCGTTACCTGACTTACCAATATGTTCCCAGCCCGCTTACCGCCTTTGAGGATATTTATAAGCTGCCGCCGGCCCATTTCCTGATCTGCCAAGCCGAGGGGGGCCTAAAGATTCAGCGCTATTGGTGGCCGCCCCAGGTGGAAAAGACGAAGGCCTCCCAAGAGGATATTGAAGCAGAACTACTGCGTCTCCTTAGGGAGGCCATCAGGCTCCGGCTGATCTCCGATGTGCCCCTGGGTGCTTTTTTGAGCGGGGGCATTGATTCCTCCACCGTCGTAGCTCTTATGGCTCAGGAGAGTGCCCACCCGGTTAAGACCTTCTCCATCGGCTTTGAGGAAGAGGCGTATAATGAGCTGCCCCAGGCCAGACTATTAGCCGAACGCTATCAGACCGAACATCACGAATTTATCGTCAAGCCTGCTGCCGCGGAAGTATTGCCAGTCCTGGTCAGGTATTATAATGAGCCTTTTGCGGACTCCTCTGCTCTGCCCACTTATTATGTGGCCCAGATGACTCGCAAGCACGTTACCGTAGCTCTATCCGGCGATGGCGGAGATGAAGCCTTTTCGGGGTATGACCGTTACGGAGCCATGCTGCGCTGGGCCAGAGCGGATATTTTCCCCAATCTGATTAGAAAAATAGCCTGCCTGGGACCCCAAACCATGTTGGCAGGAATGCCTTATCACAATTGGCTGGCTCGCTTCAGCCGCGGATTTTTTATGCTGGCGGCGAGCTTGCGGGAACGCTACCTTTTGGACCTGACCGTTCTTAAGCCCCAGGAAAAGCATATGGCTTATACGCCTTACTTCAAAGCTCTACTCAGAAGCACCCTAGATCTGATGATGCTCTCGCTTCCTTCCCCTGGGATGAGTCCATGGATATGTTGGATTGGATGATGCGGCACGACCAGAATTTTTATTTGCCCGACTGCCTGATGGTTAAGGTGGATATTGCTTCCATGGCCAACAGCTTAGAGGTGAGGTGTCCGTTCCTGGACCATAAATTGGTGGAGTTTGCCGCGGCTATTCCCAATTCTATGAAACGAGAGGGAGCCAGCGGAAAACTGATTCTAAAGAATCTGATGAAAGGACTCTTACCCGGGGAAATTATCAGCAAGCAAAAGACTGGCTTTGGAATTCCTTTGGGAAAGTGGTTTAGGGAAGGACTGGCGGACCTGTTGCGCGGGATGCTCTTGGACCAAACGGCAGCCCAAAGGGGGCTGTTCGAGCAGAGCTTCGTGAAGAAGATGGTGCACGAGCAGATTAACGGATTACGCAATTGGAGTAGCCGGCTCTGGGCCTTCTTATTTCTGGAAATGTGGTTCCGGGAGTTTATCGATTGAAAGTCTCCGAGAGAAATCATGCCGCGCTTGATCTATCCAGCAGTATATGGTCGCGCCTGAAAATCAACCTCTTTTGGAACTTACTGGCCGCGGTCTTTACCCAGGGAAGCACTTTTCTAACCCATATCCTGATCGCCCGGATACTGGGGCGCACCATATATGGCGAGTACGCCATGATCCAGAGCACGCTGTTGTCCATGTCGATAATGGCGCAGATGGCTACCGGGTTTACCGCTACCAGATATCTGGCGGAGTTCCGCTCCACTGATAAAGCCAGAGCCGGACGGATTACGGGACTCTGTTTTATAGTATCCGGGATCACCGCCTGTATCGCCGCATCGGCCCTGCTGGGCGGGGCCGGCTGGTTGGCATCCTCCATTCTCAAAGCCCCCCACCTCTCTTCCGGACTGGTGATCGGCGCCGGATTTCTCTTCTTTTCCGTGATCAATGGCTACCAGATAGGAGCCCTGGCTGGTTTGGAGAGTTACCGATTCTTGGCGGTGGCAGGAATCCTTAGCGGCTGCCTGTGTGTAGCCTTATGCGGCCTGGGCTCCTGGACCTGGGGACTTAATGGGGCGCTGGCCGGGCTGGCCATAAGTTCCTTGATCGGTTGCCTCATTCATCATTATTTCGTGAAAGCAGAGAGCGCCAGGCAACAGATTTCCTTAACGTACCGGGGAATATTGAAGGAACACAAGGTGTTGACCCAATTTGCCCTTCCTGCCGCGTTAAGCGGCTTTATCATGATGCCTGCAACCTGGCTGGGAAATGCCTTTCTGGTGCGCCAGCCGGGCGGCTATGGCGAGCTGGCTCTTTACAGCGCGGCCCTGAACCTACGGGTATTTGCTGTGTTCTTACCGAGAAATTTTTATAGGGTAATATATTCGCTTCTCAGCAACCAATTTGGATTGGGCGATGAAAGTCGCTATCGTCAGACCTATTGGGCAAATATTGTGATAAGCGGCGTCACCGTTTTAGTGGCGGGGGGGTTGATACTAATACTTGGACCAAGATTGCTCGCACTCTACGGAAAAAATTTTGCGGAGGCTTATCCAGTTCTGGTTATCTTAATGGTAGCGGCGCCTATTGAGGCCTTAGCCCAGGCAATTTACCAGCTTATTACAAGTTTGGAAAAGATGTGGATCTCATTATTTGGCATTACTCTCCCTAGCTATGCCGTTTTTCTGGTATTAGCTTATATCCTCTCGCCAAATTTCCAGGCCAAAGGGTTGGCCCTGGCTTTCACTATCGGTTGGGCGGTAAATCTCTTGGGTACTGCTCTGTGGGCCTGGCGGTATGGACTGAACATCCAAAGGAGGCCAGTTAGGCTTACGATGCCGGGAGGGTAATTTAAGGTCTGAATTGAGGCGAGGTAAACTTTCCTGCCCAAATACTAATTGAGAAGACTAATTCATGATGCCACTATAAGGGCTGGAATACGAGTTTAAAAATTATGGGAATGGGTAGGATTAAACAGTTTTTCAAAAATATTTTTCTATTAACTTTACCTATTCTCCTTTTATTTTTTCTAATAATAGAAGTTGTATTTAGATATATTCTTCCTGCATCAGAATACCCATACAACTACTACGATTCGATCGATCAGATAAGTAAATTTGATCTTAAGGAGAGAGCAGGATTATTTACAGTTGGCGCTTTTGCTAGGCGAGGAGGAAAATGGCGAATTAATAATTTTGGATGGAACAGCGATATAGATTATCATGTTAACCATGCTAAACCATTAATAGCGATTATTGGTGATTCGTTTATAGAAGCTCTCCAGGTGGATATTGACAAAAGTATTGCGGGAATAATCAGAGAAAAAGTTAAAAATAAATATGAGGTGTATAGTTTTGGTAAATCAGGGGCTGCTTTATCGCAATATCTTCAGATGTCCAGATACGTAAAAAAATATTTCAACCCTGATATTATTGTTATTAATGTAGTTCATAATGATTTTGATGAAAGTTTATGTTCGTGTTCCCTTGCTCGTAAGATTGGGATGCTTTGCTTGGAAACAAATGATTCTAAACTAGTTGAGGCAAAAATATCTAATACGCCAGGATTCACCTTCATCCCTGACAAGGTGAAAAATATCGTTTATAGGAGTAGCGTTTACAGGTATCTGGCGCAAAATTTAAAGATATTTAATATTATGAATAATTTAAAACAACATTTCAATAAAAGAGAATATAATGCGAATATTGATGTTGAAAAAGTAAGATCTCAGTATAACGATATTGTGAAAGCTCTAGATTATATTTTGAATAAGATAAAACAAGAAAATCCAGGTAAAAAAATAATATTTATTATGGATGCATTGAGGTATGATATTTATAATAATACTCTAGAACTAAGCAATGTTATATGGATAAATGAATTACTCAGGAATAAATGCAAACAATATGATTTAATATTTATTGATTTGACAAAACCTTTTTCAGATATATATAAACTTAATCATATCAAATTTGAATCTGAATATGATTTTCACTGGAATGAATATGGGCACAGATGTGCCGCTCAAGTTTTATATGATAAATTAAAAGAAATAGGGTTAATATAAATATTTAGAGTTGAAATTATAACTTAATTTGCTGCTCAAAGATTCTTTGCCTCTGGGGAATGGAATTGAGGGTCGGAAGTATCATCCGAAAGGCCTTTGGGACACAGGGGCTATTAATGGAATCTTATTAGGAAGAGGAATAGAGTGGAAGCGACAAAAAAAATAAAACTTAACATAATCTCCATCAAAAAGGCAATGGCGTGGTTACTGGCTATTTATTTAAATCTGGCGACTATCTGGTTCCTGGCCCCCGACCAGAGATATGTGGCGCTGCCGGCCTTAGCAATAGCCGATATCGGCATTTTCTCCCTGGTGGTTTTATGGAACCGCGACGGTGCCTTTCCCTTCTTTGAACTTGGCTCCTTGACCATCCTGGCCACGTTGGCTTATGCCCTGATTCCCCTCCTCGGTTACTTCGGGTCAGGCATGAATTTTACCGTATTGAGTGACCACAGGCTATTCTCGCTTGATGCAACTTATAAAGATATGGGTGCCTTAGCCTGGCGTTACGCCATCTACCTTTTCAGCTTCGCCGCGGTTTATCTAATCTGGCGGGGCGATAGTTCGGCCTTATCCTCTCCCTTGAAAGTTCCCGATCGTTCCACCGTGTTTACCATGGTAACCCTGATACTAACACTCTTGTTTCTATTCTTAATAATATATTCAATTTATGGATATAATTTTTGGTATTCTTATGAAGATCTTGCAGCCGTGAAAAAATCACTTAAACTAATGCCCTTATTACTCCAGCAGGCATCACTCCATTTATTTGGTGTCTTTATTCTACTCAAATTAGCACTGGTGATCATTTTAGTTAATTACTGGCATATCAAGCGTTGGCGTTACACTCTCTACATCTGGCTTTTTCTGGAGTTTTTGCTGACAGTGACCCAAATGGGGGCGCGCACCTGGCTGGCTTACTTGCTGGTGGCAGTGCCCCTGGTTTACCACAGGTTGGTTAAACCTTTAAAATTGTCAGCTGTTGGCTTATTGGGATCAATTATACTCACAGGACTTCTGCTTTATGGCGTTATACGAGACCAATACTACTACTCACCGGAAATGCGAATAACCGAAGTGGTAACTACTGGAAGCTTATTCTCAGTATCTAACGAGTTTCAAGTGATGTGGGGGAACGCCTACCATCTGCTTCGTATGAAGGAAATCGGCTCTTTAGGAAATATCCCCGTAGCGTTGTACCTTTGCGACATTTTGAAATTTATCCCCCAGCAACTGCTCCCTTTTCCGAAAGTGGAGCCGTCTGAGTGGTATTTAGAGCTCATTGGGCAGAAGGAGTCCGGAACCGGATTGATGTTTGGAGTTCTGGCCCATGCAGTAATCGGGTTGGACTGGATGGAGTTGGTCTTGCGGGGGGCCCTTTTGGGTTATATTTTCGCCTTGATCCACCGTTGGTATGTCCGCCGCTCCTCCAGTTTCTGGATAACCCTGCTTTATTTGTGGCTCTGCATTTTCAGTTACTATACCGTTAGGGCCGGCACCTTTTATTTTGCCTCAGTGACTTTTCATCGGTTCATCATCTTGATATTTTTAGTGAAATTCGGCAAAATTCTCTTGTTGATCAGCCGAAAGGTGGTTACGGCCCAGGCCAGGTAGAGGCATGCGTATTCTTCACTACATACCGCACTTCATTCATGGCGGGGCGCAAAGGCAGCTTTCCTACCTGGCGCCCGAACTGGCCCGGAGGGGGCATGAAGTGCATGTCGCCTTTTTAAAGGGAGGGCCCAACCTGGCCCGCCTGAAGAGTTTGGGCATTCTTCTGTATCCTTTGCGCCATAGTAACAACTATGATCCGCATATCCTACTGCAGTTGATTCGCTTGCTAAGACGTATCAAGCCAGACCTGATCCAAACCTGGATCATGCAGGCCGATATTGTTGGAGGGATAGCGGCCCGCCTTACGGGCACCCCCTGGCTGTTTAGGGAAGCCTCGTCCGGAAGAGCCTATCGCCCGATTTGGAAGAACCGGTTGCGGATTATGATGGCCAGGGGGGCCAGTGCCGTCCTGGCAAATTCTTCCAGCGGCAGACAATACTGGGGGTCCCTGCTCCCGGATCAGAGGCTCTATGTGATCCCCAACGGGTTGCCCGTCAACGAAATAGAACAGGCGACTCCTGATTGGAACTTTAAGCTTGACCTTAAGCCCGAGCAAAAAATTGTCCTCTTTGTGGGCAGATTTGATCAAGGAAAGTATTCGGGGGGGGTAGTTCACGCCAAAAACCTTGATAATCTGGTAGCAGCCCTTTCGCAAGTGGTGTCCGAGCCAGGGATCGTGGGGGTGCTCTGTGGAGATGGCCCCAGGCGCCATCTCATCAAGCAGTTGGTCCAGCGACTGGGAATGGCGGACCGGGTTCTGTTGCCGGGATTCGTCTCCAATGTCTGGTCTCTGATGAAACAAGCGGACGTTTTCGTCTCGGTCTCGCTATTCGAAGGCAATCCGAACACGGTTCTGGAAGCCATGGTTTGCGGCTGTCCCTTGGTGGTGTCCGACATCCCCGAGCACCGTGAGTTCCTGGACGAAGAAAGTGCCTTGTTGGTCAATCCTTGCGACCCGGCAGATATCGCCCGAGCCATTAAGCAAACGTTGTCCGCTCCTGCAGAAGCCCAAGGCCGGGCCCGGAGGGCCCAAGGCAAGGCCAGGCAGTGGACAATAGGGGCGATGGCTCGCCGGTATGAAGAGGTATACCTGGAAGTCTTGGATCATCATGAGCCTAAGAGACGGAAACCCGGCGACAACTCTCAAGAGGTATTGAGCTAAATGTGTGGGATAGTGGGTCTAGCCTCCCGGGCTGCCACAGTCGATGTGGAACTGATGACTCTCATGCGGGATAGCTTACAGCACCGCGGCCCGGATGACGCCGGGGTGTGGCGCTCGTCCGATGGCCGCGTCGGACTGGCTCATCGGCGTCTGGCCATCATTGATCTCTCTCCCGGAGGACATCAACCCATGGGGGATGCCCTGGGGCATTTCTGGATAATTTTTAACGGCGAGATCTATAACTATCAAGAACTGCGCCGGGAACTCGAGGAGAGAGGTCATCGTTTCCAAACCGCCAGTGACACTGAAGTCATTCTGGAAGCCTACCGGGCCTGGGGGGTGGATTGCCTTTCCCGGCTCAACGGCATGTTTGCTTTTGGACTCTATGACACCAGAGAACAACGCCTATTTTTAGCCCGGGACCGGGCCGGAGAGAAACCGCTTTTTTACTACCATACCCCCGACAAGTTTCTCTTTGCCTCAGAACTCAAAGCCATGATGGCCGATCCCAGCTTTCCCCGGCGGCTCGATCTGGAAGCCCTGAATTACTACCTGGCCTATGGTTATGTCCCAGGCGAGATGTGCATGCTCAAGGGGGTGCATAAATTGGCGCCGGGGCAGGCCCTGGACTACGATTTGGAGACCGGCAAGCTGCGCACTTGGCGGTATTGGCAACTACCGGTGCCGGCCCCCCGGAATACTCCGATAGAGGATCTGACCGAGGAACTTGAAGGCCAACTCCTGGACTCGGTCCGTCTGCGCCTGATCGCCGATGTGCCGGTGGGGATTTTGTTAAGCGGGGGTATTGACTCTAGCCTGGTCACGGCGCTGGCCGCCCAAGTCTCCAATAAACCGGTAAAGACTTTTACCGTCTCTTTACCCGGCTATGGAGCCTACGATGAAGGACCCTATGCCCGTCTGATAGCTCGGCATTTTGGCACCGAACATATGGAGATGGTGGCCGAGCCGGCCACGGTGGAATTGCTGCCGAAACTGGCCTGGCAGTATGATGAACCCTTGGCAGACCATTCTATTGTGCCCACGTATCTGGTGTCGAACCTGGTTCGTCAACATGTTACCGTAGCGCTGTCCGGCGATGGCGGGGATGAACTCTTCGGAGGCTACCGCCATTACAATTTTACCCAGAAGCAGCATAAACTGCGCCGTTTCATTCCATCCCTGGTAAGGAGAGGGGTGGGGGCGGCCGCAGCTCGTCTCCTGCCGGTGGGCCTAAGGGGGCGTAATCACCTCATCGGTTTTACCCGTGACCTGCCCTGGAGTATTGCCCACATAAATCTTTTTTTTGATGAATGGTCCAGGAAACGCCTGTTATCCCCGGTGCTGGGCCATAGCCGGCGGCTGGTCTCCTTACCGGAGGCTTATCGGGCCAACCTGTGCCTTCCGGGGCGTACCCCACTTCAACAAGCCACGGAGGCGGATTTTCAAACCACCATGGCGGAAGATTACCTGGTCAAGATGGACCGGGCCAGCATGCTTTGCTCCCTGGAGGTCCGCTCCCCCTTCCTAGACCACCGGATTGTGGAGTTTGCTTTTGGCAGTTTGCCGGATAAGCTTCGGGCCACCGAATTCCAGCGCAAAGTCTTGTTGCGCCGTCTAGCCCAGCGGTTGCTGCCCTCCTCCTTTGATCTAAACCGCAAGCAAGGTCTTTCACTGCCGCTGGAAGATTGGCTCCAAAGGGAATGGGGGTATTATTTTGAAACAGTGCTGAGGGAAGCTGACCGACGGTTATTCGACCAACAAATGATTCAAAGTCTCATTGCCGGACAACGTCGGGGATTCGCCAATGCCAACCGGCTGTTTCTGTTAACTATATTTGAATTATGGCGGCGGGAGTACCGCGTAGCCGGGCCCGCTTAGGACGGTGACAGAAGGATCTACCCTTGCAACACCCCTTACTTGACATCTTGGCCTGTCCTGCCTGCGGAGGCGATCTGCAATTGCAGGTCGTAAAAGAGGAAAACGGGGAGATAGAAAGCGGGCAACTGTGGTGTTTCTCCTGCAAAAAAGATTATCCCATCATCCGGCATATCCCGCGCTTCGTGCCCAGGGAGAATTACGCCGATAACTTCGGTTTCCAGTGGAATGAGTTCCGTAGGACTCAACTGGACAGTTACACCGGATTACCTCTGTCGCGGGAGCGACTCTTGGGGTCTGCCAACTGGTCTCCCGAAGACCTTTTCGGCAAAACCGTCCTGGACGTCGGCTGCGGCGCAGGGCGTTTTACGGAAGTGGCTCTGTCATGTGGAGCGAACCTGGTGGCCTTGGATTATTCTTTAGCCGTGGACGCCTGCTGGCAGAATCTTGGTCCCCATCCCGGGTTGAATGTGGTTCAGGGCGATATCTACAGCCTGCCTTTCAAGCCAGGAAGTTTTGATCTGGTCTACTGCCTGGGCGTGCTGCAGCATACTCCGGATGTCCGGAAAGCCTTTATGGCCCTTCCGGGGCAACTCAAGGACGACGGGCGATTAGTGGTGGATGTCTACGCCAAAATGTTTTTGACTTTCTGGTGGCCTAAATACTGGCTACGGCCGCTAACCAGGCGTCTGCCAGAGGACCGACTGTACCTGCTGACGCAACGCCTGGTCAAATATCTTTTGCCCCTCAGCCTGATCATCGGACGTATCCCCCGGGTGGGACGCAAGCTGCGCTATGCCATCCCGGTGGCGAACCATGAACCTGACTGGCCTCTTTCACCCGGGCTAGTCAGAGAATGGGCCCTTTTGAATACCTTTGACATGTTGGCGCCCAGGTACGACTATCCCCAGACGGCCCAGACGCTGCTCTCCTGGTTTCAAGAGGCAGGCTTAAAGGATATCGAGGTGTTTCGGCGAGGAGTATATGTGGGCCGGGGGGTAAAGCTGGGATGAGGGCATGAAGAATAACGCGGTTTGGGTAGGGCCGGTGCAACGCACGCCGGAAAGCGTGGCCCAGGCGGTGGAGATGGGTCTGGGGGCCATCCGCCGCTTGCCCCACAGAGGGGAAAGGTGGGCCATTAAATTGAATTTGACGTATCCCACCTATATAGCCGGCGTGGTAAATTCGCCGGTTTTTGTGGAGGGCTTATGTCAATGGGCCAGAGGCCATGGCGTAAAATTAGCTTTCGTTGAAGGCTATGGCGGCAATGCTGGTTACTCGGCTGAGGAGGCCTTCGAAGGCATTGGCATCAGCGATATTGCCAAAAGGTACGGGGCCGTCTGTGTCTCCCTCAGCGAAAAGCCCTGGGAATGGCGCCAGACCGAGGTGCAAGGCCAGCGGGTAAAGCTGCCCTACTCGCCTTTTTTCCAACGCCGGGAATACGACCGTTTCATCACTGCGCCTCTTTTTAAAAACCACATTTTCACCATCGCCACCCTGGGCATGAAAAATCTTTATGGCTGCATTCCTGATCCGTACCGGATGTATTACCACCACATTCTGGATCGCGCCATTGTCGCCCTCTATAAAGAGCTTCGCCCCGATTTTTCTATTTTTGACGGTCTTATTGCCCTACGCGGCCGGGGGCCGATGGATGGTAAGCCCGTCGACCTAAATGTCGTGATGCTCAGCAGCAACGTAGGCGCGGGCGAAATTGCGGCCCTGGAAATCATGGGGATTCCCCTGCCTAAGGTTAGACATCTGGCCATCGCTCGGTCAGAAGGTTTAGTCCCCGACCCCCACCAGATCGGCTGGCTGACCGACCCCACGCCATTCAAGCGCTCTGATTTCATCATCAAGAGGTCACTTTTAAACCATTTGTCTATTATGATTGCCAACTACCCGTTTTTGCAGCAAATGATCTACCATTCGCCACTTTCAGATGCCATCTATCTTGTGGTCAACCGGCTGCGAGGGGATACTGCTCAAACCAAGTTGGTGAAAGCCAAGCAGTCGGGGAGGTATCGCAGTATTGCCTTCCGAGATCGTTAAAGAACCTCAGGAACCATTGCGCATCCTTTACACGGTTCATGGATACAAACCAGCTTATCGGTTGGGGGGGCCGATCATTTCTGTGTCTGCGGTGGCTGAAAGGCTGGTCCGCAAGGGGCACAGGGTCGTGGTCTTCACCAGCAACTCAAATCTGGATGAAGATCTGGACGTTCCGGTTAACCAGCCGGTAAATGTGGACGGGGTCGAGGTATGGTACTTCAGCCGGGGAGAATTTATTAAGCGCTGGCTCCCTTTCTTTTCCTATGTGCGCAGATTTATGTATTCCCCCCAGATGGCCGACCCTCTTGATCGTTTGCTGCCCGGAATGGATCTGGTTCACACGCATAATCCGTTCATATATTCTACCTTTGCAGCTTCAAAGGCTGCCCAACGCTTCCGCAAGCCATTGTTCTTTCATCAACGCGGCGTTTTTGATCCCGAGCGGCTGAAATTTCGTTCATTCAGAAAGCGCCTCTATATTTCTCTCGTTGTACGCCCCCTTGCGCGCCAAGCCACTACCCTCATCGCCTTGACCGAGGCTGAAGTGCGAAGTTATCGGGCCTTGGGGGTAGAAACGCCCTGCCGCGTTGTCCCTAACGGCATTGAGGTTGGCGCTTACCGCCAGCATCCGGGCCCTTTAGCCGAACCATTGGGAAAGATCCCCCCACAGGCACAGGTAATTCTCTTCCTGGGAAGGGTGCATCCCATTAAAGGGGCTGACCGGCTGCTGGAAGCGTTTTTACAAATCCAGGCCCGGTTGCCGAACGCCGTCCTTATTATGGCAGGGCCGGACGAATGGGGCTGTGAGAGGAAGTTCCAACAAGCGGTAAGCCAGGCTGGTTTACAGCATCGGGTAATCTTTCCCGGCATGGTGTCCGGCGAAGCAAAGCTCGACCTCCTGGCCCGAGCCGACCTGTTTTGCCTGCCCTCCGATGCCGAGGGATTCTCTATGGCGGTGCTCGAGGCCCTGGCCAGTGGTACCCCGGTATTACTCTCCCCCGGTTGTCATTTCCCCGAGGTGGAGACCGCTGGAGTGGCCTAGTCGTACCGCCGACTCCGGAAGCACTGTCCCAAGCACTGATGGATTTGCTCAGCCAACCGGAACGACTGCGGGCCATGGGCCCCTTAGGAGTGGAATTCGTGAGCCGTCATTACTCTTGGGATCATATTACTGAGCAGCTTTTGGAGGTTTACTTGGAGGGCCTGCAACGGTACCGGGTTGGGAATGAAAGTTGAGCGATCTCGATTTCCGGTTAAGCGGCTGCCTGACGGGCGGGCCTTACTTAACCTGGGGACCAGCGCCAGGGTGGCGCCAGGTTGGAATAATGTTGATTTCAGTTGGCTCATACGCCTGGGGCGACATCCGCGTCTCTGCGCAGTGCTACACAAGTTAGGTTGGCTGTCCGATGACCGCTACCTGAGAATCTTGAAATTAGACCGGGATACGGTGTTCTGGGACCTTTCCAGAGGCATACCTTTTGCAGAAAAAACTTTTGACGGCGTGTATCATAGCCACCTGCTGGAGCACCTTGATCAAGAAGTCGCCCCTTCTTTTTTGCAGGAATGCCACCGGGTTTTAAAGCCTGGAGGTATCCTCCGCGTGGTGGTGCCAGATCTAGAGAAATTGGCCCGTGGCTATCTCGGCGTGGTGGACCGTATGCCGGATCAGGCCACCCTGGTACAGCACACGTTCGCCGTTGAAGAGCTGTTTGAGCAAATGGTAGTGCGTATTCCCAAGGTAAGGAAAGAACAAAAATGGCTTGTTCAGTTTCTGGAACATATTTTTATGGGGGATACCGCCCGGGCCGGAACTTTGCACCGCTGGATGTACGACCGGTTCTCTCTGGCGGAGTTATTGCGCCAGGCCGACTTTCGTGACATTCAAGTTCTCAACGCCTTTACCAGCCAGATAGGCGGATGGAGCGAGTTCCACCTCGATACTGAACCGGATGACTCCCCTTATAAGGCAAATTCTCTATACATTGAGGGTCGACGTCTTTAAGGGGCTCATGGTTGCGCCAGGGAAAATGGATAGTTCAAAAACTAAGATAAATAACTCATCGGAATTATCTGAAAATATCAATAGACCCATGAACAACAATTCAAAAGTATTAATTTTGTCTCATTTATTCTATCCAGAATTAGTGGCCTCGGGTCAAGTATTAACCGAATTATCCGAAGCCTTGGTAGATTTAGGCGTAGACGTGGAGGTCATCTGTGGCCCTCCCACGATATTAAATTTGGGGAGAAAAATTCCCCGATATTTGGAATATAACGGCATTAAAATTAAAAGGGTATGGGGGGCAAGTTTCCCTAAGCTAAACTTTCCGGGGATGATTATCAATCATGTTACTTACGCTTTAAGCCTTTTTTTCCATTTACTCTTTGATTCTTCAAAAAGACCAATGCTTGTGGTGACAATCCCTCCGTTTTTAGGAGCTATTAGTGCAATATTTAAGAAGTTAGGTAGAAATTCATATATTTATTTAATACATGATGTCTATCCTGATGCAGCAATCAAGCTAGGCTTACTTGGTGAAAAATCGATAATAAGTAAATTGTGGGAAAGGTTGAACCGATTTATCTTTAAACAAGCTACTGCAATTATTGTAATAGGACGATGCATGAAAGAAGTAATTATCAATAAAGGAGAAAAAGGAGATAATCTTTCAAATAAAATTCATTTAATTCCTATTTGGGGCGATGAAAATAATGTTCAATTTGTTAAAAGAGAGGAAAATCATTTTATTAAAAAATGGGGTTTAGATGGCAAATTTGTGATTATGTATTCAGGAAATATGGGGAGGCCTCATGACATGGAGACCATTATGGAGGCAGCCAAGGGGTTAGAGGAATATGAGGATATAGTTTTTCTTTTTATAGGAGATGGTTATAAGAAAAAGTGGATGGAAGATTATTCCCGGAAAGAAAAATTGACTAATTGTCAGTTCCATAACTATGTGGACCGTAATGATCTCAGGTATTCCATATCTTGTTCTCATGTTGGTTTAGTCTCATTATTGCCAGGGCAAGAGGGTTTATCAGTACCTTCAAAAACCTTAACTATGTTGTCTGCAGGCGTTCCGATTATTGGAATAATGACTGAAAATAATGAGATTGCTTCAATCATAACAGAAAACCATTGCGGAATAATTGTTGAACCGGGAGATGTAAAGGGCCTGGTTAATGCAATATATCGATTGTATTCCGATACTAATTTGAGGAAGCTGATGGGGAAAAAGGGGAGAGAAGCAGTACATATGAAATACAATCTGAAAACAGCAGCAATTGAATATAAAAAAATAATAGAATCTCTGAAATATTGAGTATAATTATTTTTTATATATAGTTTTTATTTTTAATGAACATTCATGAATAGATTATAATCAAGGCGCTAAATTCATAGTAATATAATTATAGAGGGAGCAATCATAAAATATTTATTGGCTCTATTTCATTGTTTTGTGAAAGGTTAAAAAATGAAGCAACGCCTGGTGGACATTCTCGCCTGTCCAGATTGCCTCTCCCATAATTTACTTCTAGTTATTAAAAAATATGGCCATGGTGATCTCGAAATTGAAGAAGGCTCACTTGATTGTCCTAACTGTAGCCGGACTTTTCTTATCAAGGATGGCATACCTCGGATGCTGCCACATGATTTTCAAGGCAATCAGGAGAATATAGTTGAAACAGACAATAAAGGGACTTTACTTACTATCATAGGTTATGATTTTCATCATTTACGCAAAGGTGATAATAATTCAAAGGAAAAATATAAGATTACAGATCCATCCGAATTGGAATTAACACGTCAGTACTTTATTAATTATCTAGCGCTGAACGCATCAGATGTGGAAACATTAAAAGGACGACTAGTCCTTGATGCGGGTTGCGGGGCTGGACGTTTTATGGCCGTTGCGCAAGAATATGATGTCCTCGACATAGTTGGTTTAGATTTGAGTGAAGGGGGTTTGTTACGTGCCAGGAGTTTACTAGAACAGCGCCAAGGCTTTCATCTAATCCAGGGCGATATTACACGACCTCCGTTTCGGCCGGAGATCTTCGATATCATTTACAGCATAGGCGTATTGCATCATCTGAAAGATCCGGAAGAGGGATTCCATGCCATTGAATCGTTGATAGCAAAGGGGGGACAGGTATGGGTCTGGGTATACGGCCTGGAAAGTATGTCCCCCATTTACCGACTTTCTCATCTTAAAGTACTCCGCCATTTCACAAAATCCTGGCCACTTCAAAGAAAGTTCCGTCTCTGCCAGAAATTGGCGGTTGCCTTTCGTTTCTTTTATCTGTTTCCTATGGTTTTTGCTAAAAAAGTGCTACCAAATAGTATTTTTAAACTATTACCCTATACAGAACGGACCTCTTTCAGCTATAATGATCTTGTTTATGCATTTTTCGACCGATTGCAGCCTCCTTATACTCATTACCTTAAGAAAGCTCAACTTGAGCAGTTTTCTGCTTCGCTGAAAGAAGTTTCAATCAGCAATCCACATCAACGTGGTTGGATAGTGAAGGGTAAGAAATTTTAAGATGAAATCATTTTTTTGATTAATAGCAGCGTTAAATATTTTTATAGATAGATAACCATTTGAATTAACAGGTAATAACTGATAATTAGCCATATTTACTGGCAATAAGGGTCCTATTAAAAGGTCTATCGGCGGTCAGCATTGTTTTTGACCCTTGCTGTTACCGACAATCTTTAAATATAAAAATTCTTTTGGAACACTTGGAGTTAATCGGAGAACCAAAAGGTAAATCAAGATGTGTGGTATCACTGGTAAAATTAATTATCAGTACGACCGCCCAGTCGAGCCAGAAAAACTAGTTGCTATGTGTCGGACCTTAATGCATCGGGGCCCCGACGATGAGGGCTTCTTTCTAAAAGGCAATGTGGGTCTGGCGATGCGCCGCCTCTCTATTATTGATTTAAACACTGGTAAACAACCTATCCACAATGAAGACCGTACTATCTGGACCGTTTATAACGGTGAGATTTACAATTTCCCTGATCTGAGGCGCGAGCTGGAAGCTCAGGGCCATCAGTTTTATACCCATAGTGATACCGAGGTTATAATTCATCTCTACGAGGAGCATGGAGAAAAGTTTCCCGAGTTTCTCAACGGCATGTTCGCCATCGCCCTGTGGGATGAGAATAAGCGACGCCTGGTGCTGGCCCGGGACCGGGTGGGGATCAAGCCCCTCTATTATGCCCAGCTCCCCGACCGATTTTTATTCGGTTCGGAGATTAAAGCCATCCTGGCCGAAGGGCTGCAACCGGCGGTGGATCTACAAGCTTTAAGCCATTATCTTTCCCTCCTGTACATCCCTGCCCCCTATTCTGCTTACCAAGAGATTCGTAAGTTGGAACCAGGGCACATATTGATTTGGGAGGATGGACGGGTGGTAATTCGCTCATACTGGGACCTTACTCAAATCCAACCCTACGAGGACTGCCGCCAGAGGGTGGCAGATCTTCAGTCTGAACTGTATGACCTGATGACTGACGCGGTGCGCCGGCATCTTATCTCTGATGTTCCTTTAGGAGTCTTTCTCAGTGGCGGCCTGGATTCCAGTACCATAGTAGCTTTAATGCGCAGGGTAAGCAATGGCCCCATCAAAACCTTCTCTATCGGGTTCAATGAACCATCCTACGATGAGCGTCCTGATGCCCTTACGGTGGCCCAGTATTTTGAGACTGAACATACCGAACTCACCGTTACCCCGGATATTGTGGGCATAGTTCCCAAACTGGTGCATCATTTCGACGAGCCTTTTGCTGACTCCTCAGCCATCCCCACCTATTATCTTTCCCAGCTTACCCGACAGCAGGTAACTGTAGCTCTCGGGGGTGATGGCGGTGACGAAATCTTCGCGGGATATAAAACCTACCAGGCGGATAAGTTGGCCAAAGTTTATGGTTGCCTGCCGAACTTTTTAAGCCGCGGGGTTATCCAAAAACTCATTTATTATCTGCCCGTTTCGGATAATAAGGTGAGTTTTGATTTCAAGGCCCGTCGGTTTGTGGAACATGCTTTCCTGGAGCCGGGCCGGCGCCATTATGCCTGGAAAGCTTTTTTTAACGATGTGTTAAAGGAGGAATTGCTCTCCCCCGAGGTGCTAGTTTCGCTCCAGGGCCAACTGGATAGTTATCCTATTTTCGGCCAACACCACGAGGCGGCGCTCCACTGGGATGATCTCAACCGTTTCCAATACGCTGACTTGAAAGTATATTTGCCTGCGGACATCCTGGTTAAGGTGGATCGCATGAGCATGGCGCATTCCCTGGAGGCGCGGGTGCCACTGCTGGATCACCGGATCGTCGAGTTCATGTTCCGGCTACCAGGAGATATTAAAATGCCGGGGCTAAGGTTAAAACATTTATTGAAGCAGACGATGCGTGAGAGGCTACCTCGGCAGATACTAAAGAAGCCTAAAGGGGGTTTCAACGTCCCCATATCCCGTTGGCTTAAAACTGAGTTGCGCCCCATGCTCAATGATTACCTGGCACCTGATATCGTGAAACGTCAGGGGTATTTTCGCCCTGAAATTGTTAATCGATTAATAGAGGATCATTTAAATGGTCGTGCAGATTATGGTCGTAATCTATGGGCTTTACTTAATTATACTATTTGGCACGAAAACAGAGATTCTCAGTCGATACAGAATTTACCAGAGAGGTTCTTAAAGGAAAAAGAAGAGTCCGAATAAGGTGATAGACAATAGTGATAATTTCATATACAATTTGAGAAATTGATTTGTTTAATTCCCGGCTGCGTCACCCCTGAACACACCGTCAAGGCTGGGTGACCTTTGACCACAGGCCTGGCGGGAGAGAATGAGATAATTTAGCCGCTGAACTTCTGGGTGGGATGATTCCCGTGAAAGATGAGATAAAAATAAGTCATTTAAAGACCTATCCTGCGTCAAGCATTACCATCAAATACTCACTACACTTCGTCTGGTACCTGACGAGTTCCTTATTTCTCTTCATATTAGCTTGGTGGTTAAATTTCAAAGATTTTAACATTCCACCCGCAATTAAAGATGTGGCAATCATAATTTTATTTCTGGCATTAACCCTGGTGATAAACCGGGCCATAGTATTTTCACCCTGGTTCTTAAAGGATGCCTGGGGTTATCGACTTGCTTTCTTGCTTAGCGCCTTTTTGGGTCTCTGTCTCTGGATTTATCAAGTTTTTACCCTACCTCTCAGTTTCCACTTCTGGCTACTGAGTAGTACGGTATTCGGTGCATTTTTAGGTGGCTTGACGGCGACTGCCTTAAAAGTAGGTTTGTTGGAGATAAATTTTACACCTTCGCAGAGAGTTAAAGAGGAGGTGTATAAGTATCACCTTGAACTTCTCGGGGAGCCACCCAACGGGCCTTGGGTTAAACGTTTCTTTGACGTTGTCCTTGCATTAATCTCGTTATTCCTTTTTGCACCTATCTGGCTATTAATCATTTTCTTGATATGGTGGGAGGATCCTGGACCGATTTTTTTCATTAAGAATTCAGTAGGTAGGAAAGGGATTAACTTTCGACAAATAAAATTTCGTACTATGATACCTAATGCTGAGGAAAAGACGGGTCCCATTTTAGCCAGCGAGAATGATAGCCGAATGTTGGAGATAGGAAAATTTTTGCGCAAGACTGCTTTAGATGAGTTACCCCAGCTCATAAACATCCTGCGCGGCGATATGAGTTTCGTTGGTCCTCGCCCTCAACGTACCATTTTGGTTTATGAGTTTTTGCGCAAGATTCCACAATACGGAGAACGTCACAAAGTAAGACCTGGCCTCGCTGGTTTAGCTCAAGTTATGGGCCACTACTATCTCACCCCGCTCCAGAAATTCCGTCTTGACCGCTTGTATATTGGTAATATAAGCCTCTGGCTAGATTTAAAGTTAATGTTCTATGCGGTTCTGATTGTCTTTTGGCTAAGATGGCGGAAAGACTGGGATGGATATTTACCCAGACGGCTCAGGAATCACAGGTAAAATAGGTTATTCTTTACTTCAAGGTATATCTTCAAACAAAAATAGTTTTGCGATAATGCTAGGATTTTATTTCTGGGCCGGACGGCAATTGTTAAACTCGCAAAGGTGGAGCGGTCCACATATTTTATTCAACTGATACCTACATCTTAGTCTTGCTTCCGCCAATTATCATATCCCTAAGACTGACCTGAGCGATTAGGTTTATTGACTGAATCCCATGACTTTCCTGGCAACTCTTTTGAATCTTTTTCCCCTCAATTTCAAACTGAGCCCCAAGAAGAAAATGTTTCCTTCGAATTGAGCCCGGCATATGGACAAAATATCTTGCCTAGCTTTTAGGAAAACCATGGCGAGCTACCATGGAATTCAAGCTGCATTATCCTGGGCAGTAAAATAAAAGATTCTAATCTGAGCCGCATTGGGGCAAACCTATAACCTTCTATCAGGCTGTTAAAGGCCAACGGCTAGAGTTTGGATGTGGCAGCCTGGGAAAAAGACCCGATCAACGGGTGGTTAACTCTTAAAGTCTTGGGAGTAAAATCTAAAAGTGGAACCTAAACGCTTGCGCCCCCGCGTGCTTCTGCTCGCCGCCGCCTGTAAGCCTCATAGAGGCTCTGACTCAGCGGTGGGATGGGGCCGAGCCATTGAAGCGGCAAAACGTTTTGATACCTGGGTAATATGCGGGCACTGGGATAAGGAGGAGATCAATGCCTTTCTGGCTCAGCATGGAGAAATCCCGGGGTTGCATTTTTGCTTCCTTAATAGATGGTGGGTCGAAGAGTTTCTGAAGATGGGACGACCTTTATATGATATTCACTACCTTCCATACTATCTCTGGCATCGCCGCGCCTTTAAACTCGCCGTCCGTCTGCATCGAGAATTAAGATTTGATTTGGTCCATCAAGTCTCTCGGGTGGGTTACCGGGAGCCGGGATATCTCTGGAAACTGGATGCCCCTTTCATTTGGGGACCTGTGGGGGGAACCCAGAATTATCCCTGGCGTTTTCTTAAGTTTGCCGGAATTAAGGGGGCGATTAAAGAAGGGGTGCGCTCGGTACTAAACCAGCTGCAGCTGCGCTTCAGTCCCCGCGTCCGCCAGGCCGCCAAAAAAGCCACTAGATTGATAGCCGCAAATTCCCAGACCCAATGCGATTTCGAACGGGTTCATAGGATCAAGCCAGAGGTTTTGTTAGACTCCGGGTTAAACGCGATTGAAAACGGGGTATCTAAAAGAAACCGACCAAATGGGCCCTTACGAATTCTTTGGTGCGGCAAATTCCAGCATCACAAGGGTTTACCTTTACTTATCCATGCCCTTTCCCATGTGCCACCTGAAATAAAATATGAGCTAAGGATTTTAGGGGCTGGCCCTAGGGGGAGACGCTGGCAGAGAATGGCCAAGGTAAGGGGATTAGAATCACATTGCCAGTGGCTTGGCTGGCTCAAACACGACGAGGTCATGAGACAATATGACTGGGCTGACGTTCTCGTGTTCACCAGTTTAAGAGAAACCTCGGGCAATGTAATTCTGGAAGCCCTTAGCCGGGGATTACCGGTAATTTGTCTGGACCATCAGGGTCCAGGGGATATCGTCACCAAAGATTGCGGCGTAAAAATCCTGGTATCGACCCCGACCCAGGTCATTAATAGCCTGCGTGATACCCTTTGCGCCCTGGCGGATGAGAGGGCAAGGCTGCATTTAATGTCTGGCTTTGCCCTGGAGAGGGCTCGAGAGTATTTATGGAGCCACAATGGCGAGCAGATGGCAAAAATCTATTATGCGGCTTTGGGGGAAAGCTGCAGCTAGCCTGGATAACCGGATATGCGGGGAGAAGGAAATGATTTGGTTGAGCTAAAATCTGAGAGCTTACCTGGCCCCAAAGGTTTGCTGCGCGAAGCTATGGCCTTATTTTGCGGGCCGACCGGCCAGAAGTGGATCTTAACCCTGGCGGACCAGGCCATCGTCAGCGCGGCTGGCTTCCTGGCCGGTGTCATAATCGGTCGTGCCTGTGGCAAAGAGGAATTTGGTCTTTATATCTTGGGGATGACCATTGTTAGTCTGATGATAGAGGTTCAAAATGTGGTTATCTGGTCGCCTTACACCGTTTTTAGCCCTCGGCTGTCAGGTTCAGCTCATGCTCTTTATACGGGCAGCACCTTCATGCATCAATGGGCCCTTTCGGCCCTGGGGGTCCTAATTTTGGCTGGATCTGGGGTCTATCTTTCCCGGGGCCTAGGTCCTCGGGGCCTGGAAACGGTCATCTGGGTGCTGGTTATCGGTGGGTCATTTTTTTTATTCAGGGAATATGCCCGTCGGGTCTGCTTCGCGGGTCTGTGGATGAAGGCCGTTTTGCTGTTGGATTTTGAGGTAGCTGCGATCCAAAGCATTGTTCTAATATTGCTGGCCTATCAGTGGAAATTGTCAGCCTCCAGAGCTTTAGGAGTGATGGGCCTGGCGTGTGGGCTGGCGGGGCTGTCCTGGCTTATTTGGAATCGCCGGGCTTTCAAATTCTCCTTTACCCAGGCGGCTTCAGACCTCAGATGCAATTGGTCTTTCGGGAAGTGGGTCCTGGGTGGCAGTTTGGCCTTTTTTATAAGTTGCGAGATCTATCCCTGGTTTTTATCCACATTTCACGGTACCGCGGCTGTAGGGGTCCTGGCGGCCTGCCAGGGGGTGGTGGCCTTGACGGGGCCCTTCCTGCAAGGGTGTATTAACTTTTTGCCAGCCAAGGCGGCACAGGCCTTGGCCCACGGCGGACTTGGCGAATTGCGGGCCCTGGTGGTGAAAAGCACGGTGGTGATTGCCGCAGTTATCAGTCTAATTTGTGCAGTCCTCATTGGGTTTGGGAGTCAGCTGGTGGAATTCATTTACGGCCCCCAGTATGCCGGAAATAGCCTGGTTATCTCTCTCTTGGCCCTGAATATTCTGGTTTACGCCCTCTCTTTGGGAATGGAATTTGGCCTCTGGACCCTGGGGAGAGCTGACTTGAACTTAAAAGTTAACCTTCTTCGCCTGGGCGTTACTTTTACGATGGGTCTCTGGCTGGTGCAGGCCTTGGGACCCTTGGGGGTAGCCTGGGGACTATTGCTGGGAAGCCTGGTGGCGTCTGCGGTTCAATACCTGGTCTTTGTCAAATTATTTTACCCGTCAAAGTAAAAAGGCCTTAAAACTTAATTAATTTCTATAATTCACATTTTAAATACATGATTGCTGATGGCAGATATGAAATTAATTCAATAATTTTTTATTCAATAGTCAAAGCTCTTTATCACCAGAAGTAGGGTTAGCTTTTAATAAGGGCGGCATTTTGAGGATTAAAATCGGTTCACACCCACTTAAGATGATACCTCGATTAAGATGAATGGGATGCATTATGGGCAAATTGGCTAAAGTCTGGCTCTTAATACAAGACATGGGATATATTTGGGAGGATAAAGTATTTTCAAGTAAATATCTTTTTCTCACAACCTACCTTAAAATAAGAGCATTAAAGCTATTTACCCAATTTTTGAAAAATGGTCATCACCAGATCAAGTTTTTCAATCATCTAATTAAATATCTAGATTATGAAGAGCTTGTATATATTTTTCGCGAAATTTTTATCTATAAAGATTATTATTTTATATCAAATAATACAAAACCATGTATAGTTGACTTGGGTTCAAACATAGGGTTGTCCTTATTATTCTTTAAAATGATTTATCCAGAATCTGAAATTATGGCATTTGAAGCAGATGATAAAACCTTTGAGATACTTAAGTATAATATTCTTAAAAATAATATTTTAGACGTTACCTTGTACAATAAGGCTGTTTCCAATTCAATAGGAAAGATTACTTTCTACTATGACCCAAATAAACCTGGTTGCGGTAGGAGTGGAATTATGAGTAAGGATCTTCCTGCTTGTAAAGAAATCGAAGCAGTTATGCTTTCTGATTATATAAACCGGCAAGTGGATTTTTTAAAAATGGATATCGAAGGAGCTGAAGGTCTTGTTCTCGCAGAATTGGCAAACAGCGGCAGGCTTCATTATATTAAAAAAATGGTTTTTGAATACCACACTAATTTAAACTCGGAGAAAAATAAGCTCTCAGAGATCCTTCGCATCCTCGAAGATCATAATTTTGGTTATCAAATATCAACCCCTAATAGAGGATTTTTGCCGGAAAAAAGTGTTGAAAGTTTTTTAATTTTTGCTTACTAGAATAACGACTAAGTAAGAGGTATTACCTACGGGTTTATTATCTTTCATTATCCCCGCGGGTAGAGGCCAGATAAACTACGCTTATATTTAAACGATACTATTTAATGCACAGTTTCTCCAGGAAGTCAAATTATTTTCGGCGTGGACCTAAAAATTTTCTCTATTTAAAGTTTAAGTTAGAGTCGTGTCCGATATAAATATTTACAAATAATGAAATCAGAATCTTCCCATCCCCCTTGATGGAGGATGGATAGGGTGGGGGTGAACCCATCGTAATTGGCCAACTTTCCCCCCGTCCCCCACCCTCCCTCCCACCAAGGGAGGGGGAGTTTCAAAGCCAACAATATAATCAAGTGGTTTGCGGGATAATGCACTAGGGAATGTTGACCACATGATAACAGTAGATATTAGCGTTGTGGTGGTTACTCATAACCGGGCCTTGATGCTTAAAAGGGCCTTGGAGACTCTCGTTAATCAGGTAACGGAGGGTAGATTCTCCTATGAGGTTCTGGTGGTTGATGATGGATCCACAGACAGTACCGCTGCCGTAATCCAGGAAGTGATCGATAATCCAAATGATCATTCCACGTTGTCAGTAAGATACATTTATCAAGATAAAAATGGGATAAGCAGTGCCAGAAATAAGGGGGTGAAGGAAGCGGGCGGGCAGTGGATAGCCTTTTTCGATGACGATCAGTTGGCGGAACCTAAGTGGCTGGCCGAACTTTATCGAGTAGCCCGGACCAGAGGCGCGGATTGCGTGGATGGCCCTATTGATCTGATACTGCCGGCTAATTTCCCTGCTGGCCTTGGACCCAGAGTCCGAGCGCTTTTTGGCGAGAAATTTGTGGCCAGCGATGCCAGGCCCAAGTCGCCCAAAGATACCTGGGGCACAGGTAATGTTTTGATTAACAAGTCCCTCTTCGGCCCGGTGGGAGATTTTGATATTGGCTTCGAGATAGGTGAGGATGCAGATTTTATCACTAGAGTGATGTATGGGGGCTTTAAAATCTGTTATGCGCCCGAGGCATTAGTTCACCACGTGATCCCGGAATCCCGATTGCGAATTTCATCTATAAGGGAGGCATTTTTTAAAGGCGGGGTGGCCAATGCTCGCATCCACTTAAAGAATGACGGGCGGAATAAGATGGTTACCCACATGCTGTGGCGAGTGGCGGTGGCCCTGGGAAGAGATATCCCCTTAATGGTGATCGGCGGGGTCCTGGGCGGTCATCCGTTGATGTTAGACAGCCTGGGGGGATTATCCTACACTGCCGGCTATTTCTGGGGTGGTCTAGTTTTGCTGGCGCCGGGTCTTTTCAGGCAAAAAGACTTTCATAAATTATTCCGAATTGCCTCACCATTAGGGGGAAGGGATAAAATAGGAAGAATCCCATAAGAGATAGTCCCATGTCTGAGGCAAAATTCATCGTCATCACCGCGGCCAGAGATGAGGCCCAATATATTGGCAAGACCATAGAATCAGTAATTTCTCAAACTCTTTGGCCGGGCGAATGGATAATTGTCGATGACGGCTCCAGGGACGAAACCGCCCGCATTGCCCAAGGAGCCGCCGCTGCCTATCCGTGGATCAAGGTGGTCCGGCGGGAGGATAGAGGTTATCGAGACGTGGGAGCCGGTCAGGCTGAGGCAATTCACCATGGGATCCAGCAGATATCTATTGATGACTATGGATTTTTATTTAATATCGATGCGGATATAGTTCTTGAGCCAAATTATTTTAGGATAATTTTAAGCAAATTTGCCGAAAACCCCAAACTGGGCATCGCCTGCGGACAGTTGTATGAGTATTTAAACGGTAAGTTGACCAAAATGAGGGTACTGCCCTTGGGGATGATTGGGGCAGTGCAGGGCTGGCGCAGACAGTGCCTCCAAGAAGTTGGTGGTTTGGCCCGAGGACCTGGATGGGATGGCATCGCCAGCATCAAGGCCATGATGCTGGGTTGGCAAACCCAAACCTTTGAATATGAAGAACTGAAGGTTATCCACCTACGTCCAGGGTCATCCATCGGGAACGGATATCAGGGCTGGGCCAGGCATGGCCAGGCCCTCTATTTTGCCGGAGCGCATCCTGTCTGGCTTTTGGCCAGCGCCCTGTATCATACCCTGGATCGCCCTTATGGGCTGAGCGGCTTGAGCATGGTCATCGGATATCTTGCCGCCTTATTTAAAGACTCGGAGCAGTATGATGACCCTGAGTTCAGACGCTATTTGCGCAAGTGGCAAATAAACCATTTGGCCAGTCTTCTGAGGCTGAGGTGAATGCCAGGAAGATAAAGATATCTTTGGCTAGAGCTACTTCCTGGGTTACCTGGCAACTTGCCTTTAGTAAGCGTGATATTGGCCCCCGCATTCCGGTTCTCGTCTACCATCGGGTGCTGCCAGAATATCAGGAAGATGATAATCCCATCTATACCGTCTTTCCGGAGCAATTCGCATCTCAGATGGCCTTCCTCAGGGAAGCGGGATTTAAATCTTTATCGCTCCAAGAATATGCTGAGATAGCCAGGGGTTTCCGGGCGGCAGAAGAACGGTCTGTTCTTATAACCTTCGATGACGGCTATGGGGATAATTATCTTATAGCTTGGCCCATTGCCAGAAAATACCAGATTAATATTAACCTTTTTATCTGCACCCAATATGTGGGACAGGTAAATCCCATGGTGATGATGCAGGATGGATATGTAGCTCCATCCAACTCGGCGCCGGCCAGGGAAGTTGGGGCTATGGTGCAATCCCACCTCAAGAAATTCCCCCATTTATGGAGGCCGTTGACCTGGCAAGAACTGGCCGAGATGAGAGACTCCGGGGTGCAAATTGGCTTTCACAGTCACCGGCATCGCAATTTGGCGTTATTGACCCCAGAAGAAATCGGCGCCGATATCGCCAGCGGGATCGCGGTCTTTGAAAGAAAACTGGGATATCGCCCCCAATTTTTCGCCTTTCCTTATGGCGGGTATGATTCTTATACTCCTCAGGTAATAGGCGTCTTAAAGCGGTTTGAGCTGAATTTCATTTTTGCCGCGCATTTAGGTCGAGCCGGGCTACCGTCTGAGCAAACGATCTTCCCCCGACTCTCCATTTATCAGGAAGATAATCTGGCCATCTTTCAGCGAAAGATTTTTGGGGCCTACGATTGGATGGGGCGAATTCAAAGGCTGGAGCACGTAACGCGAGTTCTTGCCAAAAAATCAGCCCGGTTTTACTGCCCTGACCGTGATTAATACCTCGTAGTCGGGCTCATGATAATCCAGTTCTTCCTGACGTAACTCCTCTGCCGCCAGTCCATAGAGAAAAGCAGCCGCGATCAACACATTCCCGTGAGCTTGAACCGTCAGGTTTTGGGAGGGGAAGACCTCTAAAAACATCCTTTGGGCTGAGGTGCTGGTGAAGCGCCAGAGGTCTTCCCAACGCTCCATAAGCCCTGGGTGGTTCGTCTGACTGAGGCCCGGGAAGGTGGCCAGCAGTACGCCGCCGGGTTTCAGGATGCGGTAACTGGTCTTAATGGCTGCTCTCACGTCATAGATAAGCTGCAGGGTTTGGGTCAGGATGAAGCAGTCAAAAGTATTCGCAGGGATATGGTCAGCGCGGCTCAGATCCGCAATGATGGTCACGTAAGGTTTTTGCAGGTTAATATGGAGGACATCGGTCTGGGTGACCCTATCAGCCCCGAACTTGCGGGTATAGGTAGGGTCGCCAATTTCCAGCACTCGCCCCTGGATGTCGGACCTATGATTTTGCAAGAAATTTTCAACGTAATACCGGTCAACGGGGGTTCCGCGATCGAACCCAAAATTTCGGCTGATGGGAGTTAGCCGACGCAGGTCGCCCAGGTCAATGGCGCCCAGGGGGGGCCACCTGGTCCAGGGGTTTAAAAACCTCCTTTTCTGTTTTTGCCCCCAGCGGTAAATCTTTATAAGAATAGTCAGGAACAATCTGTCGTCTGCCTTTTCTCTTTTCTAAACCAGGGATTAGATTTCACTCAATATCCTACCATCCCTAAGTAATCGTGGTAGTTATGCCCCCCGATGACCTTGGCCCCCCGTGCCCGCAAGGCCTGAGACCCCTGAAAGCCCAGAAAGCCAGCTCTGCCGCTGACCAGAGAGGAGTGGTTCTGGATTTCCGACATCCATGAATTTGTTAAACATTATAACGGGAAAAAGCAGGCCCTTCCAGATCTTTCGTCTTGACCCGGCGGGCGCCGTTCCTGGTAAGCCACTTACTATTGCTTTTTTATTACTCTAGAGCCAAGATGCCCTGGAAAAGGGGAGAGAAGAAGGATATGACGTATCGCATCTTGTCGCCCTGCGCCATCTTGGGTTATGGCATTGATGAAACTTCTTTTAGGGAAGCCGCCCAATTAAAACTTGACCTGATCGCGGCCGACGCGGGTTCCATGGATCCTGGCCCCTACTATCTGGGCCAGGGCGTCTCCTATATGAAGAAGCCCAACTTGAAACGCGACTTTTCCCTGATGCTTAAGGCCGCGTTGCAGCAGGCCTGCCCCCTCCTGTTGGGGAGTTGCGGCATGGCCGGCGATACCCCACACCTCCGGTTCATGCTGAATATCGCCCGGGAAGTCTTTGCGGAACAGGGGGTCAGGGATCTGAAGGTTGCCGTGATCGACAGCCACGTGGAGAATGACTGGCTGAGGGGGCACCTCCAGGAACTCCGGCCCCTGGGGGAGATGCCTGCTCTCAGTGAGAAGATGATCAGGGAAAGCAGGATTGTGGGGCAAATGGGCCTCGCGCCGTTTATTACCGCCCTTAATGAGGGGGCGCAAATAATCTTTGCCGGGCGGGCCTGTGATGTGGCCATCTTCGCGGCGGATCCCATCCGGAGGGGGATGGACCCGGGCCTGGCCTTTCACGCCGGTCATATCCTGGAATGCGGGGCCATCGCCTGTGACCCGGGTTCGGGAAGCGATGGCCTGATCGCCGAATTCAGGGATGATGGCAGCGTGGTCTTTATTCCCCCCAACCAAAACCGCCAGGCCACGACTTATTCCATTGCGGCCCACAGTCTCTATGAGGAAGACCATCCATCCCTCCAGTATTATCCGGAGGGCGTGCTATCTTTGCAGGAAACCCAGTATTTTCAGGACCGGGAACGCTCAGCCGGTATCAGAAAGAGCCTCTTCGGGAACCGGCCGATCTCCATCAAGCTGGAAGGTAGCCGCAAGGTGGGGGAACGGGTGGTCTCCATACTTCCTTGTCAGACCATCGGGGCCATCCCTGAAAAATATCTCGTTTACGGGCGAAATGGCGTGGAAGACCGTCATCTAGAGGGGCCTGAGAAGGAAATGGGGCTCCTCCTCCGGGTGGCCAGCACCTCGGCAGAGGCGGCCCACGGCCTTTTGGCCTTGCTGAAAATGTATTTCATGCACTACGGTTACCCCGGGCGCCGCGCCACCGCGGGCAATCTCGCCTTTCCCCTCTCCCCTTCGGAAATCTCCTTCAGAGATGATGGAGGAAAATACGTCGCCGCGGTCATTGCCGGCACCCGGGATCCGTTTTTCCAGGAAAGTTATCGGAAGATAGAAGAAGACGTCATCTCCCTGGCCAAACGGGACTTTGGGGACCTGTATGGGCAATGTGACCTGGAAATTACGGTGGCCGATGGAGATAGGCCCGTTATGTTCCTGGAAACCGTTGGCCCCACCAAAGAAGCGGCCGTGGGGCAACACTCGGAAGAGCTGCGAAAACTGGAGAAATTCATGGATCCGCCCCGTGCGGCGATACGTCAGGTTTACGCTGGAGAAGCCTACCAATGGAGCCTGTTTCACCTCCTCACGGACGAAAAGGTGATCCGGGAAAAATTGTTCCCCATCTCTCTTTACCAGTGCCAGGGCCAAGACTGGCGGTTTTTGAAGGAAGTGCGGCCCCGGTATAGGCCCGTGGGCCGCCCTAATTATCGGAGTAAATTGGCTGAGTCCCAGGTGGACATCATCACCCGGATCGAGGGCCGGTCCAAACCCAAGGGCTTTAAACGGCTCCGGGATATGGCCAAGGTGATTCGCTCCAAGAACGCCGGGGTTAATCGCCTTACCTATGATATTTTCTTTAATACTCCGGGAGACTACCAATTGGCCCTTAGCTCCAATGCCTTCGTTAAGGAAAATATCGCCCAGACCCTTAAGATTCCTCCGGAGAGGATCATCAACACCTACCGGGCGGACGCCTGCCTGGCCATAAAAATCTCCGCCTACCGGGCCTCCCTTTCCGGTTCGCCGGGGGAACGGGATGTCTTCGGGGCGCAACAACATATGAACCTGATGTCCATGAGGGTGCCATTTTGAGCCTTTAATAGGTGTCTATAAGAAAAAGATAGGAAAGATACTGATTTTAACCCGTTTCTCTCATTTTTCCTCCCTCATTTCTCTCATCCCCCCCCAACAGTATTGCTCCAGGCTTTGATTGGCAAGCTTATCAGAGTCGAGGTAGCCAGGCCCTATCCCAGGCTTTTCTTGGAGGCAATGCTTTTTTTAACATTTTCTGCCCCATAGCCGTTTATTAATATTCAGAAAGAAACGGAGGACGCGCGGCCCTTTTTCTTTCTCAGGCAGATATTTAGGTGATAAGCTTCCGGCAAAGGGACTGAGTTACCACCGACGATGGAGGAGGGAGAATGAAGACTGCTAATCCGGCGCTGGATTCCAGCACCTTTACCGGTTTCGGCCGAGTTGCCGCGGCGGAGGCGATGACCATCCAGGGGACCGTGAACAAGGCGGGCCTGTTGCTGCTATGCGTCTTGATCACCGCCACCTGGATCTGGAACTTGTACTACCGGACCTTGAACCCGGCGGCCATCACCCCCTGGTTGGCGGGAGGGGCGATTGCCGGTCTGATAGTGGGATTTATCACCATAATGAAAAACACCTGGGCTCCGGTGACTGCCCCCATCTATGCGCTGCTGGAAGGGCTGGTCATCGGCGGCCTCTCCGCAATCTTCGAAGCCCAATTCCCGGGGATTGTCATCCAGGCCGTGGCCCTGACCTTTGGCACCTGCCTGGCGCTGCTGCTGGCTTACAAGACCAGATTGATCCGGGCCAGCGAGAACTTCAAGGCGGGGGTGGTGGCGGCCACCGGCGGCATCTTCCTGGTGTATCTGGCTACCATCATTCTCGGCTTCTTCGGGGTGCAAATACCCCTGATTTACCAGAGCGGCCCGGTGGGCATAGCCTTCAGCCTGTTTGTGGTCATCATTGCCGCCCTGAATCTGGTGCTGGACTTTGATTTTATTGAACAAGGCGCAGCCGGGGGCGCGCCCCGGTACATGGAGTGGTATGCGGCCTTTGGGCTGATGGTGACCCTGATTTGGCTTTATCTGGAGATAATCAGACTGCTGGCCAAGTTAAGGAGCCGAGACTGAGGAAAATTCTGGGGGGCGGAACCGGTTCGCCCCTCCCCCTAACTGCCATCTTCCAGCAAAATCAAGGCCCGATAGGGTTCCTGGGCGTCGGCCGGGAAGTCAATGACCAAGTTGCCGGCGAACCCCTGGGGCTCCTCGCTCACCACTACGTAATCACCCTGGACCAGGTATTCGTTTAACTGCTCCAGCCGGTCCGCGTCATATTCTTCCCCCATCTCCAGAAAATACTGGGGGGTATAACTCACGGCCCAGGCTTGCCTTGCTCTTAATGGTTTCATGCACTTGCCTCCTTAATCTTAAACCCGGGCGGGTATGAGGCCACCTGCCTCCGGCCTGCTGGACCCCGCGATGGGGGGCGGCCTTAACCCGGATATTTTTGAAGTTAATAATAGCGCCTGAGGCCGTCAATAAGGTATATCTGGAGAAACCTGAGGCCAGCTTCGGAGATGGGCCTCGATAAGTAAAGCCAACCTGCTAAGTTTGGGGTTCCGGTATGAAGAACAAGGGACATCCCCTCGCCGGGGAATTGGCCCTGATCGAGGCCTTGAGCCGTCGGTTCGGACCGCCTCCCGCCCAGGTAATCTTGGGCATCGGCGATGACTGCGCGGCCATCGACCTAAACGGCGCCGAATACCTCCTCTGGACCGTGGATACCCTGGTGGAGGACATCCACTTCGATCTTTCCTTTACCTCCCTGGCCCAGCTGGGGTGGAAGGCCCTGGCGGTGAACCTGAGCGACATTGCGGCCATGGGCGGAGAACCTCGCGTGGCCTTGCTGTCATTGGGATGGCCCCCGGAGCGGGACCGGGCCCAGGCCCTGGAATTGGCGGACGGACTGGCCCAGGCCGGCAGGCAGTACGGAGCGCCCATCATCGGCGGGGATACGGTAGCCTCTCCGGGCCAATTAGCGGTGACCATCGCCCTGCTGGGGGTGGTGCCTGCCTCCCAGATGCTGCGGCGTTCCGGGGCCAGGGTGGGAGATCTCATCTATGTCACCGGGTCCCTGGGTGAGGCAGCCGCGGGATTGGAGGTCCTGAAGCAGGGTCTCGAAATTGCTCCTGAGATCAAGCAGCCCTTGGGCCAGGCCCACCTGGCTCCCAGGCCCCAACTGGAAGCCGGGCGTCTGCTGGCCCGGGAGCACCTGGCCACGGCTCTCATCGATATCTCCGACGGGGTAGCCACCGACCTGTTCCATATCTGCCGGGCCAGCAGGGTGGGGGCTCGCATCCCCGGGGCTACGGTGCCCGTTTCTCCCCGGGTGCGGGCCGTGGCTCCTTTGCTGGGGCGGGAGCCATTGGATCTGGCCTTGACGGGTGGAGAGGACTACCATCTCCTGTTCACCTCCCCCCCGGAGAAGGCCAGGGCTTTACTTGAGGCCTTTTCTCAGGCCGGGCTGCCCCCGCCCCTGCCGTTAGGGGAAATTGTCCCGGGAGAAGGAGTGCTGCTCTTAACCCCGGCGGGCGACAGGGACATCTCCGGCGCGGGCTATGACCATTTCCGGCTTGATTTCGGGAGAGAATAAACTTAACCTAGCAGCTGTGTCTTCCCTGGATTGAAAAGCGACTCGCACTAAAAAGGAAGTTCCGCTATTTTATGCCGGGAAAGAAGGAGGAGCGTCCACTGAAGGTTTGTCAAACCTGCCGGTATTGGTCCACCAGGTATAAGGGGCTCTGTGAGCGCCTCAACCAGGGAGTGGGTAGGTTCTGGATCTGCGAGGCCTGGACCGAAACAGACCAAGGAAATGGTAACCTGACCGAGGGACCGAGGGGCCCCTGGCCTGAAAAAATGAATTAGTGGGAAAAAGGCCAGGGACGTAGGGGCGGTTCGCGAACCGCCCCTACCTGCCCTCCCCCCACACCCCCCTCCCAACCCGCTTAAGTAGGTCGAGGAAGTCGGGGCCTGAGGCCCCTACTTCCTCGACCTAAATTTAAACTTAAGGGGTTGGGGGAGGGAGTTTGAGGGAGGATTGTAAGTGGGTCTGCGACCCCTGGCCCCCTCCCTCAAGAACAATTCCAAAAACGGAGACTACAATGCAAGAGGTGGCCTTTTCGGGACTGGTGCATGGCGTTTATGTGGTTACCACCCGCCTTAACGACACCATTAACGGCATGACCGCGGCCTGGGTCTCCCAGGTGTCCCTCAAGCCCCTGCTGGTCATGGTGTCCATCGCCCCGCCGCGCTATTCGCACCAGCTCATCAAAGAGAGCGGCATCTTTGCCATCAATGTGCTCACCAGCGACCAGGTGGAGTTGGGGAAACGCTTCGGATACAAGAGCGGCCGCAAGGTGGACAAATTTGCCGGCCTGGAATATGTCACCGCCACCACCGGAGCTCCCATCCTGCCCCAAGCTTACGCCTACCTGGATCTGAAGCTGGTGGACACTTTTCCTGCCGGGGACCACACCCTCTTTGTGGGGGAAGTGGTGGACGCCAAAGTCCTTCACCCCCAAGCCCAACCCCTGGTCTTCAAAAAAAGCGATTTCTTTTGACCTGACGGGATGGCGGGGGATGAGATTAACCACTCCCTCCTTGTTTCTCGCCTTTGATGGAAAAAAATTTGACTTCGGCTTTTTTTTTATTCTAATTGGGGGATTAGGTAGGTTCTTTGTTCTAGAAAATATTTTTTTTAGAGAGATCTGGGGGATGGTGAATTTCGGGGATGTGGGGATCGTCTGCCTGAACGGAAAAATCAAGGGGGTCTGCCAGAGTTGCCTCTGGTGGGAATGGGACTCGGCCATGCGGCAATGCTCGAACTGCCGCTACCCCATCTGTCCCATGTATCGGGAGTGGCTTCTCAGCCCTGGCCCTCCCTCGCGGCTTCGCCAGGAGCCCCGGCCTAAGGCGGAGTTGCCGCCCTCAGGCGCCGGGTTAGAAGGTCCGCCTGGCGCAGAGGCAAAGGAATCCGGTATCGGGTAACACACCGCAAAACGATCTCCCGGCATTCCGGTAAAGTTATTCGATGCCCTGGGGAAAGATAGAGGGGCTTCTTTCCCCTTTGAGTCCGAAGGATCAGTCCCACCAAATTTCCCTGCCAAATCAGCGGGCTGGCGGCGCCCGCCTGCCAGTCCGGTTCCGGACCATCCCCCACCAGCCTACTTTTGGCCACGCCGATGGTGGGCAGATCTAACACCAGTCCCAAATGGCTGGCCAGGCCCAGGCCCCGGGGATGGGCAATGCCCTGGCCGTCCACCAGCAACACCTCCGGCGCCTCACGCAATTTTTGCCAAGCCGCCGCCAGGATGGGAATCTCCCGGAAGCTGAGCAGGCCGGTGCGGTAAGGAAAAGGACACTCCCCCGAAACCCCTACCTCTTCGACGAGTTCCAATTCCGGATATCTATAAACCGCGATGGCTCCGAAGATCCGCCGGTCCTCCCGGTCGCAGATGGCATCCGCGCCGCCCACCAGGCGGGGCAGGTGGGCCAGGGGAGTAAGCTCCACCCGGTGCTGTAGCGCCTCCTGCAAGGCCACCGCTTCTTGATAGGTCTGAGGCCAGGAATTTATGCGGCATGTCGCATAGATTGGTTGGGGGGAGGGCCAGGGACCTGAGGTCCCTGCCCTCCCCCCAAGCCCCCCTCCCAACCCGCTTATGGGGTCGGAAAAGGCAGGGCCTTTGGCCCCGCCTTTTCCGTTAAATCATAATCATAAGGGATTGGGGGTGGGGTTTGGGGAGGATTGTAAGTGGGCCTGCGGCCCTTAGCCCCCTCCCCTAAAACTCCGTCACCCTCGCACCAGTTCGGCGCTGTAGATAAAGGCGCCGTCCCGTTTGGTCAATTGCCCCTTGCGATTCTCAATAATCCAGCCGCTGGCCTTTTTTCCGCCAAAGGGGAGCCGCAGGGGAGTGAAGAGAAAGTCGGGATTGTCGTAAACCATGCCAAAGGTGGTGGTGAGCTCTTCCCGGGCCCCGGGTGGGGGGGTGCCGAAGAAACTCAGCAGGAAGGGATAACGGGTGGCAAGGCCGCGGGACACCGCCTCGGCGTCGCTGGCCACCGGGCACAAGGCCAACAGAGGCCCGAAGAGTTCCAGGTCCGGAGGCTCGGGAGTCTCCACCAGGAAGGGACCCTGCCATTCACCGTCCTGGCGGGGGGGCAGTAAAAAGTGGGGCTCTTTCAGGGCGGCCAGGGCCCGTTCCAGGAGCTTGCGGGTGCGGGCCACCTTGATGGGGCCGATCCAGGTTCTGAGGTCCCGGGGGTCCCCCACCTGGATGTATTCCATCTCTTTTAGGATAAGGTCCCGGGCCGCCTCATAGATTTCCCGGTGGATGTAGGCCCTTTTCAGGGTGGTGCAATACTGGCCGCCATTGATGAAGGCCCGCCGGACTACAAACCTCACCGCCTTATCCAGGGGGGCGTCCTTGAACAGCAGGACCGGCGGCAGGCCGCTGGGCCCGGCGAAAAAGAGCTTATCGAAGGCGTGAGCCTCCTGGGCATAGGCCTTCCCCAACTCGCCGCCTCCCGAGATGAACAGAACCCGCACCTGGGGGTTGCGTAGGCAATCCTCTCCAAAACGGCGGTTATCCGCCCATAGTACTGCTTCGAACTCGGAAAAGGGCGCGACTATATCTGCAAGCAGGCTGGCAGTACGGGGAATCTGGGAAGAGCAACTGAACCGAAAAAGGTTCCCGCCCAGAACCGCGGCGCCTCCCACCCGGGCCAGCATGATGGGAGGGGCGTCATAGGGGAAGATGGCGGCCACCGTGCCATAAGGGGCTTTGCCCGCCACCTGGGGCGCCTCCAGATGCATAGTCTGGAGATGGTCCACCGCCAGGTCCACTTCCAGGCCGGCGATGGTGCAAGGGGTGCCGGTATCTTCGCCGGCCGCGGCCACCAGGGCTTTCCGCCGCGCGGCCAGGCGCGTGCCCAATTTTCGCAACAACTCCAGTCTGGCCTCGATCTCTTGAGACATCTTGGCGTATCACCCTCACCTGGCTTTCCCTTTGCTCCTTCTTGACACCGGGCACGGCCGCCAACCGTACCCCAAGATAAGGATTGCCAGGTTCCTTTAAATACCTGTTACCTAAAAGATATCATAATTTACCATTATCGGGTGCCCGACCTAAGGTGATTCTAGCCCTCAGCAGCCCTTGGCCCAGGCTTCGGGATAAAATCAACTCTGCTCTGAGTCAATGGGAGCCTTGGCCCAAGCCAAAAGCGGTTTGTGAAAATTGGTATTTTCTGCTTGACATGGGGGGTGGGGGGCCTATAATCAAAAAGGCTTAATTAAAAATCTTTTATTTTTGGTGGTAATTTTATATATATATAATTAGATACAAATCCAAAATTTGTCCTGGTAACTCTGATAATCACCGGGGCTGGATTTAACCGGAGGGGGCGCAGGTCTGCGGAGCAAGCGGGATACCGACACCCTAACTTGAGCTGAAGAAAATTATTAAGCCTTAAAGAATATATCTTGGAGGAAAAATGGCAGAGGATGTCATACAAGAGGTCAGGGTAGACAGGAAGCACCGCAAAATCGGGATTGCCCCCGAGTTGGCGGATCGCTGTTATACCTGTGGCACCTGCGCCGGAGGCTGCCCCGCCACCGGCCTGGTCACCATGCCGGGCTCGGAGACCGGCTGGGATTCCCGCAAGGCCATCCGGGCCATAGTCTTCGGTATGGAGCAGGAGGTCATTGACTCCAAGTGGCCCTGGGTCTGCACCCTGTGCGGCCGCTGCGAGTATCAGTGCCCCATGGGGATTAAATTAATGAAGACCTTCCGGGCCTGCCGCACGTTGCGGGAGCGGGACAAGGTCCCCGGACCCATCCATAAGGGCACCATGATGAATCTGCAGAGGGGCAACAACCTCGGCATTCCCAGGGATGATTTCCTGTTCCTCCTGGCAGAGTTGGGCAAGGAGATGGAGGAAGACGAGGAGCAGCCCTGCCCCGGCTTCTATGTGCCGGTGGACAAGGAAGGGGCCAACATCATCGTCACCATTAACTCCAAGGAGCCCTTCGGCGAGCCCGACGACATGAAGTTCTGGTGGCGCATCTTCTATGCCGCCAAGGAAGACTGGACCGTGTCCTCGACTAACTGGGAAGGGGTTAACTGGGGGCTGTTCTCCGGTGACGACCCGTCCTGGAAGGAACAGGTGAGTCGGATCATCGAGAACGCCCGACGAGTAAAGGCGAAAACCATCTTGTACCCCGAATGAGGGCACGCCTACTTTGCAACCCGGGTCGGGTTCAACAATTGGTTTCCGGAAGTTTTCGACGAATTCAAGGTAGTGAGCATCATGGATCTGCTAATAGAATACATCAAATCCGGCCGAATCAAGCTGGACAAGACTAAAATCCACCACACCTTCACGGTGCACGACCCTTGCAACTACGTGCGCAAGTCCTATATGCTTTATAAGGATGAACCTAACAACGGAGAGATGTGCCGCTGGATTTCAAAACAGTGCATTGACGAGAGCCTGTACCGCGAGATGTGCGACGACCCCCTGAACAACTTCTGTTGCGGCGCCGGGGGCGGCGCCTGGGCCATGCCCTACGACCAGGAGCGCCTGGCCTACGGCAAGGTGAAGGCAGACCAGATCAAGGACACCGGCGCGGAGATTGTCGTGGCCCCCTGCCACAACTGTCGAGACCAGATCATGAAGGGGCTGCCCAAGGTCCATGACATGGGCAACTACGAAGAGACCCTATACCTTTGGGAACTGGTGTCCAAAGTGCTGGACTATGAGCCCTGGAGCGAGGAGGAAATCGAGGCGGCCCACACCGAGCGTGACGCCCAGTTCGAACGGGACGGGATCGAATTCGAGGAAGAGGAATAAGCTAAATTAGGTCCCCTGCGGTAATCCTTAAGAGCCTGGCGAATCTTAAGTTGGCCAGGCTCCTTTTATTACCGGCATTTGTCATCGAAACATTTTGCCAGCCATCTGCCTCCTCCGGCATCCTTGGTTTCTTTTCCCTATGATTGATAAAGTTATCCAAATATTTGAGAAATCAGCTCAGGAATATGATGCCTGGTTTGATCGGAACCAGATCGCCTATGAGTCGGAAATCCTGGCGCTAAAAAGATTCCTTATTCCAGGAGGGAGAAGCCTGGAGGTCGGAGTGGGCACCGGAAGGTTTGCCATTCCTCTGGGAATCGACCTTGGGGTAGAGCCAGCCCAAGCGATGGCAGAAATCGCCCGGAAGCGGGGAGTAAAAATCTGCCAGGCCAGGGCGGAATCATTGCCCTTTGTCGCCGCGGCCTTCGACCTGGTCCTGATGGTAACCGTCCTCTGTTTTCTTTCAGACCCCTTCCGGGCCCTGGCGGAAGCAGCGCGAGTCCTGAAGCCGCAAGGGCGGATACTCATCGGCATGATTGATGGAGACAGCCCCCTGGGCCGGCAATATGAAGCCAGCAAACAGGAAAGCAGATTTTATGCCCAGGCCCGCTTTTACCCGGCGCAGCAGGTGATAGGATGGCTCGAAGGGCTGGCTTTTAAGAACTTCCAAGTTTGCCAGACCATCTTTAAGCCCCTTAAGGAGATCACGGCCCTGGAGCCGGTTAAACCTGGTTTTGGGGAAGGGGGTTTCGTGGCCATCAACGCCCAAAAAGGGGAAGAGACGATTCTCTAAAGCCTTACCTCTGGGATGCCGGCCTGGGCCCCTGCTGCCGGCTCAGGTTGAGGCGCGGTTCACGGTGACGCTTCACCCATGGACCGCGACAGGAGGCGGGGGAGATTACCCAGAAACCGGGTGGCGTTTTTCGCCCTGCGACCTAATATTAAACTTGATTACGCCTGACGTTTAAAATAACCCCACCCCACCTTGGGCTCGCAGGTGGGAAAAGGGACCAGATAGCTTGGTCCCGCTAACACCCTTCAATTAATAAGGAGGCGCTATGGACCTGATTCGCTGTGTGGATTGCAAGCATTTTGCGCCGGACCCGGCCTCGCTACGAATGGGAAAATGTCTTCACCAAGAACCCTGGGATGGGAGTGCAACGCAATTCGCCCGGGACGAGCATAGCTGTGCAAACTTTGATTCCCTGGGGGGGAAACGCCATCTCACGCCCGAAGAAGAGGAAAAGCTTAAGAAGTTTCCAGCCTGGTGAGCCCGAAGGAAGAAACGTAGAAATTCTCAGAGAAGTGGAGGGTCGGGGATGCAGGGGCGGTGCGCGAACCGCCCCTACGTGCTTTCCCCTTCAGAAATTGCTTAATACCAAGCCTGGTTCATATCGATAATTTCTAGAACCGCAGGCTTTTCTATGAAAATGGCTTTCAGCGGTCAGCTTTCAGCTTTCAGCAAAGACACCTAATTCGTGTTACTGATGGCCGCAGCACCAGGTATCCAGGGATTTGATGGACCCGGACAGGTACGCCTTGACGGCCTCCACTGCAGGGCCGGCGAAAGGCACCACCAGTGGCTGAATGCCGTGGTCTTGCAGATCAAGGGCCGCCCGTCTACCCATGCCCCCGGCCATAACCACCTGGCAATCATGCAGGGCCGACACCAGGGCGTCATGACTATGGGCGTGGTGGCCGTGTGACTGGGAGCCGCATTCCCCGTGGGCAAACGCAGTGAATCCGTTGGCGCGGGTCTCCGGGCCGGAGATATGGCCTTCCAGGACGTCAAACACCAGGAAGTATCGGCTGCGGCCGAAATGCGGGGCGAGAACGATACCATCATCCGAAGCTACCGCAATCTTCATAGACCTCTCCTCTTGAAGAAAAATTGAAATTTTCGAAAAGTTATTTCTGCATCTGGCCGCGCCGGCACCGGCGGCTAGGACCACCTGCACCCGGACCCCCAGGTCCGCGCTCTGCCTCCACGCGGCAGATATTGCCTCTATGGCACGCGGGACAATCGCCCGGCCTTCCCGTTCCGTAAGGGACGGTCCAGATATGCTGGCAGTCGAAGCATTGAAATTTTCTGATTGTGGGCATCTCCACTTTACCTCCGTCAATGCGTAGGATTTTTCCCTCCACCAGGGCCCGGGCCACCTTGTGGTGGGCACCCTCCAGGATGCGCCCGAAGGTCTGCCGGGAGATATGCATACCGGCGGCGGCCTGTTCCTGGTAAAGCCCCAAAAGATCAGCCAGGCGGAGGGCCTCGAATTCGTCCATGGTCAGGACGATTTCCTCCAGCTCCGCGGCAGGTAGCCCTGCGGGTTTAAAAAGGAGGAAATCCGGGAGGCCAGCCACCCGGCGGCAACATTTGGGTCGGGACATAACTTATTATGAGCATATGCTCATTATATTGCAAGAAAAAAATGAAGGCTTATTATTATAACTTTCAGGATTAAGCCCTGGCTGCTAACCCATTCATGCCGGCCGCTCTCTTTAATTTCTTGTTTTTTTGCCCCGAAGTCTTAATTTCTTTAACAGGAGGTGTCGCCATGAAGAAATCTTTAGGCCCCCGGACCCTGGCCTTCCCCACCCCGGTCTGGGTGGTGGGGACCTATGGGCCAGACGGCAAACCCAACGTGATGACCGCGGCCTGGGCCTCCATCTGCTGCTCCAGCCCGCCCTGCGTAGCCGTCTCTCTTAGGAAAGCCACTTACTCCTACGGCAACATCGTGGCCCGGAAGGCCTTTACCATCAACATACCTTCGGAAGAGCACGTCAAGGCCGCGGATTACTTCGGGATGGTCACGGGAGAGGAAGTGAACAAATTCGCCGTCTCCCGGCTCACGCCGGTGAGCAGCAGTCTGGTGGACGCGCCGTTCATTAAGGAGTTCCCGCTGATTTTGGAATGCCAGGTGATTCATACCCTGGAGATCGGCCTGCATACCCAATTCATCGGGAAAATCCTGGACGTCAAGGCCGAGGCAACCGTTCTGGGAGAGACCGGCTTCCCCGACATCGAAAAGGTGAGACCCATTATCTTTGGCCCGGAAATCCGCACCTATCACGGTATCGGGAAATACCTGGGCCTGGCCTTCTCCATAGGAAAGGATCTCTGATGAACAAGATTAATCTTGGCACCAACGTCTTTGTCTATCCCATGCCCGTGACCCTGGTGGGGGCCAACGTGGCCGGGCGGCCCAATTTCCTGGCCGTGGCCTGGCTGACCCGGGTCAACCTCAACCCTCCCCTTCTGGCCGTGTCTCTCAACCAGGGCCATTTCACCCCCATCGGCATCCGGGAGAACCGCACCTTCAGCGTGAACTTTCCCAGCGCCGACCTGGTAGCCCAGACTGACTATTGCGGGCTGGTCTCGGGCCGGAAAGCCGATAAATCCAGCCTCTTTCAGGTCTTTTACGGAGAACTTAAAACCGCGCCGATGATCAAGGAGTGCCCCCTGTGCCTGGAATGTCAGCTGGTGGACATCGTGGAGTTCCCCGGCAATCACCTGTTCGTGGGCGAAATCGTCTCCAGCTACACCGAGGAACGCTACCTCACGGACGGCAAGCTTGACATCCGCAAAATGAATCCCTTGCTCCTGACCATGCCGGACAATAACTACTGGACCGTGGGAGAGCACGCCGGGAAGGCCTGGAGCGCGGGCAAAAAGCTGAAAGAGGCAAAGAAATAATATAAACTTGAGTTAGTAAGCATCCTTAAGAGAGGCGCCATGACGCAACACCTGACGGATCAAGAAAGGGTCACCATCCGGGATGGCATCCGGGAAAAATATTCCCGGGTGGCGGCCTCGGGCACCGCCTGCTGCTTCCAGTACCCCATCGGGGAAGAGGGGCTCAGGCAGCAAAAATATCCTCCGGAAATTATCCGGGTTTTTCCTAAACCCATCGTGGACTCCTTCTGCGGGGTGGGAAATCCCTTCAGCCTGGGCCCGCTCTATGCGGGAGAGGCCGTCCTGGATATTGGCTGCGGGAATGGCTTTGACACCCTGGTGGCCGCCAAGCTGGTGGGCCCCCGGGGCCGGGTGGTGGGCCTGGACGTGACGCCGGAGATGATCGAGAAGGCCAGGGCCAACCTCGCCCTGCTGGGTTTAGAAAACGTCACCTTCCAGGTGGGCGAAGCCGAATCTCTGCCCTTCCCGGATAACGAATTTGACGTGATTATCTCCAACGGGGTCTTCAACCTGACTTTGGATAAAGAAAAGGCCTTAAGGGAAGCGCAGCGAGTGCTGAAGGCCGGGGGTCGCCTGATGCTGGCCGACATGGTTCTGGTGCAAGACCTGCCGCCTGAGATAGCCGGCAAGGCGGAAAACTGGTATCAGTGAATCGGCGGGGCCATACCAGGAAAGGATTTCCTGGCCCTCATGCTCCAGGTTGGCTTCCACCGGGCGGGTTTGGCCGGCTATACGGGATTCAAAAGCTCGGCCTATACGGAAGGCGCTCTGTTCTACGGGGAAAAACTGGTGGATGCCAAGGCGCAAGCATCCATCGAGGCCCAGGCCCAAATCCTGGTGGAACCTGGAAAAGAAAGCTTCTGCAAACCCGGCTCCACCTGACCCACCAAATAACCCCGCTGGGTCCTAGCGGGTTTAAGCGATGGTTAAAGGAATGTTGGGGGGAGGGCCAGGGAGCTGAGCTCCCTGCCCTCCCCCAAACAATCTCCTCACTTCCCGAGCCAGCGGCTCAGAATTCCCTTTTTTGCCTGCTCCAGGGGAGGCAGGCCCAGGTGTAGGCGAATTTTCGCCTCCAGGGTGTCTTCCGTCACGTCCGAGCCTTCCACCACGATCTCTTCGCCCACCATCACCGCGGGGGCCACGGGCAGGTCCAGCTCAAAGTATTCCTCGGTCTGGTATTCGGCCTTAGGCTTGGAGATGAATTCCGTCTCAAGGGGGTATTTTTGGCCCAACCTGGGCACCATCTTGAGAAAATGCTTTCAGGGTTTGCCGTTGGGTTCGTTAAGGAAGCACCTGACCTTCAGCATGTTACCTCCTAAATTTCCTTTCCTATATGGGCCGAAGGGTCTGCGACCCATTTTGTCTTCCATTCATTTTATCTGGGCCATCCGGTTACGGAATTGCTCGGCCGGCAGGTAACCCACCTGGCGCAGGTCAGGGCGCTCCTGGCCCTGGCTATCCAAAAATATCACCGTGGGCACCCCTTTGATCCCATACTGCCTCAGCAACCGCTGGTTGAGGGGGTTCCCGGACCGGGTGAGATCTACCCTGATGGTAATAAAATTCCGGGCCGCGATTTTAACAATATCTGGATTACGAAAGGTAGTCTTTTCCATTTCCTGGCACGGGGCGCACCAGATAGCATAAAAGTCGATAATTACCGGTTTTCCCTGCAACCTGGCTTCCGCCAGAAGCTCCTCGGAATAAGGCTGCCAGACCATTCCGGGGCTGCGCAGCGCCCAGGTTGCCAGGAAGAGGAGGGCCAGGAGGAGGCCCGCCAGCGCCGCGCCAGCCTTCAGCCACGGAAAAGCCCGGAAATGGGCCATGGTATGGTCGAGCCAGCCCAGGTGCACCCCCGCTCCCAGGGCGATGGCCGCCAGGAGGATTACTCCCCAAGGATCGAAAAGAACCGGCCTGATAAAATAGGCGGCCATGCCGAGGAGGACCCAGCCCATGAGCTGGCGCACCCAGATAAGCCATTCCCCCGAACGGGGAAGCTTTTCCAAGCTCCCGGAAAAGACCGCCAGGAAGAAGAGAGGCAGACCCAGGCCCAGGCTCAGAGTGAAGAACACCATAAAACCCAGGAGCGGGGAGCCCAGGCTGGCCACCCAGGTAAGCAGGCCCAGCACAAAGGGACCGACGCAGGGCGCGGCCACCACCCCCAGGGTCAATCCCATGAACAGGCTGCCGAAGTAACCGGCGCAAGATTTGGCCGCGGCCCGGGTCAGGCCCCCGGGCAGACGCAGTTCCCAGAAGCCAAACATGCTGGTGGCAAAAAAGACCAGGATCGCGGCCACGGCCACCAGCACCCAGGGGCTTTGCAACATGGCCCCCATAAGGCCCCCGGTCAGGGCCGCCGCCACCCCCAGGAGGGAGTTGGTGAGACACAGGCCCCCTACATAGAGCAGCCCGTGGATCACCAGCCGGCCCCGGGTCTGGCCGCTGCGACCCCCGAAACAGGAGACGGTGATGGGCAGGAGGGGATAGACGCACGGGGTCAGATTGAGAGCCACGCCCCCGACAAAGATCATCAGCAGCGTCCAAATCATGGCCCAGCCATATAAGGGCCCGGGAATCTTGGGGTCCAGGGAGATGGCGGCGAGTTCAAGCGAGGGGCGTTCCACCGGCAAACCCCGGGACTGCCACTCCGGGAAGCCCCTGGGGTCACGGCAGACGTTCTTATAACCGATTCTAACGGCCACCCGGGCCGCCGAGTCGCTCCGGACTCAGGCCAGCCCGGCTCAGTAAAAGACGATTATCCGGTTTCGATCAGGTCCCAGAAAATTTTCCAGGGCCTCTTTTTTCCACCATCTGGACCAGGCGGTGGGTTCCAGAGGAAAGTTAACCGCCCCTTGGATATGACCTTTCTGGTAGTCCCACTCGGGCCGGACGTCCACCAGCAGCAGGTCTTGGGCGCCTTGGCGGCAATATTCCCAAAGTTCTTCCGTGTCGATGATCCGGTAGCCGCCATCTCTGGCTTCGGTCAGCACGTCCTCCCGGGTGGCTTCCTTGGGGGTAACCGCACGACTGGTGTACCAGAGGGCGGCCACCAGCACGACCAGAGCCCCCAACCCCAAAAGCGCCGACCTGGAAACTTTCATGAATGCTCCTCTTTGGGACTTATGGCCCTGAGATGCGGCTGCGCAGGGGTAAAGGCCGCAGCCCCCAGCCCTCCCATCAACCTACTTAGCCTCCCCGGGCTGCATCAAATAGGCTTCCACGAAGGGGTCCAGGTCGCCGTCCAGGACCGCATCCACGTTGCCTTCCTCGTGCTTGGTGCGGTGGTCCTTCACCAGGCGGTAGGGCTGAAGGGTATAGGAACGGATCTGGCTGCCCCAGGCGATTTCTTTCTGAGACTCTTGCAGCTCCTGTTTCTTTTCTTCCCGCTTGCGCTGCTCCAGACTGTAGAGGCGGGCCCGCAAGACCTTCATGGCCAGCTCTTTATTGCGGTGCTGCGATCTTTCGGTTTGGGAGGTGACGACAATGCCGCTGGGCAGGTGGGTGATGCGCACCGCGGAGCTGGTCTTATTAACGTGTTGCCCGCCGGGGCCGCTGGCCCGGAAGGTATCGATCCGCAAGTCCTTCTCGTTGAGGTCGATCTCAATTTTTTCATCCACCTCCGGCAGCACCTGAACCGCGGCAAAGGAGGTATGGCGGCGGCCACTGGCATCGAAAGGAGAGATGCGCACCAGGCGGTGGATGCCGCTTTCACTCTTCAAATAGCCGTAGGCGTGGTCTCCCGAGGCCGTAAAGGTGACGCTCTTGATCCCGGCTTCGTCCCCGACCAACAGGTCCAGGGTCTCGGTCTTGAAGGCCTTGCGTTCCGCATAGCGCAGATACATGCGCAGCAAGATTTCGGCCCAATCCTGGGCCTCAGTGCCGCCGGCGCCGGCATGGATGGTAATGATGGCGTTCTTCTGGTCTTCTTCGGTAAAAAGGAGCTTGAGCTCCCAACCCTGATAGGTTTCCTCCAGGACGGCCAGGTCCTGGGCCACATCCTTCAGGGCCCCTTGATCGTCCTCTTCCAGGGCTAGGTCCAGCAGGACTTCCAGGTCCTCCACCTGCTTAAAGTGCTGCTGGCAATCTTCCACCACCTGGGTCAGGGCGCTGCGCTCTCTTAAGAGGTCGGCGGCCTGGGTGGCATCCTCCCACAGTCCCGGCGTGGCCAGTTGCTTTTCTAACTCTGCTAATCTGGCCTGCTTGTCCTCCAGATCAAAGATGCCCTCGGAGGAGCGTGAGCTTATCTTTAAATTCTTTCAATTTGGCCCGGATTTCGGCTATTTCAGGTAACATATTGTACTCCTTTTTTATCTAACTTAATTATTCTATATTTTTAATATTATATCAATAGGTTATCACTATTTCATCATAAATAATATTCCATCATTATTTCAATTATCCACTTTTTCAAAAAGACCATTCTTGCTCAATAAATAAACTTAATAAATCAATACAGTTAATTCCATAATCTTTGCAAACATTTGGAATTTTTGGTTTACCAGAAGGCTTCAATCTTTCTTGAGTAATAACAGTACATGCTCTATGCTTAGCTAAAGCAATGATGAAAGGATCGGCGTCGGGTGTAGTTTTATTATAATTAATAAGGTCTGGATAAACTTTTAAAATATCTTTCACTTCTGATAACTCTTTTCCATTTATAGCCTTAAACATTGTTTTATTATTCTTTGCCCAAAAATATATATCGTCTGCTTGTTGCTTAAGTTCCCTATATACCTCCCTAGGAGCTATTAGAATTCCCTGACCTATAAGTTCCTCAATCTTCTCCCACAATGAAGGGAATGTTACCCGAGGGTAATGCCTTAATTCTATTAGAGAACTTGTGTCTATGCAATATTTCTGAAACAAGCCTTTATTCATTTAAGAAAATATTTCCCCAAGGCGTTCTTCAACCTTAGGAACATATTTAAGTTTTATACCTAAGTAATCCGAAACATCGCTATAGGTTATTTTACCTCCTCTATAAGCATCTAAAACTAGTGAAACAAAGTAAAATCCATTTTTCCGAATACACTGTTCGGAAGGAACAGCCCTCCCTCTTATCTGTCTTTTAATTCTTTTAAATTCAGCAATTAACTCTTGATTCTTTCTTTGGAAATAATCTTTGTTAATTAATTCCAACGATAGTAATCGTCTTAAGATTACTTGTCTACTAACTTTAAATTTGCTAGCAAGTTTAGTTAATTTTTTATCAATATCATACTTCTTATCATATTCTTCATTTAACTTTAATAAGGCAGTCTTTGGAACTAAAAAACCTCCAGCAAAATGGTTACAGAATTTTTCTATTGAGATTTCCTCTGTCTCTTCTGCCAAAGGATTACATATTCCGCCATGATTAAGCAGAATATGAGCATATTCGTGAAATATTGAAAAAATCCTTCCATTAGGGTAATCGCTGTAATTGAGCACAACAACCGGTATTCCTTCGCCAGCCAATGAGAAAGCCCTTGCTTCTTCTAAAGGCATAGCAATTTCTAAAACTAATACCCCTTGGCTTTCTATTATTTTTTTCCATTCGATAAGGGCGCTTCTTTCGTCATTCCATTGGAATTGGTCTTCTATATGAATGTTTAATTGATTTCTTATCTCATTTGCCAATAGTTCTGGATTATTCGATAGTTCTATTTTTTTTATTTTCGCATTCGGCCGAACATTCATTGATGCAGCCAAATCAAAATATAATGATTGAATATATCTTACTCTTCTAATTCCAAGTAATGTTTTTGAAGAAAATGCTAATTGACCTTTTGCTAATCCACGGAAATCATCAGGTAATGGTGGTTCTTTTGGTGGGCTCGATAGGAAAAATGCTGCTAATGGTCGTTTATAAATATCGGCAAGTTTTTCTAGCTGAGTTAACCTAATTTTACCCTCACCCGATTCCCATTTTCTTATTGCTTCCTCTTTTAATTTCACTTTTTTAGCGACATTATTAACTCCCAATCCAATACTCTCTCTAGCCCATTGCAATACTTTGGGATTTACACTCGTTTCTATAGTGCGTGGCATATTACTAATTCCTCAAAGGAGTTATTTCAATTATAACTGAACCGTAATCATTTGTCAAAAAGACTAAAAAAACAAGCTTCCTCCCAGGGCCAGTACTTCCAGCAGCTCATTGCCGGCGCCCAGGACGTCGCCGGTGACCCCGCCCAACTTTTTCTGGAAATATAGGCTCCCCAGCCAAACACAGAGAGCGGCCACGGCAAGGAGCACCAGCCCCCGGAAGCCATAAATAACCAGGGCCAGGGCCAGGGCGCTCAAGGTGGCGCCGGCCACCACCTTGCCATCGACCCCGGTGGTCATGGCCTGGCCCAGACCACCCTCGGGGCGGGCGTAGGGCGACAGGAAGGCCAGATACACCATCCCCCAGCGGCTGATCACCGGATAGAGGAAGAGAATCCTGCCCGCCCCCTTATCGGCCCAGGCCAGAAAAAAGGCAAATTTTAAGAGAAGCACCAGGATCAGGCTCACCACCCCGAAGGTGCCCAGGTGGGAGTCTTTCATAATTTGCAGGCGCTCCGCGGGGTTTGCACCCCCGGCCAGGCCGTCTGCGGTGTCCGCCAAGCCGTCCTGGTGGAGGGCGCCCGTGAGCCATACCGTCAAACCCAGGAGGAGGGCGGCCGCCGCGGGGGCAGGGAGGATTTTGTGGAGCCCGGCCCAGGCTACCCCATAAATGCCACCCAACAAGGCCCCCACCCAGGGGAACCAGAACATGGAGCGGGCCAGATCTTCCGGCCCGGCCAAACCCAGCCGGGGCCAGGGCAGGATGGTGAGGAAGGTCAGGGCCAGGGGCAGGGTGCATTTCATGCCGGCTTTTCCGCCACTCTGGCCTCGGCGAAGGTGGCCATCTCCCGGTAGATCTTCATCCCGGCCTCCAGCAGCCCCATCCCTAAGGCGGCCCCGGTACCCTCTCCCAGGCGCATTCCCAAGTTCAGCAAGGGCTTCAACCCCAAGGCGTCCAGCATGGTCTGATGCCCCGGCTCCACCGAACGGTGGGCGGCAATGAGGTAGTCCACCGCCGCGGGGGCCAAACGGGCTGCGACCAAGGCACCCGCGGTGGCGATGAAGCCGTCCAGCATCAGTGGGCGCCGACACGCCGCGGCCCCCAGGATTAATCCGGCAATGCCGGCAATATCCAACCCACCCACCTGGGCCAGCGCGGCCAGGGGTTCCTCCGCCTTGGGCTTGTGCAGGGACAGGGCGCGATTAATCACCGCCACCTTGTGGCGCAAGGCGGCATCGCCGATGCCGGTGCCCCGGCCGGTGACTGCGGCCACCGGCCGTCCGGTGAAGACTGCGGCCAGGGCCGCAGCCGGGGTGGTGTTGCCGATGCCCATGTCCCCGGCCGCCAGGGCGTCCACCCCGGCGGCGCAGGCCTCCTGGGCCCGCTCTACCCCCACCATCACGGCTTTTACGGCCTCTTCCTGGGTCAAGGCGGGCTCCTGAGCCAGGTTGCGGGAGCCATAGGCCACCTTCCGGGAGATGAGTCCGGGCTCCTCCCCGAAGTCATAGACTACCCCGATATCCACCACTTCCACCGTGGCGCCCACATGCCGGCCCAGAACGTTGATGCCCGCGCCCCCCCGCAAGAAATTGTAGACCATCTGGAAGGTGACCTCCTGGGGAAAGGCGCTGACCCCCTCGGCCACCACCCCATGGTCCGCGACAAAGACCACGATCCGCTTCTTCTCCAGGGTGGGCATCAGTTCCTGGCGGATGGCCACATATCGGGCCGCCAGTTCTTCCAGCCGGCCCAAACTGCCGGGAGGCTTGGTGAGGAAATCCAGCCGCTCCTGGGCCTGGGCCAGCCAGGTGGGATCGATGGGCTCTATCCGGGAAATTACCTGGGATAAATCAGTCATCATGAATAAGACCTCAAGGAAATTTAATAGTTGTGGGGGGAGGGCCAGGGACGTAGGGGCGGTTCGCGAACCGCCCCTACCTGCCCTCCCCCAAATCCATCACCCGCCCTTTATGGTCAAAGGCAATCCGGCTACCATTAGGGTCACCAGGTCGGCCACCTGGGCCAGGCGTTGGTGGAGCATCCCGGCCCGGTCCCGGAACTGGCGGGCCAGGGGGTTCTCCGGCACGATCCCCCATCCCACCTCATTGCTGATCAGGATTAGGGGCGTGGTGGCGTGCTCCACCACCCTGAGCAGGCTCTGGCAGTTGGCCTCCAGTTCTCCTTCCGGGGCATTTTCCCGGAGCATCAGGTTAGTCAACCACAGGGTGAGGCAGTCCACCAGGATGACCCCGTACTTGTCCTGAGCTTCGGCCAGGGCCTGGGGCAGCGCTAGAGGAGCTTCCCGGGTGTCCCAATCCGGCCCCCGCTCTTTGCGGTGCTGTTCAATGCGGGCCGCCATCTCGGCATCCCCGGCCTCGGCGGTGGCCACAAAGAGCCGGGGCAGGGGAAACTGGGCCGCCAGGGACAGGCCATAGCGGCTTTTGCCGCTCCTGGTGCCGCCCAGAATCAGGGCCACCCGAAAATTCGGCCCGGTTCGCTCCACGCCTTCCCTTTTCCGTCAAACTCTTAAGATATCTTGACTTATCCGAAAAAGGAAAGGATGTCCAGCCCTTTCCCGTTGACCGAGTTGCCGGAATATGATTAGGATGGTTTGCAGGGCAAGTGAGAGCGCGATTTACTCCGGCTCCCCTAACCTTGCCCACTTTCAGCAGGACAATCCCCAAAATGGGAGGTAGATCCCATGGATTTTTCTTTATCCCCGGAGCAACAGGCGGTTCAGGAAAAGGCCCGGCGTCTGGCCCAGGAGGCCAAAGCAGAAGCCGCCCGGCTGGATCGGGAGGCCCGGTTTCCCCAGGAAATCCTCAAGACCTGGGCCCACGAAGGTATGTTCGGGCTGGCCTTGCCTAAGGAATACGGCGGCGCGGGCATGGATTACGTCACCTATGTCCTGGCCCAGATGGAACTGGCCCAGGCCTGCCCTTCTTCCGCCCTGATCCTGCATGTGAACCACTCCATTTTCGGCACCGCCGTGATGCAATTCGGCACCGAGGCGCAGAAGCTCAACTACCTGCCACCTATCGCCAAAGGCGAAATCTTCGGCTGTTTTGCCCTGACCGAACCCGAGGCCGGCTCCGACGCGGCCCGCCTCCAAACCGTGGCCCGGCAGGATGGCCCGGAGTGGGTGCTTACGGGCCAGAAAAACTTCGTGACCTCCGGTCATGTGGCCCGCTATGCGGTGGTCCCGGCGGTTACCGACCCGGAGCGGACCCCCAAAGGCATCAGCTCCTTCGTTGTCGACCTGACCACTCCGAAAATCACCCGTGGGCCACTGGAGGATAAACTGGGCCTGCGCAGCGCCGGCTCCGTTTCCTTGCATTTTGCGGAGGCCCGCCTGCCCGCCGATGCCCTCCTGGGAAAGGAGAATCAGGGCCTCAGGGTGGCGTTAGCCGCCCTGGATGCGGCCCGGGTGGGCTCGGCGGCCATTGCCGTGGGCTTGGGCAGGGCGGTGCTGGCCGAGGCCCTCTCTTACGGACGCCGCCGGGAACAGTTCGGCCAGCCCATCGCCCAGTTCCAGGCCACCCAGTGGAAGCTGGCGGACATGGCCACCGATCTGGAAGCCTCGGCCCTGCTGGTTATGAAGGCCGCCTGGCTCAAAGACCAGAACCAGCCTTACGGCGTGGCCGCGGCCATGGCCAAAAGATTCGCCACCGACTGTGCCATGGCCGCCGCCCTGGAAGGGGTGCAGATCCTGGGGGGCTACGGCTACCTCAAAGATTACCCCATGGAACGGTACCTCCGGGACGCCAAGGCCGGCCCCATCTACGAAGGCACCAACGAAATCATGCGCCTAGTGATCGCCCGGGAGTTGCTGAAGAAGTGATTGAGGGAGGGGGCCAGGGGCCGGTGGGCCCCTGCCCCCTCCCTCAAACTCCCTCCCCCAACCCCCTACAGGGTCAGAAAATAGCTGGAAAGTCGGGGCCATAGGCCCCGCCTTTCCAGCCCCTTCTGCGGGTTGGGAGGGGGGTGTGGGGGGAGGGCAGGGACCTCAGGTCCCTGGCCCTCCCCCCACGAACCGCCTGCAACGCTGGCCCTGACCGGCTATAAAGGAAAAACCATGCCATGGCAAAAGAACGATTGCCCCAAGGACTGATTCAGGTTTACACCGGGGATGGCAAGGGCAAGACCACCTGCGCCTTTGGCCTGGCCCTGCGAGCCGTGGGTCAGGGGCTAAAGGTCTTTATGGTGCAGTTCATAAAAGGCCGGGAGACGGGGGAAGCCAGGGCCGCGGCCCGTCTGGCGCCGGATTTCACCGTGCGCACCTTTGGGCGCCCTGGACTGATCAATCTCAGATCTCCGGCTCCCGAGGACCTGGCCCTGGTCCGGGAGGCCTGGGACCTGGCCCGACAGGTGATCTCCGCCGGGGACCATGACCTGGTGATCCTGGACGAAATCAACCTGGCCTTGACTCACCGGCTCATCCCCCTGGAAGAAGCCCTGGCTCTCCTTAGGGAGAGGCCCCCGTGGGTGGAGGTGGTCCTTACCGGGCGCCAGGCCCCGCCAGAGCTGGTGGCCCTGGCCGATCTGGTCACCGAAATGCGGCCCCTCAAGCATTACTACCACGCCGGAATCCCGGCCCGCCGGGGTATTGAATGGTAGCCAGGAGCTAAAAGTCTATTTCACCCCCACCCTACCCTCCCCCATCAAGGGGGAGGATGAGTACGCTCAGGCCTGAAGGGAGACTGATCCTAACCCACAGAAAACCGAAAACCGAAAACCGAAAACTTTCTTTTAATATCCCTCGCCGTGGGCTAAATCCTCTTCCTTCACCTTTTCCCGGAAGAGATAGTGCACCCACACCTGGTAGGCAATGACCAGGGGCACAAAGATCAGGGCCACGATGAGCATGATCTTCAAAGTCAAGGGACTTGAGGCCGAGTTGAACACGGTCAGGCTATCGGCCGGATCCAGACTGGACGGCAAGAGATTCGGGTAAAGACCCACCACCCCAAACAGGACGGCGGTGGCAATGGTGGCGCAAGAGGCAAACCAGGCTTTCCACCAGGCAGCCTTCCGCATGAACGCCCGGGTCAGGATCAGGGCCACCACCGTGATGACCGGAATAATAAAAAGCACCGGATATTTCAGGTAATTATCGTAAAGATGGGTCAGGCGCCGGGTGGCCAACAGGAACACCACAGCCATGACGAGGAGCAGGGGCCAGAGCCTCCGGGCCATGGCCGCGGCGCGGCGGTGCAGCTCTCCTTGGGATTTAACCGCCAGCCACAAGGAGCCATGAACCAGAAACAGCAAAACAAAAAGTACCCCACCAGCAGTTCCGTAAGGATTTAAGAGGGTTAAGAGGTTGCCGTGATAAATCCCTTGGGCATCAATGGGAATGCCCTGGAAAATATTGGCAAAGGCCACCCCAAAGAGCAGCGCCGGCAGGAAGCTGCCGATGACCAGGCAAGCATCCCAAAGGCACTTCCAGCGGGGGTTATCCACCGCCCCCCGGAAGGCAAAGGCCACACCCCTAAGGATCAGGGCGAACAGAATGAGCATTAAGGCCGAATACAAGCCGCTGAACATCACCGCGTAGGTGGTGGGGAAGGCGGCAAAGGTCACTCCCCCGGCGGTGATGAGCCAGACCTCGTTGCCATCCCAAAAGGGACCCATGACCTGGTAGATGAGACGCCGCTCCGTGTGGTTCTGGGCCAGCACCGGCATCAGGGTCCCCAGTCCCAGATCAAACCCGTCCAGCATGAAGTAAACCGCCCACAGGACGCCCCACAGGATAAACCACACGCTCTCAAGCATGACTCAGCTCCTCCCCTGATTTCGTCAGCACCCCTTCCGGTTCAGGCCCGAGCACGGCATATTTACGGATGAGGTAGAAGGCGATAATTCCCAGGGCCAGGTAAACCACGATAAAGGCCGCCAACGTGGCCCCGACCTGGGAGGCGGCAATGGGGGACACGGCCTGCTGGGTCTTCATCAGCCCATAGACGATCCAGGGCTGCCGGCCCACCTCGGTGACGAGCCAGCCCGCCTGCAAGGCCACATAGGGCAGCGGGATGGCATAGAGCAGCACCTTCAGGAAGCGGGGGCTGGACTCCAGCTGATTTCGCTTAAACCAGGCGATTACCGAGAGCAGGACAAAGAGCAGGCCGAGGCCCACCATCAGCCTGAAGGCCAAAAAAGTCAGGGTCACCGGGGGCCTCTCGTCCTTGGGGAAATCCTTGAGCCCCTGAACCGTGGCCTGGGGAGAATGGAAGGCCAGGATGCTCAGGGCATCGGGAATGGCCCCGAATTCCACCAGGTTCCGCTCGTTTTCCTCATCCGGAATGAGGAACAGCCACATGGGCGCCCCAGCCTTGGTCTCCCAGAGGGATTCCATGGCCGCCAGCTTGGTGGGTTGAATTTGGGCCACAGCGCCGGCGTGGAGATGACCCTGGAAGATCTCGGCGATGGAGAAGACCAGGGCCAGGATCAGGCCCAGGCGGAAAGACTTGGTGAAAAAGGGGCGGTGTTGCTGGCGCAGCAGGTGATAGGCGCTGACGCCCATGACGAAAAAGCCCGCCAGGATGTAAGCCCCGCTGATGACATGGAAGAATTGCTGGATGGCAAAGGGCTGGGTGACCACGGCCAGAAAGTCCGTGAGTTCGGCCCGGCCCCCGCGGATAGTGAAGCCCACCGGGTGCTGCATCCAGGAGTTGGCAATCAAGATCCACAAGGCCGAGAGGTTCGAGGCCAAGGCCACCAGCCAGATGCACAGGGCATGGAGCCGGGGGGAGAGCTTGTTCCAGCCAAAGACCCAGACCGCCAGGAAGGTGGATTCCAGGAAAAATGCCAGGGTGGCCTCAATGGCCAGGAGAGAGCCGAAGATGTCCCCCACATACCGGGAATACCGGGACCAGTTGGTGCCGAATTGAAATTCCAGGGTAATGCCGGTCAACACGCCAATGGCAAAGTTGATGACGAACAGCCTGCCCCAGAATTTCGCCATGCGGCGGTAATCCTCGTCCCCGGTCCGGACGTAAATGGTCTCCATGACGGCGATGAGAATGGACAGGCCCAGGGTCAGGGGCACAAAGAGGAAATGGAAGAAAGTGGCCACTGCGAACTGCAGGCGAGAGAGCATCAGAACATCCATGGGGGGCTTACCTCCTAGTTAAGGGACTTCTGGAAGCTCCCTGCCATCCTTGACTGGGGGGAGAAGCTTAGGAGTTAAGGATAAACTCAAAAATCAGTTCAGGCCAACTTCCTCCTTCCCTTAAAAAATTCAGCTAAATCCTTTTAAACCAGGGGGACTTGGATGGGCAATTATGCCTATTTCCACACCCCGTCAATGAGGGTCTTACACTGGGGACAGCGGCCGTCTTTTAGCCGGTAGACCCGGATGGTGTAGCCCAGGCGCTCGATGAGCAGCTCCCGGCAGCTATAACAGTAAGTATTCTCTCCGCCCTCTCCTGGGATATTGCCGATATAGACATAGCGCAACCCCTCCTCCAGCCCGATCTGGCGGGCCTTGCGCAGGGTGGCCGCGGGCGTGGGGGCGCGGTCCATCATCTTAAAGGTGGGGTGAAACGCGGTGACATGCCAGGGGGTGCCTGGCCCCAGCTGTCTGATGAACTGGGCGATTTTGGTAAGTTCCGAAGTGGAATCGTTATGCCCGGGAATGACCAAGGTGGTCACCTCCAGCCAGACCCCCAACTGCTTCAACCTGATGATGGTATCCAGCACCGGCTGGAGCTTGGCCTTGCATACCTTCCGGTAAAAATCATCCTTTATGCTTTTTAAATCCACGTTGTCGGCATCAATAAATTCTGCCAGGGCCGTGGCGGATTGCTCCGTCATGTAGCCATTGGACACGAAGACGTTGCGCAGGCCATGCTCCCGGGCCAGACGGCCGGTGTCCTGAGCGTACTCCAGGAAGATCGTGGGCTCGGTGTAAGTGTAGGAAATGCTGGCCGAATGGCTGGCCAGGGCGTAGGCCACAATGGCCTCCGGCTCCCGCTCCACGCCGGCGATCCTGCCCTCATGGACGCGGGGATACTGGGAAATATCATAGTTCTGGCAATGGAGGCACATGAAGTTGCAGCCCACGGTGGCGATGGAATAAGAGCGGGTGCCGGGCAGGAAATGGAACAGCGGCTTTTTCTCGATGGGGTCGATGTGCTCGGCGATGACTCTGCCGTAATTCAGGGAGTAAAGGGTGCCCTCTTGGTTTTCCCGGGTATGGCAGAGGCCCCTTTTGCCCGAGTTGATCTGGCATTCGTGGGCGCACAGATGGCACTGCACCTTCTGGTCTTCTAAGCTTTCCCAAAATCTGGCCTTATGCATGTTCTCTCCCTACCCCCGCTAATTTCAATGCTATGACCAAATGCCGCGCTTGTAAAGGGCAGATGCTTGCCCAGGGTCATTATTTGCAGGCTCTGGGCCATGACCCCCTGATCGTCTGGTGATTCCACGGCCTTGCCAGGGGAGGAATTATGTGTTAATTAAACCTTAGATGGTGGGCGTAGCTCAGGTGGCAGAGCACCGGGTTGTGGCCCCGGCGGTCGCGGGTTCAAGTCCCGTCGCTCACCCCAAAGAAAATCAAGGGGTTACGGCTAATCCCGCAACCCCTGCTTAATTCATGTTTATAATTTCCAACCTTATTTCCAACCTTCCTTATGAAAATCTGGGTAAAACTGATGAGGTTGTGCGCTTTTGGATAAAGAAAGGCGCCGGCCTGAGCCACCCTAGTGGCCTGATTCAATGCCCCCTCTCGCGGAAGTACGGTATGCCTTTCTATTGCTTCTTTGGATACCTTGTCTTTTTGGTGGTCCTGATTCGGGCGGCAAGTCAAACCTCAGGGTTACTGTTTTGGGGGGATAAAGATAAAGGCTCCGATAAATCCATAAACCTCCATCCGCTCCCCGGTCCTGCAATAGTTGATGACCCTCGCCCGGTGGTCCGGAGCAACGGATTATGAATCAGTTATTCCCTCTCGGAATTAGTTCTTTCATGCCCCTGACCAGACAATTTGGCGACAAGAAGAGGAACCTTGTCGGGGTGAAACTCGGTAAAAGGGGCCCCCAAAGGCATTTCTGCCGCATAATCCCGGGTAGGATGCTTCTCAAAGAATGATTTCTTCGGGAATATGAATGAATTAATGAAGAAAACTATGCAGTGCTCATTTTTTTAAAATTGGCAATAGTGAACCAATGAAAAAGATATATCCCCAATTGTTTTGTTGTTATTTACACAAATGGTGACATGCTTAAAGAGGATTTGTTTATAGAGTTAATTAATAAAGGAGTGGACTTTTTTGATGTAACCAACCATGATAATATTGAAAAACCAGAACTTACTTTACTTGAAAAAAAATATCCAATTAACATCAAGGTCATCAAAGGTAGAGATATTCAGAAAATCGATAGAGCAGGAAAAATATTTAAAAGGGGGGTAACATTAGGAATTCCTTGCCTCAGACCTTCCCGTGACATGGTAATAAATTGGAAGGGTGACGTTCTGTTGTGCTGTCAGGATTTTTATGGGGAATATGTCATGGGCAATGTTCATGACAACAGTTTATTAGAAATATGGAACAATCAAAGATTTATCGAATATCGGCGAAAGTTATCTGCGGGCAACAGAAAAATGATACCAATATGCAAATACTGTGATTATCCTTATGAAGCTGCCCCCTCTTTTGGACCACTTTTGATGAAAAAATTCGGCTTTTTTAAGACTTAGTACCTGATAGTGTTATCGAGTTTTTATCCCACTTTGAAACGTAAGTGAAATGCCCTTAGCCTTTACTTACCGCCACACTCACCAATAGCGTAGGTCGGAAGAAATCGACGTTGCCTAAGGATAATGTGAACATCTTCCTCTTCATACGCCTAGAAATGGCCTTATGATTAAAACCAACCACTATTTGACCAGTTTTTTTGGTACCTCGTCCCGAGAACTTCTTCTTTTGCTGATGGGACTTCTTATTGTGGTTTCCTTATATGACCTCTTTTCTCCTCCCATCACCCCCACCATCGCACGACAGACACAAACGGCAATGCTCTCGGAGAACTTCGCCCGGGAAGGTTTTTCCTTGAAAGGCCTTTACCTCAATGTCCATGGTTATGACAAACCAACGCTGGTCTTGGAATTCCCTTTTTATAATTTTGTCACCGGGGTACTCTTTCTGGCCTTTCAGAAGACTGTGTTTTGGAGCAAATTGATCAGCCTCATTGCCTCCCTCGTCACCTTGGGGCTTCTTTTTGCCTTAGTAAAAAAATATTACGGTGATCCTTTAGCGACCGCCACCGCCCTGTTTTTCATATGTTGCCCGGTAGGTTTGCTCATGCGAACCGCGGTGCAACCTGACGCCTTCGGTTTGATGTTCCAGATGCTCGCCCTTTTCTGCCTTGCCGAATGGCGGGACCAAGCTTCAGGGAAACATTTTGTCTTTTTTTGTCTCAGCCTGTTGGTGGCAGGACTGGCAAAGTTTCCCATCATTGTGCCTTATCTCCCCATCATGATCGCTGCTTGCCTTATCAAAGATGGGCGTTGGCGGATGCCCCAGATCAAGGAGGTGGTGGCCGCCACCTGCCTCTTTCTGGTTCCCTTTGTGGCCTGGTATCTTTTTCGAGGGCAGTTGACTCATCCCGAATTAGAAACCCCTTTCGACATATTTCTCCTCGGCGATATGAGCCGATTTCTGACGCTGCGGTACTACATCAAACCCATTTACACTATTGGGGCAATCGTTTGCAGTGGAATCGGAGTGCTGTTCTTTATTGTGGGCCTTGGGCGGCTGACAGGGCAGGAAGGTTTGCTCCTCGCCGGCATCCCCCTGTACTTCGTGACCGTCCCCACCGTCAGCGATCAATATTACTACTTATATGTAACGGTTCCCATTTTTGCTTTTTTCATGGCCAGGGGGTTCTTAACCATAAGAAGGAGATGGGAGAAGGGGCGAGCGATTCTGTTCTATAGCCTCATTGTGCTCTTCGCCTCAGGCTGTATCATTACCAGCCTTTATGTCTTAAGGCATGACCGGGTTATGTGGGCCGCAGCCGAAGCGGTGAAGCAGGCCAGCCGCCCCGATGATCTCATTTTCTCCATAAGTCTGCATGACCGCAATAATATCGGCGAAAGTATGGACCCGTCCATGTTTTATCTGTCCCAGCGCCAGGGTTGGAATGCCGAGATAACTTCGGCCAACCTTCAGGATATCGTCTCCCAGGTAGAAGCGGCCAAGGCCAAAGGGGCCCGCTGGCTGGTGATCACCTGGTACGGTCCTGATCTCGAAGCCTGGTTTGTGCCTTTCATCCCTCAATCTCTCAGGCGTGACCCGGGAGTTGATGGCAGGGCAATTTTCCATGGGCTTCAGGGATACTACCAAACGGTAAAGGAATCCCGCCACTTTGCGGTCATGGAACTGCGGGAGAAAACTAGCCGCGCCTCCACGGGCTGAATTAACCGCCCTCAAGGGCTAAGCCCCGCCTGGATACCTCCTTGTTTGCCCGCCGCAAAGGAGGCCCCTTGCACCCTTCCCAGGCTTGGCGGATACCCGGTGCCACCGCAAGCCGGGCCGGGGTCCAGGGCCAACTTAGCCACCATTGGCTCAGGCATGGCCACGCCTCCCATGCCCTAGACCCTGGGGCCCCCACACACCTGGCGCAAGCCGCCCTGGGCCCTGGCTTTGGATTAAATTCTCCTATGACTTTTCCTTAAAACAATAGATATTTTCTATTTTATTTATAGGAAATTGTTCATGTATGGTAGAAGCGGAGGAAAGGAGAAACCGAGGGAGGAAAGATTTAATGGAAATCTATAAATTGGATTCTTGGAAAAGGGAATACTCGGTCTTAAAAATCGTTCGGCTGCATGACCAGACAGAGGTTAGATGTTTCCGATGTGAAAAGGAAATTCCCGGAGGGTCCATTGCCGTGTTGACGGAAGGCAACTTCGTATGCATGAGTTGCCACAACGGCCGATCCCGGAATGACCTGCAAGGTGAAATGAGAAAGAGAAAAATTAATTAATCAATGCACCTCCCCGGCATTTTTGCGCGCCCATCTGGAGGTGTTCCCCACGGGGCACTGAGGCCCAGGAGAATTCAGATGCAGGCCACCTTGACCATTTTCCTTTCGTTTACGGTGCCAGGGTGCGCTCTGGTAGGTTTACCCACATCTGGCCTAATCCCTGGCTTAACCCCCGCCATCTTTCTGATGGTAATCTTCGTGGTAATAATGGTGGTCATTCTTAAAGAGTCGGCAGACACGAAGAAAAAATCGGAGAAAGAAAGATAAAGATAAGGAATATCTCCTCAGGAACCTAGGTGAGGACCAAACCAAGAAATGGTCCTCCGTCCCTTATACTTACTGAATCGTTTTTCCGCCCCGCCAAGAGCAGAAATTCCCGGCCTTAGACGAGCGGTATGATAACCATCCCGGAACTATAGACCTTCTCAAGATAATTTATCCCTTTCTCGAAAAAATATCCCTCCTTCGCCCCCAAACCCTGGTTACTGCGGCTTGTCGGAGTTATGTTTTGTGCTGGGCAACCTCTTTCCCGGCGGCGTCCTGTAATTTTATAATGTCTTAAACCTCGGCTACTGGCATGCCCGGGGCCTTGATTATGTGACTCAAGATTTTGTAAAAATGATCGAATGGTGCCGCATGCCCGGAGATTTGGTATTTATCTTCCTGGGAGTAGTTCCTCTGGTAATTGCCGCGGGATTGTCTTATACAGAGATGAGAAGATCGCCGACGCGCTAGGCAATAATTATTGTGGGGGGAGGGCCAGGGACCTGAGGCCCCTGCCCTCCCCCCACACCCCCCTCCCAACCCGCATAAGGGAGCCGGGGGAGTTGGGGGTTTAGGTCCCCCAACTCCCCCGGCTTAATTAAAAAAAATTAAGGGTTTGGGGGAGGGGGCTGGAGGGGTCTGCGACCTGGCCCTTGCCCCCTCCCCCAAAAGCAATTTCCCCGAGTCATTATGAACGACGCCTCATTTAGCTTTGTGCATTGCGCCGACCTGCACCTGGACAGCCCCTTCGAGGGGCTCCACGCTTTGGAGCCCCAGGTGGCCGCGGTGCTGCGGGAGGCCACCTTTCAGGCCTTTAATAACGTGATTGATCTCGCCCTCAAGGAGCGCGTCGACTTTATCATCGTGGCCGGTGACGTCTATGACGGCGCCGACCGCAGCCTGCGGGCCCAGTTGCGCTTCCGGGAGGCGCTCCGGCGCACCTTGGCGGCCGGAATCAAGTGCTTTGTGGTCCATGGCAATCACGACCCGCTCTCGGGCTGGGAGGCCAATCTGAGCATGCCCGAGTTGGTCCACCGCTTCGGGGGCGGGCAGGTGGAGCAGGTGGTGGCGCTGAACCGTAACGCCGCGCCCCTGGCCTATATTTATGGCATCAGCTATCCGGTCCGGGAAATCAAAGAGAATCTCGTCCCCAGATTCCCGCGCCAGGGCCCTGGCCCTTTTGCCATCGGGGTGCTCCACTGCAACGTGGGCGGAAACCCCAACCACGATAATTATGCCCCCTGCACCCTGGAGGACTTGCTCGCCGGCAGGATGGACTACTGGGCCCTGGGGCACGTCCATGCCCAACAAGTCCTCAAGGAACACGGTCCTTGCATCATCTATCCAGGCAACACCCAGGGGCGTAACTGGCGGGAGCTGGGAGCCAGGGGCTGTTATCTGGTGCGGGTGGACCAGTCAGGAAGAATCACCCCGGAGTTCGTGGCCACCGATGTGGTGCGCTGGTTTATCCAGGATATTGACCTCACTGACTTGAATAACTGGGATGGTCTCCTGGACCGGCTCTACCGGGCGCGGGAGGAAGTGCGGACCGCGGCCCAGGGACGGGCCGCCATACTGAGATTGCAGTTATGCGGACGAGGCGAGCTGCATGCCGAATTGCGGCGGGCTGACCCGGAGCGCGACCTGGCGGTGCCTTTACGGGAGGATGAGATGGAACGCCAGGACTTTGTCTGGGTGGAATCGGTGCAGAACCACACCCGGCCAGTGATCGACCTCCCCCAAAGGCGCACCGTCCAGGATTTCGTCGGCGATTGTCTCCGGGCCGCCCAGGCCATCCGGAGTGAGGCTAACCCTGGCGCCAGGCTGCGCCAAGTGTTGGGCCAGCGTCCGGAGCACCGCCTGATTGCCCGGGATCTGGAGCAGCTTTCTGAAGCCGACCTCCTGGAGATTCTAAGTGACGCGGAAACCCTGGCTCTGGATCAATTGCTTCCCGAGGAAGGCTAGCCCGTGATCATCAGCGGCTTCCATATCGACGGGTTTGGGATTTACCACGATCAAGGAGCACAGGACCTTTCCGGCGGCCTGGTCCTGTTTCTCGGGGATAACGAGTGCGGCAAGACCACCCTGATGGAGTTCATCCGCACCGTGCTGTTCGGCTTCCCCCGACGGGATATCCGCAATCTTTATCCCCCCCTGCGCGGCGGCAACCATGGCGGCAGATTACAGCTGCTAAGGCAAGACGGCAAGCAGTTCACCGTAGAAAGAGTGGGGCGCCAGGCCACCATTGCGGAACCCGGGCGAGCCCCGGAAAAGGCCATCCCCGCGGAGCGATTACTGGGCGGTATTGACCGCAATACTTTCGAGCGCGTTTTTGCCGTAGACCTTAAGGACTTGCAGGGGTTGGGCGTGCTATCCCAGGAAGGCGTGGGGGGACGCCTGTTTTCCGCGGGCGCGGGCCTGGGCGCGGCCTCGGTTCCCCTGGCCATGCAAAACCTGGACAAAGAGCTGGGGAATCTCCTCAGTCAGCGAGGGACGCAGCAGCGGATTAATCAGGGGCTTAAGCATCTGAAAGAGGCCGAGGCCCAGATCAAGGAGCTCCGGGGACTGGCTACGGAATATGCCGCAGCCCAAAGACAGAGGGAGCAACTAGAGGAGCAGATCAAACAATGCCAAAGCGAGTCCGAGGAGCTCCGCCGGAAGCTTAAGCGGCTGGAACAGCTACAGCAGGCGCGGGAACCCTGGGTGCGCTGCTCTCTGGCGTGCCGGAAAGCCAAAGGTTTGGAGTTCGCCGGGGAATTTCCCCCTAATGGCCTGGAACGGCTGGATAATTTGAAAAAGGACCTGGACCGCCTGGGCCAGGAACAGAAGGCCCAGCAAGGGGAAGCCCTGCGTCTGGCCCAGGAATTAAGCCGACTCACCGTGGACGAGGTCATCATCAGCCACCAAGACGCCATCACCGCCCTGCTGGGGGAAACCGGACAACTGGCCTCGGCGCTTAGCGATCATCCCAAAGTTCAGAGCGAGATGCAGCAGGCAGAGGCAGAATTCTTAAGGCGCCTTAAGGAATTGGGACCCGATTGGGATGCCGCCCGGCTGGCCCAGGTGGATACTTCGGTGCAGGTGCGGCAGCGGGTGCAGGAGTTCGGGCGCCTGTTGGACGCGGCGGAACGTCACTTTGAGGCGGCCCAGGCCGAGGCGCGCCGCCGAGGCGAGGACGCGGCCACCGCAGAAACCGCGGCGGAGGAGGCCCAGCGGCAATGGCAGGAACTTCCTTTGCCCCCCATGGCGGATGACCGGCAGTTGCAGGGCCAACAGGACGCAGTGCGACTGCTGCGCCCGCTTCTGCATCAACGGGAGGTGCTGGCCACGCAAAGCAAGGATAAGCTGGCGGCCCAGCAAGAGGCAGCAGCTCGACTGGCCCGGCTTAAGGGGCAGATGGAGGAACCGCCGGAGCCCTGGCCCGGGTGGCTGTGGCTCCCCGTACTGCTAGCCGGGCTCACCGCCGCGGGGGTGTTGGCCGTCTGGCAGAGGGCTTACCTTGCTGCGGGCCTGGCCCTCCTGGCGGGCGCGGGCCTGGCGGCTTTTTTCCATTTCTGGCGCCGCCGCTTGCGCCATGAGGAGCTTAAACGCCTCTCGGAAGACCAGGAGCAGGTGGCCCAGGCCCATAAAACGCTGGCTGAGGAAATAAACCACTTTGACCGGCAGATGGAGGACCTGGACCGGGAACTGGACCGCCTGGCCCAGGAGGCGGCCCTGGAGCGGCCCCATGACTTGACCCAGTTGGAACGCCTGGCCGGGCGAGTGGAAGACGCGGCCCGGCAGTGGCAGGAGTGGAAGACCCGGGAACGGGAAAGGGTCAAGGCCGAAGCCCAATGCCTGGAGGTCCGGGGGAAGCTGGAAAAAGCCGCCCGGGAAGCGGACCAGGCCTCCCAGGAACTTCAACGGCTGCGGGGTGAGTGGGAAAAGTGGCTGGGGGAGCGTAAGTTTTCGGTCCAGGTACGCCCGCCGGGGTTTGAGGCAGTGCTGCAAGCCGTGGAAAGTGCCCGGGTGGCCCAGGGCAACCTTCAAGGGTACCGCCAACGCCTGGGAGATCTGGGAAATTACCTGACCCAAACCCGGGACCAGATTCACCAGATTCTGGACTCTTGCGGGAGGACCTCGGCGGCTCCGGAAGTGGGGGTGGAGGACCTGCGGACCCTGGGCCGGGTCCTGGAAGAGGCCCTAAAAGCCCAACGGCAGCAGATTGACCTGGAAAGGCGACTCACTGAAGCCCAATCTCATGCGGCCCGGCTGGGTGAAGAGGAAAACCCCAAAGAGGGTGAACTGAGGGAATTGTTCCAGAAAGCCGGGGCCCGAGACGAAGAAGAATTTCGGCACCAAGCCGCCTCTTACCAGGAATGGCGCGATTGGCTGAAGGAAATCGAGGACAACGAGATTGCCCTGCGCACCCTGGCCGGCACCGAAGAAGCCCAGGCCGCCCTGGAAGAAGAGCTCAGCCAGACTGAGCCCTCGGCCCTGCAGGCAGAGAAGGAAATACTGGAATCACGCCAAAACGAGTTAACCGACTCATTATCTAAAGATAACCGGGAGGTGGGCGATTTAAACCGCAGGCTGGCCGACCTGGCCCAGAACGAGAAACTGGGCGAGTTGCTCCTGGAGCAGCGCACTCTTAAAGAACAACTGGCCGACGCCACCCGGCGCTGGGCCACCCTGATGGTCTGCCGCCATCTCCTGGAGCAGGCCCGGTCAGTTTACGAACGGGAACGGCAGCCCCAGGTGATTCAAGAAGCCGACCGGTTTCTTAACACCATGGCCCAGGCCCGCTACCGTCTGGTGTCGTCCGTGGGCGAAGACAGCATCCAACTGGAAGATAGGTCGTCCTTGGGACGCAAAGAGGAAATCTGCTGGAGCGCCGGGCTGGCGGATCAAGTTTACCTGGCGATTCGCCTGGGCCTGGCCCGGGAGTTCGGCCGACACCTGGAGCCCCTGCCGGTTATTCTGGACGATGTGTTGGTGAAGTTTGACCCCACCCGCCGGGCTAAGGCGGCCAGGGTGATCCTGGAATTTTCCCGGGAGCAGCAGGTGCTGCTGTTTTCCTGCCATCCTGAATTCCGGGAGATTTTTGCCAGAGTTCGCCACGACCTTCAGTACCGCGATGCCTTGATCGCTTGCTATACCATCGCCGACGGCGTAATTGCCCAAGCCGCCGCGGCAGTTTAAGTTGGCCCTCATGCCCGACCAAGAAACCACCGACAAGATCGCGGCCTTGGGCCGCCTGTGCGGCATTGCCCCGGAGTATCGGGATAACTTCGGGCGGCGCCGGCGCACTTCTCTGGCCACCTTTCAAGCCCTGCTCCGCGCCATGGGCCTCCCCTGGGAGGATCCGGCCCGGCTGAACCAGGAGCTAAAGGAACGGCGCCGGCAGTCCTTACCCCCCTTGCTGTCGCCGGTTCAGGCAATCTCTCTGGCTGGCCGGGCCCCCCGAGTGGTCGTCTATCCCTGGACGCCCTCCTTGGAGCTGCCACCAACGGTTGAGATTCAGGGGCAGATTACGGATGAGTCCGGCCAAAAGTCGACCTGGGAGGCCCGGGCCAAGTTCCCGGTCAAGCCGGTTAGCCTGCAGGTGAAAAGAGGTTTTCGGACCCGGCTGGAGCTTCCCCTTCCCCCTGACCTGGAGTTGGGGTATTACGACCTGACCCTGCAAGTTAAGGCCAGCAGTCGCCAGGAAACAGGGCAATCACGCCTGATCATCGCCCCCGCCAGGGTTTATCTGCCGGATTGGCTGACCCCAGGCCGCCGGGTCTGGGGCTTCAATCTGCCCCTCTATGCCCTTAGAAGTGAAAGTAACTGGGGCATGGGGGATTTCGGCGATCTCCTGGAGTTGATTACCTGGGCCGAGGAGCTGGGAGCCGCTTTTGTAGGGGTAAATCCACTGCACGCGCCACAACCGGAGGCCAACGCCGACCCCAGCCCCTATGCCCCCACCAGCCGCGCTTTCCTTAATTTCTTATACCTGAACCTGGAAATGATCCCTGAACTTACGGACTCTCCGGAAGCCCGAGCCTTTCTGACGGGGCGGGACTTCGGTCTAGCCCAGTCTCGCCTCCAGGCCAGGGAATTGGTAGCCTATTCGAAAGTTTATCGTTTAAAGCGGCAAGTTCTGGAACTGCTGCATAAGACCTTTGAGTCTCGGCATGGGCCGCCGGAGGCGCCCCGGACTTCCCGGGGGGTGGAATTCGCCCGGTTCCTGGCCGCGTCGGGGGAGTCTCTGGCTAAATTCGGGCTATATAGCGCGCTGGCCGATCATTTTAAACAAAGTGACTGGCGGAGCTGGCCCCCAGCCTATCAAGCACCTGAAGCCCCTGCCGTCGCCGCCTTCTTCCGGGAGCACGGCCGGGAAATCCGCCTGCACCAATACGGACAATGGCTGGCCACCACCCAACTGACCCAGGTTTGCCAGCAGGCCCGCCAGCAGGGCCTCCCCTTCTCCCTTTACCAGGACCTGGCCCTAAGCGCGGACCCGGGAGGATTTGACACCTGGGCCCATCCGGGACTTTTCGCCCAGGGAGCCGCCCTCGGCGCGCCCCCCGATGGCTTCAACCCCAAAGGCCAGAACTGGGGGCTCCCCCCCATGATCCCGGAGCGCCTGCGGCAGTCAAAATATCAATTCTTTATCGACACCCTGCGGGCCAACTTGCCGGAGGAGGGCATGCTCCGCCTGGACCACGTCATGGGCTTATTCCGGTTGTTCTGGATTCCCCCGGGCCAGACCGCCGGCACGGGGCTTACGTAACCTACCCGGCCCGGGAGCTTTTGGCCATCCTGGCCCTGGAGAGCGCCCGGCGCCGCACCCTGATCATCGGGGAGGACCTGGGCACCGTGGCCCCCCGCATCCGCCGGGATCTGGGCCGAGCCGGGGTCTTCTCCTACCGGGTCTTTTACTTTGAACGGACCTGGGGCGGGGACTTTCGCGCTCCGGAAGATTATCCCCCCAAGGCGGTGGCCGCAGTCACCACCCACGACCTGCCGACGCTGGCTGGCTTCTGGCAGGAAAAGGATATTGAGCTTAAACGAGCCTTAAACCTTTATCCCGATCCCCAGTTGGCGGAAAAGGACACCGTGGCCCGGAAGCTGGATCGCCTGAAGTTGTTAGAGGCGCTTTTGCAACGGGAGCTCTTACCTCCTAATTTCCCGGTGGAAGGCGATGCGGTACAATGCTGCCCGGAGGAATTACGCCTCGCGGTCCTGGAGTATCTGGCCCAAAGCGAGGCCGCCCTGCTGGAAGTACGCCTGGAAGAGATCTTCGGCTGGGCCCAGCAGCAGAATCTGCCCGGCACCAGGGAGGAGCACCCCAACTGGCGCCGGAAGCTGCCCCTGACCTTGAACCAGATGCGCCAGGCCCCGGAGACGACCCGCCTGGCGGCCCGATTAAATCGGTATCGGGGGAAAGGAAATTCTGGGGGAGGGGGCTAAGGGCCGGCCGGAGGCCCATTCAACCTCAGGTCCCTGGCCCTCCCCCACCATAACTCTAACGAGGTAACTCATGCCTGAAGCCACTCTCATCTACAATCTCTTTCCCCCTCTGCTGGGTCCCATCCCCCGGTGGGAGGAGCACCTGAAGCGCATTGCGGCCATGGGCTTCACCTGGCTCTACCTGAATCCCATTCACACCCCTGGGCTTTCCGGGAGCCTATATGCCGTCAAGGATTACTTTGGCCTCAATCCCCTCTTTTTTCCCGATTCCGGAAAGGACCCGGAGGCTGCCCTGGAGCATTTCCTTAAGGCCGCGGGCCGCCGGGGCCTGAAGGTCATGCTGGACCTGGTAATCAACCACACGGCCATCGACTCCCCCCTGGTTAAGGAGCATCCGGAATGGTATGCCCAGGACGAGGACGGCCAGATTAAACATCCCGGGGCCATCGATCCCGCGGATGCCACCCGGGTGACGGTATGGGGCGACCTGGCGGAACTGGAGTATTGGCCGCCCCCTGATCCTGAGGGTTTGCTTAACTTCTGGCATACGGTGGTGGCCAAATATCTGCGCCTGGGGTTTAGGGGTTTCCGGGCCGATGCCGCTTACAAGATTCCCGGAGAGTTCTGGGAGCGCCTGATCTCTGAGGCCCGGCGCCTGGAACCCCGGGCCCGGTTCTTTGCCGAGACCCTGGGCTGCCGCTTGGAGGAATGCGCCCAACTCTCGTCTCGCGGGCTTCGACTTCCTGTACAACAGCTCCAAATGGTGGGATTTCCAGGCAGACTGGTGTTTGCAGCAGTACCAGCGCTTCCGGCGGGTGGCCCCCTCCATCAGCTTCCCGGAGACCCACGACACCCCAAGGCTGGCGGCGGAGAGCGGCGGCGCCATGGAGGTGGCCCGGCAACGCTATCTCTTCGCCGCCTATTTCTCCAGCGGCTTGATGATGCCCATGGGCTTTGAGTACGGTTTTCAGAAACACCTGCACGTGGTCAAAACGAGACCCGAGGATTGGGAAACCCCTACTTATGACCTGACGGAGTTCATCACCCGGGTGAACCGCATGAAACGCCGGTGCCCGGTGCTGCTGGAGGAGGGCCCCCAGGTCCGGCTGAGCCCTGAGGATGAGCCGGTGGTGATGTTACTTAAATCCAGAGATAACGAAAGAGGCCGGGTGCTGGCGGTGATCAATGCTACCCATGAAGCCCAGACCGCGGTCATGCCGGATACTTTCGAGATGCTGGGCAGACCGCCCGGGGCCTGGCGGGACCTGACCCCCGAAGGGCCGCCCCTGAAACTCCGGCGCGGCCTGGAGTTACCCCTGGCCCCGGCGGAGATGCGAATCTTTTACCATCCCCAGGCCGCACCTCTGCCGGAAATGGTTGAGATGGTGGAGGAGAAGTAACTGGGGAAGGGGGCCAGGGGTCGCAGACCCACTTACAATCCTCCCCCAAGCCCTCTCCCCCAACCCCTTACACGGGTTGGGAGGGGGGTGTGGGGGGAGGGCAGGGGAGTTCAACACCTCCCTGGCCCTCCCCCACACAACGAGGATATTCCCATGACCCAGGCCCTGGCGGGGTTTAATGAGCACGGCCTTTCCCTGGCCACGGACAGCCGGGCCACCCGATTTGACGCCTCCGGCCGCCCGGAATTTTTTCAGGTGGAAAAGCTTTTCCCCTTGGGGAAGTATGGCGCTATTCTGAGCGGCGGCGCGGGCGTGAGCGTGCCCTTGTCTCTGTCCCTGCGCTGGGAAATCGAGCGGCGGCGGGGTTGGGAGGACCTTGACGAAATGGTGGAATTCGCCCGGGACTTTCTCTCCCAGGGGTATGCCCGCCACCTTAAGCAACATGGCCCTGAGCCCGAGGGCCTGCGGCGCATTTACTTTATCCTGGCAGGTTACGCCCCGGATCAGCCCCCGCCCCCCTTTTGGCTGTTTCTTCTGGCGAGCGAAGAAAATGAACTTCCCCTGCGCCTGATTCCCGCCAGCCAGATGGTAGTTATGCCCCGGAACCTGGGGATGGAGATGCGGCTCTTCAAGGCCCTCCAGGAAGGCGCCAACCTGGATGAACTTCTAAAAATGAGCCGAGATTTTCTGGAAAAAATGGCCCAGATCAAGGAAGAGGTAGGACCTCCCTACTATTTTGCCACCATCACCCCTGAGGGCTATCAACCGATAATTATTTGACGGGATGGAGGAACACCCAAAGGTCTATTGGCTGGCGACCAGCAATATCCATGATATTTACTGGTAATCAATATAATATCCCAGCGATCTCTGATAACTGAGGAGCATTCCATGAACAAGGCCCTGCTCATCGTCATGGACGGTCTGGGGGACCGCCCCATTAAGGAATTGGGAAACCTGACCCCCCTGGAGGCGGCCCGGACCCCTAACCTGGATGCCCTGGCCACCCGTGGCATTACCGGCATCATGAACGCCATCGGCATCGGCGCCCGGCCCGGCAGCGATACCAGCCACCTGGCCATCTTGGGCTATGATATCGATAAGTACTACACGGGCCGGGGCCCCATTGAGGTAGCGGGCTTGGGCATGGAACTGGAGCCCGGGGATGTGGCCCTCCGGGGCAACCTGGGCACCGTGGACGATAATCTCATCGTGGTGGACCGCCGGGCCGGGCGCATCACCGACACCGGGCCTTTCGTCAAAGACCTGAACGGCCTTACTTACCAGGGCGTCACCCTGCTGGTTAAGCCCGGCACCGGCCATCGGGCCGGCATTATCCTTAGGGGTCCGGGGCTCAGCAGCCTTATTTCTGACAATGACCCCCACGAAGTGGGGGTTAAGGTCCATGAAGTGCACCCCCTGGACGGCTCCAAGGAGGCGGCCTTCACCGCCCGGGTGCTCAATCACCTTTTGTCCGAGGCCCACCGGATCCTTAAGGCCAATCCCTTGAACCAGGAGCGCCTGGCCCAGGGTAAGCCGCCGGCCAATTATCTCTTGGGCCGGGGCGCGGGCTATTATCAGCAAATCGACAAATTTGAGCAGCGCTACGGCCTCAAGGCCTGCACCATCGCCGGCGGCGGCCTGTATAAAGGCATCGGCGCCTTCACCGGCATGAGGGTCATTCAGGTACGGGGGGCCACGGGCCTGCCCAATACCGATATTGAGGCCAAATTCCAGGCTGCCTTTAAGGCCCTCTCCGGTCCTTACGATTTCGCCTTCGTTCATATCAAGGCCACCGATACCTTCGGAGAAGACGGCGACTTTAAGGGCAAGCTGGCCTTCATCGAAAAGATCGATGTGGCGGCCCGCCTCCTCCTTACCGCGCCTTACCTGCTGGTGGTGACCGCGGACCACTCCACCCCGTGCGCCCTGAAACGCCACTCCGGGGACCCGGTGCCCCTCATGATGGTGGGGGACGGCCTGGTGCGTACCGATAATATCACTCAATACGGCGAGCGCGCCTGCGCCCGGGGCGGCCTGGGACGGATAATTGGCCTCCAGGTCATGCCGGAGATTATTAACCTGTTGGGGCTTTCGAAGTTGATTGGGGATTAGATGATGCGGGGGGAGGGCCAGGGAGTTGAACTCCCTGCCCTCCCCCCACACCCCCCTCCCAACCCGCTTAAGAATGCTGGGGAAGTCAAGGCTTGCCCCGACTCCCCCAGCCCAAAATTAAACTTAGGGGATCGAGGGATGTGGGCTAAGGGCCTGCGGCCCATAGCCCCCCAATCCCTAGGCTAAAAGCTATGGACTCCGTCACCCTGGTGCAGCAGTTGATCAACGGCTTGTCGTTGGGCAGTCTCTATGCCCTCATCGCCATCGGCTATACCATGGTTTACGGCATCCTCAGGCTCATCAACTTCGCCCACGGGGACTTGCTCATGGTGGCGGCCTACGTGGGCGTCATGGGGGTGGGCCTCTTCAGCTGGCCCTGGCCCGTGGCCTTCGGCCTGGCGGTGGGCCTCACCGGCCTGCTGGGGGTGTTGCTGGAGCGGGGAGCCTATCGGCCGCTGCGCCGGGCTCCTCGCATTTCCTTGCTCATTTCCGCCATCGCCGCCTCCTTTTTGCTGGAAAACCTGGCCCTGGTGATCGCCGGGGGCCGGCCCAAGCCCTTTCCGGTGCCTGCCGCCTTTACCGGGGTCTTCGCCTGGGGCGGGCTCTTCATCCCTTGCCTCAGTCTGTTGATCCCCCTGGTGACCGCCTTACTCTTAATCCTGCTGTTTTTTATCGTGTATCGTACCCGGACCGGAAGGGCCATGCGGGCCATCGCCCAGGACCTGGAAACCGTCAGCCTCCTGGGCATCGACGTCAACCGCATCATTGCCTTCACTTTTCTTACCGGCTCCTTGCTGGCCGGCGCCGGGGGCCTGCTGTGGGCCATGAAATACCCCCAGGTCAATCCCTTCATGGGCATCCTCCCTGGACTTAAGGCCTTCATTGCCGCGGTCCTGGGAGGCATCGGCAACCTGACCGGCGCGGTTTTAGGGGGGCTGATCTTGGGCCTGCTGGAGATCCTGATCGTCGCCCTTTTCCCCTCCTGGGCCGGCTACCGGGATGCCCTGGCCTTCGCCCTGCTAATCCTGCTCCTGCTGGCCCGCCCCACCGGCCTGCTGGGGGAGGCGTTGGGAGAGGAGAAGCTATGAAAGGCATTTGGGGGAGGGGGTAAGGGCCCATGGCCCTTAGCCCCCTCCCCCACCAACCAACACCATGACGAGAAAAGCTTGGCTTAATCTGGGGGCGGTCGGGGTCCTGGGGCTCTTGCTCTGGGGAGCTTCCCAGTGGTGCGACGAATACCAGGTGCGCCTCCTCAACAACATGGCCATCTTTATTACCCTGGCGGTGAGTTATAATCTGATCAACGGGGTTTGCGGCCAGCTCCACCTGGGTCCCAACGCCTTCATTACCCTCGGGGCCTATACCGCCGCCCTGTTGACCCTGACGCCCGCGGAGAAGGCCATCAACTTCATCATCACGCCCCTCTATGGGCCCTTAAGCCAGATGTCCCTCCCCTTCCCCTGGGCCCTCCTGGCCGGGGGGCTGGTGGCCGCGGTCTTCGGTTTCCTCACCGGGTTTCCGGTCTTGCGGGTGCGGGGCGATTACCTGGCCATCGTCACCTTGGGCTTTGGGGAGGTGGTTAGGGTCCTGGCCAACAATCTTCAGGGGTTGACCAACGGCCCCCTGGGCCTCAAGGGCCTCTCCCCCTATACCAATCTCTGGTGGTCCTGGGGGGTGGCGCTCATCGCGGTGGCGGTGATCACCGCCCTGGTTAAATCCAGTTACGGCCGGGCCATGCAGGCCATCCGGGAAGATGAAACCGCGGCCCGGGCCATGGGGGTGAATACCTTTCGCCACCTAATGCTGGCCTATACCTTAAGCTCCTTCTTCTTTGGAATGGGGGGAGGGCTGCTGGCCCATCTGATCACCACCATTTCGCCCTCTCTGTTCACGTTTTTTCTCACCTTCAATCTTCTGATCATTATCGTGGTGGGCGGTCTGGGCTCCACCACCGGCGCGGTCCTGGGCGCGGTGCTCTTCACCCTGGCGGGAGAGTGGCTCAGGGCCGTGGAAGAGCCCCAGCAACTCCTGGGCCTCAGCATCCCCGGCATCCCGGGCATGCGCATGGTGATCCTCTCTTTAGTGCTGCTCCTGGTAATCATTTATTTCCGCCGGGGTATTCTGGGTAGGAGGGAATTCTCCTGGGAAATCTGCGGCCGCACCTTTAAACGCTTCCTTTCCAAATAGTGGAAGACCCCCACTTCGTCGGGGCTGACCGCTCCCACCTCCATACCTGAAAATTATTATTTTATTGAAACTTTTTGTCATTTTTTGCTTGACATTTTCCTGCGGTTATGACAACAGTGTATCGTCAGAAAAGGCCAAACCCATCGCAAGGTGGGGACGGAAAGCCACGGGTCTCTAAATGATGGAGATAGCCGGGTTGCCTGAGTTGAGGCAATCCGGTTTTTTTTACAATGGCGGTTTAAACCGAAAGTAAGGAGGTTTTTAAGCCATGAAGAAAACTACTTTTATCTGGTTGGCTTTGGCCCTGGCGCTCGTGATGGTCCATCCCCTCCAGGCGGACACCATCTCTTACAACATTCAGGAAAATTTTGTCAAAGCCGACTCTGGCAACCCAATCGACCCCTTGGGAATTGGCTCGGGCACCGGCACGTTTATATTAAATTTTACCCTGGCCTCTCCCCCCGTTTCGGTAAATTCAGGTCTGCAATATAGCGAAGCATTTTATAACCCGGACGGCTTAACCCTTACCCTCTCCGGCACCAATGCAGATGGGACTTACACCCCCAGCTCATCTCTTCCTTCTTACTTATTTAATTGGTTCTCAAGCTCTGGAGCCACCCTTGACCAATTCTTTGCGACCTTATCTTCTTTCGAAATCTCTGGCAATCAATATGATGTTGAAGTTGGTATGGAAGTCCCCGTGTCATTTTGGGACGATAGCGAGGTTCCCCCCCTTCCCAAGCTATTGACCCAGAGTAATATCGAAGCTTATAGTGGCAATATATATTATGATAATAACTTGTTATACGTACGTTCAAATGAAACGGTCAGTTCCCAGGTAGTGCCCGTCCTGCCTACCCTATGGCTCCTGGGCTCCGGCCTCCTGGGCGTGGTAGGCTGGAGAAAAAGGAGGAGATAACCTAATCTAACATGAGGCTTAACCATGACTGGCAGGGTCGCCCATGGCCCTGCCTTTTTTGTTCCTCCACGATGCCCTTAAGCGTCCTTCCATCTCTTCGGAACCCCTAATTCCAGCCCTATAATCTGATTGCTCTTCTTGCTGGGGCTCTTTCCTTCTAGGGATGGAGGTTGTAAGATTAATTTACGTATGATCCTCATTAGGATTGAAAACCTCGGCATGCGCTTCGGCGGTCTTTTAGCCCTGGAGGATTTCCACTTGGAAGTTCCGGAAGATAGTCTTTATGGTCTCATCGGACCCAATGGGGCGGGCAAGACCACGATTTTCAATATCATCAGCGGCTTCTTGAGGCCCACCCAGGGAGAGGTTTTTCTAAACGGCAAAAATATTGTGGGCCTGCCCCCGCATCAAATCACTTCCCTGGGGGTGGCCCGGACTTTTCAGAATATCCGCCTGTTTGGGGAACTCAGCGTTTTGGACAATGTGCTGGTGGGTTTCCATTGCCGGGGCCACGCCGCCTGGTGGGAGGCCGTATTGCGTCTGCCCCGCTATAGCCGGGAGAATCAGCAGCAACTGGCCCAGGGGCTGGCTCTCCTCAGCGAAGTGGGGTTGGAGAAGGTGGCCCAGGAGCCCGCAGGCAAGCTTGCTTACGGACACCAGCGCCGGCTGGAAATCGCCAGGGCCCTGGCCACCCGGCCCCGCCTGCTGCTCCTGGACGAGCCCGCCGCGGGCCTCAATCCCCAGGAAACCCAGGATTTGATAAGCTTCTTGAAGGAGGTCCAGGCGCGCTACCGCCTGACCCTGCTGGTGATCGAACACAACCTGCGGCTGGTCATGGGCCTGTGCCGGCACCTCACCGTGCTGGACCACGGCCTGACCATCGCCTCAGGGACCCCGGCCGAAATCCAGGAAGACCCCGAGGTCATCCGGGCCTATTTGGGGGTCAGTAGTCAGTAGCCAGTTCTCAGTTGCCAGTTATCAGTTATCAGTTACCATGTGACCACTGACTACTGACTACTGCTACTGGCTACTGGCTACTGGCTACTAAAACACAATGCTGGAAGTATTGGATTTAAAAGTGACTTATGGGGCCATCCAGGCCCTGGACGGGCTCAGCCTCAGCGTGCCCGGAGGGCAGATCGTGGCCCTGCTGGGGACCAACGGCTCCGGCAAGACCACCGCCATCCGGGCCATCATCGGCCTGGCCGCGCCCCAGAGCGGCCGGATCCTCATGGACGGCCGGGAAATCCAGGGTTTGGCGCCCCATGAGATCATCCGCCGGGGGATCGCCGTGGTTCCTGAGGGCCGCCGCATCTTCGCCCACCTCACCGTTTATGAAAACCTGCTTCTGGGAGCCTATTTTCGCCCTGAGAAGGAGATCCAGGGGGACCTGGAATGGCTCTACCACCTTTTCCCCCGCCTGGCCGAGCGACCGGGCCAGGCGGCCGGCACCCTGAGCGGCGGAGAGCAGCAGATGCTGGCGCTGGGCCGGGCCCTGATGTCCCACCCCCGGCTGCTGCTCCTGGATGAGCCCTCCCTGGGCCTGGCCCCCCTCCTGGTCCGGGAGGTTTTTAGCATCATCGGCCGCCTTAACCAGCGGGGGGTCACCATCCTCCTGGTGGAGCAGAACGCCTTTGCGGCCTTGAAGATTGCCCACTACGGGTACGTCCTGGAGACCGGCCGCCTGGCGCTGGAAGGGTCCGGCCCCGAACTCCTGGCCCATCCCCGGCTGAAGGACGCCTATCTGGGAGATGATTTTGGGCTGCCAGGTCCCCTGGCCCCAAGATCTTGAAGAGAGCTCTGCGAAATGGGTTCGTGGGGGGAGGGCCAGGGACCCGAGGTCCCTGCCCTCCCCCCACACCCCTCTCCCAACCCTCAGAAGGGGCTGGAAAGGCGGGGCCTATGGCCCCGACTTTCCAGCCATTTTCTAACCCTGCAAGGGGTTGGGGGAGGGAGCTTGAGGGAGGGGGCCAGGGGTCGCAGACCCCTGGCCCCCTCCCTCAAGATGACTTTTTCAGAGGCCTCCTTGAAGGAGAGAAAATCGACTGAGGGCTCCCCAGGGATTGCATCTAGAAAATATATTGTGTAAGTAAGGAGTGAGGTCACATTTGCCCGGAGAATAAGCCCCCATGCTGCCAACCCTGCAACTTGCCGACGCCTTTAAAGGCTACACCTACGACCAGGATAAGCTGTTAACCCCGCAGGAGACCATCGCCCGGGTGAGGGAGCGCCTGGCCCGGCTGGATCTTAAGATCTTGCAGGAAACCATGCGCATCGACTCCGGCCGTCTGGATATCCCGATTTATATCAGCCTCCTGGGGGTGGACGCCCGGCGGGTGGTGCCCACCCAGAAGCAGATGGGCAAAGGCGCCACCCCGGTCCAGTCCGAGGCCAGCGCCCTGATGGAGCTGGTGGAGCGCTTCAGCTTTTTTTCCTATCTTCAAGAAGGCCCGCTGGTTTACACGCGGGCCCGGGAGCTCCCAGGCCAGGTTTTAGGCTTTTCTTATCTGGCCCGTTCCCTCTTCGATTATTCCCAAGAAGCCCTGGCCGCGGCCGGGCTCTATGAGGACTGGCCGCTCTATTTTGTCCCGGCCACCAATTTGACCACCGGCGCGCCGGTTTATCTCCCTCTCCACTGGTTTTACCTGATCGAGGAATATAACGGCCCGGCCGCGGGAAACTGTCCCGAAGAAGCGGTGCTGCAAGCCTTGTGTGAGGTGGTGGAGCGCCATGTGGGGTCGGTCATCAGCCATGAGCGCCGCTCCACCCCGGGTCTGGACCCCGACTCGGTGACGGATGCCGCGGCCCGGGAATTGCTGGCCAAATTCCAGAGAAACGGCATTAAGGTCTATCTCCGGGACTTCTCCCTGGATACCGGCATCCCCACGGTGGCGGCCCTGGCCTATGATCCGGCTACCTTTCCTCAGGAGAGCGAAATTGTCTTCACGGCCGGCACCACCACTGATCCCACCAAATCCCTGATCCGGGCCCTGACCGAAGTGGCCCAACTGGCGGGGGATTTCCACCGCCGCACCAGCTACCGCCCTACCCTGCCGAAATATCGCACCCTGGAGGAAGCCGCCTATTTGATGGAGCCTGGGCCCCTGAAACCCCTAAATTCCCTGCCCAACCTGTCGCACCCGAACCTCAAGGAAGAGATTGGTAACTGCCTTTCGGCTCTTTCCCGTCTCCATCTGGAGGTGCTGGCCGTGGAGGTGACCCATCCGGCCATCGGCATCCCCGCGGTCTATGTCCTGATCCCCGGCACCCACTTTCTGGATCGCACCCGCAATACCAATGTGATTTTTCACCTGGCCAAGGTGGCTGCCCTCTACGCCCCGCCCCAGGATGCCCTGGCGGCCCTTAATAAGCTGAACCTCAGGTTTCCGGAGCGCTTCGACGTGCACTTCTTCCTGGGCCTGACCCTGGAGCATCTGGGTCGGCCTGATCTGGCCCTGCAACATTTTCAGAGATCCCTGGAGCTTAACCCTCCTGCCCATGAGATTCCCAGCATCTTTGTGCATCTGGGCGCCTGCCACAAAGACTTGGGAGACTACCCCGCCGCGGTCGCCGCCTTGGAGCAAGCCCAGGCCCTGGACCCCGGATTGAAAGAGGCCCATCACCTGCTGGGCTTTTGCTTTTTCAAGCTTGAGGACCATCAGCAGGCCGTCGCCTGCTTCGAAAAGGTCATCGAGCTGGACCCCGGCTCCGCCATCGACTACGCCAACTTAGGGATCAACCTGGCCAGACTGGGACATCAGAAAGAAGCCGCGTTCGTGCTGAGACAAGCCCTGGACCTGGACTCCTCCCTGGACTTCGCAAGTAAGGCGTTGAGGGAATTGGAAGGATGAAGAATTGGGGGAGGGGGCCAGGGGTCGCAGACCCACTTACAATCCTCCCCCAAACCCCTTCCCCCAACCCCTTAAGATTTTCTTTAGAGCCGGGGAAGGCGGGGCCTCTGGCCCCGCCTTCCCCCAGCTAACTTATGCGGGTGGGGAGGGGGTTGTAGGGGGAGGGCAGGGACCTCAGGTCCCTGTCCCTCCCCCTACAAATTCCTACAACCGCCCCACACGACGGCGGCAGTCGGGGCAAAAGCCCGGGCCTTTGCGGTCGGTGTCCGCCAGGGAGTTGGAGAAAAACATGATACAGGAGGGATTGGCGCAGTGCCCCAGGCCCAGGAGGTGACCCAGTTCGTGGACGGCTTCTTTCAGGGCCCGTTCCTTAAAGAGATGGGGCGCGCCTGGAAGTCCATAGACTTCCGGGTTGAGGCGGGCCAGGGAGATGATGGCGCATCTTTGCCGGGGGTCCGCCAATCCGAAGACAAAATTAAGATTCGGCACATAGAGGTCCACCTCGGTGACTCCCAGCACCAAATCCTTGTGGCCTTGACGGTAAGGCGCGAGGAGGGGCAAAAAGGTCTCAGCTCGGTATTGCCGCCTCCGGGAATCATAGGCCGTAGCCGGCAGGGGCACCGCTTCACTCTGGATCACCTCCGCGGCAAATTCCTGCTGCAAGCCGCTTTTCAGGAAGTCCAAGACCGCCGGCGCCGCCGGACCGCAGGGAACCAGGTTAATCCGCAGAGCCGCGGCACTCGCGTGGGGAGCTAATATTAACAATAAAGTCAAGACTATCCAGATCCTCATCTATTCCTTCTACGGCCAAGCCCTCCTCCTGTCAAGGCAAACCGAGTTTAATGTTGTCATGTCGTCATCCAGAGTTTAAAATTCCTGAGTATTTCCATGGGGAAGGGGACTCTGAGGCTAAGGCGGGATAACCCCCGGAGTGTTTAGCCTGTCACTCCTAACGGAAAGACCTGACAGATGAAATTCAATTTCCTCTTAGCCCTTAATCTGGCCCTGGCAGGTTTTTTCATCTATTTGCTCCGCAAGAAGGAGCTGCTCTCTTACTCCCAGCAAGGGCGCATCTGGCTCACCTTTCTGGCGGTGGCCGTCATCACCCTGATGGACGAGTTCACCTCCGTCTTTTACGCGCCCGCGGAAGCCCACCGCTTCATCGGGGCCAGCGCCCTCATCTATATCGCCATCACCAGCCTGCTCATCCGTTTTATGAGCACCCGGCTCACGGAGATCGCCGAGATCCTGGAGCATCACGGCCTCATCGGCGGCGGCGTCTATTCCTTCTCCTACCTGGTCCTGGGCCCCATGGTCTCCTTTGTGGCCGTGGCTTCCATCATGGTGGACTACATCCTCACCGCCTGCATATCCGCGGTGAGCGCGGTGGCCAACGCGGCCTCCTTCCTCTCTTTAACCGGACCGCAAACCATGGTGTCGGTGCTGGTGATCATCTGGGCCGTGGCGGGCTTGAACATCCTGGGCATCCGGGATAACGCCCGGTTTACCTTTATGGTCTTTGTGATCGCGGTCTTCATCATCTTAAATCTCATCGCCTCCGGCCTCCTGGCCCTGGACCGGGGCTCCCTGGGGGTGATGTCCCAGGCAGCCCTGGATACGGCCAAGAATCTTCACACCGGCTCCTTTATCCGGAGCTACGACAACTTTATCGCCAATGTCGCCTTTTGCATCCTGGCTTACTCCGGGGTGGAATCCGTGCTCCAGACGGCCGGGCTGGTGCGCAGCTGGCGGGATATTCGCAAGGCCTATACCTTCCTGGCCCTCACCGTGGGCATCGTCACCCCTCTGGTGGCGGCCCTGGCCCTGTCGGCCCCCATTGATTTCAAGGCCCATGAGGGGGACCTGATCACCCATTACGCCACCATGCTGAATGGGGTGCCTTTTGGAGTAGCGGTGGCCGCCCTGGCCAGCTTCACCCTGACCATGGCGATAAATACCGCGTTTGTGGCCTCCAGCGAATTGTTAGAAAGGGTGGCCCACCGCTATGGCTTTCTCTGGCTCATCGCCTTAAACCGCCGGCAGTCCCTGTACCGCATCCATATCCTCAGCGCCAGCTTTTTCTCCTGCATCATCTTTATTACCCACGGCAGCCAGGCGCTGCTGGCGGATATGTATGCCCTGGGCCTCATCGCCAGCTTTTGCATCAACATGGGTTCTCTCATCATCTACCGCTACTTCATGGGCACCAAGGAGGTGATCCATTATTACACCAGCCGTCTGGGCACCCTGATATTATGGATCATCCTGTTAAGCTGCTTTATCCTTCTGGCCAAGGACAAGCACTATGCGGTCATTCTGTGGGCCACGGTCACCTGCCTGGTGCTGCTGGCCGGGTTCCTGGTGGCGCGGAAGCGAGCCCCGGAGCGCAAGGAAATCGCCCAGGCCGACAGCGAGATGGAGATGATCCTGTTCCTGGCGGAGTCCAGCGCCCCGGATATTCATCTTATTTTCCGCCGCTCTGAAGAACCGGAGCATGGCTTCGCCAAAGACAATGTGGCTTATATCACGTTTTTTTCTCCCCGGGGCGGCATACCCCCGAAAGTGGCCCCCAACCATTTCCGCTTCCCCTTGACCAAAATAAGCCTGTATCACCGTCTGGTGGCCCTGCTGCGGGTAGTGGAGTATGAACTGGGGGACCGGAAGGTGGTGGTGCACATCGGCTGGCCCCTGTCTTCCTGGCTGGACCGCCTGGCCATCGGGGTCATGGTTTTCAACCTGATGCGCCTGCCCCGCCTTTTCCCCCAGTTTGAATTCATCATCAGGTACCTCAAGCGCACCCCGTTGCCCAGCGCGCCCCGGGGATGGCTGCCTGAGATCTTGAAAGTAACCGCTTTGGGATTGAGCCCTGGACATCTTGCGGGTTTTACCGCAAGATTATCTCATCCCCCGCCTGTTAGACGAACAACTTGGATATGAAAACCAGCGTCCTGGTGGTAATCAACCTGGCCGTGGTGGCCGTCTTTTTCCTGTTGCTCCGCAAGCCGGGGCGGCTCTCCTACTATCAAAATGGCCGATGGTGGCTCACCTGGCTGTCCATCGCGGTCATCACCCTGATGGATGAGCTCACCTCGGTGTTTTACGCCCCCGCGGAAGCCTTCCGCTTCATCGGCGCCAGCGCCATTTTCTTTATTGCCTTTACCTCCTTGTTCATCCACTACATGACCACCCGGCTGGTGGAGATTGCCGAAATCTTAGAGCATCATGGGCTCATCGGCGGCGGGGTCTATTCCTTTTCTTACCTGGTCCTGGGGCCCATGACCTCCTTCGTGGCCGTGGCCTCCATCATGGTGGACTATATCCTCACCGCCTGTATTTCGGCGGTGAGTGCAGTGTCCAACGCGGCCTCCTTTTTCGCCCTGTCCCATAATGTGTTGATGATTCTGGTACTCGTCATTATTTGGGTCATAGCGGGACTGAATATCATGGGCATCAGGGAAAACGCCCGGGTCACCTTCACGATTTTCATAGCCGCGGCGTTCATCTTCCTTAACCTGATCGCCTCCGGCGTTCTGGCCCTGGACAGCGCCACCTTGGGGCGGATGAAAGATGAAGTCTGGACCGCGGGCCGGCTCTTGGGACAGGGTACCTTCTTCCAGGGTTATCAGATCTTCATCGCCAACATGGCCTTCTGTATCCTGGCCTACTCCGGAGTGGAATCCGTACTCCAGACCGCCGGCCTGGTGCGCAATTGGCGGGAGACTGGCAAGGCTTATATCTTCCTGGCCTGCACCGTGGGCCTGGTGACCCCCCTGGTGGCGGCCCTGGCCCTATCAGCACATATTGATTTCAAGGCGCATGAAGGAGACCTGATCACCCACTACGCCACCCTGATAAACGGCATCCCCTTTGGAGTCGCGGTGGCGGCCCTGGCCAGCTTCACCCTGATCATGGCGGTCAATACCGCGTTTGTGGCCTCCAGCGAATTGCTGGAGCGAGTGGCCCATCGCTATGGATTTTTCTGGCTCATCGCCACCAACCGCCGCCAGTCCCTCTATCGCATCCACCTGACCAATGCCACCTTCTTTTCTCTCATCATCTTTATCACTGCGGGCCGGCAAGAGACCCTGGCGGACATGTATGCCCTGGGACTCATCGCCAGCTTCTGCATCAATATGGGGTCCCTCATCATCTATCGCTATTTCATGGGCACCAAGGAGGTGATCCACTTCAACACCAGCCGTCTGGTGACCCTGATCATGTGGATCGTCTTCTTAAGTTGCTTTGTCTTTCTGGCGTCAAAGAAAATCCATGGAACTATCCTGTGGGCCACGGTCACGGGGGTAGTCTTGCTGGGCGGTTTCCTCATGGCCCAGAAGCGCGCCCCGGAACGCAAGGAGATCGAGAAAGGCGACAGCGAGATGGAGATGATCTTGTATCTGGCTGAATCTTCCTCCCCGGATATCCATATTTATTTCCGCCGCTCCGGGGAGGCGGGTCACGAGGTTCAGGATAATGCCGCCTTCATGACCTTGTATTCTCCCCGGGCCGGCATCCCACCCAAGATGGCCCCCAACCATTTCCGCCTGCCGCTCCTCAAACTGAGCCTTTATCACCGCATGGTGGCCCTGCTGCGGGTGGTGCAATATGAGTTTGCCGACCGCCAGGTCACGGTGCACCTGGGCTGGCCCATGTCCTCCTGGCTGGACCGACTGGCCATCGGCGTCATGGTGTTCAACATGATGCGCCTGCCCCGGCTGTTTCCCCATTTTCGGTTCACCATGAGCTATACCGAGCCCACGCCGCCTCCGGAAGCTCCTCGCCCTGCGCCGGAGGCCCCGCCGCCTGTGGGGGGAGGGCCAGGGAGGTGACCTCCCTGCCCTCCCCCCACACCCCCCTCCCAACCCGCTTAAGTGACTGGAGAAGTCGGGGCCTGAGAAGGCCCCGACTTCTCCAGTCCAAAATTTAACTTAAGGGATTGGGGGTGGGGGTTTGGGGGAGGATTGTAAGTGGGCCTGCGACCCCTGGCCCCCTCCCCCAAAAAATTACTTCCGAAACGTCTCTTCGATCAGGCGGAGCCAGTCTTGGAGGGTAAGGCCCGAGGCGAATTCGTCTTCGGCCAGAAAGGGCGGGCTGGTTTCGTCTATCACCGCCTCCGCGGTTACCAGGCAAACGGGCCAGCCCGGGATCCCGGGAGGCACATGGCTGTTTTCGTTCAGGCGATAAACGGTGAAGGCAGCTCCGTTGCAGCTGGACAGGTATTTCTGGCCCTCATGGGTGAGGGCTAATCTTTGCTCGAAGAGGCCCAATTCCCGGAAAAGATCCTGAATCCGGCCCAAAAGCTCGGTTGGGGAGGTGTCGGCAGCCAGGCTCGGGTAGCTCATAGGACTTCCTTAAGCAGCGCCGGAGGCGGACCAAAGTTCTGGGTATAACGCCCCCAGAGATCCTGGAAGGACATCCGGTGTTCCTGGGTGCCTTGTTGTTCCACCGCAAAGGAGGCCAAAACCGCGCCCAGCCGGGCCGAGAGGGTCCAGGTAAGACCCCGGGCCAGCCCCTTGAGAAGTCCCGCCCGGTAAGCATCCCCCGCGCCGGTGGGGTCCAGCACCTTTCGGGCCTTGGCCGGCGGGATCCGTTCTCTCCCCTGGGCCGAAAGCAACTCTGAGCCCTCCTCGCCCCGGGTGGTGATGAGCATGCCGGTGCCTTCCAGGAGGCGGGCGTCATCCAGGCCGGTTTTTTTCCGAAACATCTCCAGTTCATAATCATTGGCAATCAAGGCCAGGGCGCCGTCAGCCATCTCTTGGAGCTCGGCCTGGCCCCAGGCCGGGATGGACTGTCCCGGGTCAAAGATGTAGCGCACCCCCAGGGCCTTATATTGCCGGGTGTAGACCAACATATCCTCCAGGTTTCCAGGAGCCACGATGGCCAGGGCCGTCTTAGGGGATACTCCGTCGAAGCTATATTGGGAGGGGTACTTCATGGCCCCGGGATTGAACCCGGTGATCTGGTTGTCGCTCTGATCCGTGGTGATATAGGCTCCGGCAGTGACCTCCTGGGGGATCTCCTTGATCCCCTCCAGGGGCAGACCCAGCTGCCGGAGCCACTCCTGGTAAAGCCCGAAATCCCGCCCCGCGGTGGCCAAGATGATGGGTTTCTCCCCCAGCAGGGCCAGATTATAGGCGATATTGCCGGCGGTGCCGCCGAACCGCTCGGTCAAGCCGTTCACCATGAAGCAGACGTTCAGGATGTGGATCTTCTCCGGCAGGATGTGATCCGCGAACCGCCCAGGAAAATCCATGATGCGGTCGTAGGCTAGAGAACCGGAGACAAAGATGCGCATTTTGACTCTCCCCTTGAGGTGGGGGCAGGGGTCTTTGACCCCTGGCCCTCTCCCCCCGTCCCCTGAAAATACTCCTGGGCCTCCCCCACGGTATAAAGGGAGCCGGTGACCACGATCTGGTCCTGGGGCCCGGCCAGTTCCTGGGCCCGCCGGACCGCCGCCGCCACCTGGGGAACCTGAATAATCTCAAGGTTGTATGGTTGGGCCCGCCGGGCCAGGTCCTGGGGGGTCGCAGCCCGGAAATAGCGGGGCTGGGTGAAGATAACCATCTGGGCCAGGGGCAGGAGCCGGGCCAGGATGCCCTCCACGTCCTTGTCGGCCATGATGCCCACCACCAGGATGAGACGCCCCTGGCGGTGGCCATTTTTCAAGGCCTGGGCCAGGGTCAGGGCGGCCGCCGGATTGTGCGCGCCGTCCAGCAGAACCTGGGGGTCCTGGGGAACCTGCTCCAGGCGGCCCGGCCAGCGGGTCAGCTTGAGACCTTCCCGGATCGCCGCCTCACTTACCGTAAAGCCGTCCCGGTTCAGAATCTCCAGCACTGCCAGGGCCAGGGCGGCATTGCGATACTGGTGGCGCCCCGCCAGGCTCAGGGTCAGGCCCTGGAGTCTCTGGTGGAGACCCTGGTAATCGAACTGCTGGCCTCGCCCCCTAACCTTAAAATCCACCCCGCCCAGATAGAGGGGCGCGCCCCGCTGGCGGCAGCGCTGCCGGAGCAGGTCCAGCACCAGTTTTTGCTTGGCAAAAGTAACTAAAGGCGCTCCGCCTTTAATGATCCCGGCCTTTTCTCCCGCAATGGCAGTTAAACTATTTCCCAAATATTCCTGATGGTCCAGGGAAACATTGGTGATTACCGTTACCCGGGGGCGAATGATATTGGTGGCATCCAGTCGCCCCCCCATGCCGGTTTCCAGGATGATGGGCTCCGCGCCTTCCTGGAAAAAGTAGAGAAAGGCCAGGGCCGCGGCGAACTCAAAAAAGGTGGGAGGCTCGGACCCGTCCACCGCGGCCCGCACCTCGTTGATCAAAGCCAGCAGGCGCTCTTCCGAGACCTCCAGATCCTTCAAGCGATAGCGTTCCCTAAAATGTACCAGATGGGGGGAAGTGAACAGGCCCACCGGATAGCCGGCCCGGGTGAGAATGGCGCTCAGCATGGCTGCCACCGAACCCTTGCCGTTGGTGCCGGCGATGTGGATATAGCGGCCCGTCTGATATGGCAGGCCCAGCCGGGCCAGCAGGCGGCGGGTGGAGGACAGCCCGAACTTGATGCCGAATTTCTGTAAGTCAAAGACCCAGGCCGTGGCCTGGGCCAGGTCCGAAAAGGCCGTCATCCGGCTCTCCCGTTAATATTCCTGATATTCGTGGCTGAGCACCGTCTCCCCGTCAGGCTTGAAGCGGATGGTCAAGGTGCTGCGCAGCACTTTGCTCTCCTTCTTGGGCTGCACCTTCTTTACTTTCTTGTCTTCATCCAAAAAGTACGGGAGGGGGGATTGCTCGTTGATCTCCCGATCCAGAAACCCCTTCGGCATCCCCATGGGGGGGGCATCCTTGTAACTGGCGTACTTGAATATCAGTCCCTCCGGGTTGCGCTCCACCTCGTCCGGTTCCCCAAAATAGAGCAGGATCTCATGCTTGGTGGTCTGCCCGTCTTTGATCTTGGCGACAAAGCGGGGGTTGATGGTGTTGCCGCTGACATCGCTCCAGGCCACCAAAATCACCGGGAGCAGCAGTATGCCCAGGATGATCGCCCATCGTGGCGCTCTCTTGTGCCACAGGCTGTGGTTGATCCGACCCGCCATTTTCTCAACCTCCCTCAAGATACCGTTTAGGCCTGGTGGCTACCTGAATGAGGGTAATAGCCGCGAGGTCCGCCTCGCTCCAATAAATCGTTCCTTCTTAAGCCCGCCTGACCAGGATTAACTGAGCAATACGGCGATGATGCCACTCAAAAAGATGGCGTCAAAGGTGCCGGCGCCGCCGATGGAAGCCACCGGCGCGCCCAGTTGGGCGATCTCTCCCAGCTTCAAGAGGTCCGCGCCGATTAAAATTCCCAGGGTGCTGGCGATATAGGCGCTGGCGGCCCTGAGTTCCGGAGGGGAGAGGAGATAGGCCCCCAGGGCCGCCACCAGCGGGGGAATGAGGCCCGGCACGCCAATGCCCAGGCCCCGGATGGGCCGGGCCAGGCGATTCACCACCACGGTCACTACTGCCACCAGGATGGGCAAGTAGAGGCCAAAATCGATCTTGGTCAGCAAATAGAGGCAAAGCCCCACGGGGATTACGGCGCCCCCCACATTGACGGCCAGGATGGTCTCCTGGGGGCGCCGCACCCGGGGCACCCGGACCCGCATGCCGTAATAGGAAACCAGCAGGTCTCCCACCACCTCCCGGCCCTTCAGGGAATAGATGGGGATATTGACCAGGCTGCCCACCAGGGTAAAGATGAGGAGCCAGAACATCGTGCCGGGGGAGAGCCCCAATTTCATGAAGGCCCCCCCCATGAGCCCCACCATTAAGAAGGGGAGCAGGATCAGGGCCACCAGAAAGAAGGCCAGCATCATTAGGAGGATCAGCGGCGGAAAGATCATAACGACACCTGTCAGTCCTCCAGACGGTAGGAGCGGATCTTGAGATTCAACTCATCCAGGGAGATGCCCAGGATTTCTGCGGCCTGAAGGCGCTGGCCAGCCACTTTTTCCAGGGTGCGGCTGATCAACTGCTTCTCCAGTTCCGGCAATTCAGGTTCCACGTCCTCGCCCGGCGGCGGCCAGAACCCGTAGCGTTGCAACCCTGGAGGCAGATCATTTAAGGTGAGGGTCTCCCTCTGGCAGACTATTACCCCCCGCTCGATGGCATTCTCCAGCTCCCGGATATTTCCCGGCCAGGAGTAACGATTAAAGGCCTGGAGCACCTCTTCCGAGAGCTCTTTCACCTGCCGCCCGCTCTTTTCCCGGTAACAGGCCAGGAAGTGCTGGGCCAGCAAGGGCAGATCCTCCATCCGCTCCCGGAGGGGAGGCAGCACCACGGGGAAGACATTGAGGCGATAAAAGAGGTCGTTGCGGAAGCGCCCCTCCCGCACCATGGCTTCCAGGTCCCGGTTGGTGGCGGCGATGATGCGCACCTCCACCTTCAGGGTGCGAGTGCTTCCCAGGGGTTCGAACTCCCGGTTCTGGAGGACTCGCAGGATCTTAACCTGGGTAGCCAGGCTGAGGTCGCCAATCTCGTCCAGGAACATGGTGCCCCGGTGGGCCAGGGAAAACCGGCCCTCCTTCCGGCTGGTGGCCCCGGTAAAGGCCCCCCGTTCATGGCCAAAGAGTTCGCTCTCCAGCAAGGTCTCCGGCAGGGCCGCGCAATTGACCACCACAAAGGGACCCTGGCACCGGGGACTGTTGCGATGAATGGCCTGGGCCACCAGCTCCTTGCCCGTGCCGGTTTCCCCCAGCAACAGTACCGTGGCCTCCGAAGCGGACACCAGTTCCAGGAGACGATAAATCTCCTGCATCCTGGCGGATACGCCGATGACCCCTGCAAAATCGAAGCTCAAAAGGGTCCCCAGGGCCACCGGGCCAGGGCATTAACTACCCCGTGACAGCGGCACGCGGTGGCGATCAAGACTTTACCCTGAAGGGAGGTTAACTCTTGACCCAGGGCCGGCAACCAGGCGCTGGGATAGCCTCCCACTCCCGGGGCCAACTGCCGGCTGGGCACGACCATGACCTGAAAATCAGAGATTTTAAGCGCGGCCAATTCCACATACAAGGGAACCTCCCGGGACTCGCCCGTCACAGGACAGAAATCCGGTTCGGAGCAATCGTCCGGGCACAGCTGGGTGGCCCGGGACAGGTAGAGTTCGCCTTGTTTGCCGTGCTGGGCATGGGGGGCCAGTTTTTCTACGGCTTCCGGGACCTCCGCCAGATGCCAGCCCAATCCCGCCAGGGGGCCCTGCCACAGCCACTGAAAGGCCACATGTACCGGGACCATGGGGATGGTCCAGTCCCAGCCGGGGTCTTCCTTCAGAAACTTCAGCAGGAAAGCCACGGCCTCCGCCTTTACCACGTGCAGCCGATTATTATTGAAAAGGGCCCGAGCCGCGGCCAGGGCCTGGGAGGATTCATCCACCACCAGGAAGCTGGCCTCGTCATCCTGCCGGGCCAGGCGTTCCAAGGCCAGGCGGCCGAATTTTCCTGCGCCCAGAATAAGATACCTTGCCATGCCCTCAAACCTCAACGGGGAAATACTGCCACCACCGTGGGCAACTCAAACTGCTTCCGATCTATGAAGCTGCCAATCTGCGTCTCCCAATAGGTGGGAGAGAAGTGCTCGAAGTCTTTGACCTTGATATAAAGCTGCGCCTCGCTGCCGCCATCCAGATTGAGCGCGGTGTCCACCTCAAAGTCGCTTTCTTTCAGAAATTGGGCCAAATCATATAAGGTAAAATAACCGTTATTGGTATTAAAGACCAGGATGTTGCCCTGGCGGTCCGTGGCGATGACGCTGCGGGGAGCGGTTTTCTCACTCTGGCGCACCCGAATGCGCCCCTGGGAATCCAGCAACAGGGGGAAGGATTGCACCCCCTGGCTCCAGGGCAGATTCTGGGGTGAGACCCGAGTGAGGGTCAGGTCGAGAATGGTGGCCCGGGGTAAATCCGGGGACATGCCTTTGGGTTCCGCCACAAACATACCCCGCATTTGCGGATTGCGCGCCGGTCCCACGGGCTTGCCATCTGCCAGGATGAGGCCGCAAGGTTTCCCATCGGGGCTATAATAGGAGGCATTGAATACCACGGCTGCCTTCAGTTCTTTCTGCCAGTCGGTAATGGCCTTAGGCGCGTGGTGGAAGACCCGGAAGGCATTAGTGGCGGGGTCTATCTTCACCACGGCCAAGTATCCCACCTCTTCCCCGTCCCGCAGCACCTCCACCAGAGAAAAACTTAGGCCCCGGCTCAAAACCTGCCATTTGGGTGGGGTGTGGCCCCAATCCTCGGCCACCGCTAATGAGGGCACCCCCAAGTAAGCCCAGCACATCAGAAAAATCCCAAAAACCCTGGAAATCACCGCCTCTCCTTGCAGGGCGCCGAAATTTTGTTTATTTTACCATGCAAGGGAACATTCGTCCATAAGCTTAAAGATATGACCATGCGCCTGGCTGACGCCCATGCCCACCTGGATCTGCCGGAGCTCCAACCCGACCAAGGGGAGGTGTTGCAGCGGGCCCGGGAGGCTGGGGTGGCTTTGATTATCAATGTGGGGATCGGCTTAAACCAATCCCGCCAGGTCCTGAACACGGCCCGGAAGTGCTCCGGGGTCTTTGCCACCATCGGGGTTCATCCCCATGGGGTGGGGTCTCTCAAGGACCAGGATTTGGAGGCCCTAAGTTCCCTGGCCGCCGATCCCAAGGTAGTGGCCGTGGGCGAGACCGGCCTCGATTTCTATCGCCGCCGCGCCCCCGAGGCGGTGCAGGAGCATTGGTTTCGCCGGCAACTGGAATGGGCTTATGGACTGAAAAAAATCGTGGTGGTTCACACCCGGGAGGCAACCAGCGCCACCCTGGCCATCCTCCGGGAATACCGCAGCCGGCTTTGGGGTGGGGTGATGCACTGCTTCGGCGGCAGCCTGGAAGAAGCCCAGGCCTTCCTGGACCTGGGCCTGTACCTGTCCTTCTCCGGCACCCTCACCTATCCCAAGGCGGAGGCTCTGCGCCAGGTGGCCCAAAGACTGCCCCTGGATCGAGTGCTGGTGGAGACCGATTGTCCCTATCTGCCTCCCCAGCCCTGGCGGGGGAAACGCAATGAGCCGGCCTACGTCAGGGCCACGGCCCAACAACTGGCGCAAATCCTGGACCTCTCCCTGGAAGAAGTGGCCAGCCAGACCTGGCAAAATACCCTGACCGCCTTCGGCCTGGACGGGAGGCCGGAGGAAGAGATTGTGGGGGGAGGGCCAGGGGCCTGAGGCCCTTAGCCCCCTCCCCCATAACCTACACCTAATATGAGCCAGATTGCCCGGAACCTGGAGGAAGTGAGACAGCGCCTGGCGGCCGCGGCCCGGGCCGTGGGCCGGGACCCGGCGGAGGTGCGCTTGGTGGCGGTGAGCAAGACGGTGCCCGGCGAACTTCTGAAAGAGGCGGTGGCCGCGGACCAGCGCCTCTTCGGAGAGAATTATCTCCAGGAGGCCAGAGGCAAGATCCTGGCCCTGGGGCCGGGGGTGAACTGGCACTTCGTGGGCCACCTGCAGACCAACAAGGCCAGGGCCGTGGTGGAGCTCTTTGAGCTGATCCACTCCGTGGACCGGGTAAAATTGGCCCAGGCCCTGGAGCAGGCCGCGGCCCGCCTTGATAAGATTCAAGAAATCCTCGTCGAGGTTAACCTGGCCGGAGAGGCGTCCAAATCCGGGGCCCCGCCGGAGGAGGTGCCGGACCTGGTTCGGGAGATTTCCCGACTCCCCCATTTGCGCCTGCTGGGCTTGATGACCATGCCCCCTTACTTTGCCGACCCGGAAAGGGTCCGTCCTTTTTACCGGGCGCTGAGAGAACTCCGGGACCGGCTGCGGCGCCGGGGGGTAACCGACAGTCCCCTGAACGAACTTTCCATGGGCATGTCCGGGGACTTTGAGGTGGCGGTGGAGGAAGGGGCTACCCTGGTGCGGGTGGGCACCGCCATCTTCGGGCAACGGCCTGGGAGGGGCGAATAAGATGTGGGGGGAGGGCCAGGGGCGTAGGGGCGGTTCGCCGAACCGCCCCTGACCCGCCCTCCCCCCATACCCTTCCATCTGCGTCAGGGATTTTGGGAAGTCGGGCTGAAAGCCCGCCTTCCCAGGCAGAAAACTATAAATTTATCTTATGAAACATAAAACTTACCCTCCCGGCACCAAAGTGGGCTTGACCACCACCATTCCGGTGGAGGTGGTACTGGCCGCGGGGCTGGTGCCGGTGGACCTGAATAATGTGTTCATTGGCGAACCCGAGGCCTACCGCCGGGTGAGCGACGCGGAAGGCGCGGGCTTTCCCCGCACCATCTGCGCCTGGGTCAAAGGCATCTACGCGGCGCTTCAAGGCCACCCGGAAATTCAGGTGGTCATCGTCGCCTGCCAGGGAGATTGCTCCTACACCCAGGCCCTGGGAGAAATCCTGGAGGCCCAGGGGCGAGAGGTCATCCATTTCAAATTTCCCTACCCCAAAGACCGAGAGCAACTGCATCAAGAGATAACCGCCCTGATGGCTCGCCTGGGCACCCAGGAGGCGGAGGTGGCCCGGGTTCAGGCCCGGCTTAAACCTCTGCGCCGGGATTTGCGCCGCCTGGATCGCCTCACCTGGGAGTCGGGCCAGGTGCGGGGCCAGGAGAATTTTAAGTTTCTCATTGCCAGCTCGGATTTTGAATCCGAGGTGGAGGCGTTTTCTCGCAAGGTGGCAAGTTTTCTTGAGGAGGCAGAGGGACGCCCGCCTCACCCGGCCCGGGTCCGCCTGGGATTTGCGGGCATCCCCCCCATCTTCACCGACCTGTGGAACTACCTGGAAGAATTGGGGGCGGCCGTGGTCTTCCATGAAATCCCCCGGCAATTCAGTATGCCCCATCCGGAACTGGATCTGGTGGATCAATATCTCCATTACACTTATCCTTACGATATTTTCGGGCGTCTGGCGGATCTGGAGGAGGCGGTGGCCAGGCGCCGCCTGGACGGATTGGTGCATTACACCCAGAGCTTTTGCTTCCGCCAGATGTTTGACCAGATGCTCCGGGAGCGCTTGCCAGTACCCATTTTGACCATCGAAGGGGACCGCCCCACACCCCTGGATTCCCGCACCCGCATGCGCCTGGAGGCCTTTGTCGATGTCCTGCGGCCGTAGTAAAGACTTGGGGGAGGGGGCCAGGGGTCGCAGGCCCCCTGACAATCCTCCCCCAAACCCCCACCCCCAATCCCTTGATATTTTTTGGGCTGGGGGAAGCGGGGCCGTTGGCCCCGCTTCCCCCAGCCCCATCCGCGGGTTGGGAGGGGGAACTGGGGGGAGGGCAGGGAGCTCAGCTCCCTGGCCCTCCCCCCACCACTCTCCCTCCGCCCTGGGGTTGGACTTTGGCAGCCGGTTTGTCAAGCTGGTTTATGCCAAGGGGGAGGGAGGTTTTGGCCGGCGCCAGTTGGACAGTCTTATTTTTTATCGGGATTATCTGGCCCGAATAGATGGCGGCCTGGCCGTTGATTGGGAGCGCCTGGGCCTGGCCCCACCGGAGGCCCTGGTAGTCACCGGCTATGGCAAGAAGCTGCTCCAGGATTATTTTCCCACTATCACCGAGATCCGGGCCCATTTCCTGGGGGCTCGCCAGCAGACCGGGCTTAACCATTTTATTCTCCTGGAAGTGGGGGGTCAGGACACCAAGGTGCTGTACATCAAAGACGGTCGGGTGTTTGACTTTCTCACCAACGACCGGTGCGCCGCGGGCACCGGCCGCTATCTGGAAAATATGGCGCGGTTTTTAAAAATGCCCCTCACTGAGTTTGCCACGGCCTCCCAGGACCCGGTGGACATTTCCCAGACCTGTGCCATCTTTGGCGAAAGTGAACTCATCGGCCATCTCCTGGAAGGGGTGGACCCGGCCCGCATCGCCGCGGGGGTCAACGCCTCGGTGGCTCGCCGGGCCCTGACCATGGTGCGCCGCTACCCCTGCCGCACCCTGGTCTTTGTGGGCGGAGTGGCCCAAAACCGGGCGGTGGTGCAGCTCCTTTCGGAACGGAGCGATTTTCAGGTCACGGTGCCCCCCCACCCCCAGTTCAACGGCGCTCTGGGGTGCTGCCTGGAGGCCCAGAGCCACCTTGACCGGGGCCGGCCATGAGCCGATTTGCTGGCGGGTGAGCCCCTGGCCAGCGCGCTGGGCGAGCTGCTGCCTACGGAGAATGCTGGCTCACCCTCGGAAGAAATAATTCTGGAGCCCTTGCCCTCATCCCGCCAGGTCTATCGCTTGGTCTGCACTCAAAGCAGGGCTCGAGCCGTGGGGAAATTCTTCCTCGCCTATCCCCCCCGTTCACCCGGGGATCGGAGCCTGGTGCGAGAATATGATAATTATCTCTGGGCCGCAGATTTGGGGCTGAGCACGGGGGCGCGCCTGATACCCCGGCTGCTGGGATGCCGCGCCCAAGTGCGCCTGGGTCTGCTGCTGGAGGATATACCCGGCCCCCACCTGGACCAGCTCATGATCCAGGCCTGCGCCAATGGCGGGAGCGACCTCCTTTACCGCGGCCTGGAAAACCTGGGCGAACTCCTGGCGATCTTCCATACCCGCCCCATCCCGGAAGGCCCGGTCTCCCCTGACCCGGCTCTCCATTACCTGGATAAGCTCAGGGGCCAGTTACGGGGGCTGGGCCTGCTGACGCCGGAGGACGAGGGGGCCCTGGAAAAAGAAAGGGTCGCCTGGGAAGTCCGCTTGGGCAGATTTCCTGACCGCCAGGTACTGATCCACGGCGATGCCACCCCCACCAATTTCCTCTTTCCCGAGGGCCGGGTGGTGGCCCTGGACCTGGAGCGTCTCAGGATCGGGGACCGCCTCTGGGACCTTTCCTGGGTGGCGGGCGAACTGAAGCACGCCTGGGGCTGGCGCACCGGAGAGATGGGCCGGGCCGAACCTTACATCCGCCACCTTTTTTCCTCATACCTGAACGCGGTTCAGGCGCCCCCGGACCTGGCCCAGCGCCTTGTACTTCTCAACCCCTTTTACATGGCCTTGGCTGAGTTACGCATTGCTCGAAATGATTACCTTCCCTGGGACTGGCGCCGGGCTTTGATAGGCGAGGCCCGGCGTTGTCTCCACTTTGGCCGGAGGATGTGATGAAGACCGTGTTGATTATTGCCGGCTCCGATCCGGGCGCGGGCGCGGGCCTGCAGCAGGATTTGAAGGTGGCCACCCTCATGGGGACCTACGGCCTGACCGTGGCTACCGCCCTAACCGTTCAGAATAGCCAGGGGGTTCAGGCAGTCCACCCGGTGGACCCCGAGGTGGTGGCCGCCCAGCTGGAAGCGGTGGTGAGTGATTTCCCGGTGGCTGCCGTCAAGATAGGCATGTTGGGCACGGCCGCGATTGTTAAGACGGTGGCCCGGCTCCTTAAGGAGCTCTCCCTCCCCCTGGTGCTGGACCCCATCCTGGCCGCCAGCGACGGTTCCCCCTTGCTGGAGGAGGCCGGGGTCAAGGCCCTGAGGGAGGAGCTCTTCCCCCTGGCGCACCTCCTGACCCCCAATGTATTTGAGGCGGCCAGGCTCACCGGTCTGGAAATCACTAGCCCCTCGCACCTGGAAGAAGCGGCCCGTCGCCTGCAAGCCCTGGGACCCCGCTGGGTCCTGGCCAAGGGTGGCCACCTGCCCGGGAGAGCCGGTGGACCTCCTCACCGATGGGAAGAATTCTTATCAACTGCCGGGAGCCCGCCTGCCTGCGCCCCACAACCATGGCTCGGGCTGCGCCCTGGCCACGGCCTGCGCCGCGGGTCTGGCCCTGGGGCTCTCCATGCCGGAGGCGGTAAATCAAGCCCGCCGCCTGACGGCCCAGGCCCTCCGCTATGGTCTACCCCTGGGCCGGGGCCGGGGGCCGGTCAACCCCTATGCCCCCTTTGCCCGGGAGTTGTCCCGCTATGAGGTCTTGGAGTCTTTGCGAATCGCCGCGGCCCGCCTGCAAGAGGAAGGAATTGAGTCCCTGGTGCCGGAAGTTATGACCAATCTGGGCTATGCCACCCCTTTTCCCGAAGGGCCCCAGGATGTGGCGGCCTTTCCAGGCCGCTTGCTGAAAAGCCCCCAGGGCCTGATCATCCCTGCGCCCCCGGCATTCGGCGCTTCCCGCCACATCGCCGCCATCATCTTAGCCGCCATGGAAACCCACCCGGACCTCCGGTGCGCCATGAATATCAAATATCTCGAGGGGTTGGAAGGCCTGGCCCCCCTGCTGCACCTGCGGCTGGCCAGCTTTGACCGTTCTCAGGAGCCGCACGAAATCAAGGACCAAGAAGGCGGCACCCTGGCCTGGGGCGTGGCCTCGGTGCTGAAGCCCGGAGAAGCGCCCCCGGACTTGATCTACGATAAGGGCGAGGTGGGCAAGGAGCCCATGATCCGCATCCTGGGCCCCACCCCCATGGCCGTGGCCGAAAAGGCCCTGGCCCTGAAAAACGCCTTGCAGGCTGAGGGGAGGTTATAGAAATTGAGGGGGAGGGGGCCAGGGGCCGCAGGCCCACTTACAATCCTCCCCCTCACCCCCACCCCCAACCCCTTATGTTTAGAATTGACCCATAGAAGTCGGGGCCTGAGGCCCCGACTTCTATGGGTCAACTTAAGCGGGTTGGGAGGGGGGCGTGGGGGGAGGGCAGGGAGTTCAACTCCCTGGCCCTCCCCCACAAAATCTTCCATCTCAATGTTCCGCCAGGATGGCCCGGTAAAGCGCCAGTCCCACCAGGAAGTCCACCACCAGGATGGAGATATCCGGGAGGGTGGTACTTAGCAGCCAGCCCAAGAGGCTCTTCTGGGGCATGACTGCAATCGTGCCGGCCAGGGTGGCATGGAGGGAGAAATCCCCCATCAGGATAATGCCCAGGAAGGCCAGAAAGCTGTTCAGCAGCAGTCCCAGGATGGCGGTGCTTCGGTTTAGGAACAAAAGGCTGACCAGCACCAGGTCCACCCAGCCAAAGAGGTTGGGCCAGAGGTAGGTAAGACCTTTAGAAGGAGGATGGATTCGGAAATGGAGCAGGGTGCCGCCCAGGGCCAGGAGCACCAGGGCCACCCAGAGTAGATGGCGCTGCGCTTTCACAGATTTACCCTAAAACTTGATGGTATAGCCCAGCAGGAACACCAGGGTAATGGCCAGGGCATGGAGGATAAACCAGCCGGGTTTCGGGAAAAGCACATACCTGAGATATCTGATCACCGCTCACCCTTTAAACCAAAGGGACGCCAGGCGACCTGCGGCGTACACCAGGGCCAGACCCAGAAAATGCACCAGCCACCACCGAAAAGAAAGAAATTGCCACCCCTCTTTCATGGATTATCCTCCTGGTGAATTTAAAATAATAACGAAGCTCCACCAATCAACCCCTACGGTCCAATCAAGGGGCAAATGGTAATGGTAACCCCGGCCTTCCTGTCAAACCCAAGGGAATCTAGCCTAGGCGCGGCCTTCGGGGCCTCCGGCCCCGGAAAGGGAAAGCCCTAGGGTTTGCTTTTTTCCCCTTGGGCCGCTATAATTAGTTAATTTATTAAAAAACTTAGAACCTCCGACCCAAACCGGATGATTGACCCCCATCAGGAAAAAGTTCTGATCCTGGATTTCGGCTCCCAGTACACCCAACTTATCGCTCGCCGGGTGCGGGAACTTAAAGTTTACTGCGAAATCCATCCGTTTCTCATGGCCCTTGGAGCGCATCCGGGAGTTCGCGCCCCGGGGCATCATCCTGTCTGGGGGGCCCCGCAGCGTCTATGAGCCTGAGGCACCCAGTATCGACCCGGCGTTGTTTGACCTGGGGGTGCCGGTTTTGGGCATCTGTTACGGGATTCAGCTCCTCAACCATCTCCTGGGGGGCCGGGTAGCTCCGGCGACGCACCGGGAATATGGCCACAAATCCTTTACCTGCACCGATTTTAAAGACCTCTTCTATGGCCTTAATCGCAGCGAAACCGTGTGGATGAGCCACGGCGATAAGGTGGAACAGCTAGCCCCGGGCTTTGAGGTCATCGGTTTCAGCGATACCTGTCAGGTGGGGGCGGTCCGGGATGAGCACCGCAAACTCTATGGAGTACAGTTTCACCCGGAGGTGCAGCATACTCCCCAGGGCAAGGAGATCCTGGCCAATTTTCTCTTTCGCATCTGCGGGCTTCAGCCCCTGTGGACCATGCGTTCCTTTATTGAAGCCACCACCCAATCCATCCGCCAGCAGGTGGGAGAGGGGCGGGTCATCTGCGCCCTGTCCGGCGGGGTGGATTCCTCCGTCACTGCGGTGCTGCTGCACCGGGCCGTGGGCGACCGCCTCACCTGCATCTTCGTGAACAACGGCTTGCTGCGCCGAGGGGAAGCGGAGGAGGTGCTTCATCTCTTCCGGGACCACCATCACCTGAATCTGATACATGTGGACGCCGCGCAGGATTTCTTGCAACTGCTTAAAGGGGTCACCGACCCGGAAGAAAAGCGGGTCCGATCGGCCATGAATTCATCCGCATCTTTGCCGCGGAGGCCGATAAACTGGGGGGGGTGGAATACCTGGCCCAGGGCACCTTATACCCGGACGTCATTGAGAGCGTCTCCTTCAAGGGCCCCTCGGCCACCATCAAGACCCACCACAACGTGGGGGGCCTGCCGGAAGTCATGCCCCTGAAGCTCCTGGAGCCTCTCAGGGAGCTGTTTAAGGATGAGGTGCGGGAGGTGGGCCGGGAACTGGGCTTGCCGGAAAGCCTTATCTGGCGCCACCCCTTTCCCGGGCCGGGCCTGGCCATCCGCATCCTGGGGGAGGTCACCCCGGAGCGGTTGGACATTCTCCGGGAAGCCGACGCCATCGTCCAGGAGGAGATGCAGGCCGCCGACTTTTATCGCCAGGTCTGGCAGGCCTTTGCCGTGCTGCTGCCCATCCGCACGGTGGGGGTCATGGGGGATGAGCGCACCTATGAGCACGTGATTGCCCTGCGTATCGTCGATTCCGTGGATGCCATGACCGCGGATTGGAGCCGCCTGCCCCATGAGTTTCTGGCTAGATTGGCCAATCGCATCATTAATGAAGTCAAGAAGGTGAACCGGGTGGTGCTGGACATCTCCTCCAAACCGCCAAGTACCATTGAATGGGAATAATAAGCTGTCAGATATTAGCTTTCAGATTTTAACGCAAAATATGCCCTTTTAAAAATTGCATTGATAGTATGACTCATGAGAGATAATCGAACACTTAATGAAACCATAATGAGAACGAGTCAAGCCGTGGCCCAATATTGGACTACTCGACTAGCACAACAACGGAGGCAGCAGCAAAGCGGTCGTGTGGATCAGGGACTTCGAAGCGCAGTTACAGGCGGAGCCCATATGGACGGCTTTATTCAACTATTTGCTGACCTTATAAAAGATTCTGGCCTTCCCTTGGAGTTTGTTTACCGGAAGAAGGCCATTGAGCTTCCTGGATTCTTCAGGCCTACTAAAGAATGGGATTTGCTTGTTGCGAAGAACGGAACCCTCATCGCAGCGATTGAGGCAAAATCACAAGTTGGCCCTTCCTTCGGGAATAACTTCAATAATCGAACCGAAGAAGCTTTGGGCAGTTCCATAGACATCTGGACGGCCTATCGTGAAGGCGCCTTCCTATCCAGCCCTCAGCCGTTTCTCGGCTTTTTTTTCATGTTGGAGGATTGCCCCGCTTCAAAAAGCCCTGTAAGAGTCAAAGAACCTCATTTCAAGGTATTTCCCGAGTTCTTGGGTGCTTCATACTTGAAGAGGTATGAACTTTTCTGTCGGAAACTTGTATTAGAGCGCCATTACACGTCTGCGGCGTTTATTACATCTGACCGTCTCAGTGGGGAAAAAGGGGCATATGATACTCCAGCATCTGATCTATCACCCGAGATATTTGCGAAGTCCCTGGTGGCCCATGTTTACAGATTTGTGTGACCCATATGGAAAAGACCACCCACAGACTCATTAATGCAGACGCTCGGGACCTGTCTTTTATTCCTAACGAATCGGTCCATCTCGTTATTACGTCCCCACCATATTGGAACCTTAAAAAGTATAATGAAAATCCATATCAAATGGGACATATCCAGGATTATGATACTTTTCTTTTCGAATTAAAGAAGGTATGCAATCATGTATTCAGAGTTCTCGTTCCAGGAGGACGATTGGTCTGCGTCGTTGGCGATGTTTGCGTAGCAAGACGTCAATTCGGCAGGCATCTTGTATTTCCATTGCACTCTGATATTTGTGTGATGTGTCGGAAAATTGGCTTCGATAACCTCAATCCAATAATTTGGCACAAGATTTCAAATGCCTCTTATGAGGTGCCCAATGGAGCCAAGTTTTTAGGTAAGCCATACGAACCAAATGCAATAATTAAAAATGATATTGAATTCATACTTATGCAACGTAAACCTGGCGGTTATCGGAAGCCAACTGACCAACAAAGACGAAAAAGTAAGATTGATAAGAGTGATTTCGACCGATGGTTTCAACAAATCTGGAATATCCACGGTGCTACTCTAAAAAAGCATCCTGCTCCGTTTCCTCTCGAATTGGCCACGCGTCTGGTTCGCATGTTTTCCTTTTTTGGAGATACCGTACTAGATCCTTTTTGCGGCACGGGTACTACAATGGTTGCAGCTATGAAATACCAGAGGAATAGTATTGGAATTGAAATCGACACTGAGTATTGTCGGCTAACAGCAAGTTACCTGAAAGCAGAAAGCCGTAATTTATTTAGTATTGCTGAATTAATTTTCGAAAAGATAATTCCTGAAGAACCAACTTCAATGGTTAAAGAAGATTCTGCTCTCTATCAAGTTAGACCAGCACGTAGTAGGCTAAAATAGACCAGAAAAGGTAACTGACAGCTAAGAGCGCAATAATGATTGATGAATGTTCAAGGCAGGGAAATGGGGCCCGGTTCTTCCGGGAGATCCTGGGACAGGAACGGGTCTTAGCCTACCTCAAGACCGCGCGGCAGGTGGGCCGGCTGGCCCATGCCTATCTGTTCCTGGGCCCCGAGGGGGTGGGGAAGGCCGCGACGGCCAGGGCCCTGGCCGCGGTCTTAAACTGCGTTAAGCCTCAGGAGGATGGGGATGCCTGTGGCACCTGCCCCTCCTGCCTACGGATGGCTGCCGGGACGCATCCGAATTTTCTCCTCATTGCTCCCACCTCCGAAGGCCACCAGCCCCAGATCAAGATCGAGCAGATCCGGGAGTTTCGCCGCCTGACCGGCTACCCGCCGCTGGATGAGGGCTGGCGGGTGGCCCTCATCAAGCCGGCGGAAGCCATGAACGACGCTGCGGCCAATTCCTTGCTCAAGACCCTGGAGGAGCCTCCGCCCCGCAATCTATTGGTGCTCACCGCGGGGGTGGAAGCCGACCTGTTCCCCACGGTGGTCTCCCGCTGCCAAAAGCTGGCCTTCGCGCCCCTGCCCTCGGCCCTCATAGCCCAGGAGTTGCAAAGAAGGCGGGGGCTGACCCAGGCTCAGGCTTCGCTGCTGGCCGGCCTGAGCGGCGGTTCCCTGGGGCGGGCCCTGACCCTGGACCTGGAGGAGCTCCTGCACCAGCGTCGCCAGGTGCTCTCCGACCTGGAGCAATTGGGCCAGGGCGGCACCGGGGCGGTGCTGGAATGGGCCGGGCGCCTGGCCAAGAGTCGCCCTGACCTGGATAATTTCCTGCTGCTGGCGCAGCTCTGGTATCGGGATCTGTTGCTCCACTATTTCCAAGCCCCGGGCGCAATGCTGGCCCACCAGGACTGCCTGGCGGACCTGGAAAGGGCCCAGGCGGCGGGCACGCCCGAGGCCTGGTTCGCCCGATTCATGGCCCTGGGAGCGGCCCAACGCCATCTCCAGGCCAACCTCAACCCGGAACTGACCCTGGATATCCTGGGGTTCCGCTTGCAGCCGAGGTTACGCCCATGAGCCTCGTCAAGGTGTGCTTGGGACCCGGGAAAAAATGTTGTCTGGTGGACCCAGGCTCTTTGGAGCTTAAGCTGGGAGACCGGGTGGTGGTGGAAAACGAAGACGGCCCGGGATTGGGCACGGTGGCGGCTATTCTCCCGGATTTCGATCTCCCCCTGTCTCCGGGCACGGTGAAGCCCGTGGCGCGCCTGGCCAACCCGGAAGACCTGGACCAAGAAGAAAAAAACCAGCTTCTGGAGCAACGGGCTTCTGAGTTTTGCCAGCAGCGGGTCCAGGCCCACCACCTTCCCATCTATCTGGTGCGGGTGGAATCCCTCTTCGATGCGTCCAAAATCATTTTCTACTTTACCGCGCCGGGAAGAGTGGATTTCCGGGAGCTGGTAAAGGACCTGGTCCAGGAGTTCCGCACCCGCATTGAGTTGCGCCAGATCGGGGTGCGCCATCGGGCCAAGATGGTGAGCGGCCTGGGGGTCTGCGGCCGCCCCTTGTGCTGCGCCTCCTTTCTCCATGACTTCGATCCGGTGAGCGTGCGCATGGCCAAAGAGCAGCAACTCAGCCTTAACCCCAGCAAGATCTCCGGCATCTGCGGCCGCCTGATGTGCTGCCTCACCTTTGAATACGCCGCTTACCAGGAGCTCCGGAGAAACCTGCCCCGGGTGGGGAAACGCCTCAAGCTGCCCGAGGGGGAAGGCAAAATCATCCGCTATAACCTGATTCGGGAAACGGTTACGGTGGAGCTGGAAGACAAACGAGAGCTGGAAGTCCCTCTGAGCCAGGTCCCCACCGCCGAAGTGAAAGTTGAATCAACCTGAGCTTGCGGTCTTGCCATTTCTGGTTTTCGCTTTCTCCCCGAATCTTCCCAGTAAAATGCGGTCCCGGGGTTCAAACCCAACTTGACGCCCGCGCTTAGAAGTGGTAATGGTTACTTAAGAGGCTTATTTTAAGGAGCGTCAAGCACCAGTTTTTCTCGGTTAGGGAAGGGAGAAACCCCAACTTCCTTTGAGGGGCGGACATGGAAGACGACCTGGGAAAGGCCCTGGAAAGCTTAAAGTTTCAAATAAAAAAGGAAATTGTGGACAATTATTTCGCCGAACGGGTCTATCTGGAAGAAGAAGTGGCACTCTTGCGCCAGGAGGCCCAGGCCTATCGCCAGGGAGTGGATCTCCTGAGGCGCGGCTTCATGGCCCTGTATCAAGCCCTGGGGTCGGAGGCCGCCTGCGCCCTCATGATGGAGGTGCTTAAATTACCAGACTGGCCTTTTTACCAGCAGTACTGCCTGCTGCCCCAGGAGGCCCGCCAGGACTTGCTCAAGGATCGCCAGCCCCATGGGTTCACTGCTTACAGCCGCTTCCGCCACCTGATTTTCGACCTTTATGAGGAATTGCAGCAGGAGAACCAGAGGCTTAAGGAAACCTATGACAAGATTATCACCCACCTGAAGCTGATCAACGAAGACATCGATAAATTCAACCTCTCTTATGACTTTGGGCTGATTGCGGCCCAGATCGAGGCCCTGGAGGGTGGGGGCCACGTTATCTCCGGCGGTATGCTGGCCCCGGAGCGGGAGGAGCTTTCCACCCGCATGCGCCTGAAGCACCCGAAACTGGCGCCAGAAGACTTGCCCCCGGTGCCGGACCTGCCGCCCCCGACCGAGATCAAAGACCGACTGGAGGCAGTCCTGACCCAGGCCTACCGGCCCTGAAGCCGGCCGGGCTGAGACCGGCTCCCTGCGAACTGGTATGGTGGGTCAGGCAAGACATTTCCTATCTCACCATCGAAATATTAAAGGAAGGGGCGTATGAAAAAATTTACTATCCCTTGGTTATTTATTATCATGGGATGTTGGCTGGGCGGCTGCGCCCTGGTAACTTATCAGGTCCAGGTGAATGGCTACACCGATCCCAAGATTCCCGGGCACCTTGCTCCTGGCGCCACCTTCTTTGTCATTGAAAATAAGGAAGCCAAGAATCCCCTCCTGGAAAAGGAGATAAAAGCCAAAATTATTAAGCTCCTGGAGCAACAGGGGTATCAGATTGCCCCCTTCGAGAAGGCCGAATATTACCTGCTCTTTGCCTATGGGATCGGTTCCGGCCAAAAGGTCACGGTGGTCATGCCCGATTATTACCCCTATGACTGGCAGTGGGGACCGGGGGTCGGCGTGGGCTCCGGCATCGCCCTGGGAGGACGTTCATATATTTTCGGCGGCCCCTTCTTCTCTTACTTTCCCTCGTATTCCCGGACCCTTTACGACCGCTGGCTCCTGATCAACGTGGTGGACGGCAAGTACTACCGGGAGAAGAAGGGCGAATTTCGCACCCTGTGGGTGGGAGAAGCCAGGAGCGCCGGCACTTCCGCAGACTTGCGAACGGTGGCCAATTATCTGCTCCTGGCTGATTTTGAGCAATTTGGCAAAAACACCGGCAAGGCGGTTTCCGTGGAAATTAACGAGCAGGATCTCCGGGTTAAGGCCTTAGAAAAATAATTCTATCGTGGCGATGCGAGTATTACCCCGCTTATAAGAGGGGATGAAACCGGGTCAATTAAATTTTTGGTTCAAGCCTCGCAAAGATACGGGGGCCACCATCATTAAATAACCGCCCACGGGGTTTAGCGGGGAAAGTAAGGCCTAATGGCCTTAAATCGCCTTTCCAGGCAATTTGAAAAAGGGGATGGCCTTTGGCCGTGAGAAGCTCATCAACGCAACTCCGGGACTTTTTCCGGAACCGCCTCTGGCAGGATGAAGGGTGGGGCCCCTGGACCATTCACGCCCTTAAGGGCCTGCGCATTTTCATCCTGGCGGGCCGGGGTCTGGGCAGTAACCGCTCCCTGGTGCGGGCCTCGGCCCTGGCCTATGCCACCATCCTGGCCCTGGTCCCCTTGCTGGCCTTGCTCTTTGCGGTTTGGAAAGGTATGGGGCTGCAACGCCTGCTGGCGGCCACCCTCCTGGAGCGTCTGGCGCCCGGCTCTCAGGAGCTCGTGGTACAGATCATTAAATATATCGAAACGACCCAGGTGGCTTCCCTGGGACTCTTTGGGGTGGTGGCCCTGCTGGCCATCCTGGTGGTGGTGATGACCAACGTGGAGCGGGCCTTCAACGAGACCTGGCACGTCTCCCAGACCCGTCCCTGGGAGCGCAAGCTCAGCGATTACCTGAGCATCTTCCTGATCTTTCCCATCCTCATAGCCGGGACGGTCTCGGTGTCCAGCTCCTTTCTGGGCCACCCGGAGATCCGCCGGCTGCTGTCCGACATCCTGCCCGCTCCCTTTTACTCCGCCACCAGCGGCCTGGTCCATCTGGGCCTGCTGTGGCTGGGCTTTACCTTCATCTACCTGGTGATGCCCAACACCCAGGTGCGCTTCGTATCTGCCGTCATCGGCGCGGTGGTGGGAGGCACCCTGTGGCAGGCAGCCCAATGGATCTTTATCTGGTTCCAGGGCATGGCCACTTATTACAATGCCATCTACGGCGCGCTTTATCATTTGCTCTTTCTGTTCATCTGGCTGTTTTGGAGCTGGCTCATCGTGCTCTTCGGCACCGAAGTAGCCTTCGCCCATCAAAACCTGCAACGCCTCAGCAAAAGATTCTTCCTCTCTCCTTCGCCCCCGGAGCCGGTGGACGAATACCTGGCCCTGGCCGCCCTGGTGGACATCAGCGCCAGGTTTACCAACCGAGAGCCCCCCCTGTCCCTGGAAGACCTGGCCCAGATGCTACCCAGCGGCAATAACCTGGCGCACCGGGTGCTGCAATCCCTTAAGGACTGCGATCTGGTGCTGGAGGTGGCCTCACCCAATCCCAAGGTACCGCCCACATTTATCCCCAGCCTGCCCCTGGATCAGATCACCGTCAAGGAGGTCCTGGACTGCCTGCGCCAAGCCCGGGGCACGGCCCTGACTCAGGCCCTGGAGGGGGAGCCGCACCTGGCGGCCCTGCTTAAGCGCCTGCTGGAGGACCCCACCCCGTCCCAGTGGCAATCTTTAAGCTTGCAGGAGTTGGTAAAACTTCTCAAAGAAGGAGGGATTAGCGGCGAAGCAGCATTTAAGCCAAATCAGTAGCTACCGGGGGTAGATTGCGAATTTAAGGGCGGGGTATCTTGGAAAAATTTATCGGAATGCAGCCGTACGGCATTTAGCCAAGCAATAAGGTACCAAAATCTAAGGCTATTTCTCATATTCCCACCATCATAGATGTAGGATCACGATTCTGATAAGAAGATATCATCCTAAATATAAAAAGATTTTTGTTTCTTAGAAATGCCATACACACAGCAGTTAGCCATCGATTGATCTCCCTGACAAGTTTTCGGTTACCAGCAAGTTTAGAGTCTTTTCATTTATGTGGCGTCCCAAGGCTCTTTGCCTACCTTGGGCCGAAAAGGCTAGATTTTTTCCTCGTTCTCCGGCTGCTAAGGGAGAAAGGGCCGCTTTGGAAGTTTCTCCGGTTTGCAGACCTGCGCCACCTTCCCCCGGTTAATACTGGTTCAGCCGCCAATCATAGTTCTGAAAGGTCACCTTCAGGCTATCGGCGTGATCTCCAATAAAGGTGCGATCCTTCTCATTATCCAGGTAACGGATAATGTACCGCAAGCGTTCGGCCTGGGTTGCGCCAAAGTCTTGCGCGTACCACTTGAAGATGCGAGACAGGGATATGCTTTGCCGAGACCGGTCAAGGACGGCGCCGCCGGAGTTGACGAATGCCTGGCTGGCGGTGGTGAGTTCCTCCTCCAGATTTTCGGGCGTATAGACGTCGATGAAAGGGCAAGACGAAGAGCCGCACACCAGGGTGAAGTGGATGCGGGGGTCGAGAGGCTCTACGATGAAGTTAAGACGCGGGTCACCAGCTCGAAAACGCCGGAAAAGAGAGGAGGGCGGACGGCGGTTGCCCCGGAGAACCCCATGTTCGATGTCGTCAGGACTGAAAAAGTAGTTGCCGATCTGGTAGGACACCCGGCTAAAAAAGTTCCAGACCTCTTTAACCGAATCCCTGATGCCCAGGGCAATAACCCCGTGGATGACGATGACGTTATAAAGGTTGATCCAGAACGCGATCTTCTCTTCCCGGCGGGCCAGCAATTCCAGATCCATGGCTTTTAAATTATTGCTCAGTTTCAGGTAAGTCTGATAGATTTCGGACTGCTGTATCCGCTCATAGGCTACCCGGCCGGTACCGGGTTCGAAAAAGGCTCCCCGCAGGATGTCCATGCTGTTCTTGAGTCGCGCGGCTATTTCCTGGGGGGAAATATCTCCGCTCGGTTCGCCATCATTTAAAAGAATTTTCTTGAAGATATACCTTGGCATCGACGCCTCCTTTTCCTTCTGTCGCAGCAAAGCCCGGGTCCCGGCCCTAACTCAGGCCCTGTAGCGGTGTGCCGCACCTGGCGGCCCTGCTGCAGCGACTGCTGGAGGACCCCACCCCTTCCCAGTGGCAGTCCTTGAGCTTGCAGAATTTAGTGAGGTTCTTGGAAAAAGGTCCGGTTGAAGAACGGCCGGATACTGAGCGGGCCTGAAGAAGGAGTTTTCAGTTTTCGGTCTGGTGCGAAACATAGGATGGGCATTGCCAACCCTGCAACTTTACCTTGTTAATATTATAAACATTTTTTTATTGTCATTCTGAGCCGCCAGAGGCGGCGAAGAATCTCAGAACCAATCTTTGCTCAAATCATTCCATTCTGGATTCGTTGATTCAATCAAGGCAATCTTCTTGTGACGCAACCAGCCTTTGATCTGTTTCTCCCGGGCTATTGCTTCTCTTACATCATTAGTGATTCCATAATAAACCAATTTCGTAATATTGTATTTTTTAGTGAACCCTTCGACTAAATGATCTTTATGCTCTAATACCCTTCTTTGTAAATTATTGGTAACGCCAACATATAGCGTTTCAGATTTATTAGTCATGATATAGACATAATACTCGTTGATGGATTAATGTCTGAGGTTTTATTTTTAAAGTTGTAGTCATTTTGTTCCTTATTCGGAAGACTCCTCCGATCCGTTTCCATGGTAAAGCTAATCTAAAACTACTATTATCTGAACTTAAACTCCCCCCGCCCCAAAAGGTCGTGCAAGTGCACGATCCCTAAGACCTTCTGCCCCTCATCCACCACGGGCAGCACGGTGATGGCATGATGCTCCATAAGTTCCAGGGCCTGGGAGGCCAGGGCCCCGGGGCCAATGGCGTGGGGCCTGGGGGTCATCACCGCCCTGGCCTTTTTCTCCAGGATATTGCCCCATTTTTTCAAGGCCCGGCGCAGGTCGCCGTCGGTGACGATGCCTTTTAAGGTCTGGTGCCGATCCACCACCAGGGCGGCCCCCAGTCTCTTCTCGTCCATCTCCCGGATAACTTCTGCCAAGGGCTGGTCCAGGGAGGCCAGGGGAATACGGTCTCCGGTAAGCATCACCTCGGAGATGGCCAGGGAGAGGCGCTCCCCCAGAGTCCCTCCGGGGTGAAATTGCCGGAAATCGCTGGCCTTGAAGCCCCGTTTGGTTAGCAGCACCACCGCCAGGGCATCCCCCATGGCCAGCATGGCGGTGGTGCTGGCCGTGGGGGCCAGCCCCAGGGGGCAGGCCTCCCGGGGCACCCCGGTATCGATGGCCACCCGGCTGTGCCGGGCCAGGGTGGAATGGGGCCGGCCCGTGAGGCCAATGACCGGGACCTCCAGGCGGGCCAGGCTGGGCAGCAGGATGGTGATCTCCTTGGTTTCCCCGCTGTTGGAGAGGGCCAGCACCACGTCCTCCCGGGAGACCATGCCCAGGTCGCCGTGCATGGCCTCCACCGGGTGGAGAAACAGGGCCGGGGTGCCGGTGGAATTGAAGGTGGCCACCAGCTTACGGGCCACAATCCCTGATTTTCCCACTCCGGTGACGATCACCCGGCCCTTGGCGCGGTAAATCAGCTCCACCGCCTTGACAAAGGAGGCATCCAGCTTCTGAATGAGGGTGGAGATGCCCTCGGCTTCGATGGTCAGGACTTCCCGAGCCAGGTCCAGGAGATTGACAGACATTGCCTTGCCTTTACACCTCCGGGGCCGGAAGGAGGTCCCGGCCCACCATGATGCAGTCCTTGCTCCGGCCTTTGGAAGAAAACATCGCCCGGTCGGCGATGGCCAGCAAGCTGTCTCTGTCCTCGGCGTCTTCGGGCAAGGTGGCGATGCCGTAGCTGGCGGTAAGTTTGAGGTCGAGTCCCTCATCTCGCAAAAAGAGACCCTGGTTCAGGTCCTGGCGCAGGCGCCGGGTCAATTCCAGGGCCTCCTCCTGGGAGCGGTGGGGCAATAGAATGACAAACTCGTCGCCGCCATAGCGCACCAAACTGTCTTCGGGCCCCAGTACGGAGTGGATCACCCGGGCCACCTCGCGCAGCACCTGGCTGCCCCGGAGATGGCCATGAGAGTCGACGATGGCCTTGAAATTATCCAGGTCCAAAAAAACTACGGAAAACTTCTCCCCCTTATCCCGGGCCTGGGGAATGAGTCGGTCCAACTGGCACAGCAGATAACGGGTGTTGTAAAAACCGGTAACGTCATCGATAAAGGTGCGAACCTGGAGCTTTTGCAGGTTGCGCACATTATCCACGGCAATGGCCACGTAGTCCGCCAGGATGCTCAGATGGGGCAGGTATTTCTCCCGGAAAAATTTTTCATCCTCCACATTGACTACTTCAAATACGCCGATCACCTCCCCCCGCACCAGCAGGGGCAAGGCGATGATGGAGCGGGTGTCAAAACCGGTGGCCTGATCGGCCCGGCCCGAGAAATGCAAATCCTGGTCCACATCCGGGATGAAGATGGGCTGGCCGGTTAAGGCTACGGTGCCGGCAATGCCTTCTCCCAGCTTCAGGCGGATGGGTTTGAGGGGTTCCGGGTCCACCCCCACCACCACCGCAAAGTAGAGTTCTTGAGTCTGGGGGTCTACCAGCAGCAGGGACCAATTCCGGGCCGGGAGGAGAATCTTGATGCGCTCCAGGACCGCGGAGAGCAGGGTCTCCATGTCATAGGCGGTCACCAGGTCCTTGGAAAACTCGATACAGGCCAGCAACCGCTCCATCTGGCCGGTGCCGGAGAGGGTGTCCAGCAAGTCTTCTTTGCGCCACATGCGGGCCTGCTCCTGGGGGAATTCTATGGCTAACCGGCTGCCATTGCAAGGGTTTTGTGGGGAGGGTAAGGGGACCGGGGGCCAGGGGACGGCAAGCCCTTCTCCCCCCTAAGTTCCCCGTTCCCGAGGCACGGGTGGGAGAAGGGCTGGGGGGGGGCCAGGAGCTGAGGCCCCGGGCCCTCCCCCAGATAATCCAGGTCGGTTGACATCCCAACCCGGCGGTGGTTAAAATGACGCTCACTTAGTGGAAAAAGGAGAGGATCATGGCCCATAAGGTGTTGATCGCGCTGGACGGTTCTGAAGGGGCCTGGCGCGCCGTGGAATACGTGGCTCAAACCTTCGGTAAGACTTCAGAGGTGGAGGTCAGCCTTCTACATATTTTGACCGGGCTCCCGCCGGCTTTCTGGGATGATGGTCACATCCTTAAGGAGAAAGAACGGGAGGCCCGGCAGCGTCTGGTGGGCAACTGGCAGGCGGAACAAGAAAAGAAGTGGGAAAGCCTGGTGCGCCGGGCCCGGGAACGTTTGGAAACCGCAGGGATTTCCCGCGGCTGGTGTGACCGGCAAATTCAAAACCAAATACTATGACGTGGCGGAAGATATCCTCCGGGAGGCGCAGGTCAGCGGCGTGAACACCATCGTCATGGGCCGCCGGGGCATGGGCACCGCCAAGTCCCTCCTCTTGGGCAGCGTCACCCACAAGGTGGTGCAAAACTCCCGGGGCTGCGCCGTGACCATCGTGGCCTAGCCCTTAAGCGGCCTCACTTCCAGTACTCGAAGGAGATTTCACAAAAACTGTTGTTGACGATGCGGGCCACGGTGAATTCTTTGGCCAGGTCCTCCATGGACACGACGATTCCCTGTTCGTAGAGTTTTTTGAAAATCAGTTCCGGGGCATGGTGGGCGCACATACGGCGGCACAGGCGGATAATGGTGTGGGCCGCCACATTACCCCGGGCCGGGATTTGCCGCGGCACCGCGTTGCTGATCTGGTGAAAGCGAAAGTCGGCCCGGTATTCCCCGATCTGACAGGGAAAGGCCACGATCCTTTCTTCTTCCGCGCCCTCGGTGAGAAGCTCTTGGGGGCAGTACCGATCCAAAGCCATGCTGGTGCGGTACATGGACTGCCGGATGATGGAGGTGACATCATAGTCGTCCAGGGGCCGTTTCTCCTCCATTTCCACCTTGCTGGTGCCATACTTTTTGAAGCGATAATCGGCCCCGGCCGCATGGTAATTGACCACCAGGTCCACCCCGATGGTCCCCATGGAGCACCCCAGGTGGAGCTGGGTCTCATCCTCGATGGGGACCCCGTAATACACCAGTCTTTCCAGGATCAGGCTATGGCGATGCCCGGCGACGATGCGGCGGATTAAAGACTGCAGCAGATGGGCGCTGGCATTATATTTGGGTGAAAGGGCCAGGGAGGGCAGATCCTGCACGGTCATCTCCAGGTAATATCTGTCCGTCATATGATTAAGGGTGAGTCTGGCAGACCGGCCGGATGGTCCGTAGCGCTTCCAGAGTTCCGCACAATTTTGGTCCCTTACCAGATCCAGCACCGTGATCAGATCATAGGAATCGAGATCCCGACCCTCCATTTTTTCAATGAAACACTTGCCTGACATGGGGCCCCCTATATTCTGAAAAATGGTTTATCCCCTGAAAAGATGCGGCAATCCGCCTCAGGATTGACTTTGTGATTTTATACACTATCTTCCGGCTTGTAAATATTTTTTCTTATAAACAGGCAAAAGCCGCCCCCGGTTACTTCCAGACCTTGTCTTCCCAGCGGAAATGACTATGTTTACCTGAAAAGGAAACCGTGCGAAATAATAACTGCTTACTCTGGAAAGGAGAGGAACCGATGGCTCTTAAGATCTGCTGGTTGGATGATTTGGCCAAGGCGGAAGAAACCGCCAGGCGACTGAACAGACCCATCCTGCTGGACTTTTATAATCCCCCAGTGACTGGGCTGCCAACAGTTGGGTGCAGTTACGTACCCAGACCAGAACGTGGCCAGGTTCATTGATTTAAATTTTATCCCGGTTCAGGTCCAAACCTCCCACACCGAGCTGATGGAAAAGTACGTGGTAAAATGGACTCCTACCTTGGTGGTGCTGGACGGGGAGGGACGGGAGCATTACCGCGCCGTGGGCTTCT
>CAVTZS010000014.1:0-335186 GCA_963739295.1 uncultured delta proteobacterium | reverse complement strand
GAACCCGCACGGGTCTCCCCACCACCCCCTCAAGATGGCGTGTCTACCAGGTTCCACCACTTCGGCACTAATGGGTCATTTCTGGCCCGAGGCGGGAGGCGCGGTCTCGCCGGGGGCAGCCGGGGCGGGCTGGGCCGGCGCAGCGGGGACGGATTTGCTGGTGGCGGCGGGCCGACCGGCTCCCTGCATCACCGAAGCCTCCTTTTGCCGGCTCAAAAAGGTCAGGCCCAAAGAAGTGATCATGAACAAAATGGCGGCCACCGCGGTCAGTTTCGCCAGAAAGGGAGCCGCGCCCGTGCTGCCGAACACCGTCTGACTGGAACCACCGAAGGCCGCGCCGATCCCCGCCCCCTTACCGTGCTGCAACAGCACGATAAAGATCAGGGCCAAGCACACCAGAACGTGGAGGATTATAATGATGGTGGTCATTTTAATTTATAAAATATAAAGGATTTGCCGCCGGGATGCAATCCTTTTCGCGCTGAATGGACCTTGGGGGGAGGGCAGGGAGATGACCTCCCTGCCCTCCCCCCAAAAACCTCGACTCGCTCCTAAAGCGCAGCGGCGATGATTTGCAGGAAAGAATCAGCCTTGAGGGAGGCGCCGCCCACCAGGGCGCCATCGATATCGGGTTGGCGCATCAGGGCGGCGCTATTCCCCGGAGTGACGCTGCCGCCATAAAGGAGGCGCGTTTCCGGACCGGTGCCCAGGAGGTCCTGCAGCAGTCCCCGGATGAAAAGATGAACTTCCTGGGCCTGGTCCGGGGTGGCGGTCAGGCCGGTGCCGATGGCCCAGACCGGCTCGTAAGCCACCACCAGGTTTTCGCCCGTGATGGAGGTCAGGCCCGCCAGACCCTCCCGGATCTGCTGGCCCACCACCTCCAGGGTCTTGCCCTTCTCCCGTTCGGCAATGGTTTCGCCGACACAGAAAATGGGGCACAATCCGGCCGCCTGGACGGCCTGGAGCTTGCGGTGGACCGTCTGGTTGGTTTCCCCAAAATACTGCCGCCGCTCCGAATGACCCACAATGACATAGCGGCAACCACAATCCAGCAGCATCCAGGGGGAGATGGCTCCAGTAAAAGCCCCTTCCCGTTCCCAGAAGGTATCCTGGGCCGCCAGGCGGATGGGGGAGCCAGCCAGCTCGGCCGCCACCGTAATCAAGGAGGTAAAGGGCGGGGCCAGGGCCACTTCGGGCCGGGCCGCATCTTTAAACCCCTGACGGATATCCTGGGCCAGGGCCCGGGCCTCCGCCTGGGTCTTGTACATCTTCCAGTTGCCGGCAATCAGGGGCAAACGCGCCTCAGTCATCGGGATGCCCCTGGGCCCAGTCCTCCAGGGCCCTTATGCCCGGCAGTTGCTTGCCTTCCATGAGTTCCAAGAAGGCGCCGCCCCCGGTGGACACATAGGAAAACTTTTGAAATTCCCCGGCCTTGTGGAGGGCCACATCCGTATCGCCGCCTCCCACAATGGTCAGGGCATAAGAGTCAGCCACCTTGCTCACCATGGCCATAGTCCCCCGGCTAAAGGCATCGATCTCGAAAGCCCCCATGGGCCCGTTCCAAACGATGGTCTTGGCGTTTTGCAGGGCCTCCCCAAAAAGGGTCACGGTGGCCGGGCCGATATCCGTAATGACCCAGTCCTTGGGCACCTCCTGTACCGGGGTGATCTTGGTTTCCGCGTTGCGGTCAAAGCGGTCGGCCACCACACAATCCACCGGCAAGTAGAATTTGACATTCTTTTGAATGGCCGCGGCCATGAGTGTGCGGGCGGCATCCTGGAGAGTGTCATCCACCAGGGACTGGCCCACTTCATAGCCCATGGCCTTGAGGAAGGTATTGGCCATGGCCCCGCCCACAATCAGTTTGTCCACATGTTTGAGCAGATTGCACAGGGCGGACATCTTACTGGAGATCTTGGCTCCGCCCACCAGAGCCACCAAGGGCCGGGCCGGGTCTTCCAGGCACTTATGGAAGTAGTGCACCTCGTCCCGCATTAAAAACCCGGCCACGCAGATGGGGGCGAATTGGGTTACCGCATCCACCGAGGCATGGGCCCGATGGGCCACGGCAAAGGCATCATCCACATAGATATCGATGCCTTTCATCAGCTCCCGGGCAAAGTCTGGATCATTCTGCTGCTCTTCGGGATGAAAACGCAGATTCTCCAGAAGGACCACATCCCCGCGCCTCATCCCCCGCTTGATCTTGTCCACCGCCGGCCCCACGCAATCCGGAGCTATGGTCACCTTTTTGTGCAGCCGATAAGCCAGGCGCCGGGCCACCGGGGCCAGGGAGAACTCCTCCACCCGCTGGCCACCAGGACGCCCCAGATGAGAGGCCAGGATCACCTTGGCGTCCGTTTCCAGGCAGTAATTGATGGTGGGCAGAACCGCGTGGATGCGGGTGTCATCCGTAATGTTGCGGTTCTGATCCAGGGGTACGTTGAAGTCCACCCGGATGAATATGGTCTTTCCCTTGATATCAATTTCATCAATATACTTCACCGATTACTCCTATTTCCAGCGGGTTAAGCTTGTTGCCGCCCGATATGCACCGCCAGATCCAGCATACGGGTGGAAAAACCGATCTCGTTATCATACCAGGCCAGTACCTTGACCAAATTGCCGCCCAGGACATTGGTGAGCTCGGCATCCACCATGGCAGAATAAGGGGAGCCGTTAAAATCGATGGACACCAGGGGCACAGTACACAAGTGAATGATTCCCTTCAAAGAGCCTTCCTGGGCGATGGCAAAGGCTTGATTGACCTCCTCTTTGGTGGTAGCCTGATTCACGGTTCCAAATTGCGGACTACCGGGCATATGTTAAACAGTGTTGCTGAGGCCGTCAATGATTTTGTCCCTGGCCTACAATTTTCCCAGGGCCTGGACGGGCGCACTGGGAGTGGGGTCTGGAACCTGGGCTTTTCCGGTTCTAACTTGCATTTTCGGTGTTTTTCGTTTAGATGATTAACGGTTGCATAACAATCCCTCAAGATTATATTCGCTGACATGGTAAATCTGCTCCACCTCTGGGGCCGCTGGCTATTGAACTTCATCCAGGAAGTCGGGGGCATGATGCTCTTTCTGTTGGAAGGCCTGGGCCTGGCATTTATTCCCCCCTTCCGACCCCGCCTCATCCTCCGGGAGGTTAGTCTCATCGGGGTCAAATCCAGCCTGATCGTCGTGCTCACCGCCGCCTTTACCGGCATGGTCCTGGCCCTGCAGGGGTACTACACCCTGAGAAAATATGGCTCGGAAGGGGCTTTGGGCTCCGCGGTGGCCTTAAGCCTCATTCGGGAAATGGGCCCGGTGCTTACCGCGCTTATGGTCTCCGCCCGGGCCGGCTCCGCAGTTACTGCCGAAATCGGCATCATGCGCATCACCGAGCAGTTGGACGCCCTGGACACCATGGCCGTTAATCCCATGCAGTATGTGGTGATGCCCAAGTTGGTCGCCGGACTTATCGCCCTGCCCTTGCTCACCTCCATCTTTGATGTGGTGGGCATCCTGGGAGGGTATCTCATAGGCGTGGTGCTCCTGGGCGTAAGTTCCGGGGCCTATTTCTCCGGCATGGTGCAAAGTGTCGTGGCCTTGGATGTCAATGGCGGCCTGGTCAAATCCCTGGTTTTTGGGCTCACCCTCATTCTGGTGGCCTGCTACAAGGGCTACTATACCGAGCACGGGGCCGAGGGAGTGAGTCGGGCCACCAATCAGACGGTGGTGCTTTCAGCCATTTTGGTCCTGGCCTGGGACTACATCCTCACCTCTTTCTTCATGTAAACTATGATCCGAATCATCGACTTGTATAAATCCTTTAACCGCCAAGTAGTGCTGGACGGCATCAACCTGGAGATGCCCCAGGGCCAGATCACCGTGGTCATCGGCAAGAGCGGGGTAGGCAAAAGCGTGCTCTTGAAGCACATCGTAGGCCTCCTGAAACCCGACCGGGGCCAAATCCTCGTCGATGGCCAGGATATCGCCCTTTTGCGCGGCCGCAAACTTCAGGAATTCAAAAAACGTTTCGCAGTCCTGTTTCAAGGGGGGGCTTTATTCGATTCCCTCAACGTCTTTGATAACATAGCCTTCCCCTTGCGGGAAAAAACCCGTCTGCCGGAGGCAGAGATCGGCCGTCGGGTCCTGGAGCGACTGGATCAGATGAACCTGAGCCCTGAGGTGGGAAACAAGTATCCCGCAGAGTTGAGCGGCGGCATGAAGAAACGGGTAGCCCTGGCCCGGGCCATGATCCAAGAGCCCGAGATCATCCTCTTCGACGAACCGGTCACTGGCCTGGATCCCCCCATGACCAACACCGTTTTTCACTTGATTAAAAAGACCCACCAGGACAGTGGCTATACCGCACTGGTGGTGGCCCACGACATTCCGGAGGTATTTCAGGTGGCAGACCATGTGGCCATGCTGCACCAGGGGCACATCATTGCCTATGGGACCCCGGAGGAGATTCAGCACCACCCGGATCCGGTGGTGCAAAGTTTCATCCATGGAGAAGTTGATTTTCTGGAGGCCTAGACCGATATTATGAAAAGGACCACTCTGGAGTTGGGGGTAGGCATCTTCGTTCTGGCGGGCCTGGCTTGCCTGGCCTATCTGGCTATCCACCTGGGAAAGATGGAGGTCTTAGGCACGGGCTTCCAGCTTACTGCTGAATTTGACAATGTCTCCGGTCTCAAGGTGGGGGCGTCGGTGGAAGTGGCGGGAGTGGAAGTGGGCCGGGTGGAATCCATCCAGCTCACGCCCACTGACCAGGCCCGGGTGGTGCTGAGCCTAGAGAAAGGGCTCAAGGTTTACACCGATGCCATTGCCTCCATCCGCACCAAGGGCATCATCGGCGATAAATTCGTCAAGCTATCCCCAGGTGGGGCGGAAAAACTCCTGCCCCCGGGAGGTAGGATCCGGGATACCGAATCCGCGGTGGATTTTGAGGAATTGATCAGCAAATACATCCAAGGCAAGGTTTGAGGTAATTATAACAGGGCCCAAGGGACAGACCCAGGCGTATGGCCAGCGACCCTTCACTCCCCTCTAACCCTTACGGGACCCTACGACCGGAGATGACCAGGAGGCGCGGCCGAAATTAACACCGAATTCTCGTCAAATGAAAGGCTGGCGATTTTCCCTGGAGAAACTGGAGAAAAAGGAATTATGGAAAGAGCAACTATGATCATTCACCTTATCCGGGTTCTGGCCCTGGTTTTAACCCTAAACCTGGCTGTGGCGGTGTCCGGGGCCACGGCTGATACCCCTACTGATGCGGTCAAGGGCGTCATCGATGAGGTCCTCAAAATCCTGAGTAACCCGGCGCTCAAATCACCCTCTCAGAAGGAGCACCGCATCCAATTGATTAAGGACACCATTAACCGCCGCTTTGACTACGAGGAGATGGCCAAACGTTCCCTGGGGCAATACTGGCGGTCCCTCAGCCCGGCTCAGCGGACCGAATTCGTGCACCTTTTTAAGGATCTTTTGGCGGACTCTTACTCCGACAAGTTCGATAAGTACACGGATGAAAAGGTAGCATACACGGAGGGGAGCCAGGAAGGGGACTATGCCGAGGTACGCACCCAATTAATGCGCAAAAACGACCGGATCCCCATAAATTTCCGTCTCCTCAATAAAGATACGGGGTGGATGGTCTACGACGTCAGCATCGAGGGGGTAAGCCTGGTGAGCAATTACCGCTCCCAGTTCGGCCGCATCATCCATGAGTCCTCTTATGCCGAGTTGTTACGGCGCCTGCGCGCCAAGGCGAGCGAACTCCAAAAAATAGAAAAGATGTAATTATCCAGAGGGTACAGCGCCTACCGACGACGGATTTCAACCAGTGGGTCCCTCCTCGGGCGTTCCTCCACCTTCTCTTCCGAAAGGTAGCGGCTGGTTCTTACGATAGGCCAGGGACTGGCAAGAGGCCACCAGGCCTCCCTGGGGATCAGTGACCTCAATGTAACAGGAGATGATGCGCCGCCCGGTGTGAATCTCCCGGGCCACTGCGGTCAGGCGCTCGCCCATCCGGGGGGCTTGATGGAAGGTGAGGTTCAGGTTGAGGGCCACCGCCACCGTGCCATGAGCGTTCACCGCGGCCTGAAAGGCCTCGTCGATCAAGGCGAAGAGGGCCGCGCCGTGCACCATCCCCAGGATATTGGCCATCTCCGGGCCGCAGGTCATGCTCACCCGGGCCCGGCCAGGAGCCACTTCTTCCAATACCAATCCCAAGAACTGGGCCAACTTCTGGGCCTCTACCTGGTCCCGAAAGCTCGCCAGAAAATTCTCTTTAGCGTCGCTCATCTTCGCCTCTCATAAAGTTCCGGAAACTGGTTCTTCCAGCGCCGATGGAGCCAGAGCCATTGCGATGGTTCAGACCGCACCCAGGCCTCGATGGCCCGGCTCTGGAGCTCCAGGTGGCGCTGGATGTCGGCCTGGGGATCCGTGGTCTTTTCCATGGGAATCGGGGGAAAAAACACTACCAGGTGCCTTCCTCCGGGGAGACGCCGGGAAAGCGCCGGCACCACCGGGATGTCCCGATGCCGGGCCAGCAGGGCCGCCACCGGGGTGGTGCGGGCCGGCTTACCGAAAAAATCGACTAACAGGCCCCCTTCCGTGGCGGTGTTTTGATCGATGACGATGCCCACAATCCTGTTTTGCTTCAATTGGGCCAGGATCGCCTTCAGGCCCTTTTGCTTGTCCAGCATTCGATTGCCGCCCCGCTGCCGGAGGTAGCGGGCCAGGGCCCGGCCCCGGGGGTGGTCCAGTTCCCGGGCCACTACCGCCACCGGCTGATACTTAAGACCATAGCCCATCACCGTGTACTCCCAGTTGCCGGCGTGGGCGGCGACGGCGATCATTCCCCGCCCCTGGGCCAGGGCCGCGGCCACATGCTCCTGGCCCAGCACGATAACCCGGCTCTTTATCCGGGATAGCGGGGCCACCAGGAGCTCCAGGCTCTCCCAGGCAAAGCGCACGAAGTGGCGGAAAACCGCCCGGGCCAGACGTTCCCGAGCCTCGCCATCCAGCTCCGGTCCGTAGGCGAATTCCAGGTTGCGCCGGGTGATCTCCCGGTGGCGCTTATCCAGACGGTACCACAGGGCCGCCAGGCGGGACCCCAGCCAGTCTCCCCATTGCCGAGTCTTCTTTTTTTTAGCCATATTAATGATTAGCGTTGGCGGAGGAAGTAAGAGCCGGCAGCCCCTTCCAGCTAAAAATAGCGTCGACCGTAAAGGCGCATGGCCTCTTCCCCAACGAAATCAGCCACCTGGGCCAGGACCAGCCGCGAGACCACCTCCTTGCTCCCTTCGTAGGCCGCTTTCCGGCCCCAATACCAGGGATTGGCATAATTATACGCGGTCCAGCCCCAACGCACCACCTTGTCCAGATGGTGGCGCTTGATGAACCTATAAGTGGGATGATTTTTAAGATCTTGATATAATTCATGGTAACGCAAGATCGCCTGAATCTCCACATCCTTCACGGCCCGGATGGGAAAGGTCTCCAGCCAAGAGGCCAATCGTTCCCCCACCCGATTATAGAGGGCCACCAGATCGGCCAGGGAGGCCTTGAGTTCCGGGCGCTCTTCGTCGGGGTAATAGACCCGGGCAATCTCCTGGACCAACTCCAGGGACATCTCATTGATGACCTGGAAGGAGAACTCGGTATCCGGCCAAATTTTCAGGAGGTAGCGGCGGCGATAGGCCCGGATGATGTTCCGGGCCGCCTGGTCTTCGGGTCTGGGTTCCAAGGTGGCGTAACTGGCCTCCTCCTGTAATTCCTGCTCCATCAGGGTCTTAAGCAGTCGCCGTCGGGTCCAGTACCGGACCCCCAGCAGGGAGATTAACCAAAGGAGGAAGACCCCGCCCAATAGCAAAGCCAACCAGTGTTTTTCCATAACCTGCTTCAGGCGTTTCCCCCATCCTTAAGTCAGGGCCATAAAACTCAAAGCCAAAGCCACCGTCCGGCCGCCCAAGGCAGAGAAAGGAGATCCTTGAGCCAGCAGAAACCCCTGGATATTTAATACAGCCGCGACCTGCCACCGGCCAGGTCCCTACCCCACGCCCCACCTCGCGTTCTATATGAAAACCGCTTTACCAATACCTGGCTCGATGCTGGCGGTAGTAGCTTACCGTCTGGGCGATCCCTTCCTGCATAGAGGTCTTGGACGCCCAACCGATGGCCTGGACGAGCTTGGCCACGTTGCTGATGTAGTCCCCGGTCTCCACAAAATATCGATCTGCCGGCCATTCCACCTGGCGGACCTCGGTGCCGGGGATCGCCTCAGCCACCCAATGGGCCATATCGATGAAGGGAGTGCCGATACCTGAACCGAGATTATAGACCTGCCCCTCCGTTCCCGGGGTTAGAGCCGCCAGGATCAGGGCCTCGGCCACGTCTTCCACAAAAATATAATCCCGCTTTTGCCTGCCCTCTCCATACACCGGCAACGGTTGCCCCTCCAGGGCCAGCCGGATGAACCAGTTGACTATGCCATACTTGCTATGTTTCATTTGCTGCCGGGGGCCGTAGGGATTGGAAATCCGTAAACTGACGGTGCGTAGCTGGTGGGCATCGTGGTAGAACCGATAGTACTTCTCCCCCGCCAGCTTGTGAATGCCGTAAATGCTCAAACAATTGAAGGGATGGGATTCATCCACGGGGTTGTACTCAATGGTGCCATAGACGAAGCGGGAGCTGGTGAAAACACACTTGGCCCGGGGATTGGCCTGAACGCAGGCCTGGAGCAGATTGATATGGCCGCGGCAGTTAATATCCATATCCAGCAGTGGGCTAATATTGCTGTCCACGTAACTCACCTGCGCCGCCAGGCTGAAAATATAATCAGCCCCGGTCACCGCCCGCTGCATCACATCAAAGTCCCGAATGTCGCCGGGAATGAACTCGATGCGATCCATAATCCCCGATAAATTGAACTCATTGCCGCCATACAGAGGCAGCATGGCGTCCAGCACGGCAACTTTAGCACCCTGGCGCACCGCCAGATGAGCGATGGTGCTGCCGATCATCCCCGCGCCCCCGGTTATCAGGACGCGGGCATCGCGGAGAGACTTTAAATTATTAATGGCCCACCTTCCTTGTGGTTTGCGGCCAAGGCGCGGAGGCAGAGAAAGGTTTCTCCTCCATTCATTTACCCACCTTTACCTTCTCCCAAATTTCATCATACACTGCCTCCACTGTCACCGCCATCTGCTCCAGGGAAAATTGGGCCACCACCAGCTCCCGGCCCCGGCGGGCCAATTCCCGGCCATATTCCGGGTCTTCCATGAGTTGGCGCATAGCTTGGGCCAGGGCCCGGGGGTCCCGGGGGGGCACCAGCAGACCGGTTTGCTCATGGATCACCACCTCGGGGATGCCCCCCACGGCGGTGCCCACCACCGGTTTGGCCAGGGCCAGGGCCTGGACCAGGGCCTGGGGCACCCCTTCGTGGGCATAGGAAGCTAAGACCACGGCGTCCATCAGGGCCAACCACCCGGCCACCTCATCCTGGTAGCCCACCAGCCGCACCCAGTCCGTGAGACCCAATTCCGCCATCTTTTCTTCTATCACCACCCGGTAGGGCCCCTCCCCCACCAGCACCAAGTAGGCGGCAGCCCCGTTGCGCCAGAGCTCCTTCAAGGCCTCTAACAAAAACAGGTGCCCTTTCCAGGAGCGCAGCACCGCCACGGTTCCGAAAACAAAGGCGTCGGGAGGTATCCCTAAGCGCTCTCGCCCGGCCGGGTCCGCCTCCCGGGGAGCAAATTCTGCCAGGGATACTCCGGTAGGAATGGCAAAGATGCGGGTGGGAGGAACTTTAAGCCGGGTCGCCAGCAATTCCTTGATGGCCCGGCTGGTGGTCAGGAGCGCCGCCGGGGCGTGATAGAGCATGCGGGTAGGCCAGTTATTTTGTACCGGCGTGGACAGGTGGCGGGTCCGCACTAAAACCGGCCGGGTGCTTAAACTCTTCCAGGCCAGCAGCCCCACCCAGGAATCCAGAGAGCTGTGAGTATTCAGGATCTCCACCGCTTCCTGCTTAAGGAAACGGCGTAAAGTAAGACCGGCCTTGAGGTTACACCAGCCTCCAAAGGTGAGAGGAGTAGTGGGAAACTCTTCCTTTTGGGCCCTGAGGAAGAGCTCTCCCCGGGGATCGCAGGCCAAAAGCAGGCGGTGGCCCCGCTGCCGCATCGCCTGGGCCTCCGCCAGGATGCGGCGTTCCTGCCCGCCCCAGCCCAGGGAGGACTCGGTATGTAAGATGGTATAGGCCCGGCGCGGCGTTAAATTATGCAACACCCCGGCCTTTCTCCCCCAACTTTAGGTAGAGACCCTCCAGCCGGCGCAGCATGGTCTCCTGGGAATAGTGCTCCTGAACGTTGCGCCGGGCCATATCTCCCAGGCGGACTCGCGTCGCGGGCTGGCGATAAAGCTCCAGGATGGCCGCGGCCAGGGCCTGAGCGTTTCCCGGAGGTACCAGCCGGCCATTCAAGTTATCCTGAATGATATCCACCGCCCCGCTCACCTGGGAAACCACCGCCGGCAGTCCAGTCCCCATGGCCTGAAGCATAGCCAGGGACAAACCTTCCCACAGGGAAGGCTGCACATAAAGATCCAGGGCCCGATAGATCAAGGCTAAATCCCGCCGAGTGCCTAAAAATAACACGGAATCATCAATCCCTAACTGCCGCGCCTGGCGCTCCAGGGCCTCTTGCTCTCTTCCTTCCCCTACCAACAGCACCATAAGGTCGCCCATCTCCGGTTTTAGCAGGGACACGGCCTCCAAGAGATAGGTATGGCCTTTCTGCTCTTCCAAGCGCCCCACCGCGCCCACACAAAACCCCGTCACTCCAAAATAGGCCTTAGCTTCCTCCCGACTTAAGGGGGTCTCCAGGGCTCCCAGGTTGATGCCGTTGGGCAGGAGGCCCAGGCGGGAAACGGGGACCCCGTCATAGCGGCGCACGTCCTGCCACACCTGGGGACTTCCTACCAGGACCTGGTTGGTGACTCGCGCCAGTAGGAAGTTCGCCAGGCGGCGATGGAGCTTGACCCTGGAATAAGTGTTGTGGACATGAACCACCACGCCCTTTACATCCAGCCCCAGGGCCGCCAGGCGGCCATAGAGATTGGCATGGTAGAGGTGGGTATGGAGGATGTCCGGCCGGGTTTCCTTTAGCAAACGCCGTACCGCGGACAGAATCCGCCGGAAAGAGGTGTGCCTGATGTCGAGCCCCAAACTGATAACCGGATAACCGGCCGCGGCCAACTCCTGCCCGATGCGGCCGGGGGGGCCGATGCAGGCCGCCTGCACCGCAAACTTTTCCGGATCGAGGCCGGCCACGATGGCCGCCACCAGGTCCTCGGCTCCCCCCACCGGCAGGCTGACTAGCAGTTGGAGAATGTTAAGGCGCGGCTTGGACAAGCTGTTAATTTATTCCTTCCTTTAGCTGCCATTATAACAGAAATTCCCCTGGTCCTGGCCCTATTAAAAGTCTCTGGGAAGGCCCTTATCAGGGCTGGGCCTTCTTATCAAGGCCTGATACCAAGTTGCCGTCAAACAGGTAATTTTCATGCAGGGGCGTAACTTATCACGCCCTCCTCGGCGCAATGAATTGCGCCCCTACAAGAAAATTGCTTATTGTTACCTCTATGAGCGCAACTTGGTATGAGCGGCTTAAAGAGGGTGAAACTTGACGGGACCTAGCCAGGGCCAGACCTCGCCCCAGTTAGGCAGGAGCTTATCTAGGTTACCGGGAAATTCTCTTGCAAAGCCGGCCCTGGTCCTCCTCCCCTCAAAGGGGCAGCCGCCCGCCGTTAGCCGTAACTTAACCGGCAAGGCTTATATGTTACCTCGTCGGGGGCCTTAACTTGCCAGGCAATTTGCCTCTTGGGGACTTGACAGGCCCCTGCGCTTTTGTTAATTAAAATTTGGGCGTGGGGCTGTAGCTCAGTTGGAAGAGCGCTTGAATGGCATTCAAGAAGTCAGGGGTTCAAATCCCCTCAGCTCCACCAGAAATTATGTCAATAAATAAGGTAAGTTACAGGCGGTGTTCCTGTACTTGCCTTTTCCTTTTTGGGGCAACGTGCACATTACGTGCACATTTTTTGATTTTAGCGCGTAGGGAATGGTTTATTTGGGGGTTATCTAACCCTTCCCTCCCCCTCAATCGCCCCGCCTGGGGGCCTCTCAGAGGGTCGTTTCCTGGGAATTACTGGGAAAGTTTAGGATTTCCTGGGGGTAGGGGCTCCCGGTTCGCCTGGGACCTCCCAGGAGCAGCTCTCAGTTTTCCCTCTGCCCCCCGTGGGGGTGATTAAGTGCTTACCGAAGGACTTCCTGAAGAACTTCCTGAAGAACTTCTCGCCGCCCCGCACCCGTGGGGTTGATTACTCCCGGACTACTCCCGGAGAACTCCGGGACGTTTGGCCCCCGCACCCGTGGGGTTGATACTCCCCTCCAGAGTGCCCATTTCTTCCCCCCGGACACGGCGACCAGGGGCATTTCACGGGCCATTTCCGCACGATTGCCACCAGGTGAGGGGTAAGGTAAAGGTCCTGCCCTTATCGTTCATTCTGGGCCGTTTCAGCCACCTCCATTGAAGGGCAGCCCCACCTCTGGCCCCGAGTCCTGGGCCCAGGGCCTTGCTCTTGCCCTTGTCCACGTGGTGCCGGCCCTGGCCTCCCGTCCACCATCCCCACTTACCACTACCACCTCCCCGCCCCGGCGCCGGCCTCCCCACCACACACAACAACTAAAATAATAAGAATAGCTACTCTCGGGAACCCCAAACCCCGGGACGGGACTCCTACCCCCCCTGGTCAATATTATCCGTACGGAAATTTATTGATTTTTTAAAGGCGAGGTTCGATAGCAGGCTCTGAGAGACAGCTATTATGAGTATATCAGCACACCAAACGCCAGGTGGTAAAATGCGGAGATATAGCAGTTAACATTCGCTCGTGGAGTGCCATAAACAAAGTTAGCAAAATTGGGAATTTAATAATTTTGTCTAATCACAGCACCATTCAAGAATGTCTGTCAAGGAATGGGGTGCATAAAAGGGTAGAAGTTGGACAAAATACATACTTTTGTCTAGTTCTATTCACGCCCTTTATGATCTGATCCAGAGGATAGAGAGAACAAACCCTAGCCTGGGTGAGCAAATTGAGTGCTCTACTATGGAGTCCACGCCCCTGCTTTCTACCCAAGCATCGCCATCTACTTCCAAGGGCTCGTCAGGAACTTCTATATCCCTGAAATAGTTGGCTGCGAATGTATTAATATCAAGCGGACCTCTACGAATAAACGGCCACCAACTTTCGCTTTTATAAAACCAGCAAATTTTCGACTCTCTTGAAAAAACCAGAGCGCACGCCTCCGGGCAAAAGCGCACAAAACGGATAGCCGTGGCAGTACGAGAGGTGGTGAACTCTTCGGCAAGCTTGCGAACCGGAGCAAAATTTACTTCCCGAACATCGCACCGATCTTTGAAGAGCTTCTCCGGGAGAAGTAGTTCCCCCGCAAAAAAGTTAGCCTCGGTCTCCTGGCCGGGCTGGTGGTTCCAGTCAAGCATATTGTCCGCGGTGCAGACCAAACGAACGGAGTGGCCATGGCCTAAGATTAAGTGACCCAACTCATGGGCCACGCTAAACCTTTTGCGGGGGAGATAGTGTTCATCCGCGGGGATTCGGATCGTAGCATAACTCCCCCGCCGTACTAAGCTGGCTGCGGCGCCCGTGAGCGGTCCTTCAACGATCCTTGCCCTCAACGCAAAAGCGATGTCTTCCAAACGGATATGCTCGGGGAAAGTTATCCCGTACCCGTCTATAATCTCTGACGCCTTTTTTTCAGCCTTCAGCAAGGAAAGGGGCAAATCAAGTTTCATTTGGGTTTTCTTGTTCTTCCATTTCCTTTGAGGTGATTAGGTCTTCAAGTAGAGCGGCCAGGTCCTCCTGACTTTTAGACTCCAATTCCCGGTAAGACACGCTGGCAAGGGGGCCAATTGAGGGGATGAGCTCACTTATTTTTTCAATGGTCTGCTCCTTGGTCCAGTCGAGAAACTCAGTTAGGCGAGCCGGCTTTTCTGCTTCCAGGGCAAGCCGTTTCTCCCTGGCGATTTCTAATTGTTGTCTCTTTGCCTTCTGAGAAGCGTGCTCAACCATCGTTTGGATGCGTTTTAGCGCAACGTCAACGTCGATTCCCTCATCCTTAAGGTCGGCAATAATATCTTCCTTTGGGACTCCTTCACTTTCCCCTAATGCATCAGTGAGCGCATCTAAGAAAGATAGTATTTTTTCTATGCCTTCGGTTCCCATAATATAGATACCTTTGCTTAGGTAGTTGGTGCCAGGTGTTCGTTTTTCTTCGCAATCTCCTTAAAGCGTTGTTGACCCTATTGATGTCATAGCCGATTTCTTCAGCGATGTGCTGGGGCTTAGATATTCCCTCCTCTAAGCAAAGAAGCACCATTCCTATTTCCTCGTCTCCCTTAACTCGTTCATAGATCGCCTCTTTAAGACTCATTAAGCAATGCCCTTCGGTAACGAGTTCTTCTGGACTCTTGGGACTTAGGGAAGTTAATTCTTTATCGCCAAGAGCATCATCTAATGAAGATGTCTCGCTTTTAAATTTCCCATGGTGTTCTTTCTTATGGCTCACAATGCTTTTTATGACGCTTCTCAGAAAACCTGCCAGGTCTGGATAAACCTCTTTATTCCAATTCCGGTAGGTGTCATTGGGGCCGACCCCGTAGGCGAGAGATATGGCTTCTTGAATCAGGTCCTCGTGGTCCACGTCGGCAATCCCCATGGCCCGGAGCATCCTCGCTTTGCTGACCGCGAACCACAGCAGTTGAAGTGAAATCTCCTGCCAATCGGCCTTGTCCAGTTCTTCCCGAATTTTCGGATTATATTTTCCTTCCTCGGAAGTGTTCACCATGGGAGCCTGCTCTTAAGAATAAATGCCGGAGTTGGTAGTTTTTTTGCCAAAAAATTATCCTGTGCTGGCGAAAAATAAAACTTAGTCGGCTTTACTCAATGAAGCCACAAAACATCCTGGTGCGGCCCATCCCTGCGTCTGATCGTAGGGCTAATTTATCCGGAAGTCAAAGGAGAAAAAACCATGACACAAGAAGCCAAGCACGGCCCGAAGTATCAAATTGACATCGAGGGCGTCCTGAAGCCGTGGGATAAGGACGCCATCACTACTGAGGAGATCATCGCCCTCGGCGGCTGGGACCCTTCCCAGGGAGCGGTTATGATCAACAAAGACAACAATGAACACACCTTGCAGCCTGGAGAGGTCGTCGAACTGAAGCCCGGCATGGGATTTTCTAAGAAGGTACACTTTAAACGGGGTTAAAGGCATGCAGGAGCGAATTGACCAGGAAATGGCCCTCCTTCGCAGCCGCTTCCATGAAGTGGAATATAAGCAGGAGGGCCAGTGGGTCCATATCTCGTCATACCATCTTCCTGAGGGGTGGAATTACAGAACGACAGATGTGGCTTTCCAGATACCTCAGGGCTACCCAGGAGCGCCGCCTTACGGATTCTATGTACTCTCCGGGCTCTTATTCCAGGGAGTCCGGCCCGATAATTACAACGAACCCGCTCCCACACAGCCGCCCTTTCCGGGCACCTGGGGGATGTTCTCTTGGGCCCCAGGTGATGGCCAGTGGCGGCCGACTGTTGATCTCTCTACTGGATCTAATCTTCTTAATTGGGTTATGGGGTTCGCAGACCGCTTCCGGCAAGGAAAATAATGACAAAAATCCTTATCGATATCCCCAGAGAAGTCCAGAAGAGCATCTGGACACATCTATTACCAAGGCGCTTTGCCCAGGAGCAAGCTGCCTTCGCTTATACCCAGAGGCAGTTGCATAACGGGACTGAAATTTTCCGTCTCGTAGATTGGCTTCCTATCCCGCCGGAAGGGTTTGTTCATCAAACCCGCTTTCATTTCGAGTTACGCGATGAAATAAAGGCCTTGGCAATAAAACGTGCTCACGACTTAGGTGCATCTTTAGTAGAGCTTCATTCGCATTTGGGGCGGCAGTCGGCGGAATTCTCCATAAGCGACCTTTTGGCATTTGCGGAGTTCGTGCCCCATGTATGGTGGCGGCTCAAAGGGCGTCCTTACCTCGCCATGGTGGTGTGCCGCTCAGGGTTCGATGGACTGGCTTGGATGGATAACCCAAAAACCCCTCAGCGTCTTGATGGGATAATGGTTGAAAACTCATTATTGAAACCTACGGGGCTTTCCCGTACCGAGTGGAATCTTTATGACAGATTTAATCTATGACCGGAATATTCGCTTTTTTGGCACGGAAGGCCAGCATAAATTAGCCGACGCACATGTCGCCATCGTGGGAGTCGGGGGCCTTGGAACCCATGTGGTTCAGCAGTTGACGTTGCTCGGTGTTGGCCGTTTGACTCTAATTGATCACGAAGAGCTTGATGAGACTAACCGGAACCGCTACATCGGCGTAAGGCACAATGACCCTATTCCTGGCAGCTGGAAGGTCGATATTGGGGAGAGGCTGGCCAAGGAGATCAATCCTGGTATCTGCGTGGCCCCGATTCACCAATCGCTTGTAAGCCATCAGGCGTTCGAAGCGGTAATTAAAGCGGACTATGTCTTTGGGTGTCTGGATAATGAGGGCGCACGGCTGATCCTGAATGGAATTTGCGCCGCTTACTCCAGACCTTATTTCGATCTCGCTTCTGATATTTTGCCGGATGGTAGCTATGGCGGTCGAGTATGTGTGGCCTGGGAAGGGCAAGGTTGCATCATCTGCTACGGAGAGCTTGATGTGGCCCAAGCCCAGGCCGATCTCGAAACCCCGGAAGCCAGGGTTAACCGAGATGCTATTTACGGGGTTCCTTGGAAGCTCTGGACCAGGCGGGGCCAGCGGTCGTTTCAATCAACGGGGTAATCGCCTCCCTCGCCACAACCGAGTTCATGCTTGGCGTCACAGGAATCCGCCCCCCGAAAAAGCTTTCTAAATACCGGGGCAACCGTGGGATAGTCACCGTGACCGAAGAACCGGCCCCTGATTGCTACTATTGCAAGGGAATCTATGGAAAGGGTGCTGCCTCGGGAGTCCAGAAGTACTTAAAGGCAGGGATTGCGATATAGGAGGGGGAGTTCTCTGGGACTGGTACGCAACATTTTACACTATTTGTTGTGGTTGTCCTTGCAATATACCGCAATATGTGCTAAGGTTAATCAATTTTCTTTATAAGGAGAAGAGAAGATGTCTAAAACTAAAGGTTTCAAACCTGGGCAAATTGCTGAGCGCTCCGGCCTTTACCGACAGATTGGGCCTCGTGGGGGCCTCGGCAACCAGGTAACTGTAGCCAAGGGTGAACCTCTTCCCCCTACGCCCAAACCGGACATGACCTATACGTTGGAAACGCCTGCGGATAATAAGTCCGGAAAGGGAGAGTAAATCTTAAGGGTATAAAAGGCGTTCCTATCGTTTTGAAAGTCTTTTTCATGGCGAAAACATATCAAAAAACTCTTTAAGCGTCCCCCGGTTCCATCATCATTTTGTCAATTTATCCCACACAATTTTTACAATTAGGCCGCCTATTGCCAATAATACTCCCGCAATTACTTTGCTCCAAACAGGATGTTCCCATAATCTTCTAATCACTGATTTATCTTTACTTTTCAAAATCAGTAGAAACTGATCCAATAGACTCCGAAATCTGTCAATCTCAGTATTATTTGCATCTACAACTTTATTGATGACAGTGTCTCTTGCACGCTCGCCATTTGCAAAACGAATTATAGCATCGAGGCGAGTATAAAGCTCTCCAAGGTCCGCTGGAAAATATTTTAGAGATATTTCGGAAATCCTTGCACCCAACTCGGGCGAGTATCTGAAGGGAAGATCGGTCAAAATTTCAAAAATATAATCTGCCCTTAATTCGAGTACTTTAGTACATAGCCCTCTAACCTCATTTATCATGGGGCCTGATTGAGCAAGACCTTTGGCAGCGGCTCGCCTCTTCGCAGCTTCAATATCCTTATCGAGCTCGCCCAATTGCTTCTTGACCTTAAGCGCCAGGCTTTCTTCGAATATCCTCAAGCAGTTATCATTTGTCAATTCATGTCCCCACCCGTTAACCAATTTCTGAAATTCACATTGCCACGAGAAAAGTCAATTTGTCAAGGAAGGTCAAGAAAGCCTCAAACGGAGCGGGTTTAAATTTCATTAACTTTTATAAATAAGTTAATGAACGGGGAAAATGACCCATATCAGAAAGTTAGGAATAAGGAAGTGAAGCCAGCAGACCTTTGGGGCCCTTGCCCTGGCCCATGGCGTCCGCCAGCCCCCCCCGCTTGCCACGGCCTCATCAACGCCCCGCCTTAGGGAGAATAGCTACCCACGGGAACCCCAAACTCCGGGACGGGACCCCCACCCCCCCACCTTGCATGATGGGCGTGGGGGTTTTTTGAAATTTTAATGGCCCCACACTTAACCTCACCTTAGCACCCTCACCCCATGAGAGGCCCCAGGCGGCCAGGCCGACTCCACCCCATTTGTAAATGGCAATCGAAAAATGACCCCTCAGATGCCCCAGGAAAGGCGATTATCCTGGCCCCTTAAAAGGTGTGGACGGTCAGTAGTGTAGTTCAAGGCGTCAACCATCCCTGCCTCCGAAGGCGTAGCCGTAGGGGGCAGGGATGGTCAAGAGGCAGCTAATGAGCTAGTCTCCAGGGGCGAGGAGACCTCATGGGGGCCAAGAGATTATCCGACCGGGACAAGGCCCAGGCGGTCCTGGATTTGCTGCAGGGCAAGGGTACCATGGCAGAGATCTGCAACCGCTACGGGATCAGCCCCACCTATCTTTACAAGCTACGGGACCGGGCCATGGAGGCCATCAAGGCGGCGCTGGCAGGCGGGGAGAAGCGGTACTTCTCCCGGGAGCGGCAGTTAGAACTGGAACTGAGCCGGGCCAAAGAGCTCATCGGCGACCAGGCCATGGTTATCGAGATTTTAAAAAAAAGCCGCTAATGCCGGGGGAAGTCAGGTTATTGCACGACCAGGGTCTCAGTTACGGCCGCTTGGGCAATGTGCTGGCTCTGCCTAAATCCACCCTGGCGGCCAGGGGTAGGGGCAGGCGAAGCAAGACCGGGCTTAAGAAGAACCGGACCTCAATGGACCAGGAGTTGCGCCTGAAGATCAGGGAGATTAAAGTGCGCAAGCCTACCTGGGGCATCCGCTGAGTCCGGGCCTGGGTCCGTAAATCGTTAGGGATCCCGGTGGGCCGCAAGCGCACCGCCAGGCTCTTGCGAGAGGAAAGGTTGCTGTGTCCCCGAATCAAGAACGGGAGTATCGGCGGCTCCAACCCCGATCTCCGGCTGGCGGGCCCAATCAGGTCTGGGCCATGGAATGACTCAGTTTCTGCTTGCCGGCGGGCAGAGGGTCTTTTTAGTGCTGGTCCTGGATATCTTCCTGCGCCGGATTGTCGGCTGGCATCTGTCCCACCGCTGCCGGGCTCAGGAATGGCTGGAAGCCCTGGACATGGCGCTCCTGGCTGAACTCCCCACGGGTCCCCGGGCTCATGCGCTGACCCTGCGCCTGGATAATGGCTGCCAGCCCACCAGTAACCGCTTCCAGGATACTTTAAAGACCTGCGGAGTGAACCCGGAATGGATCGGCTACAACAGCCCGAAGCAAAATGCCCATGTGGAACGGGTGATCGGCACCCTCAAGGCTGACTGGCTCTGGCTGGAGGAGTGCGACACCTTTGCCGGGGCCCACGCCTTGGTGACCAGGGCTATCAGTGAATACAATGGCGAACATCCTCATTCATCCCTGGCCTTCCTCAGCCCTGATGAGTACCGCCGGGCTTACTATGAGGGCCAGGTAACCATTAACCTTAAAGACAACCCGGAGAGCACCCCAAAAGCTGCTTAAAAACGTCTTGAAAAAACGGGGCCACTACACGATTAGGGGACAGGCAAGGGTTAGTAAGCGCATGGAAGCGGTTAATATACGGGGGCGGGGAGAGAACGGCATGAATGATGGAGACCACCTTTCCACCCTCGACATATTCAAAAAATTACTTTATGATGGGTTTTTAGAGGAAATTTCAACCGTGACATTAGCCCGTCTAAAAATAACATATTGTTTTATTTCACAATTTTCTTGGCACCAAAACACAAAGGAGCTGCCAGATAACCCTGCCAAGCAGCGATATTGAATTTATATGTCTGTTGACAGCCCCAGAAAACTTAATATCCCTGAAAATCGATTTAGGACGATTAAAGGGCGGCTCGCTAAGGGCCACCGAGTTTTTTTGCGGCTCGATGATGGTTCTCGAATATGCCTTCGTCGTTATGCCCCTATTGGAGAGGGTAATCGAATTGTAACCCATGAAGGTGTATTATGGGCAGACGTGGCCGATTCAAAAGAGCTTCTGCCGCTTACACCGGCGTGGATCTCGGATACGCGATTGCCACTCGGTTCTAAAGATCTCAATGTAGTAATCAAGGAAATTGAAAATGAGGAAGAATTATCTGGATACTTGTCCTTGACTGAATACCACTATAGAGGGGGGGCCGGGATAGGAAGATGTGTACCCCTTGTGGCTTCAATTGACTCTTGGCAACTGCCTAAAATTGTCGGGTTCATAGAACTATCTTCTAGTTTTCTTGTTAACATCGCCAGAAAAAAGATTTTTGATACTCCGTTCTCTGATCCTGAACGCAATGTAGCCTGGTTGCGGTGGGATACCGAGACTGCGAAACGCTATGCGAGTGTCTTCGTAAGGATCTCACGGTGTGTTGTCTTCCCAGAGTTGCGTGGAGTTGGGCTATCGATAAAACTTGTTGAAGCCGCCATTCAGTATGCAGAGGAACGCTGGCACTTAGGAGGGAAAAGGCCTATTTTCATGGAAATTACGGCAGACATGTTGCGTTATTGGCCTTTTGTTGAAAAATGTGGATTTCAATATGTTGGAGAAACCGAAGGTAACGAGCATAGAGCATTAAAAGATATGAAATACCTCCTCCGTCGTTTCGCTGGCACTTATGGAACTAAAGGATTGCCTCAGGGAGGAGGAGGAATCATGCACCTACAACGCTCCTACGCAGTTCTCTTGGGCCAAATGATGAACAGTAGGGGGCTATCCTTAGATGAGGTCTTAGCTTATTTGAGAAGAGCACCTGAAAAGCTGAATGATGATGAGTGGATTCTGCTTCACAAAATCTTTCGGAGGCCCAAACCGACATACCTCAGAGGTTTAACAAAAGCTGCCCAAAATTTTTTGGACCGTCGGAAGAGATTAGCACAACCCTTCAACCATTCTAACAAATTAAAATTGTTTAGCCAAAAGCCTATTGCCCCAGTAATAGACCTTGAAGATACTAACATCATGGTAACTGCAAGACCTATATCATCAGCTCGGACCAGAAAAGTCCAAGAGGCTTTTGGTATTATTTCAAATGAATTTGAACTATCACTTTTGAAAAAGCTTGCCATAAAAGCATCCGGGGGGGAGATCATCCTGATTTCCGGGCCTAGCGGCAGCGGAAAGTCTCTTTTGCTGCAGGGAATCCGATGGCTGGTGGCATCAGGTAAACACCGTGGAAGAATGCCGAAAGACGTAATTGTTCAAGGAGTTTCACTTTTAAAACCGATCAAAGTTGCTACGCTACGTCCGGTCCCTAAAAATCTATCTCCAATTGAGCTCTTCAAAACGCATTCGCTTGAAGAATCTTTGAAAATTTTAGCTTCAGCGGGTTTGGCCGAACCTCAACTTTATGTCCGACCTGCTGGGCACTTGAGCGTCGGTCAAACTTACAGATTAGCTTTAGCCCTCGCGTTAGCCGAGAACCCAGATCTCCTTCTAATCGACGGATTTTGTGAATCCCTCGATGAATATACGACTTTTGCTGTGTGCAAACGTATGAGAAGAGCCATCGTTGAGAGGGGAATGGCCGCTTTGGTGGCTACATCCTCCCCTACCAAGTTATTCACTGCCTTAGCCCCAGACCGTGTGCTTGTTTTGTCATCAAATAGCACTTTCAGGTGGTTTACGAGGAGTGAGGTATCGGGAGGTTTCCAATGAAAAAAATGAAGAAAGTCATTACGACTGCGAGGTTCCAAACATCTGAACCAGTTGCTTTTCTGAATATCGACTCTGGAACTAGATCCATTCTCCTTGGTGCACGGAAGGGGGAAACAAAATCCTGCTATGGGTTTATTGGGAAGGTTTGCGAGCAAACGGCGGGAGCCAGCGTTCTAGACTATTCCGTATGGTTAGATCTATCTTTTCCTCATGTTATTGGCGTATTTGGAATGCGAGGAAGCGGTAAGAGCTTTGATCTTGGGGTGCTCATTGAGACTATAACTGGATTTCAAGAGGTAGTATCAGGGGCCCCCCCTCCAGCTCGATCATTATTTTCGACCTTCAAAACCAATTCTGGACGCTTAGTTTAGAGCCCAATCCTGATCTGCCAGAAGATCTTCATCAATTGGAAAACCTGCAATTATGGGGATTACTTCCGATCGGCGGCGTCAATTGATTTATGGTTACCTGATGGGTGTTCAAGTCCTTTGCGAGATGTGAGACAGTTCAAGCTTGCTCCTGAACAACTTAATGAGACTGATTGGCTAACTCTTTTGGAGTTAGAGCGATATTCGCCGATGGGCCAAGCTTTACTATCCCTATTGCCTGAAAGTGCTGATACAAATCCAGCCTCTCTTGCAGCCCGTGCCATTCCTGGTGGATGTTTATCTTCATTTCAGCAGGGATCTATCGATGGCCTTAGGTGGCGGCTCGAGGCCTTAAGCGGAGCGCGACTCGTCGGGGCGCCAGGAATTTCAATTGATGATTTTCTCATCCCAGGCACGATATCAGTCATTTTGCTTCGAGATCTTTCCGAAAGTTTGCAGGCACTTGCAGTAGGAGTATTAACTAGGCTGGTGGCCAAACGCATGGGGTCATTTCACCAAGCCCAGCGAGTGGCAAGACGCTATGGGGAGGAGGTTGATAAAGGTCAGCTTCCAGACCGACTATGGGTTATTCTTGATGAAGCCCATGTTGTAGTTCCAGCAGATGCAACTACGGCTGCTGCAGCCTCCATTGTGGATTATGTTAAAAGAGGTCGTGACTCTGGACTTTCTATGATATTTGCTACCCAACAACCTTCTGCCGTGGATAGGAAGTTGATGAGCCAAGTTGATATTACATTTACTCATGCTCTTGGGTTTGAAAGTGACTTACAGGCAGCTATTGGTCGAATGCCCACTCGAAACTCTTTATCATACAAATTATCAGCTTCACATCTTCCATCTATTGGTGATGTTATTCGCTCCTTAGACCCTGGAGAGACTGTAATCGCAGATTCAGCGAATGGTCGAGCGTTTCTTATGCGTGTGCGGCCACGTCTTTCGGCCCACGGTGGACATACTCCTGCCTGAAATGTACTTTGTGCCAAATAGAAATTATTGCGAACAAGCCCTTGCAAAAGCGCTCTCTAGGCATATTGGTTATACTACTGGAGCATATTCAATTTTTCGCATTGCGAATATCGTCCTTACATTTAAAGGGGAGCCTTCAAAATATCAATTCCAACTCATTGAGGAATTGAAGAGTCGAGGGCTAAACTACTCAGGTTTGATCCAAGAGAAATATGCTTCTGAGATAATAAATTTTGGAGTTGCCCTTGGGATACTTGAACGAATACCTAGTCAAGGACCTCCTAAGCTAAATAAATTCGCCTTGGCTCCCGCCGGACTCGCTTACCGTGCTGCATGCGAGCTGAGTATTGAATCATTTAAACGATTTCTGCTGACCGGTTTAGTCGTAGAACACGATGCTGACACTTACATCCTATTGCTTGAAGTTCTTCTTGCCCTTCAGAACGATGGAGAATCTCGTGACTATCGCAGCCAATTCAAGGATTGGACGGCAGAACTTCTTGAAGAAAGAAGCAGTTGGATAAACCATGCCTTCCCTAGTTCTATAATCCGGGAACGTTTAATGAGAATGATTCCTTGGGCAAAGCTAACTCCAAAGAAGGGAATAACTCCTGATAAAGTAAAAGACGACTTTGCCCGCCATCACGCTACACCTAAGAAAGGTTGGGCCGTAACACTCGGCCACTACGATGATAAGGAAAGCCGATTAACATACGATGGAATCGAATTGATCAACCGCTTACGCGTGGGAAGAAATCGCTTTTTTTGGCTTGGACCTCCAAATGGATGTCAAGAAATTCTGCGAATTCCTTCGGAACATCGTCTAGAAGGGCCTTTTGCGCCAAGTTGGAATATCTTAAGACCCGTAAAAACAGGGGAAGATTTAGAAATTGCTGAGAAGATTGCAGAGGAGACTACATCATTTATGGAATGCGCTTTCCCTTACCTGCGCTTGGTTCATGCGAACCAAGCACCCTTGGATGCTATCAAGCCATATATTTACTACAAAGAATCCGAGTTGGGTATACGTATAGATACCGATGCCCTTCTTCGGGATATTCTCTTAAAGCATTCAGAAAAGTTTGCTGCGCTTTCGAAACGAAGTGGGCCTCTTGGCTATTATCAGCTTCGGTCTCAAGCGAAAAAATAGTGAAGCGAAACCAATACTTGACAGCTGCTAGTGAAATTCTCGCAAAAGTTGGTCGGCCTATGCATTACGAATCGATTGCTGACCTTGCTATAAAACTAGGATTGCTTAAGACAAGATGTAAGACACCCCATACCGCAATGAGAACGCAGCTTAATCGGGATATTGCGGAAAATCCTAATTCCAATTTTTTCCGGAAAGCCCCAGGGATTTATAAAGCGAGAGGCCTTCTGGTTCCAACATGGGTTTTCACTCTTATTAGTAACCTTCAAAAGAACCTAGGTATGGAAAATAGAGTTGCAGTTCTCCGGCGGTCCCTTCATCTATATAGACGCATCTTGGATCTCTTTGAAGATGAAAAGCATGTACGTATGATAGGTGATATTCGAGAGATAGACATTCAGGAGCTTTCAGTTACTGCTATCACTGAATGCGTTGACCAGCTTGATGGAGATACGTTATTCTATTGGCTTTTAATAGCTTTAGAAAACCAAAAGGTAGAATGCCTGGAATTAACTTCAGATTTAAGAAACCTATCAATCAAGCTTCAGGGACGCGGCGGCCACAAAAGTATATCGGAGGTTTTTCAGCTTTGCATACTACTTATAGAAATCGCATATAAGCTGATATCAAATTCTGGTGCAATTCAACTTTGTGGCTCAACGGGGTTTATCTATGTGCCAATTATTAACAAACAAATAGAGAATTGACGTGAGTAACCCTTATAAGCCAAGTTCTTTATATCCAAATATTTCAGTTGAAGTCCTTTATACTCGAACTTTTAGGTCTCATTTTTTTGAGAGTGTTAGGAGAGTTCCACTCAAAATGATATTAATCTCGCCATTCATAACCCAGATACCGGGTTACTCAAGGTCGACAGAGTTTGCCCGTTTTGTTTTGTCGCGAGGAGAAACTGAGCTAATGATTGTAACCCGACCACCGGGTTCCGAGCGTGAGACTTTATCTCTGCAAGAGGCAGAAATCCTGGTAGGTATGGGGGTGGACCTCAAAATCCGCAAACAACCGCCATTACACTCTAAGATCTATTTCTTTTCCTTTCAAGAGGGAGATTATACGGCCTTTGTTGGATCTGCCAATTTCACTATTGGTGGCTTTGAGAGGAATGATGAGAGTGTTGCCTTCTTTAGAGATGCGCGACACCGGAAGATCATTGACAAAGAAGTGGACAGGCTCACTAAGTACGGATCTCTTCCGTTTAATCATTGGAGAATTATATCAGCTTCAGAGACTAAAAGGAGATAAATACAATGAGAATTAGTCAGCTATCTGATTACGGTTTTGTAAGTGACCCATTCCCATTGGTTCCTGGGGCTAAAGTAACAAATTGGGCAGGTATGTCTGAAATAAAACAACTTCTTTTAGATGTCGTTGAGAGTGTGTTAACAACAGATGTTGGCCTTAGTGAGTTTTTAATACTACATGGAAACTATGGTTCCGGCAAATCACACGCTCTTAGATATTTCGCTACTTTAATTAATGAAGTAGATAAAGACCATTACAAATCTAAAACAATTTACATAAAAACTATTCGCCTTGAACAGAAGATCACTTTTTTAAGACTATTCGGAGAAGTCATCGAAACTATCGGGTTTGATTTTCTCTCCGAACTGGGGTAAAGATAAAGGGATCCCTGGATGTCGCCGAGCAAAAACTCAAGCAGTCCCTGGATAAAGAAGAACTAGTTCGACTTGTTCAATCTTCGATGCTTTCACGGAGGGTTTTGGAAGAAAACGTTCCAGAAGATGAACGCCCTATGGTTCAACTTCTTATGAAGATCTCAAATGGAGAAATAGATGCGAAAAAATTCTTGTTGCGCGGAAAGGAAGGTCTACCTGATATAGGTTACCCAAATCCCATCGATTCTGATTTTATGGCAACGAAAGTTCTTGGTAGCCTATTTCGGACAATGACCCTACCTATTTCCGACCAGGAATCGCCTTGTCGAGGAGCCTATTTGTTTATGGATGAAATAGAGTCAGTCCTCGATGTTAAGGCAGTTGAGCAGCAAATGCTCTTCCAATCTTTCCGGGAACTTTTAAACGAGCTTCCTTACAACTTTTGTCTGATTTGGAGCTTTACCGGCGATGCAGCTCTGCTTGAAGCTGTAGTACCACAGGCACTCTTGACTCGCCTTAGCAGGAACTACATAGAATTTCAATCAATGGAAGTTGATGAGGCAAAGGAGTTCTTAAAGAGCCAGTTTGCTCAGTTCCGGCCAACGGGCTTCAAACATGATAACCCATTCCATCCCTTTCGGGAAGATGCCATCGAATCAGTCCTTGAGCATATAGTGGAGATGATACCAAGACAAATTTTTCGAAAGCTTCGCATTGTTCTTGAGCGAGCGATCCGGCGCTACGGACTTGAGCTAGGCGAGGAAATTGAGCCCGCATTAGCCGAGAAGATATTAGCAGAGTCGGGACTATAAGAAGCTATCAGAATTAGACCAGTAAGTGGGCAATTTTTATCGGCACAGCTCAAAACGCGGCTGTTGTAAGGCTCACCCACTTGTTTGAACATTCGGGCCGCCCTTGATTGACCCCCGAGAGTCTCACAATTTCGGTTTCCAGCCCTCCCTCACCCCTTCCGTTAGACCAGATGAGGTTAAACGATTTCTAGGCCTCCCTCTGATCCCTTGGGTGTTCTCGCACCTGCCTATACCATACTATTGGTGACCCCCGATAAGCCCAGACTAGGCCAGAAGCCAGGGGCGTGGAGATATTACTAGGATGGACAGAATTTTTTCCCTTGATAAGGAGGTTAGCCCACCACCACTTTTGAACAAGGGTTTAAACCAGAAAGGCAGCCGATGACGCTGTGGTATCCCCTTGGTAGGAAGTCCACCGAAGGTCGAAGGGAATAGACTTGGCACCAATCTCCACCACCGTAGGACCAAGCGCTTCTGCCCCCACCGTGTCGGATCCAATTCTTACGGTCATAAAGCACCCCCCTGTATGGACTCAGGCCCAAAATTTCAAAAGCAAAAATCCGGCCAGGTTGATGTGCTCCTGGCTACCATCTTGACCCGGGCTACCAGGGCACGCTATGGCCTTTTAGACGGCTTATAAATCCATCCTGCCAGGGTGCCCCCTTATCTAACCATTCATTCGGTTTCGTGCTTCGATTTACGCCGTCTCCCGGGGCTTGGGAAGGCCTCTGACGCCGTCTCCAGAGGCACCTTTCAAAGGACCCTAGCCCCTAGTTGTGGGCTGGGGTGAGTGCCAGAGTCCCTGGCAGCCATTTCTCAAGAGCCCGGTCCGGTGGCTCCCTCATAGACCGGCCCGATTTGGCAAAACTCCTTTAATTATCCAAGGGAGCAATTTCGGAAAGGGTGAGGTGAAGGGTTAGGGGTAGGGGTAGAATCCCGTGGTGCATTTCCCCCTGGACATAATCATGGAGGTCTGCGAGTTGGATTGAGAAAGGGCAGAAAACCCCGAATAGGGATTGTAAATCGAAGCAAAACTTAGACCCAAGGGTAAACCATTGCCTTGCTTTGGAGGTGCCCCTGGGCCTATGCTCCCGGGCCCAGGCTGGCCCCTGGGTATTGGTCCCGGAGACATCTTTGCGGGAACCCCGGGCGATGGTCTGCGCCTGGTGCGACTCCTTGTGGGTAATGCCCTCGGGAAGAACCTTGGTTTTGCTCTTCCTTCTTTCAAAGGAAGGAACAGGAGAGGTTTCATATTTCGGCTCAATCTCCGCCAGCATTTCTCCCATCATAACTAACCAAGCCCATTTCGATTAGCTTCTTGAAGTCCTTTGCGAAGTCCTTCGGTAAGGACTTAAGGTCTTCAGAGGGGTGATGACACCCCGCCTCTTGCCAGTTCCATCACCTCCTTTTGCTTCTGGAGATTAAGCCGGCATCACAAAAGTTAGCTGCTCTTCAAAGTCAGCCTGCGGGAGCCTCGCTATTACCTCCCTCTTGAATAGCCCGTAATGGAAAAGGGCGATTTCTTTTGGACAGAGCTTCAGGAGGATTGCCAGGGCCAATTGCGCGGGTCCGGAGCCGCCATAGCCCCAATTAAAACCGTCCGGGCTAGGGTCTCCCAGCCTCCTCCCAAAGCCTAAATGGTTCCAGACTTTTTGACTTGGGCCTGGCAGGAGTTCGCGACCATTGAGCCATACGCGCCTCGTCTGCCATTCTCCTTTAAGTTTGAATCTCAGTCCTTTCATGGGTTTATCCTTTATTAAGCCGAGATTATGCGGCAGGCTTAGCTGCCTCTGTCCCAAATCGGTGCTTGGGACCTCTTTTAATTTTGGCCATTGCCAGGGGGCCTAAGGCAGTAGCCAGGCGGCGGGAAAGGCTACCGGGAAGCTCCGCTCTGGCCGACTTGGCTCAGGGGTTTTTAGGGGAATTTCTTTTCTCCTTTAAACTTTCCCATTCATTGCCAAAAGATGCAGCGAACCGAGTAGCCGGCTAATTGCGTGGCAGCGCTACGACAAAATTAGACCCGCCATTTATGGCCTCATACCAGATATCGCCGCCATGTCTTTTGATGATATCCCGGCTCAGGTAGAGGCCCAGGCCATTTATTTTTTTTGGTTCCCTGTTTCCCACTCGCGAAAATCTCGAAAACAGTAGGGCGCGGCGTTCCTCGGGGATGGGTTGGCCGTTGTTGGAAACACTCAAGCAATAACTATAACCCCGGTCTTCCAGGTCAATCATGATGGCGCATCCCGGGCCGCCGTATTTTATGGCATTACTAAGAAGATTTCTAAACACGCTCTTCAACCAAAATTTGCTGCCTTTGACAGGAATTGTCGGGGCAGGAAAAGAATTCAAGCGATTATCAATGGTTATCTGATAGTCCTTAACTTCCTCGGAGAATTCGTCCACCACCGGCCCCATAATTTCCTGCCGGAGATCCCAGGTCTCGCCCTCGGTCTCTTCATTGCCGTTGCCCAACAGCGCCTTGCTCATAAATTCTTCGGTAATGCCGATTAACTTTTTGATCCTGGCGGAAACCTCCTGGAGTTTGTCGGCCACCTCTCTATCCATTTCTCCATAAGTGCCACGGGCTATTAATTTCAGGACTGCGCTAATGGAAACCATTGCGCCCCGGATATCATGAAAAATGGTCATCAGCCGGTTCATCGGTCCCATCTCCTTAATCTCGCCAGGTGTTAATTCCTAAAGGCAGGTCCTGATATTCCAGGTAATTGTGGCGAAAAGGGTCAGTAGCATAAACTTGAGATCTAATCTTTTATCCATCACCACCTTTCCAAAGAGCAAATCTACAAGGTTTCAGGTATGGAGAGAACGCCCGGCGACTCCCGGGTTATCAGGATATCGGGGTGTTTTTAACCCTGATCGCGCAATTTTTCCAAGCCTTCAGAACCGGGGTCAATAAAAGGACAGCAGCAATGTCCATGCCAAAGGTGAAGAGCCCTGCCTTTTGGCCTACCTTATTGAGAATATAGGATAGAAATGGGTGACCTGGAAAAAATTTTGACTATTAAGTTTAATTGGAGGGGTGTCAAACTTTTTTACAGATTGTTAAAAAGTTATATTACAATAACACAATCTGGCCGGGTCCCATTAGGGGGGGTGCTCTTTTGGTCTGGACCCTTATCCCTACCATTAGTTTGATTCGTTAGGTCGATTTGGAGGCCGTGGGTGCCGACCAAAAATCTTAAGAGCCGATTCTGGTAATGTCTTAGGCACTCCTGTTAGCCGGGGGATGCTTGGCGATGGTCTGCGCCTGGTGCGACTCCTTCTTGGTAATGGTGGGGGGGAGGGTTTTGACTTGCTGCTTCGGCCCGTCCCAATTTGTGTCGGTCCCTTCCAAAGAACCGACACTTTCATATTTTCTGTCGATGGCCGCCAATAGCTCCCCCAGCTTGGCCTCGGCATCTAGGACAAGGTCGCCCATGTCCTGGGCATCTTGAAGGGCCGGCTGGCCTCTGAGTGATGGTCATGGTGAATTCACCGTTATTTCACCGTTAGATAACGGTGAATCACTTGCCGGAGACATGATCCGCGTGCTACCGCAGCAGCAGGATGCCCCCCTGTGGGGGGGCCTGAATCTGCCCGTTAGGAAACTTACACGGTGTCTCAAAGGCACGGAAACGACCTAACAGGGGAAACGAATACTTAGGTAAGGGGGGCCCGGGCAGCCGTTTAGAGGTGGCGATAGCGGCTACCTAGCCCATTTCGGGCCAGGTACCGGAAATTCGACCTCGTGAGACGGCCGTAGTGCCCCGGTCCGCCGGGGACCTGACCTCCACCCCTTCCCTAAAATGGAGTTCTCAGGCACCTGTGGAGGCCCAGAGGAATAGACCGGGGACAAATGTCCCCACCTGGCGAAAGAGGGGTTTCTTCCAGGTACCAGGTAGGGGCCCGGCACCAGGGGTTAGTGGGGTTCTTTCTTCTGATCCTGGCCATTCGTGGTTTGGGATCTCCCCTGCACTTCCTTCGCTCTGGATAGCGTCTCGTTCATCAGTAAGTATTCTCTCAACATCTGCCTTAACTTCGGAGAGCCCTTCTTCCGTGAGCCCTTCTTCTGCGACTTGTCTTGCGATGGATTCATCGTGGGCCTCCTGATCTTTAAATAGTATATCAATATCGACACCCTTGTAAAGATCGCCATCAATGATCGCCCTTAACAGGTTGCGGTCGTGCTCATATCCCCCCGCCTTCACTAAGAAAAAATCTTACAAATACATTTATTAAACCGGCACAACCTGACGAATGATGACCGGGGCCAGGTAGTCTCCCCGGGGAGGTAGTGTAACTCAACCCTTGACATTCTTTTACCCTTATTGTATAGGGGTAGATGTAGGAATTAATACCTATAATGTTAACAGCGAGGATAACATGAAAGACGAAAACCCTACTAAACCAGCCCGTACCAGAGGTAGGCCCAAAGGAAGTAAGGGCAAAACCAAACCACAGCAGATGGAAGGGCAAACGCCTCTATATAATAATAATATTATAGATAATAGTGAGGATTATAAATCAGCCATTAATTTTAAAGACCAATTAACTGTGAAGGAACTTAAATTTTTGGAGATTTATCTATCAGGTGAATTTACTCAGGTTAATGCTTTAAAATTGGCAGGATATGAAGGTTATGATGAAAGTTATTTGAGGAAATTAGCGCACAAAATATGCTCAAAGTATGAAAGTCAGGGGCAGGATCACCGAAAAATATTCCGGGAATAGGCGCGGGTGAAGTTAAAATAGCCCAAATGTTGTTCAACCTGGCCGTTAATGCCAAAAGTGAGATGGTCCGCCTCAATGCCCTCCTGGGGATAGCAAAATGTATGGGGCTCCAGAAAGACGTAGTTGAGTCCTTTCAGGGGGTCAAGGTTATCATTGAAGGTGATGATGATGATGATGATGCTCAGCCTGAACAGGGTAGGCCGGCACTCGTGAACCAGGGCCAGGTCATGCCTAAGAAGACCATCCAGATTGTGAAATAGCTCTACCCTCAAAAAGGAATATCATTATCAAGTTCAGGTAGAGGATTACCCGATTTCGGGGCGAGGGTCCCTTCTTCAAATTCTGATTGGCTTGATCGGCGCAAAGGCTTTACCTCCCGGTGATATGCCAACTTATCTTGGTTTTTAAGCCAAGTTTCGGGCGTTTCTTCTTTCCAACAGGAGAAAAGGTTACTCCCTATGTACCATTTAGTTTTATGCCTATCGCACACAAACCAATGGTCGCACCCGATATTGAGATAACCATCGGTCCGCCCGCACTTGGGGCAATCACCAAAATAATTCGCCTCTGGTAGTTGAATTACATCGCCCATGAAAGACCCCCCCCGTGCTATTGCTCATAAACCCGTTGTCTGCTCTTGGCCGCAGCCATTAAGTCCGGGAGCCGCCCCTATCTGGGGTGATACCTGCCAGAAGTGGTTTTTTCATTTATATGCTCTTGCATCAGGTCGGCAACCTCTTCCTTCTGCGTAGATACCAGGGCTGAAAATTTCTGCTGAAGGGCCTTTTCCCAAGAGATAGAGGGATCTCTCTCGAAAGCCTCTTCAATCCACGCCCTGGCCATCGACAGGTCCCGCACCAGACTGGCAAAAGCCGCCCGCTTCATGGCCTCCACAGGCAGCAACCTGGTAATGAGGCGATCCACGAGGTCGTCCACCTGGGCCTGGAAGATGCCCCGGGCCTGGGCCACCAGGTCGTCTTCAGGGGGGACCACTTCTTCAGGGCCCCTGCCGCCTGCAACTTGCTTTCGATGTAGGCCACCAGTGCCGGCGCAGAGAAGGCATTAAGTTCAACGCGCTGGCAAACCCACGCCTTTCTCCCTTCCTGCCGACCCTCAAAATACTCACGCTCCAGCTCGGTCAACTCGACCCCACCAGGCAAGGCATTCTTGCGGGTAAATTTTTCGGTCTGCAAACCCAGGTCCAGCGCCTCTTCAAGCCAAAGGCCCAGGTCGATTACTTCCACCTGATACCCCGGCATCCGCCGTGTCTCTTCCCGCAGGGTTCTGGCGATGTTGTAGCCGTAGGGGTCGGCGTCGTGGAGCACGAATAACTGGTACCCCTGTACTTGGAGGCGTTGTCAAAAAGCAGACGCACCGCCTCCGTAGCATACCCTTCGGCAGCAATGACTGCCATGTCCCAACGCTCCGCCAGCTTGGCAGCTTGGAGGATAGGCCACAGGCCTTTTTTCTCAACATACAGGACTTTGTTGTACAGCCAATCCGGAAACCTGTAGCCTTCTACTTCCCTCGTCCCGAGAGGGACGGCTTTCGCAGTGTGAGGCTCGTAGAGAATCCCGCGGATCGTAATAAAGGCCCGGAATCACCCCGTGAAGTTCACGGTATTGCACCAGGAGGTTCTGAGAGAAATAGTTGTAGTCCAGTTCTTTGGCGGTATAGGCTTGGATCAAAGGCCGCACTTGATAGAAGAGGTTCCGGGCTGACACCGGATACTGGCCATCACCTGTGGCTATGGCAATGGCCTCGGGCAGAACTTGGAACACGGCCTCCTTTTGACTCCACTCAGTTTTGCGTTGGTGCTGGATGAACCGGTTGTAATCCGCTCGGCTGGCCCGGGCCGCATCCTTGCGACGGGCCTCCCCTTCCTTAAAGAGTGTCTTGACCGCGCCCCACAGTGCCTTGGAAATTGCGTCAGCCATTGATCTGGGGATTTTAAGCCGGGTCTTTCCCCGATCCAAAAATTCCAGCGCCGGACAGACCAGGTGCATCACCGCGGTGACCCTGGGTTCGCTATATTCATCTAAGTCAATGGGTAACAGCGTGCATTGCTCAAGAAATCTCGAAAACTGTGGGCGTAAAATTCGGAGCTACGAAGAAAATTGCCTGATAAGGGATCGTCATAGGTGGGAGAGAAGTTGATGCAATGAAAGATGGTGCTTTCCTGTTCGGTCTCGGCCAGCAGGACCTCGAAGACGAAGGGGATGTCGCCAACAAAGCTGGCAATTTTCCGGTACCAGTGTCGCTTAACGCCGTACCACTCTTGGAAACACGGAGTAGATGGTCCTCACCAACCGCCCCCAGGACTGGGGAGATGGTGGGGTGCTTTGCCGACGCATCGACCAGAAGGTCCTCCACCAGAGATTCGTTGCTGGCGAAATCGCTCAGCCGGGAGATTGCCGGGAACTGGTCGCATACGACCTTGGCCTTGGCGCTACGACAACCCCCGGAACTGGCGTACGAACTCCCGCAGGGGCAGATCCCGGCCACCGTTTAAGTTGGCGCCGATATGGGAAAAGAGTAACCGTTTAAGGGATTCTGTGTCGTACCAATAAATAGAGGTGAGGTCGGTGGGCAGCCATTTACGCCAATCTCGGGGGAAGTCCACGCTGGGGCGGTAAATTTTCCAGGTTTTGACATCCTCGCAGTTAGCATGCTCACTGCCGTCATCAAAATGACAAATTCTTACCAAAGCATGGGGATTGAAGAGGGCAAAGGACTGCCCCCACCAGTCCGGGGTCAGTAACTGATTTTTCCCAGGAAGGATAAGGGCAACCCGCGTTCCTTTGCAGTCAAAATTGTCCTGCTGGTGCTCTATCTGGAGATTCCCCCCGGGGTCAATACGAGCCGGATACTATGGCGCACCCCCTGGGATTCGATGATCACCGGCTCCTGGCTCCCCGGGGCCTGGGGGATACCCAGGATGGTTTTTAAGGCATTCCCCTGAGCCCCCCGGGTGGGGCTGCGGTACACGGCCTTATCGGAGGTGCGGGTGCCGAAGTTCAGGATGCGCCGGATCGTTTCCGGGGGGAGGCCTGGGCCGTTGTCGCTCACGGCTACGGTGATGGCGTCCTGGGCCGAAACCTCGATGGTGATCTCTGGCGTGACCCCTGCGGTTTCGCAGGCATCCATGGCATTATCCACCAGTTCCTTGAGCACCACCTGGGCAAAGTTCTCCTCCAACTGGCCGGTCTGGGCCTGCAACTCCCGGACGGTGAAGTACTCCGCCGCCCGGGAAATTTCAAAAACCTGCCTTTGGAGAAGAACTGCCATCGGTATCTCCTTATTGTTTTTTCGTCAAATCGGGGTACAGTTCTACCAGCAGGCCCCAATCACAGGTCATGCACAGGGGCCGCCCTTCATAGTCCGGCGCAAAGCAGCAGCCGCCGCACCGGGGGCAATGGCATTTCAGGAAGTGGCGCACGTCCTCTTTATGCAGGCGCATAGGTCCAGGAGGGGAGACACCGCTGCCGGGTCCGCGGGTTGCTCCCCCTCGAATTTGACCTTCACCGCCTCACCGTCCAACCGGAAGCGGAAACCGATCCGGGATAACTCCATCACCGCCTCACCGGGTCTCATAGCTCCACCTCTTTACCGGAAAACAGGTCATCACTCGGGGCCGAACCCTGGCGCACCATGGCCGCCGCCCGGCGCTGACGCTTCGCGTCCCAGGCGAAGAGAAGGAGGCGGTCGGTGGGCCGGGCCTGAAGGAAAAAATTATTATATGCCATCCCCCCCTGATGGTCCTGCCTACCTGCCAACCGGGGGTCTTTTCCCTGCGTTTTTGAATATTTATGGCTGGCACCCCCATTATCCGGCCCGTTGCCTACTGCCTGCCCCCCCTTGGGTTCCCCGGTAGGCAGTTGGCAATGGGTAGGTTCCCCATATTGCCGACCGTAAGTATCTGTTTTCTCGAACGAATCATCATCGGTAGGCAGGTAGGTAGTTGAATCCGGGGGGGAATCAATTAATCTTATTGGGTGTGGCAACACGTCCCTGGCATCGGGCAGAGGTTCCCCGGGGGCAATCTTGGCGGCGCACCACTTCCGGGTCTCGCGGTTTTCCAAGTAGCCCCTCTTGATGGCTGTATGAACCCTCCTACGGGCGGCACTCTCGTCAATTCCGACATGTCTTCCGATGGCCGAGTAGGTTACGCCGTCGGGGGCTTCTTCCGCGAGGAGCCGCACCGCCTCCACGGTCTCCCGCATCTTTTCGGGCACCTTCTGGCCGGTGCCGTAGCTCACCAAGTCGGCCACCAGCTCATAGACCGCCGCATAGTCCCCCACGGTGGCTATCACCCGCCCCTGTGCATCCTTCTCCCGATGGGGGGCGTGGAGGATGGCGTGGGTCTTGATCAGGGTGAGGACCGCCATGAAATCTCGCCGGAGCCTCACCGCTGTGGGGTCGCACCCCTGGGCCAGGGCCATGGCGAAGGGCACCACGGCCTGGGGCTGCTCCAGTTCCAGGAGCCGTTGCAGGGCCCTGAACGGGCCCAGGTCCACCGCCCTTAGATCAGCCCCCTTGGGTTCCTCCCCCTCTGCGTGGGCCTTGAGGACCTCCATCGTCTGCTCCGGGGTGTCATCCACCTCCAGGCTGAGAAGTCGCGTCTCATTCTCCGGGTGGAGACCTGCCCGGGTGGTGGTCGTAATGAATCCGGTGGGGCCTTCTCGCTTGATACGCGGGGTTCGAGCCCGTCTCTGGTTTCTTCCACCGTCTCATATTCCACTCGGCCTTCAGAAAGCAGGGAGCGCATCAGGTACTGGGCGAAATCACTCCCGAGGCCCGCCGCCTCATAGATGATCAGGTAGCGGTGGGATAAGGGTTCCTGGGAATAGGCCAGGGCCCGCTCGCTCATGGCGGTGAGAGAGTAAAAAGCGCTTTCGGGAAAAAAGCCCAGCACCACCTCCACTAAGTAGGATTTCCCCCCGGATGAAGGCCCTTTCACCACGACATTCACCAGGACTTTGACTTTCAACACCCTGGAGGTCACGGCCAGATAGATGATTTTCGCCTCCCGCACCTGCCCGGCCAGGCCCCGGCGGCGCAACGCCTCCGCCACCTTCCCCAGAACATCAGGACATTTTGCTAAGGGTGCGGCCAGGGGCTTCAGGGCCTTGATTTCTTCCTCCGGCGATAGGGCAGCAGGCTTATCAGCAGGGGGAGACTTCCTAAGCTTCTCCCTGGCCTCTTTGATTTCCGACCGCAAGGCCGCAAGTATCTGGCGTGACAACCCTAGGCGGTCTTTCAAGACTTCGAGAAGCCCGGTGACCTCAAGGTTGCCCATCCGTACCAGCACCGGCACCATGGCGGATAGACGGGAAAGAATCTCGGGGAGTGGGGTATCTGGGGTGAGGTCCTGCGTCAGCCGTTCGATTTCTGTTTCCGGGTTAGCATCCGGGCCGGGTTCATACCGGCTGACAGAGCGGGCGATGGTCAGGACTTCTTTTTCCGGTAACGGTGGGTCACAACGGGCGGCATTCTCAGCCAGGAGCGCCGCCTCAATCGCCTCCAGGCTCATCCCCCGCCGGCGCATACTCCCCGCCAAGCTGATTAAGGTGGTGTTACGCTTGCGCTCGTGGATCTTCTCTCCCTCCTGGGCTTCAGATTGCCGCCGCGAGGTGTCATCCTGAGTCAGTAGGCCCATGAGCCAATCGGGGATTTTTGCTAGTGGGGTATCGGGGCCGGTTTTCCAGGAATATTGACCGCCGGAGATATGGTTCGAGGGTGGCGCCACGATATAGCCGCCGTCGCCCTTCAGGTCAATTCCTGGAAATCCGCCTAGCTCGGCTTGGCTCTTGATTTTCTGACCATTGCCGGGGTGCTGCAAGTGGATGTGCTCACCGTTGCCACCGGTGAATACCATTGGGGTGATGGGGAAATTTCCCAGGCGCTCCATTTTGCGCTTGCTCTCATCGCCGCCGTGCCGCGGGTCGATATCCAACACCACTAAACCGGATTCTGGGCCAGTAGGGATGCCAATACTAGCCTTTGGATATTCCCCCCACCACCCCTTAATGACTTTCGGGGCCGTGGTGGCGCTGTTCCTGCCATTCGGGGCCAGCTTGCCGATAGGATGCTTCCCGGGGTTCTGGCAGTCGGCTTTACCACAGGCGCAACGGCCATTCGCGGCCCACCACACGGGGAATACCGGCCAACCCAGCCCAGCATAGCCCAGGGCCGCAGATAGTAGGGGATTCTCCACCTTCTCATCATGCTCCGTGTCCTGGGCCTGGGAGTTCATGGCGCCTCCCGCTGGCCCCGGGAAGCCTCAACAAGCTCCTCGAACCGGTCCAAATCGACAAACAGGCCCCCGTCCAGTTTGACGAAAATTTCAGGATGTCTTTTGAGATGCCACATTTTATAAAAAGTTTGTGGCTCGAATGGCAACTTGAAAGGTAGGCTCTTTATCTTTGACACTCGCACAAGGTTTCTCATAAACCACCCCGCTATTGAAATAAAGAAGACAAGGTCATTACAACCTTGCCAATAGAATACTTGATGAGACAAACCGAATGCAAGGGTAGATGTTGAAGGATTTCTAATCTTACTTGCCAAAACAACGCAAAAAAGATGGGGTTTTAATGGGTTTTTTTGGCAAGTAACTTCTACTTGCCAATTTTGCGGTCCCAAAAGCCAGTTTTAAGGTGAAATATTGGCAAGTAAAGAAAGGGGGGAGTATAAGGGGATAGTCGATGAAGAGTTATTAAAACCTTATTCGGTAATTTGTTGGGGGAGTACTGATCTACGTTGCTTAATGTAGTCTCGCAACCCGGCTGAGCTCACAGGTTCCCATCCCAAAGATTTAAGAATGGCATTCACCCAATCGGCTATTCTGTCTGCTGGGGCCTGCGAGGGAGACAACTGGATGGGTTCGGTCTTATGAAAAGGAGGATATCAGCGAAAGTGTAAGCTATTCTTTTTGGGGTGCCCGACCGCCAGTGGGAGGAGATTTTGCCTTGATCAACCCGGTTTAAAACTTTATTTCGCCAGTTCTGCCGGACTTTTTCAATCTCCGCCTTGGAGACGCCACCAAGTTGGGCGAGCTTGTCCACCCAACCCCAGACTTCATCAAATTCGCGACGAATGTCCCGGTGTAATGTCTGTAGAGTAACATTATAATCAAGGTGAACCTGTACCAGAGTGAAAATCAAATCATCCCAGTTAACTGCATAGTTTCCGTGCCAGGGATGTCCCCTTAGCTTGCGGTTTCTCCGAGCTGAACGATCCCTGGGAACTTATGATAGCAATTGCAGCCTGTCTTCTTGCCCTTTCTTCCCACAAGACAGATTTAGGCTTGCAGTATTGATTAAAAAGCCGTTCAGCTTTGATTTGCTCCGGGGGTTGCTTCTTTGCCCTGGCCCTCTCTACGGCCGACCTCTTAATAGGTTGGAGGGACCCTTTTTCCTCTTGGGTGCGGGTTATCACAATATTGATCTTTGGAGCTTCCTTGGTCTGACTTTCATCCTCTGCCATCGCCGCCTCCTGTTGTCGGCCTGGTGATAAATCCGGGGAAGGCGGCCAGGATAACCGCCTTGTCGGGTGCGCACCCTATCCCCGAAATTGTTTTACTCTGCCATGTTAATCACGTGAGACTTAGATTTCGGGGTCAACAGTTCCCCGCTCTTTAAGGCCGCGTCTCTTATGGCACCAGGGGCCAAGTGCGCATAACGCTGAGTTGTCTTAGAATCTTTGTGGGTGAGTAGTTTCTGCACCACCAGTAGGTCGTAGCCGGCGCTCACCAGGGCAGAGGCGAAGTGGTGGCGCAGACCGTGAAACGAAACCCGTCCGGCAGGCCCGCGGCCCTGCGTATCCGGGCCCAGGGACCGTTGAAGTTCGTTCTCTGCACCCCGTCTTTGCCGGGGAACACATAAGGAGAGGTAACCTCCAGGCCCCGCAGAATCTCCATGGCCTCAGGCTAACCGGGATACTTTCAGTCTTGCCGCCTTTCGGGTCTTTCAGGGTGAGCATCCCCCGTTCGAAATCCACATCATCCCAGGTCAGCTTGAAAAGCTCACTCCTTCTAAAACCTGTAAGCAGTGTGAATCTAATAAATGTAACGCTATCCCGACAAGGCCAGTTATCCAATACCTCAGCCAGATTTATAGCCTCTTGCTCGGTTAAAAATTCGGTTCTATGATTATCGAGCTTAGGCATTTCTACCTCATTGACAGGATTGTCGCCTACATAAAGGCGCCACCTTTTTGCCAGGTTGAAAAGACGGTTTAGTAAGACAAGCTGATGTTTGATGGTGGCCTTTGCGTAGGGCTTTCCTTGCTGGTTCGTTGCCTTTTTCATTTCGGCTTTCATGCGCTCAACGTCAATGGAAGTGATAGCGTCCAGGCGCTTCCTGCCGAAACGGGGTTCAAGGTGCTTTTTGTAATTGAACTCATCGGTGATCCAGGTCTTCTTCTCTCCCTTGGCCCATGGCAGATACTTGGCCCATACCTCCCCGAGAGTGGGGGTGAGTTTGGTTTTTTGGTTAATATCCAGGTCCCCCCGGAGAATGTCAGCTTTAATGGCCGTTTCAGCTTCCCTGGCGAGAGTGAGGTTATCGTAAAACCGGGTGACTCGGTTCTTTTTGAAGCTGACACATACCCTAAATTTCTTGGTTCGTCCGAAAGGAACCTGGCATTTGGGGCACTCTTTGGTGTCCAGCTTATAGCTTGCTCTACACGTGGGGCAATAAATCTGGATAGCCATAGCCCGCTCTCCTTGACGTGCTCCATACGTGCACGTTTTCAGATTAAATGGGGAATAATTGGGAAAGAGCATCCAAAACAACCTGCCATAAAGTAATGCAATATAAATGACTTGTCAAGAATTATCTCAAGGCGGGAAAAACTGGAAAACACGTTGGCAATGGAATGGCATTCAAGAGGTCAGGGGTTCAACTCCCCTCAGCTCCACCAGGATTTGGCAGGCTTATAAAAGGCTGGCATCGGCAGGTTGCCAGCCCCCCTTGGACAAGTCCCTTCCATCGCCACTCTGATCATTTTCACGTTTTTGCGGTCAGGGTCTTTCCTATCACCTTTTTAGCCTCTGTGGGGCTTCGGGGTAAAGGGGCTGGAATGGCCGATCAGTCCTTGCCCGGCAAGATCCTGGCGGCCTTATCAGCTTCAATGGCACGCTCCAAATACGGCGGGTACTTGGCCCAGGGATAGCCGCGGCTCCCCAGGTCATACCCCAGGTTGAACAACTGGTTCATGTAATTTCGGTCAAACTCCTCCTTCCTCTCCACCTTGAAGTCCTCCGGGATGGCGGCCAGGTTAAAGTCGATCCCATCTACCCGGCACTGGGCGTAAATCCGGTACAAGTCACCGATCCCCTGGTACTTGATGATGGTGTTCAGGGCCCGTTCCGTGATGCCTTTCAGCCCCGCTTCCGTCTTGCCCCACTCAGGTGTGGTTTTGCTGTTGCGGACGAGGTACAGCCGCATGGGCCACGGTTTTGCTTCAGCTCCCCTGGCTTCCCGCATAACCGCGAAGGGCCTAAAGGTCAATCCATAGAGCATCACCTCCGTTACCGTGCCGCCGTCCACGTGAAGTTCATCGTACTTGTTCCCGCCGGCTTCCACTTCCAAATACATGGGCGGAAACATTACCGGGATGGCGGAGGAGGCGAGCATGATCTTATGGAATAACTTGAGGGCATCTGGTTTACCGCTGGCCGCGATGGCTCCCATGTCCCAAATTACCAGGCGCTGGGCGTCCAGGTTGGTGGTGCCGATAAAGAGGCGTCGGCCTTTGGCATGCTCTCGGGCAATGGCCTGCAGCATGTTCTCATCCACATAGCTGGCCGCCAGTCTGGCCAGGGGCCAGGTGTCGGCGATGGAATCAGACCTGAGCAACTTCAAGAGGCCCCGCAAGACGTACACGTCTTTTGTGCTGATGGTGGTGTAAATCTTTTTTAATTGTTCATCATAGTCCGGCCCCAGGAAGGCGAAGGGGGCGCTGAGGGCCCCGGTACTTATGCCGGTCACCAGCTTGAAGCGGGGCCGGTCTCCATGGGCCGTCCAACCGCAGAGCAGCCCAGCGCCAAAGGCCCCATCGGCCCCGCCCCCGGAGAGGGCCAGGATGTCCACCGTGGGGGTGGCTAAAACGCCGGCCGGCTTGCCAGGCTGGGCCGCCAACTCCTGACGTATGGATTCCACTGCGCTCCGGCGTAGGCTCCTATCGGGGGCGTCGCTGAACCCCCGGACATCCGGCATGCTTACCACCCGCGCCTCGTCCACTGGGCCGGGGGCACCGGGTGGCGAGCCCTGACGGTGCCACAGCCTTGTGCGAGTAAGAACAGGATAGGCAGAAAAACGCCCCAAAAGACCAGACATAGCCGCTTGACTTTGCAAGTGTAAGGCATGGATCCTCCTCGCCAGCAACGTGAAAGGCAGTGAAGCAACATTATTTTAGCAAATGCAGCATAAACCCGCGAAATTATCCTCGAATTTATTGCAGTAGGCACCCACCCCATGGATTGTCAGCGAGGGGTTATCCGTTCCCCATCCATGAAATCGCACCTATGTCCAGGACTATCCCTTGATCCGCGGCATTCTTATAACCGCCCGATGAGCCCGAGTCCCAGTGTCTAGATGCCATCCATTCTCTTGAAGGCGCTCTTCATCCACTTGGCATTGAGCTTGGAACCCACCGCCGGTGTGATCGGCCCGAAGGGTTTCCCTGGTTTTGCGGCTCTGATTCCCAAGTTTTTAAAGAATTTTGCGAGAACGGGCTGGGACATTTGCAACACAGAACTCAAAGGTATCCGGGGAAGGTCAACGATTTGGAAGCAGTAAGGTGAATTGAGAATTTATATGGCTAATGATGAACATTCTGGGCGAGGTCAAAGAATGCTCTCGCCCAAATTTAAAAAGTGTCGATGCATTATGGATATGAGAAGTTTTTGACAATGTGATGAATATTGAATCATAGCAGCGATATTGCGTCTTGACCTCCCCCCCCCGGTAAATTTTATTCACCGTTGATTTAGACAAAGACCGCATAAAGGATCCATAACGCCAATATTCCCCAAATTAACATCGGCAACCACGCTTTCCCTACCCCGACACTCATTACTTCCTCTTGCAACTTAATTAATGATGTGGAATACGGAGCAAGACTTACTCCAATCAATAGAGAGGTAAAGAGCATAACAACCGCCACATCCATTATATTAATGCTTGTTAAGACATAATAACCAACTATTGCCGCCAATATCAGATATATGACCATTGTCCTTACATAGTTCTTCATGATGACGTCGACGATCTTCATCCAAAGATTAGGCCTGCTGATTATAAAGGTCAGTTTTACAAGAACTGCAATTGCAAATACGGTTGCCATAATCTTTGTTGGTGTCATAAAAGTTACCTCCTCTCACCTTGATCAGTATCCTATGGCCATCCCGGTAAAGTAAGGGTTCTCCCCCTGTCAAGTAGAGCCGCGGGCCAAAGGCAGTCACCTCACTCAGAAGGCTGGTCCAGGCGGTCAGCGGTAGCTCCTGGGCATGGTCATACCAGCTCAGGCCGGGAGGCGCACCGTCTTGGTGGCGATGTTGCTCGCACATGAGGCACTTAAGGTTACAGCGCCGGGTGAGATTGAGGCTGAGATTGACCGGGGGACCGCTTACGCCCCGGCGCCAACCACGGTCTAAAGCTATGCCGATTTTTCGCCGGTAGCCATCCCTGAGGATAGTCTGCAGCATCTGGGGATTGCGCCGCCACAGGATAAGGGCGCGGCCCGCCAAGGAGACATCCTTCTGCTCCAGTCCCAGAAATCTTCCCAGCGGAGTATCTGAGAGTCTTTGTAGCATTTCGCTGGTTAAGACCCGATTAAACCGAGACTATGCGGTAGCCTTAGCTGCGTCTGCCCCAAATTGGTGCTTGGGATCCCTTTCCCCAAGTTTAAAGCCAAAAACGAGCCTATTATCAAAGGCAGCCCTTCTCGTGTGAAGAATGGTAGCACAAAAGAATTTTTAGGAAAATCAATTTCTCCCGATTTCCGTTGACTTTCAAGCTTCCTTTCATTATAAGGGAATGACTGAGGATTTCTTGCCATATTGTCTAGGGAAAGGATCTAGAAAGTTAGCCACGCAGAAGCGGTAGTTAGGAGGCGGACCTTTTGGCGGATAACCCTGGGCAATTATTTTTCTTCTGGAGAATACCATGAAAAAGATGGGGTCGAAACTGGCATTCGTTGCTGTGGGAATTCTTTCTTCCATATCCAACCAACTTCTGCGACGACCATCCCCCAACAGATTCCCAAACAAGTTAATGAGGTAAAGAACACCACGCCACTTTATTTGCAGCTCGGCATTGATATGTTGCCTAATCTTAGTAAGGAGAAAGATATAACGTTAGCACAGCACTGGCAGCATTGGTCTCATAGAGACCATCGCTCACACTGGGCCCACTATGCACATCGTGCACATTACTCCCACTATGACGGCTGGAGATAAAAAACGTAATTTTCATTAAAGACCATTTATTGTAATTAATTGTCACATAGTTATAATTTCTTACAATTAATGGGCTATAATTGTGAAGAACGGCCGCATGGCCTCAATCACAGTTGCTGATTCTGCTACCCCTTCCCATACTTGGTAAATACAAGTTTTTCCAACATCGTTTCTCTCCAAATTTTAAGCATTGAGGATTATTTGCCGCGGTCTGTGCTATCTTGACGCAGACCCTATTATGTTCGACTCGTATTTACTTATGTCGGCAGGAAATGCCTTTGGAATATCCCTTGTTGCGACCAATGATTAGAAAGAAAGCATATGGACGCCAAAGTCAAAAGAAAACCAGGTAGTCTCGAAGTTATTCTCAGCAAGGCGATTTACGAAAAAGAAGCTGTCTTCGCCGCCACCTATGCCCTTTTAGGATTCTGCCGCAACCGCATTGAGCCGGCGCAGGCAGGATCTGTCAAAGTTACCCTGGAATTGCTGGATTCCTGCCAGGATACCGATATGCGGGAGATTGAGAATAAGTTCATGAATGAGCTTATCGACCAGCAGCTTAGACTTGACCTGGAAAAGCGATATGGCGCGCTTCGCCGCCTCATTGTCAAGCAAGCCTTTGCACCCCTGGATGACCTCAAAGCCGAGGTCAAAAGAATTATCGGCCGTGACTGAACCATACATTCTCTTACCTTTCCATTTCAGTCCTTTTTCCGGAAACCGGATGCTCGTGGTCAATGAAGTGGGGGAATATATTTTCCTGGACCGGGAGATTTTCGCAAAGCTGGTTTCCGGTAACCTCGATCCGGCTTCTGCCATCTTCCTGGATTTAAAAGGCAAGCATTTCGTGACGGACACTGCCGTCACGCCCGTCATTGATCTGTTGGCCACCAAGTACCGCACCAAAAGGGAATTCTTAAAGAGTTTCACCGGCCTGCATATGGTAGTGGTAACCTTGCGGTGCAATCAGCGCTGCCATTACTGTCATGCCTCTAGTCAGCCAGTGGACCAGCCGCGATGGGACATGAGCCCTGAGACCGCCATCAATGTGGTCCACAAAATAATGGAGACCCCGTCTGAGGTGGTTAAGATAGAATTTCAGGGAGGCGAACCCCTGTTAAATTTTGGCGTGGTTCAAACAGTCGTTAAGGAAGCCAAAAGACTAAACCGGCAGAAGGACAAGAAACTTTCTTTTGTCATTTGCACTAACCTGACCCTGATGGATGCATCTACTCTGGCTTATCTCCAGAAAGAGGGAATAACGGTCTCCACCTCTTTGGACGGCCCCAAGGAAATCCATGACCGGCACCGGGTTATGCGCACCGGGGAGGGGAGTTATGATCGGGTCATCCACAACCTCCATTACGCCAGGAGCATCTTGGGTCACGACGGGGTAAACGCCCTCATGACCACCACCAAGGAGAGCTTGGTCCATTTTAAGAAGTTATCGATGAATACGCCGCCCTCCGCTTTCAGGGGATTTTCCTGAGGCATGCCAACCCCTATGGGTACGCCCGCAGCGAGGCCCATAAGGAGAGCTTTGCCTATCCCATGGAGGACTTTGTGGAGGCTTATAAGAAAGCCCTCCTCCATATTATTGAGCTCAATCTGGCGGGAACTCCCCTGGTGGAAGGCTATGCCTCCATCCTGTTGAGCCGGATCCTACGCCCTTCTCCACCGGGTTCGTAGACCTCCAATCCCCCACCGGCGCCGGGATCAATGGGGTTATCTACGATTTTAACGGTGATGTTTACCCGTGTGATGAAGCCAGAATGCTGGCCAAGATGGGGGATCGCCGGTTCTATATGGGGAATGTTAACCGGGACTCGTATTTAGACCTCTTCACTTCTCAGGTGCCCCAGGAATTAATTGAGGTTTCTTGTGTGGAAACCATGCCTGGTTGTCATTCCTGTCCCTTGCAAACTTACTGTGGGGCAGACCCGGTGCGGAATTACGCCCTCCAGGGGGATCTGGTGGGACATCGCCCCACCAGCGATTTCTGTCTCAAACACCAGGAAATTATAAAATTCCTGTTGGAACTCATAGACCAGGATGATCCGGGAATTATGGATGTATTCTGGTCATGGATAACCAACCGCACTCTGGCTGAAGTAAGGGGTGAAGCCCCGTGCACGAATTAAGCGGCACCCCCGCCACCATAACTCGCCCTTTGATGGGAGTTATCACCACTAAGTCGGGAGCCTGGTTTCAGAGCAAGCCCCTGGTTTTTCTAGCCGGTCCCGCCAATAACCATCGGAGGCTCTCTCTACGACCTTGGGGCCGTCGTCCTTATGTCGCCTGCATAGTTCCCACCAATATCGACTTTGTTCCACCTCCCAAGACCCCTGGCATATTTAATGTGACCAAAACCACTGCGCCGATCTGAGAGACGGTGATGTGGTCTTGATGGAACCGGACGGCAGGATCATGGTGCTTTATAAAGCTGGGTCGCCTTACAATAGCATTCTGGCCACCAACCGCTGCAACTGTCTCTGTGTAATGTGCCCCCAACCCCCGGCCCACGATCCCGACGACCTCCATGAAAACAACCTGCGTCTCCTTTCCCTGTTGGACCCCAAAGAAACGAAACATTTGGGCATTACCGGAGGCGAACCAACCCTCTTGGGGGAGGATTTAATTACCCTGGTGCAGACCTGCCGGCAGAAGTTGCCCCACACCACGGTGACCCTGCTCAGCAACGGCAGACGCCTGAAGGATTTGGAATTCGCCCGGGCGCTGGTGAAAGCCGGCTACCCCCGCCTAGTGGTGGAAATACCCCTGTTCGCGGATAATGATACTGAGCATGATGCCATCATGGGGGCCAAAGGGAGCTTCTATGAAACGATGCGGGGCCTTCATAATCTGGCGCTTTTAGGGCAGCCGGTGGGCCTGCGTACCATCCTCCACGCCATGACCATCAAGCGCTTGACTCAGTTTGCGGAGTTTGTTTACCACAACCTGCCTTTTGTATTTCAGGTCGCTTTCATGGGTATGGAAACCCGGGGACTGGCCAGTAAAAACCTGGATCGTTTATGGGTGGACCCTTACGACTATCAGAACCAACTGGCCCATGCCGTGAGGTATCTGGGGCGGCGGCTGGTACCGGTCTCCATTTACAACCATCAGTTATGTCTCCTCCCCCGGAAACTCTGGGCCTTTGCCAGAAAATCCATCACTGACTGGAAACAGTCTTACCCACCGGTATGCGATAACTGTTCTGAACGAGCATCCTGTGGCGGGGTTTTCGGTACCGGCGAAAAATATAGCGCTTTTCTCCACCCCGTCTCCTAACCCCCGTTTCCTTCGAGCTCAGATTGTTATGGCACCTGGGATTAAGGCCGGGGGCCTTTATTCAGTTGGGTCAGCGCCACGCTGGGGTGCCCCGCCCTAAACGTCGCAGAATTTCGGCGAAGGCCAGTTGCCCCCCTCTCGGAGTTTGAGGTTGAGGGGTGAAGGCGTCGGCCAGGGGATGAGGAAAAGATCGAGGGGTTGATTTCAGGATAAGGGATGCGGCAGGAAAATTCCGGGAAACCATCTCCTGATGCGGAAATGGTTTCCCGGGAAAATGGTGATAAATTTAATAGCGGCACAAGCCCTTGGTGCAGACACTGAGGAAGACTTCCTTATTCTCCTCCCAGTACTTGTTCCATTTTACTTGATCTTCCCCGAAATTTTTCCCGGTTATGCTAGTCAGCCCCCGGGCTGAGCCTCGCGGACACTCAGGGACTTATCCCTCAAGGCATTGATAAGAGGCTTAACTCCTCGGGGCGAGCCGATTTCTCCAATCGCCAAGGCCGCGGTTGACCCGAATGGGGGTATCGCCGGTTTTCAGGGTGGCCACCAGGGCTTTGACGGCCCGGGGAGACCTCATTTTTCCAAGCGCCCGGATGGCACTGAGCCGGACCGTTTCCTTCGGGTCTTGTAAGAGTTCAAAAAGAGGTTCCACGGTCAGCGGCTCCCTTACTGCTCCTAAAGCCCCCGCGGCTGGCGGCACGCCGGGGGAATTATCTTTTAAGGCGGCTATCAAGGGTTTGACCGCCTTGGGAGACTTAAATCGGCCAAGGCATCGGCCGCATTCAACCGGACGTTGGGGTCCTCGTCCTTCAAAGAGGTAATGAGGATCTCCTCGATTTTTGGAGACTTCATCTCTCCCAAGGCCTCGATGACCGCGGCCCGACATCCGCATTCTTATCCTTGGAGGCCGCAATTAAAGGCTCCAGAGACGGCTTGGGATCATTTATTTCTCCCAAGGCCCTGGCTGCTGCGGCCCTGACCGCGGGGTCCTTATCCTTCAGGGCACTTATCAAGGCTTTTACGGCACGAGTATCGCCCATCTCCCCCAAGGACACGGCCGCCAACCGGCGAACTTTCTCACTGGGGTCACCCAGAGCAGCAACCAGGGGCAAGGTAGCTTTCTTATCACCCATCTCCCCTAAGGCGACAGCGGCGCTCCCCCGTACTTCGGCCTTTTTATCCTTCAAGGTTTGAATTAGCGGGTCTACTGCCTTGATGTCGTTTATTTCTCCCAAGGCCCGGGCAGCGCTGCTTTGCACATCAAAATTTTCGTCCTTAAGGGCGGCAATCAAAGGTTCCACCGCCTTGGTATCTTCAAGCTCTTCCAGGGCCACAGCGGCCAGAATTCTGACGTTGGGGTTTTTATCCTTCAAGGCTGCAATCAGCGGGTCTAAGGCCGGGGGACCGATTTTCCCTAAAGCCACAGCTGCTTCAATGCCGGGAGTAGTGCTGTTGACAATTTCAGATTCAGCTCGGCCTTTAATCCCACGCCGGCGGTATCGCCTAACATCCCTATGAGAAATGGGATCGCCGGAATTGCCTTATCCCCCATGGTCCCCAATTTAATGGCAGCCTGGACTCGCTTGGCCGCCTCGGGGGCGTATAATCCTTCAACTTCTGCCCTGACTTCGGCAGAAAGATTGGAGGGAATGTTCTCCTTGGGTATATTGGGCTGGGCATAACTATTGAACCCAAAAGCTATAAGAGCGATCAGGACCGAAAGCGCCATGTTAATTCTTATCATTCTCATCGTATCCTCCCGTCTCCTGCCGGCCACAGTAAAAGCTTTTGGTAGACGCCTTACGTATTCTTGCCCCTTCTAACATAGGTTAGCTGGCATGTCAATGGAAGGCACGGTTTTTCCAATGGATTTAGTCATGGGGGTCAAGAGTCTATTAGACCAAGGGAAATCCAGTCCTCTTTCTGGTCCCGGCCATGAAATTCCTCGATCAATTAAATCCCCTAGTATCCAGCACGGCATCATCTGCTGCCAGAACCATATGATTCACTGCGCGGATTCAACGCGTCCGTCTGGAAGTGCATTGTTAGATTTTGCAGTGAGTTGATAGGTGGAGAAATCGCTCTGTTAGATATTAGCCAGCAGATATGCCAAACCCTAACAGAGAGCCAGAATCAGCCTTAGAGATACTCCACCAGCGCTATGCCAGAGGCGAGATAGCTGAAGAAGAATTCGAGCGGATAAAACGAGACATTCAACGTTATTAGGCAAAGGGGACGCCAAGCAGGCCAGCCCCGCGCCATCTGTAAGGGGTGGTTTTTCGCCAATACCGCTTGCTCCTATGAACCGACTTTCCTGACTGGTTAAAGGTTGGGCGTCTGCTTAAAGGCCCGAACCATTACGCTGATGATTTTGCCTCGCAGTCACTCGTCCATTTCTGGAGTTTCATAAGGGCTCTCAGAAATGATGGTTACCGCGGCGAAACCTGCCCCACGGCCCTATGAGTGAGCATCATTGCTCTACGTGCAACCGACTCCGCCTTACCTCGGCTGGCAAATTAAGGCCCTGCCTCCTGGCACCGTCGGAAATTGATCTCAAAGGGCCATTTCGGCAAGGCGCCTCCGACAATTTACTGGATTGCCTCTTTCATGAAGCTATCTACCTGAAAGCTCCAAGAGCCATATTCCCATTGGCACATACTTCTTCCCCTGGATAGTCTATGGCCCTTATCGGCGGTTGACTTTCTGAAAATGCCTCAATCCCTACCATTGCCATTATCAACATCTCTATGAATTTCAATATATTATTCACATACCAAATTTTTATTGCGATAGCCTATACTATGATAGCTTAATAACTTTTGGTGTCCATTTGGTGTCCATCAATTATCTCAAATCGTCAATTTCTCCTCAGGATCTCCAATATCTTGACACCCCTTTTTAGAGTAACATCAATTTTGTATCATTATATCGCCACTTACCAAAAAACCCCTGACCCCCATGGCATTCAAGAAGTCAGGGGTTCAAATCCCCTCAGCTCCACCTAACGCCCTTTGAAGCTCCTAGGCAGTTGTACCTAGGCAAGAAATAGGCATTCCTACCCATAGCAGGGATCGTTATGATCGATTAACTTTAAATAAATCGGTGCTTCTTTTCTCTCGAGGGCGGATAACTTTTCAGGGAAAAAACTCTTCTAATAGAAGGGGGAGCACCCACTCAGAATTCCAGAGGCTTTTTAGGCCAGCAGGGCGGAGCCGGGGAGATTTGGAGCCCCATTAATAAGCATCTCAAGAGTGTAACAATATAGGGTGGCGTTGGCGATGTTCTGGGCTGTAGTCGGCTTTAGCATGGGGGTTCTGATGGGGGGAGTCTGGGGATTATTTTTGGTCTCCTGCCTCTTCTTTTTAACCAAAGCCCGGCGGGTCAGGGAAATCCCAGAGTATCAGCTGCCGCCCTTTTGGACCCCGCCTCCTTCCAGCCAGCGCCCGGTTTTCCTCAGGGGGCAATTGGGATAAGTCTGGCGGAAGTCCCCCCTGCCGGGTCGGTTCCGTCAAAGGCGTCACCGTACGGACCCAAACAGGTCCAGTCAATCTCTCCCGCCATTCTTGCTTTAAGCCGAGAACTTTACCTTAGGTCAGTTTACTGGGCCACTCCGGGTAAGGGCTGATCCCTAAGTATTCGGAAGAGCTGATCTTCTTGACCCCAGAAGAAATGATCGGCCCCGGCCACGACGGCCAGCTCTGGGGGCGCCTGGCTTTGGGCCAGCATCGCCTTTAGATGGCGCAGGGCACAAAAATCATCCCGGTCCCCCGCGACAATGAGATGGACCTGGGGCACCTTGGGCAAAAAGGCCAGGTCCATGAAGTCAATGGGCGGGGAAATTAATATCGCCCCGTAAACTTCCAGGCCCTGGAGCAGGGCCCGGGCTGCAACCCAGGCCCCGAAAGAGTATCCCACCAGGTAGTAAGGGCCCGGAGTTCGAGATTTCAGGAATTCCAGGGCCGTGACCACATCCTCCACCTCTGCCTCCCCGCCGCCGTAGGCCCCCCGGCTCCGGCCCACGCCGCGGAAATTAAAGCAGAGCGTGGCCCACTGCCGCGCCTGAAAGGCCCGGGCCGCGGCCCAGACCACATTATTGTCCATGCTGCCCCCCAACAGGGGATGGGGATGGGTGATGACCGCCCCCCAGCCCTCGGTTCCCGGGAGAAACCGGCCTTCCAGGGTGACCTCAGTCCCTTGAATCATAATTCTTTCCATTACGACTCCTCAAAACCTCACCCGGCGGTAAAAGATCCCCTTGGCCAATTCCGCGGCAAGGATATAAAGCAGGACGATGAGGCCGATCATCAGCCAGAATTCCAGGGGCAAGGGCTTAAAATTAAAGAATTCCGCCAGGGGCGTGAAGGGGAACAGAACCGTGGCCGCCACCACCAGCAAGGTGGCGCTCAAAAGATACCTTCCCGGCAGGCTCTTAAAGAAAGGTTTGCGGGTGCGAATCACCAGCACAATCACCGCCGCGGAGATCACCGACTCCTGAAACCAACCGGTGCGGAACTGGTCCGGGGTGGCCTGAAGGATGAACAGCAGCGCCCCAAAGGTAAGGTAGTCAAAGACGGAACTGAGGACTCCGAAAGTTAGCATGAATTGGCGAATGAAGCGGAGGTTCCAGCGCCGGGGTCGCTCCACCAGCTCCGGGTCCACCCGGTCGGTGGCGATGGTCATTTCCGGAAAATCGGTCAACAGATTGGTGAGCAAAATCTGCTTGGGGAGCAGGGGCAGGAAGGAGAGAAACAGGGAAGCCCCGGCCATGCTGAACATATTGCCGAAATTGGCGCTGGTGGCCATAAATACGTACTTGAGAGTATTGGCAAAGGTAGTCCGGCCCTCCTGAATGCCCTTACTCAAGACCCCCAGATCTTTCTCGAGCAGCACAATATCAGCCGCCTCCTTGGCCACATCCACCGCGCTGATCCACCGAAATGGAGACGTCCGCGGCGTGGAGGGCCGAGGCGTCATTGATGCCATCCCCCATGAAGCCCACGACATTCCCGGTTTTTCGCAGGGCCAGGATGATGCGCTCCTTCTGGTTGGGCTCCACCTCGGCGAAGACCTCGATCTTTTTCACCTGGTGGAGCAGCGCCTCATCACTCATATGGCGCAAATCAGCGCCGGTTATCAGGCGGCCTGGGGCCAACCCCACCTGCTGGCCTACATTAGCGGCCACCAGGGAGTTGTCCCCGGTGATAATCTTTAAGGACACCCCCAGGCGATGCAGCTGCCTGATGGTCTCAACTATGCCCGCCTTGGGGGGGTCATAGAGCACCAGGAAGCCCAAAAACGTCAGGTCAGTTTCCTGGTCTTTGGTGATGGCGGACCCCGATTCCATCTGGCCATAAGCCACCCCCAGAGTGCGCAGGCCCTGTTCGCTGAAGGAGGCAAAATTTCTCTGGATCTCCTCCTTAACGGCGCTAAGGGGCACGATCTCTCCCTGGGAAGTTTCAGCCCGGGAGCAGGCGGCCAGCACCTGGGCCAAGGCCCCTTTGGTGATCAGGAAATTAGCGCCATCTTTAGCCACTAAAATACTCAGGCGCTTCCGGATAAAGTCATACGGCACCTCGTCCAGCTTGCGGAACTCGGACACGTCAGGCTGATAATGCTGGCGAATCGCCTGATCGATGGGGTTAGCAAAGCCCGTCTCGTAAAAAGAATTGAGGTAGGCAAATAACAGAACCTTATCGCTTTTCTGGCCATAAACGTCCAGGGCGGAGTGCAACTCCACCACGCCGGCGGTGAGAGTGCCGGTTTTGTCGGCGCAGAGCACATTCATGGATCCGAAGTTCTCGATGGAGGCAAGGCGCTTGACAATAACCTGTTGCCGGGCCATGCGCTTGGCCCCCAGGGCCAGGTTGATGCTGATGATGGCCGGCAGCAATTGCGGGGTGAGCCCCACCGCCAGGGCCAGGGAGAAAAGAAAGGAGTCCAGGACCGGACGGGCCAGATAGACGTTGATGGCAAAGATGGCGATGACCAGCAGTAGCGTCACCTCCATGAGGAAATACCCGAACCGCCGGACCCCATGTTCAAATTCCGTCTCCGGGGCCTTAAGTTCCAGTCGCGCCGAAACTTTGCCAAACTCCGTGGCGGTCCCGGTTAATGCTACCAGGGCGGTGGCGGTGCCGGAGATCACGTGGGTCCCCATAAACAGGGTGTTGGTGCGCTGTCCCAGGGGCGTCTCCGGCGGCAAAACCCCCGGAGTTTTCTCCGCGGGGAAGGTTTCCCCCGTCAAGGCCGCCTCATTCACAAATAGATCCTTCGACTCCAGAATGAGAGAGTCACCGGGGATGACGTCACCGGCGTTGAGGACTACCAAATCCCCGGGCACTACTTCTTCCACCGGGATCTCCCGGGTCTGTCCCTGGCGCCGGACCGTGGCCTTGATTTGCACCAGGGCCAGGAGCTTGGCCACGGCCTGGGCCGCACCTCTTTCTTGCCAGAACCCCAAAAGACCGCTGATCAGCACGATGGCCAGAATAATGATGGCGTCGGTATGGTCTTCCAGGAAAAACGACAGGCCCGCGGCAAACAGCAGGATCAGGATGATGGGGCTACGGTATTGGGCTAACAGCAGGCTTAGCGCATCGCTGCGCCCTTTGGGCTTCAGAAGATTGGCGCCGTAGCGCTTAAGCCGTTCTTGGGCCTCCTTATCCCCCAGACCCTGGGGTGAGGTCCCCCACTGCTTGAGCAGTTCGGGGCCGGGGAGGCTCCAAAAGGCCGGAAAAGGCTCCTGGTCCATCAGAGGGTCATTCCGGCTTCACCGGGTAGGAGATATTCAGGCGCAAAGGGCAGGAACAGGTTTCCCAGTCCTGGGCCTCGGCTTTCAGCAGGCAGGGTTCCGGGTGAATGAAGACCAGGGCTCCGGGAAAGCGCTCCTGGATCTTGGCCTCCAGGTCGTCGCACATTTTATGGACCTGGTCCAGGCTGTCCCAGCGGCACACCGTTAAGGTGAGGTTAATGTAGCGCACCGGCCCGGCCTTGCGGCTGCGTAACTCCTTGATCTCCAAGATCGGGCCCGTGGCTGCCACCAATTCCCTTATGGCCTCCTCTTCCGCGGCGGGCAGGCGGGTGTCCAGCAGGCCGTGCAGGCCGACGTGGCTGACCTTCAGCCCAATGCCCAGGATAATGAGGCCCACGCCCAAGGCGGCAATGGTGTCAAAGAGATGATGTCCAGTCAGTTGGTAGCCCAAGAGGCCCAACAAGGCGCCAACGGAGGTGTAGACATCGGTGCTCAGGTGGGAGGCGTCGGCCTCCAGGGCTACGGAGTCAAACCGCCGGGCGGCCCGTTTCAGGGCCCAGGAGACTCCCAGGTTCACCACCGCTGAGGCGCCCAGGACCAAGAGGCCCAGGGGTACCCAACTCAGGGGCACCGGCTGGAAAAGGCGGGGCACCGACTGGTAAAAGACCCCCAGGGCCACCACGATGATGAGGAGCCCTTCCAGGAAGGCGCTGACGTTCTCCCATTTACCGTGGCCAAAAGGATGCTGCCAGTCGGGGGGATGCGCCGCGAATCTCAAGGAAATCCAGGCCAGCAAGGCCGCCAGCAAGTCCAGGCCGGAATGGAGGGCCTCGCTCATCAAGGCGGCGCTGCCGCTAATCACCGCCACCCCAGCCTTGGCCAACACCAGGGCGGTGTTGGAAATGATGCTGATCATGGCGGCCCGGGTGGGGGTAGAAAAAAACATAGATTATCCGGTTGGTAAGGTTAATGTGGGGGGAGGGCCAGGGACTTGAAGTCCCTGCCCTCCCCCCACACCCCCCTCCCAACCCGCTTAAGTGGGTAGAGGAAGTCTGGGCCTGTGGCCCCGACTTCCTCTACCCAAATTTAAACTTAAGGGATTGGGGGAGGGGGTTTGGGGGAGGGAGTAAGGGCCTGTGGCCCTTAGCCCCCTCCCCCAATCTTCAAGGTCGCCTCCAGCCTCTTAGCCTCCTTATCCTGGCCCCGGGCCTGGTAAATCTTCAAGAGGCGCTCTCCGTAGGCCAGGGCGCCCTGGCGGTCTCCCTGGGCCAGGGCCAGGCGGGTCAGGTCCTTCAGGGCATCCACGATGCCGTTGGTATCCTCCAGGCGACGGAATTCGCCTAAGGCGTCTCTCAGGTAAGCCCCGGCCCGGGCGAATTGCTGCTGATCGATCAGGGTGCGGCCCAACCGCTCCCAGCGCACCGCCCGGCCCCGGCGGTCTTTCTTGGCTTCATCGATACTCAGGGCCTCGTGGTAAAAAGCCAGAGCGCCGGAAAAATCTCCCCGGGCCCGGGCCACGTCTCCCAAATGGGTCAGGCTGAGGGCCAGAAGCGGGCCCGGGGGGACCAGGCGGGCCCAGCTCAGGGCTTCCTGGTAGGCCTCTTGGGCCTCATTGAGGCGCCCCTGGGCTTGATAAACGGTGCCCCAATTATTCAGGGTCTCGCTGAGGCCCTCCGGGTCTCCCAGTTCCCGGTGGATGGCCAGGGCCTCCTGAAAAAAGGCCTGGGCCTGCGTAAGGTTACCCTGCTCCTGGGATATAACCCCCAGATTATTGAGATTGGCGGCAATCCCATCCCGGCGATCGATGAGGCGGTTCAATGCCAGGGCCTGGGTAAATTTTTCCCGGGCCAGGTTCCAGCGGCTCTCCTGGTAATACTGATATCCGGAGTCATTGAGGGCCACCGCCTTGCTCTTCAGGTCAGCGAGCTTGGCCGGACCGGCGCAACCCAGCCCCACCAGGCAAAGCACCCACAGCCAGCGCCAGCTTTTTGTCACCCTTAATCCCTTCCCGGTTCCTGGTCCACCCGGATCGTGCGCTCCTTGGGTTGGGGGATGTTGCCCCGCAAGAACCACGATCTTTGCGCCGCCTTGGCCACCTTATCGGCATCGCTGACCATCTCCTCACCGGAGTTCACCAACTCCGGCAACCCCTTCCCGGCCTGGTTCAGGGAGTCCAGGAAAGTCTCACCTTTTTTGGCAACTGCCGGCAGCCGAGCGGCGGCCGCCTTCAGGTCCCCGGTGGTCTGCTTGAGGTTGGCGAAGGTCGCCTCCAGGTCTGCCAGGGTCTTCTGGGCCTTCGCTTTGAAGGCCGGATCGCTCAGCAGGGTTCCTATCAGGCCCTTGGCCTGGTCCAGGTCAGTTATAAACTTACCGGTGGCGGCCACCGTCTTGGTGGCTTCCCGGTAGAGGGCCGGGTCATTGACGATCAGTCCCAAAGTCCCTTGGCCCTTTTCAACCTTGGTAATTATCTTGCGCATTTCATCCACGGATTTACTGAAATCACTCCCGGGCTCTGTCAGGCTTTCCGTCAGGGTGGCCAGATTACTGATGATCTTTTGCATATTTTCCAGACTGGGCTGAGCCCGGGCAAAGAGTTCGGTCACATCCAGGGGCTCCACCGAGGCTACCGAGCCTTTCGGAGGGATCTCCGGTTTATCCGGAGACCCGGCGGAAATGTCCAGACTCTTTTCCCCGAGCAAACCTATAAAGCCGATGGAGGCCCGGGAATCCTGGCGAATACGGCTGCCGTATTTTTTCAACACTTCAACGGTCACCACAATTTGCCCCTGGGGATCGATGGTGATCTCCTTGACGCTGCCCACCGTTACCCCAGCCAGGCGCACTTCGGAGCCTGCCTTAAGGCCGGCAATGTTCTTGAAGATTGCCCGGTACTCTATATGTTCCTGCCAGAGCCGTTCTTGCTGGGCGATGACCAGGACCATGACCAGTAAGGCGGCCATGGAAGCCACCACAAAGATACCCACAATGGTTTCATACTTACGCTGGATCATCCTGGAGTACCCTCCTGGGACTCTTGCAAGAGAAAGCGCCGTACCTCCGGGTGGGGAGACTTTAAAAATTCCTGGAAGGTGCCCAGAAATACCAGTTGGCCCTGGTACATCAGGACCAGGCGATGGGCCACCTGCTCCGTAAGGCGCAGGTCATGGGTGACCACGATGGAAGTAACCTTGATAGCTTCCTGGAGGTGCCGGATCAGATGGCCGATCTCGTCCCCGGTGATGGGGTCCAGACCGGCAGTGGGTTCGTCATAGATGATGATATGGGGGTCCAGGGCCAGAGTGCGAGCCAGGGCGGCGCGGCGCTGCATGCCGCCGGAGAGGGCGATGGGTTCCAGGTTTTCCACCTCGGCCAGGCCCACGGCCGCCAGCTTCTCATGCACCCGCCGGGCGATCTCCTGGAGGCCTAATTTGGTGTGGTGCACCATGGGAAAGGCCACATTCTCCCCCACTGTCATGGAATCGAAGAGGGCAGAGCCCTGGAAGAGGTAGCCAGTCTGCAACCGCAACTTAAGCCAGTCCGCGTCTGATTCCAGGCGGGATAGATCCACACCGGCCACCGTGATTACTCCGGCATCCGGTTGATTCAGACCCACCAGCATGCTGGTCAGCACCGTCTTGCCTGAACCGCTACGACCCAGAATGACCAGAGTCTCGCCCTCATAAACGTCCAAGTCAATGCTCCGGAGCACCTGGTGATTATTAAAAGACTTAGAGACCCCTCTAAAGGAGATCAGAGGGAGACGGTCCGGGGCCACCTGGGGTAACCCGATCTCTGCCTTAAGGCCAGAGGATAATGGTGAGTTTGGTGAGGAAGACATCGGATATCAAAATGAGAAGGATGGCCGCCACCACTGCGGTCTTGGTGGATTGGCCCACCCCAAAGGTCCCATGGGTGGTGTAATAGCCGTGAAAACACCCCACGGTGCCCACGATGATCCCAAAAATGCTGGTCTTACCGATCCCAGGGAGTACATCCCGTAATTGCATGTACTTGATGGTCAGGGTGTAATAGTAAGTAGGGGTCATGCCCACCTGGGACACGCCAATGACCATGCCTCCCAGGATGCCGATGATATCCGCCGACACTGCCAAAAGGGGCAGGGCCAACATGCAGGCCAGGATCCGGGTGACCACCAGGTATTTTATGGGGTTGACCGCTGAGACGGTCAGGGCGTCGATCTGGTAGGTAACCCGCATGGAACCCAGCTCCGCGCCCATACCCGCGCCGCCCCGGGCCGCCACCATAATCGCCGCCAGGACCGGGCCCAACTCCTTTACAAAGGTGAAGGCTACGCTGGTGGCGATATAGTTGGCAGCCCCAAACCAGCTTAATACCTTGATGCCCTGCATGGCCAGGACCAAACCCGTGGAAAAAGAAGCCACTGCCACTAAGGGGAAGGATTTCACCCCCAGGTGATACATTTGGGCGATCACCTCTTTGAAAAACCAGGGGCGGTGACGCAGGCTGAGGCAGGCCTCCCCAAAGAATAGGGCCAGATTCCCCATATAATCAATAAAGGTCATGGCCTGGTGGCCGGCCCGGTAGAAAATGCCATTTTGCATTTGGTCTGCCCCGGAGATTTCAACTTATCTAAGTGACTAAATATTGCTGAAATTAAGGACACTGTCAAGGGTAAAGCCGGGGTCAGGGGCCGAGGGCGTGGATAAGGAAGGGCATAAACAATTTCGTAAAATTATGCTGGAAACTTATTTCAAAATATACGAAAATGGCACAAATCGCCTCATTCAATTCCTAAAGGTTTAAGTGGCTATGGACGAGTTATCCTTGCTATATGAAATCACCGCCACCTTGACCACCCCTGCCCCGCTGCCCCGGAGCCTGCAGCAGGTTCTACAGATCCTGGCCCACCGCCAGGGCCTGTCCCGGGGCACCATCACCATCCTCAATCCCGAAACTGCGGAGTTGCAGATTGAGGTGGCCCACGGACTCACCGCCGAAGCCCGGCGCCGGGGGCGCTACAAGCTGGGCGAGGGGATTACCGGCCGGGTGGTGGAGACTGGGGAGCCCGCGGTAGTCCCCCGAGTGAGTCAGGAGCCTTTGTTTTTGAATCGCACCCGATCCCGGGGGACCCGGGAAAAGGCCGAACTTTCGTTTCTCTGCGTGCCCATTAAGATCAACCACCAAACCATCGGCGCCCTGAGCGTGGATCGCCTCCATCGGGACCTGGACCTGGACCGGGACCTCAGGTTGCTAACCATCATCGCCTCCATCATCGCCCAGGCGGTGAATAATCTCCTGCTCATCGACCGGGAGAAAGAGCGCCTCCGGGACGAGAATCTAAAGCTTAAAGGTGAGCTCCAAGAGCGTTACCAGGTGGATAATATCATCGGCACTTCCGGCCGGATGCGCCAGGTCTTTGAAATGATTGGCCGGGTGGCCAAAAGCAACGCCACCATCTTGATTCGCGGCGAGTCCGGCACGGGTAAAGAGTTGGTGGCCTCGGCCATCCATTACAACAGCCTGCGGGCCGACAAGCCCTTCATCAAGGTGAATCTGGCGGCGCTGCCGGAAACCCTGGTGGAGAGCGAGCTTTTCGGACACGAGCGGGGGGCCTTCACCGGGGCCTTGCAGCGCAAACAGGGACGCTTCGAGATGGCCCAGGGGGGCACCATCTTTTTGGACGAAATCGGTGATCTGAGCCCCAACGTGCAACTCAAACTCTTGCGGGTCATCCAGGAACGGGAGTTCATGCGCCTGGGCGGGAATACCACCCTTAAGGCCGACGTGCGCCTCATCACCGCCACCCACCGGGACCTGGAGCAGGCCGTGAGCAAGGGCGTCTTCCGGGAAGACCTTTATTACCGCCTCAATGTGTTCCCCATCTATCTTCCGCCTTTGAGAGAGCGCCGGGCCGACATCCCCTTGTTGGCGGAGCATTTTCTGGCCAAATCGGCCGCGGAGCATCAAAAGCAGGTGAAGCGCTTCTCCGCTCCCGCCCTGGACCTGCTGATGCAATACCCCTGGCCGGGCAACGTACGGGAGTTGGAGAACATCATGGAACGGGCGGTGCTGGTATGCGATGAGGATACCATCCTCAGTGTCCACCTGCCTTCCAGCCTGCAACGCCAGGAGCCCGGCACGACCAATCGGGGTCTGACCTCCCAGGTAGAGCAACTGGAGAGAGAACTGATCACCGAGGCCCTGCGCCAGACCCGGGGCAACCAAAGCCTATCCGCCAAGCTTCTGGATACCAGCCTGCGCATCCTGGGCTATAAGATCAAACAATACGGCCTGGAACCGAAGAAATTTCGCGCCGCCTGAAAAGAAAGCTAATTTCTGGTTTTAACCGGAGATGTCTCCATTCCCGAAAATGAAGCGGGGGAGGGTCTGGGGACGTGATGGGCCCCTCCCCCCAGGTCTCCCCCCAGTTAGCTCCCCCTAAATCATTGCCAACCGGCCTTAAGACCTCATCCTTGCTCTAAATTCCTTTCCCTTACCGGGTCGCCTTCGAAGGGAAACGCCTTCACTCCTTCGCCAATCCCGCCTGGCGATTTGTCAGCCCCTGGACCAGGCCCCTTTACTATCAAGAGAAGGCGAGAATCGGGGGCCGTCCCGAATCTCAGCCTAATTAGGGCTTATGCCTTTCTTCGCTCTATCTGACAAATTTGTAAGCATAATTTCCTAATAATGTACAAAATTGTAAGATAAAGATAGGTTAAGTTTTTGATTTTCCTTAGATTTTTATTTGGTACAATGATTGCTCTCAACACCATTAATCAACTTGAAAATCAAGTGAGGAGGACTAACGTGCACTGCCAACCCTGCCAAACCGTAGAAGACGTTTTTAAAGTGGTCCGGGATAAAGAGGTCAGCTTTATCCAGATCTGGTTCGCAGACATTCTGGGGGTGTTGAAAAGCTTTTCCATCCGTCCTTCCGAATTGGAAGAGGCCATGACCGAGGGCATGGGGTTTGACGGTTCCTCCATTGAGGGTTTCGCCCGTATTGAGGAGAGCGACATGATCGCCAAGCCCGACCCCACCACCTTCGCGATTCTCCCCTGGCGCCCGGAGGAAAAGCCGGTGGCCCGGATGTTCTGCGACATCCTGCAACCTGACGGTTCCCCCTATCCGGGTGACCCCCGCTATGCCCTGAAACGTATGCTGGCCAAGGCCGCAGAAAAGGGCTTCACCTATTATTTGGGACCGGAACTGGAGTATTTTTACTTCGCCAACAGCACCTGCACCGAGGTACTGGACCAGGGCGGCTACTTCGACTCCCCGCCCCTGGACATGGCCAACGACCTGAGACGCCAGTCCATCTTCGCCCTGGAGAACATGGGCATCCGGGTGGAATACAGCCATCACGAAGTGGCCGCGTCCCAGCACGAAATCGACATGCGCTATGACGAGGGCCTGCGCATGGCCGACAAGACCATGACCCTGCGGGCCACCCTAAAGGTCATTGCCATGCTGAACGGGGTCTATGCCACCTTCATGCCCAAGCCCATCTTCGGCATCAATGGCAGCGGCATGCACACCCACCAGTCCCTGTTCAAGGATGGCAAAAACGCCTTCTACGATCCCAAAGACGTTTACCATCTGTCGGCGGTGGGCAAGAGTTACATTGCCGGGCTGCTGCGCCATTCCCGGGAGATTACCGCCGTCTGCAGCCAGTGGGTCAACTCCTACAAGCGCCTGGTGCCCGGCTACGAGGCCCCGGTTTACATCGCCTGGGCCCGGCGCAACCGTTCTACCCTGGTGCGGGTCCCCATGTACAAGCCCGGCAAGGAGACGGCCACCCGCTGCGAGTACCGCGCCCCGGATCCGGCCTGCAACCCCTATCTGGCCTTCGCGGTGATGCTGGCTGCGGGACTCAAAGGAATCGAGATGCAATATCCCCTCCCGGAGCCGGTGGAAGAGGATGTCTATCATCTGTCCCTAGCAGAACGGGAGCGTTTCGGTATTAAAGAGTTGCCTGGCAGCCTTTATGAGGCGGTCGTGGAAATGGAACAGAGCGCCCTGGTGCGGGAGGCCCTGGGAGACCACATCTTCAACAAGTTCCTGGCCAACAAGAAGATCGAATGGGACAATTTCCGGATCCATGTCAGCCAGTACGAAATTGAGCGCTATCTCCCGATCACCTGATCGCTTTAGATAGTCCCATGCCGTCTTCTGCTAAACTGGGTAAATAAAAATGTAGGCCAGGAGGTGCCCTCCTCCTGGCCTGCATTTTGTGGGTACCGTTGAAGCCTCAAGTCCTTTTACCGGACCGGGCAACAAGGGGGAGGAGAGCATGAGTAATCCCATAAATACCGGCGACACCGCCTGGGTTCTGGTTAGCTGCTCCCTGGTGCTGATGATGACTCCGGCCCTGGCTCTCTTTTACGGGGGTATGGTCCGGCGGAAAAACGTTTTGTCCACCCTAACCCTGAGCTATGCCTTCATGGCCCTCATTGGCGTGCAGTGGGTGGTCTATGGCTACTCTCTGGCCTTCGGCTCGGACATTGGCGGCCTTATCGGCGGCTTGAACTTTGTGGGCCTCAGGGGAGTGGGCGCGGCACCCAGCCCCAACTATGGCCCCACCATTCCCCAAGGGCTTTTTGCGGCCTTCCAGATGATGTTCGCGGTGATCACCCCGGCCCTGATCACCGGCGCCTTTGTGGAGCGGGTGAATTTTAAGGCCTTTATGCTGTTCAGCCTCATCTGGGCCACCCTGGTCTATGACCCCCTGTGCCACTGGGTCTGGGGCAAGGGCGGCTGGCTGGGCCAGTTGGGCACCCTGGACTTTGCCGGGGGCACCGTGGTCCACATTGCCGCAGGGTTCTCGGCCCTGGCCTTCGCCATGGTCATCGGCCCCCGGCGGGGGTTTGGCAAGTCTCCCATGGAGCCCCACAATATCCCCTTGACCGTTCTGGGGGCCGGGCTCTTGTGGGTGGGCTGGTTCGGCTTTAACGCCGGCAGCGCCTTGGCCGCCAATGGCGTGGCCGTCAATGCCCTTTTGGCCACCAACACCTCCGCCGCTACCGCCGGGCTGGTCTGGATGCTGTTGAGCTGGCTGGATGGCCGGCCCAGCCCCCTGGGCATGGCCACGGGCATGGTGGTGGGTCTGGCCGCAGTGACCCCGGCCTCCGGTTTTGTGACGCCCATGGCCGCCCTGGTCATCGGCGCGGTAGCCGCGCCCTTAGGTTATTACGGCATGCGCTTCCGGGAGAACCGCAAACTGGACGAGTCTATGGACGTGTGGGCCTGCCACGGTCTGGCCAGCAGTTGGGGCATGTTGGCCACCGGACTCTTCGCCACCATGGAGGTTAACAGCGGTGGGGGCAACGGCCTGTTTTACGGCAACCCCGCGCAGCTCGGCATCCAGCTTCTGGCCATGGCGGTCACCATGGTCTTCACCTTTGGGATGACTTACTTAATCGCCAAGGTGCTGGATTGGAGCATCGGGCTCAGGGTCTCCACCATGGAAGAAGAGGTGGGCCTGGACATCAGCGCCCATGGGGAGAGAGCCTACTCCTAAAATGGGGGAGTTGCCATGCTGAAAAAGATCGAAGCCATCATTCGCGAAGACAAGCTTAACGATGTCAAGGAGGCCCTCCGGGAAATCGGCATTATGGGCCTGAATATTTTTGAGATCCGGGGGCACGGCCGCCAGGGGGGCATCATCTTAGCCGGCCGCTCGGGGAGCTACCAGGTTGATCTGCTGCCTAAGATCCAGGTCAACATCATTTTGAGCGACCGTAACCTGGAGGACACCATTGAAGCCATTCTCAAGTCCGCTTATACCGGCGAGGCGGGGGATGGGCTCATCTTCGTGTATCCGGTGGAGGAGGTGGTCCGCATCCGCACCCGGGAGCGCGGCCACGAGGCGGTGATGTACCCCGGGGACATCGATGAGAAAAAAGGGTGGTTTAAGCCCAAAGCTCCCCTGGTCTAGCAGTCCTAATTCCGGGGCTGCCATCCTGGCCCAGGTCACTTGACCTCTTGCCAGGATTATTTGAATTAGATAATCTAGAATATATTTCGGTTACCTGGGGCCAGGGGGCGAACCTCCCTGGCCTACCTTTCGGTAGGCTGAGCCCCAGGGCCTACCTTTCGAGGCGCAGGATCTATGTCAATATCTGTTGTGATCTATGCCTGCCAGCAAGCGGTGCCGGACCCGGAAACCCTGAAGGCCCCCTTGGCAGGGGAGGCAATCCGCTTGCAGGTGGTCCCGGAGCCGTGTAGCAGCAAGGTGGAGGCCTTCCAGATGCTCCGTACACTGGCCACCCCGGTGGATCTGGTCTGGGTCATTGGCTGTATGGAGAACCTCTGCCGGTACCAGGAAGGAAGCCACCGCATGGCGGGCCGTATCGCTTATACGCAGCGCTATCTGGAGGAGATTGGGCTGGAGACGACTCGCCTGGGGCGGTCTCTGATTACCCCGGGCGACCAGGATTCTCTGGCCGCCGCGATAGCTGAGATCAAGGCCCAGGCTCTGGCCGTGGGCCCTAGCCCTTTGCGGAAGGATTGAAAGGAAAGTTTTGGGGGGAGGGCCAGGGACCTGAGGTCCCTGCCCTCCCCCCAACTACCGTTTTTAAGGAGGCCATTTGCCCGCCAAGTATCACATTTCGGTGCACCGGGTGCCGCCCCGCTTCAAGCCGCTGGCCCGGAGCACTATCATCGATTGGGGCGAAGGGTGTCTTAGGTGCGCCCGCTGCGTCAAGGAGATGTGCCCGGTGGAGGCCTACCGGAAGCGGGACTTCGACCGGCACCAGTTTCTGGACACCATTGATGAGATGTGCCGGGATTGCTTCCGCTGCGTCCAGGGCTGTCCCCGGGAATTGGTTTTCAAGGCTTTAAACCCCCAGTATGCGCAATTGGGGGACGAATATTGGACTGCGGAGATCATCACGGTCACCTGGCAACAGGCAGAATCGGGTAAGATCCCGGTCTCTGGGGCCGGTTATGGCGGCCCCTTCGCGGGGCCCGGATTCGACTCGGTGTGGACCGACATGTCGGAAATCGTCCGGCCCACCCGGGATGGCATCCACGGTCGAGAGTACATCAGCACCAGCATCGACCTGGGCCGGAAACCCATGTTTCTGGCCTTTAATGAGGAAGGCGAACTTCTCGTGACCCCGCCCCCGCTGCTGGAGGTGCCCCTGCCGGTGTTGCTGGCGGAGCCGTCCTTCGGGGCTGACCCCGGCCAGCTGCGGCGGATTATCGCTCAGGCCGCGCAAGCCTTGGGGACCCTGGCTATCCTCGCCCGGGAGCATATCACCCCGGAGTTGGCCGAATCCAGCTCCTTTCTGGTGCCGCAATTCCCCGCCGGGACTCTGGACCTGGAAGACCCCCTCCTGCCCCGATTGCGCACCCTGGAACTCCTGGACCACTCCGGCGTCCTGGGCGAGGTGGAGGCGCTCAAGAAGCGGTTTCCTCAACTGATCATCTGGATCAAGGTCCCGGCCGATGGCCAGGCCCCGACGCGGGTGGCGGATCTGACTGCGGCCGGCGCCGAAGTCATCCACCTGGCCGCCTCCGACCAGGCCAGGGGTATTAACGATGCTCAAGACCTGCACCTGAAAGACCTGATCCGCACGTGTCACCTTAAGTTGGTGGAAGTTCAGATGCGGGATGCCGTAACCTTGCTGGCCAGCGGCGGCATCGCCCTGGCGGAGCACGTGGCCAAAGCCATCGTCTGCGGCGCGGATGCGGTCATCGCCGACATCCCTCTCCTGCTGGCCCTGGAGTGCCGCAGGTGCAAGGAGTGCCGCGAGGATGGCCCCTGCCCTATTGAGCTCTCGGGCCTCGGTGTCAGACGGGGCGCGCAACGCATGGTAAACCTGATGGGGGCCTGGAACAACCAGCTCCTGGAGATCCTGGGGGCCATGGGCATGCGGGAGGTGCGCCGCCTCCGGGGCGAGGTCGGCCGGGCCATGTTCCTGGAAGACCTGGAAAAAGATATCTTCGCGCCTCTCTTCGCCCGTCCCGAAGGAGAGACCTTGAAGCGGGAGCCGACATAAAAAGCGTTCCTTAAGGTTAATTGATGACGATACTAAAATTCCCCCCTGGTGGGCGGGAGGGGAAAAAGGTTTTCTGGAAACATGCTGTCAATAAATCGCTAAGCTTAGAGAGATTACGATAACCCATGGCCCTAGCCAAAAAAGTCATTCCCTTTGACCCCGGGGCCCAGAGCCAGCCATGGCAACCGGTCCATACCCCTTCCCGGTTCCGGATCCCCTTGAGCAAATACCGGGTGTGGCGCAATGAGCGTAGCTGCATCAAATGCGGCCGCTGCGTGGAGCTCTGCCCCTACGGCGTCCATACCAAGGCGGGGAGTTACCTGAGGCGCCCCAAAAGCTATCTGTGCCTGGGTCTGGCCTGCCAGGAGAAGACCTTTTACTGCGTCAACAATTGCCCGGCTCAGGCCCTCAGAGTCAGCCTCCATCCCATGTACAGCACCCTGGGGGACCGCCGCTGGCCCGCCGATTTGTTGCTCAGCACCTGGTGGCAGGCGGAATGGGGGACCCTGCCTTACAATGACCTGGAGTATCGCCTGGGCGACTCCGGGGGCGGCTTTGACCGTATGCGGTTTCTGTTTCCCCCCCGCCGCCCGGACTTCCGTCTGCGCCACGAAGATATCTCCCTGGATCTGGAGCTCAACCGCCGGGGTGACGGCCGGCCCCAGATACGTCTCTCCGTCCCCCTTTACAGCGCCGGCATGTCCTTCGGCTCCGTGAGCATCAACACCATTCTGTCCCGGCTCCAGGCGGCGGTCCGCTTCAACACCTTGCTGTGCACCGGGGAGGGCGGTTATCCGGAAGAGCTTTACCCCTATGACGATCACGTCATCACCCAGGTGGCCACCGGGCTCTTCGGGGTGCGGGAGGAAACCATCCAGCGGGTGCGCATGGTGGAATTTAAATATGCCCAGGGGGCCAAGCCCGGGCTGGGGGGCCACCTCCTGGGAGACAAGGTGACTCCCGCGGTGGCCCGCATGCGGGAGTCGGTCACGGGCACCGCCCTGTTCTCTCCCTTCCCCTTCCACAGCGTCTATTCCGTGGAGGACCATAAAAAGCACATTGACTGGATCAAGGAGATCAATCCCCGGGCCCTGGTGTCCATCAAGGTATCCACCCCCACCGACGTGGATATGGTGGCGGTGGGAAGTTATTATGCCGGAGCCCATGTTTTACAACTGGATGGCAGCTACGGCGGCACCGGCGCCGCCCCGGACATTGCCAAGAAGAACATTGCCATGCCCATTGAGTATGCCATCCCCAAGGTACATCAGTTCCTCCGGGCCGAGGGTATCCGGGAGCAAATTACCTTAATAGCTTCCGGCGGTATCCGCACCGCCTTTGATGTGGCCAAGGCCATTGCCCTGGGCGCGGACGGGGTGCAGATCGGCACCGCGGAACTGGTGGCCCTGGAGTGCCTGCGCTGCCACAACTGCGAAAGCGGCCGGGGCTGCGCCCGGGGCATCGCCACCACCGATCCGGAACTCGTGGACCTCATGACCATCTCCTGGGGAACCAACCGGGTCAGCAACCTGTACTACTCCTGGAGCTGGCAACTAAAAGAAATCCTGCGCCGCCTGGGCCTCAGAAGCATCCGGGAACTGGTGGGCCGTACCGATACCCTGGTGCACCTGGACTACTTCGATCGCCCGGTGGACGACGATTTGAGGAGAGGAGCTTAGTAGCTGTCAGTTGCCAGTTATCAGTTATCAGTTAAATATGCTTGGCTGGCTACTGACCACTGACTACTGTCTCCTGAAAACTGAGCGCTTGAAATAGAGGGTTAAATGAAGTCCAATACCGACTTGCACCACCCGGGTCTGAAATTGCTGGAGACCCGAGGGAAACTGCCTCCATCCTATCCCCGGGAGCGGATGCTCAAGGCGGAGGAAGAAGGGGGCTGCGGGGTCACCGGTTTTGCGGCCAGCGTGCCGGTCTCCGGCCGGCATATCTTCGCCCCGTCCATCCAGATGCACAACCGGGGCAACGGCAAGGGGGGCGGCATTGCCGCGGTGGGTCTGGTCCCGGAAATCCTGGGGGTCTCTCAGGAGATCCTGGATGAGGATTACCTGATTCAGGTGGCCTACCTGGATGCCGAGGCCCGCCCCTCCGTAGAGGCCCAATTCATCACCCCGGTCTTTCGGGTGGATCAGGCCCAGAGGTTGCCCACCCTGGATGACTGGAGGGACCTGCCGGGTCTGGTGGTTGAGCCCCCCGAGGTCTGGCGCTATTTTGTGCGCGTAAAGGCCGAAGTCCTCCAGTACTTCATTCAGCGCCACAAGCTTTATGGGGTACCGGCACGGCAGGTGGAGGATGAATTTGTCAGCCAGACCTGCTACCGTCTGAACCAGGCCTTCTACGCCTCCTTGGGGGAGAAAAAGGCCTTCGTGCTGTCCCAGGGGCGCAACATGATGATCCTCAAGATCGTGGGATACGCTGAGGAAGCCGCCCTCTACTATCAGCTCCTGGACTTCAAGGCCCACATCTGGATCGCCCATCAGCGCTACCCTACTCGGGGGCGGGTCTGGCACCCCGGCGGGGCCCATCCTTTCGCGGCCCTCAATGTGGCCCTGGTGCATAACGGCGACTTCGCCAATTATTTCTCGGTGAGCGAGTATTTGAGCCAGCGCCACTTTTATCCCCAGTTCCTCACGGATACTGAGGTGGCGGTCCTGACCTTCGACCTCTGGCACCGGCTTTACGGCTACCCCCTGGAGTATGTCATTGAATCCATGGCCCCCACTACGGAGCGTGACTTTGATCTCTTGCCTCCGGAGCGCCAACAGATTTACCGCCATCTCCAGTCCACTAACATCCATGGCTCCCCGGATGGTCCCTGGTTTTTCATCATCGCCCGCAATGACCCGGGGAAAAACCGGTTTGAGCTCATCGGCATCACCGACACCTCCATGCTGCGCCCCCAGGTCTTCGCCCTCCAGGAAGGAGAGGTGCAGGTCGGGTTAATCTGCTCTGAGAAACAGGCCATAGACGCCACGTTAGCCTCCCTGGCGACGGAGGATCGGCGTTTCTGCCCCGTGGCCGACCTGTACTGGAACGCCCGGGGCGGCAGCGCCACCGACGGCGGCGCCTTCATCTTCTCTCTGGAGGCCAAGAATGGGGGCCGGGTGCTGACCTGCCACGACAAATTCGGCAAAGCCAAGACTGTCCCCTGGTTTCAGCGGCCCTGGGACGGAACCGTGCTGGAAATCAACCCCCAGGAGGACTCCGAGGCTGCCCGCTTGGTGAGGGCTGGTATTCAAGACTCCAGCGGCCTCCAACTCTATCAAAGTATCCGGCCACAGGTGCTCCACTGGTCTTATGCCACTTTCCGGGAAGTCCTGGAGGTGATCGTCGCCCAGGCCCTTAAGGGCGATGAAGCCAAGGCCGCGGCCATCGCCGCGCTCACCCTGCTTCTGGACCGGCGTTATGACACGGGGGATAAAAAGAGAAGCCACCTGATCCGTCTGCTCCTGGAAGCGTTAACCAGCGTCTTCCAGGACACCCCCCGGGTGGGGGAATCCCATCTTAGCCGCTATCGCTGGGTGGATTGGGACCGGCGGCATGATCTGGGTGGCCCGCCCCAGCCAGACGCGGTCCTGATCCTGGATGCCTCGGGCTTTCCCCCGGAGGGTGAAGACTGCGATGCCCGGTTTCTATGCAAGGCCTATGGGCTGGGGTGGAAGCAATTCCTGGCTTACGGTTATAAAGGTCAGCGCTTTCTGGCTTGCGGCTTCGGACCTGACACGGACGGGGTGCGCCTGGAGGTCTACGGCAGCTCCGGGGACTATCTGGCCTCCGGCATCGACGGCATGTCCATCCACGTCCACGGCAACGGCCAGGATCAACTGGGGCAGATTATGAAGCGGGGCAAACTGGTGGTCCATGGCGACGTGGGTCAAACCTTTATGTACGGCGCCAAGGGCGGTGAGGTTTACGTCCTGGGCAACGCCGCCGGCCGCCCCTTAATTAATGCGGTGGGCCGTCCCCGGGTGGTAATCAACGGCACCGCCCTGGACTTCCTGGCTGAGTCCTTCATGGCTGGCAATCCTTTGGAAGGCGGCGGCTTTGTCATCGTCAACGGCCTGGAATATGACACCCGGGGCCGCCTCATCAGTCAACTCACTCCTTACCCGGGTGCCAACCTCTTTTCCCTGGCCTCTGGAGGAGCTATCTACATCCGGGACCCTTATCAGCAAGTGGTCCCGGAGCAACTGAACGGGGGGGAGATTGTGCCCCTCACCGACGCGGATTGGCAGCTTATCCTGCCTTACCTCCAGGAAAATGAGCGCCTGTTCGATATCTCCATCCCAAAGGACCTGCTCACGGTGGACGGCCACCTGTTGCCCCCGGACCAGGTTTATCGCAAGGTCCAGGCCGTCAAGCTGGCAGTCCTCACCGAGGTGGAAGAATCCTGGGAATAGGAACTTCCGCCCCGGGCCAGGAGGGGCCTGTACCCTCGTCCCCACAAATTCACAAATAAATTAAATACTTGCAATTTAGTTTTTAAGTGCGGTAAAGTGCAAGGGGGGAATGTCATGCTAAAAACCCAGAGGTGAAAATGCTTATGCCGCTACGCGATGCAATCAAGGCAATGATTCGCCCAGGGGAAGAATCCGGTTTTGTGGCCGAGTGTCTCGATATTCCGGTAGTAACTCAGGGAGACTCCCTGCGCAGCGTGACCCAAAACCTCCAGGAAGCCTTAGCCCAGCATCTGGAAGGCAAGGACCTGGGAAAATTAGGTTTCATTGATCGCCCCACTATCCTGATCACCCTGGAGATAGAGCCAACCCGGGTCAGGGCTTAAGTCCCGGAGAGGGAAACGGTTGACTTAAGTCCCAAATTCCAACTAATATCTTGGGAAAACTCCCAAGGGTGAGCTATGGGCCCTGACTTACTCTCCGGGGTGGTTAATTTCCTCCTGCAGCCTCAGTTCTTCCCTGTCGCTAAGGTTACCGTTTATCTTCTTTTGCCCTTTATCGTGGCCCTAATGGTTTCCACCTGCACCTCCATGGGAGGGGTATCCGGGGCCTTCCTGCTGTTGCCCTTTCAAGTAAGCGCCCTTAACTTCACCAGCCCGGCAGTGAGCCCCACCAACCTGGTCTTCAATATTGTGGCCATCCCCAGCGGCGTTTATCGGGGTGGGCATCTACTACGCCCTGGGAATCCCCCCGGACTGGGCCCTGAGGGACTCTTCGGCGTCGGCGGGTTCCTCGGCATGTATTGCGGCGCCCGCCTGCAGAAGTTCATCCCCGGTACCTTCATCTGCATCGGCCTAGGCGTCATCATCTCCACCTTGGCCCTCCCATATATCCTGGGTTTTTTTGTAGGTTGAAGTGGGGGGAGGAGGCAGGGGTCTACGACCCCTGGCCCTCTCCCCCAACCACATCATCTAATCAGTGCATATGTTCTGGGAATTTGCGGAGAAGGGGATCGTTTTTTTCCAGATCCCGTTTTGATCGGCACTCCGGCGGATTATGGGCTGGAGTACGAGGAGGTCTTTTTCACCGCCGAGGACGGGGTGAAATTGCACGGTTGGTGGGTACCCAAACCGGGCGCGCCCCTCTTTCTGTGGTTCCACGGCAATGCCGGAAACATCAGCCATCGCCTGGATAACCTCAAGCTTCTCTGGGACCGGGTGGGCGTCCAGGTGTTTATCTTTGATTACCGGGAGTACGGCAAATCCGCAGGCAGAATCAGCCGGGAGGGCACTTATAAGGACGCCGCGGCGGCTTATCGTTATGTGACCGAGGTTCCGGGGCCTGCCGGCGGCAGAGATCGTCCTCTTCGGCCGCTCCCTGGGCACAGCCCTGGCAGTAGACCTGGCGCTCAAAGGGCCGTGCCGGTCCCTGATCATCGAGTCGGCCTTCACCAACTCCCAGGATATGGCCCGACTTATCGCTCCCTTCCTGTTCGACTGGCGGCCCCGGGTGCCCTATGATAACCTGGGGAAAATCGGCCAGGTCCGGGTGCCGGTGCTCATCATTCACGGAGAGTATGATGAAATCATCCCGGTGGACATGAGCCGGCGCCTGTATGCCGCGGCCCCGGAACCCAAGGATGTCTATATCATCCCCGGGGCCCATCACAATGACACCTATCTGGTGGGCGGGGAGGCTTATTTTGAACGCCTCCGGGACTTTATCTTCCAAAAGCCCGCCTAGCCGGACCAGAACGGCAATTCGGGTCAGCCGTTCGCGGCAATTCGGGCGTCTGGCTTTTGCCGGGGGACGGCCAAAGGCCCTGGGGTCAGAAGATGCCCGCCCTAATCCAAGATTTGGCGGAAGGGGAACTGTGAAAGTAAATCTGCATAAGAAAGCCCTCCTCTTATCCTACTTCACGGTGGGCTACAATGTCCTGGAAGGGATAATCTCCCTCGTCGCCGGCGCCTGGGCCGGCAGCATTGCCCTGGTGGGATTTGGCCTGGATAGTTTTGTGGAATCCTTATCGGGCGGGGTGATGATTTGGAGATTTGGCAAACCTGAAGCACTATCAGCCGCAGAGGAGGAGTGGTTGGACCGAAGGGCGATAAAATTGGTGGGCTATACCTTCTTGGTGCTGGCTTCTTACGTGTTGTATGAATCCAGCAAAAAACTCTATCTCCAGGAAATCCCCTCACCCAGTCTTTTGGGCATAATCATCGCCCTAGCCTCATTAATAATAATGCCGGGGTTATTCCATCTTAAATACCAGACCGGAAAATCCTTAAACAGCGCCAGTTTAATGGCAGATGCCAAACAAACCCTGGCCTGCGCTCTTCTATCGGTGACGCTGTTGGTGGGCTTGGGGTTGAATTATCTATATGGCCTCTGGCAGGCCGACCCGGTTATTGGCCTAATTATCGTGATCTTTTTGGCCCGGGAAGGCTATGAGACCTTGAGGAAAAACAAATTGTGTAGTTGCTGCTCGTTGCCCCCTCACCCATGACCGGGAGCCTGCAGCGCCCCCACGCCATCTGAGCATTTTCCCCTTCCCGATTAGGACATCCCGAGAGCGAAAATCAGGAATGCCCTGATTGCCTGCCCCCCTAAGCTGGCAGATAATCTCTTCCAAGCCCAGGCCAGGCAATTATGGCCTGGAGGGGAGGGCGGAGCGATTTAATACTGAACCGGCAAGCCCGCTCTCAGGGGAAAGGGATGGGAAGGATCAGGAATTTTTTGAGAGATGAATCCGGGACCAGCTCAGCGGATTACAGCTATTGGATTGCGGTCATTTCCATGGCATCGATAGGAATCGTCTCCCTGGCGGGGATAATCAGCCGCGCCGAATGGGCTGTGGGAACCGGCGACTCATTATGATGAAGTTGAAGGTAGAAGAAAGTGATGCTTATCCATAAGGAGAGAAAGTTTTCCCTAAAGGCCATCCGGGCCAGGCTGGTGGAATACATCCTCTGGCTCGAGCTCCTGGCCATCGTGGCAGTAGGGGGAGTCGCCTACCTGGGCAGCAGTTGAAGGGAGAGGACCTTACTTCTCCTGGCGTCATTGATCTTTCTTAAGTGAAAGCTCTTAAAAGGTCCCTCCATGACGCGGATGGGGCGGAAGGCAGGGCGCAGCAGCTCCCTGCCTCTCCCCCACCCTAGGCCTCCTCGCACCAGCCTTGCTCTACTTTAGCGGCGGTAAAGAGCCAGGGCGATTGTGCTTCTTGTCCAGGCGTTGCATGACGGCCTTAAGAATCACGGGCCAGGCAATGGTGGCGTCGCACAAGACCTCGGCAAAGCGGCCGCCGTCTTCCGGCGCCACAAACTTACCCCAGGAAACCCCTTCCTTAAAGGTGCAGCCGCTTAAGCCCCCCCAATGGGCCGGCTCCGGGCAGATGCGAACCCCGTACCTAAATCGCACCTCCGGCAGCTCCAGGCCCAGACGCACCTGGAGCAGGTCCAGGTAAGGCGCCATTTGCTGGGCCCAGTTGCGGGGCACTCCGCCCCCTATGGTGAAGATTCCCAATTTCCGGGCCGACAGCACTTTCTGAGCATACGCCCCCAGGTCTAGAAAGGGGTTGAACTGAAGGGACATGGCGGCCAGGGCCTCGGGGAACTGGTGGCCGGCTTCCAGGGCCTGCCGCACCATGTGGCCGGCCAGGTCCAGTCCCAACTCCGAATCGGTGAAGGCCGGGATGAACACCGGCACCCCTTTAAGATAGGCATTGCGCAAAATCCCGGGGTTCCCGGTGTGCTCCGCTAAGTATCTCCCCAGCTCCCGGCAGAGGGCGGCAGATGACCATACCTGACTTGGATCCAAACTCTCCAGAACTTCCCGGAACACTTTTTCCGCGTAGTCCAGGTTGGCTTCCATCTCCAGGGTGTCGTAGATGCGGTTATAGCCCCGCAAATACAAGTCCCTATCCGACACCTGGTCAGGGTATTTATAGTGGACCCGGCCCAGGGTTTCGATGAAGCCGTGAGCCACCAAGGCTCCGGTGGTGATGATCACCTGGAGCCAGCCCCGATCGATCATGTCGCAGATCAAGAGCCCCATTTTGGCCACACTCATGGCCCCGGAGAAAGTGCCGACTATGGTGCAATCCGGGTCCCGCACCATCTCAGTAAGGACGTCCGCGGCCTCCCCCAGGGCACGGCCGCCAAAGGCGGTGCGGCTCATGGCCTTTAGAAGCTCGTCGAAATCCCCAACCTGATTCAAGTCCAGAGGGGCCAGGGGCTCCAGGCCATCTTTCGCCCCATCATGATAATCCTCTTCCTTCCGCCGCATTGGTTTTTCCTTGTAGTGTGTTTTGGGGGAGGGGGCTAAGGGCCACTGCCCCTGGCCCTCCCCCCAAACAATCTCATCCTCACCCCTCATCCCTGCCGGCGCTGGTGGTAGATGTAGCCTAAGGCTTTATAAAGCAGGCGGGCCACGGTGAATTCGCTCGCCCGCTGGCCGGGGATGGGGGCCAGTTCCACTAAGTCCAGACCCGCCACCGGCCCCCGGAGGGCCAGGGTCTCCACGATGGATATTACCTGATAATAATTGAGCCCCCCCGGCTCCGGGGTCCCCACACCCGGCATGATGCCGGGGTCCAGGGCGTCCAGGTCGATGGTCAGATAAACCGGTCCCGGCAAGGCCCTAAGGTGATCGAGGGCCTTCTCCCAGCCCGCGGTCGTGTCCAAGTCCGTGGCCTTAAACACCGTGAGTCGTGGCGCCACCCGCAGGAGCTGGTATTCCTCCTGGGAGTAACTGCGCAGGCCCAGGAGGGTGAGGGGGCGGCCCAGCTCATAGACCCGCCTCAGGACACAGGCGTGGGAGAATTTGCTGCCTTCATAGCTCTCCCTGAGGTCTGCGTGGGCGTCCAGGGCCACCACGGTGAGGTCCGGGTAGCGGGTCTGGGCGGCCTGAATCAGGGCCAGGGTGACGGTGTGTTCGCCCCCCACGGCCAGGATCAGCTTGCCCTGGGCGATCCAGGGTTGGACCAGGCGGCGGATCTTGTCCAGCATGGCCTGGGGGCCGGATACTTCCGGGGTGACGGGCAGGGCCGTGGCCAGGCGCACCGCGCTGCTGGGATCCCAGTTGAGCTCTTCGTCCCAGAGCTCCACCTGGCGAGAGGCTTTAAGCAAGGCCTCCGGGCCTTCCCGGGTCCCGCCCCCATAAGTGGTGGTGGCCTCATAGGGAATGGGCAGGATCACGGCCTCGGCCTCTTTTACGGGCAAGGGCTTCAGGTCCAGAAAATTCCCGAACGTCATCTCAGATCTCCTTGGGGGCCTCCATTTCCTTCAGGCGGCGATAAAGGGTAGCCAGGCCGATCCCCAGCAGGCGGGCGGCCAGTTCCTTGTCCCCCCCGGTCTTTTTCAGGGTCTGCAGTATCGCCAGGCGTTCGATTTCTTCCATGGGCGCGCCCACCGGGAGGATAATCTGGTCATCCGCGGGGGAGTGGCGCCGAATCTCATCGGGCAAATCATTAAGCTCCACCATATTGCCGGTGCACAGGGCCACCGCCCGCTCCACCACATTTGCCAACTCCCGCACGTTTCCGGGCCAGGAGTAACTCTTCATCGCCGCCAGGGCTTCCTGGCTGAATCCCATGGCGGGGCGATTGTTTTCCAAACAAAACTTGTCCAGAAAATGGAGGGCCAACAGCGGGATGTCCTCCGCCCGCTCCCTTAAAGGCGGGATGCACAGGTGGATGACATTCAGCCGGTAAAACAGGTCCTTGCGGAACCGGCCGGTGGCCACCGCGGCCTCCAGGTCCAAGTTGGTGGCGGCGATCACCCGGACGTCCCCCTTCAGGGTCTGACTCCCCCCTACCCTCTCGAATTCGCCCTCCTGGAGCACGCGCAGCAGTTTCACCTGGGTGGCCGGGGGCATTTCGCTGATTTCGTCCAGGAAAATAGTGCCGCCGTCGGCCAGCTCAAAGCGGCCTTTGCGTTGCTGGATGGCCCCGGTGAAGGCCCCCTTCTCGTGGCCGAAGAGCTCGGATTCGATGAGGCCTTCCGGCAGGGCGCCGCAATTCAGCTTTACCAGAGGCTTAGGCCTCCGGGGGCTCTGGTAATGGATGGCTTCGGCCACCAGTTCCTTGCCCACCCCGCTCTCCCCGGAGAGGAGCACGGTGCTCTTCATGGGGGCGATCTGGTTGACCATGTGAATGACCTTGAGGAGGGCCAGGCCGCGGCCAATGATGCGGCCGGTGGGGCCCCGGTCCTGCAGGGCCTGGCGCAGCCTCTGGTTCTCGGCGATGAGTTTTTGGGTCTCCAGGGCCTTGCTCACCACCTTGCGCAACTCATGCATCCGGAAGTCTTTGGTGATGAAATCGTATATTCCGCGTTTCAGGGCGGAGATAGCCTCATCCACGGTGGCGTGGCCCGAAATCATGATGGCGATGGCCTCGGGCCTAAGGATGCGCAAGGCCCCGAACAGTTCGGTGCCCATCATGTCCGGAAGTTTCAGGTCGATGATGGCCAGGTCCACCGGGTAACGCCGCACCTCATCAATGGCCGCGGCCCCCGTGCCGGCCTCGTGAATCTCATGGCCCAACTTCCTCAAGCCGGACGCCAGGGCCTCCCGGGTGGGGGCATCGTCGTCCACCACTAATATGACGCTCATGGAGATGGTTTCCTGTTTCCTGTCTACGGCTTCTGTCTTTAGTCTTTAGAAGAAGGAAACAACTCTGCCTTGGTGTTTATAAAGCGCAAATTGGATGATAGTGATCAAATGCCATCTTTCTATAGTTTATTCTTTTCTCCATATTGTCTGTAATCTAAATCAAGTTAATTATCGGCTGCCCCCGCAGGTTTAACAGAGAACCGAAAACAGAAAAACAGAAAACCATCCTCACAAACTATCCAGCCACCCCAGGATCACCCGGGTGATCTCCTCCAGCACCTCCGGGGGCATAGCGTTTCCGGCAGCCTCATAGGCGTGGCCCAATCCGGGGAAGACATGGAGGTCGCTCCTGACCGGCAGATGGCCCAGCACCTGGCCCAACCGATCCAGGCGGCAGAAGGGATCACGTCCACCCGCGATGAACAACACGGGGCAGGGAAGCTGGTACAGGGCCTGATCCCGCAGCTTCTCCGGCTTGCCCGGCGGATGCAAGGGGTAGCCCAAAAAGATGAGGCCACTGGCCCCCACTTCCCGGGCCACCAATTGGGCAGCCAGGCGGGCCCCCATGGATTTCCCCCCTACGAACATCTCCAGGCCCCGGAACTCTTCCAATTCCCCCACATAATCCAGCACCAGGCGAAAAACCCCTGCCAGCAAGTCGTCCGGATCGGGGCTTTTCCGCCCTTCCTCGGCATAGGGAAAATTGAAGCGCACCGTGACCAGACCCTGGCGGGCCAACCGCTCGTGAAGGCCGGCGATCAGGGGGTGATCCATATTGTTGCCGGCCCCATGAGCCAGGACCAGGATAGCGTCCATGGTGGTGCTGCGGGGAATCCCTAAAATGGCGCGAATTTTTCGGTCAGGACTGAAAGGCAAAGTGATGGGGCGAATCTCCATAAATTCACTCTCTATCTGTTGGATGGGCCTGGCCCAACAGGCCGCCAGGAGACCAAGCCCACCCTCACGGGCTAATAAATCTTTGCTGAGATTAGCCTTAATTTTTACTTTATCGGGGACTCAGGTGGGAATAAATTAGCACGAAATTTCCTTGGCGGGAAGCAAATCCGCATCTTTAAGGAGCAGTCGGCAGGGTTTCAGGTCCATCAACAGGTGCCACAGGCCGTAGCCGTCCTGCCAGGGCACCAGGTGCTCCCAGCCACCCAGATGCACCAGGCGGCATCCCGGCAAGGCCAGACGCCTTAAGCGCCGGGCCAGGACCCGTTCCCGCTTCAGGGTCTCGGGAGCGGCGTGAGGCAAAAGCCGCCAGGGCGAACGCTGGTAGGCTTGATGCGCCCGGCGGAACTCGGTGGCCACCAAGTCCTTTAGGGAACCATCGGGGATGCCCAGCAGGGCCCGCAAGTTGGCCGGAGTGAGGAGTTCCCGCCCGTAACGGGGCAGATGCCGCCGGGAGGGACCCCCCAGATCCAAAGGCCGCCAGGGGGTGCCGTGGCGGCAGCCCCAGTCCCGGGCCACCCGGACCTCAAAGGGCAGGGCCACCTGCGCGGCCAGGCGCTGTATGGCCGGATGGGTCCGGGCTGAGGCCGGCAGATCCTCCAGGGCCTGCTCCAGCAAGTGCTGCCAGCGCCTCTCTTGCCGCTTACGGTAGCGCACCGAAAAGCGGCTGATCTCCACGGTGATGAGGTCTGGCTTGAAAAAGCTGAGCAACCTCCAGGCCCGCTCATAACCCTGGGGGTCGCCGTGCACCGTGCCGAGGAGGATGAGGTTGGTTGAGGGGAGGGCCGGGGGAACACAGTTCCCCCGGCCCTCCCCTAAATCCCTGCCATTTCCCCTCATCGCCTCAATCCTGCACAAAGGGGCGGCTGTCCTTCAAGGCCGCCTCGGCCTTGGCCAGTTGCCGCCCCAAATAGAGGGCGTGGTTGAGGTCGGATAGGGCTTCGTCCCGGGCGAGCTGGTGCTGCAAGGAAACGGCCGTCTTGCCCCGGTATTCTTTCAGGGTGACGTCCTCAAAGCGGTGCTCCACCAGGATTTCGGGCCCGTCCAGGGTCACCCGGAAGTAACCCATAGAGTCCATACGGACCTTGAAGGGCCTTTTGCCGATCACCGTCAAAGCCCGATCCAATTCTTTAGGATCCAGGCCCAGGGAATGGCTGACCACCACGATGGCCCCGGGAGGCAGCCCAGCCCTCTGGGCCACCCATCTCTGGATGGCCATCAAGCCGTAAACATTGAGGAGCCAGGCATCCAGGGCATTATGGGTCCGGAAGGTGGCGCTCAAGGTCAGCTGGCCGGCGAATTTCCGGAAATACAGCGATACCAGGCAGGGGCGGCCTTCTTCCACCTCCAGGTCCCGGGGGTTGTCCCATAACGTCACATAGGACTTGCGATCCTCCGGGTCTTCTCTCAGGCGGGCCGCGCAGGCCGCCAGGGTGTCCAACCCGAAGTAACTTCTCAGGCGGTGCCCATAATGGTAGGCCTCATCGGGGCGTAGCTCCCCTTTGAGGATGTCCTCCTGGTAACGCTTGAGCTGCTCTGGATCGAGATGCACGGCCTCAAGCTTTTCTTTTGGCTCAAATCGCGGTTTTTCCACCACCACCTTGACATGCTGCAGCTCCAGGCGGTCCCCCTTCTTCAGAGTCACCCGCCGGCCGAAGCGGGTCAGGAGATACAGGACCTCCTTCCAGGCCTCCAGGGGACTGTCCCGCACCACCTGATGGGCCCGGGGGTTGCTGGGGAAGTATTGCAACTCCACTTCGGGTAGAGGGATTTGCCGGCGCGTCTGCTCTGGCCCTGGCTCAGGCTTAAAGGAGACCCAAAAACCCCGAATCCGCTCACCCGTTCCTTCTTCCTGGGGGTCGCCCAGCCAGACCAACCGGGGCGGGTTCTTAAAGTGCTGGGGCTGGACCAGGTCGTCGATGAGCCGCTTGGTCTGACGGATGCGCGCCGAAGCCACCTCCAAACCTGGTCCTGGGCTTTTATATTGGACCAGGGAGGAAGGCACCGGCTCCAGGCCCAGTTTAAAGAAGTTTTCCAGCTCTTCCCGGGAGCCGGAGCGGTCATGGCCGTAGATAAGAAGCGTTTGGATTTGGGGATTGTAGAGCAGGTTCCGCAACATCTCCCGCAGGCCGTTGCCATAAAGGTTGCCGAAGACCGCGAGGGGGCTGGTGGCCGGGTTCAGGTCAACTCCAGCCTCCCGGAAGCGCTCCAGGACATAATCCACCCGGGACCACAGGGTCACCACCCCAATAGTCCCCCTGGGATTGATAATCGTCAGGCGATCGGCAAAATAAAGGGGGGTGAATTCCATCTTGGGGGAAACTATACCAAAAAGTGGCCAGAAGGCAAAGCCCTGGCTGGAAAACCGCGCACCGGAAAGATATTCCAAAGTTAGCTATGACAATCTTTTTGGCAGCCACTAAAGTAGTAGTAAAAGTACGCTAGGGCAACCGCGGGCCCGGCGCGTGCGGAAACGAATGGCTCAAAGAGGTTGCTCCCTGAAAAACCGTACTTATCTTTAAGTCACCAGTTTCCAGTCACCGCCGAGCCCAGGCGAAATATTGGTTTTCTTTGGCTGACCCCTTAGCCAGGTACAGAAGTTAGCACCCAAGGGGTGGGCCAAGAGAGGGCCAGGATTGTAAGGGCGGAGTCGGCTTGCCTTCCTGCCCTCCCCCCACGCCCCCCCAACAGATGCGCTTGGGGGCTGGGGTGTTGAGGGAGGGGACCAGGGGTTATGGACCCGGGCCCCTACCCCATGAATCTCAGGACCTATCCAGGGGCTTAAGGAGGTGAGGTGCAAAAATCTGAAGAATTGTTGGACTGCATCCTTATTTGATGGTAATAGTAGTAATACTGAATTGGTAATTACAATCATTACAAGTGGATCTGATTGGAAGAGGAGGGCCAAGCCGTGACGTCTTTTAATGAAAGAATGTATCTCAGGAGCTTTCAAGAGATCAGCAAGGCCTTGAGCTCCACCCTGGCCGTGAGCGAGGTGTTGGACCAGATCGTGCGGAAGATCACCGAGGCCATGAAACTCAAGGGGGCCACCATCCGCCTCATCGACCCCAAGACCAAAACCCTGGCACTGGCGGCGTCCACGGGGCTGAGTGAGAAGTATCTGAAAAAGGGTCCGGTGGATCTGGACAAGAGTGTGGCCGAGGCCTTGAGCGGCCGGCCGGTGGCCATCTATGACGCGGCCACCGATCCGCGCCTGCAGTATCCCAAGGAGGCCAAAGCGGAAGGCATCGCCACCATGGTCAGCACCCCCATGATGGCCCAGGCCAAGGTTATTGGGGTGATGCGCCTGGTTACTGCCGAGCCCCGGGAGTTCACCATGGAGGAGGTGGACTTCGCCTGCGCGGTGGCAGACTTGGGGGCCCAGGCCATAATTAACGCCAAAATGTTTGAAGCTCGCACCCGGGAGCTGAACTTCCTTAAGGGGATGCTCGAGGTTTCCAAGGCCATCAACTCTGCCCTGGAAGCGGGAAAGGTACTGCAACTGCTGGTGAAAACCGCCACCACCTCTCTGGATATCAAGGCCGCGGCGGTGCGCTTGCTGGATGAAAGGCGCCAGACCCTGGAGCTGGTGGCCTCTTATGGCCTGAGTGACCGTTATATGCATAAGGGGCCGGTGGCTACCGACAAGTCCATCGCCGAGACCCTGATGGGCAAGGCGGTCTCCATCTATGATGTGTCCCTGGACCCCCGGGCCATGTATCCCAAAGAGGCCTCGGAAGAAGGGATCAAGTCCATTCTGTCGGTGCCCATTTCTCTGAAAGGAAAATTAATTGGGGTGATGCGCATTTACACCTCGGAGTATCGGGAGTTCACCGACGATGAAATCACCTTTATCTCCTCCCTGGCGGAACAAGCCGCCCTGGCCATGGAAAATGCCCGCATGTACCAGAAACTCAAGGGAGAATATGAAGACTTGATGAAAGATATGTATAGCTTCATGGGTTATACCCGGGCCGGCAGCTAAGGCGCGGCATCGATTGAGATACTTTACCGGCCCCAATTCTTAACCTTCGACGTTTGATACTTAAGGTAAACCAAGGAGGAAGAAGGGTGGGGATAACCATCCCCGCCCTTCTTCAACCCTTCCCCAGGTCTGAGGATGGGAAGGGTGGGGAAAGGCCAGGGGCCCTTTAGCGACCTCCAGTCATTAACTCCCCACTTATCATCCTCAATCTCCCTTTCACTTTTCGGTCCAGGAGAAGAGATGTCCCACTATTATGAGGAACATGATCTGGAGCGGTTCGGCGAAATCGGCAAATATCGCCCCGATCTCTATGACAATTTCATGAACTACTATCAAGGGGTGATGGCCGCGGGGGCCTTGACGGTACGGGAAAAGGCCCTTATTGCCCTGGCGGTGGCCCACAGCGTCCAATGCCCCTATTGCATTGACGCCTACACCCGGGTATCCCTGGAAGCCGGCTCCAACCTGGAAGAGATGACCGAGGCCATCCATGTGGCCGCCGCCATCCGGGGAGGCGCGGCCCTGATTCACGGCCTCCAGGCCCACAACGTGGCGGCCAAGATCACTATTTGAGGAAGATCCATGCTGCTGCCTTTTTCTCAAAGGCTGGAGCGTCTGGGCTATAAAGACCTCAAGGCCGACCGGGTTAACGCCTTACAGGTAAACCTGGGGTGGCGCTGCAACCAGGCCTGTAAGCATTGCCACCTGAGGGCCGGGCCCACCCGTCCAGAGCAGATGAAGGCCCACACCATGGAAGAAGTCATCCGGGTGGCCTCCCGTTGGTCCATCCCCGTAGTGGATCTAACCGGCGGCGCCCCGGAAATTAATCCCCATTTCGAGTACCTGGTGGAGCGGCTCCATGACCTGGGGGTTCATATCCTGAGCCGCTGCAACCTGACGGTGCTCCTGGAACCCGGCAAAGAGCATCTGCCCCAATTTTTTCGAGACCGCCAGGTGGAGCTGATCTGCTCTCTGCCTTATTATCAAGCAGAGATGGTGGACCGGGTGCGGGGCCCGGGGGCCTTCCAAAAGAGCCTGGAGGCCCTGCGGCGCCTCAACCGCCTGGGTTACGGCGAGAAGGGCTCAAATCTCAAGCTGCACCTGATGTACAATCCCGCGGGGGCCTACTTTCCGCCGGATCAGGAATCCCTGGAGCAACTTTTTCGCCGGGAACTGGAGAGCCGCTATAATATCCACTTTCACCAGCTGTACACCCTGCTTAATATGCCCATCGGGCGCTTCAAGGAATATTTGCAAAAATCCCGCAATTTTGAGCCTTACATGGGCAAGCTGGTGGCGGGCTTTAATCCGGCTACCGTGGCCGGCCTCATGTGCCGATACCTCATCAGCGTCTCCTGGGACGGCCGCCTCTACGATTGTGACTTCAACCAGGCCCTGGACCTGTCCCTGGAGGAGGGCCTGCCCCAAACCATCTGGGAGTTTGACCTTCCTGCCCTGAAGGCGCGGCCCATCCGCCTGGGGGACCACTGCTACGGCTGCACCGCCGGGGTCGGCTCCTCCTGCGGCGGGAAGTTGGCCGGGGAGTAAGAGGAATAAATTTGAGGGGAGGGCCGGGGGAACTGAGTTCCCCCGCCCTCCCCTCAAACTCCCCTCCCAACCCCCGCAAATGGAGCTGGGGAAGGCGGAGCCTGCGGCTCCGCCTTCCCCAGCCAAAAAACCTTAAGGGGTTGGGGGAGGGGGCGTGGGGGAGGATTGTAAGTGGGTCTGCGACCCCTGGCCCCCTCCCCCACCAAACACCTCCCCCTGGCGCGGCCAGCGGTGGGTGAAGGTGCGTTCTGCCAGGTGCCTAGCCAAGATGAGCCAGTGTTTGCTGGTGGTCTGGAAGTAACCCTGTTCCCGCCAGCGGCGACCGGAGCTGGCTACCGGCGGGGTCAGGAGACGGAGGCGAGTCAGGCGTTTCAGCCGGATCACCAGGTCCAGGTCCTCCGGCCGGCGGTGGGAAAAGCCACCTAATTCAAAGAAGAGGTTGCGCCGGAGGATGAGGACCTGGTCGCCGTAGGGCAGGTGAAATAGACGGCAGCGCCAGTTGGCCCCCCAGGCGATGAACCTGAGGGCCGGCACTGGCGGGATCAGCAACAGCTCGAAGGCCCCGGCGCCAAAGGAGGGGTCCGCTACCGCGGTGCGCAGCGCCGCCACATGGGCGGGCTCCAGTTTGGTATCGGCATGGAGAAAGGCGAAAATCTCCCCCCGGGCGACCCGGGCCCCGGCATTCATCTGACTGCCTCGGCCCCTGGGAGCTCTAAGGCGTTTCAGGCCCGGGAAGCTCCCGGCCAATTCCCAGGTGCCGTCGGTGCTGCCGCCGTCCACCAGGATGATCTCCAAATCAGGGGCCGGGAGCAAACCGGCCAGGGTTTCCGCCAAGACCTGAGCCTCGTTCAGCACCGGGAGGATAATGGAGATGGTTGGGGAAATGGCCGGTGTTTTAGGCATTTATTCTTGGCTCACCCAATTAGATTGAGTTTCATCACGTTATTCTTAATGGCCCGGATGCTCAGTTATTGATTTTAAACCTTTGACAACCCTAATCATCATTTTCGCTAAGGAACCGGTCCCGGGGCAAGTAAAAACCCGCCTCAGCCCGCCCCTGTCCCTTCAGGCCACCGCCCGTCTCTATTACTGCTTTCTGGAAGAGATCCTGGAAGAGATGGGTCGGCTGCCGGGGGTTGACCTGGCCCTGGCCTATAGCCCTCCCGGGGCTCATTCTTTTTTCCAGACCCTGGCTCCCCCGGGCGTTAGCCTGTTCCCCCAGGCAGGGCTTGACCTGGGTGAACGCATGGCCCGGGCCTTCCGCTGGGGGTTCCAAGCCGGATATGCGGTGGTCCTGCTCCGGGGCAGCGACACCCCCGACCTTGCCGGCGCGGTGTTGCTGGAGGCCAAGGAGGTCCTGGAGTCGGGAAGGGCCGAGGTGGCGCTGGGCCCGGCCAAGGATGGCGGCTATTATCTGGTGGGCCTGAAGGCCCTTCATCCTGGACTCTTTCAAGAGCAGGTCTGGTCCACCGACACGGTACTGGCGGAGGCTCTGCACCGGGCCCAAGTCCTGGGATTAGCCGTTCATCTGCTCCCTGCCTGGCAGGACATTGACACCTACCCCGATCTTCTGGCCTTCCTGGCCCGGCCCCACCCAGCGCCCCGGCCGGGCTGGCGCAGTGACCAGATGGCCCGGAGCCTGCTGGCCCATCTGCCATAAGGGGAGTTACCCCAAAGCCACCCGGGGGCGTTTGCGCCAAAAAGGACGCGGGCACGGCCTTAGGCCCCGACGACATTTGGTCAAGACGGTTTAATAAATCCACCCGCGCCCTATCCTCCGTGTTATAATTTTGCGTTAATAACTTCTAGACCCTGAAAGATCGCTAACTCTCAGCCACCCGGGATTACCGGAGAGAAGCTAATCTTCTAAAGAAGAAGCCTTTCCCCAGAGCTTTAATTCAGTGGAGGACTAAATGCCCGGCATCTCTGAAATTGACTCCCCCACCGCCTCCAAAAAACCGTCCATCCTCCGGCCGCTAATTTTTATTCTGCTCATCGTGGCAATTGTCGTCACGGTGCGCTACTTCCACCTGGGAGAGTATTTTGAGGAAGACCGGTTGCGGCGGTTTGTGGCCTCTTATGGGATTTGGGCCCCGATTATTTACCTGGCCATCTGGATAACAGCCCCGGCCCTTTCCCTACCCGGTCTCCCCATTACCTTGGCCGGGGGTGTGTTATTCGGGCCTCTTTGGGGAGTCATCTACGTCATCTTCGGGGCCACCGGCGGTGCTTCCTTAGCCTTTTTGGTGGCCCGATATCTGGCCCGAGACTGGGTGGCCTCCAAATTAACCGGCAAAAGATTAAAGACCCTGGATGACAAGGTAGCCCAACACGGTTGGAAAATCGTGGCCTTCACCAGGCTAATCCCGGTTTTCCCTTATTTTATCCTGAATTTCGCCTTTGGACTGACCCGAATCACCCTCGGGGCTTTTGCCCTGGCCACCTTTTTCGCCATGCTCCCCTGGACTATTGCGTTCGTCTACTTTGCCAGCCATGTCCTTGATGTTTTGCAGGGCAAAATTTCCCGGGGATTGATTATCGGGGTAATACTGGTGATCCTGGTCAGTCTCATTCCTTTAATCTATAAAAAGATTATGGCCCCGCAGGTAGATGACTTAGAACCATAATCTGGATACCCTTGAGCTCGGAGTTCCATAATGGCTGACCGGCGACGGCAGAAATGGCTGCGACGTCTGGCCCCAATCACCCTGGTTCTGGGGCTGATAATGGGGTCATGGTGCCGAGCCGCACAGGCAGTGCCCCAGGGAGGGTACGCCCAGCCTGAAGTTTTGATTCAGGCCGAGGAGTTCAAAGCCCTGCTGGAGCAGAAAACTCCTCGCCTCCAAGTAATCGACGTGCGGCACAAAGCCAAATATTATCTGGGTCACATTCCCGGGGCCCTTCAGGTCTGGCGCCAGGATATCGAAGATAAAAAGCAGCCCGGCCTGATGCCCGCGCCGGCCCAGATGGAAAAGCTCATGGGTCGCCTGGGCATCAGTAACACGGATACCCTCATTATTTATTCCGACCAATACGACCACACCCGGCTTTGGTGGCTTCTGGCTTATTACGGCTTTCCCCTGAGCCAGATGAAACTCCTGGACGGGGGCCTGGAGGCCTGGAAAGCCAAAGGATATCCCACTCAACTCACCTCCCCTCGACTCAAGCGGACCAACTTCAAGCTGCCCGGGGAAGGCCAGAGGAAATACCTGGTGGCCACCCTGGACGAAGTCAAGGGAGCCTTTAAGGACCCAGAAAAAGTTATTATAGATGGCCGGTCCGAGAAGCAATTTCTGGGTCGAGAGACCGGCGGGGAAGGCGCGACCCGCCCGGGTCATATCCCCGGGGCGGTCTGGGTGGGCTGGAAGGAGGCCCAAGTGCTGGAAGGCCCTTATAAGGGCTACTTTAAGAGCGCCGCCGAAATTAAGAAGATCTTTGAGGCCAAGGGAGTCACCCCGGATAAAGATATCTACCTTTACTCCAATAGCAGCCGACGGGCGACTTATACCCTGGTGAGCCTCTACCTGGGGGGCTACCCCCTGGAGAAACTCCATCTCTATGCCGCCTCCTGGATGGAATGGAGCCGCAGCAAGGAGCCCATCGAAACCGAGCCGGCCCGCCCCGGCCCGCGATAATGGATAATCAGTAATTTGGGGGAGGGGGTAAGGGCCGCAGGCCCTTACCCCCTCCCCCAATCCCTTATATCAGGCAGGGGATGGCGGGGGCAAAAGCCCCGCCATCCCCTGCCCCTATGCCCTACGTCCTGGGTCATACCCCTGACTCGCTTAGTCCCGAATCACCTTATCCACCTGAATATTGTAGGCCTTCAGCCGCTTCCAGAGGGTCACCCGGCTTATTCCCAGGAGGCGGGCGGCCTCGGTTTTTTTGCCATTGGTCCGGGTGATCGCTTCCACCAGTTCCTCCCTCTCGTTGGCGGCCTGAACCGGCTGCCCGGCTCCCGGAGCTTTGGGCCAGGGGCCGAGCTGCAGCAGAAACTGGGACGGCAGGTGATCCGGCAGGATAGTCCCTTCAGGGCATAGCACGAAGGCGTATTCGATAACATTGATCAGTTCCCGGACATTGCCGGGCCACCCGTGGTCGATGAGCAGCTCCAGGGCTTCCTTGCTGATGCCGCTGATGTTCTTTTTGGTTTTGAGGCGGGTGCGCTCAATAAAGGCGTCCACCAACAAAGGGATGTCTTCCCGCCGGTCTCTCAGGGGAGGCAGGTGAATGGGGATGACGCTGATGCGGTAGAAGAGATCTTCCCGGAAAAGGCCTGCCCCCATCAGCCTGTGGAGGTCCTTGTTAGTGGCGGTGATGAACCGGACATCCACCGGCAGGGGCTTATGGTCTCCCACCTTTTCAATGACTTTTTCCTGCAGGACCCGGAGCAGCTTCGCCTGAGTGGACAGGGGCAGGTCGCCCACCTCATCCAGGAAGATATCTCCGCCGTTGGCCGCCTCGAACCGTCCCACCCGGGCGCGGTCCGCGCCGGTATAGGCCCCTTTCACGTGGCCGAAGAGCTCGCTTTCCAGCAACGACTCATTTAAGGCGGCGCTATTCACTTTGATGAACGGTCCCTTACGCCGGGGGCCCAGGCGATGGATGGCCGCGGCCACCAATTCCTTGCCGGTGCCGGACTCCCCATAGATGACCACCGGCGCCTGGGACTGAGCGGCGCTGGCGATAAGGTTGAAAAGCTGATCCATTACCGGGGACTTTCCCAGAATGCCGTAAAACCCGTCTTCCTTGCTGAGTTCCCGACGCAGCCGGGAGATGACCCGCTCCTTGGCCACCACCTGGCTGAGATCGGTTAAGGTCTCCACCCCGGCCACCACCTGGCCGGCGCTATTCTTCAGAACCGTGGCATTCTTCAGTACCTGGAGAGGGCTGCCATCCTTTCTTTGCATCACGCAGTGGCACCGCCGCACCAGCTCCTCTTTGAAAAGCTTGCACGGCTTTCCCAGCCCCGGAATCATGGCGCCGAAGCAGGTGTCGCACTTGATAATGGTGCAGGGCTGCCCGATGAGTTCCTCTCTCGTATATCCGGTAATCTGCTCCATGGCCTGGTTGACCGTGAGGATGGTGCCCTCCAGGTCCACCACCATGAGCCCGTCCATCATGGTATCGATGATGGTCTTCCAGAATTTGTCGTAGCCTTCTGCCAACGGGACCGTCCCGTGGCCCAGGGGCCCCTTAGCCAGTGGAGTTTTTTCTCCCATGTCAAGTCCTCGCCCGCGGTGCCGCCTAAGATGAAGATCCCCTGATCCAGGTTTGCGGTATCGCTCAGGAGTTAATGTTAATCATCTTAACAAAAAACTTATGTTAAGCAAATAATTAACATGTTCTTTAACGGGATGACCGTATTTATTAACAATATCAATAAGATAAAATATCCACCCCTATCTCCCTAATTGGCAGATTTTTTGCTTCTCTAATGAAAAGGTTTGAACTAACCATTCCTTACCAGGGAGGTAACATGATAGGAACTGCCAAGAAACCCTTCCCAGAGGTCCTGGAGGCGCTGGAGGGTTACCACCGGGTGGCGGTGGTGGGTTGCGATGGCTGCGCCAAGGTCTGCTTGACCGGCGGCACCGAAGAGGTCGCGGCCCTGGCCCAACAGCTCAAGGAACAAGGAAAAGACATCGTTTTTGAGGCAACCCCGGAGCGCACCTGCCACGTGGCCAAATCCCACGCGGTCCTGGATGCCTTTCGGGAAAAAATGCAGGAGGCCGAGGCCCTTATCGTCCTGGGCTGCGGCGGCGCGGTGCAGATCACCCGGCAGGTAACCGAAGAGTACGGCCTGACCCTGCCAGTGAAGACCGGCCTCAACTCCATCGGCCACATGGACACCATCGTCGCCGGCGAGATCGCCTTGGAACAGTGCCAGGAGTGCGGCGATTGTATCTTGAATGACACCGGCGGCATCTGTCCGGTCACCAAGTGCGCCAAGAGCTTGCTCAACGGACCCTGCGGCGGTTCCGAAAACGGCAAGTGCGAAGTCGACCCCGAGCGGGATTGCGCCTGGGTGCTGATCTATAACCGGATGTCGGCCCTGGGCGAATTGGACCGGCTGAGAAGGTTTGTGGCCGCCAAGGATTACAGCAAAGCCGCCAAGCCGCGCAAGCTCTATATCAAGGAAGGAAGAGTGGCATGAAGCTCACCGAGTTATTCCAAAGGAAAGAATTTGTCATCACCAGCGAGGTCGGCCCCGTCAAAGGCTGCTGCCGCAATGGCGACGCACCCCTCCCCCCCTTCGTCAAGGAAGCGGAAGGCATCCGGGGATATGTGCGCGCGGTCAACGTTACCGACAACCAGAGCGCCGTGATGCGCCTGGGCTCCCTGGCCGCCTCGGTGCTTCTCAAACAGCGGGGCATTGAGCCCATTTACCAGCTTACCTGCCGGGACCGCAACCGCCTGGCCTTGCAGTCGGACTTGTTGAGCGCCTGTTCCCTGGGGATCGACAATGTGCTCTGCCTCACCGGCGATCACCTTAAGCTGGGGGACCACCCCTCGGCTAAAGGGGTTTTCGACCTGGACTCGGTGCAGCTTTTGGACATGGCCCGGGGATTGAATGAGGGCCACGACCTGATGGGTAACGCCCTTACCTGCCCCACCGATCTGGCCCTGGGCGCGGTGGTCAACCCCAACTTCCAGCCCCTGGAGCTCCAGCTTCTCAAGATGGAGAAAAAGATTGCCGCGGGGGCCCAATTTTTCCAGACCCAGGCGGTTTACGATCCCAAGCTCTTCGAAACCTTTGTCCGGATGACTCAAGGTTTCGGGGTGCCCATCCAGTACGGCCTGGTGGTCCTCAAGTCTCCCCGGATGGCGAACTTCATGAACGAGAATGTCTCGGGCATCACCGTGCCGGAGGCCTTGATCCAGGAAATGGCCAGTGTGCCCCCGGAGGGCTATAAGGAGAAGGCCGTAGAAATCACCACCCGGCTCCTCAAAGAGATCGGCCCCATGGTGCAAGGCGTCCACTTCATGCCCTTGGGGTGGTCGGACATCATCCCTAAGGTGCTGGACCGGGTCGCAGGAAGCTGCCGCTGAGGGAGCTAGAGCGAAGGCCCGGGGGCTTTCTCATCCTGATCCGAACGTGAGCAAAAATAATTGCGGGGAATGGCCGGGAAAGGTGCCATGCTCCCGGCCTTTTTTCCAGGCAAGGGGGTGCGCCTGGGCTGAGCTTTTGGGTCCTATCCAGGACTGGGGCCCCTCGCCTGGTTATTTTTGAAAATTTTACCTTGTAACTCTTTTAATCCAGGAAATTAATTGTTATAGTCTTATAAGGAATCAGGGCTTAACCAAGGAGCAGCCTGATCCGGGGAAAATTATACCTTTTGAAGAAGTGAGCCCGAAGAACGGTTGATTACGGGGCTCGAAGCTGGGGCCTATTTATTGGAAATCAGGAAGTCTTTATGAGGAAAAAAACTTTGCTAATCATGGGTTTGCTGGCCATCCTGACCGTCGTGGCCACGCTGCTGCTAACCGAGCCTTCCCTGGCGGGCAAGTTGGAGGAGGCCCTTGCCCAGACCCCCACCGGGGCCGGCCAGGAATGATCCACCCCGGCGCGCCTCAAGGGCTTCATGGGAATTCCCGGCGCTCCCAGCCATTTCTTCCTCTGGTACATCCTCTGGGGCACCTGGGTGGGCTGGATCTTTTCTTCGGTGGGCGCTTTCGGCGGCATCATGGCCGGCGTGGGGCATATCACGGTCTTCGGACTGGCGGATTACGCCGGCTCCTTTAAGAAAACCAGCCCTCCTTTGGGCAAGCTGCTCACCGATTCCATCCGCACTTCCAACCAGTACCTGGTGGGGCTCTCGGCGCTGATTTCCTCCATCACCTACTACCGCATGGGGCGCCTCGTCCTCCCCTTGGGCCTGTGCCTGGCCGGCGGCGGCATCCTCGCCGGTTACCTCGTTCCGCTCCTCACCACCGGCAAGATTGATGTGAGCATGTACGTGGGCTTTTTCGGAATCATCGTCTTTGCCGTAGCCTTCGTGCTGTTTTACGAAACCACTCCCAAAAGGCCAGGCGAGCCGGAAAGCTGCCAAAGCGGCGGCCAAGGCTTTTGAAGACGCACATATCAAAAAGACCGCCGAGGTTTCCGCCGAACATGCCAAGGGGGTGCAGGTCACTCAATGGGGCTTGAGGAAAATCTCCTTTACCTTTTACGGGGTGGAATTCTCTTTCAACCCTCTCTGGCCGTCCTCGGCGGATTTCGTCATCAATGGCCATCTCGGCCTTCATCGGGGTGGGCGGCGGTTTCCTCTACGTGCCTTTCCTCACCTCCGTGGCGGGGCTCCCCATGTTCATCGTCGCCGGCACTTCGGCCCTGGCGGTGCTGGTGGGCATGATCACCAATATCTTCAACTTACATGGTGGTCCAGAAGGTGCCCGTGGATTTCGTCCTGATCGCCACAGAACTCATCGGCATCACCATCGGCTCCATCCTGGGTCCGGTCACCTCCAAGAAGATCCCCGAGGTCTGGCTGAAGCGCCTTTTGTGGTCCTGGCCGTTTATGTGGGCATCGGCTACATCACCAAGGGTTCCTGGGTAAATCCATCCTCCCGGGAATGTGAGCGGGCTTATCGAAATGATCTGCGCCCAAGGGCGACGGGCGCTCGCGGCCCTTGGGCAAGGGCGTCGACCATGGAGATGCCGGTCTTTTTCCTCTGGCTTGACCCCTACCTGATCCGGCTCTACCGGCTCACGGGGCAGGCGTACGCCGATTTCTTCCTGGGCACGCTGGCCCTGGCCTTCCTCGCCGTGATTCTCGGCGAAATGCAGCCTGCCTCTCGCCTCCTGGCCATCCGGAAACGACCGGCCAGACCAGCCGCGGAGGCCGGGAAATACCGGGATCTTTCCCTGGAGGCCCTAAAGCCGGCGACCAGGTAACCTACCGGGGCGCCAATAAGCTGGCCAACGAGGCCTTTAGCAGGTCTTTCTTCCTCAGTATCGGTCCCTCCGGCGCCTTCCTGTGGCCGGTCTGCCTGGCCCTGGCCTGGATGCAGGGCCGCTTCTTCGCAGTGGACTTCCCGCTCCCTTGGGTGGATTTCTCCCTGAGTTATCATCGGGGTCTTCATCCTGCTGTATGTGGCGGCGTATTTGCTTTGCAAAAGGGTTAAATATAAACTGCCTCTCTCCTGGCAGCACCCCCGAGAAATCCCGGACGCTTACAACAGTCGGGTCCATGAGGTGAAAAGCCTGACCGATCTGGGGCCCCTGTGGCCGCCTTGATTAAGAGGTCGGAAGACTTAATATCCAGTGGCGTAGCTACCGCAGTGGCCCCAACATGGCTTGAAAGCTCCTGGTTATAGCTTTCCCCGCTGTAAGAAGGAGGACAAATCATGGCCAACATCTTGGTTTTTTTCCAGGAAAAGCCTGATTATGCAGCTGCCCTGGAGAAAAAAGGCCACAAAGTCTTTTACTTTACCGAGCAAAGCAGCCGCCCTGGATTGCGGCTCGCAGCCAGAATTGGACCTGGCCCTGGTGGATAGCCGACAGCCATAGCCGGCCTGGAGGTGCTGGGCGAGCTGCGGCAGGCCAACCCGACCTCAGGCGCCTTATCATGTGACCAGTTCACCTGCTTGGCCAAACTGCGCCAGGCCATCAGCCTGGGAGTCCAGGAGATCATGGTGGATCCCCTGGAGATGAGCGATCTGGAAAATAAGGTAAACAAGGTGCTGAAAGCCCAAAAGCGCAATCTTAAAGAGGCGCTGGCCCTTTAGAGGGACAAGGAGAGGAGAAATGACGGCATTGCATCAACAACGGGCTGCCATATATCAATTCCTTTCCACCCTTTACCGTGACGAACCCTCGGCAGAACTGTTAGGTAAAATGCAGAGCCCCGAATTTCGCAGCGCTCTGAATGATTTTGTCTCTGGCGGCGAACTGCCTGAGCTCCGGGGCGCCTGGCAAAAGCTCCTGGCCTACCTGGAGCAGTCCGGGCCGCAGGATTTCTCGGCTTTGCGCTATGAATATGCCGACATCTTCCTCAATGCTGGCGTCAACCCCGCCTTCCCTTACGCCTCCTTTTTTGTCCAGCGCATCCCCATGCTCATGGGGGCGGTGCCCGAGGTGCGGAAATATTACCGCCAGGCCGAGGTGCACAAATCGCCCAATTACCCTGACCTGGACGATCACCTGGCAGTGGAATTGGAATTTATGCGCTTTCTGGCCGAAGGCGTCGCCGCCGGGGGAGAAAAGGCAGCCGACCTGGAAAAGCTCCAGAGCAGTTTTCTCCTGGATCACCTGATGGGCTGGGGCCTGGAGTTCTGCGCGGTGCTGGACCACAGTGCCAAGTCCGGCTTTTATCGGGCCCTGGCCGAAGTCACCCTGCAAACCCTTTATCAGGACTATTGCCTGGCCTATGAGGTTAAAGCCGGACAAAGCCCGGCTCCGGCCAGACATGAAGCTTTTGCCAGATTGGCCCAGTCCATCTCCACCCTGGGATTGGGGAGAGACTACCATACCCTGGAGAAGGGCGCGGTTCCCGAGGGACCGGAAAAGGCGCTACCCAGCCACTGCTTTGGCTGCAATGCCCAGTGCGGCATGACGGTTAAGGTCAAGGACGGCATTGCCACGGGCATCGGCGGCCTGGAAGGCGATGTCCGCGGCATGGGCCGCCTCTGTCCCAAAGGGGGCTCCGGCCACTACATCACCTATAGCCCCTATCGCCTCAAGGCCCCCTTGATCAAGGAAAACGGCCGCTTTCGCAAGGCCACCTGGGGGGAGGCCCTGGATCGCCTCGGCGATGCCCTGAACACCCTGGAGCACCACAGCGTGGTCTTTCTCCGGGGCAACAGTTTTAACAACTGGCTGACGGAAGGCGTCTTCAAGGCCTACGGGGCGCATACGTGCACCCACCGCATCATGTGCGATAATCCCATGCGCATTGCCAACGAAACCAACCTGAATGACAAGCGGCCGTGGAATGACTATCGCCTGAGCGACTATATTCTCAGCTTCGGCCACAATGAATTGGCCTGCAGCCAATCCATGCGTAAACACAAAGACTTTCGGGATGCCGTGGCCCGGGGGGCCAAGCTGGTGGTCTTCGATCCCCGGCGCTCCGAAACCGCCGCGCTGGCGGCGGAGTGGGTTCCCCTCAAACCGTCCACGGACGGGGCGGTGGCCATGGCCATGTGCCACGTGATCGTGAAAAACGGGCTCTACCATAAAGATTTCGTGGAAAACTGGACCTATGGCTTTGAGGATTTCAAACGCCGCCTGTTAGGGGAAGAAGACGGCGTGGCCCGCACCCCGGAGTGGGCTGAAAAGATCAGCGGCGTACCGGCGGCCACGATTGAACGGCTGGCCCTGGAGATCGCCCAGGCGGAACATCCTGCGGTGGGTTCCTGGTCCGGCGTGGCTCAGAGTCCCAATGCCTTCCACGGCGTTATGGCCGTGTATGGCCTGGCCGGCCTGTTGGGGGCCTTTGACGCCCCCGGCGGCCCCAGCCTGCCCTTCAAGCGCAAACTGAAAAGCGCCTGGGGTGCAGGTCAGCAAAAACCGCCGGAGAAGTCCCTGGATAAATTAAATAAAATGAAGATGTGGGCCGGCTTTGTCAATGCCTATTTCCCCCGGGAAGTGGCCGCCGGCAAGCTCAAAGGGTTAATCAGCTATTATGGCGACCCCATCCTTTCCTGGAGCAACTGCCAGGCGGTGGAAGAAGCCATCAAGGCCCTGCACTTCCGGGCCACCATTGACGCCTTCATGTCCAACACCGCGGTGGTGTCCGATGTGGTGCTGCCGGCAGTCTCCAATCTGGAACAGAGCCAGGTCTACGCCGAGTGGGGCTTTGACGCCGCCATTTGCCTCACCCAGCAAGCCGTGGCGTCCCTGTACGACAGCCGTCCGGATTTCTACATCTTCACCGAGATCGGCAAACGTCTGGGGCTGGGAGAGTATTTGCCCTGGAAGGATGATTGGGAGGCCATTGGCAACCGGCTGGCCGGCACCCCCTGGAGCCTGGAGGAATTGAAGGCCAAGGGCTTTGTGATCACCGACACCGCCGAGTACTACAAATATCGGAAATGGGGCAGCCTGAACGTGCCGGAAGGCTATAGCTCCTCGGGCGAGACCAAAACCGGTAAATATAATTTTAAGAACCCGGTGGCCGAGGAGAGAGGGCTGGATGCCCTGCCTGATTATAAAGATCCTTACACCGATTGGCCGGACCTCGAGCCCGATGCCAATTATCCCCTGATTCTGGGCAATATGCGCTTTGCCGAACACGAACATGCCAGCACCCAGAACAACTACTACCTGATGACCCTGGTGGGGAAAAACCCCGTATGGATCAACTACCTGGATGCCAAAGAGCGGGGGATTAAAAACGGCGACCAGGTGGTGGTGAAATCTCCCTGGGGCGAACTTGTCTCAGAGGCTTTCGTGACCTGGCACATCCGCCGGGGCGTGACCGCCATGGGCGGTGGCTTCGGCCATAACCGGGGACTGGAGGGAGATCCCAAATATCCTCACCTGGGGGGCACCAAGGGCGCGGGAGCTTTGATGCCTCCCAATGTCTCCGATATCTATACCGGCTCCGCACCCCTGAAACTTATCAAGGTGCAGGTGGCCAAGGCATAACTTGAGATAGTGATGATTACGGCCTATGCCACCCTAGAGGCTGCGGTGGAGGCCATCAAAGGGGGGCCAGGGATTATCTGCCCAAGCCGTTCACCACGGGTCAAATCCGACATTTGATTAATGGGTTAACCGAGCGCCTCAGACTGTCACGCCAAGTGCATGAGTTGAAGGCGCTCTTCCAGGAAGCCGTCCCGGAAGTGGTATTAGAAACGGAATCCCCCAAGATGCGGGCCGCTATGGTGGAGTATCTCTCGGGGGCTCTGCCTCCGAACCCCCGGAGTTTAACATGTTGAGGAGCTCTGGATGTGCAGGGAATTACTCTTTAGCAGAGCCCTGCCCCCCTGGGGGGCAGGTAGGAAAAAACCGGATTTTCTCTTTCAAACTGGTCCAAAAAAGGGGGCATCTCCAACGTCGATGAGCTCAGGTTCGGACTCTTAACGAGTGTCCGTAAAGAGCAGAACACTCTCGACTTCAGATGAAGATAAAGGCACGAGGCTAACATCCCTCACTGGGCACAAACTTACCGGGCAATTTGCCCGGGGTGGCCGACCTCTCGGGTGTAGGAGGTACTGTCGATGGAGCCGATGGCTTACTTTCCGGTTTGGGTTGCTCGGGCACCTTTGCCGATGGAGTCGATGCCTTGCCTTCGGGCGAAACCGCAGGCTTTTGTGTTCCTCCAACCGCTTCGGTCGTATTCACCTGGCTTGGTTTGCTGGCATATAGCCATATGCACAAAGATGAGCCCTATACTCAAAACCAGACATAATCCAATGAAAACAATCCTCTCCAGCCTCATTAGTCACTCCTCTGCTTGGATAAGCATTACCTCTGGCGCCCTAGCCGATGGTTTATAGTACTTTTTTTATATTACAAAAATCGACCACAACAAAGGATTTCCTGCAGTGGCTCATATCCTCTACCTTTGTCCTCTGGAATGGCACTCTCCAGTAATCCATCCCACATTTTGCTGGCTTTCTGCGTGTTTCCCAAAGAACCGCTATTGAGCCTGCTTTGTGCACTTTGCCCAGGTGGAAACGGCCTCCATTGGGTCATCGTGGCAGCAGCTAGACGTTGCAAAAGTGCAGAAAATGCTAACTTGGGCATCTTGAAGATGCCAGAGCCTGGATCGGATCGCTATCGGAAAGAGTCCTATTTTTTCATAGGATTTATTTACTGTCTCAGGTCCGTTTTTATCCTACAGCCCCTTCCAGAGCGGACAGCAATCAAAGGTCATTCTTAGGATTACGATCAGAGGTATGCGGGGATGGTCCGACTTTCAGAGCGACCGACCGAGTTTACCGTCACGCCTGACCCGCCAAAAGTGATACATGATCAGTGATAAACACAGTACCGGTCCAAAGAGGCAATGAAAGGCATAGAAGCGCAGGAGTCCGGACTCGTTAATTTGAGGTCCGCCCAGGAGGATTTGTTGCAGTTCACGGCCGAATAGCGGCACCTGGCCCAGGAGATGGGACATTACTTGAGCCGCCCAAAAGGTTTGCGAGTCCCAACGCAGCACGTAGCCGGAAAAATCGAGACCAACGCATGTGAGCAAGAGTACCACTCCGATCAGCCAATTTGCCTGCCGGGGGGGCAGGTAGGCACGCGCCGCAACCACGCGCATGGTATGCAGCAGAATAGCAAAGAGCATAAGCTGGCCGGCCCAAAAATGAATGGAGCGAATGAGCCAGCCAAAGGGAATCACATAGGTCAGATCATGCAGCCCCGCCCTTGAGCCTTCAGCGCTGGGCAGATAGTAAACCGCGAGGAGCAGCCCGGTAACGCCGAGAGTAATGAAAAAAAAGAAAGCCGCGCCTCCAAGGCAAAACGTAGAGCTTATCCGGATGCGGTCCTCCGAAATTTTGGCCGGATGGATGTGCTCTATGAAGGTATCGAACTTCATGGCTTAAACCTGTCTCCAGCCAGGGCCTTTTCTTTCGGATAGGCGACCAGCGCCCCTTGGGTGTCCAAACGCAAAGCGGCCAGACTCATTCCACTGGTAGCGGGTCCCGCCAGCAAGCGCCCTTCCGGGTCGAACCGACTCCCATGGCATGGGCATACAAATATCCGCCGGTTCTCATCAAAAGCCGGCTGGCAGCCTAAATGGGGACAGACGGTATTTACAGCCCAGAAACCGGTTCCATCTCGCAAAAGGACTACCCTGCCCAATTTAGTCACTGATCCAATGGGGTGACCGTCGGGAGGGCCGAAATTCGCCGGTTCCGGATCTGACCGGGCCTGAGATCCCCCGAGAAAACGCCCGGTCATCCATGTCATAGCGGCAAATGCCAGCCCTACCAGGGCCCATCCCATGGAGAGGAGAAATCCTCGGCGTCCCCAGCGAGACTCGGAATGTTTGCTTTCTTCACTCGGTAACATATAATTGTTTAAGAAATTTGATAAGGCGCTTACATTTTTCAAACCGAAAACTTCTGCCCAGCAAGATTACGACTCATGCCGGAAAACCGTTCAAAATTTGCCAGACGCAAAGAGCTCATTATTAGAGAATTGTTTGCCGGAATGCTCCTGACCTTGATCCTTGTGGGGCTGGCTGTGCTCTTACCGATAGGCTATTCCACGGTGAAACCTGAGCATCCGGGCGTTGGTGAAATAACCGCCCCATGGCTCATTATCTGGCTCCAGGTGCTGCTGCGCTACCTGCCACCCTTCTTGGCAGGACTGATTATCCCTCTTGCCTGGTTGTGCCTGCTCGCAGTCCTTCCCTGGCTTCCCGGTGCCGGCCGGCCTGATTCAGCGCAACGGTACCACTTCGGCATCCATCTGGCGATCCTTCTGGCCATGGGGTGCACCCTGGCCCTGCTTACTTTTTGGGGCCTGTAAACCCCTCAGGATCTCCATAGGCTTCCTTGTTCCCATAATACTCCAGAAGGTATTTCACATAAAGGGGATTACTCGCGGACATCCGCTCAAGCCGCTGCTTGTCGAGAAATGTGGCTCCAGGCCGGGTGGTGATTTGCAGGTTCCGACCCTGCTCATCAATCACCTGATCCAGCTCGAACTCTATGCCAAGACCGTCGGCGGATGGTCTGGTCAGCCGTAGCGGCTGCGCATCCTTAGCCCGTATCAACATCTGCCCCAAGCCCAAGGCGCGCGGGTTTCCATGGCAGTCCCAGCAAGCTGCGGTCTGGCGCCTGATCGTGTGGGGGGCATAGGGATTCCAGGCAAGTGCCGCTCGTCCATCCGCCGTGGTGGGGGTAGCAGAATTCATGAGCACCCGCCCTCCGGTGTCTACTCGGCTGACCCAATACTGATATTGAGGTCTGAAGACGCTTACCAGACCACGGTAATTGATGCCCAAAATGATCCCCTCCCAGCGGCGCATGGAGTAGCCTGCCAGCCAGAGGCCAGGCGACGATCGGCCAGTAAGATAGTCGAAAGAGCTTGGCAAATTCCTCTGTTCGAGCGGCTTCACAAGCTCCTCCTCCAGAACATGCTGAACCTGCGGATCAGCTTGCCGGGTGAGCCAGAGCCACGGATCGTAATTGGCGGAATCCAGTCGCACCAGGTGCAACCCGAGATCCTGAAAAGTCCATGCGGCATGGCAGGTGGCGCACTCCAGGTTTTTCAGGTGACCTGGGATACGATGGTCAAGAGGCCCTGTTTCCGGACCTTCTCGTGCAAGGATCGGAATTTCGTGTTTTTTGCCATCGACCTTGGATACCAGCAGGAACTTGCCTTTTTCTTCCAGGGTGTTCGTCAGCAGATGATCTTTTGAGGTGACAAGAACCTTTTGCCCGGGTTGGAGATCGTAGTGGGGATTGGCGTGGGCCGCCCGCAGGGCACGCTTGTCGGCAGTTGTCACCCGGCGGGTTCGCGGCGGTTTGCCCGGCAGGCCGTGACAGTCTGTGCACCGTATTCCAACCTGATCCTGAGATTGAGAGTGGATGGTCCCATCGCCCATGACTTCCTCCACAGGGTGGCAGTCAATGCAATGTATCCCTCGCTCGTAATGAAGATCAGGTAGAAGGAAGTGATACGAGTGGCTATAGAGGTGAGGAACTATCTCGGGGTCTTTCGCCTCGAAGTTATAGGAAATCGAGTGATCCCGCTCGAAAAGTCCTGCATAATCGGCACCCACGCGATTGCCGCGGTGACAGTGGAGGCACTGGAATGTGGGCACGGCTGTAGTCAGGCAATAAGGCTTGGCTTTATCTTCATCCCCGGGCAGTTTCTGGTCTGCCCCAATTTTCTCGCTGCCGTACAGAATATGGCACGCCCCACAAGCTGCGCCGCCAATCGTTCCGTCTTTGGGTCCTTCAGAGCGGATCGTGCCAGAAGCCCCGAGATGGCAGCGCAGGCAGCGGCGGCGGAGCAGGTCGTCCACCAGAGCGCCCGAGTCTTCTCCAGTGGGCAGAAGTTGCAGACCTTCGATTGCCGCAGCCGCATATCGTGGCCCTGCATCCTGCTGGGCTCCCCAGAGGAAGCGAGTCTGGTTGATGATCCCGCTGGCGGTGGCCATGAGGGTTCGCTTTACCCATTGGCTCTGATCATCATGACAGCGGCCGCAGGCATAAGCAGGGAGAGTGAAATCGGGTGGGCTGCTTATGAGCAATTCAGGCGCACAGGCGCGATCCGACTTGTCTTCATGGCCATTTTGACCCACAGAGCCTGATAGAGAATGAGCTGGGCTCAGCCCATGCATCTGAGCATGGCAGAGAAGGCAGGGCGAGGCCCATGCAACTCCAATCCAGATGCAGAGACTAATCGATAGTCTTAGGCTTACCAGAATCCTCATTTCCAGTTCCGTCCAACCTGCGGGCTACCTTTTGCTGATGGGTAGGTAATTTGGCCCTCTCGAACGCATCCGCGGGATTCGCCCATATCGGATCATCATAGCGGCCATGGCAGGGAAGGCAGGGGGCCACCTTGAGAATGCGTTTCAATTCTTCCGCACTAAAAGGGCGCGCCCCGACATGAGTCGAGGATGCCAAAGGCTGCCCCTTGGGATCGATAAGGCTCTCCCAGGCAAAACCCAAAGGATTGATATCCGGCTTCAACAAAGGAACGAAAGTGTTCTCTCCCCATCTCTCTCCAGCCTTGAACAATCCCTGCCCAATACCCAGAGTCTTCGGGTCGGCATGACACTCCTGGCAGGATCGAACCTCGGTGCGCGTAGTATGAGGCGAAATGGGGGTCGATACGATACCGTGCCCTATACCCGGACCCAGGAACACCCTTTTATCGCTCCCGGCCAAAGCTTTTCCACCAGGATCCAACTCGGTAAAAACCACCTGGCAGCCAGGCACTACTACGGATACCCTAAGGCGTGAATTGATTCCCAGGGTGGGTTTGTCAAACCGATAATAGTCTCTGGTCTCTTGCCATAATCCATCTGTTTTGACTCTGAGCATGGAATCCATGGCATCTTCGCCACGGCGCCGGTAGTCATGGCATCCATAACACTGCGGCGCCCAGCGGGAGTGGCAGGCCGAGCATTCCATGCGATCCACGCCATGGCCGGGAATGCAATGATACTTGTCGGTGATGTTGGAGATGGTCGGGCAAGGGTGATCTTTCTGATCCAGTTTGCTGCGAAGGATCATTTTGCCGTTCTCTTTTCGAAGATTCAAGATAGCTGTGCCCCGCTGAGTAAGTCCCACCTCCCGGCCCTGTAGATCGGGCAACCTCAGAGCCCTGGCTCTCCAGAGGGCCTCTTCATCATCAGCACTCAAGATCTTGGTCGGTGGAGGCTGACCGAAGCTGCCGTGGCAATCGATACAGCGAATCTCGACCTGGTGGCGCATGTGGCTGTAAATGTTGCCATCACCCATTACGTCCTTTCCGGAATGGCAGTCGATACAGGCCAGTCCTCGTTCGAAGTGAATGTCAGGGACTAGATGTCGTACATCTCTATCTCCTGAGAGGACCTCCAGGTTGGGCCGTCCTTCCCGGTAGGGAGTGCCGTAACCATCGGCTTCTTCAAGACCGGTGTAAGAAAGTCCTATACGCCCAGAGCGATTATGGCACCGCAGACATTGATCCACAGGTATGGCTGTGGTGAGCTGGTGATGTCTCGGATAACCAGGTTTGTCCTGGGGTAAGGTCGGATCAGAGCCCTCGTAGGTGGCTTTTGAGCTATAGAGCGCGTGGCAGGCGGCGCAGCCTGAGGAGTGGGCTGAGGGGCCATTTTCTCGCCTGTTCCAGAGATGGCATGGGGCACAGAGCTTCCGCCATTGATCGTCAGCAAGCTCTCCCGAAGAGGCTAGGGCTTGTCCCAGAGGGTCGGCAGGATTCTTTCCCTCAATCGGACCCATCTGGGGAATCGTAAATAATTCAGCTAAACTGCCGGGCTTGGGCCGGGCATTCTTCACCCCGACGGAAGCGTACCGGGCCTCATCTGAGGCTTGAGCCGCCCAGGCGTAGCGCAGGCTGGCAATGACTCCACTCATGGTCGCCATAATGCCAGTGCGCACCCGGTCCACCGAATTTTGGGCTTCCAATTTTCGCTCGGCGTGACACTGCCCCCCCGGTCTACCACAGGTCTGGTTTGCTACAGATAGGTCTGAGGGATTCCGGCCGCCGATGAGACCCTGATGGGCAATCGCAACCGTTACCCCAATGCCCTCACCCCCGTGGCAGACTATGCAACCGAATGCCTCGACTGGATGGGAGGGACCAGCCTCCTCCAAGCCATCATGGCAGGTGAGGCATCTTTCCACCTTGCCGGTAATAATTGGCCTCAGTTCTTTCACCCGAAGCGGCGAATGGGTTACGGTTGCGACTCTGTCCAGTATCTCCGCCTCAGGAAGCGTACCTTTCAACGATACTGTCAGCTTATGGGCTTGGGTGGTGCGGTATGCTTCTTGATAAGTTTTCCACGATTGATGGCCCTGCCGGATGAGTGCAAGAACGAGAAGAGCAACTAGAAGCATGCTCATGATCAGAAAAGTAAGCGCCTTCAGGAGGGGTCGTGCTGATTTGCCCTTTTCGGTAGTTCCCATAATAACAACTCATGCCCGGAGAGCGTTTTCACACTTATGCACGCCCGTGGAAAGGAGTCCATTCTTATTCTAACATTGAAGATTGTCAACGCAAACTGACGGGTTCATTCGCGATCGCCAACCGAGATATACCTGGTGGCAAGCCTTGGCCGGAATGGAGGTCGTGGCCTCAGAGCAGGACGGATTCAGCCTGGCCCTCATAAACTTGGTCCGGCAGGCCGAATCCGCTGGGTCTGGCACCTAGCGGTAGACACTGGTCAAGACCCCTGGATAACCAAACTGCACCAACTCCTGAAAGATGCGAGTGCCGATAAACTGCTTTGCCATCATCTCCTGGATCTGCTGTCCATACAGGTCAACTTCTTCTCTGTTACTGCCCTCTGGTAGGCAGGCGGGGTCTGACAATCCCAATAGCGTTAAAAATAGATTAAGAGGTCTCTGATATTATGTCATAATATGGAGGGGAAAAAGATGATCTTCGTTCTCTATCTGCAAAACTCAAGAGCGTCTTCGCCAACTGGCTGTCAAGGTTGTATAAGATGGCGAAAAGCGGGTTGCAGAAACCTTTGGGGTTACACCTCAAACCCTCTATAAATGGGTCAAGGCCTTCCGTACCCTGGGTGACCAAGCGTTTCGTTATGCAGCAATATAAAAATCCATCAACTTATTGCTCTGAGTAAACCGGGTTGAATTTCGGTATGCATGCTCGAAATTGCGGTCGTGACCTCGAGAACTGTAAAGCCAGCGTAGAAAAAGCATTGCGTGACACCAAAGGGATATTGGATGTCGGATGGATTGATGAGAACGATCGGCAAACGATCAGGCAATTTGAAGAAGAGCTTCAGAAGCGAGGCCTTGGAGGATTAGGCAAGTATTGCAACGAAGGGGTTTTAAACGTTCTTGGTAGTCAGATGGTCTGCGTGGTTTTGAACAATAATGATTTCAGGCACGCCACGGAGCCTTGCCTCTCCTGGGTAGTGGGTGATGTGGTCATCGGCGAAGAGGTAAGCGACCAGGAACGCCTTGAATCACTGAGAAGAAGCGAAGGGGTTAAAGTCATCGGAAAGAATTTTGTGGTTTTCTTCGATAGAATAAAGAAAACAGCCGATCAGCAGCCGACCTTCGTTTTTCGTGCCTTGGCCTTTCCTGAAATAGAGGGTATTCCCGGCGTTAAGGATGTTCTTTCAGCCTCTCCCCTTGGATCGGCCGACCTTTACCTCAAGGAGAGGTTTGGATGGGAGGCAGGGAAACCCGAATTAGGTACGATCCTCATCGGATTTAACCTTGCTCCCATTGCTGTCGGCCGAAAGGACTAAGGGAACATGGAAAATTTTGAATCTTTACTGGCATCCTCTGCATTAGCCCATGGCCATCTGTGCCCAGGCCAAGTGGTGGGTGTTAGGATGGCCATCCTGGGGTGCCGTCTCATCGGTATGGACAATCCCACGAGCCCGGAACAGATCAAAAAGCTGATCGTGTACGTGGAGATGGACCGGTGCGCGGCAGACGCCGTGGCCCACGTCACTGGAGCCAAACTGGGGAGGCGCTCCCTTAAATTCGTGGACTACGGGATCATGGCGGCGAGCTTTGTGAATCTTCAAACCAGAAAGGCCTTCCGGGTGGTTTCAACTGAACAATCCCGCGACCTGGCTTCCATTTATGCTCCTGAAGTTGCAGGAAAATATTCTCAGCAGCTTGAAGCCTACAAACGCATGCCTGACAGGGTACTCTTCAGAGTTGAGGAAGTTCGGATCGAGGTCAGTGAGTCCGACCTGCCGGGACCCTCCCTTAGCAAGGTTTCCTGTTCTCGGTGCGGGCAGGTGGTGCGAGATTGCCGTGAGATAATGGTGGATGATATCCCCCTTTGTGCACCCTGCGCTGGAAGGGCTTACTTCCACGATGCCCACGAAATCACTTGGCCGGCTATGGATTGGTGCCCGGTAGCGGAAATGAAGCAAAGGGGGGGCGGTGGGGATAGATGTCCAGGATCTCGATAAGGGCTGTGCCACTAAAGCTTCCGTCAAGTTTTCAGGAATGAAAGGAAAGCGTGCGGTGTTGAAGATTATCCCATTGGAAGAGTCGGTGGGCTGCGCCTTGGCTCATGACGTAACGGAAATCCGCCCCGGTCAATTCAAAGGACCGGCATTCCGAAAGGGTCACATCGTGCGCCATGAAGACCTTTGCCATTTGTTGCGGCTGGGGAAAAAGGGTCTCTATGTCATCGACCTGGCGGAGGATGAAATCCATGAGAACGAAGCAGCGGCCATTCTTGCTGGGGCGCTGGCAGGAGAGGGAATCGTCTGGAGAAACGAGCCGAGAGAAGGAAAGATCAATTTACTCGCAGGGCAAGCTGGCTTGCTCCAGGTAAATATCTCGGCTCTTGCCGCTTTCAACCTGATCGATGAAGTCATGTGCGCCACCCTCCACCGCCACACCCTGGTGAAGGAAGGAGAGTTGGTCGCATCCACCCGGGCGATCCCCCTGGTCATGAAGCGGGCTACCATCGAGCGTGCGGCAGCCGTTGCCCGACAGAACGGAGCGGTGGTAGCCATTAAACCCTTGCGCCAGGCTCGGGTGGGAATCGTGATTACGGGAAGCGAAGTCTATGATGGCCTGATCGAGGATCGCTTCGGACCCGTCCTGATAGAGAAGGTACAGAGTCTGGGTTCGGAAGTGGGTGCTCTTGACTTCGCCCCTGACAATGCCGACATGATAGCCGAGACTGTGTGGTCTCAGATTGGTAGGGGCTGCGATCTCCTGCTGCTCACCGGAGGTATGAGCGTGGACCCGGATGACGTGACCCGTTACGGGATTCGGAAGGCCGGGGCGGAGGAGCTCCACTACGGTTCGGCGGTATTGCCGGGAGCCATGTTTCTGGTTGCGTCTATCAAAGATGTTTGGGTCCTCGGGGTTCCTGCCTGCGCCTTGCATCATCGAATCACGGTGCTGGATCTGGTACTGCCCCGCATTTTGGCAGGGGAGCGGATCGGTAAGTCAGAGCTAGCCTTGCTGGGCCATGGGGGTCTTTGTCGGGACTGTCCCGAATGCCGCTACCCGCACTGTTCTTTTGGAAAGGGGTTCTGAGCCAAGTGGCTGAGAGACCATGGCCATCAACAGGGACGAGCGGCAGCAAATCGGGAGTTACTGAAACACATATGGATCTGAAAACAAAGGAGGAGGTATGTATCTACCCGAGATTTACGACAAGTTCTCCGAGGAATACCCGGGCATTATGGAGAAGTATCAGCAGCTAGGGGTAGCTTGCCGAGCGTCCGGCCCTCTGGAACAAAAACTTCAGAACCTGATAAAGCTGGGGATCGCGATCGGGGCTAACTCCCAGGGAGCAGTCAGGTCACACACGAGAAAGTCGCTGGATTCAGGTGCTACGGCCCAGGAGATCATCCAAACTGTCATACTGTCTTTGACCACCACCGGTTTCCCTAACATGATCGCCGCCATGGGGTGGGTAAAGGAGGTCTTGGATAAGGAGCTTGGCAGTTAGCAAGGTGGGGTGATTCACCCGAATTGCTTGGGCAGGCAACGCCTGCTTATGAGGAAGGGGGGTTCGGACAGAAGATCTAACTGACCTTGGAGGAACTATAGCACAACCTGGATGACTGGCTGGAACGCTACCACAAGCTGCGCGCCGCCAGGGAAGACGTTGCCAAGGGAAGACCCCAGGGAGACCTTCATGGAAAATCCGCCCCTGGCATAAAGTGTCCTGAATCAGACTTGATTTGACAATATCCCCCCGGCTTGCGGTGCTATTAAGATTTCCCTGCCATCAACCCGCAGCCGCCCCCGCCATTGACAATGCCTGGGTCAGCTGTCCTCGAGGTATCTCCCGCAATTCATATACCAGATGGCGATCTTTACGGAATGCGTAGGACAAAGACCTACTGGGCGGCTAGTGAGAGTCCTATGCAAAAATCAGACGCATCCGGACAGCTTTTCGACCCGGCCTATGCCAATTTACCTAGTAAATGAGTTTGAGAGATTCCTCTCATCCTGCCAGGATGGCGGGCCGATTCCCATACAAAGGGTTCGATATAACGGCTGGTGGTAAAAGCAGAATGGCATCAAACACTCCAAAATCAATTCGCACATCCAATCATCAGGAGGAGAAACATAATGTCTTACTACTTGTATGATGGCTCCAACGAAGTAACCCCATGGGAAAGAATGTTCGCCGCCATGAACGGCGAAAAGCTTGATCGGGTCCCCGTGCATGTCTACCCGCGATGGGCAGGGCTGGAATACATAGGGGTGACTTTCAAGCAGGCATGGGATGATCCCGAACTGTATGTCAAGGGACAGATCATGGCTCAGGAGCGCTTCCAGTATGACTGTGTCATCGACTACGATATGATGGGACCCGTTGAAGAAGCCATCGGTGCGACTCTCAAGTACCCCGAAGACGATGTACCCCAGATTGCAGAGTCTTTCATCAAGACCAAAGAGGACATGAAGAAGGCAAAGTGGAGACTCGATCCGCGCAAAGACGGGAATATGCCTAAAGTTCTGCAGTGCATCAGACGCCTCAAGGAAGGCCTGATCAAGCAAGGCAAGGGAAAACAGCAGGTGCCCATAATGACCTGGGGGAGTTGTCCATCCCGTACAGCCGCATGTCTGACGGGTTTCAAGGAATGGTTCTTGATGGTCGCCAAGGACCCGGATTGGGCAGTCGAACTCATGGAAAGCGCCATGGACGGCTGGCTGCAAATGGTCATTGCCGCTCATGAAGCGGGAGCCGACTGCGTGTGGGTCAACGACCCGGTTTCCTCCGGAGACTGCATCTCCAGAAAACATTATGAAAACCTGACCCAGCCTTATCAAAGGAAGTTCATTGAGGCTATCCGCCGTGAAACCGGCATGAAGATCATCTTCCATCCGTGCGGGAACTGGCATGACCGTCTCGATCTCATCTATCAGAACCAGGCCGACGGCTATTTCCTTGGCCCCATGAACATTGATCTTTGCGTCCAAAAGGCTGTCGAAGTGAGAAATGCCGGTCTCAATGAGCACCTGAAGTTCCTCAACGGCAACTACGGCGCGGCCACGAAGACCTCCACGGCGGACAGGAAGCCCGTCCCTTATGCCACGACCCTCAAATTCGGTACCCCCGAGGAACTCATCGAGGAGAGCAAGATTATCATCAAGACAGTCGAAGGCGGCGATCTTCGCTGCATGCTCGGCCCTAACTGCTGGGAGCCGAAGGGGACCTCTTACATCAACCGCGATGCAACGATCTATGCGGCGCGCAGATTCGGCAGTTACGACAAAAAAGAAGAGTAAATCGGGGGGATGAAGGTGGAAATTTTACAGGAAATCACAAAAGCGGTCTTTGACGGAGATGAGCCGAAGACACTCGAGCTCGTCAAGAAGGCGCTGGCTGAAGGCGTGAGTGCTCAGGACATCGTGGACAAGGGGCTCGTAAAGGGGCTCCACGAATGCGGTGCCGGCTACGAGGCTGGAGAGAAGTTCATCCCCGAGATGCTTATGTCTGCCGAAGCCATGAAATCCGCCATGGCGGTTCTCAAACCTCATCTCGCCGCCGGGGAAACCGCAGCCGGCGGGAAGGTCGTGCTTGCTACGGTTGAAGGCGACGTTCATGACATCGGCCTCGAACTGGTTGCCACCATGCTGAGCAGCGCCGGGTTCGAAGTCAATTTCATGGGACCGGACGTGGAAACGTCCCGAATCATCGCGGCGGTAAAGCAGGACAAGCCTCATTTGCTGGGACTATCCGCGCTTCTCACCAACACGATGGATATTATGCCCGTTATCATCAAGAAACTTGAGCAGGAAGGCCTTAGGAATTCGCTCAAGGTGATCATCGGGGGCGCCCCTGTTTCTCAGGATTTCGCAGACCTTATCGGTGCTGACGGGTACGCCTACGACGCAGCGGCTGCTGTTCCCGTTGCGAAAAAGCTGGTGAGCCAGATTGCGTGATGATGGGGATTCCGGTATACCAGAAGTGTTGCAAATCGGTTATCTTGTTCGTGGAACGAGGTAACCGCTTTGCAAAACAATGCGATACATAGGGAACCCCAATGAAGATGGAAGACAAAAAGAAGGAGACTAAAAAAAAATCGCAGCCAAAGGCCATCTCGCGCAGGGATTTCAGCCGCATTGCTGCAGCATTCGGCCTGACATCCACCCTGCTTGCCTATGGTGGCTTTGCACGGGCGGGCACCGAACCGACACCCATGATGCTCGCCCAGAAGGCTGCCGAGACCGCGAAAGATCGTGCGAAGGTCACTCCCAAAGTTAAGCTGAAATACGGAATGGCTGGGCACGAGCTTAACGCCACCTGGGTCGCAAAAGTTGGTGCGTACGATTTCATCCATGATATCGAGGAGCGCACCGATTATGCCGTTCAAATCGAGGCCAAGGGTGCGAACTCGATTTGCGGTGAAATGACGTGCGCGGAAAAGTGCATCCAGGGCATTATCGACTTGTACCTGTCTTCCACCAACAACGCTTCGACGGTCTGCCCTTATTTGAACATCCTCGACTTTGGAGCCCTCTGGCAGTCCCGCGCCTCACTCTACTCCTTCGCGTTTGACCACAAAAGCGAGGATCTCTGGCGCGAACCGATGCGCAGGACCTATGGCCTGGAAATGCTTTTCGGTGATTACGGTCTGCGCGGCTTCTTCATGAGCAAGATGAAATACGGGGAAGGCACACCACCCCTGGACACTCTCGAAAAACTCAGAGCGACGAATGCCAAGGTCAGGACCACCGGTACGCTGTTCGGCCTCAAGAGCATGCAGCTCATGGGGGTCAACCCCGTCGCGGTCTCCTACGAGGAAGTCGTGGACGCAGTGCGTCAGGGAGCCATAGACGGCGCTGAAGCTTGGGAAATTCCCTTCGGGGTGATCCACTTCACTGAATTCACCGGCCAGTACCTGTACTTGAAGTACTGCTCGGGCAACTGGGTTACCGGCATGAACGTGAAGGCACTGGAGAAGATGCCCGCAGAACTCAGAGACGCCCTCATGGAGGCGGCCTATCACGCTCAGGTCGCCGTCCTCGGAAAGGAAGAAGCTTCCATCTGGCAGAAGGCAGGCTCTGGTGAATGCGATCCGCCCCCTCCGGGAACTGAGCATTGGAGATGCGGTATCCGTAATATCCAGTGGTCACAGGAAGAGATGGACAGGCTCGAGAGGCTCATCTCACCCAAGTACAACCCCAATCCCTGGAAGGAATGGATTGAAAGGCTGGACAGAATCTACGGCCGCGGTTTCATCTTCGAGAAAATGTATGAAGTCGCTCATGAGGTTCCCGGGAACGCCTACGCGATCGATATCATTCCGAAGCGCTGGTGGAAGCCGAACCCAGCTTGGTGGAAAAAGCCCGAAACAGCGCCATGGAGGAGAGGTACCGGGTACTTCGCGAGATCACTCGAAAAGGAAAAGAAGGTCTAAAAAGTAGTAGCTAAAACCCAAGGCATCATAAGGCCCATCAAGTACGATAAATACTGGCTTTGTGATGGAAGAAAATCCTATAGAATAATCAGACTCATGCCGACAGTATTTACCCTTCGCTTAGCATATCATTACAATCAAGGAGACTCATACTGAGTATTGCCTACAACTCTGAAAGGAATAGGACCGCCCGCTCCTCGGTGTCTTCGGACCGGGGGACGGCTCCAGCCGGAAAGGTGGAAGAGGCTTTGCCGTCAGGGGAAGCCGCAGCCATAAACTAATCCGGAAAGAGAGGTGCGAGACATGAAAAAGGCCACGGTTTTCGGAATCTTGGCAGTACTGGTTGCGGGCATCGCCTTTGGCGCCGGGTCATCCTTTGCTGGAGAGAAGTTCGTGGTGGGATGGCAACCCTATTACATTGACACTTTCCAGGTCGCTCTGATTCAGGAGCTCGGATTGGTGAAAAAATACCTTCCTGGGGTGGAGGTCGAGTTTCAGGAAGCCTTGCACGGGGCCATCCATTCTAACAACATGCGGGCGGGCAAGTGCCAGGTGGGCTACATGGCCGTGATGCCCTCCAACATTGCTTGCAGCGTGCCCTCGATAGCCGACATCCGGGAAGTTTCCGCCAGCGGCGTGACCAACGGTATGCGTTGCTCCATCCTGATGGCCAGGGCCGATGCTCCGGACTTCAAGACGCCCGAGGAAGCAGTCAAATGGCTTAACGGCAAGATCGTCGCCTCCCCCCGGGGAAGCTGCGCCGATCAGTTCATGCGCATGACTTTCGAGAAGCTGGGGGTAAAGCCGGCGGAGTATCTCAACCAGACCATCGAAGTCATCACCGCTAATTTTCGGGCCAAGAAGATTGACGCCTCCGCCGTATGGGAGCCCACCGCCGCCAGGATCGGCAACCTGGCGGGCGAGGGAGTGGCGAAGATCATCGCCACCGGTAACGTCATTGGCAATCAGGATATCGGGATGATGATCATGCGGGGGGATTTCCTCGATGACCATCCTGATCTGGCCAAAGGTTACCTCAAGTGCGAACTGGAAGCCCTGCGCTTCATGATTGACCCCAAAAATCAGGAGAAAACCGTTGACATGATCGCCAAATACGCGGTCGGCATGCCCAAGAGCGCCATCTGGTTTGCCCTCTACGGCAAGATCCCCGAGCGAGTCGGTGGAACTACCCCCAAAGTGAGCTACACGTTCATCATAGACGACAATATCCGGAAAAACATCAATGACGTGTGGGCCTTCCAGTACAAGCAAAAGCTCGTGCCCACGGAGAAGCCCTTCGACAAAACCATCTATGACCGTATTGCCCGGGAGGTGCTAGCGGAAGCCGGCCTGACGTCACCCATCGGCCAGACCGACGGGGTACCTGCTGACAAAAACCCTTTCAAGTAAGGTTAATTAACTTTTATGGCCTGAAAGCGCACCCACAACCTCCCATAAAGTAGGATAAATACTGACTTTGGGATGGAAGAAAATCCTATAGAATAATCAGACTCCTGCCGACAGAATTTACCCTTCGCTTAGGATATCTTAAAATTAATGAGACTCATACTGAGTGTTGCCGATGACTCTCAAAGGGATAGGACTGTCCGCTCCTCAGTGTCTTCGGACCGGGGAACGACTGCGGCAGGAAAGGTGGGAAAGGCTTTACCCTCATGGGAAGCCATAGCTACAATCTAATCCTTTTATAAGAGAGGTGCGAGGCATGAAAAAGGCAACGGTTTTCGGGATCTTGGCATTATTGGTGGCGTGCATCGCCTTTGGCGCCGGGCCATCCTTCGCGGCGGAGAAGTTCGGGGTGGGCTGGCAACCGTATTACATTGACGCTTATTCGCCCGCGGTTATTCAGGAGCTCGGATTGACGAAAAAATACCTTCCCGGGGTGGAGATCGAATACCAGGAAGGTTTACACACCGCCCTCTTTGCGGCTAGACTTCTGGCGGGCCGGATCCAATTGGGGTACGGGGAGGTGATGCCCACCAACATCGTCTGCAGCAAGCGAACGGAAGCCGATATCCGGGAAGTTGTCTGCACCAGCAAATCCGTCGGCGGTCAGCGTTGCGCCCTGCTGATGGCCAGGCCTGATGCTCCTGACTTCAAGACGCCCGAGGAAGCGATGCAATGGCTGAACGGCAAGATTGTCGCCACGCCATTTGGCAGCTGCGCTTACAAGTTCTTGCTCCTGGCTTTCCAAAAGTTGGGGGTGAAGCCGGCGGAGTTTCTCAACCAGGGGATTGAAATCATCAGTACGAATTTCCGGATCAAGAAGATTGACGCCGCCGCCGTGTGGGAGCCGACCGCCGCCAGGGTAGGCACCCTGGCGGGCGAGGGGATCGCCAAGATCGTCGCCACTGGCAAAGTCATCGGCAATCCGGATATGGGGATGATGATGATGCGCGGCGATTTCATCGATAACAGCCCTCATCTGGCCAAAGGTTGGCTCAAGTGCGAACTGGAAGCCCAGCGCTTCATATTCGATCCCAAGAATCGGGAAAAAGCCGTGGAGATGATAGCCAAATACGCGGTGGGAATGCCCAAGAAGGCCATCTGGTTTGGTCTCTACGGCATGATCCCTGAGCAAGCTGGTGGAACTAACCCCAAAACGGTCTGCCCATTTATCATTGATGCCGAGCTCCAGAAATACATTCATGAGCTTTACAGCTTCCAGTACCAGCAAAAGCTGGTTCCTACCGAGAAGCCCCCTGCCAACATCTTCGATGACCGTCTCACCCGGGAGGTGCTCGCGGAAGCTGGCCTGACGTCGCCTGTCGGCGAGATCCATGCGGTCCCGGCTGATCAAAACCCGTTCAAGAAGTAACGTGGTTTAAGCCTCTTGGGACATTACCCTCCTCTGGCCCGGATGCCGGAGGGCTTCCAGGCCAGAGGAGGCCAGATGCAAACGAAGTCATTTTAGGGACACAACGAGAGTGCATATGCAACCAGATGCATTCAAATCAGTAGAAGGCCAGTATCTGGCTGAGCAGGGATTGCAACCCTCTTTGCTTGAAGAGGAGAAGCCGGCCCTGACCTGGGAAATACTGCTGATCAGAGTCAAGTATACGCTCACGACTTCGGCGCCATATTTGGCGGCAGTGGGATTATTGTCCTTCTTGCTCGCATATTGGCTGCTGACGGAAGTCATTAAGGCGCCACTCTTCGAAAAACTTCCCGGCCCCACCGAGATTGCGACTGAATGGTTCTCGCGCCATGCCAAGTACGGGATGTCGATCCACAACCCCGAATACTATCAGCACATTTGGAGAAGCGTCTGGCGGGTCCTCCAGGCTTTTACTCTGGCCACCGCGCTGGGGGTGCCGCTGGGTCTGTTCATGGGGTGGAGTAAGGTCTTTAAGGATTACACCTTCCCGGTATTTGAAATGCTTCGGCCTATCCCCATGTTGGCTTGGGTGCCCCTGGCGATTCTGATGTTCCCGGGCCGTGAAGGCAGCGTCATCTATGTGACCTTCCTGGGCGCCTTTTTCGTCACCACCCTGAACACCCTTCTCGGCGTGGAGTCCATTGATGAGGTCTACCTCAGGGCGGCCCGCTGCCTGGGGTCCAAGCCACGCCAAATCTTTTTCCGCATCATCATCCCCGGGGCTCTCCCGTTTATCTTCACCGGGCTCCAGATCAGCATGGGCTACTCCTGGTTCTGCCTGGTGGCCGGAGAGATGATCGCCGGTCAGTATGGGCTGGGTTACCTCATCTGGAACGCCTACATGACGTTTGAGTACCCGGTGCTGATGATCGCCATGGTCACCCTCGGCTTTTTGGGATGGGCCAGCAGCGGGCTGATCCGCATGGTAGGTAGGCGCTTGATGCAATGGCAAGTCAGGGAGTTGGCTCGATGATACTCAGTCAAGCAATAGGAAACACCGGCCGGGCGCTGGCGGTCAAACCGGCAACGTCTACCGAACCCTCGGTGGGGAAACTCAGCATTCGGGACGTATCCATCATTTACGACCCCGAGGGGGTGCACGTCGTCGCGGTGGAGAACTGCTCCTTGGAAATTCCGGCAGGAGAGTTCTGCGTGATCGTGGGCCCGTCAGGATGTGGTAAGACGACGCTTCTCAATGCCATCGCCGGATTCCACGGGGTCACGTCAGGTGAAATCTATCTTGACGATCAATTGCTCTGCTCGCCTGAGAAGACGACGGAACCCGGAGCCGACCGGATCGTGGTTTTTCAGCAGGGCGCTCTCTTCCCGTGGAGCACGGTCTTGGATAACGTCATCTACGGCCCGGTAGTCCAGGGCAAGATGACCCGCAAGGAGGCCAGAGCTGCCGGCCATGAGCTTCTTCTCCAGATGGGGCTGAGCGGCATCTCGCACAGCTATCCGAGCGAGATCTCCTCCGGCATGCGCCGCAGGGTGGAGATTGCCCGGGCCATGATGAACGATCCCAAGGTATTGCTGCTGGATGAGCCTTTCCGGGCCATGGACGCCCTGACCAAGACGGTGATCCAGAAATACCTCCTGGATGTCTACGATGCTTCCAATAAGACCATATTCTTCATCACCCACGACCTGGAGGAGGCCATCTATCTGGGAACCAGGGTCCTGGTGATGACGACGCGGCCGGGTCGGATCAAGAAGGTTATCGACGTAGACATACCACGGCCTCGGGACTTCCGGGTGCTCTCCTCCGAAAAGTACCGGGACCTGAAGGAGGAGGCCATCGAAGCCATCCACGAGGAGGCTCGGAAGGCGTTTGAGGCCGGCGAACGGGAGAGAGCCTAGGCGAGAGGCGGGATTCCAACATACGGGTACGTCAGCTGGTTTAGAAGGAGAAGTTCTTTATGTCAGCACCGCGTAAGGGTTCGAAGTATGGCAGCCTCGGCAGAAAGATCAAGAAGTTGCTCATGAGCAAGGCAACCTACCGGGGAAGTTTTTCTGTCATCGTAGCCTTGCTCATCTGGGAGCTCGGGACCAGATATGGCCTGCCTATTTTCAAGCATGTACCGGCCCCGAGCGCGGTCCTGGCCGCTTTCAAAGAGGCCTTCTTCGACCTGCCGTACTACCTCTCCTGGGCAGATAGCTTTCGCCGGATCTTCCTCGGCTTCATCTTGGCTCAGCTAATCGGCATCCCGCTGGGTCTGCTCATGGGAACCAGCCGCCACTTCCGGGAATTGAGCCTCCCGGTATTCGAGGTGTTGCGGCCCATCCCGCCCCTGGCCTGGGTGCCCGCGTCCGCCATTTTCTGGCCGACCACGGAGATGAGCGTCATCTTCGTCACCTTTCTGGGGTCCTTTTTTGTGACAATCCTGAACATCGTTGGCGGGGCCCGGAGTATCGACGCGCGTTACATGCGGGCAGCCGTCTCCCTGGGGGCCAGCCGCAAGGATGTTTTCTGGGGCATCATTCTTCCCGCCACCTTGCCCAGTATCATCGTGGCTATGACGGTGGGCATCGGCATCTGCTGGAACACGGTGGTGGCGGCCGAGATGCTCGCCAGCCGCTCCGGCCTTGGATTTCTGACCTGGCGCTCCTACGTGACCTACACCTACCCCATGATCGTGGTGGGCATGATCAGCATCGGCATCGCCGGCTATATTTCCAGCGGCATTGTCCGGATTCTGGGCACCCACAGCATGCCCTGGCTCAAGACCCAATGATGCCCTTATAGCCTTAGAGGATAAGCTGAAATGGCGCAAGAAATATCCAAAGGAAACGGGGCCGGTCACAAAGACCAATACCGTGGCATAACGCAGGATATCTCGGCAGAGATGACCGTAGAGCACGTGCATAAGAGCTACGGCCTCAAACCCTTTGTTAAGGTGGTGCTGGGCGATTGCTCCTTCGTCCTCGAGAACCGCAAGCTTACAGTTTTGATCGGTCCGTCGGGATGCGGGAAGAGTACTCTGATCAATATACTGGCCGGCTATGATATGCCGGATTCAGGGAAGGTCACCATTGACGGCCATCCGGTCAAGGGGCCGGGTCGCGACCGGTTGGTGGTCTTTCAAGAGGCCGCCCTCTTCCCCTGGATGACCACATATCAGAACGTCAGCTACGGGCCCAGAGTTCGGAAGGAAATGAGCAAGGAGGATCTGCGAGCTGAAACGATGAAGCTGCTCAAGCTTGTCGGGCTCGAAGCATTCGCCGACAAGTACCCTTCACAACTTTCGGGCGGGATGATGCGAAGGGCCGAACTGGTCAGAGCGTTGATCAACAGACCGAAGGTCATGCTCATGGACGAACCGTTCAGGGGGCTGGACGCTATGACCCGGGCACTAATGCAGGAGTATTACCTACGTCTCTTCGAGACAAAGCCGGGGACCAATCTGTTTGTTACCTCAGAGATCGAGGAGGCCATCTTCTTGGCTGATCGGCTCGTTATTATGAGCAACCGTCCAGCCACCATCAGAAAGGTTCTCGAAATTGATCTGCCAAGGCCACGCCAGTTCCAGATGCTCACTTCCAAAGAATATTTGGGGTACAAGGGAGAAGCGTTGGAAATACTTTATGAGGAAGCCATGAAGGGCTTTGCGAGGAGGAAGACGAGCGCTACTGCCGATTTTCTGGAGGCATATTCGAAGACAGCAGGTAAAATTTAATGATGGCTCAGTCATTTAGAACCCTTCATGGGTACCGTAAATGACCTCACGGCGCGAGCCACCGCACTTGTGCTGACGTCTTCTGGTAGGATCGAATGCGCTGGGGAGATGGTTTGGCCGCAAAACCATCCGCTTTGGTTTATCGTCCGGTCTACCATTCACTGCAGGTACTTTGTCTTCTCCGCCGCTTGCCACCCTTAAAGTCCCACCTTCTTTTCAGAGCATTCCTGATTTGGACAACGCCATCGCGTTGCTCCAGGTCATTTTTCCTTTCGAAAGCCGGCATCCAGAGGTTTTCTCTCTGGGTTCGCTCTCCCCCTTTCACCGGGGACGAGCTTCGCCGGAATGGAGGCGCATGAGTTCGAACTGCGCTGAGTCTATACACCCGGTTGATTATCCCAGGATCATTTCGGTAGGTGCTTTTGCCCATGGCAAATTGTGGTTAGCTGACAACCGGCATGATATAATGTTAGCTAGCAATTATAATGTACATATAATATAATATCCACATGTCCGGTTATTCTACCCGCCATATGGAAATGCACTTTGGTCCTGCCTGTTCATTTCCAGTTGGATTCAATGGATGTAAACATCAATGAACCCCTGAAGTTGCGAACGTGAGAGAGGGAACCATGGGAGTTACTCGAAGAGAGTTTGTGAAGATCGCGGGCCTTGCTGCCGGCCTCGGAGTTGGCGCCAAATGGTTGCTTCAATCCGCTCCGGCCTCTGGCGAAAATCCCCAGCCAGACGAGGTGAGCGTTCCCACCAACTGTGAGATGTGTTTCTGGGGGTGCGGCGCTATTGTAAAGGTCGTGGACGGAAAGGTCGTAAAACTTGATGGCAACCCCCTCCACCCCAACAGTAGGGGAAAGCTTTGCGCCAAGGGGAATGCCGGGATGGGTCTTCTGTACGACCCCGACCGGATCAAGACCCCGCTTATCCGCACCGGCAGCAGGGGCGATGGAAAGTATAAGAAGGCATCCTGGGATGAGGCGTTGAATTACGTCGCCGAGAAGATGCTGACCATAAAGAAGAACTATGGCCCTGAGGCCGTATGTCTTTTTCTTCACGGCCCCTGTGCCACTCATCTCATGCCGCTGCTCGCCGCCTTCGGGAGTCCCAATTTTGCCCAACCTTCCTTCGCTCAATGCAGAGGTGCGCGCGACATAGCATATCAACTCACCTTCGGCACTCACCCCGGTGGTACCGAAAGGCTCGATCTGGCAAACAGCAAGGTGATTGTGCTCTTTGGCTCGCATCTTGGTGAAAACATGCACAATTCCCAAGTGCAAGATTTCGCCAGCGGGATTGGCAGACAGGCCAGGCTCATAGTCGTGGATCCTAGATATTCCCTTGCGGCGGGAAAGGCTGAGTACTGGCTTCCTATAAAGCCGGGTACCGACATGGCCCTCCTGCTCACCTGGGCGAATATCCTCATTAGAGAGGGTCTCTGCGACCAAGCGTATATCGACCGCTATGCAGAGGGCTTTGGGGAGCTGGCCGCGGCGGTGACCAAATACACGCCGGAATGGGCCGAAAAGGAGACCGATATACCCGCCAGGCTTATCGTGGAAACGGCTCGGGAAATCGGGAGGTATAGACCCAATGTCTGTATCCACCCCGGCAGACACTCTTCGTGGCACGGCAATGATGTACAGCGGTCCAGGTGCCTCGCCATTCTCACGGCCCTTACGGGTTCATGGGGAAGAGAAGGCGGGATTTACCTTCGCACCAAAGCTTCATTGGAAATGGCACAAGGAAGAGAGGACTATCCCATACCTGAGAAGAAACCCCTTATGGAGTTATGCCCCTACCCTCTGGCAAGCAAGGCAGGTCTTACCATCGGCGTGACCACGGTGGTGAGGGAGGCGACCATCACCGGAAAGCCTTATCCCATCAAAGGCTGGATTGTCATGGGAACGAACATCTTGAAGGCCATGCCCAACGAGAAGGAGACCATGGCAGCCATCAACAACCTGGATCTCCTCGTTACGGCTGAAGTGCTGCCTTTTGATACTGCCATGGTTTCCGACGTGATCCTTCCCTCCGCCACGTACCTGGAGAAGTTTGACGACATATCGGTGGAGAGAGACCGCTACCTTTTTTTGACCATGGGCAAGGCCGCGGTCAAACCCATGTACGAGAGCAAAGACGGATATACCATCGCCAGAGAGCTGGCAAAGAGGCTCGGCCTGGCTGATTACTTTCCATGGGAGACGGTCGAAGACAAGATCAAGGAGCAATGCAAGCTTTGGAAGATCGATTATGAAGAGCTAAGCAAAAAAGGATACATGGATTTCAAGGAGACTGCGGCACCCTATATCACCCCGGATAACGAGCCTGTCTTCAAAACCCCCTCAGGGAAAATCGAGCTGTACAGCAAGACCTTGGAAAAGTACGGATTTGACCCCATCCCACAATATGTAGCGGTAGAACAGCCTCAGGATGGTTACTTCAGGCTGATATATGGCAGAAGCCCCGTGCACTCTTTTACCAGGACGACCAACAATGCGCTGCTCAACGATCTCTTCAAGGAAAACGAGGTCTGGATCAACGCAAAGAAGGCCGAAGCCCTGGGGTTGAAGAGCGGTGACTATGTCACCCTCATGAACCAAGACGGGGTCAGGAGTAATAAAGTGAAGGTCAAGGCAACCCAACGGATCAGGGAGGACTGCGTCTTCATGGTACACGGCTTCTGCTCTTCCTCCAAGGAGCTTCGCAACGCCTACAGCAAGGGAGCCGATGATCAGGGATTGATTACCAGATATGTCATTGACCCCATCTGCGGATCGACTGGCATGCGGGTCAACTTCGTCAAGGTTGCGAAGGAGGTCTAGCATGTCCAGATACGTCATGGTCATAGACCAACGGAGATGCGTCGGCTGTTTGGCATGCATTGCCGCATGCCAAGAGGAAAATGACGTTCCGCTCGAGCACTTCAGAACGCGGGTGGTGGAAACGGTCCAGGGTGAATTCCCCAACCTCAGGATGGAGTTGCGGTCAGAGCTGTGTAACCATTGCGACAACCCTCCATGCGTATACAACTGTCCAACTGGTGCGTCCTACAAAAGTAAGAATGGAACGGTACAGATCAACCGTAACCGATGTGTCGGTTGCAAGGCCTGCATTGCGGCATGCCCCTACGATGCACGATACATATACCCGGGAAAGGGTTATGCGGATAAGTGTACGTTTTGTGTCCACAGAATAGCGCAGGGAAAGGAACCCGCCTGCGTGGCCACCTGCATTGGTGGATCCCGAGTATTCGGTGACCTTGATGATCCCAGGAGCGCGGTCAGCCGACTTCTTAGCGAAGTGAACTCCTCGGTCTTGCTAAAAGAGGCAGGCACCATGCCGAGGGTCTTTTATATCCGGAAGCAGGGCAAGCCGGAATAGGAGGGCGTTATGGAGATTACTATCACCGGGGCGAATGCCATCACTTATCCCTCTTTGCATATCTGGGACTGGACGGTTTCCCTCTACCTGTTCTGCGGGGGGCTGGCGGCCGGACTGCTCATCATGTCTGCCGTCGCAAATTTGAAAGAAGGGCATTCCAATCCCGAAGACAGGATAGATGCCATCAGGGCTGCACTGCTTGCTCCGTTCGTGCTGATGTTGGGCATGTTATTCATATGGTTCGATCTGGAGCGGAAAACCAATACCTACTGGTTCTTTCTCTCGTTTGGGCTGACTGCTCCCATGTCGTGGGGCGGCTGGGGACTCGGCCTCGGCGTTCCTGTGAGCCTGGCATATGCCCTCTCGAATGTACCCGAGGATTACAGGCGTTGGCTGAAGTTCGATTTTCTGAAGAAGCTTTCCCACCGGCTGAATCCTTACATGAAACAGCTTGCCGGAATCGCCTTCGGCCTGGGGATCTTCATCGGTATTTATACCGGAGTGCTCTTGAGCGTGTTCATCGCCAGGCCATTCTGGAACTCACCGCTCCTGCCCATCTGTTTTCTCACCTCTGCGCTGTCCTCAGGCGCGGCACTCATAATCCTAATCGCCAAGAGAAGCTCCACGCAACTCTTCTTCACGAAGGTTAACATATGGCTGATAACGGCAGAGATCGTCATCCTAGCACTCGACTTTCTGGGGCATTTTACTGCCACTGCTCCCCATAGAGAGTCTGTCATGCCATTTTTCGCCTTCACCCACGAATACTTCCTATTTGGCGTGGCTTTCCTCCTCATTGCCTTGCTGTTTCCTCTGGCGTTGGTGTTGATGCTGCTCAGCATAAAGGAAGGACATGAAGGAGAACTGTCAGGCGCGGCGCGGTTCAGGATGAAGCTGAGCGCCGTAATGGTGGTGGCAGGTGGACTCATAATTCGGCTTGCGTGGGTCTACGCGGGCCAATTGACCAAGTTGTCTTGAATGGGGGCAAAGGTGCCACCGCCACGTCAAGGTCGAATCCTTAGGTGCCTCCGTGCGTGCTGAGATATGGAAGCATGAGGAATCGAAGCACGAACGGTATGCGATTTCGCCCCCCTGGATACCTCGGGACAGAATTCGATGCCTCAGGGCGGACGGGTACCTTCAAAATCGGAGTTGACACAGTAGTACCGTTTGTGCAAACTCGATAATCAACAGTGCGAGGGCGCAAGCCGCACCCCTGCCGTGCGCAACGCTCACGTCTTGTCTCGCTGGCATGCCAAGCTTGCTTCAGCAATGGAACCGCTTGCCTCGATCTTGTCACCATTCGGCAGAACGACATTCACCGGGGAGGGCGCCAAGGGACGCATATCTGACCTTTTTTAGGTGCTGCGGATGATTCAACTCGATCAAGGCAGCCGAGCTGTCCTGGCGGGGGAAAGGGAAGGATGAAGGCGCGCAACCGTATACTGATAGCCATGATTTTTTCCATGGCCATGGGATACATGCCCTGGTACAATTTCTCTGCGGTAGTCAAGTACATTTCCGAAGAATTTCACCTGAACTCTGCCGATACCGGTTTCGTTCTTTCAGCATTTCAGGCCGGTTATGTCATCGTGGTCGCGTGTGTCGGATGGCTGGCGGACAGGATAAGCTTGAAGAAAATCCTCTTTTTCGCCACCCTCGGCACAGGAGTGTTTTCGACCCTTTTCATCTGGGGCGCTCAAGGAAAGCTGAGCATTCTTGCGCTCCGGCTGCTTACAGGCCTTTCCGCAGGAGCAATCTACATTCCCGGGTTGGCGCTCCTCTCGAGATGGTTTCCTCCCCACCGACGCGGGGCCGCCATAGGTGCGTACAATGCGGCACTCGTTGGCGCATACGCCGGGGGATACCTGGTGGCTTCCCCCCTTTCCGTGGCTTATGGCTGGAGAGCGGGGATTCTCTGGACATCACTTCCGGCGTTTCTCGGCGCCCTGGTGATCCATCTCTTCGTAAGCGACTTCCCTCAAGAACAGGAAGAATCGACTCCGACAGGACGATCCGGTCAGCCGCGCCACGTTCCTGCCGCGACGCCACCTGGCACCGAGGAGTGTGACCTGGCGTCTGCCTGCGGCCCCGGTGAAGCCGCCGGAAAAGGCCTTGCCGCCCCCGCTGGCGGTTATGCCGGACCTGCGCTGATTTCTGGTAGCTACTTAGGGCACATGTGGGAGCTCTTTGCCTTCTGGGGCTGGGTCGGACCGTTCCTCATAGCCTCCCTCATGTCCAAGGGAATACCGACCGACAAGGCGGTAAGCTGGGGAGGAACCATTACCGCCTGCATCATTCTTCTCGGAGCCCCATCCTCATGGTTATGGGGAATTGTAGCAGACAAGAAGGGGAGAACTTTCGCGATCATAGTGGCTGGAGCCTGCAGCGTTGCAGGGGAAATCATTCTGGGTTACCTCTTTGGTCAGTCGTTGGCGCTTATCGTGCTTGCCAGTGGATGGATCGGGTTCTGGGCTATCTCGGATGGGGCAGTATACAAGGCGGGGCTTGTGGAGATGGTGAGTCCCAGGATTTGGGGTCTTTGCCTCGGCCTCCAATCTGCGGTCGGATTCGGTATAACCATCATTTCACCTGCAGTGTTCGGAATCATTCTGCAGTGGTACAATGGACCGGTCGATCCCACCAGCGTAACGATATGGGCACCCGCTTTCCTGATTCTGGCGCTGGGAGGGATTTTTGCCCCCATCAATGCGTTCGTGCTCCGCCGCTTTCCACAGGCAAAGCTCATGTGCGGCGGGAAAATGTGAGCACCACGGGCCTCAAGTGCCTATTTGCAACCGAAAAGGAGAAGTCGGCAATGAGTCCAGCCATTCGCATTCTTGACCGTGAGAAGCCGATCACCGTCGCGGATGGTTCGACTCTTCTTGATGCGATAGTTGCGGCTGGGTTTTCCGTTGCTGCGGATTGCGGTGCCAAGGGCAAATGCGGCCGATGCAAGGTCAAGGTTCATGAAGGGGCATCGGGTCTGCCGCTGTCGAAAATGGAGGCAAAGCGTATTGGAGACCTAGATGCCGCCCAGGGCTTTCGGCTGGCCTGTCAACATGAGGCTGTCGATGGGCTAGTTTTGGAAGTCGTTGAAGAGTTGTATCGGCAGGAAGTCTACAAGAGGCTTGGAATCGGACTCGGCCGGCCTCTGCCGCTCAGTCCCTCTATCCGCACGGTTCCTCTTCCCGATGGGGAGATCGAAAGTGCGTTGGCGAAAGCAGGGCTTCTTAAAGATGTCGACTGGCTGGCCATCCTGCCGGACGCCGAGCCACCGCGATCCCCTGCAGGTGAACCGCCTGCCGTATCCGAAGGCTCTCCCACATCGAGCCGCTTTGCTCTCGTGACCGAGTCCGGTCGGGTGATCGGGCTGGTGGAGCACTCTTTTGCGCCTCATGGGATCGCAGTAGACCTGGGGACCACAACCATTGCAGTCTATCTGGGCAACCTCCAAACAGGGGAAGTCCTCGGCGTTGAGACCGCTCGGAATCCCCAAGTCTCCTTCGGAGCAGACGTCATGAGCCGGATCACGGCCTGTGCGGATCCAAAAAGCGCGGAGACCATGAAAGGGATGGCCCGTGAGACCATCTCTTCCTGCATCAGGACCCTGTGCCGGCGCTATGATCTGCCCCAGGGAAGCCTGGTGGACGCGCTGGTGGTGGGAAACTCAACCATGATCCACCTGCTCCTTGGAGCCCCCGTGCACGGTCTGGGAGTCGCCCCCTATCGGCCACTATTTCATGGAAGCCTCAAAGTTTGTGCAAAGGAAATCGAATTTCCCCTCCATCCGGGTACCTTCGTTCAAACGCTCCCTCTTCCTTCAGCCTTTGTAGGCGCCGATACGCTTGCCGCATGGTTGTGGGCGGAGCGTACTGTGGATGAAAGGCCGACGCTCCTTTTGGACCTGGGGACGAACGGAGAGATGGTGCTTTCCGTAAACGGCCGCCTGTGGGCCACTTCCTGTGCGACCGGTCCCGCATTCGAAGGCGCAACCCTCAGTTGCGGCATGGCCGGAATGCCAGGCGCCATCGAGAATGTTGCCTTCCAGAACGGGGCTCTCGAGCTGAAGGTGATCGGGAGCTCCACAGATCCTTCCATCCGCCCAAAGGGCCTTTGCGGGTCCGGTGCCATGTCCGTGCTGGCGGCTCTTCTCGACCACGGCATCATTCGTCCTGACGGGAGATTCGAGCCTGGTTTGTTGCATGAGTCTCTGCGGCATACGCCTGCAGGAGTCGAATTCATTGTCGCATCCGCCGAACAGGCTGCCAATGGGCAAGCTGTGGTGCTGCATCAGAAAGACGTTCGGGAATTGCAGCTTGCCAAGGGTGCCGTCGTCACCGGAATTCAATTCCTCTGCGAGGCTGCAGGAATCCATGCACCTGAACGCATACTTCTGGCCGGAGCCTTCGGCAATGTTATTGAAGCCCAGGATGCACTTACTATTGGATTGATCCCCGAGATTGATCCCGACAGCATCGCAGGAATCGGAAATGCTGCCGGGCTTGGGGCCTCTCTTGCTCTCCTGGATGTCCGGGCTCGCCGACGTGCGGAAGCGCTGCTTCACGAAATGGAGGTGATAGAACTGGGCGGCGCCCCGGGTTTCAGAGAGGCTTTCTTTGCAAGTCTTGCTTTTCCGGACCGGCGGAAAGCGGACCAAGCTCTCCTTCAGGAGTTTTAGGGCCTCGGTTCATGTTTCCGGAAGTACTGTGTCCCTCGTATGAACATGCTCCTTTTCCGTTAGGGCTCTGAATGTTATAATTACAATACGTCCTCTGTTCGTCGGCGGGTACGATTCATACGAGCTATCAGATACCGTTATGAGGAACTATGCTATCTTACCTTGCTCCTAGCCTTCGCAGCCGTTTGGTGCTTCTGGTCCTTCTCGCGGTCCTCCCGTCGCTGGGGCTGACGCTCTACACGGGATTGGCAGAGCATCGCATCGAACTGGCTCAGATGGAGGTGAACACTCTGCGCCTCACACGCCTTACAGCCGGTGATCTGGCCCAGGCTATCGAAGGAGCCCGCCAGTTGCTTTCGGGCCTTTCCCAGTTGACCGAGGTCCGCGAGTTAAATACCAAGGCGTGCAGGGAGCTCTTTGGAAAACTGCTCAAGCAATATCCCTATTATGTGAACCTCGGCATGATAGACTCCGGGGGCAACATCGTCTGCAGCGGCGGACAATCTGATGTGCCCGTCAATCTAGAACACCAGGCCTATATCCGGCGCGCTCTGAGAACGGGCAATTTCGTGGTAAGCGGTTATCAGGTCGAGAGCTCTACCGGAACCCCAGTGATCTATTTCGTTTATCCGGTGATCACTGAATTGGGGGGGTTGGTGGAGGCCGCGGTTTTTGCCGCTCTCGACCTTGCCTGGTTCAAGCGTATCGATATTGCGGCGCAACTGCCCGCCGGCGCAGTGTTCCTCGTCCTCGACTACAATGGAGTGGTTCTGGCCCGGTACCCTGATCCTGAAAAGTGGATCGGGCAATTCATGCCTGCCGAGCTTGTGGTTCTCGCCGGTATGGGTGAAGGCCGGGACTCGCTCGTTGCCATTCACGGCGGCGATCTGGCGGAACGGCTCTATGGGATCACCACGATTCGTGCGGCTCCGGAGACGGACATCTACGTAAGCATCGGGATGTCGAAGGAAGCGGCTTTCGCCCCGATTGAACGCGTATTCAGAAGGAATGTTGCAGGTGTGGCCTTGGTTGGTATTCTGGCGCTGCTGGCAGCCTGGATAGGTGGCGACGTATTCATATTGCGCCGCTTGAAGGCGCTCGTGGGCGCCACCAAACGATTGGCCTACGGGGATCTGGGCGTGCGCATCGGGCTGTATGGCGATCGTGATGAACTTAGCATATTGGCTGCCTCGTTCAACGAAATGGCCATGTCGCTCGACAAACGTACCACTCAGTTGCGCCAGGCTGAGGCCAAGTACCGCACCCTGGTGGAGCAGATCCCGATGGTTACTTACATCGCACCCCTGGACAAGGCTAGTGGTACACTCTACATCAGCCCGCAGATTGAATCGGTCCTGGGGTATTCGCCTGAAGAATGGCTGGCTGACCCGGGACTGTGGGTCCAACTACTCCACCCTGAAGACCGGGATCGGGTTTTGGCGGAAGTTCAAAGTGGCCAACTGAGCTCCAATGAGGCGGTGTTTCGGTCCGAATACCGTATATTTACCAGAAACGGCGCCGTGTTGTGGCTCCGCGACGAGGCCCTCGCGGTGAGAAATGAACTGGATGAGCCTGAGTTTTTACAGGGAATCATGTTCGATGTCACGGATCGAAAGCGTTTTGAAGAACAACTCAAGAGTTCGCATGAAAGAATGCGCGAGCTTGCCGCGCACATAGAAGCCGTGCGGGAAGAAGAAAGAACCAGGATTGCCCGCGAAATCCACGACGAACTGGGCCAGGTGCTGACATGTCTCAAGATCGACCTGGCCTGGATGAACAAGAAGCTCCACACCCAGGATCAAGCCGCACGGACCGACTTGCTGTTAAAGAAGATAGCAGCCATGAAAGATACCATCGACAACACGGTGCAAGTTGTTCGAAAGATCAGCACCGAGCTCAGGCCAGGTATCCTGGACGATTTCGGTCTTCCGGCAGCCATCGAATGGCAGGCTGCGGAGTTTCAGAACCGGACCGGAATACAATGTCAGCTCAGCACCATTCCCGAGGATCTGGATCTGGATGAAGGGCCCTCTTCAGCCATTTTCCGGATCTTTCAGGAACTCTTGACCAACATCTCCCGTCACGCCAACGCAAGCAGGGTAAGTATCAGCTTGAGGAAGAGAAGGGGAATGCTGATTCTAGAGGTTCAGGACAACGGCAGAGGAATTACCGAGAGGGAACACCTTAAGGCAAATTCCTTCGGGCTGATGGGAGTACGGGAGCGAGTGGCGCTCCTGGACGGCAAGTTCAGCATTAAAGGCGTCCCGGGGGAAGGCACGACCGTCACCATACGGATACCCCATCCCGGTAGATAAGCAGTGCATAACCACATCAAAACGTAGCCAGTCGGGGACCAACATGATCAGAGTACTGGTTGCCGATGATCATGCCATCGTGAGGCGTGGTTTGAAGCTCATCCTGGAGGAAGAATTCCACAGTATTTTATTTGGGGAAGCCAGCAACGGTCAGCAGGCGCTCGATCTAGCCTGGAAGCAGGACTGGGATATCGTGATCCTCGACATCACCATGCCCGGCCGAAGCGGACTGGACATACTCAAGGAGTTGAAACAGGTCCGCCCGAAGCTTCCGGTGCTGGTCCTGAGCATGCACTCAGAAGATCAGTTTGCGGTGCGCGTGTTGAAGTCCGGTGCCTCAGGCTATATGACCAAGGAAAACGTTCCTGAGGAACTGGTCAAGGCCATTAAGAAAGTGCTTGCAGGCGGGAAATACGTCAGCGCCTCTCTGGCGGAAGAACTGGCCTTTCGCCTGGAAATCGATGATGAGAAGCCGCTTTATGAAAAGCTCTCTGATCGCGAATACCAGGTCTTGTGTCTCATTGCTTCGGGCAAAACCGTCAAACAGATATCCGAGCAGCTATCGCTCAGCATCAAAACCATCAGCACCTACCGCACCCGGATCCTTGAAAAGCTTAAAATGCAAACGAACGCGGAACTGACCCATTATGCCATGAAACACAAATTGGTGAATTGTGACCCTTAGGGCGTGCTGGCAATGGAGGTAAGTTGCAGAGGGGCTGAGCCCCCCTGCCACCCCCGCTCGCTGGCAGACTTTGCCTGCCGGCGAGATGAGCCGTGCGCCTTGGGCACAGCGGAGGTACGGGATCGAGAGTCACCCCGCTTTTCGGATCTGAGCTTGCCAAGACAGTCTGACAGGTTTTGAAGGATCGACCCGGACAAAGTTGCTACTCTTAAGTGGCCTGGCGCGCTCGGAATCCTTTGATCCACTTCATGCCGTGGGGGTCACGCCCTGTTATGAGGTCGGCAGCTTGCAGTGCAATGACTTCCTGCTTTTTTAAAGGGTTGCAGATCGGGCAAGTCAAACCAGCATCCACTGAGAGTGCCATGAAGAAGGCAATGAGGTTTTCCCGGTCGGGCATGCCAAAGGAGATGTTGCTGGCGCCCATGGTAATGTTGACCCCAAAGCGGTCTACGATCAGGCGTATAGCCTCCAGAACCATCTTTCCAGCTCGCCACTCGGTTCCCAGAGTTAAAACGAGTGGATCGATCACGATGTCCTCGGCGGGGATTCCCAGTTTGTCGGCCTCTTCGATGATCTTGGCTGCATTCTGAAATCTTTCTTCAGTGGTCTTGGGGATACCCGTATCACCGATGCACAGCCCAATGACGGGGCACCCATACTCCTTGATCAGAGGCAACACCTCTCTGAGGCGTTTTGTTTCCGCACTTACCGAATTCACCAAGGGCCTGGCCCCGTCTCTACAGTAGTAGCTCAGAGCCGCCGCCAGCGTCTCAGTCTTGGGAGAATCGATGCAGATGGGGAAGTCATCCGTTGCTGCTCTGACTTCCTTGATAATTTGAACCATCAGGGTGGGCTCATCGGCACCGGGCAGCCCAGCATTCACGTCCAGAATGCCTGCTCCCGCGGCAATCTGGGCAAGGGCATCCCTGCGAACCATATCAAATTTCCCCTCGCTGAGCTCAGCCTGCAGGACCTTGCGGCCAGTGGGGTTGATGCGTTCCCCGATGATCACCACGCCCTTGTCACGGCAAATGAGCACTTCCTTTTTCGCTGATTTAACCACAGTAGTAAGATTTGTCGCCATTGTGTCACACTCCTCCCCCATGGCCAAATTTCCCATAATTCTGATAAATCAAAATGGTCGTATTCCTCATGTGACCGAGTACTGAGATGTTAGCCTCTGGCCTAAATGGTCCTCTCGGCAAGTCCATGAGCCTTCGTCCGTCATTCCTGCGAACCCCGGACCGGAGTCCGGGGCAGGCGCAAGAATACAGATTTTCTCAGGATCCCCCGTAACCCCGCTCCCCGCTTTCGCTGGGACAAGCTGCGCGGGGGTGGCGATCGTGTGGGCCAACGAATTTAGCGAGTGGACCACCAAGTTTTCATCCAGAAAGTAAAGATCTCCGCGATGACCCTTCCCGTATCAGTACTTTTCAGCGCGGGAGATTGGGTCAGGCGCGGAGATCTTCCAATCCGCTGGCAGCTCGCATGGAGGATGCCAGGCCACGCATATCGTTTTTCAACGGTTACGGGCCGGCACCTTTTGGTATGGCCGGCACGCTAGGATCAAACACGCCTCCCGGCAGGCGCCAGATAAGCCCCTTCTACCAATCCTTGATGTTTAGCTTTTTTGCCTCCTCCATCACCGCAGGCGCTACCACCGGGGTAACCTCTTTTATCATCTTCGCTGCGTCTTTCTCGGGAATCTGGAAGGTTCCCGGAACGAGGGTGAACAGACCATGCACGTTCATTATCGGAAAACCATGTTCGAGCCAACCCCTGAATCCATCGGTGATATTGAGGATCGTTCCGGAATAGCCCATCTCCAGCATAACCTTTTTAAACAAGGCGCCGCGACTTCCACCATTATCAGGTTGTCCGCCTTTGCACAGAAGGTAGTAGGTGACCGTGGAGTCCGAGGCCTTGCCAGGGAGTTGCCAGTAAGAAAGGCCGGTGTCTACGCGGATAGATCCAGGTATACGCGCCTCTTGGAACTCCGATTCCTGGCGAAGGTCCAGAAGCTTGATCTTCGGATTCTTATAGCCTTCCTCCTCGATCCAGACCTTGTAGAAATCCTTGGCGGAAATTCCGATCCCATACTGGAACATTAGGGCTCGATGCTTGTTCTCGCCGTTCTCGTAAAGCTGCTTTGGCGTCAGTTCCTTCCCCGTATGACGCGGGTGCATGGTTTTGTCCAGTATGTATCTGGGTGGACGTCCCATGAGCTTGAGTTCTTCTTGAGTCCACGGCTTCTTGACAAACTCCTCCACTTGCTTGTCCGTCCAGTCTGGGGGGTAGTCTTTGAGGGGGCCCGCAAAAGCGAGAGAACCGGCAAAGAAAACCGCCACCAAGAGGACAAGGATCGATACACCTGCTCTTCTCATTAGCTTAGCCATCTTCTCAAATGCTCCTTTCTTTGGATTAAGAATCTCACCGCTCCTCTAAAACCTGGCCGCAAAATACGCTCTCTTCTCCTTTCACCTCCATACCGTGGGTTAATAGGATATTTAGTCCCCTGGGCCGCAAGAAACGTATCGATGCGTCAAAGTGTAGTCGACCGGAAAAGAGGTCGACATGAGTGACACCAAACCACGATGCAGAGATTCTAATTAACCGTCTCAATAATGACACAGGCTGGTCTTGAACGCTGTCCGGAAGAGTCTGATTTTTTTATAGGACTTTCCCTCCTCATTAGGTCCGTAATTGTCCTACGTTGGGTGACGCTGCATCGCCTGTGGCGCCTGCGCCCTAGCCTGCCCCACCCAGGCCATCGACTACCTGGAGGGAGGAACTTACCGGGAAGTGCGCCTCTGCGGCACCGTCCTCAACCGGCTGGAGGCTTCCACATGCCAGGCCTGCGGCGCGCCCCTGGCGGCCACCTCGCAATCTGGATTACCTCACGGCCCGCAGCGACGCGGTCATGGGCAAACAGGTGCTCCGGCGCCTATGACCCCGCTGTGCCCGGTAGACCCGGGCCCAGGAATTTGTTAAACTTCAAACATGGTGGGGGAGGCCCAGGGACCTGAGTCGTAAGCCCTCCCCCACGCCCCCTCCCAACCCGCATATGGATTACAGGACAATAAATTCAATCCTAAAATTTCCAGCTATTCTTGTCAGCCTGGTGGCTGTCCTGGTATTAACCCAGGCCCAGAATTTTCAGGCGCCCCCGCCACCGGCCGGCCGGGTCATGATCCTGCCGGCGGTGGAGGCAGAGGTCTTCCGTCTCACCAACGAGATTAGGCTAAGATACGGTTTTGCGCCCCTGGCCAAGGATGAGACGCTTTCGGCCATGGCCCGGGCCTACTGCGCCGAGATGCTCCAGCGCCGGTTTTTCAGTCACTTTAATCCCGAGGGCCTGGCCCCCAAGGACCGGGTTATTCCTTCATATCCTCACCCCATCTATCGGCTGGGAGAAAATATCTGGAAAGGTTTTAACGAAGATCTCTCTAATAGCGAATCGTTGGCCCGGCTCATGGTCAATACCTGGATGGCCAGTCCGGGGCATCGCGATAATATCTTCTGCCCGGACTTCACCCATCTGGGGGTGGGCGTGGCGGTCCTGGGCCGGGATCTGCGGGCCGAACAACTCTTCGTCAAATTGCCGTATAAGTGAAGGATTTTTTAGAAAAGGAACTTATATTAAGAGAAAAATTAAAATCTGCTCGGAGTGAAGCCCAAGGTCATTATTCTGAGCAACGCGAAAAAACCTTAAATCTTTGCTATGTTAAAATCATTCACTCTGTTCATGACATGTGACGCAAGCTTTACTCAGTCAGCGGGCCAGACGTAAGGATTTAACATGATTCGGGGAAAAAGACTGGCGTTAGGGGTGCTCCTCTTATTTACCGGCTTCTTAATTGTCTCTCAGGCTGGGGCTCAACTGGGGGCCAAGTATCCCCGGCGGACCCTCAGGGGTATCGCGCACCTCAAAGAGGTGGAAAGCCGGATCTTCCGCCTCACCAACGAGGCCCGGCGCAAAAACGGCCTGGGAATCCTGGATCGGGACGATTCCCTGAGGGAGGTGGCCCGCGCCCATAGCGACGACATGCTGAAGCGGGACTTCTTCAGCCACGTCAATCCCGATGGGCTCAGTCCCGCCAAGCGCCTGGCGCCGGTTTATTCCTCTACGGTTGTCAGGACCGGGGAAAATATCTGGGGCGGCTCCGGCCACGACTACTCTGACCCCCAGCTTATGGCCCGGGTGATCGTGGATGGCTGGCTCTCCAGCCCCGGCCACCGGAAGAACATCATGAATCCCGACTACACCCACCTGGGGGTGGGGGTCTCGGTCATGGGGAAGGAAATCCGGGCCACCCAGGTCTTCGTGCGTCGCAAATAAGCCAAGCTTAAAAAACGTATGGTTCTAACGGAAACCCTTAAAATTAACTGGTCTGAAAAAATCCTGGCGGAGTGTATCGGCGAGGAACTCCCCCCCTGCCAGGCGGCCTGTCCCCTGGATATCCCGGTGCGGGAGAAAATCCGCTTGATGCAGGATGGGGACCTGGCCGGGGCCCTGGCCGTACTCCTTCAGCGCTGCCCCTTCCCCGGCATCTTGGGCCGCATCTGCGCCCATCCCTGCGAGACCGCCTGCACCCGGGCAACAGTGGAGCAACCCATTGCCATCGCGGCCTTGAAAAGATACCTGGCCGATCAGGGCCCGGAGGCCGTGCTTCGGGTGAGCCCCGGGCCGGAGCGGCCTGAGAGGGTCGCTATCGTGGGCAGCGGCCCCGGGGGGCTCATGGCCGCCTATGAGCTCAGGCTTAGGGGCTACCAGGTCACCCTCTTCGAGGCCGAAGGGGCACTGGGTGGCGCTTTGCGCCTTTATCTGCCGCCGTACCGCCTGCCCCGGGAGGTACTGGACCGGGAGACCAGCCTGGTGGAGAAATTGGGGGCCGAAGTGCGCCTCCGTACTCGGCTGGGGCGGGATATCCAGTTGGAGGACCTGCGCCGGGATTTTGCCGCGGTGTTCCTGGCCCTGGGCGCCCATAAGAGCCTGCGCCTGGAGGTCCCCGACGAGGACCTGCCTCAGGTGAGTTCAGGCCTGGATTTCCTGAAAGCTGCCAACTCCGGCCAGCCGCAAGAAGTGGGCCAGCAGGTGGTGGTAATCGGCGGAGGCAACGCGGCCATGGATGTGGCCCGCACCGCCCGCCGCCAGGGCGCCTTCCGGGTCACCCTGATCTGCCTGGAATCACCAGAAGAGATGCTGGCGTCCCCCGGGGAAATTGAAGAAGCACGGCAGGAAGGTATTGACATCCTCCACCGCTGGGGCGTAAAGAGGATTCTCGGCGACAACGGCAAGGTTACCGGCATCCGGCTGAAGGCGGTGGACCAGGTTTTTGATGACCAGGGCCGCTTTGCGCCCACTTACTTGGAGGACCGCCTTACCGAACTTTGTGCCGATACGGTGCTGGTGGCCATCGGCCAGACCGCGGATTTTAGCTTCTTCGGCCCCGGGCTGGCCTTCGATACGGCCACTACCCACCGACTGAAGGCTGACCCCTCCACCCTTCAGACCATGATTCCCGGGGTCTTTGCCGGCGGGGACCTGGTCAGTGGCCCCCGCACCGCGGTGGAGGCCTTCGCCGCGGGCCGGCGGGCAGCCATGGCCATCGACTGCTATCTGGCCCGGAAACCCTTACCGGATAATGCGCCACCCTTAAGAAGCCGCACCACCAATCTCCTGGTGGACACCGCCGGGGTGCCTCTGGCGAGCCGTCAGACTATGCCCCGCCTGGACTTACCGGAGCGCCTGGCCCAATCGTGGGCCGAAGTGGATTTGGGACTTAGCCCCAGCGCGGCGAAAGAAGAAGCCGGGCGCTGCCTCTCCTGTGTGTGCTCCCAGTGCGTGAAAAACTGCACCTTCCTTAAGCACTATGTGCAGCACTATCCACCTACGGAAAAAGAAATCGTCATGATTCTGAAGGCCCGGGGCGAGTCGGAGCCCATCATCCCTTACTCCTGTCACTTTTGCGGGCTCTGCCAGGCGGTCTGCCCCAAGGACCTGCACGCGGGCCTGGCTTGCCTGGAGTTTAAGGAACATCTGTGTGACCTGGGCCAGGGACCGCTGCCCCAACATAAAGGCATCCAGAATTATGTCAAATGGGGCACCTCCCCAACCTTCGCCTTGAGCCGGCCGGACCCGGCCACCGGTAAGGCCCAGCGGGTCTTCTTCCCGGGTTGCTCGCTGCCGGGCCACAGCCCCCATCTGGTCCGGGCGGCCTATGCCTATCTCCGGGACAAATTGCCCCATACCGGTATCATGCTTAACTGCTGCGGCGCGCCCAGCCAGCTGTTAGGGGAAAGAGCGGTGCTGAACCAGGTGATGGGCAGGGTAGCCGCAGAAATGGCCAATCTGGGGGCTCAGGAGCTCATTGCCGCCTGCACCCATTGCCTCCATACCATCAAGGAACACCGCCCGGAGATCAAGACCCGCTCGATTTATGAAGTGATGTGGGAGATGGGCCTGCCGCCAGGGGTCAATAATCAGGCGGCCGGAGTGTTTAACGTCCATGACGCCTGTGGGGCCCGCCAGGCCCCGGATATCCAAGAGGCGGTGCGCCGCCTGGTCTTGGCGGCGGGTCAGCAATATGAAGAGATGCCCCACTCCCGGGAGCGCAGCATCTGCTGCGGCGCCGGCGGCATGGTGCCCGCGGTGGATGCCCCCCTGGCCCAAAAGATGACCGACTTCCGCCTGTCCGAGGCCACCCGGGACCTCATCACCTATTGCGCTACCTGCCGGGCCCGCTTTGCCAGCGCCGGGCGCCCGGCCCTGCACCTGCTGGAGCTTATCTTCAACCCTGACTGGGAAACGGCCAGGGCCGCGCCACCCCCCGGGTCGCTCAAACGCTGGTGGCACCGCTGGCGGCTGAAGCGCTACTTTCAGGGGTTGTGAGGAAATATTTAGGGGAGGGGGCCAGGGGTCGCAGACCCCTGCCCCCTTCCCCTAAAACCCCTCCCCCAACCCCATATAAAAAGGCAGGTGGGGCCGGGTCGACCCGGCCCCACCTGCCTTTTTAACTTAGTTAGCAGCAAATCATTGCAGGAGGGTCAGAAACCCTATCTTCCGTCTCTTTCCTCCCATTCCCCCAGGCTAGTGCGTCCCCGGGAAGAAGGTGTAACTTATCCAGACAAAAATAATTAAAAGGATAATGCCCAGGAGGATGCTCATGCTAATGAGCTTTTTCTCCACCGGCAACAAGGGCTCATACTCCATCCGCTGTAATTCTTCCACCAGCCCGCGTTCTTCTTCGGCCGGCACTACCGGTTCTTTGGTCATGACTGTCTCCTTTCCCCAGTTTAACCCGTCACTATGGGTGGTTTGATGCCGTGAAAAAAGATCCAGGAAATCAACAGGCCGATCCAGACGATGAATCCGAACAGACACAGGAGATAGACCGCCGCCAGTCTGCCGATGCCTTCTTCCCACAGCTTCCTGAAATTGGAGATCACCCCAATGGTGAAGAAGGTCAGGACAAAAAACAGCACCCGAAAGATGTCCGTCTCGGCAGTGGCGGCTCTGGCCGTCTTCAGGGCGGCCGGCGAGGACAGGCTGACGATGAGCATCAGGATGAAGGTTAGAAAATAGCCGATGACGAACTTGGGGAAGCGGTACCAGATCTCTATCGCCTGGATCCTTTCACCCGGCTTGGATTCGATTTTGGAACACCAGATGACGGCCAGGATGAAGGCCCAGATGCCGATGAACATATCGATGAAGATCTTGCTGGTGGTGCAGCTCATGACCATCCAGCCTTCCTTGTAATTCACCCCGGTCAGGGCCAGGGTCTTGGCTCTAACCAGCGAATCCACGATGGTGCCGCTGGCGATGGCGGCCCCGTCAGTCTTCACTGCCAGGCCCATCCAATCGCCGGCCACCATGGGTTCAGTCCACAGAAGCCACGTGGCCATGAAAGGCAGGAGAATCAACTCCACCACCGCAAAGATCACCACCAGGGAAGAGACCATGATGGGCACCACCGGCCGGGCCCGAATGGCGGCCCCGGTGGCAATGGCCGCGGACACGCCGCAGATGGAGATGCCCGAGGCCAGAGGCGCGGCCCACTCCCGGCTGAATTTGAACACTGTCCGGGCCACCAGATAGACTATGGCCCAGTCAATCAAGTAGACCTCAATACTGGCACAAAGTCCCCGGAACAAGACCGCGGAGGCCAACCCCAGAGATTCCGCGGCCTTCGCTCCCAAACCGGCTCCCAGGAGGACAATGGCCGTTTTGACATACAATTCCGGCCGGGTGGCCTCCACCAGAATGCGGGCAAACCCGGGGAAGAAGTTACCTATGATCAGGCCGACAATGAGGGCCAGAATATATCCCGCCTCCCCCGTGAGGTTTAAAGACCAGGTGATGCCAAAACCCTTTAGCTTGTCAGTGGTCGCCGCGATATACGCATAATGGCCTCCCACCCAGCAGGCATAGCTTAACCAGAACACTATCGAGAATCCCAGGATAAACTTGCCCACCCGGGCACCCAGAGCAATGGCCCCAATTCCCATAATGACCAACAAAAAGAAATAGGTGCAGATGAGTGAAGTGATACCCGACAGGCTTTTAAAAGTTTTGGATACCGGTCCCAGCGCCTTGCTGAAGTCGATCCAAACGCTGGTTTTGATGCTCCAGCCCAGGAGGTCCAGACCCACAAAGACGCCCAGGCCGAGCAGGAAGATGAAAAGACCTAGCAATAAAGATAACCAATCCTCACTTATACCTCGTTTCTTCTCTTCCATGGCTCATACCCTCGCCTGCGACATTGTCTCGGTAACCAATAGTGGCCAGGCACTGCCATAAAACCGCTTTTCCAGTACAGCTTTAGAATTTTTTCCCTCCTTTATTTCCTCCTTTCTCTAGAGTTAACTCCTTAATACCCTTCTAAGATAATTTTTTAAAAATTGCAAGTTAGCATTACGGTAAGAAGCAGAATTGAGCATCGGTGTGTTTCCCATGGTTTAGAAACAACCCCCCGGAAGGTGGCGCGAAAAGATAAGTAATGAATTTTATGGAAATTTCCGCCCATTTGGAGCAATAGATCTCCAGGCGTGGGGAAAAGTCGTTTAATTTTGTGGGAAAGGCCTCCTTTACATCTTGAGGCAGCTCTGGCAAAGGGAGATGAGTTTGCCGGTAAAAAAAGAACGTCGAAAATTTAAATAAGGCTTCTGCCGCCAGATGGCCGGGAAAGAAAGGTCATCAAGGTTGCCAAAGATTAGCCGCCGGTAGGGGCGTTCTTGATCTTTGAAAATATAAGTGGCCCAGCCGCTCAACGGCAGGTTCGTAAAAACGCAGGGCGCCACGGACCCGTCGGAGCCCACAAACAGAGCCCGTTGCACGTTTTCCGGGCAAAGCAACCGCCTTTCGCCCGGCTCTTTGATTTGATAATGGACTGTTAAGCCAAAAGGATCAGCCAATTGCTCCAGTTCGCCTAGCCGGGCTTTGAGCTCCTTATGTTCCTGATCCTGCTCCAGCATGATCCTCTCGGCTTCAAGTTCTTTCCGGGGCACAAAATCCAGGGTGCTGATAACCATCTGGCTTACCCCCAAACCCTGCAAGGTCAGGGGCAATTTGGCCAGGTCGGCCATTCCGGAGCGAAGCAGCATGTAAGCAATATGGATCGCCGGCTTAGACCTTCCCAGTTTTTCTTTGGCCTGGCGGAGGGCCTGAATGGCCTCCAAGATCTTTTTGAAGCTGGTGCCCCGGCGGATGGAATCATTTTCCTCATCAGTGCCGGCCAAAGAAAAGGCCACCAGGTCCAGACCGGATTCCACCAATTTAATTATCTTTTCGGCGTCCAGCAGCATCCCATTGGTGGTGGTGCCCACCTGGCAGCCAGCCTGCTTGGCCAGGGCAATCATCTCAAAAAAGTCGGGGTTAAGAAAAGGCTCGCCCCAGCCCTGGAGATAAACGAGGCGGGTCTTGGCGAAGACGGGCAAAAGTTGCCGGAACGTCGCCAGAGGTAAGTGCCGGTTGACCCATTGGCCTTGATAAACCGAGTGGGGGCAATAAATACAGGCGGCATTACAGTAGGAAGTGACTTCCACCTGAACCCAGTCCAGTTTTGGCATGAATAAGGAATCAAGCTCCAGCCAGCCCAAGGGAACCACCTCTATTATGTCGTTTACCATTTTTAGGCCCAGGTTGCAAAATCGGGGACCAGTGGAATATTAGGGTGAGTTTATGGGGCAACTTAACAAAGTTGGCGGGATCTTCCAGAATCATTTAAGGGCCGGGAGGGCGAAAGCCCCGCTTTCCAGGCCATGCCTCTAAAAGAAATCGGTCAGGTAGGGATTACCCTCCTTTTCCTGGCCCAGGGTGGAGGTGGGGGTCTCGCCGTAATCATGCCCGGGCCAGACGATGGTATCATCGGGGAGGGGCATGATTTTTTCCTGGAGGGACTGAATCAGCCGGTCCAGTGACCCTCCCGGCAGGTCGGTGCGGCCGGCCGCACCCACGAACAGGGTATCCCCGGTGAAGAGGTGGCCGGGGAAGTAAAGGCAGATGGAGCCGGGGGTGTGGCCCGGCGTATGCAGGATGAGAGCCTGCTGCCGACCCAGGGGCAAGCGATGGCCATCGCCCACCAGCAGATCCACCCGGGTCAGGGGTGGGAACCCTTCGGCCCGGGCCGCCTCCTGCATCTCCGGGGTAGAGAAGAATTCCCAGTCCAGGTGGTGCAGGACAATCTGCGCCCCGGTGGCCGCGGCCCAATCCTCCGTGGCCGCGGTGTGATCGGCGTGCCCGTGGGTATTGACGATCCACCGCAAGCGCCAACCTTCTTTTTTTAGCCGGGCGGACAGACCGGGCGCGGGCCCGCCCGGGTCGATGAGTAGGGCCTCCCCGCTCTCCGGGCAGGCCACCAGGTAGCAGAACACCTGGAGAGGCCCGACTTCCTCGGGCGTGATGCTCACAGGCAAAGCTTCTCTCCGAACCAAAAGGGAGGTTGCCTATTTCACCAGGAATTGGAAGAGCATCTGCTGGGTGCGCAGGGAATAAATCATGGCCTTGATGCTCCGTTTCTGCGCCTGTTCATATTCATCTTTGGCTTCCCGCTGATATTTCACAGAAAGCTCCGGTTGCTTCGCCTCCAATTGGGCGCTCTTCTTCTCTTTCTCCTCGGCTGATTTCATGAGGCGTTCGGCCTGGGCCTGCTCATCGGCTGACAGCTTCTGATTGATGGCCTCTTGCTGTCCCTCTTTCGGGGTCAAGAGCCTTTCTTTCTGTTCCTGGCCACATTCTCTTTGCAGGATGGCGAATAGAGATTTGGCCTCCTTGGCCTGGGACTTGGCCTCGGCGGTGTACCTGGCGGTCAGTTTCTTTTCGGCATTGTCCAGGAGAGACACCGCCCTTTTGTAAAGGATGACATGGTCCGGACCGCAGCGGACCTGGGGGGTTGGGGCCTGGGGGGCTGACGGGGCCTGGGGTGGAGCCGGGGGCTGGGTCTGGGCCAAGCCAGTCCCTAAAAAGGCCTGAACCAGGAAAACGGCGAGCGCGATTTGGCATAAACGGGAGAGCATCATATTCCCTGTCCTTTGTCAGTGAAGCTTAAAGGTTTCGGTGATGGCCCGTTGAAACCGGGGGCGGTAGATGAGGTCAAAGGCCGTTTCCTTACCCGGAAAGAGCTTTAAGGCCTGGCTGCGAATGTTCCCCACCACTTTTTCTGCCTGGGCCCGGGTAAAGCGACCGGCCCGGATCTCCTGCAGGGCCAGGTCCACCAGAAAGCGGAGGTATCGCAGCCGGCGATTCTCCTCCCGGATAGCCTGACGGCGCTGCTCAGCCGGGTCCGCCTCAGACAATGGCCTTCTCCTGAGCTGGAAATTGAGAAAAGAGGGGGCCGCAGGCCCCTGCCGCAAACCGGTTCCCCTTCTCCTGATCTGGCCCCTCGCCCCCAGGAAGAGTAGCCAGGGGACGGCACCTATTCTAACTTGGCTTCTTTACCGTGTAAAGGGGAAAGCCTGATCTCGCTGTTGGAGGATTCCGCCTCACGGGTGGCGGCCTTCTGGGTCCCTTTGGTGATGTCCCGGGCAATCCCCTCCCTGGCCTTAAGGATACCTGGAACCTTATCCCAGTCGATGCGCCCCTGAAGTTGATGCAGCAGGGCCCACTCCTCCACCAGGGCCGCATAGTTCAAATCCCAGCGATAGATATTGGGGTGGGCTTCGAGAAAAATGCGCCCCTCGGGAGTTAGGGCCATCTTGACCGGACGGTAGATGATCTTCACTGGCAGGCCCAACTCCACCTGGGGATAGAGTTGGGAAATCTCCTCGGGAAGCATGCGGATGCAGCCATGGGACACCGATAGGCCCACGCTCCAGGGGCGATTGGTGGCGTGGATGCCCACTCCCGGGGCGGAAGTGCCCAGCCAGTAGTCTCCCAGGGGGTTTTCGGGGCCCGGCGGTACCCGCTCCAGTACTTCCCGGCCCTGGTTGGCCATCTCCTCCTGGATGGAGGCCGGGACGACCCAGGTAGGGTTCCGGGTCTTATTGCGGATGTAATAATCCCCGGTGGGGGTGGGCCAACTGCGGCGGCCGACGGCCAGGGAATAACGCCGCTGATATTTCCCCTCCCGGAAGTAATAGAGCATCAACTCCGGCAGATTGATGACAAAGCCGTTAGCTATCTCAGCCGGCACAATATGGGTATTGTCAATTTTGAGAATCATGCCGGGCTTGAGACGATAGGGTTTTTTCAACTCATTGTGGCGGGCCACCACCTGCCACTGCACCCCTTTTTCCAGGGACAAGCGGCTCAGGGTGGTTTTCGGCGGCACCACGTACTCTTCTTCGCCTCCGGCCACCTGCTGGTAGACGGGAGAGAATCCGGGGGCCGGCCCAGCCAGTGCCCCCCCTACCCACCCGAGCATGACGATGAGCCAGATCAGACGCACCATCTTAATAGTCCACCTCTGCGGTATAGGGAAAATGGTCAGAGGGATAACGACCTTCCAAATTATCATTAATAACATAAGCATCCCGGACCCGAAAGGGAGGAGTAATGAGAATCCAATCGATGCGGCTGCCCCGGGGCCGGCCATCGAACCCGTGCTGGGTGGTGGCCTCCTCCTCGGGAGGATGCAGGGCTCGCCAGGTATCGTTAAAGGGACTGCCTGGGCCGATAAATTCCTGATAAACCTGGCTACCCGGCGGCTCATTGAAATCTCCCACCAGGATCAGGGGCAAGTTAAGGCGAAAAAAAAATTCTTTAATCATCCGGGCTCCCTGCAGCCGGGCTGCATAAGAGACATGATCCAGATGGGTGTTGATGAAGTAAAACCAGTCTTCCCGCCCCAATTCCTTAAAGAGGCCATAGGTGGCCATGCGGGGAAAGGCGCTGCCCCAACTCAGGCTGCGATGCACCGTGGGGGTCTCGGAGAGCCAGAATTCCCCGCTCTCCTGGATGCCAAAGCGCTCATTCCGGTAATAGATGGTGGGGTACTGGCAGGTTACGTCCACCTGACGATGGGCCGTAAGAGGCAGATAACCGGCCAGGTGGGCGGTGAGATATTCCAATTGGGGCACGGTGCCTTCCTGGGTGCCCAGGAGGTCCGGCTGGTGCGCCTGGATGGTGGCCACCACCAATTCTTTACGATAGTCCCATTCATTGGGGCCATCCAGGGGCGTGGCAAACCTGAGATTAAAGGTCATGAGGCGCATCTACGGCCCTTGACCAAACCTGGCGGGGAGAGGCTGGGGGAAGAAAAGCTCCTGGGCTTGCCGTAAAAAGTGGGCGTCAGTCACGGAGGCCAGGAAGTCCCGGACGATCTCCGCCGGTTGCCGGCCTTCCACGTAAGCCGGGTTCATGGCAGCTAAGAAATCCACCCAGATGGGCGAGTTGCGGCGCCTCTCCTTAACATCCGTCAGAAACCGCTTAAACAACCGGGCAAAGAGTTCCTCGATCTTGGGGGTCTCCTCCTTGATGCGGGGATTGTTATAGATGCGCTCATAATTGAAATCTCGCAATCTCTTCAAGGCCTGTCCCACCTCCGGGCTATAGCCCGCATAGTTTTTCTCGAAACTATGGGAGATGAGGTCGGTTACCAGGCTGTAGACAATGGCGCCATTGGTGCTCCCCAGGCGTTGGCTGACCTCCGCCGGCAACTCCTCCCGCCGCACCAGATTAAGAGTGATGGCATCTTCCAGATCCCGGCCGATGTAACTGATGGTGTCGGCCAGGCGGACGACGCAGCCTTCCAGGGTCATGGGTTTAAGCGAGAGGTCGGGGTGAGCCAGCTTAAGGCGGATTTCCTCCTCCAACTGGGCAAAGGTCTTCTCCCGGTCCGGAGATAGGCGCTCCAGATGGGTTTCCCCATCATGGCAGAGAATGCCGTCCAATACTTGCAGAGAAAGGTTAAGACCCCGGCCGTTTTTTTCCACTCCATCCAGAAACCAGACCCCCTGGACACTGTGCAAAAAGGGGCCGATGCCCTGGCCTTCACAGATGGCGGAAAGGATGCGCTCCCCGTCGTGGCCGAAGGGGGGATGGCCGATATCATGACCCAGGGCAATGGCCTCCAGCAAGTCCTCGTTCAGGCGCAGGAATTGACCGATGGTGCGGGCGATCTTGGAGAGCAGTTGCACATGCAAGACCCGATGGCTGATATGCTCATGATCTACCAGATAAAAGACCTGGGTCTTGTCGATGTAGCGGGTGTAGGCCCGGGAATGGAGGATGCGGTCGGCGTCCACCGCAAAGTTCTGACGGTGGCCCTCGGCGATGCGCTCCTCGTAACGCCGGCGAATAGCCTGGACACTCCGGGTGGCATAGGGAGACAGCCAGGCCTCTTCCTGGCTTTCCAGAATATGACGCAGTTCTGCTAAGTTAACCATTGAAAAACCACTTTTCCAGGGGACATATTATCATAGAGCCCACCGCCTCTCAATAGGCCCTGGAGTTAATCATTAATTGAATTTCTAGGAAGTCTTATTGTATAATCAGGCTGCACCCTAAACTCCTATCGCTCCTTCCTGGACGGAGGAGAGTGGAGCGGGATTAGGGTGGGGTAGTTGTCTTTCTCCGGGTAATTCTCAACTCATTGTTGCAACAGAGAAAATAATAATTCTTGAGGCCAGAGCCCGCCGGAAGCTGGCTCCAGGCTTTACTTATCCGAATCAGGAGGAAATTATGATTAAGGTGATGCTGGAACGAAATATCCGTGGCAAAAATGTCCCGGAAATTGTGCGACTGATGCGCCAAATGCGGGTCAGGGCGATGCAACAGCCAGGTTATGTCACCGGGGAGACCTTGCATTCCGTGGATAATCCCAACTATTATGTGGTGATAAGCTCCTGGGACACCAAGGAGAATTGGGATGCGTGGTCTAAAAACCCGGAACGCCAGAAGATGAGCGAGGAGATTGACAAGCTCCTGGAGTCGCCGTCCAAGGTAACCGTGTTAACCACTTAGAGGGAAAACCAGAAGGGCAACTATCATCAAGTGAGACGGGGTAATACCCCGCTGCCAAAGACCAAATAAGGGGGCGGTTGCCGGCAAATAGCCCGCGGGGGCAGGATTTGCCGGATAATCGCCCTTATTTTTTCTAGAATTTTCCCTTCCCGTGGCAACCTCGGACCGGTTCGGATAATTTTTTTGCATTGTCTTAAATTAATGATATCATGTGTAAATTTGAAAGTTAGCATCAACCGGGAACTTCCGGGGGGCGGGCTATTTTCATGACACACTCGGCCTATCTGGAGGACTTTTTGCAACATCTGAGGGTGGAGAGGCAGATGTCCCCTCATACCTTGAGGAACTATCGCCTGGATCTCTCCCAATTTTTGGCATTCTTCTTAAAAAGTACGGAGAGCCGTTCCCTTGAGGATGTAACCTATCAGGACTTGCGAGCCTTTCTGGCCCACAGCCTGAAAGGGCACCGCCGGGCCACGGTGGCCCGCAAATTGTCGGCGCTGCGTACCTTTTTTAAATACTTGCAGCGCCAGGGAGTGGTGAGCCAAAACCCGGCCCGCCTGGCCCCCAGCCCCAAGCTGGAAAAGACTCTGCCCCATTTCTTGACAGTGGACGAGGTCTTTCACTTATTGCAGCCGAGATCGGGGGATGATTTCGGGATGCGGCGGGACCAGGCCATCCTGGAGGTACTCTATGCCGGGGGCCTGCGGCTGTCCGAGTTGGCCGGCCTCAAATTGGGGGATCTGGACCTTAAGCAGGGAGTGATCCGGGTGTGGGGCAAAGGAGCCAAGGAGCGCCTGACCTTCCTGGGGAACCCGGCCCGGCAGTCCCTGGCCGCCTATCTCCCCTTGAGGGAAAGTCTCTTGGGCCAGAGACGGCGCCCCGAGGAGCTGGCGCTCTTCCTCAACCTGAAGGGAGGGCCGCTGAGCCCTCGCTCCGTGGCCCGGGTGGTGACCAAGTGGGCGGCTGCCGCAGGCCTGTCCCGGGCCCTTACCCCCCACGGGCTCCGGCATACCTTTGCCACCCATATGCTGGAAGGCCAGGCCGATCTCCGGGCCTTGCAGGAACTGCTGGGCCACGCCTCCATTTCCAGCACCCAGCGTTACCTGCATCTCAACCTGGACTATCTGATGGAGGAGTATGACAAGGCCCATCCGCGGAGTAAATAAATGATATATGGGTAAAATCCAGCCGGTTTGGATAATCGGTGGCACAGGCGTCTAGCCTGTGCAGGCGCAGGCTAAAGCCTGCGGCTACATTCTAAGGATACTTGACGATAACCATGCTGCGTAATGATGATAAATGGCGGGGCACCACCATCCTCATGGTGCGCAAGGAAGGCAAGGTGGCGGTGGCCGGCGACGGCCAGGTCACCCTGGGGGAGATGGTGATGAAGCACCGGGCCCAAAAGGTGCGCAAGCTCTATCACGGGCGCATCATCGTGGGCTTCGCCGGGGCCTCGGCCGATGCCCTGACCCTGTTTGAGAGGTTAGAGTCCAAATTGGAGGCGCACCAGGGCAACCTCACCCGGGCCGTGGTGGAGTTGGCCAAAGACTGGCGCACCGACCGCATCTTACGGCGCCTGGAGGCCATGTTGCTGGCCGTGGATACCAGCGGCTCTTTTCTCATCTCCGGCACCGGGGACGTGATCGAGCCGGATGAAGGGGTGATGGCCATCGGCTCCGGCGCGCCCTACGCCCTGGCCGCGGCCCGGGCCCTCATGGCCCACACGGAGCTCGCCCCTGCCGAGATTTGCCGGGAGGCCATGAACATCGCGGCGTCCCTTTGTGTCTATACGAATCAGGAGATTGTGGTCGAGGAGTTGTAGCAGTCGGCTCTCGCCTTTCCACACCGCATACCAATGGAGGGTTAGGCCGAGCTAAGGGGGAATGAGTGAAACCGGTGAGGTGGTCGCCTCATGCCCTGGAAAACCTGGCCGACCGTGAGATTGACCGGGCAGAAGCGGATAAGACCCTGAACGATCCAGAATTCGAGGTCCCCACCCTACCGCCGAGGCGGGTACTATTGCGCCGATATTTTGACCAGATATTGCAGCAAGAGATGTTACTCCGAATTGTGGTTGAGGAGACTGCCACCGAAAGCGTGATTATAACCTTGTACAAAACTTCGCAAATCAATAAATATTTGAAGGGACTGGACCATGAAAATAATTTATGATCCTGAGACCGACTCGCTGACCATAACGCTGCGACAAGAGCGCATCAAGGAAAGCGACGAGGTGCGCCCAGGGGTTATTGCCGATTTCGGCTACGATGGCGGCATTGTCCGTTTAGAAATTTTACAAGCATCCAAAGTGGTGCAGAACATTCGCGAGATCCAATTTGCTATAAATGCTTGAATTTAATTTTCCTTAATAACGGTAATAGCGGGCTTGTAACTTTCTATTAAGAAATGTTGGGACAAAGGCGCCTCATAGCCGCGGCCCGGGCCCTCATGGCCCACACGGAGCTTGTCCCTGCCGAGATTTGCCGGGAGGCCATGAGCATCGCGGCTTCCCTGTGCGTCTATACCAATAAAGAGATTGTGGTAGAGGAATTATAATTTAGCTGTCAGCAATGCGGCGGGCGAGGCCCGCTCTACATTCTAATTGCTTTATCTCAAGGAAAGGTAATTATGGCATTGATGAGACTACTCCGCGGCTCGGGGGACCATCTGACTCCCCGGGAAATCGTCTCGGAGTTGGACAAATACATCGTGGGGCAGGAGGACGCCAAGAAATCGGTGGCCATCGCCCTGCGAAACCGCTGGCGGCGCCAGCAGGTCTCCGAGGAACTCCGGGACGAAATCGCCCCCAAGAACATCATCATGATCGGCCCCACCGGGGTGGGTAAGACCGAAATCGCCCGGCGCCTGGCGAAGCTGGCCCATTCGCCGTTCTTGAAGATCGAAGCCACCAAGTTCACGGAAGTGGGCTACGTGGGCCGGGACGTGGAGTCCATGGTCCGGGACCTGATGGAGTTGGCCGTGAACCTGGTGAAGGCCGAGGAACGGGAAAAGGTGCAGGCCAAGGCCATCGAGGTGGTGGAAGAACGTCTGCTGGATTTGCTGCTGCCCGGCTCGACACCGGGGCAGAAAAGTAAGTCGGTCATCGGGGATGAGGGCTTAATTGATCTTTTGGAGGGTCGATCTGATAAATACGATGCCGCAAAAGGCGAGGTCGCTAACACCCGAGAAAAGCTGAGGAGTATGCTCCGGGACGGGCGTCTGGAAGACCGCCTGGTGGACCTGGAAGTAAGCCAGCGGACCATGCCGGTGGTGGAGATCTTTTCCAGCGCCGGCATGGAGGAGATGGACATCAATCTTCGGGAGATGATGGGCAACCTCTTCCCGTCCCGCACCAAGACGCGGCGCGTCAAGGTCGCCGAAGCCCGGGAACTCCTGCTCCAGGAAGAATCCCAACGTCTCATTGACATGGACCGGGTGGTGGAAGAGGCCCGGCGCAAAGTGGAGCAAAACGGCATCATCTTCCTGGATGAGATCGATAAGATCGTGGGACGGGACCACACCCGGGGGCCGGATGTGTCCCGGGAAGGAGTGCAGCGAGACCTGCTGCCCATCGTGGAAGGCACCACCGTGACCTCGAAATACGGCATGATCCGCACTGACCATATCCTGTTCATCGCCTCCGGGGCCTTCCACATGTCCAAACCCTCGGACCTGATTCCGGAGATGCAGGGGCGCTTCCCCATCCGGGTGGAGCTTCACTCCCTGGGGCCGGAGGAGTTCCAGCGCATTCTTCTGGAGCCGGAGAACGCCTTGATTAAACAATACCAGGCCCTGATGGCCACGGAAGGCATCCGCCTGACCTTCGCCCCGGAGTCGGTCAAAGAGATTGCCGCCCTGGCCACCCGGGTGAACGAACGCACTGAGAACATCGGCGCCCGGCGGTTGCACACGGTAATGGAGAAGCTCCTGGAGGACATTTCCTTCAAGGCCCCGGAGTTGGGGGCCCAGGAGATCACCATTACCGCGGAGTACGTCCGGGACCGCCTGGCCAACCTCATCGAGGACGAGGACCTGAGCCGGTATATTCTTTAGAATTATAATTATAAAGTAAAAAGCGATAAAGGATTATGAAAAATGAATAGCTGGTGGCAGTTAGGGGAATGGAGTGGAGTTCAGGGTAATGAGTTGGCATTATATCAGATAACGTGTCCCTTTTGTATGGAAAGAGGCAATTTTGAGTTAGCTTTTCGTGCCCAAAAAAAGAAGCCGAATGCAACCAAAATACTATATTTTGATACTTATAAATGCGGAAGTTGCAATGGTTATGTAATGGTTCTATGGTCTGCAAGCTCTTTTGGAAGAGTTCATAATTATGAAGTGTTACCGTGGCCTCTCAAGTTTGAAAAGTATCCTGAACATTGGCCAACATCTATTGGAAGATACTGGCTTCAAGCGAAGCAGAATATCCATGCAGAAAACTGGGATGCTGCGGCCGTAATGGCTCGTAGCGCCCTTCAATTAGCTCTGCGAGATTATAATGCGAAGGGTAATGGCCTTAAGCAAGAAATTGAGGATCTTGCAAATAAAGGGATTCTTCCACCTATAATGAAGGAATGGTCTGACCAAGTTAGGGAATTAGGGAATGTTTCAGCTCACCCTAAGCCTTCTCAGGACCCTGCAAATCCTGAAGACGCTAGAGATATTGTGGAGTTTTTGGATTTTCTTATTGAGTATTTATATAATCTACCACATCGCATAAAAAAATACAGAGAAAGAGATAATTAAAAATAGGATGGTTTTAAACAAGAGATTCGGGTTCCGGAGAATAAATGGTTATCATCTTTTTTTTAAAAATTGACATTTAAAACTCGAAAATCATAACCATGACCCAGGAATACATCAAAAGGGCCGAGACCTTGCTGGAGGCCTTGCCCTATATGCGCCGACTCCAGGGGCAGACCCTGGTGATCAAGTACGGCGGCGCGGCCATGCAGGAGCCGGAACTCAAGGCCGGCTTTGCCCAGGACATCACTTTGCTCCAGTACCTGGGAATTCATCCGGTGGTGGTGCACGGCGGCGGGCCCCAGATCGGTGAGGTTCTGGCCCAGATGCAGATTCCCACCCGCTTCGTTCAAGGCCTCCGGGTCACCGATGACCGCACCATGGATGTGGTGGAGATGGTCCTGGCGGGCAAGGTCAACAAGGAGATCGTCAACCTCATTAACGGCGCGGGCGGCCAGGCCGTGGGCCTGAGCGGCAAGGACGGCCACCTGCTCAAGGCGCGCAAACTGCAATTCTACCACCCCCGGGAGGATGAACCCCCGGAGATCATCGACATCGGCCTGGTGGGGGAAGTGACCGCGGTCAATGCCGACTTGATCCGCACCCTGCATGAACAACACTTTATTCCGGTCCTGGCCCCGGTGGGGGTAGGGGACGCCGGGGAGACCTATAACATCAACGCCGACCTGGTGGCCGGCGCGGTGGCCCGGGCTTTAAAGGCCACCAAACTTATTTTGCTCACTGACGTGGCCGGGGTGCTGGGCCAGGACGGCCAACTGGTCTCCAGCCTGACCCGGGACTCAGCCCTGGAAATGATTGAGGCCGGCATCATCACCGGAGGCATGATCCCCAAGGTCCACTGCTGCCTGGACGCCCTGAACCATGGGGTGGGCAAGGCTCATATCCTGGACGGCCGGCGTCCTCCATGCGGTGCTGCTGGAAATCTTCACCGACCACGGCATCGGCACGGAGATAGTGGGATAAGAGATGTGGGGGGAGGGCCAGGGACCTGAGGTCCCTGCCCTCCCCCCACACCCCCCTCCCAACCCGCGTAAGTTGGTGGTTGGGGGTGGGGGCTTGGGGGAGGATTGTAAGGGGGCCTGCGGCCCTTAGCCCCCTCCCCCAACTCCGCAGCAAAAATTTACCTCTGCGCAGGAGAAATGGTGCCAACGGATTGGATAACTCGGGCAGATAAGGTCGTCATGGCCACTTATGGCCGCCAACCCCTGGTGTTGGTCAAGGGGGAAGGCTGCCGGGTGTGGGATGATTCTGGCAAGGAATATCTCGACTTCGTGGCCGGGTTGGCGGTGTGCAACCTGGGGCACGCCCATCCCGAAATCGCCCGGGCCGCGGCCGCCCAGCTGCAGCAACTGGTGCATGTCTCCAACCTCTACTATACCACCCCCATGGCGGAGTTGGCCGAAGAGCTGGTGCGCCTCTCTTTTGCGGACCGGGTCTTTTTCGCCAACAGCGGCGCGGAGGTGAACGAAGGGGCCATCAAGCTCTGCCGCCGCTATGCCCGGGACAAGTTCGGGGCAGGCAGGCATCGCATCATTTGCATGGAAAATTCCTTCCACGGCCGCACCATGGGGGCCCTGTCCGCCACCGGCCAGACCAAATTCTGGCAGGGGTTCGACCCCATGCTCCCGGGGTTTGTCCTGGTGCCGTTTAATGATCTGGAAGCTGTAGCCGCGGCGGTGGACGGCAGCGTGTGCGCGGTGCTCGTGGAGCCCGTCCAGGGTGAGGGCGGGGTCTGCCTGCCAGGGCCGGATTATTTAGCGGGTTTGCGTCAAATATGTGACGAACACGGACTCTTGCTGGTGCTGGATGAAATTCAGACCGGCCTGGGGCGCACCGGCAGATTGTTCGCCTATGAGCATTTCGGGGTGACCCCGGATGTCATGACCCTGGCCAAGGCCCTGGCCAACGGCTTGCCCATGGGCGCGCTGCTGGCTAAGGAAGAGGTAGCCCAGGCCTTTGTCCCCGGCACCCACGCCAGCACCTTCGGCGCAGGGCCGGTGATTGCCGCCGCCGCCAAAACTTCCCTGAGCCTCCTCAGCAACCCGGATTTTCTGGCTGGGGTAAGAGCCAAAGGGGAGTATCTTAAGAAAGGCCTGATGGCCCTGAAGGACCGGTTTAGCGTGATCCAGGAGGTGCGGGGCCTGGGGCTGATGTGGGGCCTGGAATTGGCCCAGGAAGGGGCGCCGCTGGTGAATGTTTGCCGGGAGCGGGGCCTGCTGGTCAATTGCACCCAGGGAAATATTATCCGGCTCCTGCCGCCTTTGATCCTGGGGACCAAGGAGATGGATGCGGGCCTGGAAATCCTGGGCGCCGCTTTTGCTGAAGTATTCCCATGAAACGCGATCTTTTGACTATCCTGGATTTGACCCGGGCCGAGATCGAGACCCTCCTGGCCCGGGCCCGGGTGCTCAAGGCCTTGCACCAAAGAGGTCTGGACCCTGAGCCCCTCAAGGGCAAAATCCTGGCCATGATTTTTGACAAACCCTCCACCCGCACCCGGGTCTCTTTTGAAGCGGGGATTGCCCAGTTGGGGGGGACGAGCATCTATCTAGCCCCGGGCCAGACCCAGATGTCCAGGAATGAGCCCATTGCCGATACCGGCCGGGTGTTGTCCCGGTATGTGGACGGGGTGGTCATCCGCACCTTTGCCCATGCCACGGCCGAGGAGTTGGCCCGTCATACCACCATCCCGGTCATCAACGGGCTTACCGACACCCATCACCCCTGCCAGGTGCTGAGCGACCTGATGACCATGGAGGAGCGCTTTGGCCGCGTATCCGACCTCAAGGTAGCCTGGGTGGGGGACGGCAACAACATGGCCAACTCCTGGATCACCGCGGCCCTGCACCTGGATTTTGTCTTGCACCTGGCCTGCCCCCCGGGATATGAGCCTGACGCCTCTTTGCTGGCGCAAGCCCAAAAAGCAGGCCGGCCCATCCACCTGGGCCAGGACCCCCGGGAGGCGGTAAAGGAGGCTCAGGTTATCAACACCGATGTCTGGGCTTCCATGGGCCAGGAAGAAGAAGCTGCGGCCCGGCGGCAGGTCTTCCAACCCTATAAGGTGAATGCCGAGCTCATGAAACTGGCCCGGCCCGAAGCCATCGTGCTCCACTGCCTGCCGGCCCACCGGGGCGAGGAAATTACCGCCGACGTCCTGGACGGCCCGCAGTCCGCGGCCTGGGACCAGGCCGAAAACCGGCTGCACTTCCAGAAGGCGCTGCTGGAGTGGCTGTTGGGGTGAGGGTGAGGATATGAAATTTTTGGGGAGGGGGTAAGGGCCGCGGGCCCTTACCCCCTCCCCAAACCCCTCCCCCAATCCCTTAAGTTGGTGGCACAGGCTTTCCAGCCTGTGCCAGAAAAATGTAGGGCGGGCACCGCCCGCCATGAAGTCAGGCAGGATGCGTCTAACGCACCAACAATATATCTTAGGAATTAAAAGAATGGCTGACATCAAGAAAATCGTTCTGGCCTACTCCGGCGGTCTGGACACCTCGGTGATCCTCAAATGGCTCAAGGAAACCTATAAGTGCCAGGTCATCGCCTTTGCAGCGGATTTGGGCCAGGGGGAGGCAGAACTTGCGGGGTTGGCGGAGAAAGCCCGGGCTACGGGCGCGGATGAGGTGTTTATTGAGGACTTGAAAGAGATCTTCGCCCTGGACTTCGTCTTTCCGGCCTTCCGGGCCAACGCCATATACGAAGGGAGCTATCTTTTGGGCACCTCTCTGGCCCGGCCTCTCATCGCCCGGGGGCAAATCGAGATCGCCCGGCTTACTGGCGCGGACGCGGTGAGCCACGGCGCCACGGGCAAAGGCAATGACCAGGTGCGCTTCGAGCTGGCCTACCAGGCCCTGGCCCCGGACCTGAAGATCATCGCCCCCTGGCGGGAGTGGGACCTGGCCTCCCGCTCCGACCTGGTGGCGTATGCCCAAGCTCACGGCATCCCGGTGCCGGTGACCCCAGAAAAGCCGTATTCCATAGACCGCAACCTGCTCCACAGCAGCTATGAAGGCGGTATCCTGGAAGACCCCTGGCAGGAACCCCCGGCGGATATGTTTTTGCTGACCAGGTCTCCTGAGGACGCGCCGGAGCAGCCCCGCTACCTGGAGATCGATTTTGAGGCCGGAAACCCGACGGCCGTGGATGGGGAACCCTTGAGCCCCGCCAACCTTTTGGCCCGCCTCAATGATCTGGGCGGCGAGCACGGCATCGGCCGGGTGGATCTGGTGGAAAACCGCTACGTGGGCCTGAAATCCCGGGGGGTCTACGAAACCCCGGGGGGCACCATCCTGAGAGTGGCGCATCAGGCGGTGGAGTCCCTCACGTTAGACCGGGAAGTAATGCACCTCCGGGACAGCCTCATCCCCCGCTACGCGGAGCTGATCTATTACGGCTACTGGTATGCCCCGGAGCGCTATGCCTTGCAAAGCTTGATAGATGAATCCCAAAAGCCGGTGACCGGCACCGCCCGCCTGAAGCTTTACAAGGGCAATGTCATGGTGGTGGGGCGCCAAGCCCCCAGGTCGCTGTACCGCCCGGACCTCGCCACCTTCGAGGCCGGGGGCGACTTTCGGCAGTCGGACGCCAGCGGCTTTATCCGCCTGAACGCCTTGCGCCTGAAGATCCGGGCGCAGGTGGCAGGGAAATGAAGGAAAGGAAATGAATTTTGGGGGAGAGCCAGGGACTTGAGGTCCTTGCCCTCCCCCAAACCCCCTCCCCACCCGCATAAGGGTTTTGGGGGTTTGGAAAGAGGTTCCCATGCTAGCCCCGATTATTGTTACAGCCATATTCTTATCTCTCTCGCTGCCAGGCTTTACCTTGTGCTACGCGCAATCCGACGCAACCTATTTTCCCCTTAAAGCAGGAATGACCTGGGAGTATAGTTCTACCTCCGATAAAAGAGAAACGAGAAAAATCATTATAACTAACCTTGCTCCTCAGAAGGTAAACGACACGACAGTGACCCCAAGAAAATGGGAGACAGGCGGAGCCAGCAAATACGATCTAGTAGCTAAGGATGATAACGGCGTTTATCTATACGGGGAACAAAAGTCTGAAAATGCCGAGCCTACCATTCTAAAAGCCAAAGCCTACTATATTCCACATTCAATTACGGAAGGAACCTCGTGGGATATCACCACCAAATTAGGCGACGACGAGGTGAAATTGACTCTTACCATCGAAGGTGTAAACGACACGGTTACCGTCCCTGCGGGAACCTTCAAGGATTGCGTGAAAATTAAACATGTAGGAAATAATGCGCCCAGCGAGAAAAAGGAGGCCGAACTTTCTTTGCTGGCCTACGAATGGTATGCGCCGAAAGTTGGTTGGGTCAAAAGCCTGGTTACCATTAATAATAAATCGAAAAACGGCACCATTGTTTCTGAACACCAAAACTTCCAACTGCAAACTTTCCAGCCCTGAAGCAAGGCGTCATGGCTGGCCAAGATGATGGTGCTGGCCCCATTAAAACGTAAATCTTAGGTAGCCTTAAACGATTTTTTCCGCACCATCTTTGCAAAGGATGACCTGATGGCCAAAAAACCCTGGAGCGGGCGCTTTGAGGGGCAGACAGAAACCAAGGTAGAAGAATTCACCTCCTCCCTTAACTTCGATCGGCGCCTCTATCGCCAGGACATTGCCGGGTCCATAGCCCATGCCCGCATGCTGGCGCACCAGGGGATCATTACCCCGGCTGAGGCGGAAGAGATCGTCCAGGGATTGATGGAAATCCGCCAGGAGATCGAAACTGGAGAGTTCGTGTTCGACCCTGCCCAGGAAGACCTTCATATGGCCATCGAGGCGCGCCTCAGCGAAAAAATCGGCGAAGTGGGGCTCAAGCTCCATACCGCCCGGAGCCGCAACGACCAGGTGGCCCTGGACGTGCGCCTCTACCTGGCCGCCGAGGTGGAAGAGTTGCGCGGGGCCCTGGGAGAGTTGCGCCGGGCCGGGGCCCGCCTGGCCCGCCGCCACTTTGGGGTCATCATGCCCGGCTACACCCATTTGCAGCGGGCCCAACCCATTCTTTTCTCCCACTACCTGCTGGCCTATGACGAGATGTGGCGGCGGGACCAGGCCCGGCTCAGAGAATCCTTGGCCCGAATCCAGGTATCGCCCCTGGGGGCTGCGGCCCTGGCCGGCACCACCTTTCCGGTAGATCCCCAGTTCACTGCAGACCAATTGGGTCTTCCGGAGGTCTTCCGGAACAGCCTGGACGCGGTGAGCGACCGGGACTTTCTGGTGGAATTTCTGGCGCACGCCTCTTTGCTCATGGTTCACTTAAGCCGCCTGGCCGAGGAACTAATACTCTGGTCAAGTTCGGAATTCGGCTTCGTGGAACTGCCGGATACTTTCGCCACCGGCAGCTCCATCATGCCCCAGAAGAAAAATCCCGATGTGCCAGAGCTCATCCGGGGCAAGACCGGCCGCGTCTGTGGTCACCTGATGGGCCTGCTGATGACCCTCAAGGGCCTCCCTCTGGCCTACAACCGGGACCTCCAGGAGGACAAGGAACCCCTGTTCGACACGCGTGGACACCGTCAAGGCCTCGGTGGAGTTGATGGCGGGCCTGCTCCTGTCCCTGAAAATTCGCCCCGAGCGTATGGCCGCGGCCCTGCACGGCGGCTTTCTCACCGCCACCGACCTGGCCGATTACCTGGTCACCCAGGGGGTGCCCTTTCGCACCGCCCATGAACAGGTGGGCCAGACGGTGCGCCATGCGGAGGCCCGGGGAAAGGAGCTGTGGGAGCTGTCTCTCAAGGAGATCCAAGAATTCGCGCCTGCGGCCGCAGCCGACGTCTTTGACTGGCTCAAGATAGAAAACTCCGTGGCCCGGCGCCGCTCCCCGGGCGGCACCGCGCCGGAGCGGGTGGAGGAGGCTCTGAAAAGAGTTGAACGAGGAATTGGGACTGAACCTTATGAGCAGGAACTTTAAGGACCTAAGGGGGGAGGGGGCCAGGGGTCGCAGACCCCTGCCCCCTCCCCCACAGCCCCCTCCCCCCACCCCATATAGGTTTGCTTTGCCTGGCCGTGGGAGGCGGGGCCTTTGGCCCCGCCTCCCACGGCAACCATTAGCGGGTTGGGAGGGGGGGCATCTGGCAAGCAGATGCATCATATAAAAATGGGCCGAAGGCCCATTCGACTTCAAGTCCCTGGCCCTCCCCCTATATCCTCCTCTCAATTATCCTTGCCCTGGCGCTCCTGGCCGGCGGGTGTGGGAAGAAGATGACGCCCGTGTCCCCGGACAAGGTATTGCCCGCGGCGGTGCGGGACTTTCGCCTGTCGCAGGAAGGGGACAGCCTGGCGCTAAGTTGGCTCCTTCCCCGGGAAAATCTCCTGGGCCAGCCCCTCACCCAACTCCAGGGGTTTCGCCTTTATCGCGCCGAAGTTAAGGGGGTGCAGACTGCTTCTGTATCCCCGAGGGATTTTGTCCTGTGTGCGGATATTGACCTGGCCTATCCCCAGGTGGGGGAGGTGGAGGGGGAAAAGGTTCTCTACCAGGACCGGGACTTGCGGCCGGAGCGGCGTTATTACTACAAAGTGGCGGCATATGACCCGGATGGCTACCTGGGGGCCTGGTCACCGGCCTTAAGCCATGCCTGGGGGCTGCTGCCCCGGGCCCCGCAGGAGCTTAAGGCCAGGGCCGGAGACAAGGTGGTGCTTCTTACCTGGAACCCGGTGACCCAACTGCAAAACGGCAGCCCCCTTACGGAGCTGGCGGGTTACCGGGTCTATCGCCGCTCAGGCGACACCGCCTGGATCCGCCTGACTCCCCAGCCGGTTTCCGGGATTGACTACCAGGACCTGGCAGTGCTCAACGAGGTGGAATATAATTATAAAGTTAGAGCCGTGCGTCGCCTGGGCCCGGACCCGCTGGAAAGCCTGGATTCCTCCACCCGGATGGCTCAGCCGGAGAAACTGACGCCACCGCCCCCCCTGCTTAATCTCGTGGCCCTGGCCAGTCCCCGGGGGGTAGAAGTGCGCTGGGACCCCAGCCCGGCGCCGGATCTGGCCGGATACCGGGTCTACCGGCGGCAGGCAGGGGAAGCCAAGTTTATCCTGATAACCCGGGAGTTGCTAAAAAAGGATTATTTCCTGGATACCCAGGTGGCAAAGAGGCAGACCTATTATTACTATGTGACCGCGGTGGACAACTCCCGCCGGGCCAACGAAAGCCTGCCTTCGGAGGAGGCGGTGGTAAGTTTTTAGCAGTCAGCTATCAGCTATCAGCAAAAAATTGATCAAGAAGCAGAAAGCCAGCTTGAGTTCCTTAAAATTTATAAAGGAGAAGAATCATGATGTCGGTTGTTGATATTCCTGTGCGACTTACTAGATTAGGCCAAAAGGAAATATCCATGTTTATTTTAAGACACAAGTTGAGGATAAATAGAACTGTAAATGGCAGGAAATTTACATTTTATGTAGAACAGCGAGGTAATCTTCTATTGCAGATTGAAGGAATGAAAACCTGGTATTTTCTTCCTATGATCAATATAGCTGAGACAATAATAAATTTGAGAAAGAAAAAGAAATAACTGGACAGCAATAGCGATCATGGGGATTTTATCAGACAAATCAATTCATAATTGGAGTACACTAAACGATTTTATCTCAATTCTCGAAAATTATATTTTTATTAATAGAATTAAAGCTGATAGCTTACGACCAAAGGACAGAGTGTATGCATCACTTCCACTATCAGGCCGGGGAACTTTACTGCGAACAAGTGCCGGTCAGCCGCATCGCCGCCAAGGTGGGAACCCCTTTTTACCTGTACAGCCATGCCACCTTGACCCATCATTACCGGGTCTTTGATGCGGCCTTCGAAGGGTTTCCCCATCTCATTTGTTTCGCGGTAAAAGCTAACGGCAATCTGGCTATTTTAAGGCTCTTGATCCGGCTGGGAGCCGGGGTGGACATCGTCTCCGGCGGGGAGCTCTACCGGGCCCTGAAGGCCGGGGTGGACCCGGGCAAGGTAGTTTACTCCGGGGTAGGCAAGCGCCCGGAGGAGATTAAGGCAGCCCTGGCCGCGGGCATTCTCCTGTTCAATATCGAATCTTCCCAGGAATTGGGGGAGATCAACCGCCTGGCCGGCCGTCTGAAGAAAAAGGCCGCGGTGGGGTTGCGCATCAACCCGGATATTGACCCCCAGACCCACCCCTACATCTCCACCGGGCTCAAGAAGAATAAATTCGGCATCGACATTGAGCGCGCCTTTAAGAATTATCTCCGGGCCCAAGAGCTGCCTCATCTTGAAGTAGTGGGAGTGGCCTGCCACATCGGCTCCCAGATCACCGAGCTGGGCCCCTTTGTGGAAGCCCTGCAGCGCCTCAAGGAACTGATCCAGCGCCTTAAGCAAGCCGGCATCCAGATTCGCTACCTGGACCTGGGCGGGGGCTTAGGGATTACCTACGACCAGGAGGAGCCGCCCCATCCCCGGGAATACGGGGGGGCCATCCTCAAGGAGCTCAACGGTCTGGATTGCCGGCTGATCCTGGAGCCCGGCCGGGTGCTGGTGGGCAATGCCGGCATCCTGGTCACCAAGGTGCTCTATACCAAGGAAAGCGAGGCCAAGCATTTCATCATCGTGGATGCGGGCATGAATGACCTGGCGCGGCCCAGCCTGTACGGCTCTTATCACGCCCTGTGGCCGGTTACGGAGCGGAGGCGGCCCAAGGTGAAGGCCTCCCTGGTGGGGCCCATCTGCGAGTCCGGGGATTTTCTGGCCAAAGACCGGCAGATGCTGGGCCTGGAGCCGGGAGAGCTGGTGTCGGTGATGAGCGCCGGGGCTTACGGCTTTTCCATGAGCTCCAATTATAATGCCCGCCCCCGGGTGGCGGAAATCTTGGTGCAGGATGGCCAATTTTATGTTATCAGAAAGCGGGAGGCTTACCGCCAGCTCACCTGGGGGGAAAGCATCCCAGAATTCCTGCGGTGACCTTGAGGAGTTTCACCCTGAAAATCGCTTCAAAAAATCCTCCTAAATCCCCCTTGAAAAAGGGGGATTCCTGACTCTAAACCCCTTTACTGGAGGGAGGTTAGGGGGGATTTTCTCTCCTGAGGATAATGATTTCAGAACTGGGACGTCGGATACCTTTCTATAAGATGCATGGCGGGGGTAATGATTTCGTGCTAATGGACCACCGGCCACGGTTTATTCCCGAGTCTGAGCAACCCCGCTGGGCCCGGCTGATCTGCGCCCGCAAGGTGGGGGTGGGGGCCGATGGCCTGATCCTCATCGAGGACTCCCCCAGGGCCGACTTTAAGTGGCGATTTTATAACGCCGACGGCTCCGAGGCGGAGATGTGCGGCAACGGCGGGCGTTGCGCCGCCCGCTTTGCGGTTCTCACCGGCCTGGCCCCGCCAAGATTGTCCTTTGAAACCCTGGCGGGCCTCATCCGGGCTGAAGTCCGGGACCACACGGTAAAGCTGGCCATGACCGGGGTGGAGGATTTGCGCCTCGACGAGAACATCCCGCTGGAGGGGATAACCATCACCGGCCACTTCCTGAAGGTGGGGGTGCCCCACCTGGTAGTGCCGGTCACCGACCTGGAGGAGGTGCCGGTCACCCACTGGGGGCGCGCCCTCCGCTTTCATTCCCGGTTCCAGCCGGCCGGGACCAACGTGGATTTCATCCGTATTAGCGGCCCTCAGGCCCTTCAGATGCGCACTTATGAGCGGGGGGTGGAGGATGAGACCCTGGCCTGCGGCACCGGCGCGGTGGCCGCGGCCCTGATTGCCGCCCGCCTGAATAAAGCCTCCTCCCCGGTCACCGTCCACACCCGGGGCGGGGAAACCCTCACCGTGTACTTCCAACCCCAGGGAGAAGCCTTTACCGAGGTCTACCTGGAGGGTGAAGCCCTGGTGGTTTACCAGGGGGAATTGTGGGTCAACGAACTCAAGTAAGGAGGTAGTATCATGTTAAAGGGAGCTATCGTGGCCATCGTTACTCCCTTCAAGAACGGCCGCCTGGACGAGGAGGCCTATCGGGAACTCATCGAGTTCCAGATCGAGGGAGGCACTAATGGCATCGTGCCATGCGGCACCACCGGCGAATCCGCCACCCTGTCCCACGGAGAGCACAAACGGGTGGTAGAGCTCTGCATCGACCAGGTGAAGAAACGTATTCCGGTGATCGCCGGCACGGGCTCCAACAATACCGCCGAGGCCCTGGAACTTACCCGACACGCGCAACAGGCCGGGGCGGACTATGCCTTAATGATCACTCCTTACTACAACAAACCGACGCAAGAGGGCCTCTACCAACACTTTAAAACCATCACCGGGGCCACCCGTATCCCCATCGTGGTATATAACGTCCCCACCCGCACCAGTTTCAACCTGCTGCCGGAGACCATGGCCCGGTTGGCGGACCTTCCTAACATTGTGGGAATCAAGGAGGCCACCGGCGACCTGAAGCAATGCTCCAAGGTGCTGGAACTCTGCGGGGACAAAATCACCGTCTTGTCCGGGGATGATTTCACGGTCTTGCCCCTGCTGGCGGTGGGCGGCCAAGGGGTGATCTCGGTGGTCTCCAATGTCGCCCCGGGGGACATGGCCGGGATGTGCAACGCCTTTTTTGGCGGGGATTGGGCCACGGCCCGAAAACTCCACTTCAAAATGTGGCCCTTGATGGAGGCCATGTTCCTGGAAACCAACCCGGCTCCGGCCAAGACCGCCCTGAAGATGATGGGGAAAATCACCGGCGAAGTGCGGCAACCCCTGTGCCCCCTATCCCCTCAAAACGAAGCGCGCCTGCGCCAGGTGCTTAAGGATTACGGGCTGATTAAGTGAGTGTTGGGGGGAGGGCCAGGGAGTTGAACTCCCTGCCCTCCCCCCAGAAATCTTCTCGGAGGCATTATGGTTAAGGCGATCGTTTCCGGCGCGGCGGGGCGCATGGGCGGCCGCATCATTCATATGCTGGAGGAGGCGGAAGGCATCGTCCTGGCCGGGGCGGTGGAGCGGCCGGAGCATCCCGCAGTGGGATTGGACGTGGGAGAAGTGGTGGGCCTGCCCCTGAAGAACGTCCCGGTGGTGGGGCAACTGGCGGAAGTACTGCCCCAGGGTGAGGTGCTGATCGAGTTTTCCCATCCGGAGCCGTCCCTGGCCCATCTCAAGGAGGTCGCGGCCGCGGGCAAGGCCATGGTCCTGGGGACCACCGGTTTTTCCCCCGGGCAGCTGGCCGAGCTCCAGGCCCTGGCCCCTCGGGTGCGCCTGGTGTTCGCCCCCAACATGAGCGTGGGGGTGAACCTGATGTTCAAGGTGGTGGCGGACATTGCCCGGGTGCTGAGCGAAGGCTATGATGTGGAGATCGTCGAAGCGCACCATCGCCTCAAGAAAGACGCCCCCAGCGGCACCGCCTTGAAACTGGCCCAGGTCCTAGCCCACGCCTTGGGCCGGGACCTGGAGCAGGTGGGAGTTTACAGCCGCCAGGGGATTATCGGAGAGCGGAGCAAGGAGGAGATCGGCATTCAGACCTTGAGGGCCGGGGATATCGTGGGAGAACATACCGTACTTTTTGGGGGCATCGGCGAGAGGTTGGAGATCATCCACCGGGCCCACAGCCGGGACAACTTTGCCCGGGGCGCGGTCAGGGCCGCCCTGTGGGTGGTGCACCAGCCCCCGGGCCTCTATGACATGCAAGATGTCCTGGGGGTGAAATAGCATGCGCCTGGTTAGATACATCTACCGGGAGCAGACCCGCTATGGCGAGCTGGAAGGCGACGTTATCCGGCCTTTGGCCAGTCCGGGGCCCGAGGGCCCTACTACCAAAGGGGAAATCATCCCCCTGGACCAGGTGGTGCTCCTGGCCCCGTGCATGCCCACCAAGATCATCGCCCTGGGTCTGAACTATCGGGACCATGCCCAGGAGTTTGGGGGCCCAGTGCCGGATGAACCCCTGATCTTTCTCAAGCCCTCAACTTCGGTGATCGGCCCGGACGCGGATATCATTTATCCCAAGATGTCCCAGCGGGTGGACTTTGAGGCGGAACTGGCGGTGGTGATGGGCCGGCCGGCCCATAAGGTGCGGGAGGAGGACGCCTTCAGGTATATCCGGGGGTATACCGCCTTTAATGACGTCACCGCCCGGGATCTGCAAAAGAAGGACGGCCAGTTCACCCGCTCCAAGAGCTTTGACACCTTCGCGCCCCTGGGCCCCTGGATTGAAACCGACCTCCCGGACCCGGACAATCTCACGGTGGAAGGTTATCTGAACGGAGAGCGAAGGCAGTACTCCAATACCCGTAATATGATCTTCGGGGTGGCTACCCTGGTGGCCTTTATCTCCCGGATCATGACCCTGGTGCCCGGGGACATCATCGCCACCGGCACCCCGGCAGGCGTTGGCCCCATGCGCCCCGGCGATGTGGTGGAGATCAAGGTGGAAGGCATCGGGACCTTGCGGAATCGGGTGGTAGCAGAAGAGGACGATTGAATGATGCGGTTTTTCCAGTCAGCAGGGCGCCTGGAGTTGATTCCACCCTATCTCTTCAAGGAAATCGATGAGAAGAAAGAAGAAGTGCGGGCCCGGGGAGTAGATATCATCGATCTGGGGGTGGGCGACCCGGACCTGCCCACGCCCCGCTTCATCGTGGAAAAGATGCAGGAGGCGGTGGCGGACCCCAGCACCCACCGTTACCCCCTCTATTCCGGCATGAACCTCTTCCGGGAGGCCGTGGCCCGCTGGTACGGGCGGCGCTTCGGGGTGCAGCTCCACCCGGAGACGGAGGTCCTCACCCTCATCGGCTCCAAGGAGGGCCTGGCCCACCTCCCCCTGGGGGTAAACAATCCGGGCGACGTCAATCTGGTCACCAGCCCGGCCTATCCGGTCTATCAAATGGGGAGCCTCTTTGCCGGGGCCACCTGCCATTTTCTGCCGTTGCGGCGGGAAAATAATTTCTTACCGGACCTTAAGGCCGTCTCGCCGGAGGTGGCCCGGCAGGCCAAGCTGCTGTTCTTTAACTATCCCAACAACCCCACGGCTGCAGTGGCGGAGGAAAAATTTTTCACCCAGGTGGTGGAATTCTGCCGGGAGTATAAAATAATTGCGGTACACGACGCGGCTTACACGGAGTTGGCCTTTGACGACTTCCGCCCCGCCAGCTTCCTGGAAATCCCGGGAGCCAAAGAGGTGGGGGTGGAGTTCCACTCCCTGTCCAAAACTTATAATATGACTGGCTGGCGCCTGGGGATGGCGGTGGGCAACCGGGGTGTTTTGAGCGCCCTGGGGAAGATCAAGAGCAACATCGACTCCGGAGCCTTTAATGCCATCCAGATCGCCGGGATCGCCGCCCTGGATTCGGACCAGACTTGCGTGGCGGAAAACTGCTGCATCATCCAGGGACGCCGGGATCTTCTGGTGCAAGGCCTCAAAAAATTAGGCTATGACGTGGATACCCCCAAAGCCACCTTCTACGTGTGGCTGGCGGTGCCTCCGGGGATGACTTCCATAGGCTTTGCCAGCCATCTCCTGGAGCGGGCCGGCATCGTGGTCATCCCTGGTATTGGCCTGGGGGAGCCTGGAGAAGGCTATGTGCGCCTGGCCCTCACCGTGCCCCAGGAGCGCCTGGAAGAGGCCTTAACCCGCCTGGAGGGCCTGTAGGCAGACAGCCAGGCTGGTCTGACGATTTCGTGGATTGCTGGACCTCGCCTTAAGTTTCAGATAACTAAGAGGGTCTTATGGCTCCAGGATTTGCGGCCATCAAGGAATTACCTCCGGTTATCGCATACATCGGCCTGGGAGCCAACCTGGGAGAACCTAAGCGCCAGATCAAGGAAGCTCTGGTCCGTCTGGCGACCATCGAGGCAGTGGAGTTACGCCAGGTCTCCTCTTTTTACCTGAACCCGCCGTTGGGGCCGCAGAACCAGCCCTGGTTTGTCAATGCGGTGGCCCAGATTCGCACCCGGATAGGCCCGGAGGCACTGCTTAAGGGCCTGGAGCGGGTGGAAGCGGCTTTGGGACGGGTCAAGGAGGAACGTTGGGGGCCTCGCCTCATCGACCTGGACCTGCTATTATATAACGGGGTGGTGAGGTCCGGCCCCCGGCTGATTTTGCCGCATCCGCAGATGCACCGCCGAGCCTTTGTCCTGGTCCCCCTGGCGGAGATCGATCCTGAAGCGTGGCACCCGGTGCTCCAGAAGAGCGCAGCGGAGCTTTTAGCAGAGCTGGACGCGGCGGCCCTGGCGGCGCTGCGACCGGATATGTGACAGCCTAGGAAGCAATTTTATGTGGCGTCTATTGTTAGGGGTAGCTTTAGGATATATGGGATACTTAGCGATTAAAAAAGTGGCGCAATCCTGGGGCCTGGGGGGACCGCCACCGCGCCGCCCCATGGAAAGGAAGGAACCGGATGTCCTGGTCCAGGACCCGGTGTGCCAGACCTTTATCCCCCGAACAGAGGCCTTAAAGACCCAAAAAGACGGCAAAGACTATTTTTTCTGTTCCGAAGGCTGCCTGAAGCGCTTCCTGCGTGGCGGGACCGAATGACTTATGATATGGTGAGGGCTCATTATGAAATTTTTCATTGATACTGCCAATCTCAAGGAGATCCGGGAGGCCCACAGCCTGGGCCTGGTGGACGGGGTGACCACCAACCCCAGCCTCTGCGCCAAGGAAGGGATCAGCGGCGAACGCCTTTTAAAGAACTTATCTCTAGAAATTTGTGAATTAGTGAAAGGGCCGGTGAGCGCCGAAGTGATGGCCACCGATGACGGAGCAATGGTGACCCAGGCCAAAACGTTGGCCGAAGATCCACGAATACGTGGTGGTGAAAATCCCCATGACCGCGGACGGCCTCAAGGCCACCCGCATCCTGGCGGCGGAAGGCGATCAAGGTCAACGTCACCTTGATTTTTCAGGCGATCCAGGCCTTGCTGGCCGCCAAGGCCGGGGCGGCGTACGTGAGCCCCTTCATCGGCCGTCTGGACGATGTCAACCATCGGGGCATGGATATTGTGGAACAGATCGTCACCATCTTTGAGAATTATGGATTTGACACCGAGATCATCGTCGCCTCCGTGCGCCACCCCCTGCATGTCCTGGAAGGGGCCCTGGCCGGCGCGGATATCGCCACCGTGCCTTACAAGGTGCTAATGCAGCTCCTTAATCACCCCTTAACGGACGTGGGCTTGAAAAAGTTTCTGGAGGATTGGGAGCGCGCCTCTAAGGCCTGAGATGGACCCCATCGAGACCCCTTTCTGGCGCCTGCCTAACATCCTGACCGGGGCCCGGATTGCCGCCATTCCGGTGCTGGTGCTGCTCCTCTTCTTTCCGGGGCCCTGGGCCAGTTTCCTGGGCGCTCTCACTTTTGTCCTGGCCGGGGCCACGGATTTCCTGGATGGGTTTTTGGCCCGGCGCCACCGGCTGGTGAGCCGCGCCGGCTATTTTCTCGACCCCCTGGCAGACAAACTGCTGGTCTCGGCAGCCCTCATCATGCTAATTCCTCTGGGGCGGGTGCCGGCCTGGATGGCCTTTATTATCATCGGCCGGGAGCTGGCGGTGACCGGCCTCCGGGGGTTGGCCGCCTCGGAAGGGATCATACTGGCCCCCGACCGCTGGGGCAAGACCAAGACCTTGTTGCAAATGCTGGCCCTGACGGCCCTGATTTTACACTACCCTTATCAGGCTCTGGACTTTCACCGAGTGGGTATGGGCCTGCTCTGGCTGGCCCTGATCATTACCGTGGCCTCCGGGGTGGGTTATTTCCTGGCTTTTTTCCGGCAATACCCCCGGGGCCGGCAACCTTGACAAAAATAAGCTTTTGAGTGAAATTTAGGGAGCAATTCTAGGGAGGATAATTATTTGGCGAGACATCTTTCTGCCCTGAAGAGGGCCCGACAGAACAAAAAACGCCGGACCCGCAACCAAAGCCGCAAGACCCGAGTCAAACACGCGGTGCGGGACGTGCGCCAAGCGGTGGCGCAGCGAAGCCTGGAAGAGGCGGAGACGGCGTTAAAGCGGGCCGTGCCCATCATCGCCCAGGTGGCCGGCAAGGGCACGCTCCATTGGCGGGCCGCGGCCCGGAAAATTTCCCGCCTCACCCGCCAGGTTAACAGCCTGAAAAGCGCTTAGGGAAAAGGATACGTGGGGGAGGGCAGGGGCCTCAGGCCCCTGCCCCTCCCCCCACATTTTCCTCACCCACCTCCCATTTGCAGCAGGGTCCATTCCAGGCAGAGTCGCGGGTCGGCCGCGCTGGTTTTCAGCTGAAAGTCGGTTTGATGCAGCAGGAAAAGGTGGGAACGCAGCGCCGGGGTCGAGAAGCGAGCCGCCTGCTGGGCCAATCGGTTCAGAACTCCCTGGGGTAGGTTAAGGCTCTTGGCCAGATCCGGCGAGGGTCCAGCCGGGTTCTCCTTAAGGCGGATGAGCAACCGGAGCTGCCGGGCCAGCATCCCCACAATCCGGGCCGGGGGCTCACCCAGGTCCAGCAAATGATCCAGGGCGGACAATCTCTTATGGGCCCCCGGCTCACCCAGGGCATCCACCAGGGCAAAGATATTGTAGGTGCGGCTGTGGCTGGCCAACTGCGCCACCAGGGCCGGGGTGAGGGTCTTTTCGGCGCCGGCAAAAAGAGCCAGTTTCTCCAACTCCTGAGTCAATTCCGACAGATTTTCCCCCACTATTTCCACCAGGCGCTGGGCTGCCGGCAGGGTAAGATTCTTTCCCAGGTTTTCCGCCTCTTGAGCCAGCCACTGGCACAGCTCTCCTTCCCTAAAGCGAAAAAAACCCAGGGCCGCTTCCTCCCTTTGTAAGCGGCCCCAGACCGGGTGTTTCCCCAGATCCCGGGCCTTTAAACCCTCAGCCACCAACACCACCCAGGCCCGGGGAGCGGGATGATCCAGATAGTCATTAATGGCCTGGAGCGCGGCGGCGGGATAGAGCTCCACCCGGCGCAGCACCAGGAGCTGCCCCGAGCCCCAGAGGGTGGCTTCCCGGGCCTGGGCCAGGAACTCAGCCAGCCCCACCTCCTGGGCCTCCTGCACCACCTTAAGAGGCGCCTCGCCACTGGGGCCCACCAGCGCCCCTTCCAGACGCTTGAGGGCCCGATGCAGGAGAAACTCCTCCTCCCCATAAAAGAGATAAAGGGGCCTGAGAACATTACGCTCTATATGTCGTTCTAAAACAGGATGAGACATAAATGCATCGGGTAAATTGCAGGAGAGGGCCCAAGACCTGAGGTCTCCCCTCCCCTTAGCTCTTTTGGTTGGGGAAGTCGGGGCCCTTGGCCCCGACTTCCCCAATCCCTTACACGGGTTGGGAGGGGGCTTGGGGGAGGGCAGGGAGCTTAGCTCCCTGCCCTCCCCCAAACCACTAAATCACCAACAGCACCTTGTCCAAAACCCGGCGGGCCAGGGTGACTGCGGCCCGTCGGATGCCTTCGGCCTTGGTGGCCTCGCCGATGGCATAGTTGGGGTCCACCACATAATCTTCCTGTAGGATCACGTTGTCCTTCCAGATAACTTTCCCGCCGCTGCCCTGGCGCAAGCCCAGTTCAATACGCAACGTCACCCGCCGCACGGTGGAGCGGGTGATGTCCTGGAAAGCCACGGAGGTGTTATCCACCGACTGTACCTTGCCTTCCAACACCAGGTCCGCGTCCTGGGGCCGGGTGGTGATCCGCACTGCCTTGGTCTGAGAAAAGGCATGGATGAGGGCATTGGCCAGGATGGCCTCCAGCCCTATCTCCGTAGAGCGGTTGGCGAACGGGGGAATAGCCATGGTGGGAGCAACCTGGGGAGCCGGGGGCTCCGTGCCCACCGGCCGATAGCCGCAGCCCAGGAGGCTAAGCATGAACCAAAGAGTCATCCATCTGCGGCACGAGGTCATCATCGGTCTCCTCAAATCACAATATTGACCAGCTTGCGGTTTGGAGTCAAAATGACCCTTTCGGGCTTTCTGCCCGGAAGCCATTTCCGGACGGCCGGGTCTGTTAGAGCCTTGATTTCGATCTCGGCATCGCTGGACGCGGTATGAACCTTCAGGCGGCTCCGCACCTTTCCATTTACTTGAACGACCACGGTGAAGAAGGGTTCCTCCAGCGCCTCGGGCTGCGCTTGGGGCCAGGAGGCCTCTTGAAGTGAGGTGGTATGCCTCAGCACCTGCCACAACTCCTCGGCAATGTGAGGCACCATGGGATTTAAAAGGAGGATAATTGCCTCAACCGCCTCCCGGAAGACCTCGTTGGCGGCGGAGTCGTCCTCTCGAGATATGTTCTCCACTGCCAAGTAAAAAGCGTTCACCATCTCCATCACCGCAGCGATGGCGGTGTTGAAGTGAAAGGAGTCCTCAATATCGTCGGTCACTTTTTTTATGGTCTTATGCAATTTGTGGCGGAACTCCCATATTCCCGCTCCCAGATCGTCACCCGCACCGGAGTAGGCGGGGACTCTGATAATGTCCGGGAGTAGGAAATGAACCAAGTTCCAGAGGCGTTTCAGAAAGCGGGAAGCTCCGGCCACCCCCTGGTCGCTCCACTCCAGGTCTTTCTCCGGCGGGGACGCGAAGAGCAGAAAGAGGCGGGTGGTGTCCGTGCCGTAGGCCTGGATCATGTCGTTGGGGTCCACCACGTTGCCCTTGGATTTGGCCATCTTGGCCCCTTCCTTGAGGACCATCCCCTGGGTGAGCAGACGGGTAAAAGGCTCATCTATCTTAACCAGCTCCAGATCCCGCAAGATTTTGGTGAAAAAGCGGGCGTAGAGCAGGTGCAGCACCGCGTGCTCAATGCCGCCGATGTATTGATCCACCGGAAGCCAGTAAGCCACCCGGGCCGGGTCCAGAGGGCCTTCCTGATAATCGGCACAGGCGTAGCGCAGGAAATACCAGGACGACTCCACAAAGGTGTCCATGGTGTCCACTTCCCGACGTCCCGGGCCGCCGCAGGTGGGGCAGGCCACCTTCCAGAAGGATTCCAGTTGGGCCAGGGGTGAGCGGCCCACCGCGGTGATTTCCACGTCCAGAGGCAGGACCACCGGCAGGTCGGCCTCGGGCACCGGCACCAGGCCGCAGCGCTCACAATAGATGATAGGGATGGGCGCCCCCCAATAACGCTGCCGGGAAATGCCCCAGTCCCGCAGGCGAAAGTGGACTTTGGGGCGTCCCAGGCCCTTTTCTTCCAGGAAGGCGACAATGGCCTCCCGGGCCGGAGAGCTGGCCAGGCCGGTAAAGGCCCCCGAATCCACCAGCACCCCTTCGTCCTCATAGGCCGCCTCCAGGGTCTCGGCCTCAAGATTGCGGTCCGGAGGCTGAATCACCACTTTAATGGGTAGGTTATACCTCTTAGCGAACTCGAAATCCCGTTGATCGTGAGCCGGCACGGCCATCACCGCGCCGGTGCCGTACTCCATGAGCACGAAATTGGCCACATAGATGGGCATCTTTAAGCCCGTCACCGGGTTGAGGCAGTAGCGGCCGGTGAACACCCCTTCCTTGGTAATTTCCTCCAGGGCCCCCTTGCTGCGATCCTGGCTGCGCCAATGCTCCACGAAGCGGCACACTTCGTCCTCCTGGGGGGTCCCCTGGGCCAGGGCCAGGGCCAGGGGGTGCTCCGGGGCCAGGCTCATGAAGGTGGCGCCCCACAGGGTATCCTGACGGGTAGTATAGACCACGATGGGCTCACCCCCGTCCGCCAGGGGAAAGGAGATCTCCGCCCCGTGGGATTTGCCGATCCAGTTCCGCTGCATGGTGAGGACCCGCTCCGGCCAGTGCGTCAATTGGTCCAGGTCGCTCAAAAGTTCCTCGGCGTAGGCGGTGATCTTGAAGAACCACTGGGGCAGTTCTTTGAGAAAGACCAGGCTGTCGCAGCGCCAGCAGCGGCCATCCTCCACCTGCTCGTTGGCCAGGACGGTTAAGCACTGGGGGCACCAGTTCACCGGGGCTTCCTTTTTGTAGGCCAGGCCCTGGCGAAACATCTCGATAAAGACCAGCTGCTCCCAGCGGTAGTACTCCGGGTCGCAGGTGGCCAGCTCCCGGGGCCAATCGTAGCTGTAACCCAGGGCCTTAAGCTGGCTCCGCATATAATCAATATTCTCGTTAGTCCACCGGGCCGGGTGGAGGCCGTGGGCCAGGGCGGCATTCTCCGCGGGCAGGCCGAAGGCGTCCCAGCCCATGGGATGCAGGATATTAAAGCCCCGCATGCGCTGGTAGCGGGCCACCACATCGCCGATGGTGTAATTGCGCACGTGCCCCATATGGATGCGCCCGGACGGGTAAGGGAACATCTCCAGCACGTAATATTTTGGCCGCGCCGGGTCTTCCGTGGCGTGGAATAGCCTTTGTTCCTCCCAAATCTGCTGCCATTTCTCTTCCACCCGGCGTGGTTCATAACGAGGTGCCATGAGGGTGCTCCGGTTGGGACATTTTCTTTTTCTAAAATAATAAATTACCATATAAATACCTGCGCACGCCAATGAAATTGGCAAAAATGGAGTTTGGCCGACCCAGCCCTGGTGGGGGCCGGGACCTGGCCGGGGGTAACCTAATTAGCTTGAATTTTCCTGCGTTTTTGATACGTTCCCTTTAGTATGCCCCATCCCCTGGTCAGCGTTATCATTCCCACTTATAATCGAGCGGCCTGGGTGACCGAAGCGGTGGCCTCGGTGCTGGCCCAATCCTATCAGGATTTTGAGGTCCTGGTGGTGGATGACGGCTCCACCGACGCCACCCTGGAGGCCCTGGCGCCAGTTTTGCGGCAAATTACGCTGTTGCGCGCCCCCGCCCGCCGGGGGGTGGCCGCGGCCCGGAACCTGGGAATAGCCGCAGCCCGGGGCGAGTGGCTGGCGTTTCTGGATTCCGACGACCTCTGGCGGCCCGAGAAACTGGCCCGGCAGATGGATTTTCTCTCAGAGCATCCGGAATTTCTCCTCTGCCAGACCGAAGAAATCTGGATCCGTGGCGGCGTGCGGGTCAACCCGCCCCTGAGTCACCGGAAGGAAGGAGGCCACATCTTTCTCAGGTCCCTTAAGCGCTGCCTGGTGAGCCCCTCGGCGGTGCTCCTGAACCGGCGGCTCCTTAAGGAAACCGGCGCCTTTGACGAAAATCTGCCGGCGGCCGAGGACTACGATCTCTGGCTGCGCCTTTCTTGGCGCTACCCGGTGGGCCTCGTGCCCCAGGCCCTGGTGATCAAACGGGGCGGGCACGGAGACCAGCTATCCCGGCAATGGGGCCTGGATCGTTACCGCATCCAGGCGTTGCAAAAGCTGCTGGCCGAACCCGGCTTGCCCGACTCCTACCGCGCCGCGGCCCAAGGCGTGCTGGCCGCCAAATGCGCCATCTACGCCCAGGGGTGCGAGAAACGCGGAAAATTGGCGGAAGCCCGGCTTTATCGCGAATTAGGAAGACAGGCGGGCCAAGAAACTCCCCTTACTTTGGATTTTCAGCCTTTAACCGGGGGTTGCAGTTATGGGAAATGGGCCTAACTTACAGGACAGCAGGCAAGGCCGACTAATCTGGTGATGGGAGGAAGAATGGAGTTATATGAGGCTATTTACCACCGCCGGAGCCATCGGTTTTACCGTCCGGAGATGCCCCCCCGGGAAGTCCTGGAGCGGGTGATTAATGCGGCCCTGTGGGCCCCCTCGGGGGGCAATGCCCAGGCCTGGGAAATCACCGTCATGGCCGGGGAGATAAGGGATGAATTCGTAGCCCTGGCCAGCCATTCTCTCACTTATCTGCTCTCCTATTTACGGAAATCCCTGCCAGAAGAGGGGCAACGGCTGGTGGCCCAGTTTTTCCAGGATTTAGGGGGAGCACCGGTGGTAATCGCCGTGACCATATTAAAAAATCCCGATTCCCCTGGGAATATCGCTAATATCCAGAGCGGTGCGGCCCTGATGCAGAACCTGCTCCTGGCGGCACACGCTGAGGGCCTGGGGACCTGCTGGATGACCGGGGTACTGTGGGTAGAAAAAGAACTCCTGGATTACCTGGGGAAACCGGACCAGCAACTGCTGGCCATCACCCCCCTGGGCTACTCGGCCAAAGAACCCCCGGTACCATCACGCAAACCCCGGGAAGTGCGCTGGCTGGGGTTTGCTTGAAGATTGTGTGAAATGATCGAAGGGGGGAGGGCCAGGGAGCTCAGGTCCCTGGCCCTCCCCCACAAACCAACACAAAAGAGAGGTCAAGGTTGAAAGAGACGGAAAAGGTTCCTCTGGTGGAGCAAGTCCGGGCGGCAGGCTGAGCGTCCAAGATACCTCCAGGGGTCCTGGAGGAAGTGCTAAAGAGCCTGCCTTTTCAGGCGCATCCTGACCTGCTGGTGGGATTGGAAGCCGCCGACGACGCCGGGGTCTACCGCTTGACCCCGGATCTGGCCCTGATCCAGACGGTGGATTTCTTCACGCCCGTCGTCAACGATCCTTACCAGTTCGGGCAGATTGCCGCGGCCAATGCCTTGAGCGATGTCTATGCCATGGGAGGCCGCCCCCTCATGGCCCTGAACATCGCCTGCTTCCCTTTGAGCACCACCCCGCCCGAGGCCTTGAAGGCCATCCTCAAAGGAGGCATGGACAAGTTGCACGAGGCCGGGGCCTTGCTGGTGGGGGGGCATAGTGTGGAGGACCTGGAGCTCAAATACGGCCTGGCCGTGACGGGGGTGGTGCACCCGGACAAGATACTCACCAAGGCCGGGGCCCGCCTGGGGGATGCGCTCATTCTCACCAAGCCCCTGGGCACCGGCATCATCGCCACCGCCTTGAAAGGCCGCATGGCTTCGGCCAACGCGGAACTTGCCATAGTCCAACTGATGAGCCAGCTTAACCGTCCTGCGGCTGAGGCCATGGAAGGCCTGGAAGTGCATGCGGTCACCGACATCACCGGATTTGGCCTGCTGGGCCACGGGATGGAGATGGCCGGGGCCAGCCGGGTGGAACTCACCATCTACGCATCCAGAGTGCCCATTCTCCTTTGGGCCCAGCAATATGCCGCCATGGGCCTGGTGCCCGCGGGCAGCCACGCCAACCGGCGCTTTTGCGAACAGCATCTGACCATTGACCCCCAGGTCAGCCCATTAGATATCGATATTTTCAGCGACGCCCAGACCTCCGGCGGCCTGTTTTTGAGCATTGCCCCGCACCAGGCCCAGATATATCTGGCCCGCCTTAAGGAGCGGGGCGTGACCAGCGCCGCCCTCATCGGCGAAGTTACCGCGGCCGGTGAAGGAAAGATTAGAGTGATGCTGTAATTATTTGGTCAGGGGCCGACGGCCCCTGACCAAAATATATATAATTGTGGGGGAGGGGCAGGGGTCTGCGACCCCTGGCCCCCTTCCCCAGAAACAATCCTCAGACGGAGAAAACGCGTGAGACCGGTGGAAGAGCAGTTGGCCCTGATCAGGCAGGGTTGTCAAGAGATCATTCGGGAAGAGGAGTTGACGGAGCGTCTGACCCGCGCCTTTGCCACCGGCAAACCCTTGCGGGTTAAGGCCGGTTTCGATCCCACCGCCCCGGACCTGCATCTAGGGCACACGGTGCTCATCCAGAAGCTCAAGCATTTCCAGGACCTGGGCCACCAGGTGATCTTTCTCATCGGGGATTTCACCGGTCTCATCGGGGACCCCTCCGGCAAGAGCGAGACCCGCCCGCCCTTGACCGAGGAGGAGGTCAAGGCCAACGCGGCCACTTATGAGCGCCAGATCTTCAAGGTATTGGACCCCGAAAAGACCGTCATCGATTTCAACAGCCGCTGGATGAAGGCCATGAGTGCCCAGGACCTCATCCGCCTGGCGGCCCGGCATACGGTGGCCCGCATGTTGGAACGGGAGGATTTTCACCAGCGCTACGTCCGGCACACACCCATCAGCATCCACGAATTCCTGTATCCCTTGATCCAGGCCTACGATTCCGTGGCCCTCAAGGCCGACGTGGAGTTGGGGGGCACCGACCAGAAGTTCAATCTCCTGGTGGGCCGGGAAATCCAGCGGGAATACGGCCAGACGCCCCAGGTGGTGATCACCCTGCCCTTGCTGGAGGGGCTGGACGGGGTGCAGAAGATGAGTAAATCCCTGGGCAATTACGTGGGGATCGATGAACCGCCCAAAGAGATGTTCGGAAAGATCATGTCCATTTCCGATACCTTAATGCTGCGCTACTACGAGCTGCTGAGTGATTTAGGCCCGGCAGCCCTGGCCCGGCTGAAAGAGGACCTGGACCGGGCGAAGAAACACCCCCGGGACGTTAAGGAGGAGCTGGCCCTTGAGCTGGTGGCCCGCTACCACGGCCGGGCCGCGGCCGAAGAGGCAGCCCGGGAGTTCGCCCATATCTTCCGGGAGCACGGGCGGCCGGGGGAGATTGAGAGGATTACTGTATTTAAGAAAACTCCCGAACCCCGTTTGGGTATCGATTATTATATCTCTTTAGGTGGGGTTCCAGTTGAGTCCTATTTCCTACCCCACATAATGGTAGCTACAGGCACTGCTTCGAGCACCTCCGATGCACGGCGCAAGATGACACAGGGCGCGGTGAAGGTAGATGGCGAAAAATTTACAGATGTAAATAAGGAATTGTCCTCAGAGAGAGAACATTTACTGCAAGTGGGGAAGCGCCTTTTTAAGAAGGTGACGCTGTTGGGAGAATAAATCAGGAGAGTTTGCGGGACGAAAGTAAAGGGGCGACCCGATGGGTCGCCCCTACTTTTTGCTCTTAAGGGATTGCGGGAGGCTATCTGGGGGAGGGGGGTAAGGGCCTGCGGTCCTTAGCCCCCTCCCCCAGATAGCCTCAGGTCCCTGGCCCTCCCCCCATATTCCTTTCCCGTCCCCGGCGCCGCCGGCGGGGGCGGCGGCGTTTTACTTGGGGGGCCCGGGGCGGGATTGTCTCCGGCTGGCATCTGTCCAGTAATTCTGTTTCGGGGGCCTCTTTGATCTGGTACAGAAGCCAGGCCTCGGGGTAAGTGGCCAGGCGGGCATAGCGGGACGGGAGGGGGCGGTCTCGGTTCAGCAGTGGGGTCAGGACCTCTACCAGGGCTAAAATTTGGGACACGTCGTCCTGGCGCTGCTTGGGAAACTCGATGCCTCCCAAAGCCTCTCTGGCTTTTCCCTGGATGAATTCCCGCAATTCCCGGCGGTCCCGGGGATAGGGTTCTTGTTCCAGATAAGGCGTGAGAAAAACCGCCCAAAGCAGGCTGTCGGAGAGGCTTCGCCCGGTCTGCAGCAAGAGATCCAGCCGGCCGCACAAGTGCAGCAGGCGCTGTTCTCCCGACTCACCCAAGCGCGCTTCCCAAGATGGAAAAATGGCATAGAATAATTGAGATTGTAGCATCAACTTGAAGAAAGGTTGGGCCGCGCCGCTGCGGAAGTCCTTGAGGAGCTCGTCCCTGACCCGGGCCGGAGGGCAGAGGCGGATGAGGTGGCGCTTGGCCAGGATCTCGTCCCAGGCGGAGGGGTCGATCCGGAAGCCGATGCGGGCGCCGTGGCGCAGCACCCGCAGCATGCGCACCGGATCCCGGACATAACGAACGGCGGGATCGCCGATTACCCGAATAATCCCTGCTTTAAGATCATTTAACCCACCCACGTAATCCACCAGGGAAAAATCGGCGATGTTATAAAACAGGGCATTGATGGTCAAGTCCCGGCGCAGGGCGTCCTCCGCCGGGGTGCCGTAGGTATTATCCCGGTGGGGGGGGCTATCCTGGACCTCTTCGAACTCCGAGCGGCGCCGGAAGGTGGAGACCTCCACAATGGGCCCCCCCGGAAGAAGACCTGCACCAGCCGGAAGCGGCGGCCGATGATGCGGCTGTTGCGGAAGATCTTGCGGATTTCGCTGGGGCGCGCGTCGGTGACCACATCGAAGTCTTTGGGCTTCTTGCCCAAGAGCAAATCCCTGACGCCCCCTCCCACCAGATAGGCCTTATAGCCGGCATGATAAAGGCGGTAAAGGACCTTCAAGGCTTCCACCTCGATGTCTTTACGGGAGACATGGTGCTCCGGCCGGGGGATGATGTGAGGCTGGGCTAAGGTAGATTCGGGGGTTTCGGACCGCATAATCGGAATCAGGCGAATTTTCTTTTCTTTTAACACCTTAATGGCAAAATGGCAAGAAACCTGGGCCAGACAAGTTGGGCGAAGAAAGGGAAAGCGAGAAATAAGCCAAAATCAGAAAGATTTCCTGGCCTTTGAAAGGGTGGGAATCCACGAATAAATCAGTTTGCCTTAGAGACTCCTCATTAACGGAAAGCCTGGTTTCCGGGTAGATACGAATTATTGACAAGCCGGATAAATCCAGATACTTCTAAACCATTAAGAGGGTTAAGGCGGTGGCGGAAGGAAACCAGGGGCTCAGGCGGCTGGTCTTAGCCCTGGGGTGAGGTGAGAGTGGGGTTGGAAGTAGATCTTGGGGGAGGGCAGGTAAGGGCGGTTCGCGAACCGCCCCTACGTCCCTGGCTCTCCCCCCATAACAATCCCAAGGAAACCGAATGCAAGGCGAGATCATCACCACCGGCACGGAGTTGATCACCGGGCGAGTGGCGGATTTTAACGCTCGTTATGCGGCGCGGCGCCTCCATGAGGCTGGCCTGGAGGTGCAGTCCATCACCGTTTTAGGGGATAGAGCGCCTCTGCTGCAGGAGGTCCTGGCCCAGTCCTTGAGCCGCTCCCGGTTCATCATCGTTACCGGAGGTTTAGGTCCCACGGAAGATGACATTACCGTGGCGGCCGCGGCTCAGGCCTTGAATCTGAGGCTTTATCAAGATGAAGCCTTACTGGCGCGCATCCGCCGCTGCCTGGAAGAAAGGCAGATCCCCTGGGAGGAGCGGTATGCCCGCCTGGCCCTCATCCCCGAAGGGGCCACGGTGCTGGACCCCGGCGGCATGGCTTGCGGCTTTGCCCTGAGGCATCACAACTCTCGTCTCTTCTTCTTGCCCGGGGTTCCGGGGGAAATGCGCAACCTGTTCGACTCCTTCGTGCTTCCCAGCCTGGTGGAAGGGGCCGGAGGGGGGAAATGCCTCTGCCAACGCACCCTGCGCCTCTTCGGCATCTCCGAGGCCCAATTGCAGGGAGTGGTCTCCGAATTGGCGGAATTTCAACAAGGGGTGCTGGTGGGTTATTATCCCAATTTCCCGGAGACCCACCTCACTCTGACCCTTCAAGGCCGGGAGGCCCAGGCCCTGGAAGAGACCATGGGGCGCCTGACCGCCGCCCTGGCCGAAGAGCTGGGGGACGTGCTCTTGGGAGGGGAAGGGATCTTGCTGGAAGAGTTGGTGGGCCGCGGCCTGAAAGAGCAGGGCCTGACCCTGGCGGTGGCGGAGTCCTGCACCGGCGGCCTCATCTGCCACCGGGTCACCAACATCTCCGGGGCTTCCGATTATTTCCTGGGAGGGGTGGTATCTTACAGCAATCCGGCGAAAATGGATTTACTGCGGGTACCCGAAGAAATTTTGGTGCAAAAAGGGGCGGTGAGCGCCGAGGCCGCCCGGGCCATGGCCCTGGGGGTTAAAGATATCTTCCGCACCCCCATCGGGCTGGCCGTGACCGGCATTGCCGGGCCCACCGGCGGAACCCCGGAGAAGCCGGTGGGCACCGTCTATATCGGCCTGGCCACCCCCAGGGGGGTAGAGACCTGGTACTATCTCTTCCAGGGTTCCCGGGAGGAGATCAAAACCCTGGCGGCCCAGACCGCCCTGGACCGGCTGCGCCGGGAACTTCATCATGGTTCGCGCCTTTCTGGCCATTGAGCTGCCGGGCAGCCTCCGGCCCAGCCTGGCCCAGCTTCAGGAAGAGTTAAAGCGCAGCGCCGCGGACGTGCGCTGGGTGCCGGTGGGCAATATTCACCTCACTTTGAAATTTTTCGGCAATGTGCCGGAGGCCGAAGTGGACTCCCTGGCCCAGGCCGCCCGGGAGGTGGCGAAAGACCAGGCCCCCTTTAACCTGACGGTGACCCAGGCCGGGGCCTTCCCCAATACCCGGAGCCCCCGGGTCATCTGGCTGGGGATCGGCGGGGAGGTGGTCCCTTTGACGCAGTTTTATTACCGGCTGGAAAAGGCCTTCGCCGCCTTGGGGCACCCCCTGGAAGACCGGGCCTTTAACCCCCACCTGACCCTGGGCCGGGTGCGCTCGCCCAAAGGGCGGGAGCGGCTCAGCAAGATACTCCAGGAGCTGCCGGGGCTTAATGGCCCGCCTTTCCTGGTCAGGGAGATCGTGTTGTTCCAAAGCAACCTCAGCCCCCAGGGCGCGACTTACACCCCGCTAAAAGTCATACCTTTGGGATGAGAAAGGACCCGGGGGGATAGCTTAAACTGGCATAAACGGTTAAAATTAATAAAACTTATGACGTAACCCGCGTAGATGCCCCACCGGAGCCCCACGGGACTTCGGGGAAGTGAAACAACGTATCTGCCCGGATATTTTTGCCCAAAGCTCTTTCTCAAACTTGAAAAGCACGGTTCGATTTAATTCGTTTTATTGAAACCGCGATGCTGGAGTTCTACTCATTTTCGCATTAAACTGGGGAACGCAGGTAAGGGGGTAAAGACCATCGGTCCTGTCTCCCTCCCCCCATTAAAAATAAAAATTAAGGAATTCCCTATGAGCGAGCAAGGTGCAGCGGACAAGGCCAAGGCCCTGGAGCAGGCCCTGGGCCAGATTGAAAAGCATTACGGCAAAGGCGCCATCATGCGCCTGGGGGCGGATGAAAAGTTAGCGGACATTCCGGTAATCTCCACCGGCTGCCTCTCCCTGGATCTGGCCTTGGTGATTGGCGGCATCCCCCGGGGCCGGGTATCCGAGATCTTCGGCCCCGAGGCCTCGGGCAAGACTACCCTGGCGCTGCAAGTTGTCGCCGAAGCCCAACGGCTGGGCGGGGTGGCGGCCTTTATCGACGCGGAGCATGCCCTCGACCTCCATTACGCCCGGAAACTGGGGGTGAAACCCGAGGACCTGCTCATCTCCCAGCCCGACGCGGGGGAACAGGCCCTGGAAATCGCCGAGATCCTGGTCCGGTCCAACGCGGTGGACGTGGTGGTGGTGGACTCGGTGGCCGCCCTGGTGCCCCGCTCCGAGTTGGAGGGCGAGATGGGAGACGCCCAGATGGGCTCCCAGGCCCGCCTCATGTCTCAGGCGCTGCGCAAGCTCACCTCCGCCATCAGCAAGTCCCTGACCTCGGTGATCTTCATCAACCAGATCCGCCACAAGATCGGGGTCATGTTCGGCAACCCGGAAACCACCACGGGGGGCAATGCCTTGAAGTTTTATGCCTCCATGCGCCTGGATATCCGCCGGGTGAGCGCCATCAAGGAAGGCAACGATGTCATCGGCTACCACACCCGGGTCAAGGTGGTGAAGAACAAACTGGCGCCCCCCTTCCGGGAGGCGGAATTCGACATCATCTTCGGCCAGGGGATCTCCAAAGAAGGGGACCTCCTGGATCTGGCCACGGAGCAGGGCCTGATAAGTAAAAGCGGCGCCTGGTACAGTTACGGCACCGAGCGTATGGCCCAGGGGCGGGAAAATGCCAAAGTCTATCTCAAGGAGCATCCCGAGATCGCCCTCGAACTGGACCGGCAGATCCGGGGCTTTCATGGGATGCTGCCCGAGCACGGCCCGGAGCAGGAGGCAACATGACCAGCCGGGAAGTCCGGGAGGCCTTTCTTAAATATTTTGCCAGCCTGGGCCATGCCGTGGTGCCCAGTTCCTCCCTGGTGCCCGCCGGAGACCCCACTCTGCTGTTCACCAACGCCGGGATGGTGCAATTTAAGAAGGCCTTTCTGGGAGAGGAAAGTAGGCCCTACAGACGCGCCGCCAGTTCGCAGAAGTGCGTCCGGGCCGGCGGCAAGCACAATGACCTGGAAAATGTGGGCTACACCGCCCGGCACCACACCTTTTTCGAGATGCTGGGGAACTTCTCCTTCGGGGACTACTTCAAGGAGGGGGCCATTGAGATGGCCTGGGAGTTGTTGACCCGGGACTATCACCTGCCCCCGGAACGCCTCTGGGCCACGGTTTACCATGAGGACGAGGAAGCGGCCCGTTTGTGGCAGAAGATCGCGGGCCTCCCCCCGGACCGGATCGTGGGTCTGGGAGAAAAGGATAATTTTTGGGCCATGGGGGAAACCGGCCCCTGCGGCCCCTGCTCCGAGATCCTCATTGATCAGGGCGAGGACATGGCCTGCGGCCCGGAGTGCGGCATCGGCAAGTGTGACTGCGACCGTTATCTGGAGATCTGGAACCTGGTGTTCATGCAGTTCAATCGTCATCTGGACGGCTCGTCCACGCCCCTGCCCCAGCCCAGCATCGACACCGGCATGGGGCTGGAACGCCTCTGCGCCGTGGTCCAGGGCGTGAAAAGCAATTTTGACTCCGACCTGCTAAGGCCGGTGATCGCCCGGATAGAAGACCTGGCCGGGCGCGCTTACGGCCGGGAGGCCCAGGAAAATGTGGCTTTCCGGGTGATTGCGGACCACAGCCGGGCCATCACCTTCCTCATCGCCGACGGGGTGCTGCCTTCCAATGAAGGTAAGGGCTATGTGCTCCGGCGCATCATGCGCCGGGCCCTCAGGTTCGGGCGAATCTTGAACCTGGAGACCCCCTTCTTGCCCAAGGTGAGCGAGAAGGTGGTGGAATTGATGGCGGAGGTCTATCCCGAACTCAAGACCGCAAGGTCGGTCCTGGCCCAGGTCGTAACCCACGAAGAGGAGCGTTTTGCGGACACCCTGGACCACGGCCTGAGGCTTCTGGCCGAAGAGCTGGCAACCTTGAAGGCCAAGGGCGGCCGCACCCTCCCAGGAGAGGTGGCCTTCAAGCTTTATGACACCTACGGCTTCCCCCTGGACCTGGTGCAGGATGCCCTGCGGGAAGAGAGGCTGGGGCTGGATCTGGAGGGGTTCGAAGCCCATATGCGGGTCCAACGGGAGACTTCCCGCCAGGCCTGGCGGGGCGGCCTGGGGGAAGAGATCCCGCCGGTCTATCAGGAACTGGCCCAGTGGCTGCCCACCCAGTTCCTGGGCTATGACCAACTTTCAGCCAGCAGCAACGTCCTGGCCTTGGTCCGTCATGAGGACCGCGGCACCCAGGCCGAAGCCGGGGAGGAAGTGGAGGTAGTCACCTTGGCCTCGCCCTTCTATGGGGAAGCCGGAGGTCAGGTAGGCGACACCGGCCTTATTTCCGGGCCCGACTGGCTCGTCCGGGTGACCAATACCCAGAGGTTGCCCAACGATCTCATCGTGCACCAGGGGGTGGTGGAAAAAGGCGTGGTCAGGGTCAACGATCCGGCCCACCTGAAGGTGCTGGCCTCCCGGCGCCGGCAGATCGCCCGCCACCACACGGCCACCCACATCCTCCAGGCGGTCTTAAGAAGGCACCTGGGAGACCATATCAAGCAGTCCGGCTCCCTGGTGGAGCCCGAGCGGCTGCGCTTCGACTTCACCCATTATAAGGCCATCACCCCCGAAGAATTGGAGATGATTGAGCTGGACCTGAATGAGGCGGTGGTGCATAACCTGGCCGTGGAGACCGAGCGCCTGTCCATGGAAAAGGCCCTGGAGAGCGGGGCCACCGCCCTGTTCGAAGAGAAATACGGCGAAGAGGTGCGGGTGGTGTCCATTCCCGGGCTCAGCAAGGAGCTGTGCGGCGGCACCCACGTGGCCCGCACCGGGGACCTGGGGCTGTGCAAGGTGGTGAGCGAGGCCTCCGTGGCCGCGGGCATCCGCCGCCTGGAAACGGTGTGCGGGGAGGCCGCGCTGAAACTTACCCAGGAGCAGACCCGGGAGCTGGATCAGGCCGCAGCCCTGCTGAAGGGCGGGCGGGCTGATCTCTTGAGCCGTCTGGAAAAAGTGCTGAAGCGCCAAAAAGAACTGGAAAAAGAGGTGGAGGCCCTTAAAGGAAGGCTGGCCGCGGCCCAGGCCGGGGACTTGCTAGAGCAGGCCCGCCCGGTGGACGGCGTCCCGGTCCTGGCCCTGCAGGTGGAGGCCCGGGACCCCAAGGGCCTCAGGGAGTTCGCGGTGAAACTCCAGGACCGCTTAAAGAGCGGCATCATCGTCCTGGGGAGCGCCGCCGGGGACAAGGCCATGCTCATCGCCCTGGTAAGCAAGGACCTGGCCAGCCGCTTTCCCGCGGGGGAAATCATTAAAGAGCTGGCCCCCCTGGTGGGGGGGAGCGGCGGGGGCCGGGCGGACATGGCCCAGGCCGGCGGCCCGGATAAGGAGAAGCTCGCCGCGGCCCTGAACCAGGCCTATGAGGTAGTGGCCCGGAAGGCGAAGCAATAATGATGTAGGGTGCTCACTGCGCACCCAATTTTAGAGCTTTCAATGGATACAGCCGATTGGGTTAATCAGGCAATCCTTGACCTTTGGCGTCGAACCTTCAAAGAAAATGATGATGTTTTTATTCCATTGATTTATCCGAAAATAGAGAAATCTGTTCTGCTTTTTATTAGCCTAAATCCTTCTTTTACTGAAAAAGGTCATAAGGAAATTTTAAAGGATTCTGACTATTCAAAAATAAATTACAAAGAATTTTTTCATTGGAAAAATTGGGAAGATTCCAAGTTACAAAGAGCTATAGAAATTGAAAAACTTTACAGAAACAAATATTCATTTTTTACAAAATTCAAGGAAATTGCAAAATATGCAAAGATAGGTTGGGAGCATATAGATTTGTTTTTTATCCGAGAGACCAATCAAAAGAAGTGCTTGTCCCGTATTTGCAAAGATAAGGTTCTGAATGAGTTCGGAAGAAGCCAATTGGAATTATCGAAAAGGCTTATTACCGAAGCCAAACCTATAGCTATCGTTGTAGCAAATGCATTTGCTTCACGCATTTTTGAATGGAAATTTAAGGCAACATTTAACGAAGACAAGGGCTATCATGAAATTAGTCTTAATAAAAAAATCTTACCAGTATTTTTGGGATCTATGCTAACTGGCCAGCGTGCAATGGATAATTATTCTTTTCGTCGCCTAAAATGGCAAATTAAAAAAGTTATTGAGAAGTTGACCTAGCGTAATCCAACTATGGTGCAACCTACTATTAGCTTATTTTCGCCGAGAACAATATGAAAAAACATCGCTTCACTGTCCTGATTGAGCGCGACGAGGACGGTTACCTGGTGGCCACCGTTCCAGCCCTCAAGAGCTGTTATACCCAGGCCAAGACGATGGAAGAGCTGTTACCCAGGATAAAGGAGGTCATCGAGCTTTGCCTCAAGGAGGAGGAGCCGGTGTCCCTGAGGTTCGAGGCGGTTCAGCAGATTGAGATTGTAGTGTGACCCGCCTGCCCACCATCTCCGCCCGACAGATGATCAAGTTTCTGGAGGGCTTGGGTTTCAGGAAAAGTCGCCAGCACGGCAGCCACATTTTTTTTCGCCACCCCGATGGCCGCAGCGCCACCGTACCCGTACATAAGGGGGAAAACCTTGGCCGGGGTCTTACCAATAAAATCCTCCATGATGCTGATGTTTCCCGGGAAGCTTTCTTGGACTGGATAAGTAAATTGAAGGACAAAGATCACTAAGTTTGCCTATTCAAGACCATCTGCTTCCGCGAAAATATTTTTCAGTTCCTCAGAAGGGAACACTATGTATTCCCTCCTCTTTTCTCACTGCAAAATTCACGGACTAGAGCTGAAGAACCGTATTACCATGGCCCCCCTGTATTTGGGATATGCCGGTGAGGGGGGCACGGTGACTAAATTGTTGCTGGACCATTACCGGCTCATGGCCCAGAGCGGTGTGGCCCTGGTGGTGGTGGAAAACGCCACCGTCCACCACCCCAAAGGCAGCGGCGCCGACCGGACGCTCCGGGCCGATACGGATGACCACCTGGAAGGCCTGGCGGAGCTCGCGGCCACCATCAAAGGGGAAGGCGCCCTAGCGGGTTTGCAAATCAATCACGCCGGCCGCTTTGCCCGGGCCCTGGAGCCGGTGGCCCCTTCGGCGGTTCCGACCTTGGGCCGGACCCCCCGAGCTTTGACCATCGGGGAGATGGGGGAGATCGCCCACCGATTCGCGGCTGCAGCCCTCCGGGTCAAGGAGGCCGGATTCGACCTGGTGGAGCTCCACGGCGGCACCGGCTACCTGCTGGCCCAGTTCGTCTCGCCCCGGACCAACCAACGAGAGGATGAATACGGCGGCACACTTTCCAACCGCCAGAAGTTTCCCCTGGAGGTGGTTGCTAGGGTTAAGGCCGCGGTGGGGGAATTTCCGGTGGGCTACCGCTTCCTGGCGGAGGAATGGCTGCCGGATGGCCTGACGCTGACGGAATCCCGGCAATTTGCCCGGGCGCTGGAGGCTGCCGGGGTGGCCTACCTCTCGGTGATGGGCGGGACCTACGAATCCTTCTTCTTGCCGGAAATTGTGGAGAAATCCCAAAAAGAGGGGTACATGGTGGACCTGGCGGCCGCCATCAAACAGGAAGTCAAGGTCCCGGTGATCGCCGCGGGGCGCCTGGCCACCGGCGCGCTGGCAGAGAAGGTGCTGGCGGAAGGCAAGGCGGACCTAATCGGTCTGGCCCGGGTGCTGTGGGCCGACCCGGCCTGGCCGGAGAAGGTGAGGAAGGGAAAGGATGGGGAAATTATTCACTGCGACTCAGAATGTGACACCTGCATGCAACTGGTGATGCGGGGCAAACCCGCCTTTTGCGTGCGCTGGCCCCATGAGAAGATGCGGCTCTGGAAGGCCCAATTCTCCTAAGGCAGAAGAGTCAAAAGGGCAGTCCGTACTTCTTCCCTCCAGAAGTACGGCTAGACAGAGAACGCCATCATCAGATTGGCGCCGCGCCTGGCCAGCTTAAGGCAATATCTGATTGGGCTTAACTTCCTGGCGCTATGGGCCCCCGGGCCGGCCGATTAGCCATTGGCTCATCTGGTGCCAGGGGCACCGTGACGCCCACGGAGGTGCCGCGGCCCACCTGGGATTTCACCTTCAGGCTCCCCCCGATGCGAGCCAGCCGCTCCCGGATGCTGAAGAGACCAAACCCTGCGGCCCCGCTTGGGTCAAGCTCGAATCCCACTCCATCATCATCCACCTGAACCCGCAAGTTGCCGCCCTCTTGGCCCAAGAAGATCTTGACCTGGCTGGCCTGGGCGTGTTTGACCACATTCGTCAGCAACTCCCGCACCACTAAGAATAGCAGGATCCGCGCCTCTTCCGGCAGCTGCAGGGGGAAGTTCTCCCGCTGAACTTCCACCTTAATCCCAGTGCTGTCCCGGATTTGCTTGGCCAGCCATTCCAGGGCCGCTTCAAAGCCCAATTCGTATAGAACCGGGGGGCTGAGCTCGAAGGTCAGGGAGCGGGTGTACTTAATGGAATGATCGATATGCTCCCGAACCTCCCTCAGCATGGGTAGCAAACCAGGGGTGGCCTCTTCACTCATCAGGCCCAATTTGATCTGGGCAAAGGCCAGGACCTGGCCGATATGTTCATGGAGTTCGGTAGCCAGGCGCTGGCGTTCCCGGGCCTCGATCAAGGAGATTTCAGCAGCCAGAGACCGGAGCCTGGCTTCGTAAGCCCGGCGGTTCCTTTCCAGGCGTTGGTAAAGCCCGCCCAAAATCGCACCAAAGACGGCACTGGAAAGGGCAAAAAGGAGGGTTAAGGGCCAGGCATGGAAGGAAAAGCTTTGAAGTATGGCCTGCCCCAAAGCCAGGGAAGCCTGATGGTCCAGGTATTCATGGAGGTTGAAGGCGATCATGAACAAGGGATGCCCCACCAAAAGGCCCACCAACCCTCCGGCCAGGAGGCCCCACAGGAGAAAATACCGGGAGCTCTCGGCTGGCCTGGCAAACTCTCGCAACTCGCTCTCTTGAGGGTCACGGGTCATCATGGATTCCACCCAATGGTAAGAAAGACCGGGAAAATTGTCTCTTAAGTTTTTTTCTTTAAATCACCCGGCCTTTTCGGAGGTGATCACTGTAAAAAGGTAACCGGCCTAAATCAGGTCTTCACCCGTAAGGGTTTTCAGGGCTTGGAGATAGCGAACCCGGGTGGCTCTGATGACTTCCGGGGGCAAGGGGGGCGGCGGCGGTTTTTTATTCCAGCCCAGAGACTCCAGGTAGTCACGGAGATACTGCTTGTCATAGCTTTGTTGGGGGCCCCCCGGTCGATAAGCCTCCTGGGGCCAGAAGCGGGAGGAATCCGGGGTCAGGATCTCATCGATCAGGAGCAATTCCCCCTCAGCCAGGCCGAACTCGAATTTGGTGTCCGCGATAATAATGCCCCGGGGTTCAGCCCACTGCTGGGCCCGGCGGTACAGGGCCAGGCTGATCTCTCGCACCCGCTGGGCCAACTCCGGCCCTACCTTGGCGGCCATCTCTTCCAAAGAGATGTTTTCATCGTGCTCCCCCAAGGCTGCCTTGGTGGAGGGGGTGAAGACGGGTTCCGGCAGATGCTCCGACTCTTTCAACCCCGCGGGCAGGCGCAGGTCGGCAACCCTGCCAGTTAAGCGGTATTCGCTCCAGGCAGACCCGGAGAGATAGCCCCGTACGATGCACTCCACCGGCAAGGGCCGGCATTTGCGCACCAGCATGGTGCGGCCTGCCAGCACGTCCCCAAAGGGTTGACAGGCCGGGGAAAAATCCTTCACCTCCAGGGAGATCAGGTGGTTGGGGACGAGGTCCCTAAGCTGCTCAAACCAGAAGGCGGAAAGTTTGGTGAGAATCCGGCCTTTGTCCGGAATGGGTTCGGCCATAACCACATCGAAGGCCGAGATGCGATCCGTGGCTATAAGGAGCAATTGCTCCCCCAGGTCGTAAATGTCCCGCACCTTGCCCTGATGCCTCGGGCCTAACCCGAGTAAGGCGGTGGCCACCACCGCGGGCGTCATCTGGCCGTCCTCCGGGGGGGCTGGGTGGCGGCAGGTCGGGTTGCCAGTTTCTGGACCTGGGGGCTAATCTTTTCCTGGTCTTTAAGGCGGCGGGCCATATCTTCCGCCTGCTTGGCTCCGGTGATGGGGCCCACCTGCACCTGGTATCTGACCTTCCCTTCAGTTGATTTTTTTACCAAGCGAGTGGGGTAGTTCCGGGCCTGCAGGCGCCGGCTCAAGGCTCGAGCCTGATCCTCCTTGGCGTAAGTCGCGGCCACGATCATATAGCGGTCTTCCCGGGGGGGAACTTTGGCCCCTGGGGGAGCGGCCGGGGTTTCACCCGGGGCGGGCTTGCCAGCCTCGGCCGTCTCCGGCGCGGGGACCTGGCCTTCTGCTTCCACCAGCGGCGGCCCGCCCCCCACCGCAGGCAACTTCAGGGTGGGGCTCGCAGCAGGGAGCGGCGGGGACGGCGGCGCCTGCCGCCTTATTTTAATTCCCACCAAGAAGAGAACGATAATCAACCCGGCCAGGCCCAGACTCCACCAGAGGCGTGGTGGTGTCTGCCTCAGTTTGAGGGCCAGGGTTTGGGCCAGGTCCTTTATTTTCCCCGCCCCTGATTTAGCGGCGACCCAAAGTTTGGCCGCCACCTCCGCGACCGGCGGCGCCTTCTGCCAGGCGGCGCGGCGCCTCTCCAATTCCCAGGTGGCCGTCCGATCCGGCTGGCTGGAACGCCACGGTTCCCGGATTTGGCGCAATTGCGTCAAAAACGCGGCCGCATCCGGAAAGCGTTCTTCGGGCTCCACCGCCAGACACCGCAACAACATATTTTGCAGGGGGATGGGTATCTCCTCTAAATCCACCGGCGGGGTTTCCAAACGGTAAGGAAAGGGCTCATCGAAGGTTAAGGGATAGGGGAGACTTCCGGCCACCAAGCGAAACCCCAGGACCCCCAGGGAAAAGATATTGCCGGCCGAAGTCACCGACTCTCCCTTCAAGGTCTCTGGGGGACTATAAGCCTTGAGCTCCAGGTGGAGCGCCTGATCTTCGTCTCTCGCCGGAAAGGCAAAATTGGCCAATCGCACCTTCTCTCCCTGGGTGAGAATATGGAGCGGGCTGAGAGACTGATGCGCCAACCCTTGCTGGTGGGCCACGGCCAGGGCCTCGCTCACTTGCTCCAGCAGGTGGAGAACCTGGAGGAGGCTGAAGCGCTGCTGCCTGACCAGCTGGTCCATCAGGCTGTCTCCTCCAAAGGGTTCTTGCACCAGGTAAAGGACGTCCTCGGCCTCTCCCAGATAGAATACCCCCAGAATTTGCGGATGGCGCAAGGTCAAGGCCAGGATCGCCTCTTGCTCGAAGATTTTCCTGGTGGTGGCCCACTCCGGGGCAGCTTTAGGCAGGAGTTTGAGGCCTACTTCCACCCCCAGAACCTTATCCTGGGCCAGCCACACCTCACCCCAGGGCTCGTCTCGGAGCTGGCGCAAAATCTCATACCTCTGCCCAATCACCTTAGATTTATCAGGATGATCCGGCCTTTCATGAGTCATCTGCCCATCCGCCTTGGCTTGAAAAATCTGAACCGGTAAAGGGCCCGGCTCAACATAACACAAAACCCCAGGACAAAAAAGGGCCTTGGGGCAAAGCTTAAGGCCATGGCCTGCTGCCCGTTTTAAGCCCCATGCGGCCACGCGGTTTAGGCAGATCCACAATCCTTAGCCGATTTGGGGAAAAATTCTTTCTGGGGCTTCTAAGAGTGGATAAAATTTGATACCTTAAGGAACTCAATTTTTTCGTCTTGTCTCTAATTTCCCTGGGTGTCAAAATGTCCCTGGCCAATACCATCACCCTGGCCCGGCTACCTTTATTGCTACTACTGGTGGCCTTTTTGTTCGTGCCCCTGATGTCGGTGCGGCTGGTGGGCCTGGGCCTGATGATTATCCTCTTTTTGCTGGATTGGTTTGACGGCTATGTGGCCCGCTTGCGGAAGGAAGTCACGGAACTGGGGGCGGTTCTGGATGTGGCCCTGGACCGGGCCGTGGAAAATATTTTGTGGATCTCTTTTTTGTACCTGGGGATGGTGCCCTTATGGGTGCCCATTGTCTTCTTAATTCGCTCCTTCATTGTGGATGGCATTCGCAGTGTCGCCCTCACCCAGGGAAAATCGGGGTTTGGCATGATGCACTCTTCCTGGGGCCGATTCCTGGTGGCCTCCCGATTTATGAGGGCCTTTTACGGGATGGCCAAGGCCGTGGTCTTTTGCCAATTGTATCTGACCCATGCCCTGGTTCTCAAAAATCCCGGGGTGCTGGCAACCTTGCAACCTCTGAATACAATCCTTATCTTACTAGCCGTGACCCTCTGCGTGCTCCGGGGAATTCCGGTGCTCTTAGATGGGCGCATCTACTTCGCTTCAGAGAAAGCCCAAGATTGATCGGCCCTTTCCCAGGGCCTAATTTCGAGGCAGGAGCCATATGAGCCCGGTGGCCGCGGTCTTTGATGTGGATCAAACCCTGGTGCAGGGGCACACGGAAAGACTCTTCTTCTGGTATCTGGTGCGCCAGGGCCGGCTGAAGATGCCCCAGGCCCTGGCTTATCTGGCCCGTCTGGCCTGGCACCCCCAGGAACGTTTTCGGGATAAGAGTTACCTGGGGGGGCTGGCGGTGGAAGACACCGTCCGTCTGGCCTGGCAGTGTTATCAGGAGTTCATTTCCACCCGCTTGAGTGCCACTGGCCTGGCCTGCGTCCGAGAGCATCAGGCCCAGGGGCATGAGATTGTTCTCTTGACCGGCTCCCTGTCCTTTCTGCTGCTCCCGTTAAAAGAGGAGTTAGGAGCTGATTGGCTCATCGCCACCGAGTTGGGCCGGGAAAATGGCCTTTTTACCGGAGAACTCGCCAGTCTCCATCCCCGGGGCGAGAACAAGCTGCGCCTGTTATTGGAGCTGTCCCGAGCCCAGGGACTTGATCTGGCCCGATCCTACGCCTATGGGGATCATATCCAGGATTTTCATCTTTTCCGCCAAATCGGTCACCCGGTGGCCGTCAACCCTTCCTGGCGCTTGAAACGCCTGGCCCGGAGATACCGCTGGCCCATCCAGTACTTCTGAAGGGACGCGCCGTAAGGCCCGTTGACAGCCAAGACCTTTTAGAGTAGCAATAAACGAGGCGCCATGGACGAAGCTCTCCTTAAACAGTTGAAACAACGGGTGGAGGAAGAGTTGCGCCAAAGGGAGATGGCTCTGATGGAATTTTGGCTTAAAGAGCTGAAGACCATTGACGCCAAGCGCCACCGTGACCTGGCGGGACTGCAGACTGCCCTGAAAGGGCTGATCGCCCGGATGGAGACCCGGCTTCGCAGCGTCAAGGGGGGCACCAGGTAGGGCCATGTACGAAATCAAGATCATCACCCAGTTCGCGGCGGCTCACCGCCTGGAAAACTTCCAGGGAAAATGCGAATCCCTCCATGGGCACAACTGGAAAGTAGAAGTTTTCCTGGTGGGAGACCGCCTGGATAAGGCCGGGCTCCTCCTGGATTTCGGCGAAGTCAAGGCCCGGACCCATGAATTGCTGGAGGAGTTAGATCACCAATATTTAAATGAACTCCCCGCCTTTCAGGATCAGAATCCGTCTTCGGAAAATCTGGCCCGCTATTTCTTTACCCAACTCACGAAAAGCTTAAATCGAGACGGAGTGAGGGTCAGCCGGGTCAGCGTGTGGGAATCCGATTCGTCCTGCGCCTCTTATTACCAGGATTGATGCCGCATTGACCAAAGGTTGCCGCTGGGCTGGGGTGGCAGGGCTTTTTTTAGAGGTGCTGGGAGTGCTGGGGGCCCAGACTGGATCGCTGGACCAGCCCCCGGCAGTCAGCTGGCTTAAAATTCCTTTAAAGGGCCCCAGGGGAAAGCCGCCGGTATGGTTCAGCCATCGCCTGCACGAAGCGCGGCAGGTGGCCTGCACCCAGTGTCATCATGAATATCAGGGAAGGCGAAACCTCTGGCGGCAAGGACAGCCGGTAAAGAAGTGCAGCAGTTGTCACGGCCCCACGCCCCAGGCGAGACGGCCCGATGTCAAGAATGCCTTCCATCGCCAATGTAAAGTCTGCCACTTGAAGTTAAGGCAACAGGGACGCAGGGCGGGACCCATTGACTGTCTGGATTGCTACCGCCGAACTTGACCCCTCCTTAATTTGGTAGATAATACCTGCGGGAGATGGCGCCTCCACCATCTTTATCCCCTAAACCCTAATTTTATAGTAAAATAGGCTAAGGAGATTCAGGGGGCAGAGGCTGAGCGAGCCCACCTAAGCGGTCGTGGTCAGAGAGTCTATCACCGCCTTTATCAGGGTTTTGCAGCGGGAACGGGTCTTTGGCCTGATCCTGGCGGTAGCCCTGCTCGTTCTGTTTGGCGCCCTGGGCTTCTGCCTGGCCGAAACCTGCCCGGGTCCCTGGTATGTTCGCATCGGGGCGGGAGCCTGGTGGGCCCTGGTCACCCTGACCACCGTAGGTTACGGGGATGTGACCCCCATCACTTTTTGGGGCAAGCTGGTGGGGGTGGTCGTCATACTGGGGGGAGTGCTGAGCCTCTCCTTGCTAACGGCCACCGTGGTCTCGGTTTTTGTGGAACGTAAATTTCGCCGGGAGAGGGGCTTGGAAGCTATTAAAACTACCCAACATATCTTGATCCTGGGCTGGCACGACGACGGGGAAATCCTGCTGGACCACCTGTTCAAACTTCTCCCCCCGGATGTTCCCATGGTGCTGGTCAATAAGCTCCCCCCGGAGCAGATGGAGACTCTGAGAGACAAGTACCGGGGCAATGAGATTCTCCAACTCTGGGGGGATTATTCCCGGGATGAGATCCTGGAGAAGGCCAATGTCCGGATGGCCCTCAAGGCCGTCATCCTGGCAGACCGGCAACCTGGGGAGGGTGCGGCCCAGGTGGACCAACGCACCCTGTTGGCCGCCCTCACCCTCAAGGCTCTCAATCCCAAGATCCGGATCCTGGCAGAATTGCTGCGGCCGGAAAACCGGCCCCACCTGGAGCGGGCCGGAGTAGAGGAGACCCTGATCCGGGGGCAATACGACAGCGCCCTAATGGCCGGAGCCATTGCTTCTCCGGGGCTCTTCCGCATCTTTACCACCCTCCTGACCGGAGATGGCTGGAACTTGTGGTCCGTGGAGGTTCCCCTCCGGTTCCAGGGACGCCCGGTGGCAGAGTTTAGCGCCCATTTGAAAGAGCGCCACCAGGCCCTCCTTGTCGCCCTCTATACGGAGGGCCGGGCCCTGAGTATGGACGATTTGTTGGCTGAGGAGCCCTCGGCCATCGATGAGTTCATCCGCCGCAAATTTGCCGAGACCAAGATGACCCATCTCTTTGGCCGTCCCAAGGTGGAATGTCAGGTCAACCCCCCGGATAATCAGATCCTGACCCCCCGCCAATACGCGGTGGTCATCGCCGCCCAGAAGCCGAGTCTTTAATGACTGAATGTCCCTTTACTAAAAAAATCTTTATTTTCCAGGACTTGGATAAGGATGAGGTCGAGCACGTGGTGGGCTGCTGCAACCTCCTGGAATTCCCGGCCGGAGCGGTCATCCTGCAAGAGGGCGAAGAAGGCGACAGCATGTATATCATGTGCCAGGGAGAAGTGGAAATCACCAAGCGCCTCACCCTGGACCTGGGGGAAGACACCCCCAAAGAGCGGGTAATGATCCGCCTCAAAGCCGACGACGGGGTCTCCTTTGGAGAAATGGCCCTGCTGGAAAACGAGGCCGCGTTCGGCCACGGTCACTGCCTTGAGCGATTGTAGCCTGATGCACCTCCCCCGGGAGGAATTTTTAAGCCTGGTCCAGCAAAATCCCCGCATGGGGGTAAAGATTCTGATTCGTTTGTCTCAACTCCTGTCCCGGCATCTGCGCAAGACCAACCAGGATGTGGTGAAACTGACCACGGCCCTGGCCATCTCCCTGGGCGGTTAAGAAAGAACCGACTGCTTCTTCCAGCCCTTGAAAATCCCTCAGACAATTCCTATAAAATTCGAGAGCAGCATCAAACTGTCTCGCAAGCCTTGCTGGTTTGCCAGGCAAAGGAGCAACTATGGCGCAAATCTTAGACCTTACCGGCCTGGCCTGCCCCCTGCCGGTAATTCGCACCAAGGAAGCCCTGGAAAGCCAGGCCTCTGAGGATTTAATAGTGGTGGTGGATAACGACGCGGCCCGGGACAATGTGACCAGATTCGCCGAGAGCCGCGGCTGCGCCGTATCCCTAGCCGCCTCGGGGCCCTGCTATCATTTGACTATCACTCCTCCCACCGGGGAATCGGCCCAAAGCTGCGTCTTTCCCACCGCCGCGCCGGCGCCGCTGACCCGGGTGGTGGTCTTCGCCTCGGACCGCATGGGCGAGGGCGACCCGGCTCTGGGAGATATCCTAATGCGGGCCTTCATCCAGTCTCTGGTGCAGATGGAAGTGCCGCAGAAATTGCTTTTTTATAACCGGGGAGTTTTCCTGACCCTGGATGATTCCCAGGTGCTCCCGGAACTCAAGGCCCTGGGAGAGATGGGCGTGGGGCTCCTGGTCTGCGGCACCTGCCTCGATTTCTACCAGGTGCGGCCGCGCCTGGCCGTGGGCCAGGTGTCCAATATGTTCACCATCCTGGAAACCCAGATGCAGGCCCACTGTATCATCCGGCCTTGAAAAGGATTGTAGGGGTAGGGTTTGGGGCGGCCTTTAGCCCCCACTACTTTCAGCCCCAGCCCCCATAAGATTTGATCCAGTCGGGGCCTTTCTCCCGCAAAAACTGGGCGATTTCCTGAAAGCCGGCGGAGAGTAGCGGCCGCGCCCCGGCATACCCCTGGGCTACCTCTGAGCCTGACTCCCCCAGCCACAGGCGGGCCTCCAAATCCTGCGGGGATTCTTCCCAGGTCTTGACGGCCAGGAGCAAGGCCCGGAGGTCCCGGCCCCGGATGCGGTGGCTGAGGCTCTCCGGGGCCGCCAGGATATCCAGCAAGTAGTCCTCGCCCCGGTCCCAGCCCAGGCGATTCAGGGCCGCACGCCGGAGCAGGCAGGGATAGCAATAGCCGCAGGACCCGCCGGCCTGACCTTGCCAGCGCGAGGCCACCGGCCGGGCGCAGGAGATGGTCGAGGGAAACAATTTCTTAAGCAATTCCCGATTCCGGCACTGGGCTAGCAATTCACCTTTGGTGAGATGGGCATAAGGATTGATCAAGGGGTTGTCAATGCCCGCGTCTCGCCACAGCCCCATGAGTCGGTCCAGAAAATAGGGGTGGGTGGTGCGGGTGCTGAGACTCCCCAGGCGGTTCAGAGTGAGAGGCGGGTTGAGGCTGACCCAGCCGTTTTCCGGGATGATAAGTGGGGTGGCGCCTCCGAAGGCCGCGGCCGCGGCCAGCCCCAGGGCCAGGTAAAGGAGGGAACGGCTGCGCAAGGTAAGCTCCGGGGCCTCGGGAAATTGGACCCGCAGCGCCAGGTGATGCAGGCGCTCCGGCCCGTAGTGCCCAACCAGAGCTGCGCCCAGGGTTTGCTGCCAGGCGGCCAGTTGCCCGAAATCGTAATGACTGACCAGGAGAAGGCACTGCCCCCTTTCCAATAAATCAATGGCCCCCGCCAGGGAGTCCAACCCGCCGGAGAACAGCACCACGGCCTGGGGCTGCCAGGGATGCGGCCAAACCCCGGTTAATCCCAGGTCAATGTGAGCTTCCCGACGATTTACCTCCCATTCATCTCCGGTAAGAAAGTTCAAAAGCCCCGCCAACCGGGAGGAGAGGCCGCTCCAGGCGAAACTGAGGGGGAGATGCAGCCTGATCTGCCGGGTCCAGGCATCCGCGGCGGAGAAGCGGGTGAGAAGCTTGTCTCCGGCCCACACCCCCAGGGCGGCCAGAAGGAAGGCGGACACCGCCGGTCCCGGAGGCTCAGGGGAGACGAAAAGGTCCGCCAGATTGTGGTGCAGGGGATACCCGGCCACGCCCGGCTCCAGCAAATGGATAACCGCATCCATCCCCCGCGGCGGCCGCCGCGTTTCCCCTGGGTTTCTCAAATAAAGGTTATAAGCCATGATTTTCTTGACGAAGGGAGCGCCTCACAACTTTCTGAGCGAATGTCCCGGGACTGGAGCCGTCTAAAGTTTAATGAAGCCCAGACCTAAAAGTTCTCTATCTGGCCCAGGCTCAGGCGTTTAATTAAGGTTTCCAGAACTTTGCTGACCCAAACCCAGCCTGCCAGGCCAGGCCATTGGCCGGTCGCCGGAGACTCATCCAGAGCCAGGTCCCCGGCCTTTCCGATCCATTCCTTGATACCCTCCAGACCAAGCTTAAGGCGACTATAGCCGGGGCTGGCCGCTTCCAGGGATTCCCCCAAGTCCAGCACCAATCGGCTGTACAGGGCGCGGCCCAGAAACTCCCGTACCAACCGGCCCGGCTCCGGCAGCAGAGTGGGCGAGGGAATGGAAGATGACCAACCTTCCCGGGGCAGGTGCTGGCGTAATACAGTGGCCAGGGAGACCCGGGCCACTGCCTCTTCCAGCCCCCCGCCGGGGCCGATGAGGCTGGCGCTCAACGCCTGAGCCAAAATCTCTGACGGCTGCCCGCCCATGCCCGTCAGCCCCCAGGCCTCCAGGGCCGCCTCCCAACCCTGGGAGTAAGCCCGGTCCCCAAAATCCCCTAATTTCTGGGCCACTTTCCGGGTGAGACGAAACGCGGCCAGGCTGCTTTGATCTCCCTGGCCGCCGGTCTCCTTCACGGCTGCCAGATACCGGGCTATCACCTCCCGGGCTTCCAAAGCCCCGGGGCTTTCCGGTGATAAATACCGGGTGGCGGCAGCCTTGGCCATGCGCCAGAGACGCGTGGTAGGCGCCCGCCGGGCACTGGAAGTCCCCATGGAAGAATACCTCGTTCTGAGGTTTAGTGGGGGAGGGGGTAAGGGCCTGCGGCCCTTACCCCCTCCCCCAACCTACCCTACCACAACTCCTACTCCGTGGCCAGGCGTTTCAGGCGGGTATAGCGTTCCCAGGAGAACTCAGGCCAGCAGGGGAATAGGGAGTTGTTGTGGAACAGGGGATCGGCCTCCAGGTCGTAGCGGGAGCATTGCACCGCCCTTGGCCACAGGGTGGTTCCGGGGATGGGGGAGTATTGGGCCAGGATGGGGGTGGCTCCCAGTTCTTTTACCCGACGGATGGAGGCCGCAACTTCTTCCTCCTCCTGGTCTGGCAGGCCGATGAGGAGATAGACCCCCAAGTCCTCTGGGGCGAACCCGGCCGCGGTCAAGTTGGCCAGGGCCGTTTCCAACTCGCCTTCCTGAATTTTTTGGTCCAGTCGCAAGGCTCCCAGAAGGGTGGTCTCCACCCCCAGGCGCAGGGTGGCGAAATTAGCCCGCTTAAGCCCTTCCGCCACCTCCCGGCTGACCAGGCGGGTATGGAGGCCGTTGGGGGTATGGAACCGGAAGTGGCGGCCGCGCCGGGCCAATTCCCCCAGGATTACTAACAGATGGTTTTCTGGATCCAAGAGCAGGGCGTCATCATAAAAAGCCACATCCTTAAGGTCAAGGCGCTCCTGCCAATGAATCAACTCTTCTGCCACCGCCCGTGGGTGGCGGCGCTGGTAGCGCGGCTGCAACAAGCGGGAAGCGCAGTAAGAGCAATCCAGGGGGCAGCCCCGGGAAGTGAGGATAGGGATATAAGTGAGGTGGGGCAAAAGATGCAGGGCTGGATAGGGCCCCTCGTCCAGGTCGCCTCGGACCTTAATGCCTGGTGGGCTCAGGCCTAAAGCATCCAAAGACGCCAGAATCTCCTCTTGCCCCGGGCCGGTGATGACCAGGTCCGCGCCGCTGTGGCTCCTGGCGTGCTCGGGGCAGAGCGTGGCATAAATCCCCCCCAGAATTATGGGTACCCTTGGGAAGCGCTCCCGGGCCAGCCGAATGGCCGCAAATACCCCGGGATACCAGTAGGTCATGAGGGAGGTGACCAGGATCGCGGCTGGCTGGGGGAGGCCGGCCAGTTGTTCCCGGAAGGCCGCTTCGCTCATGCCATAGCGCCCGTAGCGCCGGGGGAGGCCTTGCAGGGCCGGAGGCGGCGGCAGCACTTCCTTGGGATAGCGGCCGGTGCCGAAACGCCCGGCCCGGGCGTGGAGAACCCCTAAACAATCCAGGAGATGAATTCCGTAGCCCTGGGCCTCCAGCAGCCCGGCCAGATAAAGCAACCCCAAGGGCTGGGCGAATAAATCGTACGCCGCAAAATCATAGATCCAGGGGTTGATCAGCAGCAGGCGCGGGCGACTCATGCTCTTTTCTGATTAGAGTGTGGGGGAGGAGGCTAAGGGCCGCAGGCCCACTTACAATCCTCCCCCACACCCCCTCCCCCAATCCCTTAAGTTTAATTTAGCCGGAGGAGGCGGGGCCATCGGCCCCACTTCCTCCGGCTACTTAAGCGGGTTGGGAGGGGGGCGTGGGGGGAGGGCAGGGAGTTCAACTCCCTGGCCCTCCCCCCGCAATATTGATTTCTTAACCTGGGGCCGCAGGCGGCAGCAGGCCAAGAGAATCTGCCAGATTCGCCGGGTATCAGGATTCCCAGGAGAAAACCTGATCTCCAATACCGTGCGGGTGGAGGAAGTTATCTTTACCGGTTCAGCCAATCTTAAGCCCGCCACCCAGATGATCTCGCCCGCGCTTTCCACCTGGGGAATATAAGGCCTGAGCCAGCGGGGGATTTTGCTGTCCACCAGGAAGTCCTGGAGTTTTTTCCGGCCCGGGGCGCCGCTGGGCCAGAAGCGATCTCCCGGTTTAAAATACCGGACTTTCAGGGGAAAGGTCACTCTATCCCGGTCCACCCAGGCGGTTTGAGGAGATGAAGGCCAGGGGTTTTCCAGCTGATAGGGGCGGCTGGCAAGGTGCCAGCGCCAACCTTCGGGAGTATCAGCCTCCCCTAAGGAGGAAAGGAGGGTGGCATTACCGGGAGGGGCCGGCAAACCCCGCCAGAAGTGCAATTCCGGGCCGGCCCGGGCCACCCTGGCCTCCCCCAGGGAGATGGTTCCGCCGCTTTTTTCCCCTCGGGCCAGGGCCAGGAGGCTGTCCACCTGGGCCGCGGTCATCTCCCATTCCTCCAGGACTCTCGCCACCGCGGCTTTCAGCAGCCGCTTTTGGAAAGCTGGCTCCAAGGAAAAGAGCCGCGGCAGATCCAGGGAGAAAAAGTCCTGGGACCGCTCCTGCCCTACCTGGTCCCAGAGCCTCTCCGATTCCCGGGACAAGAGGCGTTCATCTTCCTGGAGCAAGGTCTGAGCCCGCCAGACCGCCTGGGTGAGGCGGGGATTGTAACGGCGCAGTTCGGACAACAGGTCCAGGCGGACTCTATTGCGCAGGTAGCTGCGGCTCAGGTTGCTGGGGTCCTGCCGGTAAGGAAGCGATTCTTGCTTAAGCCAGGCTAAAAGCGGCGCCTTACCCACGGCCAAGAGGGGCCGCACCACTCCCCCGGGGGTGGCCGGCCACATGCCTTTCAGCCCCTCTGGCCCCGCGCCCCTGAGCAAACGCAGGAAAAACAACTCCACCTGGTCATCGGCGGTGTGCCCCAGGGCCAGCTTGGTATAATGGTGGGCCCGGGTAGTTTCCTGAAGAAAGTTCAGGCGCAGCCTGCGGCCTGCCATCTGCAGGGAGATTTTGCCGCGGCGGGCCAACTCCTTCACTTCTCCCCGGCCCAGGTGAAAAGGCAACCTTAGGCTTCCAGCCAAATCGGCCACAAACAGGGCATCCTCCTCAGACTCCCGCCCCCGGAGCCCGTGGTCGAAATGCCCCACTCCCAAATCCAGGGCCAATTCGCCTCTTAAGCGGTTCAGAAGATGGAGGAGGGCCACTGAGTCCGGGCCCCCGGACACTGCCACCAGGACCCGGTCTCCGGGAGCGAATAATCCTTCCCGGCGGGCGTAAGTTAACACCCACGGCGGCAGGCGGTCAGCAGCGCGGCGGGCGTCCAGGAGGGGTTCGATTATCACCTCGTGGCGGGACAAAGTTGGGCAAAAGCCTTCAGAATTTGATCTTTCTATACTCAACGTCATAAACAATTGCGCATTATTAATCCAATTAAAATATTTTATGGGCTCATAAGCTTGCTGATAAATATCAGTAATCAATAATAGCTGTAGTAGCTAATGTGTGATCTGGCTTGGCCCCCATTTCTTCAGAACTAAAAATCTTTTTCAAATTCCTGTAGAACCTCGTCTAACTTTTCGTCAAGAATTTTATCCTCAAGCTGATCGTTATCTTCTTTTGGGATAAATGAATTTTTAAAAACATGCTGCAAACTGGGGTTAAAATGTAACGCAAGTAATAGGCCAGAAGGGTTCACGAACTGACGGTACTTACCCATCTCTACCAATATAAAATCAAAAGGAACTGGTTTGCCCGTTAGTTTGTATTTTTTTTCCACTATTTCTTTTGCAGACTCAAATAATCCTTTTTTCGGGCGTTGGCATCCCCACTCTTCCAACCCATACATCCCTTTAGAACCAACCCAGACTATTCCATATTGTTCCATCCCTAAGATTGCATGAATATTGTGCTCAGTGGATGTCTGACCGGGGAACATGCGGTTGTATTCTTCTGTTACAATCGAATAATGTGCCGGTTTTCCAATTGCCCGTAAGCTGAAATATACCCTCTGCCATTTGGTTAAATGATGTCTGCGAAAACTGGCTAATTTTCTACAAACGAAAATCAAATCATCATTAGAAAGTAAAAGTTTACCTTCGGATTCTATGATATTTGCAATAATACTTTCGTCAATCATCTCCTGCCAATTATGGAAAGTTAATATTGAACTAAGGCTATTAGGTAAAGTCTCGGAACCAAGAATTACTAATTCGGCATCTAAAAATTCTATCTGAGGGATATTCATACATTTTGCAATAAACCTCATTCCAAAATCATCGGCATTAATAATTAAACTACCTTTTTTTTGAATTAATCTAGAGAAAAGGCCTTTCATGAATAAGGCGAGATACTTTGGATGTCTTATAATCTTCTTGTAGAATGATTCCTCTATTTGACGAACCCGCTCCTTAGTTAGTCCCAAGTCGTCACCAATCTGTTCAAGGGTTTCATGAACCTCTGATACCAATCCTATTCTTCGCTTTATAATAATTATGCGCCTCTTTGTTTTCTCTCTTTGGAGAAAGTTGTCTAATCCTTCTTCTACCCAATATTTTGTTGCCTTTGAGAAAGCAATTTTTCGGTCATATTCTAAAATAAATTCCTTTAAAACCAAGCCAGCGACCTTTATTCCAGGTTTAGGGAGATATGAAATAAGCTGGGCAAAGGGGAAAAAAAATTGACCAGGTGTCATTTTTGGCGTGATTAATCCAAACTGATGGCCAAAGTTAATAGCTTCTACCGGTGGGATATTCCAACTACCATCAACCCTGAGAAAGCTCAAATAAATGGCAAGCTGGCGGGCAGTCATCTTAGCTTGTTTTGCCCTTGCCAGTCTTAAGTTGAGATGAATGAACCAGTGGAAGAGGGTGCTTTGGGATATGAGAAAAGATTTTTTAGGCTCGGAACCAAGAACTATAAACCCTTCGTCTCTAACCAATGCTTGCCATAAGTCTTCTTGGAGAATTCCTGGGTCCGCAAACTCTATAACTTCATTAAAGGTGAAAAACCTTGGCCAAAAGCTAAATTCCCTCAAGAGGTTGAGAATCTGACTCTCATTCATGAATCAACAGACAGACCATTTCGTAGCCTTTCGGCCTTTCGACGCGTTCCCTTTTCAAATTTTCCCCAATTTATAGACTCTGGGATTAAACTCTCTTTAGGTAAATAGCGTCTAAAAATCACAACTTTCTCTAACCATTTTCTTTTTAACTTAAGGTCACGAACAATGTGTCCATATAAACCGTTAATCTGTAATTCTATTACTTCCAACATAAGTTTCAATTTGAATATGTAGTCACCAAATTTCCATACTAATCTTGCTGGAATAGGCTTTCGCTCTTTTTTATATTCTTTCATATTGTTAATAATTGATGCCATATTGCGAACTGTATCTTTATAAATTATAATAGCAATTTCTGAGATTATAGCTGGATCTTTTTCAATTAATAGAGAATCTTCCATCGATAAGTAAGCGATATAATCAGTATTTTTTGGTTCTATTGTTATAAAGGCAAGTATTTTCTGGTTCACTTTTTCCCCCAAGCAGCCATGAGCCTGTCTATGAACATAAGATTCTGTTGACTTTCAGGACCTGCCATGAATCTTTGTACTGCCGCTCCTATTGCAAATAGGCAATGAACCCTTCTCCCAAGGTAGTTAGATCGAATTTTATCGTATGATGGATGTGCACTATTTATGATTACTGCGTTTCCCTCCACCCATGCCAAGTCTGATCTATCTGGATTGGAGGAGAAACTAATTTTGGGTCCCCGCTTGGCGATACGCGTAATGGGTTCCGCCTTCTCTACGCCTTCTTCACCTTCTATAACCGCTTCTCCAGACGCATCCCCTATATCAACAATTCCTTGCCGCCCTTTTATTTTTCCTTCACCAATAGGAAAGGTTTGCTGAGTTCCTTCAATAACCTCCCCAAGAATAGAACCAGCCTCTTCTCTCCGTAAAACATTTTTGGGGCCTCGAAATCCCAAAAATTCACTAAGCTCAGGAACATCATCTAATATTTTAGTTAGCTCCTTTTCAAGCTTTTTGGCCTCATCAATATCTGTAACTTCTAAAGGTTGAACGCCAACTTTAAACAACCAATCTTTGAATTCTTGCCGAATTGGGTTGTATAGGGCTTCAAATTGTTTATATTTTCCCCGCTCCCGGATAAAGTCTGTTTTGGCAGTAGTTAAGAAATTTATAAAACCTGGTATCTCAACTAATCCAAAAATCTTAGGTCCGAGCACACCAGGAAATTGATTGAAAAAATCTGCTTTTATAACTTTCCCATGGGTACAATGCAGGACACCGCATAGATTTTCTCCAAGTGGGTATTCTAAATTGGCTAATCCGAAAAGCCCTAAGCCTATTCTTTTTCCTGCCCTTTTCGGGACAAATTTGTGTACTTCGGTTAATTTAAGCTCATTAATTATATCACTAGGTTCTATTTTATAATCATTTACTATAAATTTTAGATTTAAAGAATAATACCCTAAATTATTATATAGATCTATAAATTTGGCATCAAATAAAGGGAGATAGTAGCGTTTCAATAACTTAATAATATCTTCAGTTGTCTCATAGGCAAGGTTGCTTTCTTTTTTAAAAAAAACCTTAACAATTGTTCCATTTTCAATCAAATTTGTTTGAATATCTTCCCATACTAATTTTTTCTTTGATTCTAAATACCAGTTTGACGCTCCTTTAAATGAAATACTTTTAGTTTCAGTGATTACACGATTGGCAATATTAAAACTAATTTTTGCGCCAACACCAGCAAATCCAATACCAGTACCTCTTGTCTTAAGGCCTGCTGCAAAATCATGATATTCATTAAATTGAGAGGCCGTCATTCCAGCACCGTTATCCTGAACAGTAAGAAATTTATTTTCTGGATCAAAATTGATTATAATTTGAGATGCACTGGCGTCTAAAGCATTTGCGACAAGCTCAACAACCACAACTTCCGAAACTTCAAAAGTATACATTTCGGCTAAATCGCGTATTAAATTTTGAAAATTTACGCTACTTTCATGCAGAGGCATAAGACCCTCCGTTAGAAATACTTATAAACTTTGGCATATCAGTGGAGAGTTCACAATATAATCTTCTTATATTTACGGGGGATTATACGACAACCTTGGCTGATTCTGTTTAAAAGTAATTTTGAGAACCTCTTTGAATGAGGAAAGCCGCAAAATGATTCTTTCCTCGGAGTCAAATATTCACACGGATGTCATCATAGCATAGCTTCTCCTGAAAAAGCACTTTTTCAGTTTTTTGGCTTTGCGGGTCTTCGTGGCCAAATTCCTAGTTGATCAGTCAAATAAGGAGGCATGAATTTGCAAACCCTATGCATGGCAGCCGGCACATGCATTAAACAGAGTTATTCAAGAATATCGATTGCTTGCCACTATATGTAATTTGGGTGAAGTTGCGATATGGTGCGCATAAATTAATGACGCTAGGGTTAGAAAGGCTTAGCCGGAAATTGGTGGGCCACCACCTGCCTCATGCTTAACTTTCTATTGAAGTGGGAGCGGAGGCTGCGGGGAAGATCAGGTGAAATTTATATCCCTGGCCCAGTTCGCTCTCCACCCAGATACGCCCCTGATCGGCCTCCACCAGGGTCTTACAGATATAGAGCCCCCGGCCAAAATCGCCCAATGAGTGAATCGACCATTTCCGTAGCTCACTCTGGCCATCTACCCCTAAGGTGCAGACCGTAAAACAGTCGATGTAGATCGACTCCCAATAACCGCTTCATCGTCTCGTCCTCTCCTCTCAACGATGAAGTAGGCATGCTCTCCGATCTCCTTTCATTAATTATCGCTTGAGCGGACGAGTTCCAGGATGCGCCGGGCGTAGGCGTCTTTCAGAGCCGTGAGGAATTCTCCGTCAACCTTGCCTTTCCAGGTGGAGACCTCCGTGAAGCGTCTGGGGATGGTGACGCTTCGGGGGTCGAAGCCCGTGGCCAGGCGGGTCTGCCAGCGCAGTTTCTGGATGTGACTCGCCATGGCCATCAGATTCTCCGCCAGGCCGCCATATCCCACCACTTTCAGACATTCCGCCAGCAACTCTTCAGTATAAACCCCTCGGGCAAACAGGCAGGCCACCATGGAGGTGAGAAAGGCCCGGCCGGCTTCCTCCTCCACCAGAAAGTCCACGGCCTTCCCCACATCCTTGTCGTCATGTTTCTGATCATAAGAGTAGCCGGCAGAATCAAGGTGTGAGTGTCGCAGGCCCAGGGCCTGGGAGACGAAAAAGACCTCGCCGGTGGCGTACCCCCCCATCTCCTGGCCCAGGACGCAGGCGAAGTCCGCACCTCCGTAATGAGTCGCCGCCTTGAGAGTGCCCTGCCCCAGCAGCTGGTAGAAGTCATTGACCCCGTAGGCCAGGTGGCGGGCCGCCTCCTGGTAGGTCTGGTGGTCACCAAACTTGAGGGGGAGGAGCGTCTCATTCTCCGTGATGATGCCCTTCTCCAGGGCCTCCGTGGCCCAGGCCAGGGCCACCCCGGCGCTCATGACGTCCAGGCCCATCTGTTCGATGACGTCGATGAGGTCCAGGACTGCGAAACAGTCGGTCACCCCCAGCATGGAGCCGGTGGCAAAGATGGGCTCGTGGTCGTAAGACACCTGCCGGTAGAAATACCGGTAGTCCGTCTGGAACTTTTCCCGCACAAAGCCGATGTGGATGCACCCCACCGGGCAGCCGGCGCAGGCCGCGTTCCTGAGGAGGGCCGCCTCGGCGAAGCGCTCACCGGTGATACCTTGCACGTTAGGGTCCTGGGTGGCCTGAAGGTTGCGCCAGGGGAGGGCCTTTAATTCATTTAAGACCGCCACGTTCACCGGGGTGCCCAGGTTATGGTACTTTTGCATCATGTCGGTGGCGGTAAGCTTCTGATGGACCGCCTCAAAGAGCTTGGGGTAGTCTTTCCCTTCCATGAGAGGAAAACTTCCATCCCCGATGATGACGATGGCCTTGAGGTTCTTGGCCCCCATGACGCTGCCGCCGCCCATCCTCCCGAAATGGCGGTAGGTGTCCACGTTGATGCCTGCCATGGCGCTACCCCGTTCCCCCGCCGGGCCAATTCTGAGAATGCTACGGTGGCCCGACCCTTTGAACATGCGGCGCAAAAGCTTGCCGCTCTCCTGGACATCGAGACCCCACAGATAATGAGCCTCTTTCAGCTCCAGGGTGCGTGAGCCCACCATCAAGACGGAGGGCCGGGCCGCCTGGCCGGTGATCACCAGGCCATCCAGGTCCGCAAACTTAAGGGCGAAGGCCGAGCGCCCCCCGGCATGGCTCTCGGCATACTGGTCGTGATAAGGAGATTTAAAGGCCGCCACCGTCTTGCTCATCAGGGGGAAGTAGCCCGTCAGCGCCCCGATTGCCAGTATCAGTGGCTGCTCCGGATCATCCCAGAGTCGGTCGGGCTTCCCATACTTGCCAAAGAGGAGTGCTGCGAGGCCGCTGCCGCCCGCCACCGCCTCCCTGCCCGCAACGCTTTCCACCTTGCCCTTGCCGAGAGACAGGTCTACCACAAGCACCCGGAAATAGTCCCGGATCATCCGACCCCCTCCTGGGTTTCCGCCTTCTCCAGCGTTGTGCCATCCACTTCTTTCATCTCCAGGCAGTCATGCGGGCAAAAGGGGACACAAATGCCGCAGTGTAGGCAGACGAAGGGCTCGCCGGTGACATCCAGATAAATGGCGTCTACCGGGCAGGCCGGGGCGCACTCGCCGCAGCGAATGCACAGCTTACGGCGCACAATCACCCCCCCGCCCAGGCGCTGGGAGAAGGCACCGGTAGGGCAGACGACGGCGCAGGGAGCGGGGTTGCAGGCCAGGCAGTTCCTGGCCTCAAACCCGGTGGAGAGCCCCCCGGAGGAGGCGATCCGGATGCCCGCCATGTCCCAGGACAGGCACTGGTGCACCAGACGGGCGCAAGCCAAGGAGCAGGAGTGGCAACCGATGCACCGTTCCAGGCGAGGAGTGGTCAAGATTTTCATAGATTATTCCTACCTGTGGGACTGGCCCCCACCATGGCCATGGCCCCAGGCTGGAAGAATTCGTTGAGGATTTGCTTTGTCATCTTGCCCTCCAATGAGAAAGCACCAGGCTAGCGGAGCGGCTGATATTTTTCCCTGGGTTTGAAGTTAGGTCTTTTTCTTTAATTGATCCTGCACCGACTGGATAGCCGCCTGGACCTTGTCCGGATCTCCCAGATAGTAATGGCGGAGGGGCTTAAGATCCTCTCCCAGTTCATAGACCAGGGGAATTCCGGTGGGAATGTTCAGGTCCACAATCTCGCCTTCCGGCACGTTGTCAAGATACTTCACCAGGGCCCGGAGACTGTTGCCGTGGGCGGCGATCATCACCCTCTGACCGCTTTGCACTGCCGGGGCTATGGTTTGGTGCCAGTAAGGGAGGAACCGGGCCACCACGTCTTTCAGGCATTCGGTCAAGGGGAGTTCCCCGGGCAGAACCTGGGAGTAGCGTGGGTCCCGTACCGGGTAATATGGACTGTCGGGCGTGAGTGCAGGCGGCGGCACGTCGTAGCTCCGCCGCCAGATCTTCACTTGCTCCATGCCGTGCTTCTCCACCATCTCGGTCTTGTTGAGCCCTTGCAGGGCCCCGTAATGCCGCTCATTCAAGCGCCAGCTGTGGTATACCGGGAGCCACATCAGGTCCATCTCCTCCAACGCCAGCCACAGGGTTTTGATGGCCCGCTTGAGGACAGAGGTGTAGGCCACATCGAAGACAAAACCTTCTTTGGACAAAACCTGCCCTGCCTCTCGCGCCTCCGCCATGCCCTTTTCCGATAGGCCAACGTCGATCCAGCCGGTGAAGCGGTTCTCCTGGTTCCAGACGCTCTCGCCGTGGCGGAGCAAAACGATTTTTTTCATGGCACCTTCTTCTCTCTTGTAACAGGAGACGACCCAGGAGAGGCAAATCCCTGCCTCCCCCCTCCATCTATCTCAGGTTAATGAGTTCCATGCGGTTGTTGGCCTCGGGATGCTTGGAGGAAGGGCCTTCGGTCAGCACCACAAAGTCGCCAGTCATCTCATTGGCTTGCAAATAGCGGCGTACATAGGTTTTCCAGTCCTCCGGGTGGTTCAGTTCGTGGACGGGCTGGACGCCGTAGGTCAGGAGGAGTTGCTGGCAGGTGGCCTCCTGGGAGCTCACCGCCACGATCCACACCGGCAGCCGGAAACGGGCGAGGCTCCGGACCGTGGCCCCGCTGCGGGTGGGCACGAATACCGCGGCTGGGACCATCTTTTCCAGCGTCGCATCCACGCTCAAGGTGATAAGATCCGTGAACCCGACTTGGCTACCCATCCCGGAAGTGCGGAGAATCTTTCTCACCCCCTGGCCGGGCCGATAAGGTTCGATGGCGGCGGCGATCTTGGCCAGCATGGCCACCGCTTCCACCGGGTATTGGCCCATGGCCGACTCTTCTGAAAGCATGACGCAGTCGGTGCCATCCAGAATGGCGTTGGCTACATCGGTGGCCTCCGCCCGAGTGGGCCGGCGGTTGGCCACCATGGACTCCAACATCTGGGTGGCCGTGATCACCGGTTTCCCCAGCAGGTTCGCCTGGCGCACCAGTTGCTTTTGCACCCCGGCGATTTGCTCGATGGGGATTTCCACCCCCAGATCCCCCCGGGCAACCATAATGCCGTCCGCCGCCTCGAGGATACTGTCCAGGTACTTAAGGGCATTGGCCCGCTCGATCTTGGCGATGATGAAGGGCTGGTGGCCGAGGGCCTGGGCGGTCTGCCGCACGGCCGCGATGTCCTCTGCCGATTCCACAAAGGACTGGCTGACCGCGTCCACTCCGTGCTCCAGAGCAAACTTCAAGCACTCACGGTCATGGTCGGTGAACGCGCTGATACCCAATTCAATCCCGGGCAGGTTGAGGCCTTTCTTGGAGCGCAGTTCGCCTCCCACGATCACCCGGCAAGTCACGTTATTTCCTTGAATATCGGTAACTTCTAGCTGAATGAGGCCGTCATTTAAAAATAGGGTGTCCTTGGGCTTCACTACCTCCGGCAAGCGGGTGAATGTCACCGAGGCGCGGTGTTCGTCGCCCGTGATCCCCTCTGTAGTCAGAGTAAAAACATCCCCCGGTTTCAACTCGATGGGCTCACCGCCGATCTGGCCAAGGCGCATTTTGGGGCCGGGGAGATCAGCCAGGATGGCCACCCGCCGCCCCGCCGCCCCGGCCGCCGCCCGCAACTTCTCAATGAGACGCCGGTGAGTGGCGAAATCGCCATGGGAAAAATTGAGCCGGGCCACGTTCATGCCAGCCTGGATCATCTCCCTCAGCACTTCGGGAGATTCACAGGCCGGGCCGATGGTAGCGACGATCTTGGTTTTATGGGTCGGCAGTGGCATATTCCGCTCCTCTGATCACCGTAAATTCTTCGGCTGGCCGGTGGTAGCCAGGACGCTGCTCCAAATCCACCCCTCGGGATCAATCTTTTTGCGTTGGGAAACGGCCAGGGCAATGGGTAGATGGACAAACTGTTGGTTCCAGAAGCCTACCACCATGTCGGTCTTCCCGGCCATGCCGGCATGCACCGCATTTTGCCCCAAGAGGAGGCAGAAGGCCGAATCCCGGGCATTGGCCGGCAGGCTTCGAATGGTATAACTGGGATCAATGTACTTTAACTCCACCTTTTGCCCGAGTTGGCGGAAGTATTCCGCGATCTGATCTTTGAGAAAGATGCCGATGTCACTGAAGCGCACATTCCCGGAGGCATCTCGCTGGGCCGTTTTTTCCATTGATTCCTGTCCGGCCCCTTCAGCCGCCACGATGACGGCATGCCCACTCTTCTCCAGCCTTGCTTTCAGGGCGGCCAGAAGGGCCTCCAGGGTAAAAGGCACTTCGGGCACCAAGCAGAAATTCACCTGGCTGTTGGCTAAGGTTGCATAAGCCGCAATAAAGCCGGAGTCACGACCCATCAACTTCACCAGGCCAATGCCGTTCCTGGACCCCACCGCTTCGCTGTGAGCCGCAAAAATGGCCCGGCGGGCTTCGGAACCAGCAGTGTCGAAGCCGAAGGATTGCTGGATGAAAGAAATGTCATTATCTATGGTCTTGGGGATGCCTATCACCCCAATCTTTAAGTTGCTCCGGTGGATTTCCCGAGCAATGGCCTGTGCGCCCCTGAGTGTCCCGTCACCCCCGATGGCAAACAAGATGCCGATATTGAGATGGTCCAAGGTGTCCACCATCTCGCCGATATCCTGAGGGCCTCGGGAGGACCCCAGAATGGTGCCCCCCATTTCATGAATGATGCTCACCGATTCCGGCGTCAGCTCCATGGGAGTATGGCTGTACTTTGGGCTGAGGCCCTCGTAGCCGTAACGAAAGCCTAACACTTTCTTCACTCCGTACCGATGGACCAGAGTCAAGGTGATAGCCCGGATGACGTCGTTTAGCCCCGGGCACAGGCCCCCGCATGTGACGATGCCGCACTTCAGCTTCTTGGGGTCGAAGTAGATTCTCTCCCGGGGCCCGGCCTTCTCCAGGCGGGGAGGCTCTTTCCCCGCGTCAAGATAGCTCTTGATCCCTTTCAAGTCGGAGTGGTAGAGCACGTGCTCGTCATCGGTGACAAAGCGCACCCCGGTGAGGGGTGAGGTGACATTACCTTCACCCAACTTTGCAACCACAAAATTCAGGTCAATTTCTGCCATTTGGGCAACCTCTCTGGCGGGTAAGCGACCAGGTCTGGAAAAGGGTCGTTCCCGTTCCCCGCAAGTTGCTCACCGCCTGCTTCACCCGCTCGGCCAGGATAGCTTTTGCCAGAGCCAGGTCAGGAGACGGGAGAAAACAGCAAGACCACCGACCGGGGCTGGACCAGATAAGTTAAAGTCGAAACCGCCGGGGCTTTTTCTACCGCACAGATGTCGTAGGGTGAATCGAGAAACGTATCCAGCAAGCGGCGCCAGCGGTAATCCGGTCCCTTCGCCGGCGGAGGCAACTCGAACTCCAGCGCCTCCCAATAGGCGTTCAACATGACGTGGAAAAGAAATCTCCCCTTCAAACTGGGAACGGTAAAGGCCAGACTGCGCGAATCATGACTCCAGTCTGGTTGGCCCAATCTCACCCCATGCCAGTCGATCTTCTGATACGCCAGTAGCTGATTGAGAGTAAAATTGTGTTCCTCCCGCGATAAGTCTCGGTTCAAGCGATAAGCGATAAGGTGCTGCACGAACCGATGGATATCCCCGTGTTTCTTGAGGAGCCTCCAGTCAAACCAGCTGATCTCGTTATTCTGGCAATAGGCGTTGTTGTTGCCCTGCTGCGTGCGCCGCACCTCATCCCCCATGAGCAACATAGGGGTGCCGATGGCCAATAGGGTGAGAGTGAAAAAGTTTTTAACCTGACGGGTGCGGAGTCGTTCGATTTCTAGATTATCGGTAGGTCCCTCTGCCCCACAATTCCAGCTCAGATTGTCATCTGTCCCGTCCCGGTTGTTTTCGGCGTTGGCCTCGTTTTGCTTGTAGTTATAAGACACCAGGTCATTTAAGGTAAAGCCGTCGTGACAAGTCACGAAATTAATGCTCTGTTCCGGCTCCCGCTCCTTGTGGCCGTAAATATCCGGGCTTCCCATTAAGCGGTAGGCCACTTTGGCAACCATGCCCTTGTCGCCCTTGAGAAAGCTGCGTACCTGATCCCGGAATTCACCGTTCCATTCCTTCCAACTGTCACCGATGAAGCTCCCTACCTGGTAAAGTCCGGCCGCATCCCAGGCCTCGGCGATCAGCTTGGTCCCCGCCAGCCCCGGATCCGATTCGATATCCCACAGGACTGGGGCATTTTCCAGGGGACACCCCGTTTCATCCCGGGACAGTATGGACGCCAGGTCAAACCGGAAGCCATCCACATGCATTTCTTCAACCCAGTAACGGAGGCTGTCGACGATTAAACGGCGAACCACGGACTGGTTGGCGTTCAGGGTGTTGCCGCAACCAGTGTAATTGGCGTAGAGGGCAGGGCTTTGCTCCAGCATGTAATACACTTCATTGGCCAACCCTCGGAAACAGAAGGTGGGTCCTGCATGGTTGCCCTCGGCCGTGTGATTGAAAACCACGTCCAAAATCACCTCGATGCCGGCCCGATGCAGGGCCTTTACCAGATCTCGGAATTCGTCTAAGACGCTTAAGGGGTCTTGCCTGGAACTGAATCCCTGGTGCGGTGCAAAAAAAGACACGGGGCAGTAACCCCAATAATTAACCAGACCCGGAGGGCAGTCCTGTGCGTCGAATTGAAAGACCGGGAGCAGCTCCACGGCAGTGACCCCCAGGTCCTTTAGGTAGGGTATCTTTTCGATGAGGCCGGCATAGGTGCCTCGTTTCTCCGGGGTGACTCCCGCACTCGGATGCTTGGTGAAGCCTCCGACGTGGAGTTCATAAATAATGGTTTGCGCAAAAGGACGCTTCAGCGGCGCGTCCCCCTCCCAGTCATAGCTGCTTAAGTCGGCCACCACGCTCTTCATTGCCGTGGCGGTATTATCGCCTGGCCTACTGGCAAGGTCCCGGTGGTAAAGTGGAGGAATCGCCACTGCCCGGCCGTAAGGGTCGAGCAACACCTTACCTGGATCAAATCTGGCCCCTCTCTCGGGTGCCCATGGCCCCACAGCCCGGTATCCATAGATCTGGCCTGCTTTGAGGTCGGGGACGAACACGTGCCAGTAAAGATAGGTCCGGTGTTGGCGAGGATCGAGGACAATCACCCGTTCTGGCTGGGGCGAGTCCACCGCCTTGAACAGGAGCAATTCCACCCCAGTGGCGCCCTTGCTGAAGACGCTGAAGTTAACGCCGTCAGGGGAGACGGTGGCCCCCAGGGGAAAACTGCGTCCCGGACTGATGGCGAGATTCACGGATTTTCCACCCCATGACTTAAACAGAACTTTTTCGCTTTACGACCTGATCGTTTACCCAAAACAACCCACGCTTATACACTTAGGCTCTTTTCGGAAAAACTGGCTTACCGGGAGGGAATCAGGCCGGGAAATCCTGGTCATCATAGTGGCCTGGCTCTCCAGATGTGTTCGCAGTATTCCCGGATGGCGCGGTCCGAGGAAAACCGGCCCAGGCGGGCTACGTTGAGGATGGACATCCGGGTCCAGCGCCCCTGGTCCCGGAAGGCCTGGTCCACTTCCGCCTGGCAGTCCACGTAGGACTGGTAATCGGCCAACACCAGATATTCATCGCGGTAAAGGAGCGAGGCCACCAGGGGCTGAAAAAGCCGGGTATCGCCGCGGGAAAAGTGTCCGGAACTGATGAGATCGATCACCTCCCGCAGTTCATCGTTGCTTTCGTAATACGAAAGGGAGCGGTAACCCCTGGCCTTGAGGGCGGACACTTCTTGAGCCGTCAGGCCAAAAAGAAAAAAATTTTCCTGTCCCACGGCCTCCCGCATCTCCACGTTAGCCCCGTCCAGGGTGCCGATGGTAAGAGCCCCATTTAAGCCGAACTTCATGTTGCCAGTACCCGAAGCTTCCTTGCCGGCGGTGGAGATCTGCTCCGAGAGGTCGGCGGCGGGGTAAATCCGCTGGCCGTTCTTGACGTTGAAATCCGGGAAATACACCACCTTGAGGCGATTCCCCACGCTGGGATCGTTGTTTACCACGTCCGCCACCGCATTGATGAGCTTGATGATGAGCTTGGCCATGAAGTAGCCGGGCGCGGCTTTGCCGCCGAAGATATAGGTACGAGGGGTGATTTCCACCTCAGGGTTTTTTCTTAAGCGATTATACAGGGTGATAATGTGCAACACGTTCAGGTGCTGGCGCTTGTATTCGTGGAGGCGCTTCACCTGGATGTCGAAGAGGGTATCGGGGTTGAGGGTAACGCCGGTGCGCTCCTGGACGACGGCCGCCAGGTCCCGTTTATTAGCCAGTTTGACTTCTCTCCAGGCTTGCCGAAATTCGGGGTCATCGGCCAGAGGCTCCAAAAGGGGCAAGTCCTCTTCTAAATGCCTCACCCAGCGGTCCCCGAGGCGGCCGGAGATCAGGTCCGCCAGCCTCGGGTTGCTGAGCACCAGCCAGCGCCGGGGGGTTACCCCGTTGGTGATGTTCAAAAACTTTTCGGGAAAGAGGGTGTGGAAGTCTTTGAGGATGGTTGCTTTAAGCAGTTCCGTATGTAAGGCGGCCACCCCATTGATGGCGTGGCTGCCCAGACTGGCCAAATTCGCCATGCGCACGTATTTGGGGCCGCTTTCCTCGATGAGAGAGAGGCGCTGCACTAAATCCTCGTCATCAGGGTATCTCAGCCGCACCTCATCCAAAAACCGGCGGTTGATCTCGTAGATGATTTCCAGGTGCCGGGGCAGGAGCTCGGCAAAGAGCGGCAGCGGCCACTTCTCCAGGGCCTCTGGCAAAAGGGTATGATTAGTGTAGGCCAAGGTTTTCTGGGTGATCTCCCAGGACCGGTCCCAATCCAGGAAGTGCTCGTCCACCAGGAGCCGCATCAGCTCCGCCACGGCGATGGCAGGATGGGTATCATTGAGCTGCACCGCGTAGGTTTCGTGGAAGGTGTCCAGGCGGTGGCCGCGCATGAGGTGGATGCGCAGCATGTCCTTAAGGGAGCAGGAGACGAAAAAGTACTGCTGACCTAACCTGAGTCTTTTGCCAACCTCCGGCTCGTCATTGGGGTAGAGAACCTTGGTGATGGTCTCTGAGATCACCTTCTCCTGTACGGCGCCGTAGTAATCCCCCACGTTGAAGTCCTTGAAATCGAAAGACTCCACGGCTTCCGACTTCCATAGGCGCAGGAGGTTGGTGACCCTGGTCTGGTAGCCAGGGACGGGATAGTCGTAGGCCACACCTTTTACCATCCAGCTAGGAACCCAGCGCACCCGCTGGTTGCCTTCAGCATCAACATAGGTCTCGGTATGCCCCTTCCAGCCCACCTCATAAGTGATCTCGGGCCGGCAAATCTCCCAGGGGTTTCCCAGGGCCAGCCACTTGTCCGTCACCTCCACCTGCCAGCCGTCCCGGATTTCCTGGTCGAAGATACCGAACTCGTAACGGAGCCCGTAGCCGATGGCGGGAACTCCGAGGGTCGCCAGAGAGTCAAGGAAGCAGGCGGCCAGCCTCCCCAGGCCGCCGTTTCCCAGGCCCGGCTCGGCCTCCTGTTCCAGGAGCTCCTCCAGATTCAGCCCATGGGTGGCCACAGCTTCCTTGACCGGCCCCCAGATGCCCAAGCTGATGAGGCTGTTCCCCAACTGCGGGCCGATCAGGAATTCGGCCGAAAGGTAGCTGACGATCCTGGCCTCTTGCCGCAGAGTCTTGAGTGTTTCGAGCCAGCCGTGAATCAGCCGGTCCCTAACCGTGTAGGCCAAAGCCATGTACCAGTCGTTTAGGGTCGCCAACTCGGGGTTTCGTCCCTGAACGTAGTAGAGATTCTCAAGGAGGGCCTGGGCCAGGGTTTCCGGGCGCAGCCCCGTGCGAATGGTCTCACGCCCTTGAGGGTTCTGTTTCATCGGATCTTTATCTCCTCCGCACTTCCCTCTCTTCTTGGGGGTCTCAGGCCTTCCCGGCGCTCAGGAGCACGTGCTCATTTTTATATTTGATCATCTTGATGAGTTCGTCCCGGGCCGGTCCCAGGTACTTGCGGGGATCAAACTCTCCTGGCTTTTCACCCAAGATTTTCCTAATGACCGCGGTCATGGCCAGACGGCCGTCACTGTCGATGTTGATTTTACAAACCGCCGAACGGGCGGCCCTCCTCAACTGCTCTTCCGAAATGCCCACCGCCTCCTCCATCCTGCCCCCGAACCGGTTGATCAGGTCCACGTACTCGGGCATCACGGTGGAGGCTCCGTGCAGGACAATGGGAAACCCCGGCAGGCGCTTCTCGATCTCCTCCAGGATGTCGAACCTTAAGGGCGGCGGCTCCTCGCCGGGCTTCACCTTAAACTTGAAAGCCCCGTGGGAGGTGCCGATGGAAATGGCTAGCGAGTCCACCCCGGTCTGCACCACGAACTTTTCCACCTCCTCCGGTCGCGTATAATGGGACGCCACGGCGGACACCTCGTCCTCAATGCCGGCCAACACCCCCAGCTCCCCTTCCACGGTTACGTCCCGCTCATGGGCGTATTTCACCACCTGTGCGGTGAGGTGGACGTTTTCCTCGAAAGGATGATGAGAGCCGTCGATCATCACCGAGGAGAAGCCCGAGTCGATGCAGGACTCGGCCAGTTCCAAGGTGTCACCGTGGTCCAGGTGCAGGGCCACCGGGATGCTTGCACCCAGTGCTTTCACCATTTCCATGGCCCCGTTTACCAGATGGGGCACCATGGCCTCATGCATGTATTTCCGGGCGCTGCCGGAACATTGGAGAATAACGGGGGATTTCGATTGGACACACCCGATGATAATGGCCTCGAGCTGCTCCAGGTTGTTAAAATTATAAGCCGGGACGGCGTAGCGCCCGGCCATGGCCTGGTGAAACATGTCCCGGGTGTTCACCAGCCCGAGTTCCTTATACTTAGGTTGAGCCACCATCTGGACTCCTCTTCTTAGGTTTAGTTCACCAGTTCTCGGAATGACATTCCTTAACTAAATTGAGCTGCCCCGAGTAGCCTGGCCCTTCCCAGCTGGCAGCTATTTGTACCCCATGTCATTACCAGGTAAATCGGTATTAATGAGAGTTTCAACAGGCCATCTGTGCCATACTTGATTCCCTTGGTCGGTCACCCATGGAGAAACCGCAATCTACAAGGTACAGCCCGACCCCGGGCAGAGCCATTTTAATTTTACGATAGCTCAGGCGCTTCTCAGGGGTCTCCGTCCGACCCCAAGGATCGATGATCTGCCTAGAAAATTATCTTTAACTTTACATGGTATCGCTATAAAGTGAATACTCTTTAAGGAATTTGTGGGGAAAGACCATGGGACTTTAGTTTTAGGTAGGTAAGGCCTTAGTCTCATGGACTGCATCTCCTAGAGGGCGGTTTATTGAAGTGGTTTAACCAATCAGGAGACTGGCAAGGCCGCGTGCGGAGCCATATGAGCTACAACAGATTCAGCGGATTCTTCCTGGTCGTCCTCCTCCTGGCTTCCGGGTGCGTTAAGGTGGGGCCGGACTTCGTGAAACCTGAGGCCACCGTGATGCCAAACTGGCTGGAGGCGGGGGGGTATAAGCAGGTAACCACGAAGACTGAGGATTACCGGGACTGGTGGCGGGCCTTCAACGACCCCGTCCTGGATAAGCTCATCCAGACTGCCTACCAGCAAAACTTGCCCCTGCGTATTGCCGGGGTGCGCGTCCTGGGGGCCCGGGCCCAACTGGGCATCGCGGTGGGCGAACTGTATCCGCAGACTCAACAAGCTTTCGGCTCGGTGCAAAAAAATCGCCTCAGTGAAAGGAGTCCCACGTCTGCTCCAGGTTCGCCAGATAACTTCTGGCTATCCCAGATGGGGCTGACAGCCAGTTGGGAAATCGATTTCTGGGGCAAGTTTCGCCGGGCCGTCGAGTCCGCCGATGCCAGTCTGCTGGCCGCAGAAGCCGATTATGACAACATCCTGGTCACTCTGACCGCCGATGTGGCCAATTCCTACATCTCCCTCCGGACCCTGGAACAGCGGCTGAACATTGCGCGCCAGAATGTGGAGGTCCAGAAGAAAAGCTTGCAGATTGCCCAGGCACGATTTCTAGGCGGCACCACCTCCAAGCGGGACGTGGAGCAGGCCCAGACGGTGTTGGAGAGCACCGAGGCCACCATCCCCACCCTGGAAAGCCAGTTGCGTCAGACGCAAAACGCACTCAGCATTCTCATGGGAATGCCGCCCAGTGACCTGAGGGATCTCCTGGGGTCTAAATCGGATATCCCCGCGCCGCCACCCCAGGTGGCGCTAGGCATCCCTGCGGACCTGCTGCGGCGGCGGCCGGATATTCAAAGTGCCGAGTGGCGGGCGGCGGCGCAATGTGCCCAAATCGGCGTGGCCAAGGCCAACCTCTACCCGGCTTTTTCCTTAAGCGGCACGTTTGGGCTCCAGGCCAGCGATGTGGGAACCTTTGTCCTGGGTGATATGTTCCAGTGGAAGAGCCGCACCGGCACCATCGGGCCGTCCTTCCAGTGGAATCTCTTTAATTATGGCCAGATCACCAATCAGGTGAGGGTGCAGGACGCCCGGTTCCAGGAATTGCTCACCGCCTATCAGAACACGGTGCTCCAAGCCCAGCAGGAGGTGGAAAACGCCCTAATCGCTTTCTTGAAGGCCCAGCAACGGGCCAAGAGGCTGGCCGGGGCCACCGCCGCCGCCCAGAGGTCCGTCGAACTGGCGATCATCCAATATCGGGAGGGGATCACGGATTTCACCACCGTTCTGACCGCGGAGCAAACTCTCTTGACCCAGCAGGACAATCTCGCCACTACCCTGGGAGACATCTCCGGCAACCTGGTGGGGGTGTACCGGGCCATGGGAGGCGGCTGGCAGATCCGCGAAGGACAGGATTTTGTGCCGACCTCCATTAAAGAGGCCATGGCGAAACGCACCAATTGGGGCAAACTACTCACGCCCGCGGCTTTTCCTGCGCCCCCGCCGGAACAACCCAAATATGATATCCGACCTCCGCAATGGTAAAGGTTGGCGGCATTGAACCATTCAATATGATGAGAGGTCGCCGGCTACCAGGCTCAGGTGAGCCTTAGCCGCCGGCCCGGCGACAACGGTCCATTCAAGGAACTGAGCCAGAGGAACTCGAAACAATGATTGAGGGAAAGAGAAGCCCGATCCGGTGTCGCGGCCGCGCTCCCGAAGTGGTAATATCGGTGGCGCTCCTGGTCATGGCCATGGCCTGTGGTGAGAGAAATACCTATGCACCGCCGCCGCCCCCCAAAGTGACGGTAAGTCAGCCCCTAAAAAAGCCCGTGACCGATTATCTGGAATTCACGGGGAACGCGGTTGCCTTTAACACGGTGCCACTGCGCGCCCGGGTGGAGGGCTTTTTGGAAAAGGTCTTGTTCCAGGACGGAGACACGGTGAAAAAAGGCCAATTGTTGTTCATCATCCAACAAAACACTTATGAAGCCAAACTCAAGCAGGCGGAATCACAAGTTCTGGCCGAAAAAGCCCTCCTGGAGCATGCCGCTACCGAATTTGCCCGGTACTCCCGGCTGGTTAAGCAGGATGCCGCCGCCCAAACGGACGTGGACCGCTGGCATTACGAGCGGGACGCGCGTCGGGCCGCGCTCATGGCCGCAGAGGCCCAAGTTGACCTGGCTAAACTCAATCTGAGCTATACCCGAGTCACCGCCCCCTTTGACGGTCGCATCGGCCGCCATCTCAAGGACCCGGGCACCCTGGTGGGCGCCGGCGAAAATACCCTGCTGGCCGAGGTCAACCAGATTGACCCCATCTATGTCTACTTCAACATTAATGAGCAAGATCTGTTGCGCGTCAGGGGTAAGGAGCCGGAATCGTACGAGGAATCCAAGAACAAGAAATGGCCCGTGTACGTCGGTCTCGCTGATGAAACGGGCTATCCCCACCAGGGTTATCTTGATTTCGCAGGCATTACCCTCAATCCCACCACCGGCACCTTGATGCTCCGGGCGATCATCTCTAATCCGAAGTTCGTGATCCTGCCGGGACTGTTCGCGCGCGTGCGAACTCCGATGGATGAGGAAAAGAATGCCCTGTTGGTGCCGGAAGTGGCCCTTGGCTATGACCAGATCGGTCCCTTTGTCCGGGTGGTGAATGATAAGAACATAGTAGAGCGCCGCGGGGTCAAACTCGGCGTCCAGGAGGGTGACTACCGTGTAGTCCTTGAGGGCTTGAATGGGGAGGAGTGGGTGGTCGGCGCCGGCCTGTTGCGGGCCATTCCCGGCAGACAGGTGACTCCCGAGAAGAGCGCGGCTCAGCCTGGACCAGAGGGCGCCAAAACCCCCGCGCCGAATCCCGGGGCCGGGAAGGGCGCCCCATGATTTCCAAGTTTTTCATTGAACGGCCCATCTTCGCCAACGTCATCGCCATTGTCATCATCATTCTGGGCCTGGTCTGCCTGTTCAATCTTCCGGTGTCCCAGTATCCCGACATCGTCCCGCCCACTATCCAGGTAACCACCAGTTACCCGGGAGCCAGCGCCGAGGTCATCGCCACCACCGTGGGCATACCCATCGAACAAGCGGTCAACGGGGTCAAAAACTCCCTTTATATGTCCTCCACCAGCGGCAGCGACGGGAGTTACATTTTGACCGTGACTTTCGCCGTGGGCACCGATCTCGATACTTCTCTGGCCCTGGTGCAGAATTTTGTGAACGGGGCCCTGGCTCAACTGCCCGAAACCGTTCAGGCCCAGGGCGTTTCCGTCAAACAGGTCTCCACCAATATCTTGCAGGTGGTCAGCCTCTTTTCGGACGACGACCGTTTCGACGAAACCTTCCTATCCAATTACGCCATGATTAACCTGCAATATCCTCTGGCCCGTCTCCCCGGGGTCGGCCAGATCAAGGTCGTCGGTGCCGGTTCTTACAGCATGCGGGTATGGCTGAACCCCGACAAGCTCCAATACTACCAACTCACCACCATGGATGTGGTGAATGCCATCCAACAGCAAAACGTCCAGGTGGTGGCGGGAAAACTCGGAGGGCCGCCGGTGCCCACCGACCAGGCCTTTCAGTTCACCATCAACGCCTTAGGAAGGCTTTCCGATGTCACCCAGTTCGAGAATATCATTGTCAAGATGGTGCGCGGCGAGGCCGAGGCCGCCCAGATCGTCCGGGTGAAGGATCTCGCCCGCGTGGAACTGAGCCAGCAGTCCTACAGCAATTTTGCCGGGCTTAGCGGGCATAAGGCCACTCAGATCGTAGTCTATTCTTCGCCGGGCGCCAATGCCATCAATGTCGGCAAGAACGTGCGCCAGGCTATGGCCGAAATGAGCAAGGAGTTTCCAGAAGGCCTGAAATTTGCCATTCATTACGACACCACGGAGTTTATCAGCCAGGCCATCCACGCCGTGTACGAGACCCTCTTTGAAGCCGGCATCCTGGTGCTCATCGTCATCATGGTGTTCCTCCAGAACTGGCGCGCCACCCTGGTTCCCGCCACCACCGTCCCGGTGACTATCATCGGCGCTTTTGCCGCGATGGCCCTGCTCGGCTTCACGGTCAATCTGATGACCCTGTTTGCCTTGATTTTGGCCATCGGCATCGTGGTGGATGACGCCATCGTCATTGTTGAAAACTCGTCGCACTATATCGAACAGGGGCTCTCTCCCCACGATGCGGCTATCAAGGCCATGAGCGAAATGACCGGCCCGGTTATGGGCATCACCCTGGTGCTCACTTCGGTGTTTCTGCCCGCAGCCTTTATGCCTGGCATCACCGGCCAGCTCTTCCGTCAGTTCGCCCTGGTGATTGCCGCCACCGCCATCATCAGCGCCCTGAACGCCTTAACCCTCAAGCCGGCCCAGTGCGCCCTCTACCTGCGCCCCCGGGACGAGACCAAGCAGCCCAATGCCTTCTACCGCGGCTTCAACCGTGTCTATGGGGTGGTGGAACGAGCTTATGTCGATCTGGTCCGCTGGATGGTGCAGCGCCCCGGGCTCATGGCCCTGGTGTTTTTTCTCATTATCGGCACGGGCGGCTTGCTCTTCGCGCGGCACCCCACCGGCTTTCTGCCTGAGGAAGACCAGGGGTACGCCGTGGTCGTGGGAATCCTGCCCGAAGCGGCCTCCCAACCCCGGGTCATGGAGGTTTCCAACAAGGTCGATGCCATTCTCCGCAAGACCCCGGGGGTCGCTTCCTGGGTGACCATGGGCGGCTTTTCCATGCTGGACGCCGCCAATGTCTCCACGATGTTCAGTACTTTTGCCATATACAAGGGGTGGAAACAGCGCGGCGCCGCCTTGAGTCAGGAGCGGATTGTCACCGACCTGAGGCGGGAGCTGGCCGGCGTTGAAGAAGCGGAGTTCGCGGTGCTGGTGCCGCCGCCCATCAGCGGTCTGGGACAATCCGGCGGGTTTCAGATGATGGTGGAGGACCGGAGAAGCCTGGGACTTCTCGAGCTGGAAGAAACAGCTATGGAGGTCATCAGGGCTGCCCTCGCCCAATCCGGCCTGCGGGGCGTCACCACCTCCTTTAACGCCCGTAGCCCCCAGCTTTACCTGGATATCGACCGGACCAAGGCGCAGTCGCTGGAGATTCCGCTGAACAATGTGTTCAATACCCTGCAGGCTTACCTTGGCTCAGCCTATGTGAACCTCTTCAACAAGTTCAACCAGTCATACCAGGTCTACGTGCAGGCCGCCGCCCCCTACCGACTGAGCCCGGAGGACATCAAGGCCCTCTACGTCCGCAATAACAAAGGGGAAATGGTGCCCTTGGGCACCCTCCTGGCCATCAAGCGGATGCTGGGCTCCGAACTGGTCACCCGGTACAACCTGTATCCCGCCGTACCCATGTTCGGGTCTGCCGCCCCGGGGTTCAGCTCCGGCCAGGCTCTCAACCTCATGGAGCAGGTCGCTAAGAACAACTTGCCCAAGGGCATCTCCTATGACTGGACGGCCACCGCCTATCAAGAAAAGCAGGTGGGCAGCCAGGCCTACTTCATCTATGCCCTGGCCATTATCCTGGTATTCCTGGTTCTGGCCGCCCAATACGAAAGCTGGACCAACCCCGCCGCGGTTATCCTCGTGGTGCCCATCGCCCTGGTGGGCGTGATCCTGGCGCTCATCTCCCGGGGCCTGGACAACAACCTCTACACCCAGGTGGGCCTGGTGCTGATGATTGCCCTGGCCAGCAAGAACGCCATCCTGGTGGTGGAATTCGCCCGGGAACTGCACGCCGAGGGCATGTCCATCGCCGACGCGGCGGTGGAGGCGACCCGCCGCCGCTTCCGCCCCATTGTCATGACCTCCTTCGCCTTTATTCTCGGGGTGGTGCCGTTAATGAAGGCCGGAGGCGCCGGGGCCGCATCCCAGCAGGCCATCGGCACCGTCGTCTTCGGAGGCATGCTCGCCTCCACCCTCCTGGCCATCCCCTTTGTGCCGGTTTTCTACGTCATCACCCAGCGCCTGAGTGAACGACGCCGTCAGCCTGAATCCACGGGGAAACCACCAGAAGACGAGGTGTCCGCAAGATTAGAAAAATGAATCCGGATACCATTGTATAATCTCGTTCCCAAGCTGGGCTTGGGAACGTGTTTGACAGCCAACCTTAGCTTGGCACCCATGGTCGTTCCCAAGTGCAACTTGGGAACGAGATGACCGGGCCCCCGGACACTGCCACCAGGACCCGGTCTCCGGGAGCGAATAATTCTTCCCGGCGGGCGTAAGTTAACACCCACTGCGGCAGGCGGTCAGCAGCGCGGCGGGCGTCCAGGAGAGGTTCGATTATCGCCTCGTGGCGGGACAAAGTGGGGCGACAGCCTTCAGAATTTGATCTTTCTATACTCAACATCATAAACAATTGCGCATTATTAAATCATATTAGAATATTTTATGGGCTCATAATATTGTTGATAGATAGCAGTATAGCTTCCGTAGCCTTTTCAATCAATCTCTCCAACCTACCAACGGTGTGCAGCGGCCATGGTTAACTGCTAGCTATCAAGCCCAGCCCAACCTTTTGTTCCTCCTCTTTTTCTGCCTTCCGCCTTTCTTCATAATATTCCTTTACTTTTTGACTAATCACCTTTTTATCTAAACTATCGATAAATTTTTCATAACGCTCGACTGTTGTGATGGACCGAATAACTTCCTCTCTTGTTGGATCCTTTCTTCCATGAGCAGCAAGATTGCGCAATCGCCTTAAATCTTCCATTTGGGTGGCAAGCTCTGGTGGCGTTTCGACTCCAAATCGTTCGAGATAGCGCGTGGATAAATACATCCATGGAGGTTTAAATCTCACCTTCCTGATCAATCCCAATATCTTGGCCTAATAGCCTTGCCATTCTTGACTCTATGTATGCCAGTTAATGATAACAGCGCCCCCCGATTCTAAGGGATGCACCTTTGATAACTTCTTAAGTTTTTCCAATTTGATTCATTCGAGGCTTCCGAGTAAAAACAGTTTCCCTTCTATAGCCGCCCGTGCCACGGCGGAGGCGAATCGCCGGCCAACACGTAGATTTTGATTGACGTAGAAGTCGCCCCCTCCCGTTCGACGGGCAGCAGCGCGGTCTTTTTCTGTGTGTAAATTGTGCAATAAGCTCTTCAAAGTTTGGTTGATAGTGCAACGCCCTGCGCGCCGCCACGGACACTGACCTTTAACTGGTGGGGATTTCTTAAAAAAATCTGATTGTTTTTAAGTAGGAATATTGACGTAAGCTCATTCTGGAACAAGAAATTCAGCAGCTACCCGGTTGGACGCCTGTTCAATCGGGTCGTCTGCCGGTTGCATTTCACGCAGGTCGAAAGCGGCGCTGCTACCAAAAAAGACGTGAGCCAACTATGCGATGTAAACATTGCAGGGCGTTGGCGTCACCATCGATAAATAAAGCGCAGCATACTTATCTACGAGAACGAAACCTCGAAATTCGCCAGGATTGAGCTTGCGATGAGTGTTATTTCCGACTACCCCATTAACAATAACAATGATCCCGGCATCTTCCATTGTTTCCCGGAGAACACGCAGGGCTTCTTCCCAAGTCCTCTGTTGGGCGGCCCATCCCTCATCTAACCTCAGCGCGTGTCGAATATGATCTGCGACCGATACCGGCGGGGCGTCCGGTTGGGCAGACCATGCTATCGGAGACGGGTCCTGACCTTCCTCGATCAAGAACTCGCGCATCCAATCCTGCCGCCGCTGCATCAATTGGATGGTGTCAATAAGGTCGGGACTGGGCCTGCTTGGGGTTTTATCGCCAAGTGTCCGGAAATGAGGAATGGGCAAGCTAACTCAGGGTTCTGATAAGGGACAACAAATCCAGTGGCTTACGTTTTGAGAGTTTCAAATCAACTTGTGGGTTTTCGGTCACAGTTTCGTTTTGGATTCTTATAAATAGACTCTCGTGTAAGTCCAGATCTATGCCAGCGGAGAATGTCCTTCATAAATTAACCCTACAACAGACATTTGCAAGATGAAGAATCAGAAGTTTACGGATCTAGTTCATTAGCCGCCTTCCATATGAAATGTGTTCATCGAGTGCCCAGGATTGTAATTCCATAGAGCTCTGGAATAGGGGAGATTCGATAGCCATTAATAACCATCCTTTTCCGACTTTCAGTCTTTTCTCGTTCTCTCCAAGCTGTGCTTGGGAACATCTACTTATTACCGCTCACTTGCCTATAGCTTTGAGCGAATTAGATTTCGTGCGATAAATTAATGCCAAGTTTGAAAGGCTTAAACGGGAACTGAGTGGCCACCACCTGCCCCAGGCTTAACCTTCTATGGAACCGGGAGCGGAGGCCGCGGGGAAGATCAGGTGAAATTTACATCCCTGGCCGAGTTCGCTCTCCACCCAGATACGCCCCTGATTGGCCTCCACCAGGGTCTTACAGATATAGAGCCCCAGGCCCACCCCGCCGCTCTTGTGGGGAGAGAGGCGATATTTTTCGAAGAGGTTCTCTTTCTCCGCCGGGCTCAGGCCGCAACCGGTATCAAGCACCATGATCTCCACTTCCTGGGAGTTGGACCCGGGAAGCACCTGGGCCAAAAGCTGAATTTCCCCGCCCTGGGGGGTGGCGGCCAGGGCGTTCACCAGGAGATTGGAGAGCACCCGGTCCAGGGAGGGTTCGTCCACCTTGATGGGAGGGAGGTCCGGGGCCGGGGTGGCGGTGAGTTTCACTCCCTGACGCTGGGCCAGGGGGCTAAAGTGGTGCAGCAGGCGCTGGAGGATAAATCCCGGCGGCACCGCCTCTGGTTTCAAGGCCAAGCGCCCGGACTCCAACCGGCTCAGATCCAAAACATTATGCAGGTGCAGCAGCAAGCCTTCGCTGCGTTGAATGATCCCCTGCAATTTCTGGTGGATCTCCGGAGGCAGGGTTTCGTCCTGCAGGGCCTCGATGGTGAGACGCACCCCGGTCAACGGCGCCTTGATGTCATGGACGATCATGGACAGGAAATCGGCATTGGCCGCGACCCGGTCCCTTTCCGCCTGGAGGAGCCGGGTCTTCTCCCTGAGGGCTCGGGTCATGTAGTTGAAAGATTCCGCCAGTTCCCCCAATTCGTCCCGGCTGGTCACCGGGATATCCCCGGCCAGTTCGGCTCTGGCCGCCTGACGGGTGCCTTCGGCCAGATAGGCGATCTGGCGGCGCATGCCCGAAGAGAGCCAGAAGCTGAGGAGTCCGCCGATGAGGGCCGCGGCCCCTCCCACCCCGAAGATTACCAATTTCAAAGCCCTTAAGGTCAGATCCAGTTCCCGGCGGTTGACCCCCACGACGATGAGGTTCTCCCAGGGCTTCTCTTCTTCTTCCAAAGGCAGGAAGGTGATCATGTAGTCCTGGTCTCCCAACTTGAGGCTCTGGACCCGGGCCTCCCCGGGAGCCGTGGCGGCCAGGTCCTTGCTCCGCCTGATCTGATTGAGGGCGGTTTCCGGCAGATTCTTAAAGGAATTGACCACCAGGCGATTGGCGAAGAAGATGGCCACCTCCGCCCCCGGGCGGGACAGGGATTCCACGAATCCCTTGTCGATGAGAACCCCGGTGAGAATCACCCCCGCCACCCGCCCCTCGTAGATGATGGGGGCCGAGGCGCTCAGGGCGATGCTATCTTTCCACTGGGTCATGCGGGAGGCTTCCTTGCCCTTGAGGCCGGCCCGCACCAGGGGATTGCTGGAGATATCCACCCCCAGGGCCCCGGGGTCGTGAGCCCGGACCTGGATCACCCCCTTCTGGTCGGTAATGGTGAGGATATGCAGGCCGGTTTCCTTCATCATGGGGGTGACCTGGCTCCGCAAGCTCTCCACATTCCCGGAGGCCAGCATCTCGCCGTAGCTGGGGTTGTCGGCCAGGAGGCTGGCGACCTGTTCCACCCGCTGAATCTTTCCCTGGTATTCCGCCAGCACCAGGCGGGCCGCCAATTCCACCCGCTGTCGGTGTCCTTCCAGGATCTGCCGGGTGGCCAGGTATTGCATCACCAGAAGTAAGCCCACCAGGGCCACGAAGAGGGACAGGAGGTTGACGCCCAGGAGCTTGCCGCCTACTTTGCTCTTCATTTTCATCCATTAAACCATAGCATATTCTTAAAGGCAGGGAAATGGGCGGTGGGATTCCAGGGAAGGGTGAGGGGCCAAGCCGGGATTTAGAGGGTGCCTGGGGGCTATAAGGCCAGTTCTCCCAGTGATTACCGGCCTATCAGGAAAAGGGCGATGTGCCGATAGATGGGCATGAGGATGGCCCCCATCAGGCCGGTGTAAAACAAAAGGAGGATCAGGATAAACCCCACGGGCTCCAAATACTGATAGAGCCGGGCCAGGTGGGCGGGCAGGAGAATGGACAGGATGTGGGAGCCGTCCAGGGGAGGTATGGGGATCAGGTTGAACAGGGCCAGGAAGATGTTGATGCTGCACCCATAGTAGGCGATGAAGGTGAGGCCGGGGTTGCCGCCGGTCAACCGCAGCAGATAGGCGAAGAACGCGGCCAGGAGCAGGTTACTTACCGGGCCCGCGGCGCTGACGGTGAATTCCCCCAGGCGGTAGTCCCGATAATTTAAAGGGTTTACCGGCACCGGCCGGGCCCAGCCGAAAAGGATGCCGGCATGGCTCAACAGCAAAATACCAGGCAAGAGGATGGTGCCTATGGGGTCGATGTGGGGAACGGGGTTTAGAGTAATCCGGCCTAACAGGCGGGCGGTGGGGTCGCCGTTAAGCAGGGCCACATATCCGTGGGCCACTTCATGGACAATCACGGAGAACAGGAGCACCACGGCCATGAGAGCCGCTTCCAGAAGATAAGGGAAACTCAACCCGGGCATGTCAGATTTCCTGGAGCAAGGCCTCGCCTGCCTGCTGCAAGCGCTTGAGGCCCTGGGGAGACGGGGCCTCCAGGTAGAAGCGCACCACCGGTTCAGTGCCGGAGGGCCGGAAGCACACCCAACTGCCATCTTCCAGAAGGTATTTATGACCGTCCAGGGTCACATGTCCGGTAACCTTGAGGCCGGCAAAGGTCTCCGGAGGAACTTCGAGATGAGCCATCAACCGCTCTTTGGCTTCCGGGGCCAGGGAGAGGTTGAGGCGGCGATTATAAACCGGCCCCACCCGGGAAAACAACTCCTTAAGGAGCTGAGGGAGGCCTTGGCCTCTTCGGGCCACCATTTCCGCCACCATCAGGCAGGCCAGGATGCCATCCTTTTCCGGCAGATGGTGTTTCATGGAGAAGCCTTCGCTCTCTTCTCCCACCATCACCACGGAGTCCTTAAGGATATATTGCCCTAAATATTTGAATCCCACCCTGGTCTCATAGACCGGCCGGCCGTGGAAGGCCGCCACCCGGTCAATGAGGTGGGTGGTGGCCACACTCCGGGCCACTCCTCCGGACCAACCCCGGGTGTCTATGAGATAATCCAGCAAGAGGCCCAGGATTTCATTGGCTTCATGATATTCGCCGGCCGCGTTCATCACCCCAAACCGATCGGCGTCGGCGTCCACCGCCAATCCCAGGTGCGCCCCGGTGGCCTTAATCCGGGCGGACAGCTCTCCGAGGAATTCCTCGGAGGGCTCGGGCCGGTGGCCGCCAAAGTAAGGGTCGCGATAGCAATGCAGCGGCTCCACCGTAACTCCCGCTTCCCTTAAAAAGGCATCCAAATAATCCCGGGCCGTGCCATAGAGGACATCCACCACCACGCGCAACCCCGCCCGCCTCAAGGCCTCAGTGTCCACCAGGGTCATGAGATGCTGGAAGTAGTCCTCCCGGGGATCGATATCCGTTACCAGTCCCTGGTCCCGGGCCGCAGCCAGGGGCAGGGCCTTGAGGGACCGGGGGTCAAGGGTGCCGATGAGAGACTCAATGGCATTGGTGACCGTCGTCGGGGCCGGGCCGCCTTGAGCCGGAGAGAACTTGAGGCCGTTATATTCCGGGGGATTGTGACTGGCGGTGATGTTGATCCCGCCCGCGTGCCTGCCTTGAATGATGGCGAAACTTACCACCGGGGTGGGGGTGTCCCGCCGGGTAAAATAACTGGGAATGCCGTTGCCGGCCATTACTTCCGCGGCCGCGGCCGCAAAGGCCTCGGATTGGAAGCGGGTGTCATAGCCGATAATCACTCCCTGGGAGGCCAGGCCTTCTCCTTTAAGATATTCGGCAATGGCCTGGCAGACCAACCGGGCGTTAGGGAAGGTGAAATCCTCCGCTAGGATTCCCCGCCAACCGGAAGTACCGAATTTAATGTCGGTCATGGGTACAGCCCTTTTAAAGAAATTGTTGGAGGGGGGGCCATTGTAGAAGCGACCCGCCGGGTCGCCCCTACGGTCCCTGCCCCCTCCCCCAATATTCCCAAATTAAGTACCCAAATCGTAGGATGCCAGGTATTTTTCTTGTTCGGGACTCAGGGTGTCGATTTCCACTCCCATGGAAGCCAGTTTCAGGCGGGCGATCTCCCGGTCAATGTGCACCGGCACAGAATAAACCCGTTTTTCTAACTTTCCGTAATTTTTGCCGATATATTCCGTGGCCAGGGCCTGGTTGGCGAAGCTCATGTCCATTACCGAGGCGGGATGGCCTTCAGCCGCGGCCAGATTGACCAACCTTCCTTCGCTCAGCAGATACAGGCACTTGCCGTCTTTCAGGGCGAATTCCTGCACCTGTTCCCGAATGGTTCGAGAGGAAGTGCTCATATTCGCCAAGGTCTCCACATCTATTTCCACATTGAAGTGACCGGAGTTGCAAAGGATGGCCCCGTCTTTCATGCTTAAGAAATGCTCTTCCCGGATGACCCGGATATCCCCCGTCACGGTGCAGAAGATGTCCCCGATCTGGGCGGCCCGGGACATGGGCAGCACCTCGTAGCCGTCCATCACCGCCTCCAGGGCCTTCAAGGGATTCACTTCCGTGATAATCACCCGGGCCCCGGCCCCTTTGGCCCGCATGGACACGCCCCGGCCGCACATGCCGTAGCCCGAAACCACGAAGACGCTCCCTGCCAGTAAGCGGTTGGTGGTTCTAAGAATGCCGTCAAGGGTGCTCTGGCCTGTGCCATAGCGGTTATCGAAGAGGTGCTTGGTCTGGGCGTCATTAACCGCAATTATGGGATAACGCAGCACCCCGTCCTTAGCCATAGCCTTGAGGCGGATAACCCCGGTGGTGGTTTCCTCGGTGCCCCCCAGGATCTCGGGGATCAGCTCCTGGCGCTTGCTATGGGCCGTGAAGACCAGGTCGGCGCCGTCGTCCATGGTCACCTGGGGCCTCACCTCCAGGGCCTGGTGGATGTGGCGGTAATAGGTTTCGCTGTCCTCCCCTTTGATGGCAAAGGTGGGGATGGACTCGTCTTTAACCAGATAAGCGGCTACATCGTCCTGGGTGCTCAGGGGATTGGAGGCGCAGACGTGCACCGTGGCCCCGCCGGCCTTCAGGGTGGTCAACAGCGCCGCGGTCTCCGTGGTGACATGGAGGCAGGCGGCCACCCGCAATCCTTTCAGAGTTTGTTCCCGGGCAAAACGGCTGGCAATGGACTTAAGTACCGGCATCTCCCGCATGGCCCATTCCACCCGCAGGCGGCCTTTAGTAGCCAGGCCCAGATCTTTCACATGATAATCCATTACGACCTCGCGACAGGTTCTTTACGAGCCCGAGGTTACAGGCCCGCCTTTTCCCGTAAGGCGTTAACTTTATTGATATATTCCCAGGTGAAGTCTGGGTCCGTGCGGCCGAAATGGCCATAAGCTGCGGTCTTTTTGAAGATGGGGCGCTGCATGTCCAGATATTGGATCATGGCCGCGGGCTTAAAATTGAAGGTGGCCTTGATGATCTCCAAGAGCTTGTCATCGTCGATGACCCCGGTGCCATAGGTATAGACCACGATGGAGAGGGGGTCAGGAAGGCCGATGGAATAGGCCACCTGCACTTCGCAGCGCCTGGCCAGTCCTGCGGCCACCACATTTTTGGCCACATGGCGCAGCATATAGGAAGTGGTGCGGTCCACCTTGGTGGGGTCTTTGCCGGAGAAGGCTCCGCCGCCGTGATAGCCCCGGCCGCCATAGGTATCCACGATGATCTTGCGCCCGGTCATGCCACAGTCAGCCAAAGGCCCCCCCACCACGAAACGGCCGGTGGTATTTACCAAAAAGCGTGTGCCGGGCTCCAGCAAATGGGGCGGAATAGTCTTTTTGATCACTTCCTCGACGATGGCTTCCTTGAGAGTCTCATACGTCACCTCGGGGTTGTGCTGGGCGGCGATGACTACAGTATGGATGCTCTTGGGCTCGCCATTTTCGTAGTGCACCGTGACTTGGGTCTTGCCGTCCGGCCGCAGGAACGGCAGGGTGCCGTCCTTCCTCACCTTGGCCAGGCGCTCCGCCAAGCGGTGGGCATACCAGATGGGCATGGGCATCAGGGATTCGGTGGAATCCGAGGCATACCCGAACATCAGCCCCTGATCGCCCGCCCCCTGTTCCGGTGTCAAACCCCGGCCTTCCACGCCCAGGGCGATATCCGGCGACTGCCGGTCCAGGGAGGTGAGGACTGCGCAGGTCTCCCAATCGAAGCCCATGGAGGAGTCGCAATAGCCGATCTCTTTGATGGTTTCCCGAACGATGTCTGGACAATCAATTCGCGCAGTGGTGGTGATCTCTCCGGCAATCATGACCAGTCCGGTGGTGACCAGGGTCTCACAGGCCACCCGGGCGTATTTGTCTTGGGCAATGATAGCATCCAAGATGGCGTCCGAAATCTGGTCCGCCACCTTGTCGGGATGCCCCTCGGTCACTGACTCCGAGGTGAAAAGGAAATCGGATTGGGCCATCCTGGTAAGGCTCCTTTGTAAAAAAGTCACGGGGGGACTATCTCCCCCGCATTAATCGATTAATATTAACGGACACTAAGAAAAAAACAAGGGTTTTATGGGAAAAAGGGTCAATTTGGCGCGCTGGTAGTCAGTCTCCTGACCACCTGGGGAAAGGGGCGAGGCCGGCCCTGCCCTTGCTCGACAGAGCCAGAAGTGGGAGAATCCCTGCCCTCAGCCAGTTGATCTTAGCTGGGAAGGGAGAACAGCGTTAAGGGTTTTTCTGAAAAAGAGGTCTTCTTGAGGCGATTGTGGGAATCCACCAGGAGCACCTTGGGCTGGTGCTGGTGCAATTCCGTCGCTTCATAAGTGGCGTAGGTGGAGATGATGATCAGGTCTCCCCGTGCGCCTTTACGGGCCGCGGCGCCATTGAGGCACACCACCCCACTGCCCGCTTCTCCCTCTATGGCATAGGTGGCGAACCGGGCGCCGTTAGAAACATTGTATACATGCACCATCTCATAAGGCAGGATATCCCCAGCCTGCATCAACTCCGCGTCTATGGTGAGAGAGCCTTCATAGGCCAGGTTGGCCTCCGTGATGGTGGCGCGGTGAATCTTCGATTTCAACATTACGCGCAACATAACTGCGTCTCCGTGAGTAAGGTATTATCAATGAGCCGGGCCTTTCCTACCCAGACGGCCAGAGCCAGGCGGGCCGAGCCCCGGATGGCCTCCACTTCCATCAGGGTTTCCGGCTCCACCAGGGCCACATAATCGATGGCGGTGTGGGGCGTACTGGTGATGATCTGCTTAACCGCCATCAGAATCCGGTCCCGGGAATTCTCCCCGGAGGCCACCAACTCCCGGGCGGCCTGGAGGGCCCGGTACAGGCATAGGGCGGAAGCGCGCTCCTCGGGCTGCAAATAGGTGTTTCGGGAGCTCATGGCCAGCCCGTCCGGCTCCCTAACTATGGGCCGGCCCAAGACCTCTGTAGAGAGATTGAGGTCGGCCACCATCCGCCGGATAATTACCAGTTGCTGGTAGTCCTTCTCCCCGAAAATGGCCGCGTCGGGCAGCACCTGGTTAAATAATTTGAGCACCACGGTGGCCACCCCCAGGAAATGTCCCGGCCGGGAGGCACCACACAGCCCCTCAGATAAATGCTCCACCGTCACAAAGGTCTGATATCCCTCAGGATACATGGCATCTGCCCTGGGGCGATACAGGACGTCCGCGCCCACCTGCCGGACCAGGTCAGTATCTCGCTCCAGGTCCCGGGGATAACTCTGGTAATCCTCGTGGGGGCCGAACTGGGCGGGGTTGACGAACAGGCTCACGACCAGGCGGTCGCCTACGGTGCGGCCATATTCCATCAGGCTGAGGTGCCCCTGGTGGAAAAAACCCATGGTGGGCACCAGAACAACCTTCTTCCCCTGAGCCCGCCACTCTTGAGCCTGGGCCTGCATTACCAGGGGCTCGGTAATAATCTCCATAAAAAAAACCCGGCTGATCCTCCGGGGGTATAACACTCCACCCACCGAGTCTCAGTCCGTCCCAAACCGGATCCAAGCTCTGCTTGTAATACTTGTTCTGATTTTTACCTTTTACGAGTCAATTGTCAAGGAAAAGTGATATTTGTGCGAAGTTATACAAGGAGGGTGATTGCCTAAATAATTTCCACCCCAAAACCAGGGGATGGGGGGGTGAGAGGGGGGGGAGAGGGGTAAGAGCCTGCGCCCCTTAGATCCCTCCGGGCCAAGAACTTCATTCCTTACACATAAACCAGCGGCGGCTCGTCGTTCTTGCGGGCCAAAATTTCCCCGATGACATAAGCCTTTTCGTTCAGGCCCTGGAGCCGCAGCAGCACATCGGCCACCAGGTCCTCATCCACCACTGCTACCAGGCCGATGCCGTTATTGAAGGTGCGCAGCATCTCCTCTTCGGGGATGTTCCCTTTCTCTTGCAGGAAGCGGAAGATGGGGGGCACGGGCCAGGAATTCAGGTGGAGCACCGCCCGGCAGGACTTGGGCAGAATACGCGGCACATTGTCGGTTAGGCCGCCGCCGGTGATGTGGCTGAGGCCGCTCAAGGGGAAATCCCGCAACAGGTTCATCACGGTGTCGGCATAAATGCGGGTGGGCTTCAGAAGTTCTTCTCCCAAGGAAGTGCCCAACTCCGGAATCTCGTCTTTGACCGTATAGCCCTGGCGTTCCAAGAGCACCTTGCGCACCAGGGAGAAGCCGTTGGAGTGCAGACCGCTGGAGGCGATGCCGATGAGGCGGTGTCCCACCGCGATCTCCGAGCCATCGATGATATGGTCCCGCTCCACCACGCCCACCACAAAGCCAGCCAGGTCATAATCCCCAGGCTGATAAATGCCGGGCATTTCCGCGGTTTCTCCGCCGATCAAGGAACAGCGGGCCTGGCGGCAGCCGTGGGTGATGCCTTCAATGATTTGGATGGCGGTTTCGGCAGAGAGTTGCCCCATGGCCAGGTAGTCCAGAAAGAACAGGGGCGTGGCTCCGTGGACGATGATATCATTGACGCACATGGCCACCAGGTCGATGCCGATGGTATCATGGCGGTCCATGAGGATGGCGATTTTAATCTTGGTCCCCACCCCGTCGGTGGCGGAGACCAGCACGGGATCGTGATATTTCTCCCCGCCCAGGTGGAACAAACCGCCAAACCCACCGATCTCCCCCAGGACCCCGGTGCGGTGGGTGGATTTCACCAGGGGTCGAATGTTCTTAAGGAAGGCTTCGGCCTTATCGATATCGACTCCAGCATCCTTATAGGTGATGACTTCGGCCACTCCCTCTATCCTCCCCCTAAAAGGTTTCCGGGCCGGGTAACCCGGTGGGGTGCCAGGAAATTCGCTTGGTGCTTCTTACGACCTTATGGCTTCTCCGGGTCCTTCACCGGCTCCAGGCAACAGGAGCAGACCTCCGGGGACGCCTCCTCCGCCAAGTCGGTCCACGGCTGGCCACAGACGCGGCAGGGGAAGTCTTGCTGACCCAGGCAGTAGTCCCCTCCCTCGATGAGGATCGCCTTGCCGTTCACCAAGGCGTCGGCCACCGCCTTCCGGGCCCGGGCCAACATCCGGGTCACGGTAGGGCGCGAAACTTGCATTTTTTGGGCCACCTGGTTCTGGGTCATCTCCAGATGGTCCGCCAAGCGCATGGCCTCAAGTTCATCCACGGTGATCACCGTCATTTCCAGGAGCCTCAAAGGAATCCCCCGGGGCTTAAAAAAGGTCACCTCCGGCACCATCTCCACCCAACGGCATTTTCGGGGCCGGCCCATTTTCCCATTTCCCATACCCCTATTTGTTAAATGGTTAAGTGCCAACTGTCAAGAATAAAGCGGGGAAGGGTCCTCTCAGCCATTGACGAAGCCGGAAAACCGGCTTATGCTAACGCTATTATCATCGGCAGAAGGAGAGATCTTGTCAAATCGGCACTACGTGCAGCAAGTGGAGGAATGCCGGCGGTTCGTGGCGCCGCAGCTTACCCTCTCCCCGGAGTGGGGCGTGATCCTGGGAACTGGCCAGAAGCTCCTGGCGGAGCAATTGGAAGAAAGCGACTATCTCGATTATCAGGAACTCCCCCATTTTCCCCGAGCCACCAGTCCCGGCCATCAGGGGCGTCTTTACTGGGGACGGCTGGCGGGTAAGCCAGCCCTCCTGGGTCAGGGACGGATCCATGCCTATGAAGGCTATTCCCTGCTCCAGGCGACCTTCACCGTGCGGCTGATGGCGGCCTTGGGCATAAAAACCCTGGTTTTAACCAATGCTGCCGGCGGCCTTAATCCTCTTTTTAAGGCCGGCGAACTGATGCTCATCTGCGATCACATCAACTTCATGGGCGACAATCCCCTGGTGGGTGCAAATATCGAGGAATGGGGCCCGCGCTTTCCTGACCTGAGCCAGGTCTATGACCTGAACTTGCGGGAAGTGGCCGAGGAAGTGGCCCGCCGCCAAAGCCTGATTCTGAGAAAGGGAGTCTATGTGGCGGTGAAGGGGCCCAGCCTGGAAACCCCGGCCGAGACCCGCCTCCTGCGCACCCTGGGCGCGGATGCGGTGGGCATGTCCACGGTCCCCGAGGCCATCTGTGCGGTGCATGCGGGGCTTCGGGTCCTGGGGGTTTCCATCCTCAGCAATGTCAACCTGCCGGACGCCATGGCCCCTATTTCTATAGAAGAAATCCTGGCCACGGTGGCCCGGGCCGAGCCCCACCTGGTTTCGCTGCTGCTGGAAGTGATTAAAGAGGCGCCTTAAGCTCGGCCCTCAACCTTTTTTCTTTTTGGGGCGTTTAGGCTTCTTCTCTGCTTTGGGTGCGGCCGGGGGGGGAGGTTTGGGCCTGGCGACGGGGGTTTTGGCGACCTCCACCGGAGGGGCAGACGGAGGTGCCTGGGGGGTGGCCAGGGGGCTTTCCTCCACCACATACACTCGCTTCTCCGGGGGGAGATTATCCAGCGACTTGCCGCATTGGCCACAGACCTTAAGATAAAGTGGATTTTTCGCTTGGCACCCCGGACACTTCAACCACAGCCCCATCGCCATCCTCCTGGTTTTTCGTTACCATTAACAAAATCCCGGGCATTCTTCAAGAGTTTTATCCCGGTTCCGGAAAACCGCGGTAATTTCTAGGACCCGCAAATTTCAGTGGAAGGAAGAAGACGCCATGAAGAAAGTGGTCATCAGTACGGATCAAGCCCCGGCTGCCATCGGCCCTTACAGCCAGGCCCTGGCCGCGGGCCCCTTTGTCTTTGTATCCGGGCAGATTCCCCTGGATCCCACCGGGCAGATGGTGCCAGGGGATATCGTGGTCCAGACCTGCCAGGTGGTCGCCAACCTTAAGGCCATCCTGGCCGTGGCCGGGCTGTCCTTAAAGGATGTGATTAAAACCACCATCTACCTGGCGGATTTGGCCGATTTCCAGGAGTTCAACCGGGCCTATGCCGAATTCTTCCCCCAGCACCCCCCGGCCCGCACCACCATTCAGGCCGCGGGCCTGCCCCGGGGAGCGGCCCTGGAGATGGACGCCATCGCCTTGAAGAAGGCGTAGAATGGGGGAAATGAGGCGGCGGGAGGCTCAGGGTCCTGAGGTCCCGCGGCCCTTCCCCGGCCAAAAACTTTAGGAGGCAGGGATCTGCGATCCCTGGCCCTCTCCATCCACACCCTTCCTGGACGCCAGCAAATAAAAGATCACCGGTACCACCACTAGGGTGAAGAGGGTGGAGGCCAACAGGCCGAAGATGAAGGACCAGGCCAACCCGGAGAAGATGGGGTCCAGGGTGATGACCCAGGAGCCGAACATGGCTGAGGCCGCGGTGAGCAGGATGGGCCGGAAACGTATGGCGCCCGAGCGGATCACCGCTTCCTTAAGGGGCACCCCCCTATCCAGGTTGTGATGGATAAAGTCCAGCAAAATAATGGAGTTCCGCACCACGATGCCGGCCAGGGCGATCAAGCCGATCATGGCCGTGGCGGTGAAATAGATGAAGTTCTGGTACTGCCCTACTTTTCCGGCAAACAAGAGATTGAGCAAAGTAAATCCGGGCATTACCCCGATGAGGGTCAGCGGTATGGCCACCATGATTACCAGGGGCATGGTGTAGGACCCGGTCTGAATGATCAGAAGGATATAAATGCCGAGGAGAGCCCCCAGGAAGGCGATCCCCAGGTCCCGGAAGACATCCACGGTAATCTTCCATTCCCCCTCGCCCCGCCAGTTCACCTTGAACCCGGGAGGCAGGGGGTGGCGGTTGACTTGGCCCATCAGAGCCAAAATCGCATTCACCGGGCTCAAGCCCGCGGTGTCACCGGTGACGTACACCAAGCGCTCCAGGTTCTTGCGCATGATGGATTTTTCCAGCAGCCCGGGGGCGAAGGTCCCCAGTTCCTGGAGCGGCACCTGGGCGCCAGTGGGGGTCTTGAGGTAAAGCTGTCCCAGGTCCAGGACGGAGGAGCGCCCGGGGACCGGCAAACGTAGGAAGATGTCCAGGGGATAGCGTTCGGTGTCCAGGTGGACCCGGCCCACTGTCTCCCCGGCCTCGGCCATGGCCACGCTCCGGGCGATCTGCGAGGTACTCAGGCCGTTCAAGGCAGCCTTCTGGCGGTCCGTGAGGAACCGGTAGCGGGGCTGGTCCGTTTCCACCGAGGTGTCCACGTCCACCACCCCTGGAATCTCCAGGAAATCCTGTTTCACCTGCAGGGCCTCCTTAATCAGCCGGGAGTAAGGCGTGCCCGGGGGACCGAAGACCTCCCCCACCAGGGTTTGGAGCACCGGCGGGCCTGGGGGCGTTTCCACGATCTTGAGCCGGATGTGGTGCTTTTGGGCCAGGGCTTGCAGGACGGGCCGCATCCGCAGGGCGATTTCATGGCTGCCGGCCTGCCGCTCGCCCTTGCCCGCGAAATTGACCCTGATTTCCCCCACATTAGGGCCCCGCTTGAGGTAGTAATGCCGCACCAGGCCGTTGAAATCCATGGGCGCGGCCACTCCGGCGTAAGTCACGAAATTATGGACCTCGGCCACCGTGGCCAGGTAGAGCCCGAAATCCTCCAGGGCCGCCTGGGTCCGCTCCAGGGGCGAGTCATCCGGCATATCCGTGACCAGGAGGAGCTCATTTTTGTTGTCAAAGGGGAGCATCTTCAGGGGCACCGCCCCGAAAATGGGCAGCAATACGGAGATGGCGAACAGCCCCACGATGGCCAGGAGGAAGAGGTGGGCCTTGCGCCGGCTTTCCAGGAGGGGCAGCACGGTGGCTGAGTAGGCCCGGTAAATCCAGGTCTCCTCCAGGATAAAGGGCTTCGCTTCCTTGCCATATTCCTTTTTAAGCAGGTGGTAGGTGGCCCAAGGGGTGACGGTGAAAGCCACCATGAGGCTAATGAGCATGGCCAAGGGCAGGTTCAATGGCATGGGGCGCATGTAGGGCCCCATCATGCCGGTGACAAAGAACATGGGGATAAAGCTGATGATCACCGTGAAGGTGGCCAGGATGGTGGGGGCCCGCACTTCATCCACCGCCACCAGGGTGGCCTCCAGCGGGGGATAATCCTTGAGCTGGAAATGGCGGTGGATGTTTTCCACGTCGATGATGGGGTCATCTACCAGGAGCCCCAAAGACAGGATCAGGGCGAAGAGGGTAACCCGGTTAATGGTATAACCAAAGAGCATGTTGCCCAACAGGGTGATGGCTAACGTCAAAGGCACCGCCAGGGCCACGATGAGGGCCTCCCGCCACCCCAGGAAGAGGGTCAGGAGCACGGTGATGGACAGGATGGCGATGAACAGCTCTCGGATGAGTTCGTTGACCTTTTCATTGGCGGTCTCCCCGTAGTTCCGAGTGACCTGCACCTGGATGTGGGCAGGGACCACCTCCTTTTTAAGCTCCCTGATCTTTTCCAGCAAACCTTCGGCCACGGTGACGGCATTGGTCCCCGTGCGCTTGGCCAAGGCCAGGGTGACCGCAGGGTAAAGGCGGCCCCGGGGTTCTCCCGGAGGTAACTTAGCGGCGGGGCCAAAGCCGATGCGGCTCAGCTCCACCGGTTCTTCCGGCCCGTCTTCAATCCGGGCTACGTCCCTAAGATAGACCGGCTTCCCCTGGTTCACCGCCACCAGGAGGTGGGCCACCTCCTCGGCCGACTTCAAAAAGGGGCCGGCCTCCACCCAGTATTCCCGGTCCTGGCGGGAAAAGTGGCCCGCGGGCAAGTTGACATTGCTCACTTCCAGGGCCTGGGCCACTCCGAGCAGGTCCAGGCCGTGGGCCGCCAGTTTCACCTGGTCCGCCACTACCCGCACCTGGCGCCTACGTCCCCCCACCACATATGACTCGGCCGTGTCCGGGATGCGCTGCAGGCGGTGCAAGATTTCATCCGCCACCCGGCGCAATTCATAATCGTCAGCCTGGTCGCTGTACAGGGTCAGGGTGACGATGGGCACGTCGTCGATGCTTTTGGGCTTCACCACCCAGCCGGCCACCCCGGAAGGCACCTGGTCGATGTTGGAGAACACCTTGTTGTAGAGCTTGATCAGGCTCTTTTCCCGGTCTTCTCCCACCTTGAACCTGGCGGTGACCACCGCGAAGCCCTCCCGGGCCTGGGAGTAGATGTCTTCAATGCCCTCGATTTCCCAGAGCTTCTTTTCCAGGTTGATGACCACCAGGTTCTCCACTTCCACCGGGGTGGCGCCGGGAAAGCGGATAAGCACGTCCATCATGGGGACTACGATCTGGGGGTCTTCTTCCCGAGGGGTGAACCACAGGGCCACCAGGCCGGCAAAAAGACTGACGATGATAAAAATGGTGGGCAGCTTGGAGAGCAGGAAAACCTTAACCAGGCGGGCGGTTAATCCGAGATGGACCTCTTCGGGCTTGGCGGCCATAGATTATTGCATCTCAGGTGCTGGCGTCGTGTTTCATAAATAACGTGGTATTAAAAGTCCAGATTAGTTCCCCCCTTTTATAAAGGGGGACTTAATACCTGATAAAACTCAGCTTAAGGGTTTAATTGCCAGCATACAATTTACGAACCGTCACACTAGTGCTTCTCGGTTTCTATGACCAGGCGGTCCCCGGGTTTCAGTCCCGCCAGGATCTCCACCTTCTCATCGAGGTGCCGCCCCAGTTTCACCTGCCTCAGGGTGGGGCGGCCTTCCTCCAGGACCTCCACCATGGTGAGCTGGCCGATCTGGCGCACGTAATTCCTGGGTATCAAAATCCCCCGGGTTTCACCCACCTTAAGGTGCAGGCGGGCGAACAGGCCCGGCACCAGTTGCGGGTGCTCCACCGGCCCGGTGCGTACCTTGAAGGTGCGGCTGCCCGGGGCGCTGATGGGAAAAATTTCAGCAAGGGCGGACTCCGCCTGCCACTCCAGGCTGGGCACCGACACGGCCACCGGCATCCCTAAGCGCACCTCAGGACGGTAACTGTCATTGACCTCGGCTTCCACCTGGAGTTCCCGGGGGTCGTAGAGGGTGAGCAAGGCCTGTCCGGGCTGGGCCAGGTCGCCCACGGCCACCTTGCGCTCCGCCACAATACCGGCCCGGAGGGCTTGCACCACCGTATAGCCCTTAAAGGTGGCCGCCTCCTTAACCTGGGCCTGGGCCTGGCCCAGAGCGGCCTGAGCCGACTTGTAACGGGCCTCCATAGCCTCGAACTCCTGGGGGCTGACCGCCCCTTCCTTAAGCAGACGCTGATAGCGCTGATAGTCGGCGTTCACCCGGGTCAGTTGGGCCTGGGCCTGGGCCACGCCGGCCTGGGCCTGGCTCACTCGGGCCTGAAACTCTTCCGCCGACAGGCCCACCAGGGGGTCACCCGCCTTCACCCGGGAGCCGGCTTCCACCCAGACGTGGTTGACCCGGCCCGGCACCTGGGAGGACACCTGGGTCAAGGTCTTGGAGATGACCGTCCCCAGGGCGGTGAGTTCCTGGGGGATTTCCACTTCCTGCACGGTGAATACCCTGGCTGCGGGAGGCGGGGCCTTCAGGGCCACCGTGCCCGGGGCGATCTTGCCCCAGGTGAGCAGGCCGGCCAGCCACAACATGAAGAGCAGGGCCGCGGCCACCAGGGCAATCAGTCCTGTCAGTTTCTTTTTGGACATAACGGGCCCAAAGGAAAAATAAAAATGTAGCCGCAGGCTTCAGCCTGCGCCTGCATAGGCTGAAAGCCTGTGCCACCTTAATTTGGGAGTTACCTCATTTCGCTACCTGATCCGACGGGGGCCCGGTAAGGGTACCCAGGGCCAGCTCCAGCCCGGCCTGGGCCAGGTGGGTGTCAAACAAGGTGGTCACCCGGGAGAGCTCCGCATCTTTCAAGGCGTTTTCCGCGGTGAGCAGCTCCACCAGGATGGTCAGGCCTTCCTGGTACCTGAGGCGAATCAGCCGGAGACCCTCCCGGGCCTGGTCCACCGCCACCTTAGCCACCTTCAGGCGTTCATGGGCAGTCTTGAGGTGGAGAACCGCCTCCTTGACCTGATGCCGGATGCGGTCTTCCAGTTCCTGCTTAAACTCCTGGGCCTGAGCCTGCTTGGCCCGGGACTCCCGCATCCGGGCCAGGTCGGCCAGGCCGTTGAACAGGTTAAAGTTCATCACGGCCAGGATGGTGTAGCTGTCGCCGCTGCTGCCGAACAGGCGGCGCTGATCGACCTCGTATTCGGCCACCACCTTAACCCGGGGGAGATAGCCAAGGCGCGACTTGGTAAACTCCTGCTGGGCTACCTGGGCCGCCAGGGTCAAGTGCTTCAGGTCCGGGCGCGTCTGCCCGGCCCCCTCCTGCAAATCCTTCAGCCTGGGCGGCAGGGGGGCCGGTTCTCGGGGAGCCGTGGCCAGCGGCCGGGAACCTGCCTCCGGCACCCCCAGCACCGTACCCAGGGCGCTCTGGCCGATCTCCACCTGGGACTGCGCGGTCATCACCTCCTGGGTAAGGCGAGCCAGGTTTACCTGGGCCGAGAGCACGTCGGCCCGCACCACCGAGCCAGCCTCGAACCGGCCTTCGGCCAGCTTCAGATGGACCGCGGCCGTGTCCCGGGCCTGGGTCACCACGGCCAATTTTCCCTGGGCCAGTTGCAGGCCGAAGTAGGCCTGGGTCACCTGGAACAATAAGTGCTGGCGCGCGCTCAAAACCAGGGCTCCGGCCATCTCCCGCTGGAGCTGCGCCTGCTGATAACCCAGGTAAGCCTCCCCGGCCTGGAACAGAGGCTGAATCATGGTCAGTCCGGTGCGGAAGTTGCCGTAAGCCTTAGGATTGTTGAGGTTATCCAACAAGAAGTCTTGAGCCTGGAACCGCCGTTGGTTCAATTTGCTCATGAAGACCTGGGAGGGGTTGTCGGAGAAGCCGTAATTTTCGGTGAAATTGATCTGGGGCAGGAACCGGGCCCGGGCCTTGGCGACCTCCGCTTCGGCGGTTTCCACGGTCAGGCCGGCGGCCTTCAGGCCGGGATTGTGCTTCAGGGCCAGGAGCATGGCCTCCCCCAGGGTAAGGGGCGGGGAGGCTAAAGAGGCCTGGCTTGCCCCTAAGCTAAAAAGAAGCAAGGCCAGGATGGTCAGCCAAGGCCCCATAGGTCTCCTTCCCGTTCTAGTCGCAGCCATTATAACGGCTTGTCCCGGAAGTGACAACCTTCCTTTCCGCCATCCACCCAGGGCAGGGCCTATCGGGCCTTAGAAACGGAAAAACTGGCGATACCGCGATTTACTTCCTCAATTACCTATGATAGGGAAGAAAAACCGTGATAGGAAAAAATAGGGAGGAGGAAAAGGACGGAATTAATGGCGTTGCTGAGGGTCCGGCGCGCCCCGGCCTCCCACCCCAACCACCTTCTCCCCAGGAGCAGGAACCATGCGCACCTTCCAGGAGATTAAGGATCATTACCAATTCACCGAGTTGGAGACTGAGACCCTAAAGGGGCTGTTGCCCTTTATCGAACCTCATGCCCACCGGATTGTCAACGACTTCTACAATTACTTTCTGCAATTCCCGGATGCCGCCAAGTACTTGCAAGACGAGGCGCGGCTGGCCCGGCTGCGGACCATGCACCACGCCTGGCTGCTGGCCCTGTTCCAGGGGCCTTATGACGACCGCTATCACCAGCGCCTGCAGCGCATCGGCAACGCCCACGTGCGCATCGGCCTGTCGGCCCATTTCGTCTATGTGGGGATGAACTTTATCCGCCTGGAGCTCAACAAAATCATCGAGTCGGAAGTGGAGCCCAGGACGCAGTCCGGGGCCATGCGGGCGGTGGAGAAGGTTCTGGACCTCAATTTAGACGTCATCGCCCGCACCTATCATGAAGAGGAAGTGCGGCGCATCTTCCTGTCTTACAAGCTGGATAACGCCTTGATCCGCATTGCCCGCCGCTTCACCTTCGGCCTCAACATGTTGCTGGTGGTGGGCCTCATTGCCCTGTCCCTGGGAGTGCTGGTGGTGCTGGCCCATGACATCAGCCTGATCTTCCGGGGCAGTCCCGAAAGGGGGCTGATAGCCGCGTTGGGTTCGCTCCTCATCTTGTGGCTGATGATCGAACTTCTGGACGCGGAGGTGGACCGGCTCCAGGGAGGCCCCTTCCAGTTGTCCCTGTTCGTGGGGGTGGCCCTGGTGGCCTTTATCCGCAAGGTGCTGGTGGCCTCCCTGGCCCACGAATCCATCCAGGCGGAAAGCCTTTACCTGGCCGGCATCCTGATCCTGGGCTTAATTTACTGGCTGATCTCCCGGGCTGAGAGAAGAAGTTAAGGAAAGGCGTTTTACGGCGCGGCGTCCGCCCCGGCCACGGGGGTTGCCGGCTCACCGGCCACCTCGGGCCGCTCGGCAAAGCGGAGGGGGATCCTGATGGTCACGACGGTGCCTCGGCCCACCTGACTCTCCAGGACGATGACCCCCCGGTGTTCATCCACGATCTGGCGCACGAAGACCATGCCCAAGCCGGTACCCCCGATTTTGGTGGTGTAGAAGGGGACAAAGACCTTATCCACCACGTCCGGGGGCATGCCCCGGCCCGTGTCCTGGATCACCAAAACCGCATAATCCCTTTCCGCTCCAGTCTGGACCAGGATTTTCCCCTTGGGGGCAGTGGCTTCGATGGCGTTACGAACCAGGTGGGCCAGGGCCACTTTCAGCAGATGGGCATTCAGGCGGCCCACCAAAGGCTGGGAGTACAGTTCGGTCACCAGGACGATACCCTTGGCCCGCAATTCCGGCCGCAAGAGCTCCAGGGTGCCCCGGACGATATCGTTGAGATCCTTTTGGGCAAAAAACGACACCTTTCTTTGGGCCAGGGTCTCAAACCGCTCCACCATGTGCTCAATGCGCCGGGCTTCATCGGCGATGGCCGCCACCCACGCCCGGGAGGGATCTTCCGGATCGGTTTTCCGGAGCAACCGGTGAGAAAAGCCCCCGATGATATGGAGGGGGTTGCGCAGGCCGTGGGCCATGCCCAGGGCCATCTCCGACATGGTGCGCTCCATCACCAGGGACTCCATCTCCCGGTTGAGGGCCAGAATCTCCTGGCTGGTCTCTTCCAGTTGATGGTGGTTAACCTCCATGCGGTGGTAGACACGCTGGATCCGATGGAAAAACAGGGTGAAGGCCGCGATCACCACGAAGATCATGCTGTCGATGCCACCGCTCAAGGTGCGCATCGGCTCCCATACGGGCACATATTCACCAAAGATGAGATTATCCCGCAAGACATGGGCCACCAGGTGGAAGCAGGCAAAGATCAGGAAAGTTACGGTAAGCCAGTCCAGAAAGAGCCAGAGGGCGTTTTCCGGATCCTGGGCGAGCAAGCGCCGGGCCATCCTGAGGGCCTGAAAGGTAAAGAAGATGACCAGGGCAGAGCAAACCAGCTCGACCACCAGGAGGGGAAACAAGGGCAGCGCGAGCATCGCTAGCCGGGCCCCCCTTCCCGAGTGAAGGCCTTGAGGCCGCGATAGAGCAGATAGAAGGGCGGCACCAGCAGGATAAAGTGATCGACTTTGGTGATATAAAAAAGCCAATTGTTGGGGCTGTCCATCAGGAGCCGGCGGGAGAGGCCCTGGCCCAGGATTACCGGATTGCTGAGGAACCATTCGGAAAGGTGGCCCACCACGGCATCCAGATTCCACCAGGCCAACAGGGCGCAAGACCAGATCAGGAAGCGAAAGCCGCGCAGTCTCTGCAACTCTTCCCGGCGCATCTCATAGATGAAATAGAGCATCGCCGCCAAGAACAGAAGGTGCGCGGCCTCGTGGATGAAAAGACCTTCCTGGCCCCATTCCTGAAAGGCAAAGCTGAACCTGGGGGAGAGCAGGAGAAGGGTGACCACCCCGGAGAAGACCTGGGCCCAGCGGCGTAGCATAAGGTGCGCCTTTCTGTCTCTATTTTGGACGTTCTGGGGGGAATTGTCAATCAGCAGCGCCTTGGGGGCTGGTGATTGTGGGGGAAGGGCCAGGGACCTGAGGTCGAATGGGCCTCCGGCCTAAGATTAAACTTAAGGGATTGGGGGTGGGGGCTTGGGGGAGGGGGTAAGGGCCCACCGGCCCTTAGCCCCCTCCCCCAAACTTCTAACCCTGGTAGCCCAGGGTGCGGATGGCCTTGGGGTCCCGGCGCCAGTTCTTCCACACCTTGACCCAGAGTTCCAGGAAGACGTGGGCCTGAAGCAACGCCTCGATCTCCCCCCGGGCCTCCTGGCCGATGGTCTTGAGCAAACGCCCGTGCTTGCCGATGACGATGCCCTTTTGGGACTGCCGCTCCACGTAGATGATGGCCCGAATGCGCACCAAGTCGGGGCGCCGGCTTTCATCAAACTCCTCGACCTTCACCGCTACCGCGTAGGGGATCTCTTCGCCGGTGTGATGCAGGAGGCGCTCCCTTATGAGCTCCGCCACCAGAAAACGCTCGGTGGCATCCGTCCCCTGGTCCGGCGGATAAAGAGGAGGAGCCGCGGGCAGGAGCTTAACCATCTCCTGCAGGAGGTCAGGGAGGCCGTCTCCTAAAATAGCGCTTATGGGAATGATGGGCGCGGCGGGAAAGAGTTGGTGATAAGCCTCCATCAGTGGCAGGAGCCGGGGCTTGGGCACCAGATCGATCTTATTAAGGGCCACGAGCAAAGGCCGGGCGAGGGCGCGCAAAGGCGGCAGCAGCACCTGATCCTGGGGGTCCGGGGCCCTAGGCTCCACCAGCCACACCACCAGGTCGGCCTCGGCCAGGGCGGTGAGGGCGGCCTGCACCAGGGTCACATTCAGGGGCCCCTTGGGTTCCAGGATTCCCGGAGTATCCAGGAACAACAACTGGGCCTCCGGCAGGTTCACAATGCCCAGGAGGCGATGGCGGGTGGTCTGGGGTTTGGGGGAGGTGATGGAGAGCTTTTCCCCCACCAGCCGGTTCAGCAGGGTGGACTTCCCCACATTGGGGACGCCGATGAGGGCGATGTAGCCGCATTTAAACTCTTGAAGTGGCATAATGGTGAATGGTTATGGAGGAGGGGGCTAAGGGCCGTAGGCCCTTACCCCCTCCCCTATGCCCCCTCCCCCAATCCCATAAGTTTTTAGCCTTTTAGCCGGGGAAGGCGAGTCCAGAGGCCTCGCCTTCCCCGGCTAAAACTTACGCGGGTTGGGAGGGGGGTGTGGGGGGAGGGCAGGGAGCTCAGCTCCCTGGCCCTCCCCCCACATATTCAACTTCTCGGCCCCAGCCGGCGCCGGGAAAAGATCAAGCCCAGGCCTGAAAGAATGACGCAGGCCCAGGCGAAGACATCCCCATAGCGGGTGTAGAGGCTGCCGCCTGGGATCAAGGGAAGCTCCAGGGCCTCCGCGGCCGGGACAAAGAGGCCGGACTGCCAGAGGATTTTCCCATCCGCGCCGATGAAGGCGCTGATCCCGGTGTTGGCGGCCCGGGCCTGGCAGACGTGGTTTTCCACGGCCCGCACCACCGCCATGGCCAGGGACTGGTAAGGGGCGCTGGTGGTGCCGTACCAGGCGTCGTTGGTGAGGTTGACCAAAAGCCGGGCCCCGTTTTCCACCTGGGCCCGGCTGAGATACGGGAAGATGGACTCAAAGCAGATGAGCGGCCCCACCGCCCCTTCCGGCAGGGACACCACCCCGCCCACCGGCCCTTCGGCAAAGTCCCCCACCATGGCCACCATCTTGTGGATAAACGGAAAAAACCTTTTCAGGGGCACATATTCCCCATAAGGCACCAGGTGGGCCTTGTCGTAAAAACCCGCCACCTCCCCCTGGGGGGTGAGCAGGTAGGCCCGGTTGAAAAATTGTTCCCCCTGGAAGGTGAGTTCCCAGGCCGGGGCGCCGAACAGGAGATAGCCCCCGCTGGCCTTGGCGATCTCCTGGACCTGGGCCGTAAGCTGCGGGGTGCGCAAGAAAAAGAAAGGCGCGGCGGTCTCCGGCCAGATGATGAGCCGGGCGCCGTTAACTCTTCGGGTCAATTCGCCATAGCGCTCCAGGGTGGCCTGCACCATTTTCGGGTCCCATTTTTCCCCCTGTTTAATATTGCCCTGGACCACCGCCACCTTGAGCTTGGGGCTCTGGGCCGCCTGCTCCTGAAGGACTCCCAGGCGATAGTAACCATAGCCCCCCCAGGCCAGGAGGATGAGGCAGACCAATGGCACATGGCGAAAGTAGTAGGCCCGGCCCCGGAAGGGCTGAAATATTAGATAGAGGCTCACATTGACCAGCACCACCAGGAAGGACAGGCCGTAAACGCCGGTCAGGTCCGTGATCTGGAGCAGGAGGGGGTAGCGGTAGAGGCCATTGCCCAGGAGCTCCCAGGGGAAGCCGGTAATGATGTAAGTCTGGCCCAACTCCAGAACCACCCAGAGGGCGGGGGCCCACCACAGGGGGCTGAGGCCCCGGGCCGCGCCCCAGTTGAGCCCCAACGCCCACACGCCCCGATAGAGGCTTAGGTAGCCGGCCAGTAAGAAGAGCACCCCCAGCCCTAACGGTAGGGGCAGGTGGCCGTAGACATACGTGACATAGACGATCCAGTAAAGCAGTCCCATAAAATAGGCCAGGCCGGAGACCAGCCCCAGCCCGAAGGCCGCCTTTAAAGACCGGCCTTTCAAGGCCCAGAACAGGGGTATGAGGGCCACCGGCAACAGATAGTTATAGTCCCACTTGGGAAACGCGGCGGCCAGGAGAAGCCCGGAAAGCACCGCGGCAACGAGATGTGAAAAGCGCATGCTCATAAAGATCCACAAGATTTTCGAGGTAGGGGCAGGAGCCTGCGGCCCCTGCCCCTACCTCGAATCTTATCAGATGTGAGGGGGGAGGGCCAGGACCCTCAGGTCCCTGCCCTCCCCCCTCGCCCCCCTCCCCACCCGCTCAAGTTGGTTGGGGAGGTCGGGGCCTTTGGCCCCGACCTCCCCAACCCAAATCTGAACTTAAGGGATTGGGGGTGGGGGTTTGGGGGAGGATTGTAAGTGGGCGTGCGGCCCTTAGCCCCCTCCCCCAAAAATATCACTCCTCAGCCATAAGAGGTAGGGTCCGGGCCAGCACCTGTTTGGCCCGGCGTTCGTCCGCGGCCAGCACCGTCAGTTCCAAATTTTCCACCACCACCCGGTCGTTGACCTGGGGCACCCGGCCCAGCAGGTGAATCAACAGGCCCCCCACGGATTCGAACTTGCCTTCCGGACGGGGCAGGCTGAAGTGATCCATCAGCACCTCCACATCCAGGCGGGCATCCACCAGGACGGAGCCGTCTTCCTGGGGAATCAAGCGGGGCTCCATGCGGTCGTACTCGTCATAGATCTCCCCCACGATCTCTTCCAGGATGTCTTCCAGGGTGATGAGACCGGCGGTGCCGCCGTATTCATCGATGACGATGGCGATGGGGGCCTTGCGTTCCACGAAGTCCCGCAAGAGGTCGCTGATCTTTTTGCTTTCAGGAATGAAGTAAGGGGGGCGCAAGAGCCGGGCCGGATCCCAGGTCTCTTCCGGGGTCTGCCAGAATACCAGGAGGTCTTTGGCCAGGAGGATGCCTTTGATGTGATCTATGTCCCCTTCATAGACCGGATAGCGGGAATGGCCCCTCTCCAGGACCAGGGAGATGATCTCTCTCAGGGGAGTGTGGATCTCCACCCCCACCATCTCCAGGCGGGGTACCATGACTTCCCGGACCAGAGTATCTTTGAATTCAAAGATACTCTCGATCAACTCCCCTTCTTGCCGGCTGATGAGGCCGCGTTCTTCCCCGACATCGATGATGGTCTGGATTTCGCGCTCGAGATCTTCGGGCTGCTGGATGGTCCGGCGGGTGGACCAGCGCTGCCGAAGACGCGTAAAGAAGCCGGGTCGGGGACTCTCGGCCTCGTCCATTTCAGCCTCGCAGCTGTTTCCGCTCCTGCCGCAAGAAGTGCTCCACCTTCCTCGCTTCCCGTGGGAATTCCAGGCCCCGATCTAAGAGATTGAGCTCATGGCGAGCAATACCGAAGACCTCGGTGACGTAGGCCACCGCTTGGGTGTAATCAAAGTCTTTGCAGGAGAAGATGTCCAGGCTGAGGTAACCTCGCTCCGGAAAGGTGTGGATGCTGATATGACTCTCGGCAATAAGCACGAACCCTGACACCCCCCAATCCTCCGGCACCTTGCCGTGATATTTAAAAACATAGGGGGGCATGATCTTGGTCATATGAATCAGATCTGGGCAACGCTCCAGGAACTCGTATATGGCCTCCAGGTCGGCTAGTTGGTCCTGGTTGCATCCATAGCCGTCCAGGGTTAGATGCAATCCGAAGCCAAGCGCTGGTTTTTTCAAAGTTCCTTCCTCCTCGCACTAGGTTTAGGCATCACCGGGGAAGGCCCGGCAAGTTAAACCGCTTGCGCCGCTTGCCGACGCGGGCCCTGAGCTCTGCTGGCTTCCAGGGCGAATAAGGTTTGGGCCCCGGCAACCGTTTCGGAGAGCACGAGGAAGGGAGCGCTGCCCCACTTTTTTTTCCCGAAACCTGATAACCCCCTCCCCTCGGGGAAGGGGTCATCCGCATAGCCCAATCCTTTACAAAAAAAGTTTATTCGGAGATTTATAACTTGTGAATTTCGTGCGGTCAAGAATTTTTTAGTGCTCCTTTAAGGGGTTGCCCCTGGGGGAGGAGCAGGAAATCTGCCCTTTCCTATTGACGCCGGGGTGATAGGTGATAAATTGAACCCGTTAGTCAACCCTTGGGGAGGATCAACTGCGGTGGCCCAAGTCGCCCCCTTCAGGGGGCTCCACTATAATCCCGCCAAAGTGCCGCACCTGGAAGATGTGGTCACACCTCCTTACGATGTGATTCAACCCCCGGAGCGTGAGGCCTTGGCCGTCCGGCATCCTTATAATATGGTCCATCTGATCCTCCCCCAACCCCAACCGGGGGACAACCTGCTCCACAACCGCTATACCCGGGCCGCCGCCCTCTTCCACCAATGGCAACGGGAGGAGGTGTTGGTACAGGATCCCGAGCCCACTTTCTACTATTGGGAAACCGAATTCCAGCACGCCGGCAGGACCTGGACCCGCATCGGCTTGGCAGCTCTGGTCCATCTGGAGCCCTTGAGCGGGGGAGTCATCCGGCCTCATGAGCAGACCTTTTCCGCCATCAAGGCCGATCGCCTGGAGTTGCTAAAACATGCCCAGGCCCATTTTTCCCCCATTTTTTCCCTGTTTCCCGATCCTGAAGGAAGAGTGATAAGCAACCTCCAGGCCAGCCGGTTGCCGGAACCCCTGATGGCCTTCAAGGACTTGGAAGGCAGTTTCCAGCGGATTTCCCTGGTGACTGACCCGGACACCCTGAGGGCGGTGCATCAGACCCTGGCAGACATGCCCCTCTTCATCGCTGATGGCCACCACCGCTACGAGACCGCCCTGGCTTATCAGAAGTTTCTCCGGAAGCTTTACCCCAAGGCCTCTCCCTGGGCCCCCTTCAATTATGTGCTGATGTATCTTTCCAATGTTTTCGACCCCAACCTGGTCATCCTGATGGCCCACCGCCTGCTGGGCGGGCCGCGGCTCAAGCAACTTGAAGAACACTGGCTCTTGGAGCGACTGGCTGATTACCTTGAAATTACCCCGCTGCCCTCGCTCGGGAGAGACCATCCTGCTTACGGAGAACTTCTGCAGCAGACCCTGGATGCGGTCCCGGCCTCGGAGACGGTTTTTATCTTATTGGGATTCGGGCTCAAGGCCTGGCGGCTGCAATTACGTCCCGGGACGCGCCCTCTTTTGACCCGCCAGATGCATCCGGCCCTGGCGCAATTGGATGTATCGGTGCTGAACTATCTGATTTTCGAAAAGATCCTGGGGCTCGATGCCCAGGCTCAGGATGATCCGGATACCTGCAAATACACCAACAAGATCGGTGAAGCCCTGGCTACCCTGGCTCGAGGGGATGCTACCCTGGCCTTCCTGCTTAACCCGACGCGCATCGAGCAGGTGCAGGAGGTGGCTTCGGCTGGCCTCATCATGCCCAGAAAATCCACTTACTTCTATCCCAAGGTGATGACCGGCTTAATCCTTAACCGCATTCGTCCCCAAGAGGAAATAGTCCTCCCGGACTAGAGGCCTGGTCCTGGAAAATCCTTGACCTCTCTTGCGGAATGATTAATTTCGTAGTAAAAATTAAGAAAATATCTTCAGGGAGACTCCTGGATGATAGCCAAAGGTAAAACTTACCGGGGGCGCATCCTGGTGGTGGATCAGGAGGATTGGGTCCGGGAATTCCTTTCCTCCGTTATAAAACTTGTCGGCCAGGAATTCAAGCTGGTGACCTCCGTGGCCGAGGCCCTGGAAGCCCTGAAGGAGAGTGCTTTTGATCTCGTGATCACCGACTTCAAATTGCCGGAACACCGCAGGCTTCTGGATGATGTCCGCAGTCGCTACCCCACCACCCGATTCCTGATCATGGTGCAACAGCGGGTCCAGACCCAGCACTTAATGTACCTGGAACAGACCGATATTGTCTTCAAGCCCCTCAGCTTGGACGAAGTGGTGCGCAAGATCAGGCACGCCATTCATCAGAAGCAACTGCGCCAGGCGGAAGAAGAGATTCGACGCTTGAAACAGGAGACCTTCCGCATCTTAGGTTAAGCTGGGGGCGAAGAGTCCCCCTCATACCCTCCCCTTAACCCTTCTCCTACCTCCCTTATGGTGCTAACCCCATCGAGAGGGCTGGCTTATCGGGGCCTTAGCCGAGGCGGTTTGGCGCCTCCACGCTACTGAGCCCAGGCTTCATCCTACCGGGTACTGCCAGCCGCACCGCAGCAAGGTCGCCGAGATTTCCAGGCTTGCATAAATTTTGGTCATATAGTAGTTTTTGTCCGGACTCCCTTCCTTTACCTCGCAAGTAGAATGGAGGGGGTGGTAAAATCTTCTCCACCCTCTGCCCTTACCCTTAATACGGGAATGCCGATGGGCGAGGCGGGAAAAATGGCTAGCGCCAGTTTAAGGTTAAGGAGGTTAAGTAATGACGCCCATCTCTCGGGCCTTGATCAGCGTCACGGATAAAAGCGGCTTAGTCGAGTTTGGCCAATCCCTGGCCCGGTTTAAGGTAGAAATCCTCTCTACCGGCGGCACCGCCAAGATGCTGCGAGAGGGAGGCGTGCCCGTAGTGGAGGTCTCGGACTACACCGGCTTTCCCGAGATGTTGGATGGCCGGGTAAAGACTCTCCATCCCCGCATCCATGGCGGTATCCTGGGACGCCGGGATCTTTCCGAGCATCGCCAGCAGATGGCCCGGCACCAAATCCAGGACATTGATCTGGTGGTGGTAAACCTCTACCAATTCGAAAAAGCCACGGCCAAGGAAGGCTGCACCCTGGAAGAGGCCATCGAAAACATCGATATCGGCGGCCCCACCCTGCTCAGGGCCGCGGCCAAAAATTATCCGGCGGTGACGGTGGTGGTGGATCCCGCGGACTATCAGTTGGTGCTGAAAGAGATGGCCGCCCAGGGGGGCGCCACCACCCTGGCCACCCGCTTTCATCTGGCCCGCAAGGTCTTTAAGCTTACCTCGGAATACGATGGGGCTATATACCGCTTTCTGGAAAAAGTTGAGGTGAAATAATGGCTCGCCCTAAAGAAAATATCACCATGAGCCGGGGCCGTATCCTGGACCTGAGCGGCCCTAACTATTACCAGGACATGCTGACCGGGATCTCCGAGGAAATCCTCTATGAGTTGTCGGAAATTGAGACCCTGGACATTGCGGCCCTGGAGCCCGGGGATTATGACCAACTGGTGAGCATCACCCAGATTCGCCTGCTCAATGAACTTTATTACTGCCTAGGGCAGTTGCGGGCTCAAGGGCTGGAGTTGGATGTAAAACAGGCTATCCAGGATCTGCGGGATATGTGGAACCTATATATTGATAAGACTAACCGGCCGGCGGCCTTGAAATTTCAGGTGGACCCCAGGGATTTCCAGGTGCAGTGAGGAGGTGCGGCGTGGGAGGTCAGGGGCTTAAGGTCCCTACCCCCCCACCTCTTTCCCAAAACTCGTTAAGATGCCAATAATTCCGCTTTTTTATAATGCAGACCGATATCTCTCCTTAAGGCCAGGCGGTTGCCTTTCTCATTTTCCCGGGGAATCACCCGGATCTTCCCGTTATCGAAGGCGTTGAGCAGCCGGTGCCGGAGAGGCTCCACCACCTGCCCTCTGGGCTGATCTTCCTTAACCGAGGCATTGGCCACCAGATAAGCGACCCGGGACCCATCGGATTTGAAAGATCCATCCCCCGAGTAGTCCATGGCCGAGGGAATTACCGTAATGTTCTTTTTTCTAAAATAATCGAAGTCAATCTCCAACACCTCTCCCTTAGTTAAGGACCAGGGATAGCCTTTTTGCTGCTGGGGCCCGCCGGGCCCGGTGGCCAGAGCAATGCACAGGGAGATTTGCTCGGTTCTTACCTCGGGAGTTACTTGATCCAGGTTGCCCTCCACCATGGCCTGGAGCAGCGCTCCCAAATTGCGCAGCCTCTTGACGATGGGCTGAAATTCCGGCTCTCCCGGGCGGATGTTAATCTCACAGACCCGGATAGCTTTGGGCTGGAGGTTATCGGCAAACGACACGAAACAGCCGGGGTACAGGACGCAGGGGCGCATTATGCCCTTTTCCTGCATCGCCTTAACCAAAGGTTTGGCCAGGACCTCTTCAGCCAGGGCCATTAATTGGGGGGACTCCATGGGATGGGGGGAGACTGAGCCCATGCCGCCGGTAATAGGATTGTCCATGCCGGGGGGGCCCTCAAATCTCTCCGGGTAGTCCAGAGCCGTGGGCAGGATTTGATAATTTCCCTTCTTATCCACCAAGATGGTAAAGCTGATCTCCACCCCGGACATGCGGGCTTCGATAAGCAGGGGCCAGGGAGACTTTTTGCCAAAAAAGCGGAGGTAATCCTCCTTATAATCATTAATTAACCCAGCATAGGTGTCCTTTATCTCCCAGGTATTTAAAATAATCCTGGCTCCTTTGCCCCCGGCGCTATAAGGATATTTCAGGACTACCCCGCCGAATTCATGAATAAAATCCAAACTTACCTCCAATACGGCCTGATAATCCCGGGCGTCCAGGTCGGTCCATTTAGGGGCCACCGGGATGCCAGCCTCCCGGCACAATCGTTTCCCGGCAATTTTATCAGCCTCCAGGAAAGAGCCTTGTTTATCTAAACTTATGATTTTATCCCCATACCCGGCTTCGGCGACGATATCTACCAAGCCCTCGAAAATTAAGGCTTCCGGCATAATCAGGGCGATATCCAGGGCTTCCTGCTTAAAGGCATTTATCAGGGCGGAGGCATAAGCTGCCACGGAATTATCCGCCACCGGGATAAAACCCACGGGCCACCCCATTTTCACTGCGAAGGCGGGCATGGCTCCTGTGCCCCTGACCACCAGGCCCTGATAGGCGCCAGGATAAAACTCGCTGGTGGCTCGGCTGGTCTCCAGGGCGGCCAGAAAACTTCTACCGTCCGTCCCGACAAAGCCGATTTTTATCGTATCCATATAATTTTATTCCCTTTTTCCCGACCCTCTCTTGCCGATCTTAGCTAGTTATATCAATTAGTTGCCTGCAAATCCATTAAAATTCTCTTAGGCGTCAGCCCATAATCCCCAAGGAATATTCTTGACGGTATAACTGATGGGGAAGGGGGACAGGCCCCCCATCCCTTTCCCCCTCCCCAGCCTCTTAAGTATGGGGTTTTAAGGAGACGCGAGGGAACGGTCCCCTCTCCCCAACCCACGCCCTTAATCAGGCCTGGCCCATCTTGGCCGCGGCCTTGGCATTGAACTTTGCGGCGTCGATTACGAATCTCTCATGAACCCCTTCAGAGATCTGGTCCACGCCATCATCGGCTACTATGGCGAAGGTTAGCTTCCGGCCTTCAACCTTCTCCAATTTCCCCCTCACGGTAACCGTAAGGCCAGGGGGGGTGGCGGCCACATGGTTTAGCCTTACCGCAATGCCCACGGTTTGCTCTCTGGGCCAATCCAGATGGGGATTGAGGGCCTTAATGCAGGCCCATTCAATGAGCCCCACCATGAATCCGGTGGCCAAGACTCTGGGCATCAGCTGAAATTCCTCCGACTCCGGCAGCAGGTAAGGGCAGGTCTTGTTTTCCACTACCGGAAATTCAAACTGAAAGTTTAAACCAGGCTGCAGGGAATCTTTCATAGTGCGCCTCCAATTTGAAACTTATCTTGTTTTTGTCTAAATAATCTGATAAAAATAATTATAAGTAAAATTAATTATATTAATATTATTAATTAATATTATTTATGGATTGGCAACAAATCTTGGGATTTTACCAGGTTGCTAAGCTGGGGAGTTTCACTAAGGCGGCCGAGGTAACCTTTCGCACCCAATCCGCCCTGAGCCAGCAAGTTAAGGCCCTGGAAGAAGAACTGGACTGTCAGCTGTTTGAGAGGATAGGCAAACGGAGGGTGCGGATTACCCCCGCCGGGGAAAAGCTTCTTAAATTCTCGGAAACCCTGTTGGAAAGATTTGACTACCTTAAAGAAGAGCTGAACGAAATTAAAGGGCTACAAAAAGGCCGATTACTAGTGGCCGCACCCTTCACCACCCTTTACCATCTTTTCCCTAACGTGGTGAAAATCTACACCCAACAATTTCCCGGGGTCGAGCTGACTATGCTGGACCGCTCGCAGCCGGAGGTTATCACCCTGGTCAAGAGCGGTGATATTGACTTCGGCCTGACCTTAGAATCAGCCGTCCCCAAGGATCTGGCGGCCATTCGTTGGAAAGAGGTAAGAACCGTACTTATGACCCCTTTAGGCCATCCCTTGACCAAGTTAAAGCGGGTTACGATGAGACAGATCGCCAAATTTCCGCTTATCTTCCCACCTAAAAGTCATAGCGGCCGCCAAAGGTTAGAAGATCATTTCCAAAAACTTGGCCTTAATTACCATGTCATCATGGAATCATCCAATGTCGAATTGAGCTCAGTCTATGTGGGCATGGGCCTTGGTATATCTTTTGCTACTCTGGTGAGGGATTTACCGATAATACAACAAAGAAATCTGGAATTCATTCCTTTAAATCATTATTTTAAGACTGATTACATTGCTATAGTTATAAGAAAGGATAAAGTTCTGACTCCATTTAAAAAAGCGTTCATAAATATGCTATTTGAACACCCCTTTTATCCCCATTAATCGGCCAGTTCTCGTGTAACCCAATGAATTTATATCATAAGATGGTAAGAAAGTAATTTTATGTCCATTGCCCTGGAGCTCACCATTTTTAGCAAGCTCTTCGCCGGGGTGGCGGAAGAGATGGGAATAGTGCTGCGCCAAAGCGCCTTTTCCCCCAATATCAAGGAGCGCCGGGACTATTCCTGCGCCATCTGCACCGCCGCCGGGGAACTCCTGGCTCAGGCGGCTCATATCCCGGTTCACCTGGGGGCCCTGCCTCGCACCCTAAGAGCAGGTTTTGCCGCAATTTCCCCTGGCCCCGGGGGAGGTGCTGCTCCTCAACGACCCTTATTGGGGCGGCACCCACCTGCCGGACCTGACGGTCCTGGCGCCGGTCTATGTGGGGAGGCGCCTGGCCTTTTATCTGGTCAACCGGGCCCATCACGCGGACGTGGGGGGCGCGACTCCCGGTTCCATGCCCCTGGCCCGGGATCTCCGGGACGAAGGAGTAATCATCCCGCCCACTTACCTGTATCGCCAGGGTCGGCTGGATGAAGATTTTCTAAGTAGTTTGCTTAACCAGATGCGAGTGCCCCAGGAACGCCGGGGCGACCTCTCCGCCCAGTTGGCGGCGCTTAACCGGGGCCAGGAGCGCCTCCCGCCCCTGGTGGCCCGCTATGGTCTCGACAAGCTCCTTGACATGAGTCAGGCCTTGCTCCACTATTCCGAGCGGGCCATGCGGGATCTGATCTATGCCATTCCCGACGGCGACTACAGCTTTACGGATTATCTGGACGATGACGGCTTTGGCCACCAGGACCTGGCCCTCAAAGTTACCCTTACCATCGCCGGTGACTCGGCCCTCCTGGACTTCCGGGAGAGCGACGACCAGACCACCGGCGGGGTCAATGCCGTGCCCGGGGTGGTGGAGGCCGCGGTTTATTATGTTTTTTTGACCCTTCTGGCCGAGGAATACCCCATCAATCAGGGTTGTTTCCGGCCTCTCAAGGTGCTCACCCGGCCCGGCAGCCTCCTGGACCCCCATTTCCCGGCCCCGGTGGCGGCAGGCAATGTGGAGACCTCCCAGCGTTTGGTGGACGTGATTTTGGGGGCCATGGCCCAGGCCATTCCTGACCGGATTCCCGCGGCCTCCCAGGGCACTATGAATAATGTGGCCTTTGGAGGCGTGCACCCTAACAGTGGCCAGGAATTTACCTATTATGAAACCATCGGCGGCGGCATGGGGGGCCGGCCGGGTGCGCCTGGCCTTTCCGGCGTCCACACTCACATGACCAATACCCAGAATACCCCGGTGGAGGTCCTGGAGCACGACTACCCGCTCCTGGTCACCCGCTACGCCTTGCGGGCCGGCTCCGGCGGGGCCGGCCGCTTCCCTGGGGGCCTGGGCCTCATTCGAGACTTGCAATTCCTTACCCCGGTAACCGTTAGCCTGCTCTGTGACCGCCGGCGTCATGCGCCCTACGGCCTCCAAGGCGGACGGCCCGGCGCGCCGGGGGAAAATCTCCTTATCACCAATGAAGGCGAAAAATTCTTGCCTGGTAAGATCAACCTGACTCTTCCCCCAGGCAGCCGCCTATCCATCCGCACCCCCGGCGGTGGCGGCTGGGGCGAGTGATGGTGCGGATATAGTTGGGGGAGGGGGCTAAGGGCCAGTAGGCCCTTACCCCCTCCCCCATACCCCCTCCCCCAATCCCTTAAGTTTAATCCTGGGCCGGAGGAGGCGGGGCAAGGCCCCGACTCCTCCGGCCAACTTAAGCGGGTTGGGAGGGGGGTGTGGGGGGAGGGCAGGGACCTCAGGTCCCTGGCCCTCCCCCCACAAATACACGCAAAGGATGCCCATGAAACGGCGGATTTACTTGCAGATGAAGTCCCTGGAGGAGGCCCGGGAGCTCTTTTTCTCCCGGTTTGATGTAAAAACCATGCTGGCTCCCGAGGAGATTCCCACGGTCGAAGCTTTGGGCCGGGTGACCGCGGCGCCGGTCATCGCCCGGTGGTCCTCGCCCGCGGCCCATCAGGCCGCCATGGATGGCTTCGCTCTGAACGCCGCGGCCACCTTCGGGGCCACCCCAGAAACCCCCCGACGCCTGGCCCTGGGCCGGGAGGCCTTTCCGGTCAATACCGGTCATCTCATGCCTCCGGGGACCGACGCGGTGATCATGGTGGAACAGGTCCCGGACCCCGAGGCGGACCCCATCACGATAGAGGCCCCGGTTTTCCCTTGGCAGCACGTGCGCCGGGTGGGCGAGGACCTGGTGGTGGGGGAGATGGTGCTTCCGGAGGGCGTGGAGGTCACCCCCTGGGCTCAGGGTGCTTTATTGACCGCCGGGGTGACCCGGATCTGGGTGCGCCGCCTCCCCAGGGTGGTGATTATTCCCACCGGAGACGAGTTGGTGCCGGTGGCCTACCTGGACGGGGAACCAGCCGCGGGCCAGTTGCCGGAATTCAATTCGGTCATCCTGTCCAGTATGGTGGAGGAAGCCGGAGGCCGTCCGGAAGTCTATCCCATCGTCCCCGACGACCCCGGGGTCCTCACCGCCTCTCTCAAGAGGGCCCTGGCCGAAGCGGACCTGGTGCTCATCAACGCCGGGTCCTCCGCGGGCACCGAGGATTATACCTACCAGGCGGTGTCCGCCCTGGGGGAGGTTCTGGTTCACGGGGTGTCCATGATGCCCGGCAAGCCCACGGTCCTGGGGGTAGTGGAGGCCAAACCGGTGATCGGCAACCCCGGCTACCCGGTATCCGCGGTGCTCTCCTTTGAGCAGTTCGCCGCGCCCCTGATCGCGGGGATGGCGGGGAAACGCCTCAAGCCCCGGCCCACTCTAGAGGTTTATCCGGCTCAGAACCTGCCCTCAAAGAGCGGCCTCACCGAATTCATCCGAGTGACCCTGGGGCGGGTGGGAGATAAGGTCATGGCCACTCCCTTGCCCCGGGGGGCCGGCATCATCACCTCCCTGGTCAGGGCCGACGGCTTGCTCATCGTGCCGTCTTTGAGCGAGGGCCTGGAAGAGGACCGGCCGGTCCCTGCGGAACTTCTGGTTTCGCCGGAAGACATCGAGGGCACCCTGGTGGTCCTGGGGAGCCATGACAATACCCTGGACCTCCTGGCCACCCTGCTGCGCCGGCGGGACCCCCGCTTGCGCCTGTCCTCGGGGCACGTGGGCAGCTTGGGGGGCCTGATGGCCTTGCGCCAGGGCCGGGCCCACCTGGGCGGCTCTCATATGCTGGATCCGGAAACCCTTAATTACAACATCCCTTACATTGAGCGCTATTTGCCCGGCCTGCCGCTTAAGCTGATAAATCTGGCCTGGCGAGAGCAGGGTCTGATGATGGCCCCGGGAAATCCCAAAAATATCCGGACTATCCTGGATTTGACCCGCCCCGAGGTGCGCTTCATCAACCGCCAGCGGGGGGCCGGCACCCGTCTCTTGCTGGATCACCTGCTCAAGGAGCATAACCTTGATCCCTCTGCCATCCAGGGTTATGAGCGGGAAGAATATACCCACATGGCCGTGGCGGTTAACGTGCACTCCGGCACCGCGGACGTGGGGCTGGGGATCCTGGCCGCGGCCCGAGCCCTGGGGCTGGATTTTATTCCCCTGACTCCGGAGCGCTACGACCTGGTGGTGCCGGAGACCACCTTCGCCGACCTCCGCTTCCAGACTTTGCTGGAGGTTATCCGCTCCCGGGAATTTTCCGACGCGGCCATGGCTCTGGGGGGTTATGATTTAAAAGACTGTGGCAAGATTATCTGGGAACAATAGCTTATCCGGCTAGGTGGAAAAAACCCACGCAATGGTTAAATTTTGGGAAAAGGGAACTAATGGCCCCGGCCCTTAGCCCCCCTCAAAAACCACCAAAGAGGATTTTCCAATTCTGCCTCCTGCGAAAAGAATTGGCTTCGAGAAGAGGATCGTTTGGGAGATTTTACTCGGCCAAAGAGGCTCCCAAACCTCGTTGGGACAGAAATAGCTATGCATGCGGCATAATCTCGGATATATCCGATTATAGGATATTGTTATGGGCATGATCGCATACCTCATCTTGGTGCATCGGTATCCCAGCCAGTTCAAAAGACTCTTTAGGGCAATTTTCCATCCCGCCAACTACTACTTGGTACATGTGGACAAGAGGTCAGGCGTTGGATTACAGACGGAGATACAAGATTTCTTGTCAAGCTTTGCCAACGCATCCTTGCTGAAAAGCCAAAACACTCAATGGGCGGGATACAGCTTGGTAGATGCTGAATTGCGAGGCATCGAGGAGTTATTGAATATCAGCTCGGAATGGAAATTCTTCATAAACCTTAGCGGACAGGATTTCCCCCTAAAGTCGCAGACGCACATCCAAAACTTTCTTAGCCGCAATATAGGAAACGATTTCATCAAGGTGGCTAACCAGAGCAAGATACGCCCTGATACACTATCTCGAATCTCGGACTACTGTATCGAGTTTAGGAACAGGATAATACGCATTCCTATCAAGCGACATTATCTTCGAGGCGTGACTCCTTATATCGGAAATCAGTGGATGATCTTGAGCAGGAAGTTTTGTGAATTTGTATGCTACAACCCTGAGACCGAAAGGTTCAAGAGATTCTATCGGCACACCTTCATATCTGATGAAGCATTCTTTCAGACGGTAATAATGAATACTAACTACGAGGGAACTATCGTGAACGACGATAAAAGGACAATTGTGTGGGTGCCGATAGGAACAATAAAGTTACGTCCGAAAGACTTCACATCCAAAGACGCCGAATTCTTGATAGCAAGTCAAGGCTTGTTTGCCCGCAAATTCGACGAAACCGTTGATGCAGGAATCTTGAGTATATTGGAGTCGAATCTATCGTAGCCATTTTGACTTATCACGGAGAGCGGGCTAACACTTATAAGGCCTCCCGTTGTCAAGAGAAAAAACGACTCTAATCGGAAAATAATAATAAAAATCATTTTTCTTATTACAAATATATTAAAGACAGAAACTTTACCACAGCCTTGCGGTGGCGAAGAAGTACTTTGTTCGAGTCTATGGAGATGATCTAAAATACTTTCTATGCCAGCGAGGCCAGGAAGGCAGGTTACGAATATATTGCCGCCATCTTTCTGGAAACCGCGGATAATGAAAAGGAGCACGCCAAGGTGTTTTACCAATACCTGGGAGAGGGTGCGGCGGAGATCTACGCCGGCTATCCCTTTCACCTGGGAGACACCCTGAGCAATTTGGGGGCCGCGGCCGCGGGCGAGAATTACGAATGGACCACTTTGTACCAGAATTTTGCTGAGGTGGCGGGGAAAGAGGGATTTCCTCAAGATAGCCGCATCCTTCCGAGAAATAGCCAAGGTGGAGAAATTCCACGAAGCCCGGTACCGGGCCCTGGCGGAACATCTACAAAACAATACGATATTTCACCGGGAAGAGCCCATCAGGTGGCACTGCCGCAACTGCGGGTATGTGGTCCAGGGAAAGAATCCGCCCGGTACCTGCCCTTCCTGTAAACACCCCAGGGCCTACTACGAACCCCTGGCAGAGAATTATCTATAAGAGATGAGGTGGGGGGAGGGGCAGGGACGTAGGGGCGTGATTCATCACGCCCGGCCAAAAGGGCGCAATAAATTGCGCCCCTACCTGCCCTCCCCCCAGCCCCCTCCCAACCCGCTTAAGCTTGCGAGGTAGGCCGGGCCGCTGGCCCGGCCTACCTCGCAAGGAAAATAGTTATAATAGATTGGGGGTGGCGATGAAGGCAGGGGGTAAGGGCCAGTGGCTTTAGAAGTCTCGCCTGTGGAAGCCCTTAGCCTTCTCCACCAAACCCCTGGGGCAAAATTTTGATCGGCATTCAGGAGAGTTTTTTCTTAAAATGCCTGGAGGCGTTTGGGGGGCGGGCCCGGCTGGGGGAGATGACCACCCTGGGCAATGCTTGTGGACAAGAGGCTCAATTTATGAAATACTTTCTGGGCCTTATGGTGCTGGCCTACCTGTTGGGTTCCATACCCACGGGTCTGCTGGTGGCCCGCCTTTGGGGGGGGCCAGACCCACGTCAGGCCGGCAGCGGCAACCTGGGAACCGCCAACCTCTATCGCCTCTTGGGCCGCAAGGCCGCGGCCTTGACCTTCCTGGGAGATGCTGGCAAGGGCGCCCTGCCGGTATTACTGGGTTGCTACTGGCTGACATCCCTGGGTACGTGGCGGGAAAGCGCCTTAGCCCTGGTGGGGGCCGCGGCGGTTTTAGGCCAGGTCTTCCCCTTGTACCTGGGCTTCAAGGGGGGCAAGGGAGTGGCCACTTCCTTCGGGGTGGTGGCCGTGTTGGCCCCCTGGGTGGCGATCCTCCTGGCCCTGGTCTATTTTCTGGCGCTGGCTCAGACCCGAATCTTCTCCATGGGCACGCTCATCGCCGCCTGGCTGCTTCCTTTGGCCATGGGGCTCTTTTCTGACTCCAAAGCCTATCTCCTTTTGGCCGGGGCCCTCTCTGGTCTCATCCTGATCAGGCACCGGGAAAACCTGGAACGGCTCATCAAAGGAGAAGAACCGCACCTCTAGATAAAAATCACGGGAGAGGGAAAATGCTGATAAGAGACTGGATGACCCGGGGGCCCATCACCATTACTGAAGAAACCTCTATGATCAAAGCCATTCATATCATGAAGCAGCACCGGTTTCGGCGGCTGCCGGTGGTGAATGCCAAGGGAGAACTGATGGGCATGGTGACCGACCGGGACCTGAAGGACGCGTCCCCTTCCAAGGCCACTACCCTGGATGTGCACGAGCTTTACTACCTCTTGGCGGAACTCCACGTCAAAGAGATCATGACCCGGGACCCGGTCAAGGTCTCCCAGGACGAGACGGTGGAGCACGCGGCCCAATTGATGCTGGAGCATGTGGTATCCGGACTGCCAGTGGTGAATGATAGAGGGGAGTTAGTGGGGATCATCACCCAGTCTGATATCTTCCGGGCCTTCATGGATGTCACCGGCATCCGCCTGGGCGGGGTGCAATTCGCTTTACGGGTGAAGGACCAGCCCGGGTCCATCAAGGAGGTGGTGGACCTCCTGCGGGCCCGGAAGGCTCGTCTGGTGAGCATTTACACCTCATATACCACCGTCCAGGAGGGTTATCGGGAAGTTTATATCCGGGTGAGGAATCTGTCGCCCGAAGAAGTTGAGGCTGTTAAGATTGAAATGGCGTCCCGCTGGGAACTTATTTATGCGATCCAAGAAAAGGAAGGAGCCTAGGTGTAGAAATCCCGCGCTTTTTTCTGAGCCACTTGAGGGCTACCGCCCACACCTCTGACAGATCCCCACCTTGGGCTTCATTCAGATTATCCCCAGGCGCCCCGGGGCCTAAAAATTTGGGGGAGGGTCAGGGACTCGAGGTCCCTGCCCTCCCACACCGCTCGAACCTGTAGGGGCAGACCCAGGCGCCGGCCCTGATTTTTACCCCACTAGTTCTGATTCGGGCGCCACCCCCGGGCACCCCTGCCGAAAATTAGACCATGGCAGTGGCGCTGGGGGGTGGGGGCCTCTGGCCCTTAGCCCCCTCCCCCCCCATCTACCCCATATGATCAATTAAGGCCTGGGCGAACCCGGAGCAGGAGACTTCCCGGCTACCAGGGAGGAGGCGGGCCAGGTCGTAAGTAACTATGCCTGCAGTAACGGTACGGGGCAGGCTCTCGTGGATGAGTTGGGCCGACTCCCCCCAGCCCAGGTATTCCAGGAGCAGGGCGCCGGAAAGGATCAGGGAACTGGGGTTGACCTTATCCAGGCCGGCGTATTTGGGGGCGCTGCCGTGAGTAGCTTCAAAGACCGCGCAATTATCGCCGATATTGGCCCCCGGGGCCATCCCCAGGCCCCCCACCTGGGCCGCCAGGGCATCAGAGAGATAATCGCCATTGAGGTTGGGGGTGGCAATGACCTGATATTCCTCCGGCCGCAGCAGTACTTGCTGAAACAGGTTGTCTGCCAGCCGGTCTTTGATGACCACCTTATGGGGGGGCTGCTTACCATGGTAGCGGGTCAGGAGTTCTGCTTCGCTGGTGACCCGGTCGCCGAATTCCTGGGCCACTTCATAGCCCCAGTTCTGAAAGGCCCCCTCGGTATATTTCATGATATTGCCTTTGTGCATCAAGGTGACGGAGGCCCGGTGGTGCTCCAGGGCATATTTCACCGCCATGCGGATCAGGCGCTTGCTGCCCCTTTCGGTCATGGGTTTGAGGCCCACCGCGGCGCTAAGGTCCAGGGAACAGCCCATCTCCTGGTTGAGGAAATGGATGAGGCGCTGGGCCTCAGGACTGGCCGCGGACCATTCCAGCCCGGCGTAGACATCTTCGGTGTTTTCCCGAAAGACTACCATGTCGATTTTTTCCGGCTCTTTAAGGGGGCTGGGTACGCCGCCGTAGTAGCGCACCGGACGGATGCAGGCATAGAGGTCCAGGACCTGGCGCAGGGTGACATTAAGGGAGCGAAAGCCACCGCCGATGGGGGTGGTGAGGGGCCCCTTGAGGGCCACCCGGTACTCCCGGAGTGCGGTTAAGGTCTCCACGGGCAGATAACTACCGGTACGTTTAAAGGCCTTTTCCCCGGCCAGGATTTCCTGCCAGACGATTTTTCTCTTGCCCCGGTAGGCTTGAGCCACCACGGCATCCAGCACCGGCCGGGTGGCCCGCCAGATATCCGGCCCGGTGCCGTCCCCTTCCATGAACAAAATAATAGGCTGGTCCGGCACCTGGGGGCCTTCCGGGGCGCCCCCGGTGATCTTGTGGCGCAAGTCAGGCTCGTGATGCGGCATCCTTCTCCTCGCTCAGAACAACGCTATCTTCGTAATGATATGATTGTCCATAAAGGCAGCCTGGAAAATCTCCCATCGTCTTTATCGCCGCCAGCGTCTCGGCGCCTGCCAGATGGGATTACCATCTTCGTTAAAAAGCACCAGGGAAGAAAACGGTAGTAACCCGGCAGGTTCAGCTTTGCCGAGTTCAAGCCTGGGACTTCCCAACGCGGCGCGTAGTATGCCGTTCTGGTCCAGCAAGTTAACTCCCGGCTCTCCATCCGCACTCAAGCCCAGCTCGGCGCGCAACTTTTGGCCTTTATCATACAATCGCAGGCTAGGTTCTCCATCCGCACCCAAAGCCATGCTGGCCCGAAACTTGCCTGCCTTATCCAAGAGGTTAAGAAGCACCGTGCCGTCCTTCTCGCCCAACCAGGCGCGGGAAATCCCGCCCTGCCCGCGGATGACCAGGGTATTGGCCTCTATTAATCCATCCGGCCGGCCATCCCGCCACTGGACCTGGCCCATGAGGAAGGCCAGGCTGGCTAGGGCAATAATTAATAGCATGGAAAAAAAGGCCCCAGCAAGTTTCAGTCTCCGGTTGCTTCTCTCCAACTTCTCTAACCCTACTAAAACGCTGCCATTTATTTCCGGGACAGTTTCTCCCTCCACGCCCAAGGTAAGGGGTTCCCTCGCCTCGCCCATCCGCCTTTCTGGTTGCGTTCTTTCTATCAGCAACTCCCTCAGGCCGGCCAGGTCTTCTCCAACCTTATCCAGCCGTTCCATCAGGGCCTGCGCCTCAAGGGCCTGAGGCGCGGCGCCTGCCAGAGGTTCTCTAAAGTGACTTGGCAAGGCCTCCTCTGAGACGCTCTGGGGTCGAGGACCACCGGGAACTTCGAAACATATCCGGCCAAGATGGTCTTTGAGGCTTAAGTAGGCCGAACCATCCTCTTTCAGACCTAACCAAGCCCGAAATCTTCCTTCTTTATCAATGAGGATCAGCCCTGAGGAACCATCTGGGTTTACACTCAGCTCTCCTCGGGGGTTCCCCTCCGCATCTCGGAGAACGAATTTATTCGCCTCAATAATCCGGCCTTGGGGCTGGCTTTGGCTCCGGAGGAATTCGGCCAATTCCTGCCATCCCTTTTCCAAATGTGCCAATACCCTTTCCAGGTCTGTTGTCTGAGGTTTGTCTGGCATTGTTAGCCTCCCTGAAGTACCAGTGGCTGTCCAGTTATTATACTATCATACATTTTCTTGAAGATACTGGGATATTAGCAGGTTTTCGGCCATTACCGTCCGGTCAGGGTCAATTCCCAAACCCCAGCGAAGGCCAGACCTTCTTTACCTTTTGGGAAAATCAAACCCACCAAACTAAATTTATCAACCCAGATTAATCCTTGGTAACCTATTATCTATTCATAAGAATATTTAACCGAAGTAATTAGACTAATGAGTGAATTCCCTATTATAAAAAGAAAAACTGCAGCAAGGAGCATGGCAATAGGATATACGACTACTTTAAGGCGAGGATGTAGTTTAACCGTAGTTCTCATATATTTTAGGAAATTATTAAATTCCTCTGAGAATAAAACAAATATTAAGAAAAAACCAATGTAAAAGATTAGTGTTTTAAACATTACTTTTGCCTTTGTTATTATAAGGCAGCCATTGCCCCGGCAGAATGTTTCCTTGAAGCCCAGCTCCGTCATTTTGGCTTGAGAAACCACCAGAAAAACAGGAGGATCCCGATAATAAGCAGTAAAATAGAAGGGTCGGTGGTTATTTCATGCCTCAACCAGATCCAGAATTGAGCTAAATTTAATTTAATTTCTCTTAATATGCTATCCGGGTCCATTTTAATAAGTCCATGCCTCCTTTTAATGATATCTTTATTTCTATAACGGCTTCAATTCCACCTTTCCCCGGGCCCCCAGTTGGTCTCCCACGATAATTACTGCCCCCATAATTTCTGGGACCGTGGCCGCCCACTCCAGGGCAGTCTGGATGGCCCCGGCGTCGGGCACGCGGTTGCCCAGGGCGGTGGCCGCGGCGTCGGCCAGGGCCGCGGAGGCTGCCATTACGCAGGCGGCATCGGCCCGGCCAAAGCTCAGGGAATGCCCCACCGTCCCTGACGAGGTGCACACTCCCAAAGGCCCCCAGGCCGGGTCAATTATCAGACCCACGCGGTGGCTTAAGGGGGATTTTCCTGCAAACAGAGCCACCGTGGCCGGGTTTTTGATCCGGAGAAAAATATCACCTCCATTTTCCACGATCACTTCTTCGCTTAAAAGAGCCAGGGCCTGCCCCACCCGCTCCGCCAAGGCCCCGGCCACCGCGGCCATGGGGCCTACGCCCACCCGACTGCCGGCCGCGATCATCTCTCGTACCACCGGCGGGGCAAAGGGGTCCCCGGGCCAGGGGGCCAAGGTCTCCAAAAACCCTGGATGGCCGGCAATGTAAGCCTCCAATTGCTGCCTTTCTTGCACCACCACCTGGCGCACCTCCTGGCCCAGATCCCGGGCCGCCAATATCCAGAGATCCGTCTCCTTCACGGCCACCCGAAAACCGATCAGGCCCTCCCGGGCCATGCGGGTGCGATAAGTGCGGGGCTCATAGACTTTAGGTGACATGGCTGTTGGGGTGAGGGCAGGGACCTCAGGTCCCTGGCCCTCCCTCCACGGTCCATATTTTATTGCTGACCGCCACAAATTCCGCCACGCTCAAGGTTTCCCCCCGTCTTTGGGAGTCGATGCCCAGCTCCGTTAAGACGGCGCGCATCCCTGGCGGCGTCAGCCCGAAGCCGGCCGCCTGGGCCACCAGGGTATTATTCAGGGTTTTACGACGGTTCGCAAAGGCCGCTTTGACTACCCGGCGCAGCAAGGCCTCGTCTTGGGCTGCGGGCTGGGTCTTCTCGGGGCGCAGGCGCAGAACCACCGAGTCCACCTGAGGGGGTGGATAAAAATTGGCCGGGGTAAGGGAGAAGAGGCGGGCCAGGGAAAAATGGTATTGCGCCAGAGATGACAGGATCCCATAATCTTTGGTTCCCGGAGAGGCCAGGAGACGGTCCCCCACTTCCTGTTGCACCATGAGCACCGCCTGGGAGATGGCCCCCTGCTCCTCCATTAATTTGAATAACAGCGGGGAGGTGATCTGATAGGGGAGATTGCCCACCACTGCCAGGGCTGCGCCCGCTTCCCGGCTAAGTTTCAGGAAATCGAAGTCCAGCACATCCAGACAGAGGATCCGGACCCGGGGGGACTCAGGGAAAAGTTCTTCCCTTAAGAACCGGGCCAGGGCCGGGTCACGTTCCAGGGCTACCACCTTCTGGCTTTCCTGGGCCAGAAACACCGTGAGGGCCCCCAGGCCGGCGCCAATCTCCACCACGGTTTCCTCGCCGCTTAAGGCCAGGGCGGCTACAATGCGCCGGGCCTGATGGGGGTGGAGAAGAAAGTGTTGGCCCCAGCCCTTCTTAGGCCTCAGGCCCAGACGGCTCAGAATGGTTTTGGGAGAGATGAAGGTCACTCGCAGCCTTTTGCGCCTTCCGCTGACGGTAGCGCTGGACCGCCCACAAGGTTAGGAAATAGGAGAGAATGGCGGGCAAGACGGCGATGATTATGCCCCCCACCTGCAGGGCTAGGCCCCCCCGCCACAGGACCTGCAACAGGCTGGCGTAATCATAATTTTCCGGGAAACCTAAACATCCCCCATTATACAGCAGGAACTTACCGACTTTATAGGCAGCCACATAGATGGGGGCAACGGTCACGGGATTCATAACCCAGATGCCCAGGTACGCGGCCACGGGGGAAACCCCCAGGAACGCAGCCAAGGACAGGGCCAGGAGCGTATGGAAAGGCATCGTCGGGGTCATGCCGATAAACACTCCCAGGGCCATGCCCCAGGCCAGTTGTTTAGGATCATCCTGGAGACGCAGGATTTTAAGCCAATAATAGCGGAGAGAGCGCGTCAGGATCATGATGGGCTCGGAGGCGCGGCCTCTTCCCTCAGGGCGCGCCGCAAGACCTTACCTACCAGGGTTTTGGGCAATTCTTGGCGGAACTCGATGATTTTGGGCACTTTGTAAACGGCCAGGTGCCGCTTGCAAAAGTCCTGGATTTCCCATACGGTCAACTTCACGCCGTCCTGGGGCACTAGCACCGCCTTCACCGTCTCTCCCCGATAGGGATCCGGTACTCCCAGGGCCACGGCCTCTTTCACCCCGGGGTGCTGGTAGAGCACTTCTTCCACCTCCCGGGGATAGATTTTATACCCCCCGGCGATGATCAGGTCCTTTTTCCGTTCCACGATGTAAAAATAACCCGACTTCTCCATTCGGGCCAGGTCTCCGGTATATAGCCAACCGTTCCTTAAAGCCAGGGCAGTCTCCTGGGGGTTGTCCCAGTAGCCTGACATTACCTGGGGGCCCCGCAAGATCAGCTCCCCCACCTCCCCGGGCGGTAGTTCCCGGGTGCCGGTCTCCTGATCCACGATCCGGGCTTCGGTGGAAGGCAGGGGCAGGCCGATGCTCCCCACCGGGCGGTGGCCCTCAATGGGGTTGAGATGGGTCACGGGGCTGGCCTCGGTGAGCCCATAGCCCTCTAAAATGCGGCAATCGGTGAGGGCTTCGAAACGATCCCGCACCTCCAGGGGCAGGGGCGCAGAGCCGCTGATACAGGCCCACAAGGAAGAGAGATCGTATTCGGGCAGGCGGGGATGGTTGATCAGGGCCACGAAGAGGGTGGGCACCCCGGGCAACATCGTGGGCCGATACTTTTTCAGGGCCTTTAAAAATCCCTTGATTTCAAAGCGGGGCAGGACAATGATCATCGCCCCCTGGGAGAGGGGCCAGTTGAGGCAGACGGTGAGGCCAAAGGAGTGGGAGAAGGGGAGCAACCCCACCATCCTTTCTTGGCCGTAGCGTATCCCGGGGATCATCGCATTGATTTGCGCCACATTGGCCAGAAGATTGGCATGGGTCAAGGCGGCCGCCTTGGGGATGCCGGTGGTGCCGCCGGTATATTGCAATACCGCCAGATCCTGGGGGCCGGGTACGGGGGATTCCTTAAGGGGTGAGTACCTTAGCAGGTCACGCCATTTAATCCGGTCTGGGCCTGGCTGAAATCCGGTAACTAACCCCTGCCACCGGGCTTTTAAAGGATAGAGCCACTTAAGGGGCCAGGGAAGAGAATCCGTCAGGCCCGTGATGATCAGCCGGGAAAGGTCCAGACGGTCTCGCACCTCCTCCACTTTGGGCAGGAAGTGATCCAGGACCACTAGCTGGCGGGCTCCGGAGTCAGAGAGTTGATGAGCTAACTCTTTGGGGCTGAGAAGGGGATTGAGGGGCACCGCCACCCCGCCCAGGCGCAGCACGGCATGGTAAGTCACCACCAGCTGGGGGCAATTGGGGAGCAGGATGGCTAATCGTTCCCCGGGAGTCAGACCAGAATTTTTAAGGGCTTGAGCCAGGCGGGCCGCGTGCTCTGCCAGTTCCGCATAAGTTAAGATGCCGCCGAAAAAGGCCAGGGCCGGGGCCCGGGGAGCCTTCTCCGCCGCCTGAAGCAACAGCCAGGGCAAGGAACTCGTTACCGGTCCCACCTCTAAAGGCACGCCCGGGTCATAATGCTGCACCCAGGGAAAGGTTTCGCCGGTCGACCATTCCGCCTTCAATGCTGGTGAGATCTCCCTTCCTCGCCTTCGAAGCAGGAATGATACTCCTCAAGATCTTCTGGGGTGGCTTCGCGCACCTTTCTCACCGTAAAGGAAACTTCCAGCTCCCTTCCTGCCAGAGGATGATTAAAATCAATAACCACCGTATCGGGGCGCACTTCTCGGACAATGAAATAAACCGGACGGCCTTCTTCGCCTTCGGTCTCAAATACCAGACCGGGACGCAACTCCAGGTTCGGGGCAAAATCCGCCAGGGGGACTTCCATAATCAGCTCGCGATCAATCTCCCCATAGGCCTGTTCGGCGGTGAGGCGTAGAACCTTATGGTCACTCTCCTTCATCCCCAGCATGGCCTCTTCCAGTTTGGCCGGCATCACCCCCCAGCCCATGCAGAAGGAGATCTCCTCCGGCTGGCCGCTGGAAGGGTAGGTCTCGTGCTCTCCCAGGCGGATGAGATAATCCAGGATAACATAGGAATTCTTCTCGATTTTCATGCTTTTCTCCCGAGCACAGGGGCGCCCTGCCCCTTTGGGAATCAAATCAGCTCTTGATTATAGATTATATAGGAAACCTGCCTAGGTAACCAGGGAGGTCAGGCCGCAAGATATGACTGAGCGGAAAGAAAGACCTGATTGCTGGAGCAATGCGTGAAAATACCCTACCTATAGACTTCCCCCCTACCTCTTGGTGCCCATGATGATCTTGCCGGTATTCAGCAAATTGCAGGCCACCGCCTGCTGCACGGTGATTCCGACATGTTTCATGACCTGGATCACGTCCAGATCGGTGGTAAAGCCTATGCGGACACAGACCGGGGCCAGCAGGTCCTCGATTCTTCCCCAAAAATTGCCGTTCTGGCTGCGGCTGTGATTCACGGCGATGATTTGCCCCCCCGGCTTAACCACCCGGAGGATCTCCCGGCATACCTGGTGAGGATCCTGGACGGTGGTGATGACATAAGCGGCCATTACGGCATCGAATTGATTATCGAGAAATTCCAACTGGCAGGCATCCATCACCTTGAGGTCAAAATGGCTGCCACCGTTGAGTTGCGCCGCCTTTTTCCGGGCCTTGTCGATCATGGAGGCGGAAATATCAATCCCTATTACGGCAGTCTGGGGAGGATAGAATTCCAGGGTAGAGCCAGGGCCAACGCCGATCTCCAGGACCTTCTGGTAAGGCCGGCGGTTTAAATACTTGAAGGCCTGGCGGCGGCCCGGCCCCAGCAGTTTGCCAAAAACGTAATCATAAAAGGGCGAATAAAAAGAATATAATCTTTCCATATAATGGGGATTGACTCGGCTTTTCATTGTGCCATCCTCACCTCTGAAGGTAGAGTTTTCCCAGGTAGCCAGGGCTAGCAGATGCGGACTTGCCCTCTAAAATGAGGTATTTTATCTTATGCCCTTTCCAAAAGTAAACTGAAAACTTTCCTCCTGCGCCGGGAAGCATTCATTCCAGGCGACTTAAGAGGCGCACTTCCCAGATCTCCTTTGGCTGGCAATATCTCAAGAGATAAGCCCCGCCGTCGGCGGCGGCCACCTTGAAATAGAGATGCTGGGGTTCAGACCACCGTTTAAGGACCTGGCGCACCTCCAACCAATGGGTGCCCCAAGTGAAACGGCGGGGCCGTTCATGGAGTCGGTAGCCGGAGTAGGTCTCCACCTGGCAGGGCCTCATAAATTAAGAAATTGGGGAAGGCAGCAGCACTGGCCAAAAAATTCTCCCCGCCCCCGGCCTTCCTTAAATCTCCTCCTTAATCCAGAACCACGGCGGCAGTCCCATGCCGTAACCGGAAATACCATTTGCAATTAGTAGCATGGGTATTTTACAATGACAATAGAATGTTATTTTGAGTTTGCTGGTCCCCTGGGGGGGCGGCTCAATCTAAGCGCCCGGGAAGCAATGCTAGGGGCCATAACCTTGCATCAGTAATGGGAAAGGTTTAGTTCATGTCGGTAAATAAAACCATGGGGCTACGGAGGGTGGTAGTCACCGGCTTGGGTATGGTGACCTCCATGGGGCTTGACGTCCCTACCGTTTGGGAACGATTACTGAAAGGCCAATCCGGGGTAAAGACGATCACCCGCTTTGGCGATAATCTGGAAGAGATTCTGAAGCGCTTCCGGGTGCCGGAAGATTTTCCCTTGTTCGCCGGAGAGATCCCCGACTTCGATCTGAAAGATATCCTTCAGGCCCGCAAAAAAAATGTCTCTAAAGAAGATCTAAAAATGATCAAATACTCCGACCGCTTCACCCAATTTGCCCTGGCGGCTTCTCTGGAGGCGGTGCTGGACTCCGGCCTGGAGCTGGAAAAGGAGGATCCGGAGCGGGCCGGGGTCATCATCGCCAGCGGCATGGGCGGGGTCAGCTCCTGGGAAGAAGGGGTGATTAAACTCCTCAATGAAGGAGTCCGCCGGGTCTCTCCCTTCCTGGTACCCAAAATGATTCCCAATTTGGCGGCGGGCAATGTGTCCATCAGTTTCAAGGCCAAAGGCCCCAATATTGCTCTGTCCACCGCTTGCGCCGCGGGAGCCCATGCCATTGGCATGGCCTACCGCTCCATCCAGCTCCATGAGGCGGATTTAATGGCTGCGGGTGGTAGCGAAGCGGCCCTGACTCTCCTCACCATGTCCGCCTTTTACCGCATGGGGGCCCTGGCCACGGGTTACAACGATTGTCCGGAGAAGGCCAGCCGGCCTTTCGATACCAAGCGCAACGGCTTCATCCTGTCAGAAGGGTCCGGAATTCTCGTCCTGGAGGAACTGGACCACGCCCTGGCCAGGGGAGCGCGCATCTATGCGGAAATAGTCGGCTTCGGAATGTCCGGCGATGCCCACCACATTACTGACCCGCATATGGAAGGGGCCATGCGCTGCATCCAACTGGCCCTGAAAGATGGTGGGGTCACGGCGGCGGAGATCGATTACGTCAACCCCCATGCCACCGCCACTCTCGTGGGGGACAGGAATGAGACTCAAGCCCTGAAGCAGATCTTCCAGGGCTCCGCCTCGCGCCTGTTGGTGAGCGGCACCAAGTCCATGACTGGCCACCTGTTGGGGGCAGCCGGCGCGGTGGAGGCCATTTTCTCCGTCCTGGCCATCAGGCACGGCATCGCCCCCCCCACCATCAATCTGGAGGAAGTAGACCCCGAGTGCGCGGGCCTGGATTATGTCCCGAACCAGGCGCGCCCGGCGGAGATCCGTTACGCCCTGTCCAATTCCTTCGGATTTGGTGGCACCAATGCCTCTCTGGTGTTTAAAGGCTATGAGGGCTAGGTGAGCTGAGGTCTGGGGCCGACTCCGGGAAAGGCGTGTTGTCAGATTTTCCTGGGTCAGGGTTGACCCTCGAAATTTGATAAAGTCAATCTTCTTTAACCTGGAAGGAGGACAACGCCATGAATGCGGTATTAATCATCCTGGGAGCTCTGGGGGTGCTCCCCGGGGGCAGAGGATGAGAAAGTAAGGCTTGGGATAGTGGTTCTGAGTTTTGCCCTCTTATTTAACAATTACCTTTTTTATCCTACCTCTTGAGAGCCTCCAGGAGAGGCATTTTATTATCTGAAATACATACATGGAGGGGCCGAAAATGAATGCTTTGACTCTGGTGTTTGTTGCCCTGTGTGTATTTGCCATCGGTTACAGGTTTTATGGCCTCTGGATTGCCAGTAGAGTCCTGGAACTGAAGAGAGAAAGGCTAACGCCAGCCGTTAAACTGCACGATGGCATTGATTACTTCAAGACCAACAAATATGTCCTGTTTGGGCATCATTTCGCGGCCATCGCGGCGGCGGGCCCGCTTTTGGGGCCGGTCCTGGCCGCCCAGTTCGGCTATCTGCCCGGCGCCTTGTGGATCATCATCGGCGCGGTCGTGGCCGGGGCCGTGCATGACATGGTGATCCTCTTCGCCTCGGTCCGCCATAAAGGGCAAAGCCTGGGAAAAATTGCCGAAAAGGAAATCAATTCCGTCGTGGGCGGGGTCGCGGCGATAGCCGTCCTCTTAATTCTGGTCCTCACCTTGGCTGGCCTGTCCATCGCCGTGGTGAACGCCATGTTCGCCAGCCCCTGGGGGACCTTCACGGTATTTTCCACCATGCCCATCGCCCTCTTGATGGGCGTTTGGCTGCACATCATCCGTCCTGACGATGTGGTGGGCGCCAGTATTATCGGGGTGGTCTTGCTGTTCTTGGCGGTGGTTACCGGCCCCTATGTGGTGGCCCATCCTGCCCTGGCTTCCTTCTTTACCTTGTCGAAAAAGCAACTATCGATATTTATCCCGATTTACGGCTTTATCGCCTCGGCCCTGCCGGTCTGGCTGCTCCTGTGCCCCCGGGATTACCTGTCCACATACCTGAAGATCGGCACCGTTGCTGCGTTGGCACTGGGCATAGCCTATGTCAGGCCGGATTTCTTGATGCCGGCTATCACCAAGTTCGTCAGCGGCGGCGGCCCCATTATTCCCGGCCCGGTCTTTCCCTTCGTGTTTATCACCATTGCCTGCGGGGCCATATCCGGATTCCATGCAATCATCGGCACCGGCACCACCCCCAAGATGATCGGCAATGAAAGGGACGTCCTATTCATCGGCTATGGAGCCATGCTGGTGGAAGGGTTTGTGGCCATCATGGCCCTGGTGGCGGCCTGCGTTCTGGTTCCCGCCGACTACTTCGCCATTAACGCGCTCCGGCAGTCTTCGACAAACTCGGCATGGCGGTGGTTAATCTCCCCGAACTCTCCCGGCAGGTGCAGGAAACTGTTCAGGGCCGGCCGGGCGGCGCGGTTTCCCTTGCCGTGGGCATGGCCTACATTTTCTCTTCCATCCCCTGGATGAAACACCTGATGGCGTATTGGTATCACTATGCCATTATGTTTGAGGCCGTCTTTATCCTCACCGCGGTGGATACCGGCACCAGGGTCGGACGGTTCTTCCTCCAGGAACTGATCGGGTATTTCATTCCGAAGTTTGCGGAGAGGGGCTGGGTCCCGGGTATTATTGTAACCAGCGCTCTCTTTACGTTCTTCTGGGGGTATCTGGTCTATACCGGCGAAATCTCCACTATCTGGCCCTTGTTTGGCATGAGCAACCAGCTCCTGGCCTCAAGTGCCCTCATTATCGGCACCACCATGATTATCAGGATGAATAAGGCCAAATATGCCTGGATTACCGCGATCCCGGGTATCATCATGGCCTTTATCACCATAGACGCCGGCTATCAGACCATTATGTATAATTTTCTTCCCAAGAAGTTATATCTGCTGGCGACGTTGGCCTGCATCGTCATTGTCCTTATGGTCATCGTCTTTGTGGGAGCCTTCCTGAAATGGCGTGAACTCCTCGGGATAAAAACTACCGTCGTGGACGAGTATGGCGAAACGGTGCTTACCATAGTGCCGGAGTAATCTGCGAGGGCTAAAGGCCAAGGCCCTTTAGCCTCCGCCCTCAATTACCGCTCACCGCGGTTGTCCCCTTGCGGGCCGGAGGTAGAGATGTTTAACAAGATCTTAGTTCCATTGGATGGCTCAGAGTTGGCGGGCAAGATTCTCCCCCAGATCGAACTTCTGGCCAAATGTACTTTTGCCCAAATTACCTTGATGACCGTGGGGTCCTCAGACGTCCCCGAGATGCCCACCACCGAGTACCTGGAGAAAACCGCCAGTGCCCTGAAGGCCAAAGGCTTGCAGGTCAACTGGGTCTATCAGCAAGGGGAGCCGGCCAATGAGATCATCGCCTATGCCAAGGCCAACCAGATGGATCTCATTGCCCTGGCCACCCACGGCGCCGGGGAAGTTTCCTGGCTCTTGGGGAGTGTGGCCCGGAAGGTCATCACCCATGCCACGGTCCCGACGCTGGTGCTCAGGGTCATGGAAAAGAAACCACCCGTGCACAAAGATGAAATGTGGTACGCTTTGCAAACCCCTTAAATAATAGTCGGGGTCATCCGTACTTACCTCAAACCAGGGGCGGTTTGCGAACCGCCCCTGCTTGCTTCCAAGCAAATTTACACTTATTATCAAATAATTATCATGAGTGATATTGCCACCCCCCTCCGCATCGCCATCATCACGGATCAGGACCAAGACCTGGCCTGCCGGGCGGTGTCGCTCCCCTTTTCCCTGGAGGGTTACCCGCCCCTGGAAATTGAGCTTTTTTCCGTTGCTCCAGCCGGCGCGGCTGGGGGTCCAGTTGCGGGCCTGAAGCCTGAAGACTTCGATATAATCCTGGACGAGCGCCAGGGAGCGGCTCCAGCCGCCACCTGGTCGCTAAGGTCCGAAAAGGTGATCACCGGCGCGTTGGCCAAGATTTTGGAACAGCTAGTCTGCCAGCGGGAGGAGCTGCGGCAGAAACAGGAGATCAACGCCGGCGTCATCAACAGCGCCACAGACGCCATCATCACTATCAACGAAGATCACCGTATCGTAGGCTATAACCGCGGGGCCGAGGAGATACTCGGCTATTCCCGGGCCGAGGCCCTGGGGCAAGATCTGTCCCTGATCATCCCGCCGCCCTACAAAGAAGTGCATCGGGATTACGTGCGGCGTTTTATTGCCACCCGTCAGCCCCGGGTGATTGGCAAACATGTGCGCCTCACCGCCCAGCGCCGGGACGGCACGGAATTCCCCATGAGCATTTCCTTCTCCGTGGCCGAAATTTTCGGCAACCTTTACTTTACCGGCATCATCCGGGACATCACGGCCTACAAGGATATGGAGGACCGGCTGCTGCAGTCCGAGCGCCTGGCGGCGGTGGGGGAGACGGTGACCCGCATCACCCATGAAATCAAAAATCCCTTGCTGATCATCGGGGGGTTCGCCCGGCAGCTCCTCAGGGTTTCCGGGCTGGATGCCAAATCCCAGCAGAAGCTGTCCATCATCGCCGAAGAGGTGGAGCGACTGGAGACCTTGATGGCCGAGATGCGGGACTTTGTTCGGCCCCCGGCGGCCAAAAAAAGCCTGGGCCGGATCGAACCGGTCCTGGAAGAGGTTCTGGAGTTGTTCCAGGATACCTTGAAGGAGCACCACATCGAGGTGCGCCGCACCGTGGAGGGGCCCCTTCCCCCGGTCAACTTCGACCCCCAGCAGATCCACCAGGTCCTGGTCAATCTCTTTAAAAACGCCCTGGAAGCCATGCCCCGGGGCGGGACCCTCTCCGTGGATTGCCGGGTGAAGGGCGAAAATTTGGAAATCAGCGTCAGCGACACCGGGGAGGGCATGAGTCCTGAGGTGGCGGACAAGATCTTCCAGCCCTATTACACCACCAAGGAAAAGGGCACGGGCCTGGGCCTGGCCATCTGCCAGTTCATCGTCAAGGAGCAGCACGGCGGCTGCCTTGACGTGAAGAGCGCCCCGGGGCAGGGCTCCACCTTTACCATCCAGATTCCCCTGGAGGCCGGGCCCGGGTGAGTGGCGCGGCGGCCCCCCCCTTGCTGGAGGTCAAAGACCTCCAGGTCTCTTTCTCCACCCCCGGGGGGCCCGTTAAGGCCGTGGCCGGGTTGAGTTTCACGCTGCGCACCGGCGAGACCCTGGGTCTGGTGGGGGAATCGGGTTGTGGCAAGACCGTCACCGCCCTGTCCATCTTGCGCCTGCTTGCCTGCCCCCCGGCGGCCGTGACCGGGGAGACGCGCTTTTTGGGGGAAGACCTGCAAAGCTGCCCGGCCCACCGGATGCGGGAGGTCCGGGGCGACCGCATCGCCATGGTCTTCCAGGAGCCCATGACCGCCCTGAACCCGGTGCTCACTATTGGGGAGCAGGTGGCGGAAGTGCTGCGGGAACACCGGGGCTTGAGCCATGCGGCCGCCTGGCGCGAGGCCGCCCAGGCCCTGACCCGGGTGGGCCTCCCCGACGCCCCCCGGCGCCTCAGGCAATACCCGCACCAGCTCTCCGGGGGTCTGAGACAACGAGCCATGATGGCCATGGCCCTGGCCTGCAACCCGGACCTCCTCATCGCCGATGAGCCCACCACCGCCCTGGACGTGACCATTCAGGCCCAGATCCTGGCCCTCCTGGCCCAACTGAAGGCCGAGATGGGCCTGGCGGTGCTGTTCATTACCCACAACCTGGGCATCGTGGCCCAGACTGCGGATAAGGTGGCGGTGATGTATGCGGGGCTCCTGGTGGAGGTGGCTTTGACCGCGGAACTCTTTAAGAATCCGGCGCATCCTTATACCCGGGGTCTTTTGGGTTCGGTGCCCCGGCTGGATTTTCAGCGCCCTCCGGGAACCCTGGCTGCGGTTCAGGGACATGTGCCCCACCAGCCCCCCCCGGGCTGCGCCTTTCAAGACCGCTGCCCGGAGGCCCAACCCCGATGCCAGGAACCGCCGCCCTGGGTGCAGGTCGGCCCGGAGCACCTGGCGCGTTGCTGGAACTATGCCTGAAGTCCTGCTGGAAGCCCGAGACCTGTGCCGTTACTTCCGCCTGGCGGGCCCCTGGGGCCGTGGGCCGCTGCTCAAGGCGGTGGACGGCGTCAACCTGGCTTTGTTCTCCGGAGAAACCCTCGGATTGGTGGGCGAGTCCGGCTGCGGCAAATCCACCCTGGCCCGCCTGATCATGGCGCTGCTGCCTCCCACCCGGGGCCAGGTCTTCTTTGGCGGGGAAGAGCTGACCCGGCTGGGCGCGGCGCGCCTCAAAGCCTTGAGAAGGCAGTTTCAGATCATCTTCCAGGACCCTTACTCCTCCCTTAATCCCCGCATGACCGTGGGCCAGATCCTGGAAGAGCCCTTCGTGATCCATGGGCTGGGAAGCCGGGAGGAACGCAAGAATTGGGTGAAAGAGTTGCTGGCCGAGGTGGGCCTGGAAGTAGAGCACCTGGACCGCTATCCCCATGAATTCAGCGGCGGGCAACGCCAGCGCTTAGGCATCGCCCGGGCCCTGGCCTTGCGCCCCCGGCTCATGGTCGCGGATGAGCCGGTCTCGGCCCTGGATGTCTCCATCCAGGCGCAGATTCTCAATCTTTTAACCGACTTGCAGGGGCGTTACGGGCTCACTTACCTGGTTATTTCCCACGACCTCAGCGTGATCTCCCAGATCAGCAGCCGCATTGGCGTAATGTACCTGGGGCGCCTGATGGAGTTGGCCCCCAGATCGGTCTTTGCCCGGGCCCGGTTGCACCCCTATACCGAGGCCCTGTTGGCGGCCGTGCCTTTGCCGGACCCGAGCCGGCCCTTTCGTCCCCCGGCCCTCAAGGGGGAACCCCCCAGCCCCATTCAGGTCCCCAGCGGCTGCCCTTTTCACCCCCGCTGCCCCGAGGCGGAACTTCCCATTTGCCGGGACGTGGTGCCAGAGTACCGGGAGACCACCCCGGAACATTGGGTTTCCTGTCATTTCAGGTGAGGAGATAGGAGGCGGGAGCTAAGGGCCGGGGGAGGGGTCCGGGGCCAAGCCCCATGGGCCCCCTTCCCTATTCCCCCCTATTCTTATATTCTTAACGAACGAGTTCCTTTCTTCCTCCCACACTGAGAGTATGAAAAACTTGAAAACTTATCTGCCGGAAATTATCCAACTCATGGCCGGTGCAGGCGTGATGGTCCTGCTCCTGTATTTGGGGGCTTCAAGTGAGGGATGGGTGGCGCTCCTCTGTTTTCTGGCTACCGCGGTGGTTTATACCGGCTGGTACCGGGTTTTGCTCAAGCTGGCCCGAAGGATTTTAGGATGCGAAGAGGATGACGAGGACCGGCCGTTTTTTCCGGGCTGAGCTGGAGCCTCCGCCCTGGCTTTATGTGCGGCTGGCCCAGGGGCCCATCTTTCGCTTGATTTACCGCCGGCTGGGGGCAGACCTGGCCGGGAGCCTGCCCCAGGGGGCACGCCTTTTGGATGTGGGCACCGGCCCGGGTTACCTTCTGGATCACTTGGCCCAAAAGCGGCCGGACCTGCACCTCTTCGGGTTGGACCTCTCTTACAGCATGATCCGCCGGTCCAGGCTAAGGGCCGGACCATACCTAACGCCTCTTAAGTTCCTGGTGGCCGACGCCCTGGCCCTGCCCTTCCCTAACGGGATTTTTGATCAGGTGCTGGCCACTTTCAGCTTACATAATTGGGAAGAGCCTGGGGTGGGGGTGAGGGAGGTCAGGAGGGTGCTCAGACCCGGAGGCCGGGCCTGGATCTTGGAGATGAACCGGGAGGCCCCTATCTCTGATCTCAGGGCCTTCGCCCGGGAAGAGAAGATTCCCTTTCCCCTGCTTTATCTAGGCTTCAAAACCGTGAGCTGGCAACATGGCTTGCGAGCCCAGGATTTTCACGCCATCTTCCCGCAAGCCGGTGCAGTCAGGTGGCATTTGCGTCCGGTCCACCACCTCTTCTGGCGGGGGGAACTGGAGGCTTAGGTTGACGAGCCCCTGAAGTCATATCCCCTGATTGTCCTGCATTAAGTTGGGAGGCTCTTTCCCCTCCCTCGAACCCCTTCCCACCTGCCCCCCTTGATTTTGCCAGGCCGGCTCTTATTTTTAAATTAAGCCAATCCGATTCGCTTATCCGCAGCAGGTCATTTAATCTTCGCCGCTCCTGCCCGGGCATACGGCAAAGGCGGATAAATCTCTACGGAGGAGGAAGGGAACATGATCCGCCGGAAGTCAAAAAAACTGGGGCTTTGGGCGGCGGTGGTCTTGATCTTGCAGATCGCCTTGCTGGCCGGGCCGGCCCCCCCGGCCTCAGCCTCCATGGAAGACGTGGCCCTGTTTTATGACGCGCTGGCCACCTTAGGCACCTGGGTCACCTTAGCCAACTACGGACCGGTGTGGTATCCCAGCGGAGTAGGGGCAGATTGGCGCCCTTATATCAATGGCCGGTGGGTGCCTGCTCCCGAGGGCTGGGTCTTTGAGACCAACGAGCCTTGGGGTTGGGCCACCTACCACTACGGCAACTGGATGCCCACCTCGGAGTATGGCTGGGTCTGGGCCCCGGGAAGGACCTGGTACCCCTCCACCGTGGCCTGGCGCAATAATGCCGACTATATTGGCTGGGCCCCCATTCCCCCTCCCAGTTATGCCCCGGAGCCAGCCTTTTATCCGGAGGGGGGCTATTATCCAGGGACCCCCGTGCTGGATCTGATCACTGCACCTTTCTGGCTCTTTGCCGAGGCCGCCAGCTTTTTGCTAGGGTTTGGCCAGCCGTTCCTTCCCGCCTATTCGTATTACGGCTGTGGTTGTCTGGCACCCTTTGATTATGTCCCGTTCCTTTATCCCCGGACCTTCTTCTTTAGCAACTTTTTCTATCCCGGTTACGCGCCGGGGGGGTTCTATGCCTTTGGGCCGCCCTTTGAGTTTGTGTCCCAGGTCACCAACATCCACCTTTCCCGGATCCATAACTTTGCAAACACTGCCAGCTTCCTTGGTATGAATAATGTGCTGCCGCCGCCAGCAGTACTGGAACGGCACCCTTTTCTACGGCAAGCCATTCCCGATCCGTTGCTCAGGGGACAAAGGTTCCCGGTAACGGCGGTCTCAGATCCGCGCCAAGCCGTAACCTCTTTGACTCGCCCGGATATTATGACTGCGCCGCCAATGTGCCTCCCCTGCGGGCCCAGATCCCCCAGGCGGTCCAGATGCGGCCCAGGGTCGGGCCTGAAGCACTGAGTGGGATTAGGGGGATGCAGCTACCCTCACAAGCCGTGCGGGAAACCCCCCAGATGCGGGAGCAGATCAGGCAGCACCAGTTAGGGGAGCCAGGCCGGATGGCGACGGCCGCCCCGGCCCAGAAACCCGTGGAAATAATGAGACCCCAGGGGGAGGTGCGGCCACCTCACATGATTGAAGCACCGGGAGCCCCGGGGCGACCGCCTACGGTGGAGCGTCCCCAGGCACGCCCGGAGTCCCGACCTGCTCCCCGGGGAGAGTTCGGGCCTTCTCCTCGCCTAGCGGCGCCCGCGCCCCGAGAATCTCGCCCAACTCCCCAGGTCTCCCGGCCTACTCCGCGTCAGGAGTTCTGGGCCACTCCTCGGGAACAGCGAGCCATACCCCGAGAGTTCCGTGCCGCACCTGCGCCAGCATTTCATGGAACCCCCCAGGTATCTCGGCCGGCCCCCCAGCCCGCGCCCGCGGCGCGGCCTGCACCTGCACCCCGACCCGCGGCCCCGTCAGCTCCCCATGAAATGCACCACTAGCCTTGACCTTTTCTAAAGCCGGGCTGCCGTTGGCATCCCAGTACGGCAGCCCGGCTCTCTCCCTTGATCTTCTGCTTGATTGACTATCCCGGTACCACCTCATACCCGGCTTCCTTGACTATCCGGGCCATTTCTTCTGGGGGAACCGGAGCCGCACTCTCAAAGCTTACCCAGCCGCTGGCCAAGTCAACCTGCACCTGAGTCACCCCCGGTAAACTCTGCAAGGCCCTGGTCACCATGGCGGCACAATGCCCGCAACTCATCCCTTTAACCATGATCCGCGGCATCAACTTCCTCCTCGAGGATTTTTGGGGGAGGGTCCAAGGGATCTCAGCTCCCTATACCTTCCCCCCACTGCTATTCTAATCACTCCCAACCGGCATGTAAAAGGTGAGGCAGGTGCCCCGGCGAAGAATCCTGCCGGTCCTGGCCCTCCGGTCCGAACTCTAAAAACCTAAGCCCAGACCCAAAGGACCAGGACCGCCAGGGCGCCATGGATAAGGAGCAGGGCGCAAGGCCCCACGGATAGAATGGCTGTTTGAGTAGTCCCAGATAAAGTCTGTGGGGGAGGGTGGCAGGGCTGAGGTAGCGCGGCCTGCCCTACCAATCCCGGCCCTCCCCGCACATCCTGTCCCACAAAAAAAATCCTCAACTCCCGGTGAGAGAATTGAGGATTGCACCCGTTTTTCTTGGTCCTCAAGTGGGCGAGAGGGCTGTGCTCGCGCAGCCACGTCACGCCTTGGCTTCCAGGCAGGTCTTCTGGCTCTTGGATCGCCCTACTCCCGGCGCCTTCCCAGGGTGCCGCGTCACCCCAGTGGCCTTACGCCGGTTTCGTCCCCAATTACAGCGGCGGGACCGCGACGGCCTTGCACCGTCTTCCCTTTTAACCCTCAGGGACCTGAAGCTGATCTCCTTTTATCCCTCCCCCGGCTGCATGTCAATGGAAATCAACGGGGCTCGGGTAAAAACACAGCTCCCCCGCGGCACCTCCAGAGCCCGGGCCACCGGACCGCATTTGGCCTCCAAAAGAAAAAAAAGGCGGGGATCGTCCAAGTGGCTCAGGGTCTCAAAATGGCCCATACCCTTAGCCAGGATGAGCTGCGCTTCTTCATAGAGACGCTGAAATTCAGGGCTGGTTTCGCCCAGTACTAATCCCACGGTGCAAGCCCCGGTATCCACTACCGGCTCCAAAGCCAGCCCCAACCCGGAAGCGTAGAGGTCTGCCCGGGTGATATCGTTTTGCACGGCCCCGCCTTTAACCACATAAAGCACCCTCCATTCCTGCCCGCGCAAGTAGGTGACCAGAGGGAGGTCGAAGAACTGCTCCCCCGTATTATCCGCCAGGAAAAGCAACAGGCCCCGGGGGCCTTCCAGCAGGCGACGGAAAATGGACAGGTCAAAAACCTCGAAGTCCACCGGGGAAAGGAGATCCCGGGTTACCTCATCCTCCTCACGGATGACATCGACGGCGTTACCCCTCACCGCCAGTTGCAGGAGAGAGCCCAGATCCTCTCCGTAAGCGGGAGCCAGACGTTGGTACATGGCAGCCAGATAAGCGGTTTCCGCAGCCTTGCGGGAAGCAAAGGGATCGGGATTCCCGGTTATTTCCTGAATAGCCCGGTGATAGTGGGTGGCAATCACCGCCGGAATAGCCTGGGGGCTAAACATCCGGCCCATAATCTCCCGGGCCGCCCAGAGAGCCTCCCGTCTCAGCTCCGCCTCCGAAGTGGCCAGGTCCACCGTAAGCTCGGCCAGACGCTCCAAACATAGATAACATTCGGGGAAGATTTCCATGGGTCGCATAGTTGTCTTCGGTATGGACCAAGGAGGGTCAGGGCGGCAGGCCATTAGCCCCCTGGGCCCCCGCCGACCAAACCTTAAGAGACCCCTGAAAAAGGGTCTTGTGGGGGAAGGGCCAGGGACCTGAGGTCCCTGCCCTCCCCCCACACCCCTCTCCCAACCCGCGGATGGGGGAGGGAGCCAGAGGGAGGGGGCAGGGGCCTGCGGCCCCTGGCCCGCTCCCCGCGGCCCAGGAAAATCTCCTTTCCCTGTCGGTTTCGAGGAATTATTGTATCAAAATCGCCCATAACCTGGGGAGGCGGAATTGAGAAAATCTAATTGCCCGAGGTTAATGGAAAAAGGTGGAAATGGCCCAGGAGCATAGCTAAAGCAGTAGCCGCGCCGGAATGAATGGCAACCTCGCCCCCTGCCGGCCCCAAGGCGCCAGGCGGCTAAGGTCCCGGGAAGTCGAGGTTTCTGGATATCCGTCTGACGGTAGGAGATTGTTGGCAGTAAGTTTCAGGTTAACTAAGGGTCGGCAAATTAAGGAAGCAGCCGCTAAGAATTCGATCCACCTCCGCCCCCCAAATGGTAAATTTTTAAAAATTACAGCGGTTAAAATCATCCAGAAGGTTTATCTTTCTTCTTCTTCTATAAAGGTATCCAGCACTAAAACCGTAAACCAATAACCAAAGGAAGCGATGCCGATATCTTTCATGATGCTTTCACTCCGGTACATACCCACGGCCACGGCCATGGCCAAGGCGATGCCGTAGCCGGATAAATAGAGGATTCTTGGTAAAGTGAGCATTTAAGGCACCTTCCGGCTAAAAAGTATTTTTCAGTAATGATTAAGAGAGCCGGTTAAATGCCCCCTTAAGCAGAACTTTTTTCACCCCAGATTATTTGGCTTGGCTTAGTAGGGGAGAAGCGAGGATTACCGCGTCAACCACGATTTATTTAAGGTGAACGTCCCATTAATGATCTAAACTTAAGAACCCCGGGAACCCACGTCAAGGACACTTCACCTCTGCCCCTGGCGGGAAAAATTTGCATACACTGTACCATCGGGAAAATAATTAGAAATTACAGGAAGATATGATTTTATAGCTTGCGGGGCAAAGGAAAAATTTTTAAAATTTGGGGCAATTTACCCCATTTGCCAGAGATCCTTAGGAAAAAATTCCCATCCCAGGGGTCCTACCTAGGGCAGGGATTAAAGGGTTCTCTAAAGGTGCAGTTGGCGTGCCTGGGGATGTCCACCCTAAAGGCAACCTGGCAGGGGCTGAGAACCCAGGGGCGTTTTACCACAGGGCGGGTAGGTGGGCCGCGGCGGGGCTGAGGGGCAAAGGTTCCGGCCGGCTGTAAGACTCGGTTAGAGGAGGTAGCCACGGGACTGGTCAGGGAAAAGAAAAAGGGTTACAGTCCTGGCTGTAACCCCTGGGTTTCCTGGTAGGCACGAGGGGATTTGAACCCCTGACCCCTACCGCGTCAAGGTAGTGCTCTCCCCCTGAGCTACGTGCCTGTAATCTTTTCTATAACCCGAGGCTTGGGCGCAGTCAAGGGGTATTAGACCAAGGTCGGGGGGATGGAAACATTGATGGTACCGGCGAGATTAAAAACTCGGCTTGGCTCCATGCCCCTCCTTTAACTTAGTTGACAAGGTTGGCCTTAATTGTTAGTTTATTTAGATATTTCCAACCGTGAAGGAGAGAGGCGGGATGACTTTTCAAGAGCTATTGATGACCCTGGAGCGGTACTGGGCGGACCAGGGCTGCATCATCGTGCAACCCTACGATATCGAGGTGGGGGCCGGCACCTTCAATCCCGCCACCCTGCTCCGGGCCCTGGGGCCGGAACCCTGGAACGTGGCCTATGTGGAGCCTTCCAGGCGGCCTACGGACGGGCGCTACGGGGAAAACCCCAACCGCCTGCAGCACTATTACCAGTACCAGGTAATAATGAAGCCCTCCCCCAAAAATATCCAGGAACTCTACCTGGACAGCCTTAAGGCTCTGGGGATCGACCACCTGGATCATGATATTCGCTTTGTGGAGGACGACTGGGAGTCCCCCACCCTGGGAGCCTGGGGCCTGGGCTGGGAAGTCTGGCTGGACGGCATGGAGATCACCCAGTTCACCTACTTCCAGCAGGCCGGAGGCATTGACCTCCACCCGGTGAGCGTGGAACTCACTTATGGCCCCGAGCGCATCGCCATGTACCTCCAGGGGGTGGAAAGCGTCTACGACCTGGAGTGGACCAAGGGGATCACTTACGGGGATGTGCATCACCGGGGCGAGGTGGAGCACTCCATCTACAATTTCGAGCAGGCTGACGTGGATATGCTCTTTCGCCTCTTTGACATGTATGAACAGGAGTGCCAGCGCATCATCGGCCTCAAGCTGGTCCTGCCGGCTTATGATTATTGCCTGAAGTGCTCCCATACCTTCAATCTTCTCAATGCCCGGGGAGCCATCAGCGTGGCGGAGCGCAACCGCCTCATCGGCCAAGTGCGGAACCTGGCCCGCCTGTGCGCCGAAGCCTATCTGGCGCAACGGGAAGAAATGGGCTTCCCTTTGTTGAAGAAATGAAGCTGTTTGAGGGGGAGGGCCAGGGACCTGAAGTCGAATGGGCCTTCGGCCCAGTTTTATATGATGCATCTGCTATCGCAGATGCCCCTCCCCCAACACTCACACTCAAGAGGATAAAGATGGCGAGCGAGTTGTTACTGGAGATTGGCACGGAAGAGATTCCGGCCCGGTTTATCCCGCCGGTATTGGAGGAGATGGCCGCCTCCTTCAGGCGCCAGATGGAACAGGAGCGCATTGAGGTGGGGGAGATCTTCACCTGGGGCACACCCCGGCGCCTGGCTCTGGTGGCCCCGGAGGTGGCGCCCACCCAGGCGGAGGTCACTAAGGAGATTATCGGCCCCCCCAAGGCAGTGGCTTTCGACGCCGCGGGAAATCCCACCCCCGCAGCCCAGGGATTCGCCAAGGCCCAGGGCGTGGCCGTGAGCGATCTCATCGAGGTGGATACGCCCAGGGGGGTTTACCTGGCAGTGAGTAAACGCACGGCCGGCCGGGAAACCTTGGAGTGCTTGAAAACGCTCCTGCCATCTTTCATTCTGGGACTTACCTTCCCCAAATCCATGCGCTGGGGGTCACTGAACCTAACCTTTGCCCGGCCCATCCATTGGGTCCTGGCCCGCTGGGGCGGCCAGGTGGTGCCTTTTAGACTGGGGGATGTGGTCAGCGGCGGGGTGACTTATGGGCATCGCTTCCTGGCCCCCCAACCTCTGGAAGTAGCTGATAGTACGGCCTACAAGGCAGGTTTGGCCCTGGCCTACGTCATTGTGGATTCCGAGGCTCGCCGGGCTCATCTGAAGGCGGAGCTGGCCCGGGCCGCGGCCCTGGTGGGAGGTGAGGTGGTGCCCAACCCGGGGCTGTTGGAGGAGAACAACTTTCTGGTGGAATACCCCAGTGCGGTGTGCGGGAGCTTTGAGGAAATTTTTCTGTCCCTGCCGGACGAGGTGCTCATTACCGCCATGCGGGAGCACCAGCGGTATTTCTCCCTGAGGGGCCAGGACGGCCGCCTGCTGCCTCATTTCATTGCCATTAACAACACCCTGGCCCGCAACCCGGACCTGGTGCGCCAGGGACATGAGCGGGTGCTCCGGGCTCGCCTCAGCGATGCCATGTTCTTTTACCAGGAGGACGCCAAGGTCCCCCTGATCAACCGGGTGGAGGCCTTGAAAGGGGTGGTGTTTCATTCCCTCCTGGGCACCTCTCATGAGAAGATGGAGCGTTTCCGGGTGCTGGCCGCGATCCTGGCCCAAAAGTTAGCCCCCGAGTTGGTGGAACTGGTACGCCGGGCCGCCACCTTGTGCAAGGCCGACATTACCACGGAAATGGTGGGGGAATTTCCCAGCCTCCAGGGGGTAATGGGCCGGCAATATGCCCTCCTGTCCAACGAGCCTCCGGCGGTGGCGGAGGCTATCTTCACCCATTATCTCCCCCGACATGCGGATGACGATTTGCCCCCTGACCTGGTGGGCACTATGGTGGGCCTGGCCGACCGGCTGGATACGGTCTGCGGCATCTTCGGGGTGGGGCTGAGCCCCACCGGCACCGCGGACCCTTACGGGCTGAGACGCCATGTCCTGGCCATCATCCGCATTCTCCGGAAAGAAAGACTCCACCTGGACCTGCCGGAGATTATCTGGACCAGCCTGGAACTCTTGCAAGAGAAGATCAGCCGCACCCTGGAAGAGACCGCCCTAGAAGTGCTGGACTTCTTTCAGACCCGGCTGCAGCACCTCCTGTTGGGAGAGGGGTTTGATTTTGAGACGGTGGCTGCGGTCCTGGCCGCGGGCTGCCGCGATGTGGTGGACGCGGCCGACAAGGTGGCGGCCCTGGAGCAGGTGCGCCAGAGTCCTGATTTCCCTGCCCTGGCTGTGGCCTTCAAACGGGTGATCAACATCTCCCGGGGGGCCGAGGCGGGAGAAGTGAGCGAACTCCTGTTTGAACACCCGGAAGAAAAAATGCTTTTGGAGGCCGCCACGTTGATGGAGAGCGAGGTGGCCACAGCCTTAGAGCAGCGTGATTACTCGGTCATGTGCCGCGCCCTGGCCGGGCTCAAAGGCCCGGTGGACGCCTTCTTCGAAAAAGTTCTGGTGATGGCCCAGGAAGAGCAACTGCGCCGCAACCGCCTGGCTTTGCTCCGGCGCATCAGCGACACCTTCCTTAAGATGGCCGACTTCTCCCGGATCACTACCGCCTAGGTATGCGCCGCTGGTTTCGCCGCAAAGTCAAAGATGAAGAAAGGGCTCTAGACGAGAGCTTGGCCCCTGCTTCGGCAGAAGAGAGCGAACTCGAGGCCGAGGCCCTCTCCGAGCCCCTGGAACCCCACGAGGGAGGGGTCCCGGCAGCCCCAGGGATCACTCCCGTGGAACTCGCCCCCGCCCCTGAACCTGCCCAAGGCCTTTCCCTTACCCCGGAGACCGAGATTTCCGAGACTGGCCCCGAGGCGGCTCGCCAGGGCCTGTTTCGCCGCTTCCGGGAACGCCTGGGCCGCACCCGGGAGGCCTTATCCGGGGGGCTGGACCGACTCTTTGCCGGGCGCCAGGAGGTGGACGGGGCCCTCCTGGAAGAACTGGAGGAGTTGCTAGTCACCGCCGATTTAGGCATAGACACCACTCTGCATCTCATCCAGGCCTTGCAGGAGAGGTTGAAGCGCCGGGAATTGGCGGACGTGGGGCGGCTGAAGGCAGCCCTGCAGGAAGAAATGGTGGCCTTGCTTCAGGGGCCTCCACCCCGGGAAGTCACCTCCAGGCCCTGGGTGATGCTGCTGGTGGGGGTCAACGGCGTGGGCAAGACCACCACCATCGCCAAGTTGGCCCATCAGGACCGACTCCGGGGCCTGACCTCCTTGCTCATCGCCGCAGACACCTTCCGGGCCGCGGCCGTGGAACAACTGGAAATCTGGGGGGAACGGGTGGGGGCCCAGGTCATCAAGCAAAAACCCGGGGCCGACCCAGCCGCGGTGGTCTTTGACGGCCTGGCCGCGGCCCAGGCCCGGGGGGTGGACACGGTGTACATCGATACCGCGGGCCGGCTCCACACCAAGGTAAACCTCATGGAGGAACTGAAAAAAATCCACCGCACCGCAGTCAAGAAAATTCCCGGGGCCCCCCATGAAGTCCTCCTCATCCTGGATGCCACCACCGGCCAGAATGCCATCAGCCAGGCCCGCCTCTTTCAGGAGGCAGTGGGGGTCACCGGCATCATTCTCACCAAGATGGACGGCACCGCCAAAGGTGGGGTGGCCCTGGCGGTGGTTCACGAAACCGGCATCCCGCTGCGTTACCTGGGAGTGGGAGAAAGTCTGGAGGATCTGCGCCCCTTTGATGCCCAGGCCTTTGTGGCCGCCATCCTGGGCCAGGAGTCAATCCTGGGCCCCGCTGATTACTGACGAAATCCTGGCGGACTATTAATCATGGGCCGAATAAGTTAAACTTTCTTAAATTTATCCCGTTGATTAGGCCAAAAGGAAATGGGTCAAATCCAGGAGAGGAGAGGGCAGAAAGGTTATCCCCCAGCCCCTCCGGTCCTCTCCTCCAAAAACTGAGGTGACCTTCCTTGGAGCCAAGGAATCTGTCTTGAGTCGTAATTCTTATCTAATCCCGGATTCATTTTATTATTGGGCCCCTCCCCTCCTGTGGACGACCACCATCCTGGCATTATCCGGAGATTTGGGCTCCAGCCAAACAACCCTGAGCCTGGTGCGAGGGCTTCTATCCTGGATTCCTTATATAACTCCGGCCCAAATCGTAGAGATTCACGGCTATCTGCGGAAAGCGGGCCACTTCCTGGGCTATGCCTTTTTATACCTCCTTTGGTTCCGGGCCTTCCAGGGGCACCTGGGCTATGGCCTCAAAAAGTCCTTCCTATGCTCCCTGGGTCTAAGTTTGGGGCTGGCTCTGGCAGACGAAGGACACCAGTCATTGCTGGCGTCCCGCAGCGGCAGCCTCTGGGATGTGGCCCTGGATATGTCCGGAGTATCCCTGGCGGCCCTGCTGTGCGCCACTTTATGGCCTCTCCAGCGGCCCAAGGCCAGGCGTGTCCTCACCGATGGCCTTAGAGAATAATGCGGCCCCCTTGAATTCTCCTTTAGAAATATATATTCTCTAACAGGGTTAAGCCAAGACCCCATCGCCCCCACCCTGGGATAGAGGTGGGGGTTGTCACTAATGGCCTGCAAACCTTTTGGCTTCTGTGACAGGCTCCCTAAAACCCTAGACCTTGACAGATTCCGCATGAAGATCACTTCAAATTGGCTGGCAACGGGCGGCGTAGGCTGCAAAGGGGCGACTCTGGCTTCCCAGTGGCTACGACTATTAATGGTCCTGGGGCTCATGGGAGCCCTGCTGTGGGGCCTGAGTTCCACCTCTAAGGCGGCGGAGTCTTCAGACCCCTTCAGTCAGGTCGTAGAGCACCAATTGCCCAATGGGCTCAAGGTCCTCCTCCTGCGGGAGAGTCGGGCTCCCATTATCAGCGTCCAGTTATGGTTCCGCGTGGGTTCCCGGAATGAGTGCCTGGGCAAGACCGGCATCTCCCACGTGGCGGAACACATGATGTTCAAAGGTACGGACAAGTACGGGCCCAAGTATTTCTCCCGGGAAGTGCAAAAAGCGGGGGGGAGTGACAATGCCTTTACGGCCCGGGATTATACCGCCTATTTTGAAAATGGGCCTAAGGATCAGTTGCGGCGCTGGCTGGAGCTGGAAGCCGACCGCATGCAGGGGATTAAAGTAAACGAAGAGACTTTTGAGACCGAAAAGAAAGTGGTGATGGAAGAGCGGCGGATGCGCACCGAGGACGATCCCATCAGCTTTATGCAGGAAAGGGCGATGGCCGCAGCCTTCGAGGCCCATCCCTATCAATGGCCGGTCATCGGCTGGCTTCACGACATCGAAAGCATTACCCTGGATGACTACCGAAATTATTACCACCGCTACTACGTACCCAACAATTGCACCTTGGTGATAGTGGGGGATATTGAGCCCCAGGAAGCCTTAAAACAGATTGAAGAGATTTTTGGGAAGTTGCCCGAGGGACCGCCGCCTGCCAAAGTCACCGCCAAAGAGCCCAAACATTACGGCCCCTGCCGGGTGCTGGTCCACCGGGAGGCCCAATTACCTTTCCTCTTGATAAGTTATCATGTCCCCAACTGGGAGAGTCCTGATGCCTATCCCCTGGAGTTGCTTTCCCGCATCCTGTCCCAGGGACGCAGTTCTCGCTTGTACCAAAATCTGGTATACAAGCAAAAGTTGGCTCTGGAGGCGGGGGCGGACTATGATTTTGACACCGTCGATCCCTTTCTGTTCCTGCTGTACGGGCAGCCCATGCCGGGCAAGACCGTGGAACAGCTTGAAGCCGCCCTGGACGCCGAGGTGAGACGCCTGCAGACCGAACTGGTGGGCGAACCGGAACTCCTGAAGGCCAAAAATCAGACGCAGGCCTCTTTCTATATGTCCCTGGACTCCCTGTTCTATCGCGGCATGATTTTGGGAAGGTTGGAAACCGTGGCTCGCTGGACCCTGATCAGGGAGTTTATCCCCAAGATTCTCCAGGTCACCCCGGAGGACCTTAAGCGGGTGGCCCGCAAGTATTTGATCCCGGACAACCGCACCGTGGGCATACTTTCCCCCCTCAAGACTGAGAAAGCTACAATGGAACGCTATCGGTCCGGAGGTCAGATTGAGTAGAATATTTTTTTGGGTTCTTATTCTAACTCTGCTCTGGCCTTTACCGGTTCCGGCGAATCCCCCCCACCAGGTTCTGGGAGTTCGGGAAAAACTGCCCAATGACCTGGTCTGGCTCTTCTCGGAGCAGAGAGACTTGCCCCTGGTCACCTTACAGCTCCTGATCAAGGCCGGGACCTTGCAGGAACCCCTGACCAAGGCAGGGCTGGCCAATCTTACCGCCCAGCTTTTGCGGAGCGGCACCAAGACCCGCACCGCCACCCAGATCGCCCAGGAGCTGGATTTTCTGGGGGCCAAACTCAATGCCCAGGGTGGGGACGATTATGCCGCCCTCAGCCTGACCGTCCTCAAGAAAGACCTGGGCGCCGGCTTGACTCTGTTCCAGGATATCTTATTAAACCCGGCCTTTGCCCCGGCGGAAGTAGCGCGGAAAATTGGGGAAATTAAGGCTTCTTTGAAATCCGACGAAGATGAGCCGGCAGTAGTGGCGGCGCGTACCTTTGCCAAAGATCTTTATGGGTCCTTCCCTTACGGCCATCCTGTGCGGGGCACCCCGGAAGGGCTGTCAGCCATCAAGCCCAAGGACCTGGAAGAATTTCATCAGCGTTTTTATCGGCCTAATAATGCCATTTTAAGCCTGGTGGGAGATCTGTCCCTGGAGGAGGCCCGCCAATGGGTGACGCGGACCTTCGGCCCCTGGCCGGCCGCCCCCCTCCCGGCGCCCAAGCTTCCGCCCATTTCCCCTCTTAACAAACGCCGGGTAGTGGTCATCAATAAAGATATCACCCAGGCCAATATCATTTTGGGAGATTTGGGGATTGCCCGCCAGAACCCGGATTTTTATGCCTGCCAGGTAATGAATTACATCCTGGGAGGGGGCGGCTTTGCCTCCCGCCTCATGGACAATATCCGGGTGAACCGGGGCCTGGCATACAGCGTGGGGAGTTCCTTTGCCGCGGGCCTGGAGCCCGGCCCCTTTACCGTCACTTTGGAGACCAAAAACCCCAGCGCCGGGGAGGCGGTGACCCAAGTCCTGGAAGAGATCCGGCTTATCCGGACGGAGCCGGTCACGGACACCGAGCTCAAGGATGCCAAGTCTTATTTGATCGGCAGTTTTCCCCGGAAAATGGATTCCCTAAGCAAACGCGCCGGCCTCATGGGTTACGTGGAATTCTATGGCCTGGGGTTGGACTATCCCTGGCGGTATCCGGAGCTGATCCAGCATCTGACCCCGGCTGATATCCAGAGGGTGGCCCAAAAATATCTCCACCCGGAAAATTATCTGCTGGTAGTGGTAGGGAAAAAATCGGAAATGCCGTCCCTTAACGGGGGAACCCCCCAGCCAGGGCAAAAGGAGAAGAAGGATGAGGAAAAGAAGTCTAATCATTAGTTTGGTAGTGGCGTGGGCCCTCCTGGGGTCAGGGTTTATGATCTGGTCTCCCCTGAGTGCTTGCGCCCAGGGTGCATTGGCCCCGGAAACCTTCGCTGATCTCGCCCAGAAAGTCTCCCCGTCCGTGGTCAACATCAGCACGGAAAAGACGGTCAAAACTGAGCGGGGCCGGGGAAAGGAATTCTTCGGGCAGCCTTTTCCGGGGCCGTCTCCCTTCGGTCCCGAAGACCCCTTCCGGGAATTCTTTGAGAAATTTTTTGGGGAAATGCCCAAAAGCTTTAAACACCCGCAGCCTCGGCTCGGGCTTTATTATTGATCCCTCCGGCTACGTCATCACCAACAACCACGTGATCGAAGGAGCGGAGAAGATCAAGGTCCGGCTGGTGGGAGGCAAGGAGTACCAGGCCACGGTTAAGGGCCGGGACCCCAAGACCGATCTGGCCCTGATCCACATCACCAACCCACCCAAGGATCTGCCGGCCCTAACCCTGGGGGACTCCGAGGCGATTCGGGTGGGGGACTGGGTGATGGCGGTGGGTAACCCCTTTGGCCTGAGCCACACGGTGACTCAGGGAATCATCAGCGCCAAAGGCCGGGTCATCGGCGCCGGCCCCTATGACAACTTTCTCCAGACCGACGCCTCCATCAACCCTGGAAACAGCGGTGGCCCTCTGGTCAACCTCAAAGGCGAAGTGATAGGCATCAATACTGCCATCTTAGCCACCGGGCAGGGCATCGGTTTTGCCACCCCCAGCAACATGGCCAAGGTCGTCATCCCCCAACTGAAGGAAAAGGGCAAGGTCATCCGGGGCATGATCGGAGTCCAGGTGCAAAATGTGACCCCGGAGTTGGCCAAATCCTTCGGCCTGCCTGAACCCCTAGGGGCGCTGGTGGCCGAGGTCAATCCCGGGACTCCCGCGGAGAAGGCCGGTTTGCAGCGGGGTGACGTTATCATCGAATTCAACGGCCACCCCATCCACGAGATGAATGAATTGCCCCGTCTGGTGGCCGAAACTCAACCGGGGACCAAGGCCACGCTCAAGGTGCTGCGCGAGGGTAAGGAAAAGACCTTTACCTTGACGGTCACCGAACTAACCGAGGAACGCCAGGCCCAGGCTGCCAAGGAAGAGGGAGAGGAAAGTGCCTTAGGGTTGGTGGTCAGGAACCTGGATCAGGCCCTGGCCCAGCGTCTCCGCCTCAAAGAAACCAAGGGCGTGGTGGTAGTGCAGGTGGATCAAGGCACCGCCGCGGCTGACGCAGGTTTGCGCCAGGGTGATCTCATCTTGGAGATCAACGGCCAGGCTGTGGAAAATCTGAAGGCCTACCAGGAGATCATAGGAAAAGTGAAAAAAGGAACCTCCGCCCGCTTCTTGATCAAACGTCAGGGGCGTACCCTCTACCTAGTCCTGGAAATTCCTCAGGCTTAGGAAAAGAAAGAGGTTTGGGGAAGGGCCCCGGGGGCCTGAGGCCCCCTGCGGTCCTCTCCCAGAACAATTTGCGGGAGGGCGGGAGACTGTTTCCCCAGCCCTCCCTCTTCACCTTTTAAAGCTTGGGTGATAATCCGGCGAGGCCCGAGATCAATCCTTGTTGATAACCACCAGGGTTTTGTCAGTCACCAGGGGGTAGATTTCCTCCAGATCCTGGTTGAGGAGGGAGACGCAGCCCTTGGTCCAGTTCTCCCCGTTAAGGTTTTTCCAGGGGTCCTCGGTGCCATGGATGCCAATCTGGCCGCCGATGTCCGCATCCACCGGGACGCGTCCCGCTTGCTTGGCCCGGGCAAACTTCAGCCAATTCTGGGTATTGGGATAATCTAGCCAGATGAACTGGGACCACTTGGGGTGAGGATACTTGGCCCGCACCCGATATACTCCTTCAGGAGTGCAAGTGTCACCATGGCACAACTTGTCATTATAAGGATCATTACCTAAGACGACAGGATAAGTTTTTATAGGGGTGAGACCCTGATACAGGGTTAGTTTACGGGTTAGTTTATGCACCACGATAATTGTGGGTTTAGCTACCGTTACCATTATAGCCGTTTTTATTTAACAATTGTTCGAGAAATCTTTGCTCCGGGGTCAGGCTGGTCTGCCGGGGTTCATAGGGAGGATACGGAGCCTCCAGGCTGGCCATCTCAGGTGGCTTCCCTCCGCCGGCGCAGCCCATAAGGCCGCTGAGCAGAAAAATCAGGATGAGAAAAAACCCTACGTTACGCATATTATCTCTTCTCCCCCAGTTAGCTAACATGACGTAACCGGAAGCCACTATAGCAAAGTTATTTCGGGTTGGCAATAAAGTTTTTTACCATCCTGACGCCATATTCCATTTTTACTATGCCACTACATCTCATTATCGATGGTTATAACCTGATCCGTCAGTCTCGGGAGTTGCAAGAGATCGAGGCCCGGGAACTGAAGGCCGGGCGGGAGGCGCTGTTGGACCGCTTGGCCGCCTATCGCCACAGTCGGGCTGCTCATAAAATCACCGTGGTCTTTGACGGTTGGCAAGGGGGTGAGCTCAAGGAAGCCCGAGACCGGCGCCAGGGAATTGCCATCGTCTATTCCCGCCGGGGAGAGCCCGCCGATGAGGTGATCAAGCGCTTGCTGGCCCAAGAGCGGGAGCGGGCGGTGGTGGTGAGCTCGGATCGGGAAATTCAGGAGTGCGCCCAAGGGGTGGGAGCCGCCTGGATCGCTTCCTCCGAATTTGAAATGCGCCTGGCCCTGGACGGGGCCGGCGAGGTGGCCCCAGATTCTTTCGAATCCCCCCTCCCGGGAACCCGGAAGAAAGGGCCGGCCCGCCGCCTACCCAAACGCCAGCGTCAACGCCTCCAGCGCTTGAAGAAGCTATGATGGTTAGGTGGGAGGGCCATGTAAGGGCGACCCGCCGGGTCGCCCCTACGGCCCCTGCCCTCCCCCCACGCCCCCCCTCCCAACCCGCATAAGTGGGCGGGGAAGCCTCAAAAAAACAAAGCCAGGAAGGGTTGCAATCCTTCCCGGCTTTATATGTTCCCGGCTCTCAGGCCAGAGCTGGCTGAGAGCCGGTTGGGGTTGACAGGGTGCCTCGCCCTGCTTATTACTTCTTTTCCTCCTTGGGCTTTTCCACCGGGGCTGGGGTTTTTATCTCCGACTTCCCAGATTCAGATTTTTTGGTTTCCTTCTTGGCGTGTTTCTTCGGCTTTTCCTTCTCGGGTTTCGCCGGTTCTTTGGTTACTTCCTTGGCTTTCTCGCCGGGCTTGACCTCTTCTTTGGCCGCAGGTTTGGCAACCTCGGGCTTGGTGGCTTCCTTGGGAGCTACCTGGGCTTGGGCCGCCGGAGCTTCCTTTTTCACTGCGCCCTTTTCCGCCTCTTTGGTGGCAGTCTGAGCCAATCCGGCGCCAGCCAGACTCAAAACAAACCCCACTGCAGTTAACGTGGCAATTACTTTTTTCATTTTTCCTTTTTCTCCATTTTGAAGTTCATCGCCAAAGGCGACTACTTCATCAAGATGCATAAAACTTGCCAATAATTTTTTCCCTTTATAAAGATAACAACCTAATATGATAAATAAATAAGCGCTATGGAAGATAGCCCCCGAATCCTTACAGGAGGCTAAAAAATCAAAAATCTTATTTTGAGAGAAAGTCCGAGTAAGGATTTTTTTCTTTATCAGATTGAGAATTACTATTGGGCTTTGCAGTAAGAATTCTTTCCAGCAGAAGGGCTGTTAAGAAAAGGGCGCAGCAATGGCGGGGTTTTTAAGGTTTAAAGTTCGCCTGGCGGTAGGGAGTAGTTTAAATTTTTCTCATTGACCTGGGCGATGGGCCAGATAAGCCTCCAACCTGTTTAAGGCCTCGGCGATATTTTCCAAAGAGTTGGCGTAGGAGAGGCGCAGAAAGCCCTCACCCCCGGGGCCAAAATCGATACCCGGGGTCACCCCCACCTTGGCCCTTTCCAGAATATCGAAGGCCAGAGAGTAAGAGTCAGAAGAGAGGTGCCTGGCGTTGACGAAGACATAAAACGCGCCGGTAGGTGGCACCGGGATGTGAAAGCCCAATTTTTCCAGTCCGGAAAGTAAAAAGCGCCGCCTGGCGTCATAAGTAGCCCGCATCCGCTCAATCTCCGGGCCGGCCTGGGTCAGGGCCGCAATCCCGGCCCGCTGCACAAAGGGATTGGCGGAGATGAAAAAATTCTGCATCAATTTCTGCAGGGGACGGACGAAGTCCAGGGGAGCGATGAGATAACCCAGCCTCCAGCCCGTCATGGCGTAGAGCTTGGAAAAACCGTTAATGACAAAGGCCCGATCGGTGAACTCCAGGATGGTGTGCTCCTTGCCCTCATAGACCAGGCCGTGGTAGATCTCATCGGACACCACATAGGGCCCCAACTCGGCCAGATGCTTCATGCGCTGGGCCGACAACAGAGTACCGGTGGGATTGGCGGGGGAATTGATGATGACCGCCTTGGTGCGGGGGCTAAGGTAAGCTCGCAGTTCCTCCGGCCTTAACTGGAACCCCTCTTCTTCGGTTACCGGGACATAGCAAGGTATGGCATCCACCAACCTGAGAAAGTTGGGGTAGCAGGCGTAATGGGGATCGGTGAGGAGCACCTCGTCCCCGGGGTCCAGCAACCCGGCAAAGATCAGAATCATGGCCGGGGAAGTACCCGAGGTGACGATGAACTGCTCCGGTTTAAGCCGTACCCCATATTTCTGCTGATAGTGCTGGCATAGGACCTCCCTAAGCTCCAGCATCCCCTGGGAGTGGGTGTACTGAGTTTCCCCCGCGGCCATGGCCCGGTAGGCCGCGTCCTTGACCACCTGGGGGGTGTCGAAATCCGGCTCGCCAATCTCCAGATGGATGACCGACTCCCCCTGGCGCTCCAACTCCTTGGCCCGCTCCAGGATATCCATCACCAGAAACGGGGTGATCTCCTGGGCCCGGCTGGATATCACGTCCTTAAAGACCTTTTTGGCTTCCATACTAATCAAGCATACCAGGAGCCCTCCCGGAAGGCAAGGCCGCTAATGGTTTAGGAGATGGTTGGGGGAGGGCAGGTCAGGGGCGGTGCGTGAACCGCTCGTACGTCCCCGGCCCTCCCATGCAATAACTATTTTTATACTATTCTCTTGACAAGTATACTTTTGTATAGTATCTTATGGCCATGAAGCCTTTGACGGAAAGACAGCGGGAGGTGTTGGCCTTTGTGGAGGAGTTCTGCGCCCGCCAGGGCTACCCCCCTACGGTGCGGGAGGTGGCGGCCCACTTCGCCATTCAGCCCCGGGCGGCGGACGACCACCTGGCGGCCCTGAAGCGCAAGGGCTATCTCCACCGGGAGCCGGGCCGCTCCCGGGGCTTGGCCCTCTCTCCCCGCACCCCGGGCCAGGTGGTGGACGTGCCGGTTTTGGGCCGGATCGCCGCGGGCCAGCCTTTGCTCGCCACCGAGAACGTGGAGGACACCCTGCCCCTGCCCCGCTCCTGGGTCCGGGGGGAAGAGGTCTTTCTCCTGAAAGTCACCGGTGAGAGCATGGCCCCCTTGATCCTCCCCGGCGATCTGGTGATGGTGCGGGTGCAGCAAAGGGTCGCCCGGGGAGAGATCGCCGTGGTGCTGGTGGAGGATGAGGCCACCCTGAAACGGGTTTACGGGGAAGCCGGGGGCCTGGTCCTCAAAGGAGACAACCCGGACTTCACCCCCTTGCGGTTCTCCCCGGGGGAGTCGGACGAAGTGCAGATCCTGGGCAAGGTAGTGGGCATATATCGCTCCCTGGAGAGGAAATGAGGCAACTTCAGCCTTTGAGCCGCTGGCTGGGCCCCCTCAAAGAAGGCAGGGGGGTGTTGCTCTGGGGCGAACCCCTGCGGCCCCTGGCCGCCGCAGCCGCGGCCTGGGGAGTGGCCCGGGGCAGCAAGGTCCTGGTGGTGGACGCGGCCAACCGCTTCGATCCGTACCAGTTGGTCCGGGAGGCCCGGGCCCGGGGCCTGGCTCCCAGGGACACCCTCTCCCGGGTCCAGGTGGCCCGGGCCTTCACCTGCCACCAACTGGTGCGCCTGCTTCAAGAAGGCCTGCCTTACCCTCTGGAACCCGGGACCCTTTTGCTGGTCCTGGGCCCGGTAAGCCTGTTCTACGACGAACAGGTGCCCCTGGCGGAGAGACGCCGGCTCTTCCGGGACCTGATAAGCCTCCTGACTTCGGTCAAGGCCCAGGCCCCCCTCCTGCTGATGCAGCCAACGCTCCCCCGGGGGGCCACCAACCGACACTTCGGCCGCCTCCTGGCGCCGCTGATTGACTATTTTGTGAAGGTGGAGGAGAGAGATAATTTGAGGGGAGGGCCGGGGGACCTAAGGTCCCCCACCCTCCCCTCAAACTCCCCTCCCAACCCCCTTAAGGGGTGGCCGGGGAAGGCGGGGCCGTTGGCCCCGACTTCCCCGGCTAAACAAAACATGAGGGGTTGGGGGAAGGGGCTTGGGGGAGGGGGCAGGGGTCTACGACCCCTGCCCCCTCCCCCAAATCACCTCAGGAGCACCACCATGGGACGGACGGTTTTACCTTACAGTCAGGTATGGGAAGAAGAAAGGCAGCGCTGGCTCAAGTTTCGCCGGGCGTTGAGAAGGGAGGATCAAGTGCATCTGGATCGGCTCTTTGAGTTGGCCCGGCTGCACCTCCAGGCCGGGGTTTATGCCTCCCAGCCCTGGCCCCTGGAGTCCATGCTCCTGTCCATGCTCCTGGAGCACCAGAAGGTCATATGCGCCCTGGAGGAACGCCTCAGGGAACTGGAAACAGGAGAAGGTGGGGGCTGAGCCTGGCCTGGCAAGGGCGACCCACCGGGTCGCCCCTACAACCTTCTTGCCCGTTATTCTGAACAGAGCGCCGCGGAGTAAAGAATCTATCTGGGGAAGGCGGGGCCTTTGGCCCCGCCTTCCCCAGGCCTTCTGCGGGTTGGGAGGGGGCAGGTCATTTGCGTTAGCAAATGACCTGTATCATAAAAATGGGCCGAAGGCCCATTCGGCCTCAGGCCCCTGGCCCTCCCCCAATATCCCTACGAGCAAGCCAATGGAAACGACTGGGTGGCTTTTTGATCTTTATCCTCTAAATAATCGCCTGGTGTTGTGGTTTATCACGGCTGAGGGGCGACGCTTAAGGGTGGAGGACGAATTTCCTTACCGCCTCTATCTGGGGGGACCCCAGGGCCAGGTCCGTTCCCTGGCCCGGGCCCTGGCCAGCCGGGGCTGGGTGCGGCGGGTCTATCGGACCTGCGGCCAGGATCTGTGGAGCGGCAAGGAGATCCCGGTACTGGCCCTGGAACTTAAGGCTTACGGGCATCTCCCCCGCCTCCGGGCCTGGCTGGGGGCAAACCATGGGGAGGTGGGCACCTACAACTGCGACCTGGACCTGGCGGCCTACTACCTATATACCCGAAAACTCTGGCCCTGTGCCTGGTATGAGCTGGAGGCCAAGGATAACCGGCTGCTGGGAATTTCCCCCCGGGAAGACCAGTTTGCCCTGGAGTTCTCCCTGCCCCCCCTGGCCACCATGTATCTGGGGCTCACCCGGGACCCCCTCATCCCGCTGGGGGCGGGCAATGGGGTGGCGCTGGGGTGGGAAGATTGCAAGCTGGAGATCGAGGCTCAGGATGCGGCCAGCCTGGTGGCGGAGGTGGCCCGCTGGCTGAGGAGAGTGGACCCGGACCTGGTGCTGAGCGACTGGGGGGATGAAGAGATCATTCCGGCCCTAACCCGCTGGAGCTGGGAGCACGGCCTGGGCCTGCCCCTGGATCGGGAGACCGAGGCGGTGCCCCGGAAGTTTAAGCGCGGGCGGAGTTACTTTTCCTATGGCCAAATCATCTACCAGGGTTCCTCCGCGCCCTTTTTTGGCCGCTGGCATGTGGACCGGCGCAACTCCTTCTTCTTTCGCGAAGCTGGTCTCCCGGGGCTGGTGCAGATTGCCCGCCTGGGCCAGATGCCCTTACAGCAGGCGGCCCGGGCCAGCCCGGGGACGCTCATCACCTCCATGCAACTGGCCCGGGCCGTGGCCCAGGGCACCCTCATACCCTGGCGTAAAGGTGAACCCGAGCGCTTCAAAAGCGCGGGCGAACTGCTGACCATCGACAAGGGCGGCCTGGTCTTCATGCCCCCGGCAGGCTTGCACTTTAAGGTGGCGGAACTGGACTTCGCCTCCATGTACCCCACCATCATGACCATCCATAATATCTCCCCGGAAACGGTGAATTGCGCGTGCTGCGTGGGGGAGGGGGCTAAGGACCGCAAAACAGTTGGCAGTTGCCAGCTGCCAGCAGTCAGTCGTTTTTACACTGACTACTGGCTACTGACCACTGACCACTATCTTCCCCCGGCCCTCCCCTCAAGGCACAATCCCCCCGTCCCCGAGGCCGGCTATCGCCTCTGTCGGCGGCGGGAGGGGTTGGTGCCTCGGACCTTGAGGCCCATCCTGAAGTTGAGGGAGCGTCTTAAGGCCCGGGCGAAGGAGGTGGGGCCGGAGGAGGCGATCCCGTATAAGGAGCGCCAGAATGCCCTGAAATGGATGCTGGTCACCTGCTTCGGTTATCTGGGCTACAAAAACGCCCGCTTTGGGCGCATCGAGGCTCACGAAGCGGTGACCGCGTATGGCCGGGACAAGCTGCTCGCGGCCAAGGAAATCTGCGAGGCCGCGGGCTTTACCGTACTCCACGGCCTCACCGACTGCCTCTGGGTTAAGAAGCCGGGGGTGACGGAGGTGGAACTGGAGGGTTTGTGTCGGCAAATTTCCGCGGCCAGCGGGGTTAAGCTGGCCCTGGAAGGGGTGTATCGCTGGATCGTCTTTTTGGCTTCCCGGCAGGACCCCAAGCGGCCGGTGGCCACCCGCTACTTCGGGGTTTTCGCAGACGGCCAGCTAAAAGTCCGGGGACTCTTCTGCCGCCGGCGGGACACTCCGCCTTTCGTGCGCCGGGCCCAGGAGGCGCTGCTCTCCCGCCTGGCTACCGCGGCCACGCCGGAGGAGCTGGCCGCGCTCAAGCCGGAGTTGGAAGAGATGGCCGCGGGCTTCCGCCAGCGCCTCCGGGAAGGGGGCATCAACCCCCAGGAGCTGGTGATCACCCGGGTGCTGTCGCAGCCGGTGGAGGAATATAAGGTGGACACCGCCACCGCCCTGGCGGCCCGGCAGCTTGAGACCGCAGGGATTCATCTCAATCCGGGGGAAAAGGTGCGCTACGTGCACCGGGAGAAGAAGGGCGGCCCCAAGGAGTGCCGGGTTGCGGCCGCGCCGTTCCTGGAGACCTTGGACGACTATGACACCAACCTTTATCTGGAACTGCTGGAAAGAGCCATTGAAGAGGTGCTGCTCCCCTTGGGGAGCAGTAGTTTGGGGGCAGGGGGCTAAGGGCTTCCACAGGCGGGACGCCTATGGAAGCCCCTGGCCTCCTCCCCACAACAAACCCCTAAATCTCCAACCAGGAGTCGGAGAACAGGGTCTGGCCCAGGATGACCCGGGCGGTCTTGGCGTAGTTCTGCAACTCCTTGGGCAGGGCCGGGATATTCACCGGCTGGTTGTCCATGATTTTGTGCACCAGGTCCACGGCTTCGGGCCTTTTGCCGGATAAGATGGCGGTCATCTCATCGTCAAAGGCGTCCACAATGGCCGATACCATGCCACAGCGCTGCACCATGATGACGTAGGCGCGGTTGATGATGGGCCTAAGTTCATCCGGCACGCCGTTGGAGCAGTTGGAGAGGCCGCAGGTGGACTTGGCCCGGGCCGCCATGTCTGGCAGCATTTTCATATATTCCAGGACCGCCATGAGCTGCTGCTGCTGGATGTTCAAGGGCGCGATGATGGGGTCGAACCAGATGTCTTCCTCATCGATGCCGTACTCGATGGCCTTGGCCAGGATTTCGGCGGTGAGCATACCCCTCTCGTGTTCATCCCGGGGCATGCCCTCAGGGCCCCACAACAGGCCGATCATATAGGCGTTGTATTTTTTGACCAGGGGCATCATGGCGTCCATGCGCTCCGGGCGGGCCATGATGGAGTTGATGATGGCCTTGCCCTTATGGACCTTGAGACCGGCCTCCATGGCCTCGATGTTGGAGGTATCCAGGGACAGCGGAATATGGGGCACCACTTCCTGAATGGTCTTGACGATCCACTCCATCAATTCTCCGCCCCCCTTGCGGGCCGGGCCGATATTGACATCGAGATAGTCCACCCCTTTTTCGGCCTCTTTAAGGACCAGCTCCTGGATGGGCCTGGGGTTCCGGTCCTTCATCGCCTGACCGTACACCTTGGTCACCACATTCAAGTTTTCGCCGATGCGGATAAAGATCTGACTCATCTGGTGACTCCCCTTCTTTTTAATCTGTAAGTAGGAGGCAAGTATCCGCCTCTAGTCTTTAAGGAGCTTCCCAATCACTATAGCGTCTTTAAGAAGGCCGGGATATGCGAGGCTTCCCGGGGGCCGATAAGGATTTTCCAGTCGGGCAGTTCCTCTTCCAAGTCGCCACTGATGCCTGCGGAAAAACCTGGAATGATCAGGCTGCGGGTCTTGGCCTTATCTGTGATGCCGCATTTTTTTACAAAGCTAGCCACCGAATCCCCTGAGAATTTGCCCGCGGCCCAGGCAGTCATTACCGACAGGCCCTCGGTATCCTGGATGAGCAGCCAGGTGGGCACCTTACTGCCTTCGATCTCGCCGGAAACGATGAAGTAGGTGAGGGCAAAGTTGGTGGTAACGGCGACGGGCGAGTTGGCATCGGGGTTATTAAGGGGATAAATGCCCGGGGTCACGATCATGGGCTTCTGGGGGTCGGTATAGATGTTGAGCCGCTCCAGAAGCAAGGGGAATACTCCATGGGGAGCCAGGTCGGAGAGCACCACAATGCCACCGTACTTGGCGATAAAGATCGAGGCGTAGAGGTACTCCTTCATGGGGTCGTCGGTCATCTCACACGGGAAGGTCACCGTGGGAAACCCAAAGGGCCGGAACTTGGGCACCAGGGCCGCCCGGCGTAAAACGATCTGGTCCTGAAAGGCTTCCTTCAATTTGCGGTGGCCGGAGTCGATGACCAGGTCTTTGAGGCCCATGCCGCTGAGTTTGGTGGTGAGCTCGGCCAGGGCGTCATAACTGTCGGCCTTGGCCACCAGGGGCAGTCCCAGTTCTTTGGCCAGCGCCCCGAAGGCTTCGGCGTTGGCCGGGGTGGCGGCATAGAGCAGGGGTTGGCGTCCCTTGGCTGCCTCGGCCCCGGCCTTGAGCACCTCGGCTTTGTCGCTCATGAGCATCAAGGCGGCATCGCTGCCGTCCAGGACTTTTTCCACCAGGGCGGTGAATTTGCCGGCATCACCATCTGCGTCTTTGAGGGCAAACATTTCCGGCCTTAAGTTGAGCCCTACCCGTTCAAACTGCAAGTTGGCAAAAGTGGCCAGTTTCTTATCCACCTCGTCCGCAGCCATGGCGGTGGTCAGCAGCCCGGCAATGAGGGTAGGGTTGAAGAAAGTCTTTTCATGGCGGAACATGACGGTCTCGCCGCCGATGGCCTTAACCACATCCTTCATGCCGAGCTTCACCGGGCGGATGGGCGGGGCCGAGGCCTCGGCCAGCTTCTCCCGGACCTCGTCTGAGACATAGGGACAGGCAGCCAACTCCGCCTTACCGCTGGCCAGGGCCATGGCAAAGGCCAAACAGGTGGGATAACCACATTCTTTACAGTTGGTTTTGGCGAGCAGTTTGAAAATTTCGATTCCCGTTAAAGCCATTGTCTCTCTCCTTATCCATGGCTGGTGGCCCGCGACTGTCTCTTATCAGGGGTTCGGCCAAGCCCCCCGCCGGGGCCCCGTATCAGAGGGTGGCCGGGAGGGGCGCACCTCCCGGCCACCTTCGGGGTTAGCCGATAATGGGATCCATGCTCAAAGCCGGGTGATTCTTCTCCGTCAGGAAGGGCAGAATCTCGTCCTCGGTGACACCTATGGTTTCATCGGCAATGCGGTCCAACAGGTCGGGAATGCCCAACTCCTCGCCACGTTTGAGAAGGCGTTCCCGGATTTCCTCTTTAAACATTTTGGGCATCCACACCACCCGCAGCAGGCCACCGTCACCGACAATGAATTTCCGCTGGCAGACGTTATACTTGCTATGGCCCACAAAGCCCGGGGTCACCTGGCCGCCGCCGATCACTCCGGCCAGGGTGGTGAACTTCATGCCGCAAGGGGTCTCCCCGGTATAGTCGCGGTTTACCGTCATAATCCCGTTGCACATGGGCAGTATCGCGGAGATGCACTCGCAGCAGCCACAGGTGGTCATGGGGTCATAAACCAGGCTGTAGAAGTTATATTTTTCCACCTTCTGGCGGGAGGCCTTGTAAACGAACTCATTGACTCCCTGCCACATGCCCAGCTTTTCATCCAGAGTCTCCCCCTTCTTAATGGGCTGGTTGGGGCCGGTGGGGTTGATCTCGAAGGAGGCCTTGCAGTCCATCCAGTTGTAGGCGCCGCACAGGCCGGTGCGCTCGGGACTGACTACGCACACGTGGTTGGGCGCGAAGGACTGGCACAGGGTGCAGGAGTAGTAGATCTCGGTGGTCTCGTCGGTCATGCCCTCGACGCGGGCATCCCGTTCGTTATAAACCTTCCGGGCGACGTCGGTGATCTCCTTCACCTTGGCTTCATCGGTGTACAGCTTTACCTGGCACTTGTCAAAGATGGCGCCAAAGTCCTGGTGGAACTTGGCGTGGAGCAGGACTCCGATATGTTTCAAGGTGAAGCCCTTTTCCACCGCGGCCTTGCCGATGCGGTACCAGGCGATGTCCCTTTGGCCGATGTGCATGACGCCCTGGGCGTAGTTCACCAGGTGGTGGATCTGACGCTCCAGGATGGGTTCGAAATCAGCCTGGAAGTTACGGCCGGCCACCTCCACCAGCACCCCCAGGGGCAGGCGGCCCCCCTGGGGCAGATCGGGGATATCTTTGCCGATGACCTCTACTTTGCCGTCCTCCACCTCTTCCATGCGTTTGCTGGTGACCCATTCCACCGCCTGGGTCTTGCCGCCGCCGCACTCCAGGAAGAGGTCGTCTTTGCGCACCCGCTCGCCTTCGAAGGCCGCCCCGTAGTTCACCGGGATGTCAATCTCGGTAACCGATACCTTGAGGCCTCGCACCTCAATGGACTTCTGCCCCAAGTCTTTCATGGGCACGTGGCTCACCACGTGCTCATAGGTGCAGATCCCGGTGGGCAGAATCTGGGGGATGTCCTGGTTAGTGATGGTGGGAAAGCCCCAGTTGATCGCCCCCGCGGCATTGGCGTACCATTCATCGGAAATCCAGGAAAGGGGATTAACGAAGGCGAAGATCCGGTCCTTGTTGTAAATCAGGAGTTTCAGAGCCGCGCCCGGCTTAACTCCGCCAAAGGCCATGGCAGCCCGGCAGGCGAACCCCAGGGCGAAGACCGCCGCAGAAATATCGGGGCCATAAGGAACGATCCGGGTGGGCCAGCCGATCTGCACCCCAGCCTCCAGTAACTGCTCCGGAACTGAGGACTTGCCGTCATTGTCCCGGGCCGCACAGAAGATATAGAGGTTCTTCTTCTGGTATTCCAAGACCAATTCCACGGCCTCTTCCTTCGTAGGCGCCGAGCCGACGATAGCCGCAAACCCCGGCGCGGAGCCGTCCACGAACTCAATCCCCCGTTTCCGGAAGATGGTGTCATCCGCGGCCCCGGTCCAGAACTTGGTGGCCCCTTTCGTGTAAACCTCTTCGCCGCCCACATAGAAATCGGGGTCCTCCACGTAGCGGATGGCCTCAAAGATCTCTTCCGCGAACAGGGTGGCCAAGCCGGCATCCAGGCCCGGTCCCAGGTAGGGGAGATGATATTTCTCCGCAGGTATAGGCGGCAGCAGCTCTTTACAGCGCTGCATGATGGGTATGGCATCTTTGATCCGCTCCACCTTGAGGCCCATCAGGGAGTAAATAATGGGCAGGTAGTATGCGGTGTTGGGGAAGCCGATCTCCTGGTTCTCCCCGTATTTTTGCAGGGCTTCGTCCAACTTGGCCGCACATTTATCCACGATCTGGTGGGCCCCGCGAATAGCGGCGGAAATGATGATTTTCGACACTGTCGAGTCCTCCTTCCTTTTTCGTAAAGGAAATTATTTGCAAGGGGGCTGCCTTCTTCCTGGGAAGAGCAACCCCCTGGGGTATTCTTAATGCTCTTCTCCGGCGGCGGCGGCTTCCAGGTCCCGGCGCATGGCCATGTCGTAGAGCACCCGCTCCCGGGCCTTGTCAATGCCTAAGGCCTTACGCTTCAGGTCAATGTGGGCAATCATCTTCTTGGCGGCCACCTCCGGATCCGGCTCAAAGTCCCACTTGCCCCCCAGCTCTTCTTCGATGCCCTTAAAGAGGTAGTCCGTGAGGATCTCCGAACCCGTGGTGGGATAGGTCACCCCAAAGACGGTGTACACCCCCGAGGCCACAAAGTACTGGCCAATGGCGATGGCCTTCTCGCTCATCCACTCCGGCGCGGCCCCCGCGGCGGGGAGATCGGAGATGTCCGTGCCCAGGCCCCCGGCCCGGACACAGGCCGTGGCCGCCATGAGGATGCGGGAGTTGTCCACGCAGGCCCCCATGTGCAACACCGGCGGGATCCCCACCGTCTCGCACACCTCCGCCAGCCCCGGACCGCAGAACTTGGAGGCCGCCTCCGGGGTGAGCAAACCGTATTTCCCCGCGGCCATGGCCGCACAGCCGGTGGACAGCACGATGACGTCGTTCTTCAGCAGCTCCTTGATCATGGTGAGGTGGGATGAGTCCTGGGTGGTGCGACAGTTGTTGCAGCCCACCACCCCGGCCACCCCCCGCACCCGGCCGCCGATGACGTTGTCGTTCAGGGTGTAGTAAGAGCCGCGAATGGAGCCCCCCAGCAGATACTGGATGGTCTCATAGCTGAAGCCCACAATGATGGGGCTGGACACCTGGGGGATCATCACCGGGGCCCGGCGGTTGGGATAGTTGTCAATGGCCTCACGGATGATCTGCCGGGCCACGTCCAGGGCATGGTGCTCGTCAAAGGGGATGTGCACCGCGCCCGCCTCCATCTTGGCCCGGTCATCCGTGGTGACGATCTTGGTGTGGTAGCAGGCCGCCACATTGGTCAGGGCCTGCATCTCGCACTGCACGTCCACCACCAGGGCGTCCACCGCCCCGGTGATCACCGCCAGCTCCTGATGGAGATAGTTGCCCGCCACCGGCACCCCGTGGCGCATCAACACCTCGTTGGCCGAACAGCACATGCCCGCCAGCTGAATCCCCCGGGCCCCCTTGCTCTGGGCGTAGGCAATCAGCTCGGGCTCCTGGGAGGCCACATAGAGCATCTCCGGTAACAAAGGCTCATGCCCGTGCATCACCACATTGACATGGTCCTCTTTGAGCACCCCTAAATTGATCTCCCCGGCAATGGGCACCGGACAGCCAAAGATGATGTCCTGGAGATCCGTGGAGATCATGGAGCCCCCCCAGCCGTCCGCCAGGGCGCAGCGGGTGGACTGCTTGATGAGATTGCGGTAATCCTGGTCCACCCCCATGTGGGTGCGGTGCATCAACTCCACCACCTCAATGTCTATGCCCCGGGGCACCACCCCGTTCTTGCGCCAGACCTCCTGGCGCTTCTTGGGGGCCCGCTTCACATAGTTGATCTCCCCGTCTTGCTGGCCAAACTCCCGCAAGATCTTCTCCGCCAGATCCTGGGCAATGTCTTCCTTGGCACGGCTCTTGGCTTCCTCCCCTTCCCCCACGGTTAGGGGTACGTCCCAATCCCGGGCCACCCGGCGCAATTTGGCCACGTCCTTGATGGCATAGCCCGGGGCCTCACCCCGGGCTATCTCCTTGAAGAGCTTGGCCACCCCCCGGGAGTGGTCGCTGTGGGCCGCAGTACCCGCGGCCACCATGCGGGCAAAGTTCCGGGCCACAATGGTCTCCGCGGTGGCCCCGCACAGTCCCATGCGCTGCTTCTTCTCCTCCGCCCCCTCTTCCACCGCCTTCTTCTTGGGCGGCGGCACCCGGCAGGGGCCCTGGGCGCAAATGCGACAACAAGCCCCCTCCGCCCCAATGGGACAGGGCTTCATGGTCTTGGCCCGATCAAAGATGGTCTCAATACCCTCCGCCTGGGCCTTCTTCAACATCTCCTGCGCCGCCACATCAATGGTCAGCTTCTCCAAATCTAACTCAGCCATTAAAATTTCCTCCGGTTTCATACTTTACGAGTTGACCTTCTTAGCCACTCTTCCTTAAAAGAGCCCAACCCCAGGGAAAATCCCCCAAAACCAGACAAGGTGAAGACAGTTGAGGCCGGGCTCTGGGAGGGGACATATATCCCAGGGAGGCCGCGTCTCAGCCGGCCAGTTCCTTGATAATGGATTTGGTAAGCTTAACTGCTTCTGGATGGCGCATGATGAGCAGATCCGCTCCGGCCAGGAGCAGATCCACGGCAGTGATGGCTTCCATCAAGATGCCCCGCTTGGCCTGATCGCCCAGTTGAGGGGCTTCCGCCTGGCTAAGCTTACATTCCTTCACCTTCCAGACTTCTTGCCCCAAATAATTGAGGATCGGGAGCTGTAGCTTATCGTCTTCCTGGGTCAGGGCAGCCATGCGGTCCCGTTCCATCACGGAATAGGTGTATTCCATGCCGTAGCCCAGGCCGCCGGTGGTGGGGTCCACCAGGATGCGACTGTCCGGCACTCCCAGGTTACCCAGCAGGATGTTCAACTGCTTGGCCAGGTTAACATCGATGGGGGAGTTGGCGATGACGGTGTGTCCGTAGCCCAGAGCCGCCGCCCCGATCTGTTTATAATTCTTGTCCTGCACCGGGCCGATGGTCAGGTTGGCGCCATCACAGGCTTCAGCCACCGCCTTAAGCACCTCGGCATCCTTTTCCACATTGCTGGTGCCATACACGATTAACGGCACATCGATGGCCGCGGCCACTTTCTTCACCATGGCCGCTGCCGCTTCGGGGGGGGCGTCGTCGCCATTGGGGTCAGTGCTCACCAGGATTAAGGCAATGGCTTCAGCCCCGTATTGTTTGATGCATTTTTGGGCCCAGGCCACGGGGTCCCCCACTACGTCCTTGAAGGGCTCCAGCACGGGGGCGGCCCATTCCTCCCCTGGATCCTTATCCCACACCTCCATGGCAATCCGGGGGAGGTGGGGCATCGGGCCTTCAAAAACATAAAAGGGGTAGGAGGTCTCGCCTCCCAGGGAGATGGTCTTGCCGCCTTTGCCAATAGTTACGGTTTTGATGGCCCCAGAGTAAATCTGTTTGGGAAATTCGAAAGCCAAGGTGGTTTCCTCCTTATCTTGTCCGGAATGGCAGGCTTCCTAACTCATCCACGCGGAGCTCTCCCTTGTGAAAATAGGGACACGCTCATTTGTGAAATAAATAATTAATTCAGCCCCCTGTCAAGCAAAAAATCACATTGGCGCAAACAGGGTTTCGAGACTCAGGGCAGCAACTGGCTTAAGATGGCGTAAGCCGCCACCAGTGCTGGAGAATCGGCAGGAAGGGTATAGGTAGGTCGACCCAGGCCATCGAACTCGGCAATCTGAGGGTCTTCCGGAATGAAGCCCACCAGGTTCAGACCCTGGCCTTGGATTTCGGCCTGAGTCTTCTCACTAAGGTCTCCGGTGACTCGATTAACGATGAGGACTGCCCGGCCCACCACGATCTTCAACTGCTGGGCCAAATCCTTCAAGCGGCGGGCCGCCTGGATACCCCGCCAAGAAGGGTCCGAGACCAGCACCAGCAGGTCCGCCCGATGGGTGGTAAGGCGGCTCATATGCTCCATGCCCGCCTCGTTGTCCATCACCATATAGGGGTAATTCCGGGCCAGGACATCGATGAAGTGGGCCACCAGATGATTGGCCGCACAATAACAGCCAGACCCCTCCGGCTGGCCCATGGCCAGCAAATCGAAACCGTCGGCTTCCACCAGGCATTGATTGATACGCATCTCGATGAGCTGGTCCTTGGTGATGTCCACCAGGCCGCCCCCCTTTTTCATCTCTTCCCGGGCCTCACCCACCGAGTGTTCCACCCTGAGGCCCAGGACCTCGTTGAAATTGCTGTTGGCATCCGCGTCCACCGCCAACACCGGGGTCTTGCCCCGCTCCACCAGATAGCGCAATACCATAGCGGCCACGGTGGTCTTACCCGTGCCGCCCTTCCCGGCCAGGGCAATCATGAAGCTCAAGAGCCTCGCTCCTTATCCGTGAAAATCATCACAATTATATTCTACCTGAAAGATATGTCAAATTACCTAGGTCCCTCCGGGGCTCCAGTAAAGAGTCTTTCCGCCCCGTGTCCGCTGGATAAAATGCTTGCACGGCCAAATGGAGAAAAACTATAATGCCCTCAGGGAAGCTCGCCAGAACGAGGCCGGGGAAGACCCTCCTGCCTCACCTTTACTTTTCCTGGGGGATCGTCCAACGGCAGGACAGCGGCCTTTGGAGTCGCCGATGGAGGTTCGAATCCTCCTCCCCCAGCCAATAATTTCTAAAAGAAGCAGCAAATCCATCACCTTATGCCCTATTTAACCTCTGTTTCCCATCTGTCCCAGAGTTCCTCCATCCCCAGGCGCGATTACCTTCCTTTCTTTTGATCTTAGCCCCGCGCCAACGGTTCTGCGAAGAATGAGCTCTTTTTTAGGGAACCTGTTCATCAGTTAGAAAAATTTCGGATCTTTAGATCATATGGCCATTGAAAAATGCGCCTATTGAAAAGTTAGCTGCACTCCTCAACTAATCTGACCTTCACGATTTAGCCTTCCCCAGTGTCCTCCCCAAGATTGGCCCAGGTTTTCTTGACAACGGCACTCTTTGCTTTATGATAAACAATCTTTCTGCCTTGGCTAGAGTCTTGAAAGAGAGGAAAGTCGGCTACGTTGGTAGAGAAGGCGGAGGATTGTCCTCTTAAGATTGAATGAGGCCTGTGGCTTCATCGCCGGTCTGGCCCTGTTTGTGGGACTGAGGGGATGGACTGGCCGTAAGGAAGAGGGAAGACGTAACCTGGGTTAGGAGGAGGGTATGATGGCGAATTGGAGGAGGACAAGGTCTAACAGGGCAATCATTTTCATCTTTTTCACCATGCTGTTGAACGGATGTGCTGGGGGCCAAACCAGCCAGCAGGTCGTATCACCGCTCTATATGCTGACAACCTCCGGATTCCAGGCATGGGATGTGAATGACCAAACCCCCAAGAGGCAGGCGCTCATGAACTCCATACCCGGGGGGAAAATTGTTGCCTACACGGGCGAGGGCGCAGCTTATTATGTTTACGCGGATACGAACTCTAATACCTTATACGTGGGGGATGAGTCTGCCTATCAAAAATATCTCTCCATGACCAAAGGCAAACAACTATGTGAGCGGATGGAAGGACAGAACCAGCAGGAATTTTGGGGTTGTTTTGTGGAATTCCAGGCAGTTGGCGCGCAGCCGCGAGCAAAATAGATGGCGATTGCGGGTGTTGGAGCCTCGGGGGGGCCGTAAGTGGCGTTGGCGCCATGCCAAACTCGTCTGGCATTCCACTAGGCCCGGTCCTGAGAGAAGAGAATTATTGGAAAATCTAGGTTGAAGATCACTGCTGTGACTAGAAACTTATCAAGCAGAGAAATTTTAGTTATCTATTTCCCTCGATACATTAAGCCCATTATCGCAGGGGCCAGTCTGTAAGGGTCCGTCTGCCCCCCCTCGGATCGAAACTACCCAGGCCTGGTATTTAATCAATATCTGTCTTACCCTTTCGGCGACAACTGTTGAGTCTCGCAAGCTGTATGTACAGTGGCAGGATTTCTTGAGACTTATTCATGGCCGGGGCCACAATTTTTCCAGGAGAAATATCTCATGGGGTTCTCACTTTCGCCACCATTTCCGGGGTAACGGCCCCGGCGCGATTCGACCAGGCTTGGCGAAGGTAAGTGGCCACTGCGGCTACCTCCTGGTCGCTTAGCTTATCTTTCCAGCCGGGCATGGAACCGGATCCCTCCCTGCCATTAAGGATCACGGCGATCATCTGCTTCGGGTCTCCCAAGACCAAGGGACTTTGGTTCAGTACCGATAAACTGTAAAGGACCCCTTCGCCCTGGCTGCCATGACAAGTAGCGCAGTACTGTTCATAAATTCCCTTGCCTTGCTGGAACAGCTTGTCCTGTCTTGGGGCACAAGCCATGAAGGCCACCATAATGACCCCCAGGGAGAAACCCCAGCCCATAATCTTCGACTTCCGGCGTCTAAAAAAATGGAGATTATTCATAAATTGCCTCACAGGGAAGGTTTCGGTAACGTGCTAATTTTCTCCTGGGCCTGGGGCGGTGGGCGCCGCGGCCCCGCGCCTTTCCCATTTACCTTTTACAAAGTAGATTCATAGCCTCTCCTGGAGATCTTGGGAGCAAGCTTCGCCTGTTTTTCCACCTCGGGGGGGCCCCACGTCCAATAAAGGCCCAGGTACCCAACCAAATGCTGTTCGCCCGCAATGCTGGGTCCCGCGCTAAAGAGGATATTGAAGTTCGGGGTAATCTTTATTATGCCGCCAAAATTAAGAATTACAAAGTGCTGCCCATCGTCGCTGTCCTTTGCCTGCGCGAAGACCTCGCCCCCCAGGGTTAGCCATTTAGTCAGATCCCGTTGCACTAGCCAGCCACCGTAAAAGTGATTGCGCTGCCCTGGGGCCGGATTGATGGCATAGCCGAAGCCACCATAGGTCGTCCACGGTCCCCAACTCTTTTGAAAGAGCAAGGGGAGCTTCCACCATACCCGGCCATTGCCCAAGTCACGGTTGACGTCGCCCGTAGGGATCTCCAGCAGAGGGAAAATGCCAACTTGAGGCCGCCAGCTTGCTTCCTGAATGAAACGATACTTGAATCCCACTTCGATATCCCCCAACCCGAACGCCCCGGGACCAGTGTCAGGTACGGTGTAGGCGAAGGGAAGGATCAGGTGAAGTTGCAGGTTGGGGGCGGCTCCCACGTTGACTTCAAAGGCCGGCCCCTGGGCATCGGTGACGTGGCTTTTCACATCATGGGTGGAAAACAGATATGCCTCCCAGTGCCGGTATTCCACCGGCTCCGGGTCATCATTTAGGAAAGGAGGTCCGGCCGACGCTCTCCCCATAAAAGCCAAACTCAACATCAGGAAAAACATGAAGAATTTGGAGCGCATCTTTATTCCTCCTCGATTCACTGGCACATCCGCTTCCACAATATAAATCTCGCGCCAATGAAGTCAATGAGCTTCTGTCCCAAGGAGCTGAAGGAAGGCAGCAAAGGATCAATAAGTGTAAATGGTGGTAAAGATGGGGGTAACTTCATAGAAGGTGTTTTTCCCGGCCAGATCAACGGCCACCCCCAGGGCGGCGGACCATTTGGGACTGAAGATATACTCGATCCCAGGCAGAACCCCCAGGAGAGTGCTGAGGGGTTCCCGGGAAAACCGGAACAAGGGTCCCACGTCCCAGGTGCTGTAGAACTCCAGCAGGGCCACCCACCGCGTAGTTAAGACCCACTCCGCCGCCAGATTACCAGTGACCAGGTCCCGGCCATGCACCGAGGCGAGGAGCGGTCCCGTTTGCTGGTTGGCCACCACTCCCGGGTCCCGGCTGGGGAAGCTGTACCAAAGGTTGGCATAGAGACAGACGGGGCCCACCCATTTGGCCAGGTTTAAGCCGGGGGTGAAGGCAAAGGTGCCACTCCCCAGGGCATCGGTTCCCAATCTCCCAGGGTTAAGCCGGGAGTGGTGGCCGGTGGGAAAATTCACGCTGAAGACTGCGGTAACCGTGGGCCTCCAGGCGGTCTCTTTCAGGAGCTGGTATTTGGCCTCCAAGAAAATATCTCCCAGGCCAGTGAAACTGGCCGAACGGCTTCCCCCGGCTCGGGTGGTTCCACCTGGCCAGCCCAATTCTGGATCAGGGGGGCTAGCAGGAAGACCTCGGTGTTGGGGGCGGCACCATAGGTGAGCTTTACCGGCATCTCCAAAGAGACGAAATTGCCCCGGGCGCTCACCCGGCGCCAGTTGGCCGAAAAATTCCCCCGCACCAAACTGAGGCTTAAGTAGGGTTGCAGAGTTAGGGTGCCGGTAGTCTGGGGAATGGCGGTGTCGGTGATGATGGGGCCGGTGGTGGTACGCGGCTCCACCGGAAAAGTGGCGGCCCTGGCGCCATTAAGGGCGGCCAGGCCGGTTAACAAAAGCCAACAAACCAGGATCTGGACTCTGGGGGGCAAAGGGCGCCAGCTGGGTCTTGGGGTAATGCCGCCATTATAGCAAAATATCGGATTAAGGTGGCAGGATTTAGCCATCTGTCTATACTTCTGGCGATTAGCCCTGGAAAAAATTTCAAAATTAAGAGGGTGTTCCCATAGACCTCGGAATTCTTGGCCAGGCCATGATCAAATCTGAGTACGAGGCCGCAGTTGACAAGGCCCTCAGGCTGAGCTAAATTTTACCGTGGAAGTGCGAGGTTCACTGGTGGGGCCCCCGGACTTCAAATCCGGTGTGCCGTCTGAGGAAGGCGGTAGGTGGGTTCGATTCCCATGCACTTCCGCCATCTTTCCCCCCGATTTTGTTCCTCCCCAACTATTTCCGACAAAAATAAAGATGAAACAATTAAAATGGGCTAGTACTATTTGACAAAAGTATCGTTTTTTTATAATGTTTTATCGTTATCAGGCTGAGGGGGGCCTGTAAGCTTTTCCGGAGGGGAACGCTTAGCTGGTCGTTCCTCTCTTTTTTCGCCTAGTATAGTCCCTTTTTAGGAGAACATTGGAGGTTTTACAAATGCGAGTAAGGGGTAAGGTTAAATGGTTCAGTGATGCCAAAGGCTACGGCTTTATCTCCCAAACTGATGGTCCCGATGTCTTTGTGCATCATAGTAACATCCAGGGAGAGGGTTTCCGCACCCTGGAGGAAGATCAGGAGGTAGAGTTCGAAATCGTCGAGGGCCGCAAAGGTCCCCAGGCCCAGAATGTGGTAAAGCTTTAAGGAAGGCCGGTGTCCCATCCCTTTGGCGTGGCTGGACGGGGCCTCTGGGTGAGACCTCCGTGGGCCAAGCCACCATCCTTAATATCAGGTGAACTCCTACTCATTAAAGCCGCCGGCAACCCAGCAACAGAGCACGGCGATCACAGATGCCGGGTAAAAAGTGTGGCGCCCGGACACTGAGGTGAAATATGAAAAAGGTTCAAAATGGCAATTATGTGCAGGTGCATTACACCGGCACCTTGGAAGACGACACCATCTTTGATAGCAGCGCCGGGCGGGATCCCTTGGAATTCCAGGTGGGCAGCGGCACGATCATTCCCGGCTTCAACGATGCGGTCATTGATATGAAAATCAACGAAGAAAAGCAAGTGACCCTACCTCCGGAACAGGCCTACGGTCCGCTCCGGGAGGATCTCAAGCGGGAATTTCCCCAAGAGATGCTGGGGGAGATGCAGATAGAGGTGGGCCAGGAGCTCAGGTTCACCAGCCCCCGGGGTCCCATTATGGGCAAGGTCCTGGCCCTCGAGGCGGACAAATTCCAGGTGGATTTTAACCACCCCCTGGCCGGAAAAACCTTGAAGTTTCAGATCAAGGTGGAGACCATCACCGAGGCCCCCACCCAGGGTTGCGCCTGCGGCAGCACCCACAAACACGAATAACTCTTTTTAAGCGCGAGCTGAAAGGATGGGCGGGGGAAACCCTATTCCCCTGCCCTGCACTTTTTAAGGTACCCCCACTTTAGAGGGGCGACCGGGCGGCCTAGAACTCCGGCGTCGGTACCTCCTGCCACGCCGTTCCTTTCTCAACCCTTCTTACCTTTAATATTTCCCCATCCTGGGCATCCATGTCCATGAAGCACACCGGAGTCTTAGTGGCGGTCAAGGATAGCAAGCCGCGCCCGGAATAATGGGTGTCATCACCCGGCTCTACCTTAACTAAAATGACCCGACGGTAAGCGCAGGTGTCGCAATCCCCCTTAGCATCCTTGATTTCCAGGGGACAGTGATGCCTTCTGGCCAGCTTCGGCTCAACTTGATGCAGGGCCGCCATATGAGCCGCGGGCGGGCGCCGCAAATGTTCAAAGGGATGCAACACCCAGTCCATTATCAAACCAAACGTGTGATGTTTCTTATATAAATGAAAATCCCCGCCCGTATCGGCAATCATGCCTTGCATGACATAATCCACCGGCATGACATAACCCAAATAATTTTTATGGGGCTCAATAAATGACATCTTTCCCGAGGCAATATCATTTAATATTCCACTAACCACTGTACTACTAAAATGACTATCCTCCGGCAGAATGGGAACAAGGGTGATGTTGTTCCTTGACTCAAAGGGCAGGGAGCGCAAGGTAATCTCCCTTAATAAAAAACCTGTTCCCATAACCACCGCCACAATTAACCCAGGAATGGCAACGTACCTTAAAAAATTGTTCGGTATTATTAAATGTAAAAGGGTGGAAAGAGGCCTCTCAATAGTTGGTGGAAAGAACATGCTTGTGCTTTCCTTGTATTGTTCATAAGATCTCCCATATTTATTCAACATTCTTCTTTCTTCGTCTTTTGCCAGAAAATAATAAAGAATAAACATTATAGACAAAGTAGCCAATACTATAAAGCGCGGCCAAAGTATCGCCAGGCCCAGGCCCCAGACGCTCAGGGACAGGTATTGCGGATGGCGGATATATCTATATAAACCCCTGGCGGCGATGCCCCAGCTAAAAATCTTCCCGAGATAAACTTGTAAGGCACAAATAATAAAGGCCAAACACCCGACCAGAAAGAAAATCGAACCTAATACGCGCACAGACTTGAGAAAGAGAGTGGGCGGCAAAATCATGTGGGGCAAAAAGAACATGGTAGTCCATCTGGTCGCGGCATGCTGACCCAGAAAATTAAATAGGGGCGCAAAAACGGAATAGAAGAAAAAGGCAAAGGGGCTGATCATGATCATGACTTCGAAGGCCATTACGAAGAAAAAAACTATGGTGCCATAGGCGGCCAAACTTTTTGCCACTGCCTTTCCTCGCATGCTCGGTTCCTTTTCTTTCGGTAGCCTGGTTCTGCCCCCATGCTGGTGCAGTGCAACTTCGGACTTGGGTTAATCTTTTAACAGAATTCTTAAGGTCTGCGAAGGAAAGTGGCAGGGGCTGGCGGCCCCCGCCACTTTCTTCAATTCCCCGTCACTTCCGGGGCGTTGGTTTGAGGATTAGGGGGATTGGCGCGGAGGCCCCGCCGGGGGCCCTGGCGGCCTTGGGAGGAACTGCCCCACCCCTGGCCATTTCTGCAGTAACCGGAGTAGTTGGGACAATTCTGGTAGCCCGGATTGCGACCACGCCCGCCGGACTGGGAGGTTTGATAGGCTGGGCAATAGGGGCCGCCGCCCCCGCCCTGGCCCTGGGCCCAACTGAGATCCGCAAAGATCATGATTCCCGCCAGCGCCAGGGCAAAGCCGGTCGCCAGCCATCGCCACTTTTTCATATGGTTTCTCCTTGTAGGTGGTTATTTCTAACTAGGGTTTAACTGCCTCCGGGGGACCGGGGGGGCCCTGGGGCCCTGGCCCCATGCCCATACCCATGCCTCGGCCCCGGCCTTTGAAAGGTCCTGGGGGGCCCCAAGGACCCATGCCGCCCCGGGTCCCCAGGCGCTCCTGCACCAGGCTCAAAAACGCGGCGTGCTGATCAGGCCTTAAGTTTTTATTGAATTCCAGCAAGAAGCGGGCTACTTCTTCTTCCAGCCTTCCCTGCAGAGTACTGATCTCCTGGACTTTGGCCTGGATAGCGCCCCAGGGGGTTCCCTCGCCCTTAATCAAATCAAGAAGTTCCTGGCGTTTTTGGGCCAAATCCCTCCTGACTTCCATCACCCGGCGGCGATGCTCCGGCAGCAAAACGCGTAAGGCCTGGCGTTGTTCCCCATCCAAATTTAAACCGGCCCACATCTCCCGAAAGGTCATGGCCGGCGACGTTTCTTTCAAGGCTACTTCCCGGCGGTCCTGATAGCGCAGGTAGATGAAGGTGCCGATGGTCCCCAAATTCAGGGCCAGGGAAAAAATCACTAAATAAAGGAGCCAATCACGCTTCATGTGCCGTTACCTTCTTCGGCCTGGTAGGAGGCCAGGATGCTTCCCAGAGAACCCTGGGGAAAATCATGGAAGTCCTCCAGGGCCATAGTTTCCGCACCACTGCCGTTACCCGGAGGCCAGGGATAAAAATCCCGAGCCATGGTCCCCCCCAGGACGATTCCCATGATCAGCGAGGCCGCCAGGGCCAGGGACTGCCACCCGCGGCGCCGACGGGGCATGATGCGGGCCAGGACCCGCTCCGCCACCAGGGGGGGCACTGGCGCGCTCAGGGACTCCAAGGCCGCGTCCAGGGCCGAAAGCTGGGCCAACTCCAGCCGGCACCCGGCGCAAGCTTCCAGATGCGCCGCCACTGCAGTCCGCTCTGCCTCCACCAGTTCCCCATCCAGCCAGGCGGACAGTCGCTCGCGCACGTAATAGCACTGGGATTCCACTGTTTTCTCTCCAAAAAGTTTAATCCGTTATCTTAAAAACACCGAAAACTCTGAAAATCGGCGCGGCCAGGGAAATTTTTTGGGAATAAGGTTCTGTGGGGGGGAGGGCCAGGGGCGTAGGGGCGGTTCGCGAACCGCCCCTGCCTGCCCTCCCCCCACGCCCCCCACCCAACCCGCGGAACCTTCCTTCTTGACCTTTGGGGCATCAATGCTTAATTTGCCTACCACGAACCAAAGAACGTTATCCGTTTCTGAACCAAGGGAGGAGCTCTCATGCTATCACAAATTCCCATTGATCTCAGCAAAGTCAAGCCCAAAGACCTGGACCAGGAGATTCTCCGGGCCGCCATCATCGCCGAGTTGGACGCCATCAATCTCTATGAGCAAATGGCCGCCCTGACCAAAGACGAAGACATCCGCAAGGTCTTACTGGACATCGCCAGGGAAGAAAAGACCCATGTGGGGGAGTTCCAGACCATGCTGCTGCGCCTGGACGCGGAACAGGTAAAGGAGATGGAGCATGCTAAAAAAGAAATAAAGGAGCTAACCGGTAAGTAACCACCGGCAGGCTCAGAGGCCTGCCCCACTACCCCATAGCCGCCCAACCTAGAACATCTGGGATTCTACCTTCCAGGGCTCCAGCAAATTGCGGGGCAACTCCGCGATGAACCGGGAAGGGGCATTGTAGGTCATACCCAAGTACCTGCTATAGCCGATGGCAGGGAAAATGACCGCCAGGTAGCTCCTGGCCCGGGTGGCGGCCACATACATGAGGCGGCGCTCTTCCTCCAGTTCTTCCTCGCTCTCCTGGGAATAGAACCCCGGAAAGCGGCCCTCCGCCGCCCAGATGATAAAGACTGCTTCCCATTCCAGGCCTTTGGCCGAGTGGACCGTGGACAGGGTGAGATAGTCATGCGTGGGGGAGTCGATATCCGCCACGCTGGTGGGAGGCTCCAGAGTGAGGTCGTTGAGGAAACTCCGCAGTTCCCGGTAGCGGGCGGTAATGGTCAGCAGGTGCTCCAGGTCTTTCAGACGCTTGGGGTAGTCATCATAGCGGGCCCGGGCCAGGGGCTCATAGTAAGACAGGGCGAGATTCATGCGGCTCACCAGCGTCTGGCCGGGTTGCCGGAGCCGCGCCAGAAGGTCAGCCACCTCTTTTAACCCCTGGGGGCGGCGCTGACGCCGGAGCCACTCCAAGGCCGTCTCCAGGGCGAAATCTCCCTTAATTTGGGAGGTGAACTTGGCGCAGGTTTGCCGCCCCACCCCGGGGACCAGGAGCAATAGCCGGTTCCAGCTCATGGCATCCTGGGGGTTGGCCACCACCCGGAGGTGCGCCAGGAGATCCTTGATGTGGGCGCTTTCCATGAACTTGAAGCCCCCGAACTTCATAAAGGGAATACCGGCCCGCACCAGTTCGATTTCCAGGTCAAAGGAATGGTAGGCCGCCCGGAACAGCACCGCCATCTGGCTCAAGGGCATCCCCTGCCGCCTCAAGGCCTCCACCTGGGCCACCACCAGGCGGGACTGCTCGTTTTCCGAGGCCGCCTGGAAGAGACGGGGCCGCGTCCCGTCCCGCTTATGAGTAAACAGGCACTTGGTGTATTTTTCCCTGGCACCCGCGATGATGCCGTTGGCCAGATCTAAAATGGGCTGAGTGCTGCGGTAGTTCTCCTCCAGCTTGATAATCTGGGCGCCGGGAAAGTAACCCGGGAAATCCATGATGTTACGGAAGTTGGCCCCCCGGAAGGAATAAATGGATTGGGAGTCATCTCCCACCGCCATGACATTTTGGTGGGTATAGGCCAAGAGGCGCACCAACTCCGCCTGCAGCCGGTTGGTGTCCTGATATTCATCCACCATCAGGAAGCGGAAGCGCTCCGAGAGGAGGCGCCGGACTTCTTCCTGTTCCTGAAGGAGCCGCCGGCCCTCCAGCAGCAGGTCGTCATAATCCAGTAAGTGATGGCGGCGCTTCTCCTCCTGGTAGGCGATGGCGATACTGGCCAGGTGATCCTGCTGCTCCACAAACTGCGGGTAATCCCGGGCCACCACCCCCTCCAGGGAGAGGTCTTTGTTGACCATGGCCCCCAGGATCTCCGCCAGGGTCTCTTTGCGGGGAAAGGGGCCGGAAAGATTTTTGAACCCCAGGCGCTCCTTCAATATTCGCAGGAGCTCCCCCTGGTCCGAGCGATCCATCACCGTGAAGCCCGAGGAATAACCCAGGCGCTCGCCGTACTGCCTTAGCCAGTGATAACAGAGGCTGTGGAAGGTGCCCCCCATCACCTGTCCTAAAGGCCGGGCGATCAGGTGGGCGGCCCTACTCAGCATTTCATGGGAAGCTTTGCGGGTGAAGGTAAGGAGCAGGATGGCTCCCGGTTGCACTCCCTGCTTTTCCACCAGATAGGCCAGGCGGTAGACCAGGGTGCGGGTCTTGCCGCTGCCCGCGCCGGCGATGACCAGGACCGGCCCCTCTAAAGTAGTGACGGCCCGGTATTGCGCGGGATTAAGCTCTTTCTGATAATCAATCCGCTGATGGAAAGACATGGTTTTGTGAGTGTTTGGGGGAGGGGGCTAAGGGTCGCAGACCCACTTACAATCCTCCCCCAGGCCCCCTCCCCCAATCCCTTAAGTTTAGGTTGGCGCTGTGGGAATCGGGGCCGCAGGCCCCGATTCCCACAGCGAACTTAAGCGGCTTGGGAGGGGGGAGGGGGAGGGCAGGGGCCTCAGGCCCCTGGCCCTCCCCCCACAACTACTTCCTCTCAAAATATTCTATTATCGCCGCGGCCAGGGCCGGGATGGTGTAGGCCTCCGGCTGGATCTGGGGGGTAATGCCGTATTCCTGCAAGGTGGCCGCGGTGATGGGGCCGATGGCGGCCACCGTGGCCGCCTCTGCCAGGGCCTTAAAGAGCTCCTTTCCCAGGAGAGCCACAAAATTATGTACCGTGGCGGAGCTGGTGAAGGTGAGGATATCCACCTTACCGCCTTGGAGCAGGGCCTCCGCTTCTGGGGGGAGGGCCTGGGGCGGCCGCGCCTGGTACACCGGCACTACTTTTACCTCGGCTCCTAACCGGGACAGGCCTTCGGGCAGCACTTCCCGGGCCACCTGGGCTCGGGCCAGCAACACCCGGGTCCCCGGGGACAGGTGGGGTGCCAGGGCCTCAATCAGGCCTTCGGCCTGGAAGGTCGAAGGCAAGCAATCAGCCCTAATGCCATATTCCCTTAAGGCCTGGGCCGTGGCCGGACCGATGGCGGCAATCCGGGCCCGACCCAGAGCCCGGGCATCTTGGCCTTGCCCGAAGAGCCGGCGCATGAAGGCCGCCACCCCGTTGGCGCTGGTAAAGATGACCCAATCATAAGTGGAGAGGTCCCGGAAGGCCGCGTCCAGCGGAGCAAAATCGTCTGGAGGAACGATCTCAATGGTGGGCACTTCCAGGCAGCGGGCCCCGGCCGCGGCCAGCAAGGCCACCAGGCGGGAGGCCTGCTCCCGGGAGCGGGTGACCACCGCGGTCTTGCCCCACAAGGGCCTGGTCTCCCACCATTTCAGGTGCTCCCTGAGCCCCACCACTTCCCCCACCACCAGCACCGCGGGCGGGTTAATGGCTGCCTCCCGGGCCTTATGGGGGATGTCCCCCAAGGTCCCCACCACGGTCCGCTGTTCCAGGGTGGTGCCGGATTGGATCACCGCCGCGGGGGTCTCCGGGGGCCGGCCTTCTTCCACCAGCCGCCGGCAGATCTCCGGCAGGTTTTTCACGCCCATGAGAAAGACCAGGGTCCCGGAACTTTCTGGCCAGCGCCGCCCAGGGGATGGCGCTTTGTTCTTTCTCCGGGTCCTCATGGCCAGTAATAAAAGTCACCAGGGAGGCCCAGTGTCGGTGAGTCACGGGGATGCCGGCATAGGCCGGCACCGCCACCGCGGCGGTTACGCCGGGAACCACCTCAAAGGGAATACCCGCCTGGGCCAGGGCCTCGGCTTCTTCTCCTCCCCGGCCAAAGACAAAGGGATCGCCGCCCTTGAGGCGCACCACCGAAAGCCCGGCCCGGGCTTTCTGGATGAGCAGTTCATTGATGCCTTCCTGGGGCACGGCGTGGGCCCCGGCCTTTTTCCCCACGTAGATGATCTCTGCGCCCGGCGCCACCTCGGCCAGCAAGGCAAAGCTGGCCAACTGGTCATAGACCACCACCTGGGCCTGCCGCAACACTTGCAGGCCCTTCACGGTGATCAAGCCCGGATCCCCGGGCCCGGCGCCGACCAGGTAAACCATACAAATAATAATATCACAGGTTGGAAAAAATTGTGGGGGAGGGCCAGGGACTCGAATTCCTGCCCTCCCCCACATACCCTCCCAACCCGCTTAAGCTAAATCCTACAGGGTTTCCGGTTTTCGATCTGCTCCACGATGCTGTGGTATTTTTCATGGATCAGCTTGCGGTCAAATTCCCACATCTTCTGGAGCATGGCCTCCTTTTCTGACTGGGTAAAATGCTCCATGCAGGGGATAAAGAAGTGCTTATCCTCCTTGATAATGTGCTGGGGATAGAACTCCACCAATTCCCCCAGATATTGCAAAATCTCGTTCAGGGCCGCCTTGTTTCCCAAGAGATAGTTTTCCTTGGCCTTAACCAGCTTGCCGGTGGTCTCCCGGCCCCAGAGATGTTCGGCTTTCAGTTCCTGCATTATTTTTTTTTGATTTTGGGAAAGTTTCTTTTCAGCCAATTCGGCAAAGAGAATGTCTTCTTCCTTGCCGTGATGGCAACGATCCGCGTAAGTCCTCATGAAATCCACCGCGGTGTCGATGAAAACCGGGTCCACAAAGGCAAATTCCGGGTCAATGGCGGCATTGTCCCTGATCCGGGTCAGTTCCTTCTCCATCAGAGCAATCATCCGCTCAATCAAGCGGTGCTCGATCATTAAAGGACCGATGGGCAGCATGTTAGCAACCTCTTTTCTTAAGAGCCGGGACCGAAGAGAGCCACTTTAACTAAGCCACTCTGGGAGCCGCAAGGGAGCCTCCAGCCCTGAACCCTGGCCCCATAAAAATTACACCTTCACCAGCTCGTAGGCCCGGGTGCCCAGCCCCAGTTGTTCGGCGTATTCCAGTTTAAGGGGCCAGTCTATTTGGGGATAGATGTCCCGGAACTTATCCGCGGCGGGACTCAGGTCTTTCAAAATGGAGCCGCTCATCCCCGGGCTCTTAATTACCAGATCCGCCGCCGCCTGATCAATGGCCACCGGGTCCCGGGAGGCCAGGATGCCGATATCGCCCACAATGGGCGCATCGCTGTGACCGTAGCAGTCGCAGGCGGGGGACACCTGGGTAATAAAACTGATAAACACAGCCTTGTCTTTTTTATTTAACATGACCCCATAGGCATATTCCACCAACTTTTTCAAAAAGACCGGGATGGCTTCATTCATCTGGATCTGGATATTGCCGTAGGGGCATACCAGGAGGCATTCGGCGCAGCCCACGCACTTGGTGGGGTCGATGACCGCCTTCTCGGTCTCGATATTGATTTGGATGGCCTCCTGGGCGCAGTGGGCCACACAGTCTCCGCAGCCGGTGCACTTCTTTCCCAGGACCTTGGGGGAGATGTTGGAGTGCTGGGCCAGTTTGCCTTTGCGAGAGGCGCCGCCCATGGCCAGGTTCTTCAAGGCGCCGCCGAAACCCGAGAGTTCGTGCCCCTTGAAGTGGGTCAACACCGCCATCCCCTCGGCCTCGTGCAAAGCCTCCGCCAGGTAAACGGTTTTGAACTGCTCTTTATTGATCTTAACCTCCACTTCCGCCTTGCCGGTGAGGCCGTCGGCGATGACCAGGGGGGCCCGCACCACCGCATAGGCGAAGCCGTTTTCAATGGCCGTGGTGAGATGGTTCACCGCGTCGCTGCGGGTACCCACATACACGGTATTGGCATCAGTCAGGAAGGGATGGGCGCCGGCCTCCCACAAGTGATCCACCACCTGGCGCACGTAGATGGGCCGGATGAAAGAGACGTTGCCCTTCTCCCCGAAGTGGAGCTTCACCGCGATGAGGGGGCGCTTCTTCTTGCGGTGGACGATGCTTTTCAAATCCACCGCGGTGAGGAGCTTTTGGAACTTCTTGAAATTGGTCTCTTTGACAGAGGCCCGCAAATCCATAAAAAACACCTGGCTGGCCATAAGCTCACCTTTTTGATTATGGGTTGGTTGGTGGGGCAGGGGGCTAAGGGTCGCAGACCCTTACCCCCTCCCCCACACCCCCACCCCCAATCCCTTAAGTTTAATCTTGGGCCGCAGGAGGCGGGGCCTAAGGCCCCGCCTCCTGCGGCCAACTTAAGCGGGTTGGGTGGGGGGTGGGGGGAGGGCAGGGACCTCTCAGGTCCCTGGCCCTCCCCCCAAAATCTTTAATTACCTCAGCCTGCCTCCTCCCACACCACCTTCCCTCCTACGATAGTCATCACGGCCTTGCCTTTCAAGTTCCAGCCGTGGAAGGGGCAGTTGCGTCCTTTGGAGGCGAAGCGGTTCTTGTCCACCTGCCACTGCCGGTTAAGGTCGATGAGGGTGAGGTCCGCGGGGGCCCCCACCGCCAGGGTGCCCCCCGGCACCTCCAGGATGCGGGCCGGGTTGGCGCTCATTTTGGCAACAAGCTGTGACAGGCTTAATACGCCCTCCTGCACCAGCCTCAGGCTCAATCCCAGGGAGGTTTCCAGGCCGATGAGGCCGAAGGCCGCTTCCTCAAACTCCACATCCTTCTCCATGGAGCTGTGGGGGGCGTGGTCCGAGGCAATGGCATCAAGAGTCCCGTCTTTAAGTCCCTCTTTGATGGCGGCCAGCTCCGCGGCGCTGCGCAAAGGGGGATTCACTTTGGCGTTGGTATCATAGCCCAGGACCGCTCCGTCCGTCAGGGAAAAGTAATGAGGGGCGGTCTCCCCGGTCACTGCCAGGCCCGCGGCCTTGGCCTGGCGGATCAAGGCCACCGCGCCGGCGGTGCTAACATGGGCGATATGGAGACGGCTGCCGGTAAGTCGGGCCAGGGTGAGATCCCGGAAGACCATGACCTCTTCCACGGCCGGGGGGATGCCCTGCAAGCCCAGTTCCAGGGACACCTGGCCCTCGTGCATCACCCCGGGGCCCCGCAACTCCAGGTCTTCGCAATGTGAGATGATGGGCAGCCCAAAGGTTTTGGCATACTCCAGGGCCCGGCGCATGAGCAAGGGACTGGTCACGGGGTGCCCGTCGTCGGACAGGGCCACTACCCCCGCGGCCTTCAAGTCGCCGTATTCACTCAAGGTCTGGCCCAGGGAGCCCGTGGAGATGGCCCCCACCGGGTAAACCCGGGCATAGCCTGCGGCCCCGGCCTGATCCAGGATGAAACGGGTCACGGCCGCGTTGTCGTTCACCGGCCAGGTGTTGGGCATGGCGGCCACCGCGGTAAATCCCCCCTGAACCGCGGCCCTACTCCCGGTGGCGATAGTCTCCTTGTACTCTTCCCCCGGCTCCCGCAAGTGGACATGCATATCAATCAGGCCTGGGGTCGCCACCAAGCCCTGGGCGACGATCACCCGGCGCCCTTCCGCCGGGATAGTCCCAGGACGCTCCAGGCCGGCAATCTTCCCTCCCTCCACCAACAGGTCCAGGGGTTCTTCCAGGTTCTGGGCGGGGTCCACCACCAGAGCGCCGCAAATGAGCAAGCTCACTCCTTTTCCCCTCCGATCAAGAGATATAACACCGCCATGCGTACCGCCACCCCGTTGGTCACCTGCTCCAGAATGACGGAATACGGGCCATCGGCCACCTCGGGAGAAATCTCCACCCCCCGGTTGAGAGGGCCGGGATGCATGATAATCACATCCTCCTTAGCCAGAGACAGATGCCTGAGGGCCAGGCCAAAATAGGTGCTGTATTCCCGCAAGGTGGGGAAAAACATCTGGCCCTGGCGCTCCAGTTGCAGCCTAAGCATCATGATGACATCCGCCCCAGCCACCGCCTCTTCCAGAGAGAAGGCCACCTCCACCCCCAGGTTCTCCAAATAGGGGGGCAACATGGTGGCCGGACCGGCTACCGTCACCCGGGAGCCCATCTTAGTAAAGGCATAAATATTGGAGCGGGCTACCCGGGAATGGGCAATGTCCCCGATGATGGCCACTTTCAGGCCGTCCAAGCGGCCCTTGGCCTCCCGCACAGTGAGCAGGTCCAACAGGGCCTGGGTGGGGTGCTCATGGATGCCGTCTCCGGCGTTGACGACGCCGCACTTAAGGCGACGGGCCAGGAAATAGGGGGCGCCGCTGGCCGGGTGGCGGATAATTAAAATATCCGGTTGCATGGCCTCCAGATTATGGGCCGTGTCCGCCAGGGTCTCTCCCTTCACGGCGCTGGAGGCCGCCACCGTCAGATTGAGGGTGTCGGCGCTGAGGCGCTTGGCCGCGATCTCAAAGGACGTGCGGGTCCGGGTGCTGGGTTCATAAAACAGGGTCATCACCGTTTTCCCCCTGAGGGTGGGGACCTTCTTGATGGGGCGGGTGGAGATTTCCTTAAGGGAGGCGGCGGTGTCCAGGATGAGCTGGATCTCCTCGGCCTCCAACTCCGCGATGCCCAACAGGTCCTTGCGCCGGAATTCCATAATGGGATCCTTTCTGTGTCTGGGGGAGGGGGCTAAGGGCCGCAGGCCCTTACCCCCTCCCCCAAACCCCCACCCCCAATCCCTTAAGTCATTTTGGGCTGGCTACCAGCCCAACTTTCGCGGGTTGGGAGGGGGGCAGGTCATTTGCGCAAGCAAATGACCCATATCATAAAAATGGGCCGAAGGCCCATTCGACCTGAGGTCCCTGGCCCTCCCCCCAAATAACTCCCTAGGCCACGCCAGCTCGCGCAAAAAAAAACCTCCTTGTGGAAAAGGAGGCGCATTGCTTGAGGTCATGGGCTTTCGGCTCATAAGGGCAGCCCTTCAGGGTTCTGATTCTTCTACCATCATCCGGAGCCAAATTCAAGAAATTTCTCCTGCCATTTTTCCGGGAAAGTTGACAGGGCCAGGGTTAATTCCTATTTTTTTAAAATAGCTTAGCAACGCTATGGAGGAGTGAACCTATGGCTAGAGAGCTGATCGAATGGAGACCGTTTCGAGAGGTTTCCCAGCTCCGCCGGGAGATGGATCGCCTGTGGGATGATTTCTTTGGCCCCGGTAGGTTGGGTCTGCGGCCCTTCGAGATGGAATGGGCCCCGGCGGTGGACGTGGCGGAAACCGCCGATAAAGTGGTAGTGAAGGCCGAAGTTCCTGGAATGGAGCCCAAAGACATTGACATTACCTTGTCGGGGGAAATCCTCAGCATCAAAGGTGAAAAGAAGTCCGAGCGTGAGGAGAAAAAGGAAAACTACCGCCTGGTGGAAAGGAGCTATGGCTCCTTCTCCCGTTCCTTGAGACTGCCGGCCGCAGTGGATGTGGACCAGATCGAGGCCAAGTACGACAAAGGGGTCTTGACCGTCACCTGCCCCAAAAAGGAAGAGGTCAAGCCTAAGGCCATCGAAATCAAGACTGCTTAATAGCAAAGGGGGGTGAGGCGCCCGGAGGTCCCCGGGCGTCTCTGCCCGCAATCCTTTTTTCGCCCTTCTAAAAACCCTTTGGCTTGACCACCCCTGGGATTTGCATCATAATTGAACCGCATCTGTCTGGAAACCACCCATCTTCTCTTGAGCTAAAGGTTGTTTGGACCTGATGGACTAATTGGCCTGGCTGGCCTCGCTCCCTCGCCTCTTCCAAGACCTGCGGAGCGGAGGTGGCCGGATGGACGCTAACTAACTCACCGGGAAGGAAAACCTTATGGATACTGAACTGGAAGCCATCATCAAGAATGCCATCGCCCAAGAAGAGGTGTCTCACGAATTTTACCAGCGCATGGCCAACCTGGTGAGCCATGCGGAAACTAAGGACACCTTTCAGTACCTGGCCAAAGAGGAGCAGGGGCACAAGGCCTTTCTGCAAAGTTGCCTAACCCCCCAGGGATGCAAGATAGTGGGGGAGGCCCATAATGTGCACCTGGCCGAACTTTTGGAGGCGCCCAATTTCAGTGAGGCCTTGAGCCCCAAAGATGCCTTGGTCATTGCCATGAAACGGGAAGAGGGGTCTTACCAGTTTTACGAGAAATTGGCCAGCTTGCAGCCACCGGGAGAGATCAAGGATTTCTTAAATAAGATGGCTAAGATGGAGTTGGGCCACAAAGAGAAGGTGGAATACCTCTATAACAACGTAGCCTTTCCCGAAGTCTGGTAGTAGGAAGATGGGGCGGGGGTTTCTCCTGGCCCTGGAGGGGATAGACGGGTCGGGCAAAAGCACCCAGGCCCGGCTCCTGGCCAAGGCCCTAAAGGAGCGAGGCTGGGAGGTGGTGCTAACCCAGGAGCCCACCACCGGCCCCCGGGGACAAGAGCTGCGCCTTTATCTCCGGGGGCCGGCCCGCAATCTGAGCCCTGAAGCAGAGCTGGAACTCTTTGTGGCTGACCGCCGGGACCATGTGCGGCAGGTCATCCGACCCGCCCTGGCCGCAGGCCAGATCGTCATCAGCGACCGTTATTATTACTCCTCGGTGGCTTACCAGGGTGCCTTGGGTCTGGACCCGGCCCACATCCTGACCTTAAACGAAGCCTTCGCCCCCCGCCCGGACCTGGTATTCATCCTCACCCTCCCGGTCCCCCTGGCCCTGGCACGTTTGGCTAAGAAGCGCCGAGAGACCCCTCAGGTGAGCGAAAGGCCGGCCTATCTGGAACAGGTGGCCGCCATTTATGCCAGCCTGAGGGAGCCCCGGATCCATCGGCTGGACGCTGCCGCCCCGCCGGAGGCAGTACACGCCGCCATTCTTAAGGAAACCCTCCACGCCTTGGAGAAGATAAGAAACGATGGGTGAGGTCCTGGGACCTTTCCCGAGCCTGGGGGAGGGGGGACCAGGGAAGAAGCTCAGGGCCGTTGATTTGGCGTAGGTTCCATGCCCCAATCCCTGCTGATTTCCTTGACAAGTGCCTTCCCTGGAGTTAAAAATACTTCGTTTGGGCCGTTAACTCAGTCGGTAGAGTATCTGCCTTTTAAGCAGAGAGTCGTTGGTTCGAATCCAACACGGCCCACCAGATGCGTCCCCATCGTCTAGCCTGGTCCAGGACACCGGCCTTTCACGCCGGCAACACCGGTTCAAATCCGGTTGGGGACGCCATGCAATTTCAATGGGCTAGGCCATTGGCCTGACCTTTCTATTTTTGATTCCCCACACTATTCCCCACATAACCCTCTAAAATGGGATAAAAAGGTGGGGTTGTGCGTTTGTGCTAAGATACCTGGAGTGTGAAGCCGGGGCGGACTTTATTGCGTCAAATTCCCAATAAGGACATACCTCTTTCCTCACCCCCTTAATCGCCTCTCCTGGGGCTTCATATGCAGCCGTTTCTGTGAGAGGGGCCTAACCCTATCTCAGCGTGCCCCTGATTTACCATTTCTCCCCCGCCCAGGCGGGCAGTTCTAAGCGAATAGCCCCCCCGGCAAGGTCAGGTAAGGGGTAAGCCTATCCGTTCAATGCAGGGCTTCTCAGAGGGCCATTTTGAAGGGAAAGGGGGCCGATAAAGGGTAAGGCCATGGGGTGAGAGGGTCCGGGCCGCCTGGGGGTCCGGCAGCTTAAAAAAACCATCGCTAAACCAAAACCCTAGGATGGGACTCGGCCCCCCTGGTCTATATTATCCGTCCGGAAATTTTTCGATTTTTCAAAGATGAGGGTCGACAAGGGAATGCCAACAGGCTCTGAGAGACAGCTATGATAGCGATATCAAAATATGATTTTCAGCTCGTAAGGAATTGATAAAGAGCAGTAAGCTTCACTCGGGATATAGCCTCTTTGCTTAAAATCGGTTCCCCCCAGCGCAACCCAGCGCATGCAGCATAGGGTGTCTGATCAAAGGTCAGCACGGATAGAAGCTTGAAGGGTCTTGGAAGGCCATCGATTCACCGGAACCAACCAACCAAAACAACCAAAGGCTTATAACACAAACTGTTTGGTCAGATCAGGCCATTCGCCTCGGCCTGGGGTTCTAACCTGCCCAATCGAGGTGCCAGGGGTTCCCTGCGGCGCTGCGCGACCTTGACACCTCTTCCTGGGCATGTGGTTGAGGAAGGAGGCCGAGGGCGAATGGATGGCCCTTGACCTCGGGCTCAGGGATGGGAGCTTCAACTACCCGAAGGACCAAAAAGGCTTGACAAGAGGAACCCGCATAGAAGCAGTTATCAAGCCCTATACCATTTCGCTCTTTCAAGGCAGGCTAAAATAAAAAGTCGCCCCCTTATCGACTTTCCCGTCTGCTCGCTTATGCCCATCTTGCCGGTGACTTCGGTTACAGTTGCCCCCTGTTACGCCTGCTGCAGGGCAAAGGCGATCGTTTGCTCCGTAAGTCTGGACCGCTTCATGGTGACAAGCCTCCTCTTTGGATCGGATCATTCCACCTAATTTCTCTCACCCCGAAGGCTCCAGTTTTTGGGGAAGAGACCACCATTTACATCGTCTTTCCAACTGAGGCAGACAATCAGAGAGAGCACTATTTTATAACTAATCGTTATACAAAATATGAAATTTATGAATTGGCTTTATCTAAAAATTACTGATATTCTTCGCCATAATTATGTAAATTCTAATAATCGTAAATAAGGAGGTGATGACTGCCTGACGAAATTAGAAACAAATCAGCATATCTCCAAGTAAAGTGGAGGAGTGGAAGTTATCTGAAGAAGATATAAGAATGTCAATAAATCGGGGGGGCAGAAAGGAGTGATGTTATGCCGAAAAAGATACCAAAATGTGTTTTTGTTTTCCAGTTTGATGAAGTAAGGTATGACCACTTATCTGTCTACGGATATCACCGGAGGCAGAAAAACATTGATGCCCTCATGAAGGATGGAGCGGCTGCCTTTAAGCAGACAATTGCGGGTAGTTCTTACACCGGAGCAGCAACACCGGTTTTGTGGACGGGTATGGTCGGGCCTCATACGGGAGTGAGAGACCCTTACCAGACCATTCAGCCATTGACACTGGCAGAATACATCAAAATGCTCGGATGGACCACGCAAGGGTGTATGAGTCAGAGCGTGGCTGGGGCTGGCATTGGTATGCATAAAGGGTTTGATGTCTGGGTTGAACCAACCGACCCCAACGCTCCTGATACTTGGGGAGATGGCGTCGTCCATTGGAGACACCTTGGGGTCCACGTGGATGACAGATTTCATGCCAAACCGGTTGGGAAGTATTATGTAAAAGAAAACCTTGACTTTATCAAGGCCAACAAGAAGGGCAACTTCTTCCTTTACAACCAGTACTACGAAACCCACACGGGTTCAGAGGACTATCTGGTAAGGTCAGGCAGATTAAAGAAAGGAGTCATGGCGGAAAACTCCTATTATGACGCTAAAATAGCCCTGGCTGACGAGGAAGTGATTGGCAGTGTAATCGAGGCCCTGAAAGAGGTCGGCCTTTACGAGGACGCCCTGATTCTCATTACCGGTGACCATGGAACCACCCTAAGGCGAGAATGCTGGCCTATGGGGGACTACATCTACGAGCCTCTCGATGTGGGGGAACTTGATAATACCCATTCCAGCCTCTACGATGTGGACCTCAAGATACCATGTATTATCAAGTATCCTGGTATGCCTGAACAATCAAAAGGTAAGGTCATTGATGGCCAGGTGAGGTCTATAGATTTTGTTCCAACCATCCTCGATATCCTGGATTTTCCCAAAGACAAAATCCAAGACCCCTTTGATGGAGAGAGCCTGGTTCCCTGCATTGAAAATCTCAGAGGCCACGGGAAGAGGGCCTATGCTGAAACTGTATGGGCTGCCTATGGCATGGGCGCACGGCAGGCACTTCGTGAAGAGAACTGGAAGTACATCCGTTATGCTTCCAGAATGTATGAAGAATTCTTTGATCTGAAGAAAGATCCTCTGGAGCAGAATAACCTGATTGACAGGTTGAAGATGCACGCTTCCAGATGGCTCCAGGAATTCCGCGAGCAGGTTAACGACGCCTATCGGGCTCTGCCGAAGGGAGTGAAGTATCGCGAGATGCCCGAGGAAGAAAAGAAGGCTGTCCAAGAGCGTTTACGTCGGTTAGGGTACATCACTGAATAAGGCCTTTAACACATCAGTAGGGGTTAACCCCCCTACTGATAAATTTAAGCCCCTAAAAACGTCTGTCAGTAAGAAAACCAAGGAGGAAGAGTTAACGATGCCAATTGATAAAACTATCAGCGAAAAGAGGAAACGGCAGTGCGCCAAGCTTGTTGAGTTATCCAAGGCGGTCATAAGGGAGACTTTTGATCAGTTTAAACACGGACAAATCGGAGTCACCTGGACAGGTGGAAAGGACAGCACACTGACCCTTTGGTGCATACGGCAGGTCTGTCAGGAGCAAGGTGTCCCTATCCCTAAAACCATGATCATTGGCGAAGGGGACGAATTCGAAGAGATGAAAAAGTTTGTGGAAAGAATAAAAAAAGAATGGAACGTCCCCCTTGAGCTGTGCCGGAATGAGGATGTCTTAAAGCAGGCTAACTATACCTTGGGGGCGCCTGTGAAGGTAGAGAATCTGAATGAGCGCAACCGGAAAGAGCTCGAGCGTATCGAATTTACTGAAGAAGAATTTCCTTTTGAGGCCGAGTCCTATTCAGGCAACCATCTGATGAAGACGGTGGTCTTCAATCAATCTCGAGCAACAACATCAAGGCTGTCTTCCAAGGTCTACGCTGGGATGAACATCCGGCACGATTTGATGATGGCTATTTTGAACACAAAATGGCGGCCTATTTGATTCCCGAGCATACTCGGATCAAACCCATTTTGCCTTTCACCGAAAAAGATCTATGGGATACATACGCAGCCTTTGACATCCCTTGCTGTCCTCTCTATGAGAAAGGCTACCGGTCACTGGGGGCCAAAACGACCAGTCAGATATCCATGGAAGGCATTCCGGCCTGGAAACAAGATTTGGAAAACACCGAGGAACGGGCCGGAAGACGTCAGGATAAAGAACAGGCTATGGATAGGTTACGTAAACTGGGGTACATGTAGGAGGCTTGGCATTTCAGGGTTGGGCTCCTCTGACACCCTCTTGAGGACTCAACCTCACACCTCGAAAGAGAGTTTACATACCGTAGCTCAGATATGATCTGACAGGCATCCTTTCGAAGGTTGCTGTCTGGCTAATTCGCAACTGCCAGATTATTTGGTTATTAAGATAAAGAAATTCTTCTTTTGGCTGGCCCGTTTCTGCCCCGGGGAGGGATCCTCAGAGGCCGGGGGAACCAACCCCCAACTCCACCTCTTCAGGTCCCCTATTCTTCACATTGGGGACGCGGCGGGTTCCTTTCCTCCCGACTCTTGCCTTTACCTTTTTTTTCATCTCTTCTGCTGCAGGCGATGTATCTACGATGTTGATTAACTCATCTGGATCCCCTTTGAGGTCATACATCTCCCACGAGTCATCTTTTTCATGGTAGATGACCTTGAAATTACCTTTTCGCGATAGTAATGTATTTCCTTTTCATCACCTTTTTCATGAGCACCATATTTTTCTCTCGCTTCTCCATAGACTCCTTTTTTTGGATACGCCTCAAGAGGGAGCAGTGAATGACCGGTAAAAGCTTCCACCGGTTCCCGACCAAAGAGATGTACGATGGTCGGAGGAATATCCATGGTGCTGACCACAGTTTCACAAACTTGAGCACTTTTAAGGCCGGGGTCGTATAGAATGAGGGGAACATTCACAAGTTCTGAATACATTTTCCCATCGTGAGAGAGTTCCCCATGCTCACCGAATTCATCCCCGTGATCTGAGGTCATGATGACAACCGAATGCTCCAGTAACTTCATCT
>CAVTZS010000013.1:0-201164 GCA_963739295.1 uncultured delta proteobacterium | reverse complement strand
TTAAACTTGTCCAGAGCTATGCCGCCGGTCGCCACGGCCACAGACCAGTTTAGGGCCAGCCAGCTTTTGCCCACCTTGGGCCGTCCCGCCAGGATGGTGAGACCCTCCGTTATCAAGTCGGGGATTACCCATCGCCGTGGGGGAAAACTCAATGGCTCCCAGGTCTTTCGCGGTGATGGGATTGAAGGATGCGTGCACCCCGGCGCTGCGCTGATATTTGTGAAATGAGGCCTTCAAGACCATTGCCGGAGCTGTCGCAGGCTTCAATAATCTTCAAGGCCAGCTCGCTCTTTTTGCGGAGATCAGCTTTCTCTACCACTATCCGGGCGTAGTAGTCGACATTGGTGGCGAACCCCACCTGTTCGCTCAAGCTGACCAGGAAGACCGGGCCCCCCACCTCCTCCAGTTGCCCCCTCTCCTTTAAGAGAAAAGTGACGGTCTTGACTGGCCGGATGAGTCACTCCTTTTATACATGCTGATCATGGCCTGGTAGATACGGCCGTGGGCCTCCCGGTAAAAGTCCTGGGGCTCCAGGATATGGGTTATCTGGTCCAGCACCTGGGGGCAAAGCAGAATGGCCCCCAGTACTGACTGCTCAGCTTCGGAGTTGGCAATGGGCTCATCCACCCTTGATGTGGATTTGGATTTCCCCTTCATGGTTGTCTCCAGGTTTGGAACCATAACCGCGAATTTCAATATTTAAAAAGGGTAGCCATGTCCCTGCTGGTCATAGCTTTGCCCAAACCACGCCTGGAGGATAGGAATAGGCCAGGCTCGAAAGCCAGATGTGGAATGGTTAATAGAATTGAGAAGATTAAACGGGGAAAAAATTCATTGACATCCAAGCTCGATAAAACTATCATTTTTTTATCACCCCATTTTTTCCGAAATTGTTCCGCCCTGGCTGACCACCAGGGGCACCATTTTTTCGGGTCACGGCTGATCTCCTTCTTGGGGCTGCTCTTGCCTTCCCAGCCCCACCTCTCCCTGCTCTGCGCCTCTTCTCCGGGTCGATCCGGCGTTCGGCCAAATATCTTTCCAAGTCGCTGATTTTGTAGACAATTCTGTACCCCAACTTATAGTAGACGGTGGACGCCCAACCGCTAAGGTTTGCCATGCTTGGTGGCTAGGCCCAAAAAACGGCCTGGCCTCGACCTCGTTGAGGGCGGGTTCGACTTGATTCTTCATCACGATTTCTCCTTTTCTCCTCATTGTCCCGATGGTCTCCTTTTACCATTCCATTTCCCCATAAATAGAGAACGCCAGATTTGCTGTTTAGCAAATGGGGGAAGTCTAAATTTGCTATTTTGCAAAAAAAAATAGCCAGCCTTTTGAGGGGCTGGCTTTGTAGCAAATAAGATTACTGCTTGGAAGAGCCGGTTTAAATCACTCTTTTATAAACTCCCATCCGAATCCTGGAACAAACTCATATAACACATCGATGGGGGGAGGAATCTCATGGTTTTGTATGTAATTATTTTGAAGAGCCATCGCTGCGTCTATCTTATTCTTGTCGAAATAGATTTTACGAAATATTTCGTTATCCATATCTTCTATATCATCAAGACCCAATTCTTTTCCCTTTATCCCATATTTTGACCTTAGCAAATACCTCACCACAGCGATAACATCAACAGATTCCTTTTCTGGGGGCCAAATGTTTTCTTTCCCCCATCTTATTTCGGCGTCATGAATTACAGCCTTCAAATAGTCAGGCCAGTCAATTAGAGGACGGGTCTCCCAATGTGAAAGGACAGCAAAGGCAGCCGCCGAATACCTTCGGGCTTCTTCCATAAATAATTGCCGCGGTTCATTATGAAATCCCCTAGGCAAATTCCTTCCTTCCTTTGAGAGGAATTTCTCATAAACAGGCCTCGTAATGTGAAGAAAAATCAATCTGCCAAGATATTCAGGGGAAGCTACCGCTAATTGATGGAGGGTATTCCAATCCTGGGGGGAGGCATTTATTTTTAAAGTGAGTTTGTTAGGCCATTCTTGGCTTACATAGGCTAGGGGTATTGGCTCGACGCTCCCATCATAGGTGATGGGTTCGCCCTTTTTACGCTGATGGAAAAGATTTTTCTTCTCACGGGTCATCTGCCACCTCCTCTTGTCTGCGCGGTCCCCTGGGGGTGGTAAAGTCCGGGGAAGGCGGGCCAGGAAATCCGTCTTGTCAGCCAGGTGATCAGCCGTGGCCTATCCCCGGAAATCTTTATGTGGCTCTACTGGGCTCCGCTTGTCGGCTTTTCTTCTCCCCGCAATACCAAAAGGTCTGGCGGGGCCTCGATGCCCAGGCGCACTTGCTTCCCACGAATCCATACCACCATGATGCGGATGTTCTCTCCGATAAGAACCGTCTCATTGACTTTTCTGGTTAGCAGTAGCATGGACTGCCGCCCCCGGCCGGCGCTGTGGGCCGTTGCTTAGGTGGGCCAGGGCCCCAAAGAGGCCATCTTTCCCTGGCCCACCAGCGTGCGTTATGGGCCGATCTCCATTAGCAACCCTTCTCTACTGAAAGGAAATCTAGGATAACCCGCTCGATGCTCTTAAAATGGTCCAATGGGAAAGGCACTTCTCCATGGGGCCATGAGGGGGGGTCACGAATACCTGACCGGCCTCGATCCTGACCCTCCGTAGCCAGCAATGCCCCGACCCCTGATTGTCTGTCAATACGGCAATGGAGCCGTCTTCTCCCAGAGGCCTATCATCAGTGTAAATAGCCGTGGGGTTGCCGTAGCCTCCCTTGTCTTGTAAAGCCTCAGGACAGACTTCTTTGCCAGTCCGGTGGCTAGGAGGACTTCACTTATCCAACCCCGCTCTTTTGCAAACTCAACCCAGTTGCTGATGCGTCCCTGGCTGTCAACCCATTTGGACTTCTTCTTACTCATTGCCGATAGCTCCTTTTTGGTCTTAGATGTTTGGCGCACCTGACCGGCCCCCTCAGTTGGAGGCTTAAAAGACTTAGGCCGCTTGGACCATTGGATTTCCGCTCTTCTTTCACCAGGGCTTTTACCCTTTCGGCTAGGTCAAAGACCAGGCAGCCAATCCTTGCTGTGGTCATCATCGGCGCGCCAATTATCCATATTCGTGGTCGCCAGTAAATCACCAACGGCCATTAGCTGGTCTAACCCCCTATCAATTTCCGAAGAATTGTCAGACGCGGTTGGTGTCCCACTCGCCTTTAAGTTTAAAGGTCAGTTCTTCCATGAGGTTCCTCATTCGCGGCCACCTAACCCGGCCCGCTTATTTATCTTCCCTCAGGTTCGCCACCTGGGAGGGGCTGCCGTTCATTGCCTGGGTGAGCAAGTCTCCCGCCAACTCAGAGGCCTTCCGCAAGGACTCATCCCGAAGATGCGCATATCGCATTGTCATAGCCGGCGTCTTGTGCGTCAAGAGCTTCTGCAGGGTGTAGAGATCCACCTGGCCCGCTTGAGGCCAAGGTGGACGCGTAGACGTGTCTCAGGCCGTGAAGGGGCCGGAAGTCCTTGGGAAGGCCCGCCGCCTCTTTAATGCGGTTCACCTGGACGGTGATGTCGGTGCGCTGCTTTCCCGCCACGTCCGGGAAATACATAAGGGCTGCCGGCCCTGGGGTGCCCTCCAGCACTTGCCGGGCCGCCTGGTTTAAAGGTATGGTCTGGTCCTTGCCGCCCTTGGGGTCCCGAATGTGGATAAAGCCCCGGTCGAAGTCTATGTCATCCCACCTGAGTTTGAAAAGCTCTCCCCGCCTCATGCCGGTGAACAGGCCATGCGCATTAGATTGCCGGCCATGATGTTTGGGTCTCCCTCAATGGCTTCCAGTAGGGCGGTTAGCTGCTCCGGGGTGAGGTCTTCAGTCTTTTTATTGTCCACTCTCGGGAGTTCTATCTTGAAGGACAGGCCGGGGCAGAGCCCCTTGTTGACGCCGAAGTTGATAATTCTCTGGAGCAGCGCCAGCACATGCTTGACGGTCTGAGGTTTCTTTGTCTTTGCCACATCCGCAGCCGGTCAATGTCAAGCTGGGCAATATTCCTGGGTTCCTTGTTCCCCAGGCCAGGCTTTAGGTAATTTTCAAACCGGCCCTGGTCTATTCTTAATCCTTTTGAGTCGTGTTTTTGGGCGCTGTATTCCTGCCATAGTCTCTCCACTGTCCATTTGATGGATGCCTTAATCTCCCGGATTTCCTTTCGGGACAGGCGCTTTCTCTCAATACGCTCTCCCCTGATTCGGGCAGCCCGGGCTGGGGTCATGTCATCGGCATATTGGCGGCCCACCTTTTCCTCATCGACCTTGCCGTCCTTCTTGAACACGATGTAGTAGACCTTCTCCTTGCCGGGGCCCCCCAGGCGCCTCACTTCCCGGTAATACACTCCCGGATAGCTGGTCTTGATGCGCTTCATGGCCTGTCTCCTTGGGCATTTTCCGTTTTGGCCTTGTCCTGTCTAGGCCAAAGGATTTTTCCAACCGTATATCCAACCTCTAAAACTAATATAAGGGTAAAAATAGGTATGTCAAGAAAAAAGTGGAGACGTAAATCTTTTTATTTAAAGGGGTTTTGGGAAGGGTGAGTAAAGGTGGGTAACTTAATCTTTGCGGCCATTTGTGCCGGCGATATTCGTTAAGAACATGCAGCAGGTAATTTAGCTTCCCCCCATGGCGCCCCAGCTGGCTGTCAAAATAGGCCAGGGCCGCAGACTCGGGGCCCCCCATCTGGGAGCCGTGAAGGTTGTCCATGACCCAGTCCAGATCCTCATAGCGGGGCAGCCGGGGCAAAAGGGAACCCAAGGCCAGCAGGGAGGGGTGATGGTAGCGGTCCTCTTTAAGATTCTGGAGCAGCAGCTTCGCGGCCTGGCGGAGATGCTTGGGATTGCCGGAATGGCAGTAGCAGCGGGCCACCAAGGCCCGTTCCTCCAGGGTCAGGTTTTCCAGGGGCTCCAGCTCTTTCTGGGCCAGAGTCAAGGCCTTGGGAAAATCTTGGGCCGAGAGATAGGCCTGGATGGCGGCTACTCGCATGGTGGGGTCCCGGGGTGATTCCAGACGCAGGCGGTTTAAAATTTCCAGGGCCGCGGGCACCTGCCCCAGGTACGTCAGAATTCGGGCCTTCTCCAGGCGCCCCCCGCGATCCAGGGGGACTTTCTTAAGAAAGAGGTCATAATGTTCCAGGGCCCCGTTAAGGTCGCCCAGCCACAGGAACAGGTGAGCCTGCTCCTTGAGGAGCTGGGGGTCTTCCGGCACCGGGCAATCTTTCAATTCCCGGGCGGCGGCGTCCCAGCGCCGGGCCTTGAGGAGCAAATGGACGCGCCGCAAGCGCAGGGACACCTCATCTTTTTCCTTAAGAGCCTGGCCATACTGTTCCAGGGCCGCATCCCGGGTTTCCGGCTGAAAGGACAGGACCTCGGCCAACTGCCTTCTTACTTCCCAATCCCGGGGGTTTTTGGCCAGGTAAGCCTTAAAATAATGGGCCGCCCGTCCCCAATGTTCCTGGTAGAAGTGGAGTTGCCCTAAAAATAGCAAGAGCCTGGGGTTTTGCGGATCTTCCCGATCCGCCGGCTGGAGCACTTCCACAGCCTCCTGGAACCGCCGGGCATAGGAATAAGTCAGGGCCGCTTCCCAGAGGAGCTCAGAGTCCAGCAGTTGACGGCGGCGGGCCTCATCCCAGAAGGCCGCGGCTTTGCCAAAATGGCCCCCCTGGGCATAGAGGCGAGCCAGATTGATAATGGTTTCTTTATGAGTATCTCCATCCTTCCAAGCAGTTTCATAGGCTTTCCGGGCCCGGGGGAAATCCTCGATGAGCAGCAGTTCCAGGGCATACCAACGCCTCAGTTCGGGTTCCGTCTTCTCCTCCATTAAAGGGCCCAGCACTCCCGCGGCTTCGGCATGGTTGCCCTTCCGGTCCCAGAGGCGGGCCAGGGCGAGGGCATATTCCTTCTGGCCCTGGTGATGCCCGTAAAGCCAGAGATAATGGGCCAGAGCCTGGTCCACCTCCTGGGCCGCATCCGCGGCCTGAGCCGCCTCCAGCCGCAAGGCTCCGTCGTGGGCGGCCCGCTCCAGCAGGCGCTGATAGATCCGGGTGGCCGCCTGGTAATCCCGTTGCCAGTAGTGCAGCAAGGCCAGACGGTGCAGGGCTTCCTGACTATCGGGGAATTCCCTGGCCTCCTCTTCCTGAAGAGGAATGGCCTCCTGGTAGAGGTTCAGAGACACCAATAGATCCAGCAGACGGCGACGCACCAGGGGTTCAGGAGCCAGCTGATAGTGCCTCTGATAATAATTGACGGCCAGAGGGTGATCCTCTACGTGGCGGGCCGCGAGATCCCCGGCGCTTTTCAGGATGTCGCTATCCTCGGGCCGGTCTTTTAGGTACGCGTCCAGCAAGGCATAAGCCTGCTGTCGCTCTCCCAAGAGGTCCAGGGCCTGGGCCTGGAGCTTCAGGGCCTCCGTGGCCTTGGGGTCTCGGGACCAAACCTGGCGACTGATCTCCAGGGCCGCCTGGGGCTGGCCCACCGCCAGATAAAGTTGAGCCAAGAGGATACCGCTCTGGGCATTTTCTGGCTCCCGGGACCAGGCCTTCCGGGCCAGTTCCAGGGCCTGGTTATGCTGCCCCCGGCTCGCCGCGTCGGTGGCTAACTGACACAGGGCGGAGGTAGAGCGCCAGAAGTCCGGATCTTGGCGCAGCGCCACCCCCAAGGCCGAGCCTACCAGAGCCAAGGGCAGCACCCACAGCAGCCAGCGACCTTTTTTAGCCATAAACCTGCCTTGGATCCATGGTAGGACTCCAGACGGGCTTGGTAACCGTGGCCCACACCAGGTCCTGGAGTACCCAGATGATAAGGGCGGAAAAGACCGTGTTGAAGACGATGAGCCGGGGCGGGGCCCAGGCCAGCCAGAGAGAAACGAAAGGCAGGGTCAAGTGGAGTAAAATGAGTCCCACCTGGGGAGCCACGTGCCACCAACGTCCGGGTTCGATGAAGGGGTTTAGGTTATTAACCCGATAAGCCGGCTTCCGTCCCGGCGGATAGAACAGGGCCACCACGATAGCCGCGGCGTGGACCGGAAACAGGCCGCACAGCATCTTGAACTGTTTGAGCGCGCCCTGGCGGTAGAAGAGGTAGCGAAACATCAAGATGGTCGCCCCCAGATAGGCCCCCCGGAGGAGCCAGTAAGAGGATTCCTGGCCCAGAAAGCTGGTGTAGCCCCGCCAATAAACGAGCAGGGGGATTAGGTAAAAAATGGGAAAAACCAGGCCGCTGGCCAGATAGCTCAGCATGATAATCAGGAAGTGGCACCTTTGCGGCCAGTTGAGGCCCGATTTGAGGAGGGGATTATCCCAAAAGAAAAGGCGCATGGTATCTAGACACCACTGGAAGCGCTGGCGATAGACCCCGGTTAGATTGAGGGGGGCCAGCCCCCGGGAGAGGGCGTAAGGGAAATAGATGCCTTTCCAGTTCCGGCTCACCAACTCATAGGAGGTGGTGAAGTCCTCCACGATATTCCAGGTGGCAAACCCGCCCGTCTCCTCCAAGGCCTGGCGGAGGTAAAGCACGCCGGAACCACAGGAGACCACGGCATTGGCCTGGTCGTTGCTTACCTGCAGGGTTTCATAAAAGACCCGGTCGCAATTGTAGAAAGGGTCCCCTTCGGGCAAGAAAAAGGCTTGTTTGCTTTGCACATAAGCCACCTGGGGAATCCGGAAAAAACCCACCATGCGAGACAGGATCTCCGGGAGCGGAACCTGGTCGGCATCCAGGACCAGGATTAGTTCTCCCTGGGATCGGCTCAAGCCAAAGTTGAGGTTGCCACTCTTGGCATCCTGCAAGGGAAGGCCGGCTAAAGGGCGGGAGAGGTAGTGAAATCCCTGGGATTGGGCCAGGGCGGCCACCTCAGGGGAAGCGGCGTCATCCAGCACATAGACCTCCAGCGGGTGATACCGGATGCGCTTAATCGCTCTCAGGGTGGTATCAATGATTTCCAGGGGTTCCCCGCAGCAAGGTACGAAGAGGTCTACGGCATAATTTTGGCGTGGTTCAAGGCCCTGGGGAGGGTGGGAACGCAGATTCCAGGTGTCGTAGGCCAGGAGGGCCAGGAGCAGAAAAGACAGGGTTTCTGCGCACACGAAGAGAATATCTTGCCAGGCCCGGGTTCTAACGGTAAGGTGGCCGACCCAAATCAGGTAGGTCAGTCCCAAGGCCAGGGTTAACAGAGAGAAGGCCTGGGCCCGAAGGCGCCGGGCGCGGTCGGCAAGATCCAGATAGCGCCGGTAGGGCAGGCGGCCACGAACATCGGCCCAAAACAGAGTGAGGGGATTCTTACTCATGAGTAAGAATCCCCTCTGAGCCGGACCCAGCACTTAGAGATCACTTGGCCGGCCTGGATCATACACATTCCCTCCTTGGAATGTTGAATTAAGAGGATCTAGATGTGTCTCAGCAGAGTCCGGCTCCTCCCCTTTTACCAAATTCGCTATTTATTTGTAAAGAGAATAATTTATTTTGAAAAAATATTTTTCTTAAATAAATATTAACTGAGTCGTACCTCGGCTGCGGCGGCTCGCTGCGGCTACTCGCCTCGGCGACAGTGATAAGGCCGGGAAAATGACGTAGTTGCTGCTACTTTGTCAGGAAATAACGAGGCCGTGGGAAGCAATGCCGGAAGGCAAGTTAAATGATGCAGCCCCATATATTACTGCCAAAAGATTCTTTCTAGTCGTAGAATTTCTGGCGGCATAACTCTATCGGTAGGCTGATTTAAAGAACTTAAGACTTTGATGCGTATGCTTTGAACCATTGGATAAAACGCGGAATCCCCACTTCCAGGCGGGTGCTGGGTTGAAAGCCCAACTTAGCCTGGGCCCGGCGAATGTCGGCAAAGGTGGCGGGCACGTCCCCGGGCTGGATGGGCAGCAACTCCTGTTGGGCTTCCACGCCCAGCTCTTGCTCCAGCAGGGTGATCACCTTGGTCAACTGCTCCGGCCGGTTATTGCCGACATTGAAGATTTCGTAAGGTTCCAGCCCGGGGGCCATAAGGGCGGCCAGAGTGGCCCGGACCGCATCGTCAATGTAAGTGAAATCACGTTGCATCTGGCCGTAATTAAAAACCTTGATGGGGCGCCCCTTTAGCATCGCCTCGGAGAAGAGCCACATGGCCATATCCGGCCGGCCCCAGGGGCCGTAAACCGTAAAATAGCGCAAGCCCACGGTGGCCAGGCCGAAGAGATGGGTATAGGCATGGGCCATGAGCTCATCCGCCCTCTTGGTGGCAGCATAGAGACTGATGGGGGTGTCCACCCGTTGCTCCTCCGAGAAAGGCAGCTCCGTCAGTCCTCCGTAGACGCTGGAACTGGAGGCATAGACAAAACGCTCGACCCCGGAGCGCCTGGCCGTCTCCAGGAGATTGAGGAACCCCTCCAGATTGGCCTTCTGATAGGCAAAGGGATTGATCAGGGAATAGCGCACCCCGGCCTGGGCTGCCAGGTGACAGATCTTCTGTGGCTTATAGTGGTGAAAGGCCGCCTCTACGGCCCCGAGATCCGCCAGATCGGCTTCCAGGGAGATAAAATTGGGATAACGCCTGAGCTCCTGGTCTCGGTGCCGCTTCAGAGCAGGGGAATAATAATCGTTATAATTGTCCAGGCCCACCACCTGGGCCTCGTGCGTCAGTAAGGCCTGGGCCACATGGAAGCCGATGAACCCGGCACTGCCGGTAACCAGGAAGAGGTAATTTTTTATCTGGGGAAGCCATGCATCCATGACAGAAAGCCTCCGGGCGATTATAGCCAAACCCTGGCAGAGGCGCAACCTTTGCGGCGCTTAAAGGATGTTGGGGGAGGGGGCTAAGGGCCGCAGGCCCTTACCCCCTCCCCCAGACCCCCACCCCCAATCCCATAAGTTTAAATTTAGGTCGAGGAAGTGGGGCCACAGGCCCCGACTTCCTCGACCAACTTAAGCGGGTTGGGAGGGTGGTATGGGGGGAGGGCAGGGGGCTCAGCCCCCTGGCCCTCCCCCCACCTCATCACCTCACAAACTCAAGGCCGGGTAGCCGAAGAGGCGGTTGACTTCGTCGGCCAGTTCGGGAGAGGGGGTAAGGCCCAGTTCCCGGGTCAGGGCCAAGGTGGCTTCTTTTTCCTGGGGGTGGAGGAAATGGAGGAAGGCCGGTACCGGCCCCGAGTGGCGGGCCAGGATCTCTTTTAAGGCCAGGAGTTGGTCCCGGGTGACGGAGGCGGCGTTTAGGCGCAGGTCCAAGCGTTCCGGCCAACGGGGCAGGCTGGCCTCCAGGGGCGCGATCTCCTGGGCCACCAGCTTGGGGCCCTTCTCTTCTTGCACCACCGTGCCCTTGAGCCACAGCGGCAGGCTGGGCCGGTTAAGCAGTGGCGCCACCCGCTCAAAAAGTTCGCCGAAGACCAGGACTTCCACGCTCCCCGCCAGGTCTTCCACGGTGAGGATGGCCAGCCGGCCTCCCTTCTTGCTGACTTTTTCCTTCAGTGCGGTGACCACCACTCCCAGGGCCACTTCCTGGTTGTCTTCCATTTCGGCCAGATCGGCGGTGGTGAGGCTCACTCGGGACTTGAGCAGGGGCCGGTAGGAATCCAAGGGGTGGCCGGTGAGGTACACGCCCAGGGCTTCCTTTTCTTTGGCCAGTTTGACGGACTCATCCCAGTCCGGCGCCTCCGGCAGCCAGTCGTCGGCCGGGGCCGCGGCCAGGCCACCGAACATGGACATCTGCTTGGAGTCCTGGAGGCGCTTCAGGTTTTGGGTCTTTTCCAGGGCCTCGTCCAGGCCGGCCAGGAGACGGGCCCGCTGAGGGTGCAGCGAGTCGAAGGCCCCGCCCTGGATCAGGGCCTCCAGGACCTTCCGGTTGACCCGGGTGAGGTTGACTCTTTCCAAAAAGTCCCGGAAGCATTGGAAGAGGCCGGTCCCCCGGGCTTCCAGGATATTCTGGATGGCCCCGACACCGACATTTTTCACGCCGGCCAGGCCGAACCGGACCTTGCCGTCTTCCACGGTGAAGTCCTTATCCCCCCGGTTGATGTCCGGGGGCAGCAGCTCAATTCCTTGCTCCCGGGCCTCCATGATGTGTTTGGCCAGGGAGGTGGTTTGATGGATTTCGCTGTTGAGCAGGGCCGCCAGGAACTGCAAGGGATAATGGGCCTTGAGATAGCCGGTCTGATAGGCAATGAGGGCGTAGGCGGCGCTGTGGGACTTGTTGAAGCCGTAGCCGGCGAATTTCTCGATGAGATTGAACAGCAACTGGGCCTTATCTTTGGGACTGCCCCGGGTCTGGGCCCCGGAGATGAACCGCTGGCGCTGGGCCGCCATCACCGCCGGCTCTTTTTTACCCATGGCTCTTCTCAGGATATCCGCCTCGGCCAGGGAATAGCCGGAGATGGCCGCGGCAATTTGCATTACCTGCTCCTGATAAAGGACGATGCCGTAAGTCTCTTTCAGGATGGGGGCCAGCTCCGGCAGCAGGTAATCGACTTTCCTTTCGCCGTGCTTGCGGCGCACGAAGTCTTCCAGCATGCCGCTTTCCATGGGGCCGGGGCGGTAGAGGGCCACCAGGGCGATGATGTCCTCAAAGCTGGAGGGCTTCAGGCGGGCCATGAGGGCTCGCATCCCCGCGCTTTCCAGTTGGAAGACCCCCCAGGTATTGGCGGCCTGGAGCAGGGCATAGGTGTCTTGATCGTCCAGCGGCATGGCGTGGATGTCAAAATCAGGCTGGTGATGCCGGCGGATCAGGCGCGCCGCCTGGTCGATCACCGTGAGGGTGCGCAGGCCCAGAAGATCGAATTTGACCAGGCCGACCTGCTCCACCCCTTTCATGTCGAACTGGGTGACCAGTTGGCCCTTGGCATCTTTATAGAGGGGGAGGTATTCCACCAGGGGCCGGTCGGCGATGACCATGGCGGAGGCGTGGGTGGAGGCGTGGCGGGGTAGGCCCTCCAGGGCCTCGGCGATGGTGAGGATCTCAGCGACGTTGGCGTTGGTATCCTGGAGTTCCCTAAGGCGGGGCTCCATCTCCAGGGCTTGCTTCAGAGTGATGTTCAGCTTCTCCGGCACCAGCTTGGCGATCTTGTCCACCTCGGGGTAAGGCACTTCCAGGGCCCGGCCCACGTCCCGGATCACCTGGCGGGTCTTCATACTGCCGAAGGTGGTGATGTGGGCCACATTCTGCCAGCCGTAAGTCCGGGAGACGTAGTCGGTGATTTCCCCTCGGCGCTCGTAGCAGAAATCCACATCAATGTCCGGCGGGCTGACCCTCTCGGGATTAAGGAAGCGTTCAAAAAATAGGCCGTAGGCCAGGGGGTCCAGGTCGGTTATCCCTAAGGAGTAAGCCACCAGGCTGCCGGCCGCGGAGCCCCGGCCGGGGCCCACGGGGATCTGCTGGCGCCGGGCATAATTGATGATGTCGGCCACTACCAAAAAATAACCGGCAAAACCCATCTCCTCCAAAAGATTGAGCTCATATTCCAGGCGTTGCCAATATGCTTCAGGGGGCCGGGGGGCCGTGGGCGGGTGGGACTCAAGGCGCGCCTTTAGACCTTGCCGGGCCTGGCGCTCCAGGACGGCCTCCATGGACTCCCCTTGAGCCGCGGGGAAAACCGGGAACCTGTAAGTGCCCAGGTCCAGGGTCACCTCACAGCGGGAGGCAATCTCTCCGGAGGCGGCCAGCACCCCGGGATAGGGAAAGGACCGGGCCATTTCCGCGGCGCTCTTGAAGAAGAGCTGGTCCGTATGGAACTGCAGGCGGCCGGGACTGTTGACCGTCTTGCCGGTCTGGATGCACAGCAGCACGTCGTGGGCCCTGGCGTGTTCCGGCCTGAGATAATGCACGTCATTGGTGGCCACCAGCGGGAGGCCCCAGCGAGGCGCCAACTCCAACAAGGCGGCGTTGACCTTGAGCTGCTCCGGCAGGTCATTGGCCTGGACTTCCAGGTAAAACCGCCCCGGGAAGATCTCGGCATACTCCCGGGCCGCCCTCTCAGCCCCGGCGGGATCATCATGGAGCAGGTGCCGGCCCACCTCCCCGTGGAGGCAGGAAGAGAGGGCGATCAACCCGGCATTAAGTTCCTGCAGCAATTCTTTATCCACCCGAGGGCGGTAGTAAAAACCCTCCAGGTGGGCCCGGGTGACCAGCTGGATCAGGTTGTGGTAGCCTTGATTATCGGTGGCCAGGACCACCAGGTGGTAGTTATCTCCTTTGGCCGGGCTCTTGCGGTCCGAGCGGGACCCCGGGGCCACATAAATCTCGCAGCCCAGCAAGGGCTTGAGGCCCGCGGCCCGGGCCCTGTCGTAGAAATCCAGCACCCCGAAGAGAGAGCCATGATCGGTAATGGCCACGGCCGGCATCTCCAGGGCCTGGGCTCGAGCCACCAGGTCAGGGATGCGGATGGCCCCGTCCAGCAAACTGTAAGCCGTATGCACGTGGAGATGCACGAATTCCGAAACTGCCATAGTTCCATCTTAACCCGAAAAGGAGGTGAGGAGCAAGGTGGAAGATGGGGTGAGGCGACTAGCTACGAGGGTCCTCCAGAGGGGGTGTCAGGGGGCAAGGAGGGCAGGGTCAAGGGACGCTACGCCCCACCAAAAGTCAAGGAGGCGGTATCCACCGTTATAAATGGTGCGCCCGACAAAAAGCGCATTTCAACCTCTTATGTGGAAAGCCACAATTTAACCATGCGAATGCAAATAAGACGGTTTACCAGGCTGACAAATGCTTTCTCGAAGAAATTGCAAAATCTGAAATCAGCACTGGCCTTATATTTCGCCCATTACAATTTCTGTCGCATCCATCGCACTCTCAGGGTGACCCCCGCGATGGAGGCGGGAGTTTCGGATCATGTTTGGTCACTGGAATAAATTGCCGCAATAGCCGATTAAGCTGCCAGTCAGTTTTTTTATTGAGGAAGACAGGCTTATCTGCTATTGATGCCGATAAAGTGCAGCGCGTCAGCGGAAACCACAGTAAGCATGGCAAAATATTTGAGGATATCGCAAAAATAATTATTGACAATTCCGCAAAAATGCCGATATTAGATTTAAACCTAGCGCGAAGCAAAATCCGAGAAATTCTCAAATTTGGAGCAGTTAATTATACGCTCCATTGTCGCGAACGTATGTTTCTCAGAGGGGTTCAGATGGATGATATCCTCTTTCTGTTAAACTGGGGGAATGTGGAGCCAGGGCAAGAAGAGGGCGATTGCGAAAGGCAAGTTTTTAGGGTTATAGGGACCGATGTTGAAGAAGGGCCTTTATCAATAGTAGTCCAGCTTATTGACGACTATACGCTGCTGTGCATCACCGTTTTCTGAGGTGAGCTATGAAAAAAATGGTCTGTCCTTCCTGCAAGAAAAAACAGTCCCCGGTTATCAGTGAATATCATTATCTGGAATCCGGTCTGACTAATGTTTGGCTTGAAGGAGTTAAAATTCTCAAGTGCGAATGTGGCGAGGAAGTCGTTTCTATTCCCCAAATTCTAAATCTTCATAAACTGATTGCCGAAATTCTTCTGGAACAGGAAAACCAACTATCTGGACGGGAAATTCGATTTCTTAGAAAGCATATGGGCATGAAGGCCATAGATTTTGCGGCTAGGCTGGGAGTTGATAATTCCACTGTCTCACGATGGGAACACGATAAAGAAAGGCCATCGGAATCGATTGATCGCCTCGTTCGGCTTTTTTATGCCATTCAGATGGGATTAACCGACAAGGCCGAAAAACTTGCTCAAGAGAGATTTAAGCATATTAATCCTGAGCAAGCCGAGCTCCCTATTTATGTCCTCATTGAGCAGTTAAAGCGCAAACCTCGCTCTGTCTCTTTCTAATATCTAACTAATTAATTTCCTTTAATCCTTTCAGCGGTCTCCGGGCCGCTTTTTTGTCTTCCTTCTCTAGTCTACTCACCATCTCTGTTTAAATTTTAAACAGAGGTTAACCTGTTTTGAAAATGACCTCCCGAAAATAATTCTTTCGTAACCTATTAATCGTTCAAAGTTATGAACGAACTAACCCCATGGCTTCCCACCCCCTCTTGTGCTATGTTGATTTTGCCCTATCCCATATAAAGGAGGTGAGAAGCTATGGCCGAAAAAACTTGTCCGCTTAGGCTTGTAATGTTTGCAAAGCCAGAACATTACAGTTATGCGCATTGTGACCCCAAATGCGCATGGTTTATCAACAATGAATGTGCTATTTATATGCTCGCGCTTTATTTTGGCACTAAACGGCCAGCGTCCTAAGAGAATATGATGGATATTTCAGCGAGAGCGGCTGCTATCTCTGAGCCAGTTCGATAGCCAAATAATCTTTCCAAATCCCCTTGGCTCAAGCCGGCCTCGCTGGCCACAAAATTTATAACTAGTTCCACCACTTTGTCCTTAAGAATTTCCCGTTTAGATTTACGACTTTTTTTCATGCAAATCTCCTTTTTGTTGAGCAAGATTTGAGCAAATTAGGACACCGCCCGCAGGTGAGTGTCCTTGACAAGTTAAGGCAGAACCTTTTAAATAAATTGAATAACTACTTGGGTTTTTCGCTCACCACGGTTTGGCGGGCGCCGGCGTCAGGGGCCCTGCCTGTCCCGGGAGAAGCAAAATTCCCACGGCAGGGAGGGGCCCTGGGCCTGGTGGTCCGGGGGATAAGCGCCATCAATTAAGCAGGGTGAAGAAGTCGGGCAGAGTCACAGCCCCCGCCCTTAAAGGAGGCTAAAAAATGAGGCAGGGAAGCTTAATCGGGATTAGGATGCTGGTGGGCATGGCCCTGGTTCTGCTCTGGGCGGGTTGTGACACCTTTACTTATGTGCCGCTGAAGAGCAAGGCGGTAATCCCGTCGGAGACGACCGCACCTGGTACTCAGGCTCCCGGCGAGCAAGCTGCCGCGCCCGCGGCTCCCCAGCCCAGGCCGACCCTGGACCAGCAGGTGCAGGCCCTGGAGGCCCGGGTGCAGCAGTTGGAGGCCCGCCTGGCGGAACTGGAACAGCCCCAGCCAGCAGCAGCCCAGCCCGCGGCCGGACCCAAGGCTCCCGGGGCCCCGGGTTATCCTAAAGTTACTGCCGCCACCGCCGCGGATAAGTCTTACAGCGAGGGCTTGCGCCTCTACCAGGGCAAGAAATATGGCCCGGCCCGGGATAAGTTCCACCAGTATTTGAAAGAGCAGCCCCAGGGACCTAGGGCCGCCGAGGCCCGTTACTACTTGGCCGATAGCTTTTACGCCGAAGGGAAATACAAGGAAGGCGCGGTGGAATTCAATAAAATGGCAACCCAATTCCCCAAGAGTATCCTGGCCCCGGCCGCACTGCTGCGCCAGGCTTACTCCTATCAACAGCTTAAGCAGACGCAAAATTACCAGGCTACCTTAAAAAAATTGGCTAAGACCTATCCCAATAGTCCCGAAGCCAAAGAGGCGCAAAAGCAGCTGAAGGAAGGAGCCAAGTAACGGCCGGGCGCGGGACTGCCGCTTGCCGGCGGAACAGATGGCTGACTATGGACAAAAGCCAAATCGTCTTTATGTTTTGACGAAGGGGCATTATTTCGGCAGGTACGCATCATGTTGAGATGGCTGCGCAAGTATTCCCGTTCCTGGTTCATCGCCCTGGCCATCGGGGCCATTGTGGTGGTCTTTATCTTCTGGGGCGTGGGCGGCCTCAAATCGCCTCGCTTCCAGGAGGCGGCCGAGGTCAATGGCACCCCCATCCTCCTTACGGCTTATCTCAAGGAGTATCATGAGCTGGTGAAGCAATACCAGGAACGGACCCAAGGTGAGTTGAACGAGGAGACCATCAAGGCGCTGGGGCTCAAGGAGCAGGCCCTGAACCGGTTGATCCAGGAGGTCTTGCTGCTCCAGGCGGGGGAGAGCCTGGGAATTAGGGTGAGCAAGGCTGAATTGCAGGACCGGATCCGCAATTACCCCTTCTTCCAGGAAGACGGGCACTTCAGTGAAAGACGCTATTTCCTGCTGTTGTCCCGGAACCGCTTGAGCCCGACGGATTTTGAGGAATCTGAAAGTCGGCGCCTGCTTATTCAAAAAATCTACCAGGAAATAACCTCTTTTGCCAAGATCTCGGATCGGGAGCTTCAGGAGATTTATCGCCTGGGCCGGGAAAAGGTGGCGGTTCGCTATTTGGCGGTCTCTCCGGAGCGATTCCTGGCCCGGGTAAACCCCGGGGAGGCGGAGCTGTCCCAGTACTATCAGGAACACCCGGCGGAATTCCGCCAGCCGGATCGGGTTAAGGTGAAGTACCTGTTCTTCCGCGCCAAGGATTTTCTGGACCGGGTGAAGCTACCTCCCGAAGAGGTGAAAAATTACCTGGCGGAGCATGGCCAGGAGTTTTCCCGGCCCACTGGTGATTAAGGCCCGGCAATTGTTCCTGGCCGTTTCTCCCAAGGCCACCGGAGAAGAGCGCCAGCAAGTAGAGCAGCAGGCCCAAGACTTGCTGGATCGGGCTCGGGCCGGAGAAGACTTTGCCCAACTGGCCAAGGCTTACTCCCAGGATGAGCGCACCCGGGAGAAAGGCGGTGACCTGGGTTATTTGAAGCGGGGCCAACTTCAGCCCGAATGGGAAGAGGTGGCGTTTTCCTTGAGGCCGGGAGAAGTGGGTCTGGCTTCCACCTCCCAGGGTTTTCACCTGATCCTGTTGGAGGAGGTCAAGGAAAGCGAGAAATTACCGGATGCCGAGGCCCGGGTTGGACAGCGGTTGCGAGAAGAGAAAAGCCGGCGCCTGGCCCAGGAAACCGCGCAAAAGGCCTGGGAAGACCTGTCCCGGGCCTCTTTGGCGGAAGTGGCCAAAAAATATGGAGTAACCTCCAAAGAAAGCCCTCTCTTTACCCTCAAGGAGCCGCTCCCGGAATTGGGGGCGCAGCCCCGATTTAACCAGGCGGCCCTACAACTCAAGCCGGGGGAGATCAGCCGGGTGGTGGAACTGCCCGGAGGTTTTGCCATTTTGCAAGGGGTGGAGCGCCTCCCGGAACATCAACCTCCCCTGGAGCAGGTCAAGGAAAAGTTGCGGGAGGCGGTAAAGCGGCAACAGGCCAGGAAACAGGCGGAGGTGGAAGCCGGCCGGCTGCTGGAGCGCCTGCGGAAAGGGGAGCCATTGTCCCAAGTGGCGGCCCAGGTCGGCTTAACCGTTAAAGAAAGCGACTTCTTTACCCGTCACCAGGGTTTCCTGGGTCAACCCCTGGCCGAAGTCCTTAACCAGCGCGGCCTTTCAACTTTCCGGCCAGCACCCCTATCCCGGGCAACCCATTTTTTGGAAGGACCAATATTATCTCCTGGCCTTCAAGGCCCGGCAGGCTCCGGACCCGGCAGAATTTGCCAAGGATCAGGACAAGCTGAAAATGTCGTCCCTGGAATATAAGCGGGAGCAAATCTTCGCCGCCTGGCTGAACGCCGAACGCCGGCGAGCCAAAATCAAAGTTTATGAGATTCCAGGCTGAGAGCTAGTCTCTAATTATTTTTCGTCCCTAACCTGGTGGCTACTGGGAGGAAATGACATGTTTCAATATGTGGTGAACCTGCTGTCCAGCGCCTATGTGGAAATAGCAATTTTGGCTTTGCTTCTCCTTTATTTTCTTACCCACCGGAGAGACCCGCGACTGGTTGTTTCAGCCATCAGGATAGTACGTACTATTTTTGTGGTAATGATTTTCTTTTATTTTATGTTTATTTGGGCCAGTACGGTCCAGCCGACGCTTAGAGCCATCAGCGTTTTTGGCATGTTCGTTATTAACCTGTATATGTTTTACAACATGCTTCTGGCTAGAATGGAACGGCCATATCGTGAAGCCCTGGCCCTGGTCAACCGGGCTCCTGAGAAAAATGAGATCTTCCCTGATATCTGGCGCTACGGGAAAAGGTTCTATTATCTGAGTTATACGTTCGAATCTTTGCTCAGCGGCCAAAACCCGTTTCACTTTCTCCGAAATATTGCCATTGATCGGGTGCGGGAAGATATTAAAGGCACCTTGCGTCATTACGGGGTTGAGCAGAAGCTGGTCTCTCTCCCGACGATGATGGGCTTTTTGAAAAGCCAATTGGCCAGCGATGAAACCTTGCCCACGGAATTTAAGGATCTGATGGAAAAGACCCTGGAAGACTTTGCCAAACATCCTTGGATCGAGGAGCAAGCCAACGAATTCCTGAAGATGGCCGCGGAAAGGCCCGAAGATCTCCATTTCCCGGAATGGATGGCCAATTTTGAAAAATCTGTCAAAACCTAATAAGACTAACCGGCCCAGGTGGAAATGGGACGGGAAGTTATCCAGGGATCTGAGTAAAGGTCGGCCCCCCAATCTTGGAAGCAAATCCAGCCATTAGAATTGCCACCCATCGGGCCCTGGCCGCCCGGGAGCGCCTCCTGGAAGATTACCCCCTCTGGGAGGAGTGGCGCGGCCAGGCCCGGGACCTCAAGGCCGGGGCCCTGGCCCGGCTGGATGAGCTTTTAGACTCCCTGGAAGACCAGGTCAAGCAGTGGGGTGGCCAGGTGCTCCGGGCCCGGGACGCGGCCGAGGCGAGAAACCTGGTCCTGGGCGTGGCCCGGAGTCACGGGGTCAGGGCGGTGGTCAAATCCAAGTCCATGACCACCGAGGAGGTGGGCCTCAACCCGGTCCTGGCCGCGGCGGGCCTTAAGGTGACCGAGACCGATCTGGGGGAGTTCATTGTGCAATTGGCCGGGGAGAGGCCGGCCCATTTGACCGCGCCGGCCCTCCACCTGGACCGCCACCGCATCGCCTCCCTGTTTCAGGAGCACCTGGGCCAGGTGGGGTCGGTGGAGCCGGAAGCCCTGAGTCGCCAGGCCGCCGAGTACCTTAAGCCACGCTACTGGGAAGCCCAGATGGGGATCACCGGGGTCAACTTCGCCTCTCCGGACGGCACCCTGGTGCTGGTGGAAAATGAAGGCAATCTGCGCCTGACGGCCACCCTGCCCCGGGTACACCTGGCCCTGATGGGTCTGGAAAAGGTAATTCCAACCCTGGAGGCGGTGGAGGTGTTTTTGCGCCTGCTGCCGGCCAGCGCCACCGGCCAACGCCTGACCGCGCTGGTCCATTTTATCAGGGGCCTTAAGCCCCAGCCCCAGGGAATGCAGGACTTCTACCTGGTAATCCTGGACAACGGCCGGCGCCGCCTGGCGGCGGATCCCCAACTCCAGGAAGCGCTTTACTGCCTCCGCTGCGGCGCCTGCCTCAATATCTGCCCGATTTTTCAGGCAGGAGCGGCTTACCTCTATGATCGGGTCTACCCTGGCGCCATTGGCATCCTCCTGGCCCCTTATCTGGCCCCGGTGGGGGATATCTCCGACCTTTGCACCCAATGCGGCGCCTGCCAGGAGATCTGCCCGGTGAAGATCCGGCTGACGGATAAGATCCGGCTGGTGCGCGGCCTCAGTCCTAAATTCCGGCGCCTGCGAACTCTTTCCCGGATTGCCGGCCTGGGGCTGGGCCGACCGTCCCTGTACCGGCAACTGGAGCCCGGGGTGCACTGGCTAAAACCTCTGCTGGCGCGCTCAGAAGTTTGGGTCCCTGGGGGAGGGCCTTATCCCCGGAAAGCTTTCACCGGCGGCAGCGCCGGTAAGAGGAGAAAGAGTTCAGGATTATTTCCCCCCTTTATTAAAGGGGGGCGGGGGGATTTTGATTAACCCTTTGAAATCCCCCTAAATCCCCATTTAAAAAAGGGGGACTTAATTTATCGTAAAACTCAGTTGAAGGCTTTATCTGCCAGCATCCATTTTGCGAAAGGTCAGCTTAGTTAATGGCCCCGTACGGTTGCCTCATCCATGGCTCTCCTGAAGACGCGCCTAAAAGAGGCGGGGACTGGACTCCATGGGGTTAAGGGACCCAAGGCCCTGGCCCGACTGCTTAAAAAGCAGCCTGGCCCCTTATGGTTGGAGGATCATCCCTGGCTCCGGCACGCAGCCCTGGAACTGGAGAACCTGGGAGTGGTGCCGCAATTTACCGGGACCACCTGGGCTCCCGAGGCGCACACGGCCGTCACCGTGGGCCTGGGGGCCATCCCCGAGACGGGCACGGTCCTGGTCCACTTAGGCCTTCAAGCCTCATCCTGGCTGCCCTTGCGGGCCAAGAAACATATGGTCCTGATACCTCATAACCTGGCAAATCTGAGCCTGGCTCAGGGGCTCTCCCTCTCTCGCCGGGGCGCCGGCATGGTCACCTGGCTCACCGGACCTACCCGCACCGCGGACATCGAAAAAGTCCTGGTCCTGGGAGCCCAAGGCCCCGAGGAGTTGGCGGTGGTGCTCTATCAGCCGGAGGAATGATGGAGCCGGTGCCGCTTAGGGAAATCACCTCCAGGGTCGCCACCCTGCAAGGGAAGCTGGCTCCAGAAGGCATCGACCTGGCCTTGATCCGCCAGGCCGCGGACCTGTTTTACTACACCGGCACCGTGGTGGACGGGTTTCTGGCCTTGGCTCCGGCCGGCCCGCCCCTGCTTATGGTGCGCCGGCCTCAATACCGGGTGATGGAAACTGAGATCCCCTGGCCTCTGGCATTTTATCAGGACCTTAAAGAGATTCCCTTGCTTCTGGCCTCGGCGGGGATAAAGGCTCGGGAGACGGTGGGGCTGGAGCTGGATGTCCTGCCGGCGGCATTATATAAAAGAATCCAGGAGCAGCTATTCCCGCAGCAAGCTATTCAGGACCTTTCCCCGCTGATCCGCCTCCAACGCATGGTCAAAAGCCCTTACGAACTTGAGCAGCTCCGCCGGGCGGCCGCCATCCTGGATCAGGTGCACGCCATGGTGCCGGAATTCCTGAAGCCCGGGATCACCGAGCTGGAGGTGGCCGCAGCCGTGGAATATCACCTCCGCCTCCTGGGCCATCAAGGGTTGATCCGGGTGCGCAACGTGGATCTGGAGATGTACTATGGGCATGTGCTCTCCGGAACCTCAGGCCTTCAGGGGGCCTACACCGATACCCCCAGCGGCGGGGTGGGGTTCAGCCCCGCCTTTCCCCAGGGGGCCAGCTTGAAGAAGTTGGCTCCCGGGGAGCCCATCAGCATCGACGTGGCCGCCTGCGTCAATGGCTATGTGGCGGATATGACCCGGCTCTATGCCCTTAAGTCGCTGCCCCCAAAGGCCTGGGAGGCCTTTGAGGTGGCCCAGGAGCTTTACCGCATTTTCGTGGCGGAGGCCCGGCCCGGGGTAATGCCGGCGGAGCTATACCAACGTCTCTGGGGTACAGTGCAGGCCCATGGATTAGAGGATTGTTATATGGGTCAAGGCGTGGACCGGGTAAGCTTCCTGGCCCATGGGGTGGGGCTGGAGTTGGATGAATACCCGTTTCTCACGGCGCGTTTTCCTTACCCTTTAGAGGCTGATGCGGTGCTGGCCTTTGAGCCCAAGTTCTTTTTACCCGGGATCGGCATGGTGGGCCAGGAGGACACCGGCCGCATTACCCCCCAGGGGGTGGAGTGGCTGACGAGCAGCCCCCGGCAGGTCACCATTGTCTGAAATTTGGGGGAAAAAGAGATTAGGAAGAAAGCTGACCGCAACCCCACCGTGGCCGCGCTGCGAGTCATCCTGCCGGCTTTAAAAGCGGCTGGCTATCGGCTGGTCACCATCTCGGAGCTGCTTCACCTTTCCGTTTCGCCTGCAAAGAATTAACTCGCCTCGTATTCTCGATTCCCGCCGCCATTAATGAAACTTAGGGATCAGTCCGAAATGATATCTATGAGAAGAGATCCGAGGGATTAAAGTCCCCGCGCCACCGTCTCTCAATTTCCTGCCTATAGTTTTGACTGAGGAGTCTTTAGGCCAGCAGTTTGGGCAATGGCCTTAGGGAAGCGGGCCCCATGATGTGGGATCCGGGGTTTCCCACTCCTGGCCTGCCGGATCTTCTTCCAGGTAAATTTATGGCACCACCAGGCCCCATAAACTGAGTATCAGAGAAGCACTACCTGGGGGCGAGCATGATTATAACTAATAAAAAGAAGTTAATTATCCAGACAATTATCGCCTTCTTAGTTTTTTGGGTGATAGATGCAGCATTCACTACTTATTTGTGTCAGGGAATATCATTCCAGGAGTCATTAATATTTAAGGTTCCTTTTCATGAAATCATTAGGCGCTCAAGCATGTTTGCAATTATTTTCTTCTTTATTGCGGTAAATTCCAGGATCAGCGTGAAGCACAAGCAGATAAAGAAAGTGCTGGGACAAAGGGAACAATTTCTGGAAAATATCTTTGCCAGTATCCAGGAAGGGCTGATTATAACCGATCCCGAATTCAACATCATTCGGGTTAATAGTGTTATGGAGCAGTGGTATGAACATGCGGGGCCACTGGTGGGCAGAAAATGCTATGCAGCTTTCTTTGGGCGGAATGAACCCTGTAACGCCTGTCCCGCCTGCGTCACCTTAGAGAGCGGCGAAGCCGCCCAAGAGATCGTGCCAAAGATGGGGCCCGAGGGAGAGGTGGTGGGCTGGTTGGCGCTCTTCTCTTCTCCTCTGGCGGACGCGGCCACCGGAGAGGTGACCGGGGTTATCGGCTTTGCCCGGGATATCACCGCCCAGGTCCAGGCGGAGGAGGCCCTTAGAAAAGAGCGGGACTTTGTGGCCAACATCCTGGACACCATCAGTTCCCTGGTGGTGGTGTTGGACCCGGAGGGGCGCATCCAGGGTTTCAACCGGGCCTGTGAGCAAACCACCGGTTACTCCTTGGAGGAAGTGAAGGGCAAGTCTGTCTGGGATTTCCTGCTGCTACCGGAAGAAGTGGAGGAGGCTAGAAGGGTGTTTCAGGAACTCCAGACCAGCAAGTCCTCCAATGACTATGAAAATTACTGGGTTACCAGAGAAGGGTATCAGTGCCTCATTGCCTGGTCCAACATGGCGCTCCGGGATGGAGAGGACCGGGTGGAATATATTATCGCCACCGGCATCGACATCACGGCACGTAGGCAAGCCGAGGATAAGCTAAGGGAGAGCGAGGAGCGATACCGCAGCTTGGTGGAGAACATTAACCTGGGAATAACTTTGATAGGCTCCGATTACCGCATAATAATGACGAATGCAGCCCAGGGGCGGATGTTCCAGAAGCCCGCCAGCGAGTTTGTCGGGAAAGAGTGTTTCCGGGAATTTGAGAAACGGGAGGTGGTTTGTTCTGCACTGTCCGGGTTCCCGGGCCATGGCCACGGGGAGGCCGGCAGAGGTTGAGACAGTGGGGGTCCGAGATGACGGCAGCAGCTTCTCAGTCCGGGTTTATGCCTTCCCCATTTTTGCTCCCGATGGCGAGGGGAAAGGATTTATCGAGGTGGTGGAAGACATCACTGCCCGTAAGGAGGCAGAGGAGGCTTTACAAGAAAGTGAAAGACGTTACCGCCTCCTGGCCGAGAATGTCTCGGATGTCATCTGGACTACGGATCTGGGCCTGAAATTCACCTATGTCAGCCCCTCCGCCAGACTTCTGGCGGGCTACAGCCCGGAGGAAGTCATGGCCATGAATCTGGAGGAGCTACTGACCCCCGCCTCCATGAGGTTGGCCAAAAAGACTTTGGCGGAAGCAGTTATTTTTGGACAAGCTGGGGGAAGACCCCCAGCGCTCCCTGACCCTGGAACTGGAACATATTGGCAAAGATAGCTCTCCCATCTGGATTGAGGCCAAGGCCACCTTCCTGCGGGATTCTCAAGGACGCCCGGTGGGCATCCAGGGGGTGAGCCGGGACATCACCGAGCGCAAAAAGGCCCATATGGCTTTAGCACAGAGTGAAAAACAATACCGCCTCCTGGCTGAGAACGTGATCGACGTCATCTGGACCATGGATCTGAACCTGAATTTCACTTATACCAGTCCCTCCGTCAAGCTCATGACTGGCTACAGTGCAGAAGAGTTCATAGAAATGAATCTGGAGCAAATTTTGCCTCCCGCCTCCCTGGAGTTGGTCAATAAAATTTTGGCAGAATACCTTCCCCTTGCTACAGAAAGTCTACAGTCAAAAGATATGGAACCCTTTTCTATCCAGGCAATAGAGTACCATTGTAAGGATGGCTCCACCGCCTGGGCCGAAGTCAAAGGGTCGGTGCTGCGTGACTTCCAAGGCAGGCCCATGGGCCTGGTGGGAGTTACCCGGGACATCACGGCGCGCAAGTGGCTCGAAGAGCAACTTTTGCAGGCGCAAAAAATGGAAGTGGTGGGCCGGCTGGCCGGGGGGGTGGCCCATGACTTCAATAACCTGCTGACGGCCATTATCGGCTACAGCGAACTCTTGTGGAACAGCATGGGAGAAAATAATCAGCTGCGCCCAGATGTGGCCGAGATTAAAAAGGCGGGAGACCGGGCGGCATGGCTTACCCGTCAGCTCTTGGCCTTCAGCCGGCGCCAGGTAATGCAGCCGCAACTCCTTAATTTGAATACCGTGGTGGATAATATGGGCAAGATGCTCCAGCGGGTGATTGGTGAGGACATTGATCTGGTCATTCATCCAGGTGCGGATCTGGGTCAAGTAATGGTGGACCCGGGCCAGATCGAACAGGTTATCTTGAACCTGGCGGTCAACGCCAGGGATGCCATGCCCCAGGGGGGCAGACTCACCATTGAAACAGCCAACGTTGATCTCGACCAAGCCTACGCCCGCCTCCATGCCGAGGTGGAGGCCGGCCCTTACATAATGTTGGCTATGAGCGATACCGGGTGCGGCATGGAGGCGGCCACCAGGTCCCACATCTTCGAGCCCTTCTTCACCACCAAGGAAGTGGGAAAGGGCACCGGGCTGGGCCTGTCCACGGTTTACGGCATTATCAAACAGAGCGGCGGTCATATCTGGGTCTATAGTGAACTCGGCCGAGGCACGACCTTTAAAATCTACCTGCCGCGGCTGGAGCGGGCTCTGGAGGTGACCCCGACGATAGAGGCGCCCGAAATCTGTTCCCTGGGAAGAGAAACGATCCTCCTGGTGGAAGATGAAGATGTAGTGAGGCTAGTAGCGTGCAAGATTTTGCAGCGCAGCGGCTATACGGTCTTGGAAGCCCGGGACGCTAGCGAGGCCCTTAAAATCTGCGAACAACACCAGGACCCCATCCATCTGCTGCTCACCGACCTGGTGATGCCTGGCATGAATGGCAGGGAGTTAGCCAAACGTTTGTCCTCCTGGCGACCGGAGCTGAAGGTCCTCTTCATGTCCGGCTACGCGGAAGACGTGTTCCTGAACCAAGGCAAATTTGGACAGGCATTAAGTTATATCCAGAAGCCCTTCCAGGTGAACGCCCTGACCCGCAAGGTGCGGGAGTTGCTGGACGCGCCGGGGTGGTAAGATGCTACCGGGGTCAGGGATTGAGAAAGGGCAGGCCCCCGTGGTCCGAGCTATTTTCCACTCCCACCGACTTTCTTCCTCCACTTGCCCTGAGGCGGCCATTGCCATAGCTTCAGCAATACATTAAAATAATCAAAATGAATTTGGTTTTCCTGCCCCTTCATTGGGCCGGGTGCTGCCAATTAAATTAGGGTGGGGCTGAGAAGGGTGGGTTCCTGGCGGGGCTGACTCTACCTCAGCACCGGGCTTAATTGTTAAGTTGGAAGCCCCGCGGGCCAGGAGGAATTCTAGGCTTGGGTGAAATGTCGTTTTTGCAACATCTGGAGGAGCTACGCAAGCGCCTCATCCTCTCCGCCATCGCCTTGTTTATAGGCATGGCGCTGGCCTGGCCCCTGGTCCCCACCGTGCAGCGATTCATCACCCGGCCCTTGCAGGAGCCATCCATCACCCAAAAGTGGTCCTACTCCCTGCAAACCTGGGTGGCCCAGAAATTTCCCGACTTGGCTCAGCGTTTAGGGGTGGACCCGGCAACTCCCAAGGTTGAGCCGCACCGGCTCAATTATATGGCTCCCCTGGAGCCGTTTTTCGTCCAGATGAAGATTTCCCTGGTAACCGGCCTGGCCCTGGCCTTTCCCTTCATCCTGTACCAGATGTGGCGATTTTTCGCGCCGGCGCTGTACCCCCAAGAAAGGAAGTATATTTACTATTTCGCTCCCATTGCCACGGTGGCCTTTATCCTGGGGGACATATTTTTCCTCAACCTGGTGTGGCCCTTAATCATCTCCTTTTCGTTGAGATATGAGAGTGAATTTCTTTATTCCATGCTCAATCTGACCCAGTTTGTCAACTTCTGCCTGCGCCTGTTGGTGTTGTTCGGGTTGGTTTTCGAACTGCCCCTGGTCCTGCTAATTTTGTCCCGGGTGGGGGTAGTGCAACTGGAAACTCTCAGACGCCAGCGCCGTCTGGCCATATTGCTCAGCGCCATCGTGGCCGCCTTTCATGCTGACATCCTGACCATGGCCGCAGTAGCCATTCCCATCTATTTAATGTATGAGGTGTCAATTCTAGCCATCCGGCTTTTCGGCGGCCCACGCCTCCGGGAGGCCGAGGCGGCCTCGGCGTCGGTGCCGGCGGAAGGACCGGGCCTGGGATCGCCACCGGACCTGTGAATAGCTTTCGGCCGGCCGGCCTTTAGTCTTGCCTGAAAGATCAGGGCTCCCAGTTACTTGCCCGTCGCTGCGGTCCTATCCCACCCCCAGACTCGATGGCTCCATTTCCATTGACAGGGCCAGGGGCTATTTATATATTGCTCTTAAATAGCGGCGGATTAGCAGAAGGTCAGAAATGGACATGAATTCCCCAGGGCCAGGACCCAGCGCCCCCGATCCGGGGGGAGCCGAGAAGCCCAGGAATTGGCTGAGCCGGCTGTTCAGGCGATTAGTGGGTTGGTCGGCAGGTCATGAATATCATTACGCCGGCTACCTCCCCCGACACCCGGGTTTCTTATTGCGTTATACCCTGGACCCCTTCTTCTCCCGGGTCACGGTGAATCCCAAGTACCTGGAGCGCTTGCAAGAATTGGCCCAACAGGGACCGGTGGTCTATGCCCTGAAGTATCGCAGTCACCTGGATTTTCTCTTTTTCAACCGCCGTTATCAGAAGCTGGGGGTCCTGGCTCCGGAGGTGGCCTTTGACCTGAACCTGTGGATGTGGCAGCCTCTTTCCCATTTGGTGCAAATCATCTCCACCGCCCTCAATTATTTCACTCGCCGCCGGGCCTGGCCCAAACCTTACCAGGATGACTATTTCGGCACAATGCTTAAGGAGAAGCGGGGCTCCTTGCTCTTCCTGGTGGATCAGGTGGGCTTCCGGCAACGTTTTCTGAGGCCCCGGGAAGACCCCATCCGCCATCTGCTGGAACTCCAGGGAAAACTGGACTTCCCCATATTCCTGGTTCCCCAGATGGTGATCTACGAAAAAGACCCCGAGCGAGAAAACAAGGGGCTTTTCCAACTATTTTTCGGAGATAGCGAGAATCCCGGGAAGTTGCGGAAACTGGGGCTCTGCTTCCTCAAGGCCAAGCGGGCCGTGGTGGAGGTGGGCGAACCAGTCAATTTAAGGCAGGTGCTGGCCTCATCTGGCACTGAAGGCCGTTTGCGGGATCTGGCCCAGGAAATCCGGCGGGAGCTGATCCGCCGCATCGACCTGAAGAGGCGGATGATTACCGGGCCGGTGATCAAGTCCAGAGAAGAGTTTCTGGAACTTACCTTAACCGACCCTGGCCTTACCCGCTTCATGGAGCATATGGGCGAAACGGAGAAAAAGAAGCTTCCCAAAATCAAGAAGGCCGCTCAGGACTATTTTTGGGAGGTGTCGGCCGATTTTAACGTTCACATGGTTAACATGATGATCCGGTCAGTAACCTGGCTGTCGCAGCATCTCTTCGACGGCATCGTCTTCGATGAAGCTGGGTTCGAGAAGGTTAAAGAGGCCGGGCAGCGAGGCTGCCTGATCTTCGTGCCTTGTCACAAAAGCCATTTAGACTACCTCATTCTCAACCACCTCATCTATCAGCACCATATGCACCCCCCGCGCATCGCCGCCGGCAAGAACCTGGCTTTTTGGCCTCTGGGCCCCATTTTCCGGGGCTCCGGGGCGTTTTTTATCCGCCGCCGCTTCCTTGGCGGCAAACTCTATGCCGAGGTGCTATACACCTACATCAAAACCCTTATCAAGACGGGTTACAATTTGGAATTTTTTATCGAAGGGGGTCGCAGCCGCACCGGCAAACTGGTACTGCCCAAATTAGGGCTTCTGAATATGATTCTCAGGGCCTATGATGACCAGGCCGCGCCGGATCTGTTCTTTGTTCCCACCTTTATCGGCTATGACCAGGTGCTGGAGGAGAAGGCCTACCTCAAGGAACTGGAAGGACTGGGCAAAGAGACGGAGTCAGTGGGACAACTGATGCATGCCCGAAAATTCTTAAGGAAGCGATATGGCCGGGCCTACATCCAGTTCGGCGCTCCCATTTCTTTAAAACAATACCTGGCCCAACACCCGGTGAGCAATGCAGGTTTGCCCCCGGAAGCCCGCGATCACAGTCAGGACCTGGCCTACCGCATTATTCATGACATAAACCGCATCTCCGTGGTCACACCCTTCTCCCTGGTCTGCGCCGCGTTGCTGACTTACCCCCGCAAAGGCGTTTATCGCCGGGAGTTACTCAAGATTATTCAGGTACTGCACGATTACCTTGAGGCCCAGAAGGTGCCCCTGGCCGACTCTCTGGAGAATCTCACCCTGGCAGTGGAAGATACCCTGGCCCAATGCGAAGCGCGCAAGCTCATCACCCCCATCGAAAAGGAAGAGGGCCTGGAGGATGAGCTGGGTCTGGGAGGCTATAGCATCGACGAAACCAAACGGCCCTTACTGGAGTATTACAAAAACAATATCCTCCATTTCTTTCTGCCGGCCTCTTTAGTCTCCCTGGCCATCCTGGCAGGGCTGGGGTTCGAGTTCGACCGGGATGAGATCCAGTCAGACTTCTCCTTCCTGCTGGACTTTTTCAAGAATGAGTTCGTCTTCAACGAAATCGACCCGGAAAGCCAGCTGGAAAATACCTTGAGTTACTTCGAGTCCCGGGGAGTGGTGATCATTCTCGACGACCAGGAAGCCCGCTATGCCCTGTCGGCTTCCGGCCTCAAAGAAGTGGCTTACTTTGCTAATCTTTTATATAACTACCTGGAATCATATTGGATTGTCTTCCGGTCCATCAAATACCTTCAGAAAAAGCCCCGGAGCGAAAGGGAATTCTTAAAGCGCACCCAGTCCATCGGCCATAAGCTTTACAAACTGGGGGAAGTGGAACGGGCCGAAGCCCTGTCGGAAGCCACCTTCCAAAATGCCCTCAAACTCTTCGGAGAAAAGGGGATCGTCCTCAAGAAATCACCGGAAGGGAAAGGGGCCCCCACCTTCAGCCGCCCCTCCGACGAAGACGCCAAAGAATACTACGGCCGCCAACTGGCGCGGTTTATGCGGCGGTAGGGAGTATGACGATTTGGGGGGAGGGCCAGGGACCTGAGGTCCCTGCCCTCCCCCAAACCCCCCTCCCACCCGCTAAAGGGAGCCATGAATGGCGGGGCCTTTGGCCCCGCCATTCATGGCTTTTCTCATATGGGGTTGGGGGAGAGGGCTTGGGGGAGGGAGGGGTCTGCGACCCCTAGCCCCCTCCCCCAACTCTTATCTTCCCCCAACGGCCTCCCAGGCCGCGGCCACCGCTTCCTGGGGGCTGGCGGCCCGGCGCAGGCCGGGCAGGTCCCAGGCCACCTCCAGGGCGATCACCGGCTTGCCCAGCTTGAGGGCGATGGCCGCCTCCGAGATGGTGCCATAGCTGCCGTCCACGGCAATGAGGGCGTCGGCGCTGTGGGCGATGAGCATATTGCGGGCGTGGCCCAGGTTGGTGGCAATGCTGTAGGTCAGGTAAGGGTTGGCCCGGCGCCGGTCGGCATCGGGCAGGATGCCCAGGCTCACTCCGCCGGCTTCCGTGGCCCCCTGGGCCGCGGCGGCCATCACTCCGCCCAGGCCCCCGCAGAGGAGCACCCCGCCCCGGCGGGCCACCTCCCGGCCCACTTCCCGGGCCAGGACGGCAATTTTGGTATCTATGTCACTGCCGCCGATCACCGCCACATAGGCGAGCTTGGCCATATCCCTTACTCCCTCAATCAGATTCTGGATAGCCCAATTAATGACACGCCCCGGACCATTTGTTACTATTTAAGGTAAACCGGCCATGGCTCAAAAGTCCAGACAATTACCTCTCGGGCTCATGCTGTGCCTTTCCTTCCTGGCGGCTTCCTGCGCCCATGCCCCCTATACTGACCGGCGGCAAGTGATGCTGGTCCCCCAATCTCTGGAGACCTCCCTGGGCCGCCAGGCCTATGAGAGCATTAAGCGGCGCTATCCCCTGTGCCAGGACCCGGAGATCAACGGGATGGTCCTCAAGGTAGGGCAGTGCCTGGCCGAGGCCGCCCACCGCCCTGATTTTCGCTGGGAGTTTACTGTCTTTCAGGACCCCAAGGAGGCCAATGCCTTTTGCCTCCCGGGAGGCAAAGTGGGCATTTTCACCGGCATCCTGGAGTACACCCAAGACGAGACCGGCCTGGCCACGGTGATGGCCCATGAAGCGGGCCACGCCCTGGCCCGCCATGCCGGGGAGCGCCTGAGTCAATCCCTGCTTACCCAGGTGGGGGGCATAGGGCTGAGTTTGGGCCTGGGGGGGTTGAGTTCCGGCGCCTCCCAGGCCATCTTGCAGGCTTACGGTCTGGGCTCCGAAGTGGGGGTGCTGATGCCTTTCAGCCGCACCCAGGAGTACGAGGCGGACAGAATCGGCCTCATCTTCCTGGCCCGGGCCGGCTACGACCCGGCCGGGGCCCTGGACTTCTGGCAGCGGATGATGAATAACCCCAAAAACCGGGTGCGCCTGCCCCAATTCCTCTCCACTCACCCGAGCGACGACAAACGCATCAAGGCCATGTCCGACTTCCTCCCCACGGCCAGGGAATATTATGTTCCTCGCCAGGAATTAGGCCAAGTCATTGAAGATGGGGGAGAAGGCTGGACCTGGGATAGATCCCCCAGCCCTGCCTTTTCTCCTTAAGGGGTTGGGGAAGGGGGTTTGGGGGAGGGGGTAGGGGCCCCTGGCCCCTGGCCCCTCCCCCAAATCATCTTCTCCTTCCTTCCCTATGCCCCTTCCCTCAACCGGCGCGTCTCCCCCACCCGCACCGTGGTGCGGGTGGAGTCGAAGTATTCCAGCAGGGGGATGGTGAATTTCCGGGAGCTCTGGGTCAGGTCTTTGAACTGAAGGACGGTGATGGTCGCCGTTTTTCTTCAGGTAATCCACCAGCGCGGCTTTGAGTTGGGCCATGGCCTCCTGGTGGAAGTAGAGGTCTTCTTTGACCTTCACCAGGCGGCCCTGGTTCACCAGGACTGGCAGGAGTTGCTGGATCTGGGGGAGAGGCGCCTTAAGCTCCGCCGCGGCCTCCTTCAAGGTGGGTGGGGAGAGCTGGCCCTGGCGGTACAAAGCTTCCAGTTGCCTGGACAGGTCTTCCTGGTCGCCGGCCAGGGTAACCTTATGAGTGCTCAGGCGCACCAGGTCTTTTTCCAGGACCACCTGCTTTCCCTCCACCAGGCGGGCTAGGAAAAAGTTGAACAGGCGCACCTCCGCCTGGGGCGGGAGCTGGCGGCGAAGTTCCTCCTTGGAAAGCCCTGGCTTCAAGGGGTTTTTCTGGTGATAGGCTGCCAGGTGGCGGCAAATCTGGGCCTCCAGCTCCTTGGCGGTGGAGGCTGGCAGATACCGCTGGTTTTCCGGGTCAAAGAGGAAAATCTGGCCCCGGGAGGTCAGGGATTGGAGCCGCGCTGCCAGCTGGGCCGGGTCCCAGGAAAGGAGGGCCTCCAGTTCCGCCCGGGAGCGACCCGCGGCCCCGGCTTCTTCCAGGTAAAGGCTCAGTTGGCTTTCCGGGGAGCCCTGCTCCAGGGTCTCCAGCCCGGCCAGGACCGGGGCTTGAAACCTCTTGTGGCGGGCCGGGTGGACGTGCAGGATCACGCCGCCCCCCCAGGTGAAGGCGGGGGAAAAACTCCGGATCACGAAGCGGTCCCCGGGTTTGAGGGCCAGGGGCTCCCGCAGGAAAAACTGGACATACCCGGAGCCCCGAGGGGGAAGCTCGTCCGCGGCCAGGAGCAGGGGCAGGCCGACGCGTTCGCCGGTGCCTGTATGGAGCCGCACGGCCTGCCGGTGCTTCAAGGGGCGGGGGGCGCTGGCCAGGACCTCCAGATAGGCGTCCAGGCGCCGGGTGGGGATCAGGGACCCCTGGGGGGCCACCACCATGCCCCGTTCCAGTTCCTCCTTTTCCAGGCCCTGGAGGTTGATGGCAGTGCGGTTGCCGGCCACGGCCTCTTCCACCGTCTGCCCGTGGACCTGGAGCCCCCGAACCCGGGCCTTGAAACCCGGGGGATAGACCATGACCGCTTCTCCCACCCGGAGGCGGCCGGAAATGGCGGTGCCGGTGACCACGGTGCCAAAGCCTTTGATGGTAAAGACCCGGTCGATGGGCAACCGGAAGATGCCGGTGGCCGGCTTGGGGGGGACCTGGGCGGCCAATTCCGCCAGGGTGGCCAGCAGATTCTCCTGGCCTTCCCCGGTGACCGCGGAAAACCGCACTAACGGGGCCTCTTCCAGAAAGGTGCCCCGCAAAGCCTCCCGGACTTCCTCTTCCACCAGCTCCAGCCAGTCCTCCTCCACCAGGTCCACCTTGGTGAGCACCACCAGGCCCTGTTTCACCCGGAGCAGTTGGCAGATCTCCAGGTGTTCCCGGGTCTGGGGCATGACCCCTTCATCCGCGGCGATGACCAGGGCCACCAGGTCCATGCCGGTGGCGCCGGCCACCATGTGGCGCACGAAGCGTTCGTGGCCCGGCACATCCACGATCCCCAGACGCTGGCCGGTGGGCAAGGTAAGATAGGCAAACCCCAACTCGATGGTGATGCCCCGAAGCTTCTCCTCCTTCAAGCGGTCCGGGTCAATGCCCGTCAAAGCCTTGATCAAGGCACTCTTGCCATGGTCAATATGCCCGGCCGTGCCTAAAATAATGGGTGCATAAGACATAATGATTGCCTTGGACTTGTGGGGGAGGAGGCTAAGGGCCGCAGGCCCCTGCCCTCCCCTCAAAATATTCCTTATCCCTATCCCTTCTTACCCCCAGGCCAGGTCATGGGTGATTTCGAAGTAGTCCCGGGGGAAGTGGGGTTGGTCGGTAAAGGTTATCTTAACCTGTTGCTCTTTGGCCAGGCGTTTCCAGAGTTTTTCCCCTTCCTCCTTGAGGATGGCCGTCACTTGGGGATTAGCCTCCACTTTGAGCTGGCAGCGGGGGAACTCCCGGGCCTCGGCGATAAGTTGCCGCATAATGTCATGGGCCACGATGGACGGGGTTAAGACGACGCCTCTCCCTCCGCAGCAACTGCAGGGTTCGGTGACTATGGGGGCCAGGCTGCCCCGGAGCCTTTGCCGGGTCATCTCCACCAATCCCAGGGGGGAGATGGGCAAGACCGTGGTTTTGGCTCGATCCTCCTTGAGTCCTTCCGACAATGCCTGGTAAACCATCTCCCGGTGGTCCGGCTTTTCCATATCGATGAAGTCGATGATAATCAGGCCCCCGATATTGCGGAGTCTCAACTGCCGGGGGATCTCTTTGGCGGCCTCCAGGTTGGTCTGGAGGATGGTTTCCTCCAGATGATGCCGGCCCACGAAGCGTCCGGTATTGACATCGATGGCGGTCAGGGCTTCGGTGGTATCGAACAGCAGATAGCCGCCGCTTTTGAGCCAGACCCGGGGAGCCAGCAGCTTTTTCCAGTCAATTTCCAGGCCAAAGTGGAGGAAAATGGGCTCCGGGTCAGAATAGAGTTCCACCCGGTATTTATCCCGGGGATCCAGGGGCTCAAGGTAATTAAGGATCTGCTCGAAAGCCATGGGGTCGTCCACCAGGACCCGGTCCACCTTTTGGGAGGCGAGTTCCCGCACTACCCGCCGGGCCGCCTCCAGCTCCTGATAGAGCAGGGCGGGGAGGGGGAAGTCTCCTTTTTCCTCAGGATTCTCTGCCAGAGCTGGACGAGGGCTTCCAGTTCCCGGGCTAAGATTTCCAGGCTCTGGCCGAAGCTGGCGGTGCGGGCGATGAGGCCTCCCTCCGGGGGGCGCAATTGCTCCAGCAGGGCCTTAAGGCGCGTCCGCTCGGCTTCGTCCGCGATGCGCCGGGAGATCCCCCGGTGCGGGCAGGTGGGCATGTAGACCAGATAGCGGCCCGCCAGGGTGATGTGGGTGGTGAGGCGCGCCCCTTTGTTGCCGAAGGGAGCCCGACACACCTGGACCAGAAGTTCCTGGCCTTCATGCAGCAGATCCTCCACGGAAGCAGGAGGGGGCCGACGGCGCGGGGGCTCAGAAGTCTCGGTGAGCTCTCCCTTAAGCCACAGGTTAAAAAATTCGTCCCCCTGGTCCGCCACATCTTCCGCAAACAGATAGCCGGGGCGCTCCAGGCCCACCTCCACAAAGGCCGCGGCCATGCCGGGAAGCAGCTTCACCACCCGGCCCTTATAAACATTGCCGGTGGGGCCGTTTTGGGCATGGCGTTCCAGATTGAATTCCACCAGGCGCCCGTTTTCCACCAGGGCTGCCCGGGTATCGCACTCGGATACGCTGATCAGCAGTAGATTGGCCATAAGGGAGTGGGGAAGCCTGACATCAAGAGAAAGGGGTCCCCCGGAGGGCTGACCCCCCAGGCCTCCTAAGCTCTTTTAAGTTTCAAAATCTGTAAATCCCGTGCCTGGTCTTCGCTCAGGGCGAAAATTGCGGCAATGGCATCCGTCACCTTGACATTGTCTCTTTCCATCTGGCGCAGGCCCAATTGCAGGTGGTAGGGGTCCACCACCTCCAGGCGGGCCACCAGGGGGCGCAAATCTACGGCCCTTTCCTCCCGGGGCCGCCGCCGGGTCACCAGGGCGGCAGGCTTCGCCAGGAACCGCTCCGCCAGCTGCGCCTGGAAAACCGGCTCTTCGGTTTCCACCTGATAGAGCGAGGTATCGACCCGAGGCGGGGGCATCCGCTGGGGCAGGCGCCTTACGTTCAATATTCTGAAGCCCGAGGGCAATACCTTATTTAAAGTCTCCGCCAGGGCACATTCTCCTTCCGGCCCGGCCAGCTCGAGATCGAGAGTTTCGGCCAGGCTCTCCACCCCCACGGGCAGGGCCCCGTGAAAGGAGACCCGGGGCAGGGGATGGAACCCGGCGGTGAAAGACAGGGGCAGGCCAGAACGGCGCAGGCCGCGATAAAAGGCCGAAACCAGCTCCAGGTGGCTGAGCCACCGGGCCTCATAGATTTTGGCGTAGGTGAGGCGATACCATACCGGCTGGGACCGCCCGGGGGCCGGGTGGTGGGGCCCCGGCAGAGCGGAGGGGGAGTCATTAAGCCTGAGGCTGATCTCGGGCCCGCACACGCCGCAGTCCTGACAGGCATCAAATCGGCAGTCCGGGGTTTCCAGGCCCCCATAAGCCCGGGCCCGCTCTTGGGCCAGGAATTCCCGGCTCACCCCGCAGTCCAGGTGATCCCAGGGCAGCACCTCCTCCAGGGCTCTTTCCCGCAGGTAAAAATCCGGGTTCACTCCGGCTTGGGCAAAGGCCTCCAGCCAGGGCTCCAGGCGCAGTTCCTCGCTCCAGGCGTCCAGGCGGCAACCCAGGCGGTGGGCGGCCAGGAGAACCGGGGCCAGGCGCCGGTCTCCCCGGGAGAATATCCCTTCCAGCCAGCTTTGGGCGGCGGCGTTCCATTTAAGCTGGACCTTGGGCAGGCGCAGCCGGTCTTTTGCCTCATGGAGGCGGCTGCGGCCGGCGGCCAGATCATCCTGGCGCTCCCACTGGAAAGGGGTATGGGGTTTGGGGATAAAGGTGGACAGGCTGATATTGAGCCGGGGCCGGCCCTGGGGCGCGGCCTTAAGGATGGTGCGAACCAGGGTGGCAATGGCCTCCAGGTCCGCCGGGGTCTCCCGGGGGAGGCCGATCATGAAGTAGAGTTTGAGCAGTTGCCAGCCCGCGGCAAAGGCCTGACGGGCCGAGGCCACGATCTTTTCCTCGGGCAGGTTCTTATTAATCACCTGCCGCAAGCGGTCGCTGCCCGCCTCCGGAGCCAGGGTCAGCCCGGTGCGCCGCACCCTTTGAACCTGGGCCATCATCTCCGGGGTCAGGGTGTCAGCTCGCAGGGAAGGTAAGGAAATCGCCACCCGCTGGGGGGCCAGCCGGTCCATGAGATTCTGGAGCAGCCAGGGCAGGGGACCATAATCCCCCACGCTCAGGCTCAAGAGGGAGACCTCTTCATAGCCGGTGGCGGCCAGGGCCGCGTCCACCCAGGAGGAGACCGCGGCCGGGTCCCGCTCCCGCACCGGGCGGTAAATCATCCCGGCCTGGCAATAACGACAGCCCCGGCTGCAGCCCCGGGAAATCTCCACATTGAGGCGGTCGTGGATGATCTGACAAAAAGGCACCAGGGCCTGGGGGGGAGGAAAGACGCGGTTGAGATCGTTCAGCACCCGCTTGCGGATGCGGGCGCGGCGGCCCTGGGGGACAATCTCCCGGAGATGGCCCTGCTCATCAAAGTCCATGCGAAAGAAGGCGGGGACATAAACCCCCTCCAGCTCTTCCAGGGCCTGCCAGAGCTCCTGGCGGCCGCCCTTGGCCGCCTTCCAGGCGCTAACCACGGCCGCCAGCTCCAGCACCACCTCCTCCCCGTCTCCCAAAACCAGGGCGTCGCAGAAAGGAGCCACGGGTTCGGCATTGAAGCAGCCGGGGCCGCCGCCGATAACCACCGGGTCCGCCGCGGTGCGCTCCGAGGCCAGGAGGGGCACGCCTCCCAATTCCAGCATATTCAAGAAATTGGTATAGCCCAACTCATACTGGAGGCTCACCCCCAGGAGGTCGAAATTCTTTAAAGGGGTGCCGGACTCCAGGCTGGTGAGGGGTTGCCGCCGGGCCCGGAGCTCGGCTTCCAGGTCCGGCGCCGGGGCATAGGCCCGTCTCGGCCCAGATATGCTCCTTACGATTGAGGAGGCCGTAAAGCAGGGCCAGCCCCAGGTGGGACATGCCCACTTCGTAGAGGTCGGGGAAGAGCAAGGCCACCCGCAGGGAGACGGCGCGGCGGTCTTTTATGACCGCGTTGATCTCCCGGCCCAGATACCGGGTGGGGCGCTTTACCCGGCTGAGATAAGAACGATTATTCAAGGCTTGATTTTATACATTGCGTTATAAGTAATTGCGCATTATTAAATCATATCAAAATACTTTATCGGCTCATAATATTGCTGACAGATAGCAGTGATCTTTTATCGAGATAGCGGCAGTTAATATTGGCCGCAAACAGTGCAGTTGTTGATGGTCCATTGAATTAACTTTTTAGATTTTTTCCTGACTACATCTCATACGGCCACTTCCCTTCATCCCGGCACTCTTTCCAGAGGGCTTTAAGTATGCTTCTGGTCGTTTCGAGCAAAACCTGACCAGTTATTGCATGGTTGTGCTCGTAGATCACATTTCCATTAACATCTATGCCCTCATTGACGAACGGAAAATCATAGTTATGTACAGCGTCGCATCTAAGATAACGGTAAAGCAACTCGGCCAGCGAGAAAAGAGGCAGTGTCGCACGTAAGTTCTGCTCGTCAAAGACGGGGATGGCCGCGGCCACCACAATTGCGGTGAAATCATCTGGCGAAACGTATCGAGTCCTAGCTTTGATGTCATCTTCGGTTCCATAAGACCGCTTCAAAGCTTCAACGATTTCTCCATGTTGGTTTAAAGCTCTATAATTACCATGGTCCCGGAGCTTAGAACGCGGCCATTGATAGAAGAATAGGAGATCGATTTGCTCAAAGAATCTGCGATTACCTGAATATTCGAGTACAATCTTTACGTAAGCTTCGCCATCGTGAAGGGTTGGAAAACGCAACGAGGCAAACGCCCCTAAATAGCAGCTCAAAACCAATATGCCTTCAAGGTAGTAACGATGGTTCGATAGCAATTCCCTAGCCTTTTCAAGATCTTTCTCCCATTTCATAAAGTACTTATTTATTAAGAAGACCTTGTCGGACATAGCAATCGGCACTTCTGACAACTCGATGGAATGATAGCACATTTTTTCTAGTTCCCAAGCTACTGCTTGGGAACCCGCTTGGTTGCAAAGCTCTGCTTTGCTCAAAAGTCGGCAATCTTGGTGACATTCCCATTACAAAGCAGACCTAGGCACCTAAAAGCAGTTGGCTTCTTTTACGGCCATAAAGTACAAACCGCCATTTTTGGCTCCAATGCATAAAATAGAAATATCTTATCAAAAGGTCCATGATTCTTAAGTAACTTGTTTCTAGCGGATTCAACAATAGAATGTATATCTTGTTCCACACCCATAAATGGCGAGTTATAAATTAATGCCATAGAATAATAAACAACAAGATAAAACTCACTCAACGCTAATTTATTTTTAAGATTTTTATAATTTATGAAATTTATTTTGGCATCAAGCTGCTCAAAAAGAGCTTTCTTTGCATCCTCAGGCGAATAAGCCCCGCCTTTTACAAATTCAATTCCCAATGGGAATCTTGTTGCATAAATAGATATTGCAGTAATAAATTCTTTCAATGTTAGATGATCCCTAAAGTCATTCAGCCAAGTTTTTTCTTGCCGCGCTTGAGGTGTCAATATAAATTTATTAAGGATATCGATCAACTCGGAGATAAATCTTGATCTGTCTGATTTACTCGGGAATTTATTAGAAATAGGAAATATACTTACACTATGATTCTTGAGAAAATCTTTAATTGGATCGGGGAAAGCTTCTTTTCTAATCCTCTTCTCTAGATCCTCAAGTGCCCGAGACCTCGCTGTTTGGTCTTCATGTAACCATTCTACAAGTTCAACTCCTATTTTTCTATTTTTGTTATTTGAGCATATAAAATCTGGTGGGTCTTTTTGGTATTGCTCACATAATACTTTTTCTCCGGCAAAGTTTGGGTCAATATTAATAAATGCTTCAAAGATTATCTTCTCTCTTTCTTTTTTTGTCTTTTTAACCATATACTCTTTCCGCAATTTTTCGATTTGGTGCTATCACCTTGCATATAAGCGTTATGCTGCCATACCGCGGCATATCGCGGTAACGGCGCATCTCTCCCTCAGCCCATAATCTGGGGGCAGACGCCGGAATCCTTTATGTGAGGGCCGCAGCGCTTTGGGCCAGCCTGAGGGCTTCAGCCAGATCCAGGCTCCCGTCGTATAGAGCCCGGCCCACGATCACTCCCTCCACCCCCAAGGGCTCAAGGGGCAAAAGCGCGGCAATATCCTCCAGGGACTTCACTCCGCCTGAGACGATGATGGGCAGAGGTATGGCTTGGGCCAGGGCCTTGGTGGCCTCGACATTGACCCCGCACTTGATCCCATCCCGAGAAATATCCGTGTAGATCAAGGCCGCAGGCTTAAAGGGCACCAGAATCCGGGCCACTTCCAGCACCGTGCGGGTGGTGGTCTCCGTCCAGCCCTCCACCGCCAGAAAGCCCTCCCGGGAGTCCAGGGCGATGGCGATCTTTCCGTGGTAAGCAGTGAGGGCCCGGGTCACCAGATCCGGACTCTTCCACACCGCGGTGCCCAGGATGAGGCGGTTGATGCCCATCAGGAGGTACGTGGTTATGGTAGCAAGGTTGCGGATGCCTCCTCCGAGTTGTATGGGGATGGAAAGGGCTTTACGCAAGCGGCGAATCGTCTCCAGATTTTGGGGGCGGGAGCTGAAGGCCCCGTCCAGATCCACCACATGCACCCACTTGGCCCCGGCGGCCTGCCACTTCAGGCCCATGGCCACGGGATCGTCGCTGAAGACCGTCTCTTCCTCTTGGCGCCCCAGGCGCAGGCGCACACATTTGCCGCCCTTGAGGTCAATGGCCGGGATGATCAACATATTATGAAGAATTTTACCGGAGATTGGGGCATTTCACAATCTTTAACAATTCCTGGCCCGGATAAATCCGTCCGAAAGTAAATCCCCTTGAAAATTCATGGCTTAAGTATTAATAATAACTTATGGACGGGAAAGAACGTATCCTGCAAGAATTTCGGCCCCCCTTTATGGAAAGGGGTGAAAGGAGTTATCTTTAATCGATTATTGCCTTAGCTTCGATTCCCAAACAGTCAATTATGGACTAAGGGCACACTGGAAACTATGATAATGCTTGCAGACCAGGGCACTAACTGGGCCGCTCAAGTTCCCCCTCCCTTGATGGGAGGGGGTCAGGGGGAGGGTGGTGAGAGGCGGTTTTAAAGATTCTGCCACCCCCTCCCCAGCCCTCCCCCATCCAGGGGGAGGGAGTAAGGCCGAGCCACAACTGCGTGGGTGTAAACGTCTTACTCTATTTATTTTCACGATTTTAACCTTTGGTTAGTTGATGATTAACGGATTTGAGGAAATAATCGAATTTAATTAAATGAATTGGCTCTAAGCAATTGAAGGAGGCTCATGTCAGACCTGGGCCGTTTCTTGATTGTCATCGGTCTACTTCTGGTGGGGGTGGGGGTGGTGCTGCTGTTGGCCCCCAAGATTCCCTGGCTGGGCAAACTGCCGGGGGACTTTACCTTTCAGCGGGGCCGTTTCACCTTTTATTTCCCCCTGGGGACCTGTATCCTCCTCAGTTTGATTTTAACCCTGATATTGTTCCTCTTTCGGAAGTAACTGACTTGGCGCGCTTGACTGGCAAAGACCTTGCATAATTTAGCGGGGAACGTATACTGGAGGCAGCAACCTGGCCGGTTAAGCGCTGATGGCAGTGAGGTCAAAGGCAGCCATTCCTTCGGGGTCCCAAGAGGTAAAGTGAATGCCCGAGCTGCGTAAGGACCCGATTCTCGATCGCTGGGTGATCATTTCCACTGAGCGGGGCAAGCGTCCCCACGACTTTGTGATAGAGCCCGAGGTGGTCAAAGGAGGCTTCTGTCCCTTCGATTCGGGGAATGAACACACCACCCCTCCGGAGATCATGGCCTATCGGGAGCCGGGTACTGCCCCCAACACCCCCGGGTGGCGCCTCCGGGTGGTGCACAACAAGTTCCCGGCCCTGTCGTTGGAAGGTAACCTGGACCGTCAGGGAGACGGGATGTTCGACAAGATGTATGGCATCGGCTCCCATGAGGTCATCATCGAAACTCCCGATCATTATGCCAAATTGACCACCATTTCCCTGGAAGCTTTCGTGGACGTACTCCGGGCCTATCGGGAACGGATGGAGTTCTTGGCCCAGGACCCCAGGTTCAAGTATGTGGTGCTCTTTAAAAACAAAGGCCGGGCCGCCGGGGCTTCCCTGGAGCACAGCCATAGTCAACTCATCGCCCTACCCATTGTCCCGGAATTGGTCCAGGAGGAATTGAACGGGGGCAAATTTTATTACAATTTTAAAGAGCGCTGCGTCTTCTGCGACATGATTCGTCAGGAGGTGCAGCATCAAGCCCGGGTGGTTCTGGAAAACGAGGAATTTGTAGCGATTTGCCCCTTTGCCCCCCGAGCCCCCTTTGAGGTCTGGATTCTCCCCAAGAGGCACTTTTCTTCCTATGTCACCCTGAAGGAGGAGTCCTATCCCCTCCTGGCGGAAATCTTCTCCCAGACCCTGAGTCGCATGGAAAAAGCCATCGGCGATGCCCCCTATAATTTCATGTTGCACACCGCTCCCATCCGGGAACCGGAGCTGGATTATTACCACTGGCATTTTGAGATCATGCCCAAACTTACTTTGATCGCCGGATTCGAATGGGGTTCCGGCTTTTTCATCAACCCCACCCCCCCGGAAGATGCCGCTCAATATCTGCGGGAGGTGAAGCTGTAACCTTAAAGGGGTAGTTTATGCGCGTCCTGACAGTTACCCCGGAAGCCAATCCCTTTGCCAGCAGCGGCGGGTTGGCGGAAGTGATCTATGGTTTGGCCTCGGCCCTGGTTGGACTGGGGCATCAGGTGACGGTGGTCCTGCCTCTGTACCGGCAGGTGCGGGAATCAGGACACCCCCTCACCTTTACGGGCAAGACCCTCACCATCCCCATTTCCTGGAAGACCCTGTCCGCGGAGATCTATCAGGCCAAGATCGAGCCTGACGTGAATTTTTACTTCATCTCCCAGGACGCCCTCTATGATCGCGATGGCTTATACCGCACCGCGTTTGGCGATTTTGAGGATAATGCCGAGCGCTTTATCTTCTTCAGCCGGGCGGTGGTGGAAATGATTGAGGCCCTGGAGCTGGACTGCGACGTCTGCCATGCGCATGAATGGCAGACCGGCCTGGTGCCCGTATATCTCCGCACCCTCTATAGCGATCGTCCCCGGTTGCAACGGCTGCCCGTGGTCTATACCGTGCACAATGTAGGGTATCAGGGGATTTTCTCCGCTTACGATCTCCCGCTCACCGGCCTGGGCTGGGAGCTCCTCTCCCCCAAGGCGCTGGAATTTTACGGTAAGATCAATTTAATGAAGGGCGGCTTGGTCTTCGCCGACCTGCTCAGCACGGTGAGCACCAGGTATCGGGAAGAGATCCAGACCCACAAGTTTGGCTTCGGCCTGGAGGGGCTCTTCCAGGAACGGGCCTCGGAACTCTATGGCATTCTGGAAGGGGTGGATTACAGTCGCTGGGATCCGGCCCGGGACCCCTACCTGGCCGCTCCTTATGACCAGGACGAGCTGGAGGGGAAAAAGGCCTGCAAGACCGCTCTGGCTCGCCGCTTCGGTTTAAACCTGGACCCGGGGTGGCCCCTCATCGGCATCACCACCCGCTTCTTCGAGCGCAAAGGTATCGACCTGTTGGAGAACATACTGGATGACCTGATGAAACTGGACTTGGGTCTGGTGATCCAGGGTACGGGCGAGGAGCGCCACCAATATTATCTCCAGGAGGTCAGTCTCAAGTACTCGGAGCGGTTGGGCCTGGCAGTAAGCTATGGCGAGGAGTTGGCCCACCAAATCATCGCCGGGTCCGATATCTTTCTCATGCCCTCCCGGTATGAGCCCTGCGGCCTCGATCAGCTCTACTGCCTGCGCTATGGCACCATTCCCGTGGTGCGGGCCACCGGCGGCCTGGATGAGACCATCCAGGAACATGACCCGGGAACCGGGGAAGGTAATGGGTTCAAGTTCACCGGTTGTACCCCCGCGGAATTCCTGGGGGCGGTGCAGCGGGCCCTGGCGGTCTATCAGGATCGCCCGGCCTGGGAGGCCTTGATGCGTAAAAATATGGCTCTGGACTTTTCCTGGGACACGGTGGCCCCGAAATATCTGGAGCTTTTCCAGCGCGCCTTGGAAAAGCGGCGGCTCCTTTTGGGGGGTTAACCCTTTATGGCCTCGGAGCGCACTGCCTTCTTGAGCCAAATGGTGGAGGTGCTCACCTCCACTATCAGCTTCGGGGAACGCCTGGACAATTTGGTCCATCTGCTGGCCCGGCACCTGCAGGTGGACCTGGCCCTCTTTTTTGGCCTGGATAAGGCCAAGGAGACCCTCTCCCTGCAGGTAAGCAGCCAGGGCCCCATACCCTCCCATATGCAGGTGGAATTTCCCTGGAATCAGGGGTTGGTAGGAGAGACGGCCAGCACCCGCAAAGTTAAGATAGTGCAACGCCATTACACCGGAGTTTCGCCCGCCAATGCCCCTCTGGAGAAATTACACCCGGCCCTGGAGACTCTGGCCGCCTTCCCCGTGGCCGACGATAACTTTCTCTATGGCGTATTATTGCTGCCTAGACCGCCAGGAGCGCACCTTCCCCGCCGGAGACCGCCAGATTGTCCAATTGGCTTGCTTGATGTTGGCCGGCACCCTACGCCAGGCCATGGTTCAGGAAGATGCCAAAAAGCGCATCGCCGAGCTCTCGGTGCTCTTCGAAGTGGGCAAGGCCTTGAGCTCCACGGTGGAACTGGACGAGCTTTTGGAACGCATCGTCAGTACCACCGCCAAGGTCATCACCGCCAAAGGCGCCACCTTGAATATCATCGATCGCCTTACCGGCGAGACCCGGGTCTCTTCCCGGTACGGCCAGATCCCCGCGGCTTGCCCTTCCCTGCCCGAGATGATACCCGGGGTGGCAGAGCCTCCCCATTATGAGGGGCAAGCGGTGGACGCCGAGGGCCACACCCATTTTTGCCTGGCCGTCCCCCTTACCTTTAAAGGCACGTTAAGAGGGACCCTGGGGGTCTATGACAAAATCAGCCCCAGTGGGGAACATCTGCCCTTTGATCCAGAAAACCGCCAACTGCTCTACACCATGGCCGGCTTGATCGTCAACGCCATCGAAAATGCCCTTACCTTCCAGCAGGTGGAGGACCTGGCGGAGAGGAACGAACGGATGGTGAAAAATCTCACCGTCCTGCAGGGGATTTCCCAGGCCTTGCTTACCACCGTCCAGCAAGATCGGCTGCTGGATATCATTCTGCAAGGTCTTACCCTGGAGCAGGGCCTGGGTTTTGACCGGGCGGCAGTGCTGATGGTGGATGAGGCCACCCAGACTTTGAAAGGCGCTAAAGGGGCGCGCCGCTCATCCCCGTCCAACCCGCTGCCCCTGGCTGAGGCCCTCCTGGCGCCCCTTTCCCAAGAGGTGCCGGTAGCCGATTGGCAGATTCCCTTGAGGGCGGACCAGGGAGCCCTGGCCCTGGCGGTGCTGCAGAGGCGTCCCTTCCATCGTCGGGGGACCTCCCCCAACCCTGGCCTGCCTTCAACCTTCGAAGAAAAAATCGCGGCTGCGGAATTCTTTTTGGTGCCCCTGATAGTCAAAGACCGGGTCACGGGAGTGATCCTGGTGGACAACCAGGACTCCGGGCGTCCTCTGGAGTCGGAGCCCTTGCACGTCCTGGAGATGTTTGCCACCGAAGCCGCCCTGGTTCTGGAAAATGCTCACCTCTATTCCACCATTGAATCCAACAATCGCGAACTGATGCTGATTAGGGAACGGATGCTGGAGTCTGACCGTCTGGCGGCCTTAAGCGGCCTGGCTTCCGGCATGGCCCACGAGATCCGTAACCCCCTGGTGTCCATCGGTGGGTTTGCCCGCCGCATCGCCAAACTGGTGGAGGACAACTCCCCCTTGCGGGGCTATGTGGAAGTCATCCAGGAAGAAGTGAACCGCTTGGAAAAGCTGCTCCGGGAAATTCTCGATTTTACCGGGGAAAACCTCTCTTATTACGGTGATCACGACCTGGGCAAACTCATCGAGGACACCCTGATCCTGGTACAGCGGGATCTGGAGGCCAGCAAGATCAAGGTGGTTAAGGAATTTGCCCCCTTACCCCGGCTGCATTGCGACGACCGGCAGATGAAACAGGTTTTTTACAACCTCTTCATGAACGCTGGCCAGGCCATGCCCCAGGGAGGCACCCTGACCATCCGCACCTACCCCCTGGAAAAGGAAGACGGCCTCTACGAGGCGGCGGCCATCACGGATAGCGGGGGCGGCATTCCCCTGGAGGTGCTGCACAATATCTTTAACCCGTTTTTTTCCACCAAAGACCATGGAACCGGTTTGGGTCTGGCCATCGCCCAGCGCATCATCTCCCGCCATTATGGTCAGATTGAAGTCAACAACGAGATGGGCCAGGGAGTGACCTTCATCGTCACCCTGCCGGTGGCTAAATATTGTCTGGTAAAAGATGTGGGCCAGGACGCGGTGCCGGCCAGCGCCTTAGAAAGGCCCCCAAAGGAGGAGGGCGTTGAAAAAGATCCTGGTAGCCGATGACGAAATGAGCATTCGCCTCCTTTACAGCGAAGAACTCAAAGAGGAAGGATATGAGGTGTACCTGGCCTCCAACGGCCGGGAAGCCCTGGAGATCGTGGAAAAAGTCCCATTGGATCTGGTCATCCTCGATATCAAGATGCCGGAGATGGATGGCATTGAGGCCTTGAGGCAGATCAAAGAAAGACGGCCGCAATTGCCGGTACTGCTGAGCACCGCCTATGGAGAATACCGGCAGGACTTCGCTACCTGGGCCTCGGACGAGTATCTGGTCAAGTCGTCGGACCTGGAAGATCTAAAGACCGTGGTCAAGCGGTACCTGAAGGACTGATAAGGAGAGGGGCCATGGGCAAGACAAAAAGTTTCCTACTTCTCCTCCTGGTGCTCCTCCTGGTGATCTTCGCGGTGCAGAACCAGCAACCGGCCCCGACCCTCAAGCTATTCAAATTCCAAGTCGTTACCCTGCCCACCTTCCTGCTTCTCTATCTTTGCCTGGTATTGGGGTTCGCCCTGGGTTGGGTGGCCCATGCCCTCAGGAGCAGAAGGCAAAGACGCGCCGCCGCTTCGGTCTCAACTGAAGAGAAGCAAGAATCCCAGCAAGGTCAGCAGGCTTCCCAGGGAAAATAATAAAACCAGGCCTTCCAGAGCCAGGCAAATTATCAGGGCCCCCAGGGCGCGTCCCCGGGTGACCTGGAATACCGCCTGCACCCCTTGGTAGTAAAGGACTGGGATCCAGAGGACCGCCACCAGACCTCCCAGGAGGGGGATGAGGTTGGCGGCCATGCCAGCCTGCCCGTAGCAGATGATCCGCCAGATGGCGGTAAAATGGGGCCGGCAGCCCACCAGGGCCGCTCCCGCCCACAGGCACAGGCTGCTCACCAGCAAATCGATGAGCACCACGGCCGGGGACAGCAATATCAGGGTGGCCAGGGTGCCGGCCCCCAGGCCGAAGATCTGGGAAAAGCCGGGGATTCTTCCGGCCTGGCTGCTGAGCCCCAAAGTAAGCAGCAGATACCAATAGAGGCAGAGCAGGAGACCCGCCACCCCGACGATCAGGCCAAAGGCCAGGGCTTCGGCCCCATCTTCCCGGCCCAGGTCCCGAAAAGACTCTTCCGGGTAAAGGAGTAGGTCCCGGAAAGTGGCGAAAAATCCCCGGAGCCGGGGCCAGGCCGGGTCTTCCCAAGGAATCCGGCGGGACCCGGATTCGGGAGCAACCTCCGGAGCCAGTAATTCTCCTTCCAGGTCGGTCATGCCCGCCTCCGTTCGTCCATCAGGGCCTTAATCTCCTTGGGATTCGCCAGGCCGAACCAAAACATCCCCTCACTTCCGGCCTTGTCCCGGATGAGCAGGTTGCCCACGCACATCAGGGTTTGGGTGAGTCCCCGGCGCACCAGCACCTCCCCCAGATTTTCCCAGGCGATCTCCTGCCGCCGGAGCGAAGGCCAGAGCCAGACCTTGGCGACCCCCCGGGGGGTGAGGTGGTATTCCTGGCCCCAGCTCATATAGAGCACCGCGGCCAGCACGAACAAACCCAGAATCAGGCCCAACCAGGGGGGCAGCCACTTTATCTCCGGGTTGATATGGGGCCCCAGGAAGCAGATGGCCATGGCTACGTAGTAGACAAAAAAGGCCCGGCCGCAAGGCCGGAAAACCTGCTCGGAGCCGCCGGTTTGCATTTCATTTTCTGCCATAAGCATTTCCTTAATTCATGTAGGGCGGGCACTGCCCGCCTTTACTCTTCTGATAAGCCATTCAGGGATTAGCATGTCATTATCTCAGAAGCTCCCTGTAAGCCCGCATCCCGGGGCACCCAAAAATTCGCAGGCCGGGAAAGACAAACCCCGGGACGGGAGTTTATCAGGTCGTCATGCTCATGGTGTCTTGTTAGCCGGGGGAGCAGGAGTAGCTTTCTGCGCGTTTAAGCCGATTCTGGCGTAGAAATCCTCCCTTTCAAGATTGGAGAAATATTTCTCATGAAGCTTTTCCGCCAACTGCTGATCGGAGAAGTCATCATATTCAGGGAATGATTTACGGAATTCCTTGATGGTGGGAATGACAAAGGGGTTCCCAAGATGCTCAAACAAACGTATGATTACATAACCGGGCACCGCGAAGTTGAGGTTCTGGCCCTTGACCATTTGCAAGCTTGCCACTCCTATGACCTCGCCCTTTATGTTCACTACTGGGCTGCCACTGGAGCCAGGAGAAACGGGTGCGGTAATTTGCAGGATGTGGCCAAGGCCGGACAGGTAACGCACCGCGGAGATCACCCCCTCAATTTCATAACCGATCAAGGTCATGTCACATACTTGATGACTCTATTTAAGGTGGGCTGTGCCCACCCTACATATACGGGTTGGGAGGGGGCGTGGGGGAGGGCAGGGACCTCAGGTCCCTGCCCTCCCCCACGACCCTGTTAATCAATATACTACCCGGAAATCCGCCAGGTCGCCCTGGTAGGGTTGCCAGTCCTCTTCGACCTTATGGACGTAAGCGTAAGGCGGCCCTTGGCGGCACCAGGCCAGCATGTCGTCCACGGCCCGGCGCTCGCCTTCGAAGAGCGCCTCCACCCGGCCGTCCGGGAGGTTGCGCACCCAGCCCTTGAGGCCCAGGGAGCGGGCCTCGTCCCGGGTATAAGCCCGGAAAAAGACTCCCTGGACCCGGCCCGCGATGAGCACATGGACTCTGGCCTTCTCCGCCATGGGGCACTCCTGAGGATGAAATTAACAGGATGTGGTGGGGGGAGGGCCAGGGACCTGAGGTCCCTGCCCTCCCCCCAAGCCCCCCTCCCAACCCGCGTAAGTTTAATCATAAGGGATTGGGGGTGGGGGTTGGGGGGAGGATTGTAAGTGGGCCTGTGGCCCTTAGCCCCCTCCTCCAAAATTTAACGCACCAGTTTCTCAAAGGCCGTCTCGTCCAGGATGGTCACTCCCAGTTCCAGGGCCTTGGCATACTTACTACCAGGGTCTTCTCCCACCACCAGGTAATCGGTTTGGGCGGAGACCGAAGAACTCACCTTGCCGCCCCGGGTGGTCACCAGGGCCTTGGCCTCCTCCCGGGAGAGGCGCGCCAGTCCCCCGGTGAACACAAAGGTTTTGCCCGCCAGGGGGCTTACGGCCTGGGCCTCCGGCGGCAGTTCCTTTACCCCGGCCTCCCTGAGTTTCTCAAGCAATTCCCGATTCCGGGGATTCTGAAAATACTCCCGGATACTGCCGGCTACCTGGGGACCCACGCCCTCCACTTGCAGCAACTCCTCTTCGCTGGCCGCCATCAGGGCCTCCAGGGTATGAAAGTGTTGGGCCAGCAGTTGAGCCGTGGCTTCGCCCACATAGCGGATGCCCAGGGCATTGATTAATCTAAAGAAGGGCGCCTGCTTGCTGCCCTGGATGGCGCCCACAATATTTTGGGCCGATTTTTCCGCGAAGCGCTCCAGGGGGATGAGGTCGCCTTCGGTGAGGTTATACAAATCACTGACGTCTTTCACCAGTCCCACGGCCACCAGTTGCTGGATGATTTTTTCTCCCAGGCCGTCGATGTCCATGGCTGCTCTTGGAGGCGAAGTGCATGATGCTGCGGGGCAGAGAGCCAGGAAATCCAGGACGGGAGCCAAAGCAGTCGGGGTTGGGGCAGCGGGTGACCTTCTCCCCTGGGGGCCGCACCAGGGGAGTGCCGCACACCGGGCAGTTTTGCGGCATGGTAAAGGGCCTGGTCCCGGGGAGACGGCGCTCCTGGATGACTTCCACCACCTCGGGAATGACATCTCCGGCGCGCTGGATCAAGACCCAGTCTCCCGCCCGCACATCCTTGCGGGCCACTTCGTCTTCATTATGCAGGGTGGCCCGGCTGACGGTGACCCCGCCCACCTCCACCGGCTCCATCACCGCCATGGGAGTGACGGCCCCGGTGCGGCCCACGTTGACCTCAATTTTCAGCACCCGGGTGGTTTCCTGGGTGGGGGCAAATTTATAAGCCAGGGCCCAGCGGGGGCTCCGGGCCTTGGTTCCCAGGCGCCCCTGCAGGGCCAGGGAATCCACCTTGATGACAATCCCATCGATTTCGTAGGGGAGGCCGTGACGCTGGTGCTCCAGGCGGCGGTGATAGGCAATGGCCGCCTCCAGGCCCACCGCCCGGTCGGTGCGGGGGTTGACGCGAAATCCCCACTTTTTCAAGGTCTCCAGAACCTCCCAGTGGGTGGTGAAACTCCGGCCCCGCACCTCCCCCACCCCGTAGCAGTAGATCTTCAGGGGGCGCGCCGCAGTAACATTGGGGTCCAGCTGGCGCAGGGAACCCGCGGCGGCATTGCGGGGATTGGCGAAGGCCGGCTCTCCCTGGAACAGCCGGTCCTCATTTAACTTCTTAAACTCATCCAGGTTCATGTAGACTTCACCCCGAACCTCCAGCAGTTCCGGGGCGGGCTCCTCCGGGGTGAGTACCTGCAGCGGGATGGTATGGATGGTTTTCAGGTTTTGGCTGACATTTTCCCCCCGGACTCCGTCTCCCCGGGTGGAGCCCACGCTGAAGCGGCCATTTTCATAGACCAGCTCCACGGCGCAGCCGTCCATCTTGGGTTCCACCACGTAGTGGAACTCTTCCGTGGCGCGCAAAAACCGCTTCAGGCGCTCGTCGAATTCCCGGACCTCACCTTCGCTGAAGGCATCATCCAGGGAAAGCATGGGCTGGCGGTGGCGCACGGTCTCGAATTTTTCCAGCGGCGGCGCGCCCACCCGTTGGGTGGGGGAATCGGGGGTCACCAGCTCGGGGTACTGCTCTTCCAATTTGAGGAGTTCCTGCATGAGCCGGTCAAATTCCGCATCGGAGATCACCGGGCTATCCAGGACATGGTAGCGGTAGTTGTGATAGTTGATCTCCTGCCGGAGTTTTTGCACCCGGGAGATCACTTCTGGAGGAACGGCTTGCTTATCCATAGTGCTCGCGCTCAGGTCAGGGAGGGCCTGCCTAGACCCGCAAAGCGGGGGCTAATGGATAGAATGGCTCAGGCAGCCTGCGGCGGCCCCGGCCCCTTATAAAAAACATGATAGGGAGTTTTGGCCGGATTAGCAAGTTCCAAAGGTCGGATCAGCTGACGCCCGCTTAAGGGACCTGACACTTTTTTGACACATATAAGGCTTCCCCCTCAGGGCGGATTAAGAGACCAAGGGGAGAAGGGTTCAGGCCTGCGAGATTGGGGGAAGGGAAAGTATGGCGCCCCGGCCGCCGGCTTGGCCCCATACCGGTCTTAGCCGGTCCGGGGCTGAAAGGTAGGCGGGGGAGAGTCTCATCTGAGCCTGGCTCCCCCTGTCCTCCTGGTCAGCCTTTGGGGTCCTCGTCTCAGCTCACAGACTTGCTGAGGTCCCGGCACTGAACGGCCTCGGAAGAAGCCTCCCGGGTAATGCGGCGAATTTCTTCGACGATTTGTATCACCTTTTCCAGTTGCTGGCTGATCATCTGGATCTCCTGAAACAGCGCGTGAGCCTCATCGACTTCCAGCAGCAAAAGATCCACCAGCCCGGTTACCGCGGCCAGGGGTTGGGCCAACTCATGCAGGGAGGTCCGGATAATCTGTAGGGGATTGAGAAATTCCATGGCTTCCCCAGCTAAAGACCGATCTTGGCACATCTGTCTTCAGCTCTTTAAAGCAAAAAACAGGCCAAAATCTTCAGAGGGTCAAGCTAAGGGGGGAAGGGCGCTTAAGGTGGAGTCCAGGCAGGGACAAAGCCAATTCGCCCCTGGGTGTGGGAAAAGGGAAAGGTGTCAAAGGATTGACGCGCCAGAAATTGGCGGAATAGGGAATAGTTTCTCTTCCTAAAGTATATACTTGAAGTTGCCGGAAATTGACGGGTGGGGCCGCCAGGCCCTGACTTATCCCGGCGTCTCCCTGACCACCTGGACCCCCGGCGGGGGAATAAAGGTAAAAAAATTGGGTTCCAGGCGGACATCTAGTTGCAATCTGGAAAAGGCAAACCGGGTCTCTTCCCCCAGGGCATTGGTGAATTCCAGTTTTTCCACCAGATAGGTCTGAGGGTTGATGGTCAGGGTGAGCCGTTTTAATTCCGGTTGCTCTTTCTTAGGGAAAAGATCTATGACCAGATTGACGGAGTCTCCGGGGGGGCGGTTCCAGGAGATATTAAAATCCCTCTGAAATTCACCGATACCCGAAAAGAACCGCATCACCAGGTCGGAGCGCAGCACCTGATTTAGCTGATAGATCATCACCAGGCTGTCCTGGGGCATGTACATCCACACCTGCCGGCCATCGGAGATCACTTCTTTTTTCTGCTCCGGGGGGCTTTCATATTGCCACCGCATGCGGCAGGGCTTCTGAAAATACATCCAGCCCTCCGCCACATCCACCTGGTTCAGGGACTTAAGGCGGGACTCCTGGCGGAAGCGGGCCTTGAAAGCCCCGGCCTTGTCATATTGGGCCTGGACCCGGGTCATAACCTCCTGGGGACTTGGAGCCCCTGAGCCCCCCTGGGGGCAGAGCAAAGATATTATGACCGCCAGGTAGAGGAAAATTTTCCGGTTCACCTTCTCCCTTTCCTTGCATGGAAAACCGTCTGGGTTTAACTTAACAGAAGCCAATGCCCTCGTCAATTGCGTCCGTATGCCACCTTCGGCCTCCGCCCTCCCAGTTTCTCCATTGACAAGGGCCGTACTTTGGGATTAATTCCAGGGGAGTTCATGACTACCCTGATTAAAGATTACGACTATCCGCTGCCGCCGGAGTTGGTGGCCCAATATCCCCTGCCCCAAAGGGATGCCTCCCGCCTCCTGGTGCTCAACCGGGCGCGGGAAGACATCCATCACGGCGATTTCCGGGATCTGCCCCAATGGTTAGACCACCGGGACGTGCTGGTGGTTAACAACACCCTGGTCTTTCCGGCCCGCCTGAAGGGCGTGAAAGACAGCGGCGGCCAGGTGGAACTGCTGCTCCACCACCTGCCGGAGAATGAAGAGAAGATAAATTTGGGAGAGGGGGCCAGGGGCCGACGGCCACTTACAATCCCTCTCCCAAACCCTCTCCCCCAACCCCCAGATGAGGTCCCAGGGGAGGGTAAATCTCATCCTAAGGTGGTATGGGCCCGGGCTACGTATCGCGGCCGTCTGAAGTCCGGGCAATTCCTCAGTTTTGGGCCCTCCCTGGAGGCGCAGGTAATCTCTTTGCCTAAAGAGGGCCTGGCTGAAGTGCGCTTCTGGTCCTCCAACGGGGAGGTAGGCCAGACCGTTTTGCAGCAAGGCCAGGTGCCTCTGCCTCCTTATATCCGGCGGCCCCCCACTGATCTGGACCAGGACCGCTATCAAACCGTCTACGCCGCCCGCCTGGGGGCCATCGCCGCGCCCACGGCAGGGTTGCATTTTACGGAATCAGTCATGACTGAACTGAAGCGCCAGGGCGTCGAAGTGGTGTCCCTGACCCTCCACGTGGGGCCAGGCACCTTTGCCCCGGTGCGCCACCAAGACTTCACCAAGCACCGGGTGGAGCCGGAATACTTTGAACTTCCGGCGGACAGCGCCCGCCGGCTCAATGAGGCCCGGGCCCAGGGGAAACGCCTTACCGCGGTGGGTACCACCACCACCCGGGTCCTGGAGTTTTGCGCCGGGCCCGGGGGCTTTTCGGCCCAGAGCGGCTGGTGCGGCCTCTACATTTATCCCGGTTACCGGTTTAAGGCGGTGGATCGCCTCCTTACCAACTTCCACCTGCCCAAATCCAGCCTGCTCCTGCTGGTGAGCGCCTTTGCGGGCCGGGAGCGGATCATGCAGGCGTACCGGGAGGCCATCAAAGAGAAGTATCGCTTCTACAGCTATGGCGATTGTATGTTGATATTATAAATTTCCCGGGGCCGGGGATGTGACCCCCCGGCCCTAGAAATGTGGAGATGTGGGGGGAGGGCCAGGGACCTGAGGTCCCTGCCCCCTTCCCCAGATAACATGGCACAAGATTTTGAGTTTCGCTTAAAAAAGTCCGAAGGCTCTTCTGGGCCCCGCTTGGGCGAGATGCGCACCGGGCACGGGGCGGTGGAGACCCCGGTATTCATGCCGGTGGGGACCCTGGGCACGGTGAAGACCCTGACCCCCGAGGAGTTGCAGCACTTGGGGGCCACCCTGATTTTGTGCAATGTTTATCATCTGTATCTCCGGCCCGGGGTGGAGGTCATCTCCTCCCTGGGGGGGTTGCACCGGTTCATGCATTGGGACGGCCCCCTCCTGACCGATTCCGGCGGCTACCAAATTCTCAGTCTGGCTCCCTTGCGTACCATCACCGAGGAAGGGGTGGTGTTCCGCTCGCACCTCAATGGCGACCAGCATTTTTTGGACCCTGAAAAAGTAATGGCCTTGCAAGAGGCTCTGGGGACGGATATTTTAATATGCCTGGATGAGTGTCCTCCATTTCCCGCTCCCGAGGCCCAGGTGCGCCGCGCCGCGGATCTTACCCTGAAGTGGGCTAAACGATCCCTCGCGGCCCGGAACCGGTCGGAGGGGGCCCTTTTTGCCGTGGTACAGGGCGGCATGTCGTCTTCCTTAAGGCGGGAGCAGGCCCAGGCCCTCAGGGAGATGGCCTTCGACGGCTATGCCCTGGGAGGCTTGAGCGTAGGGGAGGACAAGGAGACTACTTTTGCCATGGTGGAAGTGACCACGCCGGAGTTGCCTGCGGACAGACCCCGCTATCTCATGGGCCTGGGCACCCCGGAGGATTTGGTGGAAGGGGTGGCCCGGGGAGTGGATATGTTCGACTGCGTCCTGCCCACCCGTAACGGCAGAAATGGCATGGCCTTCACTGCAGGTGGGCGACTGATTATCAAAAACGCGGCGTTCACCCGGGACCCCCGTCCCCTGGATGAGGCGTGCGGCTGCTACAGTTGCCGCCATTATTCCCGGGCCTATCTGAGGCATCTCTTTGTATCCCGGGAAATTCTGGCTTATCGCCTTTTAACCCTGCATAATTTATATTACTATCTGGATTTAATGGCCCGGATGCGGCGGGCGGTGGCTCAAGGCCAGTTTGCGGCATTTCGCCGGGAATTTTACCAAAATCTTGGAAATGGAGGGAATACGCGTGATTAATTGGGCTTATGCCGCAAACGCCACGGGGGGCACTGAAGCCAGCCCCATGTGGAGCTTTGTGGTCCCCATGATCTTCATGGTGGTGATCTTCTATTTTTTGCTGATCCGGCCACAGCAGCGAAAGGCCAAAGAGCATCGCCAACTTTTAGAAAATCTGAAGAAGGGCGACCGGGTGCTGACCAACGGGGGCATCATCGGCACCATTGTGACCCTGGATGACCAGGTGGTGATCCTGGAAGTGGCCGACAAGGTCCGGCTGGAGATGGCCCGGGGCTATATTGCCGGTTTCGCGCCCAAAAAGTAGCAAAAGCGGCGACTGATGCAGGTTGCCTTAGGTATACAGGAAGTTTGAGGTGTCAGCGCGCCAACCCCACGAGGGCCTGACCCGGGAGATCGACCGTCTCCAGGAAATGGCCCAGGAATGGACCCGCCTCTTTCCCCAGGCTGCCTCCCAGGGTCAACATTGGTTAAAGGTGCTCTCCCAGGTTCGGGCCCATGTGGCCGAGGACTGCTCGCGCCTGGCGGTGGTAGGCACCGTCAAGTCCGGGAAAAGCACCGTGATCAATGCCCTGTTGGGCCAGGACCTGCTGAAACGCGGGGCGGGCATCCTTACCGCCATGATCACCCGGGTCCAGGCTGGAACAAAGCCGGGCGCGGTCCTCAGGTTCAAAGAATGGGGCGAAATCAATGGGGAGGTGAATCGGGCCTTGGGGTTCCTGCCCAGCGTTCGTCTCCAGGAACACCCCGCCCCCTTGGACCTCAACCTATCGGAAGACCGGGAATTACTGGCCCAGGTCCTGGCCGAGGCTCAGAATGCCAACCTTTGGGCGGAAGAGGGCCGGGATCCCAATTATCTCCTTCTTAAATCTTACCTGGAGGGTTACGGCCTCATCAAGGGCCTCCGGCCAGCCTCCGGGGTTCTTTCCCTGGCCGGCCCGGACCTGGACCGCCACCGGGAACTGGTGACCCGGGAGGCCGCCGCGGTCTATCTTCATGATGTGTTCCTCACCCTTCCCTTCCCCTGGGGCATTCAGGGGGTGGAACTGGGAGATTGCCAGGGGAGTGACTCCCCCATCCCCCAACACTTGACTCAGGTTCTGGCCTATCTGGTCCAGAGCGACTTGGTGCTCTATGTCATCAGTTCCCGGGTGGGGCTGAGGCAGGGGGATTTACAATTCCTGGGAGATCTGAAGCGCATGGGCTTGCTGCCCCACCTCTTGGCTATTTTCAATCTTGACTTGGGCGAGCATACCTCCCTCAATGAAGTGCTCAAGCTCAGGGACAGGGTAGTCCACGAACTCTCCCTCTGGCAGGCGGACGGTCGGCTTTACGCCTTTTCTGCCCTGAAACTGCTCCTGGACCGCCGCCGGGCCCGGGGCGAGGCCCTGGATCCCCGGGAAGAGGCCCTGCTTTCGGTCTGGGCCCTGGATCAAGAAGCAGCAACCTTTTCCGATGAGGAGGCTGCCCGGTTTGAACAGGATCTTCAGGCTGCCCTTAAAGACCTGCAGGGCCGCCGCCTGGCGGGAGGCAGCCTATCCCAGGTCCAGATGGTGGCCCGGGGGCTCAGGGAACAAGGGGGACTCACCCTGGATCTCTTGGGCCGGGATGTGGCGGCCCTCAAGGATATGGAACTCCGCCTGGAGGCCAGAAAACAGCCTTTGAAAGCCACTCTGGCCAGTCTGCATCAGGCCCTGGATGGGGCGGGGCTGCACCTGAAAAAGGTCCTGAAAGACCGGGTGAACTCTCTCATGGACCGCCACTCCGGACCGGTGGGCAACGCCTTGCTGAAATTCATCGGCGCCTATGAGCCCGACTGGGAGCGGCTGGTGCCTGCCGAGGCGCCTGCCGCCTTTCGCCCCGTCCTGTACCAACTGTTCCAGGATCTTGTCAAAGAGCTGGCCCATTATGTGACCGCGGAGCTCAATGTTGCCGTGGTGGAATTTGTCCGGGCGCAAGAAGACTGGCTCCAGGAAGAATTGGCCCAGGTGGAATCGCCCCTGTTGCTGTCCTTGCAAGAAGCCTTGACTCTTTACTATCGAGAGATCGAGGCCCTGGGGCTGCCGTCCACTCCCCCGACCCTGGAAATGCCGCCCCAGCCTCGCCCTACGGCCCTGGAGGTGCCCCTTCTGACCCTCCGGTTGAACCCCGGCTTCTGGCTGAGCGGCGAAGTCTGGTTGCGTTCGGGGGTTGGCTTTCTGGAGCGAGCCTGGGGGGCCCTGAAGCGCCGCCTGGGGCGGGGCCAGAAAGAAGACCCCCGGGGCCAGCTGCTCCGGCACTTGGCCAAGGCCTTAACCGCCATTAAAGATTGGCTCCAAGGGGAGACCAGAGATCAACTGGTGGATTTCGGGGAGCGTTTAAAGTTTCGCTATCTGTTGCCCCTGGTGGACTATTGGCTGGAGCAGCGGCAGGCCGCCTTGGAAGATACCCTGAAATCACTGTTTGCAGATTTGGAAGGCGTGGCCGGGGCCATGCGCCTGGCGGAGGGAGAGCGGGACACCCGCCGCCAGCGACTGGCAGAATTGGTTCCCCAGGTGGAAAAGGCGGAAACCCGCCTGGCGGATTTGTGGAAGATGTGAGGGGGAGACGAGGTTGAAAGTATTTTGGGGAGGGGGCTAAGGGCCGTGGGCCCTTACCCCCTCCCCAAGCCCCTCCCCCAAACCCATAAAGCAGGGGCGACCCGGTGGGTCGCCCCAGAGGTGTAGGGCGGGCTCTGCCCGCCGTAAATCTAGGACCATGACCGAAAAACTTCCCTGGCTGGCCCTCAAAAGCATCCCCGGCGTGGGGCTGGTGCTGTTTCAGCGCTTGACGCAGGCCTTGGGCAGTCCCGCCGCGGTCTTTGAGGCGCGCCGGGAAGAGTTACTGGCAGTCAAGGGACTCAGCCCGGCCCTGGCCCAGGCCATTTCTTCCTTTCGGGACTGGGACCTGGTGGAAGGCCAGCTCTCCCGCCTCTCGGCCCTGGGGGCCGAGATGCTCACCCAGGACGATCCCCGGTTCCCGGCCCGGCTTAAGCACATCCCTTATCCTCCGCCTTTTTTGTTTATGAAGGGTACCCTGGCCCCGGCTGATGACCGGGCCCTGGCCCTGGTGGGCACCAGGACGCCTAGCTATTACGGCTTGAAGGCCTGCCGTCATCTGGCCCGGGCCCTGGCGGAGAGGGGGATTACGGTGGTGAGCGGGCTGGCCCGGGGCATTGACACCGCCGCGCACCAGGGGGCTTTGGATGGCGGCGGCCGCACCCTGGCGGTCCTGGGCTGCGGCCTGGATATTATCTATCCCCCGGAAAACCACCCGCTCTATGAAAAAATCGCCGCCCACGGGGCCTTGATCAGCGAATTTCCCCTGGGCACGCCCCCGGAGGCGCGCAATTTTCCCATCCGCAACCGCCTCATCAGCGGCCTCAGCCTGGGCGTGGTGGTGGTGGAAGCCGGGGTCAAGAGCGGCGCCCACATCACCGTGCGCTACGCCCTGGAACAGGGCCGGGAGGTCTTCGCGGTGCCCGGCCCCATCGACTCTCCCACCAGCGTCGGCCCCCACCGCCTCATCCAGCAAGGGGCCAAGCTGGTCCAGGCGGTGGAGGATATTTGGGAGGAATTGCCCGGGGCGGCCACCGCCACTGCTCCAGGCCCCCCCGCAGTTTCCCCCGCCCGCCCGGTGGTGGAGGATCCCCTCTTGCCCTTCCTGGGCTCCGAGCCGATGCAACTGGCAGAACTCACCCAGGCCTCGGGCCTGCCCGCGGCCCAGGTCATGAGCCGCCTCACCCTGCTGGAACTCCAGGGCCTGGTGCGCGAGCTGCCGGGGAAGTGCTATGTGCTTAGAAAATTGAGGGATTGGGGTGGGGGCTAATTTTTCAAATAATAAAGACTATGTGGCTGATAACCTGGAAGGCAAAACCCTGATCATTACCGGGGCTTCCCTGGGGATGGGCCGGGCCCTGGCCCTGGAGTTGGCCCGGCTGGGGGTGAATCTCATTTTGAATGCCCGGCAGGCCTCACCCCTGGCCGAAGTCGCCCAGGCCGGCGCGGCCCTGGGGGCCAAGGTGCGGGCGGTGGCGGGAAATGCCGCCAGGGCAGAGGTCGCCGCGGCAATGGTACGCACGGCCCTGGACCTGGGCGACTTTTATGGCTTTGTGCACGCGGCGGGAGTCCTGCGCCCCGGGCCTTTCTTGTGGGAGCTGCCCCCGGCGCACTTTCTGGAAGTGGTGGAATCCCACGTGATCGCCGGCTATGAATTGATCAGATGGGCCGTGCCTGAGATGCTCAAGCAGGGTAGGGGCCTGGCGGTCTTTTTCGGGTCCGGGGCGGCGGTCTCCAACCTTCCCGGCATCGGCGCCTACTGTGCGGCCAAGGCCGCGGAAGAGAGCCTGGCCCGGCAACTGGCCGCGGAGGCTCCCCGAGATTACCTGCTTTATCTACCGGCCCGGGGTGGTGGATACCCGGATGCAGCAGCAGGCCCGCGAGGCTGAAGGAGGTGCGGCCCAGGTCCTGCACCGGGTGTTCCGGGGTTACCAAGAGCGGGGGGAGTTGAGTACGCCGGAGGAGGAGGCCCGGGCCCTGGCCCAGATCCTGTGCGGCGACCCCCGGCGCTTTCATGGGAAAATTGTAAATTAAAGGGTTCATAAATTATTAAGGCAAAATTTCTTTAAATAGTTTAGTTACTTATGGGATAATGTACAAATTTGGAGAGATGAATAAAACTTATTGAAAATATGCCGAAAAATCTTTTAAATTCTTAAGTCTATCGAATTAAGAAACTTTTGAGGTAATATCATGATCCTTCTGCATGGAGACCACAATACCATCGAAGCAAAAGCCGCCCTGGAAATTAAAAATCTAATACTCTCAGATCACCCTTGGATGGAAGAAAATGATAACACGGATGTGCATATATTTTCTAAGTTTCAATGCTTTGGGCAGAGAACTAAAGATATTGATATATTACTATTAGGGAATTTCCTAACATTTCTTATACATTCAATCCGAATACCATTAAAGCAAAGACCTATCATTTAAACAATTTGTGTTTAGTTATTGAAGTTAAAGATCATGATAGGGATGATATACGCATAAATGGTACATATATAGAGGTTAGATATCGAGATGGATGGTACAACGCTACTGAACAAAGTGAAAACCAAAAAATATCGCTTATGAATTATTTAAGAGGTAGGTTAAATATAATTCCTAGAATTACTAATTTAATATGGTTGCGGAATTTTCCTTCTAATGAAGTTCCTCCGAAACAGCTTAATATTATTGGTTCCGGACCTATATGGAAAGATTTTGTTAATGTGGCTATCGAATCTGATAGAGATAGCATATTAAAGGTAAGGAATGGAGTCACTATAATTGAATCATGTAAAAGAGAAACGTTTTTAAAAGTTAAGATTTTTTTAACTAAGGCTATCAAACCTACGAGACTAGATAGGAGGAAAATGGACCTAATATGTAAAGAAAGCGTTAGAAGTGATTTGATAGATCTATTAGGCAAAAAATTAATTATATTACAAGGCCAAGGTGGAACAGGGAAAACAGTGAGATTATTACAAATGGCTTGGAAGGCTTTTGAAGAAAAAGCTAAGCGCGTTCTTATCCTTACATATAATACTGCTTTATGTGCAGACTTAGAAAGAATGTTCTATGTTATGGGGTTATCTGATATCACGCCATATAGAACTATTAAAATTCAAACTCTTCACTCTTTTCTTAGAAAATTTTTTATTGATAATGGATTAATTACCAAAGAAAATTACGATCCAGGAAAACACAATAATTATGTTAGAGAAATATGGGAATATATAAAAATAGGTGCCCTAGGAGATGAAGATTTTATCAAATTTAAAAAAGAGATGAACTATAATTATATTTTCATTGATGAAGGGCAGGACTGGATGGATGAAGAGCGTGATCTTCTATATAAATTACATTCACCTAATGAATTTGTAATTGCTGTTGGTTATGATCAATTGGTAAGGAGCGATAATCCTTGTGATTGGACAAAAGATCTATTTAAAAATTCTTTCGAGATTAAAGCACTGACAAGATGCCTACGTATGAAGTCCAATATTTCTAATTTTGTAAATTTTTTTGCCGAAGCTATGAAAGTCCAATGGAGAATAAACCCGGATTTTCAGGCTACTGGGGGACGCGTATTTATAATCGAGGGAGATTACTTTAAGAATAAATCAATTCATGATGAGCTAATGAAAGATAATGAAAGTGCGCAAAATGAGCCTATTGATATGCTTGTTTGCCTGCCGGAAAAGGGTGAATATGGAAATAAATTTACCGAATGGGGCCAAGAAATATGGAATGGAACTATTCCAGAAAAACGGAGAAAAAAACCAACTTCTAATAACCAATTGCGAATCGTTCATTATAAGTCATGTAGAGGGTTAGAAGGCTGGATTGTAATTAACCTAAGAATGGATTTATTTTATGATGATATATTCCGACAATGGTTTTCTTATAGTCAATCAGTTAAAGAAGCACATAATTATGCCTCAAGTTGGGTAAGGATTCCGCTGACTCGAGCTATTGACACTTTAGTTATACAGGTAGAAAATAAAGAATCATTTGTATATAAAGCCCTTAAAGAGGTATTTGATCGATGCAATGACGATTTCATTAGATGGATCGCGGTTAGCAGTAATAAATGATAAAGAATTTGCTAAGAAATATGACTAAATCTTTGCTTATTGTGGAATCTCCCACCAAGGCCAGGACCTTGCAAAAATACCTGGGGTCCGAGTTCAAGGTGCTCTCGTCCAAAGGGCATATCAAGGACCTGCCCCGGAATGAATTGGGGGTGGACCTGAAACATGATTTTCAACCCAGGTATGAAACCATCCTGGGGAAGGCCAAGGTCATCCAGGAGTTGAAAAAGGCGGCGGCGGACACCCCGGAAATCTATCTGGGGCCGGACCCGGACCGGGAAGGGGAGGCCATCGCCTGGCACCTGGCCGAGGCCCTGGGGGAGAATCACCGTTACCGCCGGGTGCTCTTAATGGAGCTGACCCAGCGGGCCATCAAGGAGGCCCTGGCTAAGCCGGTGGATCTGAACCGGCCCCGCTATGATTCTCAGCAAGCCCGGCGCATTCTGGACCGCCTGGTGGGCTACCAGATCAGCCCCCTGTTGTGGGAGAAGGTCAAGCCCGGCTTGAGCGCCGGCCGGGTGCAGTCCGTGGCCCTGCGCTTGGTGTGCGACCGGGAGCGGGCCATCCAGGCCTTTGTGCCCCAGGAATATTGGTCCCTGGACGCCTGCCTGGAAGGCCGGCTGCCGCCGCCTTTTGCGGCCCGCCTGATCAAGCGGGGCAAGAAGGACCTGAAGCCCGCCGGCGTGGCGGAAGTGGAGCAGATCCTGGAGGCCCTGGAGGATGCCGAATTCCGGGTAGCCAAAGTCGAAAAAAAGCCCCAGCGGCGCCATCCCGCGCCGCCCTTCATTACCAGCACCCTGCAGATGGAGGCCAACCGCCGGCTCCGCTTCCCCCCGAAAAAGACCATGCGCCTGGCCCAGCGGCTCTATGAGGGGGTGGAACTGGGGCCGGAAGGACCGGTGGGCCTCATCACTTACATGCGCACCGACTCCACCCGAATCTCCGGCGAAGCCCTGGACGCGGTGCGCCAATATATTGACGCCAACTACGGCGCCGATTTCCTCCCCAAGGTTCCCCATAAGTATAAAAGTCCCAAGGGAGCCCAGGAGGCTCACGAGGCCATCCGCCCCACCGGGGTGACCCGTCGGCCCCAAGACCTGAAGGCATACCTGAGCAAGGATGAGCTGGCCCTCTACGACCTGATCTGGCGGCGCTTCGTAGCCTCCCAGATGGCTGCGGCCATCTATGAATTAACTACGGTGGAGGTCACCGGGAGGGATTATCTCTTCCGGGCCACCGCCACGGTGCTGCAATTCCCCGGTTTTACCAAGCTTTACCAGGAGACCCGGGAAGAAGAGGAGGAAAAACCGGGCAAGCTGCCGTCCCTGGAGGTGGGGGAAGTCCTGAGGCTTAAAGATTTCGATCCCCAACAGCACTTCACCAGGCCGCCGCCCCGCTACAGTGAGGCCAGCCTCATCCGGGAACTGGAGGTCCAGGGCATCGGCCGGCCCAGCACCTATGCCACCATCTTGAGCAACCTGCAGGACCGCCTTTACGTGCTCAAAGAGAAGGCCGGGCTGCGGCCCACGGAATTGGGCCTGGTGGTAAGCGAATTGCTGGTGGAAAACTTTCCGGACATCATGGACGTCAAGTTTACCGCCGGCATGGAGAACGACCTGGACCGCATTGCCGAAGGAGAGGTTTCCTGGCAAGAGATCATGCGGGAATTTTACCACCCCTTTGCCCAGGAACTGGAAGCGGCCAAGGGTCGGATGCGCCGGGTGAAAGGCAGTCCCACCGGGCTCAGATGTCCCCAATGCCAGGCCGAGTTGCTGGTGCGCTGGGGCAAAACCGGGGAGTTCCTGGGCTGTTCCGCCTATCCCCGGTGCAGCTTTACCCGGGACGTCACCCGGGATTCTCAAGGCCGAATAATCCTTCCGGAAACGGAGGCGGAGACGGCCGCGGCCCCAGAAGCGGGGATGGACCAAAGTCGGCTGGCAAGGGGGAAGAGCCCGCCCACCGGGCTTAAATGTCCCAGGTGCCATAAGGACCTGGTGGTGCGCCGGGGCAGAATGGGGGAATTCCTGGGTTGCTCCGGCTATCCCAAATGTACTTTCACCCAGAACTTCACCCGGGACGCCCAGGGGAATCTGGTCCCCAAGGAACCGGAAGCCATCTACCCTTGCCCCCGGGAAGGCTGCACCGGGCACCTGGTGAAACGGCGCTCCCGCCGGGGCTTCTTTTACGGCTGCGACCGTTACCCCACCTGCCAGTTCACCCTGAATCAACCGCCGGTTTCGGAAGCCCTGCCCCCAATGCCAATTCCGCTGGCTGAAAAAGAAGGGAAAAAATTGCTCTGCCCCCGGGAAAATTGCAACTATCAGGAAACAGCCAAAGCAGATGAGTCGGCTAAGAAATGACAGGTCCTTGGGGGAGGGGGCCAGGGGTCGCAGACCCACTTACAATCCTCCCCCAAACCCCCTTCCCCAACCCCTTGTGGTTTTTGTTTGGCTGGCGCAGGTGGGGCCAATGGCCCCACCTGCGCCAGCCACCATAAGCGGGTTGGGAGGGGGGCTCGGGGGGAGGGCAGGGAGCTCAGCTCCCTGGCCCTTCCCCCGAAAAATCCTGCCATCATCATCATCGGCGGGGGGTTGGCCGGCAGTGAAGCGGCCTGGCAGGCCGCCCGCCTGGGGGTGCGGGTACGTCTCTATGAAATGAAGCCTAAGAAATTCTCCCCCGCGCACCGCTCTCCCCTCTTGGGAGAGCTGGTGTGCAGCAACTCCCTGCGTTCCGAAAGCCTAGAGAACGCGGTGGGTCTGCTGAAGGAGGAGATGCGCCGCCTTAACTCCCTGATCATGGCTGCGGCGGCAGCCACCCGGGTACCGGCCGGCAAGGCCCTGGCAGTGGACCGGGAGGACTTCGCGGCCTACCTTACCCAGGCCCTTTCTGATTTGCCCCAGGTGGAGATTATCCGGGAGGAAGTTACCCACCTGGATCTGGGCCGGCCTACCATCGTCGCCACTGGCCCTCTCACCTCCGAGCCCCTGGCCGCGGCCCTGGGGGAGCTAACCGGGCGGGACCAGCTCCATTTTTACGACGCCATTGCTCCCATCGTGGCTGCCGAGTCCCTCGACCTGGCCAAGGTATTTACGGGCCTCGCGCTACGGGGCCGGGGAAGATTACCTCAATTGCCCTTTTACGGAGGAAGAATACGCCGCCTTCTACCAGGCCTTGACAACCGCAGAGCAGGTGCCTTTGAGGCCCTTCGAGGAACCCCGTTATTTTGAGGGCTGTTTGCCCCTGGAAGTGATGGCCGCCCGGGGCTACCTCACCCTGGCCTATGGCCCCCTGAAGCCGGTAGGCCTGATAGACCCCCGAACCGGTCGCCAGCCCTTTGCGGTGGCCCAACTCCGCGCCGAAAACCGGGAGGGCACCCTTTATAACCTGGTGGGCTTCCAGACCAAACTGACTTATCCTGAGCAAAAAAGGGTCTTCCGCCTCATTCCCGGCCTGGAGGAGGCAGAGTTTCACCGCCTGGGGTCCATTCACCGCAATACCTTCATCCGCTCCCCCGGCTTGCTTTCTCCCTGCCTCAATTTCTTGGAGCACCCGCAACTTTTTCTGGCCGGGCAGATCTCCGGGGTGGAAGGCTACGTGGAATCCGCGGCCATGGGGCTCCTGGCGGGAATCAACGCGGCCCGCCTGGCCCGGGGCCAGCCCTTGCTCACTCCGCCCCGGGCCACGGCGCTGGGCGCGCTTATCTACCATCTCACCAACACGGCTACCAAAGACTTTCAGCCCATGAACGTCAATTTCGGCCTCTTTCCTCCCTTTCCCACCCACATTCCTAAAAAGGCCCGCGGCGCCGCATACGCAGCCCGGGCCCTGAAGGAATTGGAGGAGTGGATGAGAAATTTTGGGGAAGGGGGCCAGGGGCCGGTGGGCCCCTTGCCCCCTTCCCCAAACCCCATCCCCCAACCCCTTATGATTAAGTGATTGGCCGGTGAAGGCGGGTCAATGGCCCGCCTTCACCGGCCACCCTTAGCGGGTTGGGAGGGGGGGTGGGGGGAGGGCAGGGAGCTCAGCTCCCTGGCCCTCCCCCCACAAAAGCTCTCACCCCTCAATAAAGCCGGCTCACGAGTTTGCCGTGGCGGTAGAGGGAGATGTGGGCGTCCTGGGAGATGCAGATCCCCAGCACGTTGGGGCAATAAGCGGAGAACTCCCGGGTGGCCTGGTGGCGCATGCCGCTGCCCAGGTCATCCCGGTCGGAGGGCAGGGCTACGTTCGTGGGCTTGAGGCGGGCCTGGAACTGGCAGGCCTCCAGGCGGTCGTTGAAGATCAGGGCCCCGTCGGATTTGGCCAGGCCCAGCAGGTGGTGCAGCCAGCGCTCGTGCAAAGGCACCGGCTGAGCCAGGAGCACCTGGTTTTCCAGGGGAACATCGGCGGCCTCCAGCTGGGAGTCGGTCAGGCCCAGGAGGAATATGCCCCCGTGCCCACTGCGCCGCAGCATATCCAGCAATGACTTGAGGCGGAACAGGGCCTCAGGAAGATGGATCCCCGGGCACACTTCCTTCAGATGTCTTTCCAGTTCCTGCCAGAAAATGTCTTGAAAGAGCGGGATATGCAGGTGGCCATGACGGTATTCCAGAACCGAGAGGGAGATTTGCGGATTTTTTCGGCCCCTCAAGAAAATCGAGAAACTGATGCGGCCGCGATAAGAAATGGTGGCCAGAGGCAGGATAGAGCGCCAAGCTTTTACGGTGGCCAGCTGGCGCTGGGTGCCCCGGTTAAGCTCCAACAGCCCGATAATCTTGCCTCCATACATGGCCAGGAAGGTGGTGCGGCCGTCAGCATTGAGGAGGAATTGGCGGAGGGCTTGCAGGCCTTCCTCCAGGGAGGTGTGATGGGCTTCATGGAACAGGAGAAGGGAAGGCAGCTGTTTTTGGTAATACTCCAGGGGCCGGGAGACGGACAGGATGGCAAAGCCCGTATAGAGCCGTTCGCCTTCCACGGAGTAATAAAGGAGGCGCTTGAACAAGCGATAGGACCGGATCACCCCTTCTTCCCGACGACTGCCGGGCATGGCGCAGCTCCGCAAATCTTTTTCACTGTGCAGCATGGAGCCGATGTAAGGATTATCCTGGGCATCCAGCTTGATGGTGGCGCAGGGGGCCCAATAGAGGCTCTGCAGGTAGCCCGCCACCACCTGCTCCTCCAGGGAATACGGAGTAAAAGGGAAGAGGCTTTCCTGGCCTTCGGAAGTGAGAGACAGGTGGTGCAGTACCAGGCGCCCGAAAAGCATGCTGAGAAAGCGACAGTGAAAAGGAGAAAGCAAAAAAGCGGTTTGGGGGGTACTGAGCCGTAAATACAAAGGCCTGCCCCCCACCTCGAGGCGGATCAGGTGGGACAAGCTTTCCTTATCCTGCGCCAGGTTGGGATAGATGAATCCCTGGACCTCTAAGAGGCGGCGCAGGATAGGCATGGTGGAGCAAGAGAAAAGCTCCAGGCCTCGAGAGGTTTCTAGGCCGGTGGTATCCGGCTGGTCTTCCCACTCCACGGTGCAGGCGGTAATGTCGTTGATCAGGCGCAATACTTCCGGCGTGGTCACCAGGGACTGCAGATTGGCAGTGAAGAATTCCGAGTTCTGGGCATGGAAAGATCCTAGTTTGTGGGAGGGGGCTAGGGCCGAGGCCCTTGCCCCTCCCCCAGCCCCATGTTTGAAGGAGGCGGGGCCATTGGCCCCGCCTCCTTACTTAAGCGGGTGGGGAGGGGGGGGAGGGCAGGGAGTTCAACTCCCTGGCCCTCCCCCCACATCACTTTTTATTCTCGCGGGGATTAAGCTGGGGGTCAAGGGCGGCGGGGGAGTTTTTGACAGAACGCAGTCAGGTCCCGGCTGCCCTCCCGGAGGCGCTGGGCAATTTCGGGCCAGTTAAGGGTCTTAAGTTGCCGCGCATACATGAGCCAGCGGCCCCCCACCATTACGTGCTTTACATCCCCGGCTTGGGCGGCGTAAACCAGATGGGAATAAGGATCGTACCGGGGGGTGAGGTGGGGCTGGGCCAGGGCCAGCACCATCAGGTCCGCCTCTTTTCCCGGGGTAAGGGAGCCGGTACGGTCCTCGAGGCCTAGGACCCGGGCCCCTTCCCGCGTGGCCAGGGCCACCACCTGGGGGGCGGCAAGTAAGGTGGGGTCGCCATGCCAAACCTTGTGGAGCCTGGCCGCCAGGCTCATCTCGCCCCAAAGATCCAGGTTGTTGTTGGACGCGGCTCCATCCGTGCCCAGACCCACCACTACTCCCTGGGATAAAAGTTCCGGGATGGGGGCCACGCCCGCGGCCAGCTTCAGATTGCTCTCGGGACAATGACTGACCTTGACTTGTCGCCGGGCCAGGAGCTCCTGTTCCTCCGGCTTAAGCCACACTGCGTGAACGGCCACCGTCGCCTCATCCAGCACTCCCAGGCGGTCCAGGTAAACTACGGGGGATAAGCCGGTTTTTTGCTGAATTTCCCCAACTTCATCCCGGGTTTCGCACAGGTGCAGGAAAAAGGGCACCCCCCGGGCCCGGGTCAACTCCTTGGCCTGCCTCAAAGTTTCCGGCCCACAGGTATAAGGGGAGTGGCAAAAGACCGAGGAGATGAGGCGCTCTGGGTGAAAATCCGCCCCGGTGGCGAGAAAATCGGCCGCCACCCTGAGGTTGTCCCGGGGATCGGGAACTCCGGGGGCCGGGAAGTCCACCACCCCCTGGGCCACCACCGCCCTTAGACCTGCCTGGGCCAGGGCCCGGCGCACCTCGGTTTCATAAAAATAGCCGTCCGCGACGGTGGTGATACCCCCCTGGATCATCTCCGCCGCGGCCAGGAGGGTGCCCCAATAGACCTTATCCGGGTCGAGCCAGCCGGCCTCGGCGGGGAAGATGAAGTCCGCCAGCCACTCTTTCAAAGGTAGATCATCGGCCAGCCCCCGGAACCAGACCATGGGGGCATGGGTATGGGTATTGACCAACCCGGGGAGCACCAGGTCTCCCTGGAGGTCCAGACATTCCCGGGCGGGTGGCCACTTCCCGAGGTCGCTCGCCTGACCCACTGCGGCAATCTTGCTGCCCTTAACTGCCACAAAGCCTCTTTCCAGGGGCGCGGCCCCAGGTTCCAGGGTGAGCACCAGGGCGTTATGGAGGAGGCAATCCCAGGCCATGACGTTAAGGAGTATACCTCAAAAGAGCATGGTCAAGACTCTAAGGTAGAAAGACTGGCGAAGGACCGGTAAGCTGCCTCGGAATTATGGCAGGATTCTCAGGCGCGACCAACGCGCCAGGCGTCAACTATCCCTGAAGACGCCAGTCTGCCTAGGCGAGGGGCGATGCTTCTGAATACTTTTCCCTGATGGCCACGATAACATCATATATGGCCAGGAAAGCCTCCACCACCTCGGGATCGAACTGCTTCCCGGCCTGTTCTCGGATGTATGCCAAGACGGACTCTTCGGGATACGGATCTTTATAGACTCTCTTGGAAATCAAGGCATCGTAGACGTCGGCCAGGGCCACGATGCGGCCATAGATAGGGATTCCCTCGCCTTCTTTTCCGGCTCCCATCCGGACCTCCTCAGCAAAGATATTATCAATTTTGCCAGGGTAGCCCTTGCCGTCCCATCTTTCATGATGATTCAGGGCAATTTCGGACGAGATGAGATCTAAATCTGAAGTGGGATTTTCAAAAAAGCGCGCCCCGTAAATCGTATGGTATTGCATAACGACAAATTCCTCGCCATCTAATTTTCCCGGTTTTTTAAGAATTACATCGGAGATGGCGACTTTACCCAAATCGTGTAACATGGCGGCAATTCTGAGCAAATCTTTGGTTTTCTTTATCTCATTGCTGGGGAGGCCTTTATTCATGGCCCATTTCTGATATATCTCTGCCGAATACGAGGCAACTCTATTGGCATGTGGTCCGGTTTCGTGAGGATCCCTCAGTTCACACATCTTTACCATTCTTAAAATAACCTCCCGGGTCATTAAGGCGCGTTCAATGGCGACCGCCGCGTTGTTGGCAAAGTAGCCTAAAATCAGTTTATCTCTTTCTTCAAAAGGGATTACTTCTCTGTTGTGGTCCATGGCATTGATAATCTGTAAGACGCCGACGATCTTATCCCGGCTCGTTTTCAAAGGGACGGCCAAAATTGATTTGGTCCGGTAGGCTGAGGCGTCATCGAAAGACCGATTAAACGTAAAAGGCAGGTGTGCCGGGATCTGGTAGGCATCGTCGATGATGACCGATTCGCCCGTGGAGGCTACATATCCTGCTATGGATTTGCTGTTAATTTCCAATACTTCGCTGAGTGTAGAGATATTTATTAGAAGGGAAATTGAACAGGCTATCGTTGTGGATATAGCTGAATTTCAATACCTGGCCCTCAACCAAAAATATGGAGCCTGCGTCCGCATTAATAAGTCTCCTGGCCTCCAGCAAAACTTTATCCAAGAGGGCATCCAGGTCTTTGAAATGACCCAGCTCTTCGATAATTTTCAATAAACTGGCCAGGGTATCCTGGTCTTTATTAAAGGCATGAACCATGGCATTCCCAGGGATTACCGGGAAATATCCACCGGCGCCCCGGTCCTTTCTTCTACGGCCTGGAGGAAGCGGGTCCAATTGATCTCACCGCTGAGCCCCCGGTCCGCCGCACGTTTTATGGCATACCGCAACAGATCTGGAATCTTCCGGTAAATATCTTCGTGCACTTCGGCAAAGATGCGGCCATTAAGAAACCCGAACTTCACCGGCTCATAGATGATCTCCACCGGGGTGCCCATGGGGGTCAGGTTGAAGAGTTCCTTGATGTCCTCGGGGTAGTGGCGGATGCAGCCGTGGCTCACCAGGCGGCCCACCCCCATGGGGGCGTGGGTGCCGTGGAGACCGTAGTGAGACAGGCCCAGCCAGTGAGTGCCCAGGGGATTTTCCTCTCCCGGGGGCATGTAGGCCCTTTCATATTTCCACTGCAGGCTTTTAGGGATTTGCCAGCCGGGATTTTCAGCCTTCATCCGGACTCGAAATTTTTGGCCTATGGGCGTCTTGTAATCCAGCACCCCAATGCCTATGGGAAAGGTATAGACCTCGTTTTTCTCCGGAAAAAACCGATAGCCCCGCAACTCCGCCACATTGATAAGATAACCGGGGGGAGGGTTGGGTTTCTCCGGCAGGATCCACTGAGTGGGAATAGTTAGATCCGTGTCCCAGGGCAGGTAGAAGTGGTCCAGGACCCGATGATAGCAGGCCAGTTCCCAAAACCCCAGGTCATACTGGCGGGAGATTTGGTACAGGTTTTCATAGCGGGTAATCTGGTGGGTCTGGGGTTGGCCCACCACTGTGACGGCCTCCGGGTCCACCCCGGGGCCTTGGGGGGAACGGTAGGTAAAAGGCCCTGCCCCCCAGGCGGAAGAATTTAGGCCCAGGACCCCGCTCAGCAGAAAAAGTCCCAGGATTCTCAGCAGTATTGACATTACCTTAATTTTATATGAAAAAGGGGGATAGACCAAGAGAAAAGGGCCTCTCCGAGGCGATCCTCACCGGGAGATCTTATGATCCTGGATGCCCATACCCATATCTTTCCCGAGGAAGTCTGCCAACGGCGGGAGGATTTTTTCGCCGAGGAGCCCGCCTTTCGCCTGCTCTACGATTCTCCCCAGGGCCGCATGGCGGGGCCTAAGGAGCTGGTGGAGACCCTGGAGGCGGAGGGACTGGCGGGGGCGGTCATTTGCGGATTCCCCTGGCGGCAGGAACGCCTCTGGCGTCGGCATAATGAAGTGATCCTGGAGGCCATGCGCCGCTGGCCCCGGTATCTTTTGGGTTTCTGTACGGTGCACCCATTAGGGCCTGGGGCCGTGAGAGAGGTGGAACAGTGCCTGGCCGCGGGCTGCCGGGGGGTGGGAGAACTTGCCTGGTATCTGGAGGACCTGGGGGCAGACCTGACCGCGATTCTGGCCCCATTTGCCGAACTTTGCCAACACTTCCGAGTACCCTTGCTCCTCCATACCAATGACCCCCTGGGACCTGCTTATCCGGGGAAAACCTCTATCTCTCTACCGGAAATCTACAAAGCCATCCAAACCTTTCCTGAAGTTACCTGGATTCTGGGCCATTGGGGCGGGGGCCTGCCCTTCTATGGGCTGCTAAAAAAAGAAGTGCCCGAGACTTTCAGGAATGTTTATTTCGATACCGCCGCCTCCCCCTACCTTTACCGGCCGGAGATCTACCGCCTGGCGGCAGAGATGGTGGGGCCGGAGAAGATTCTCTTCGGGAGCGACTATCCCTTGATTGCCCCCAGCCGCTATCTGGCTGAAATGGAGGAGGCCAGATTGCCTGAAGATTGGAAGGCGCTGATTTTGGGAAAAAATCTGGCTAAATTGCTGGACTTTCGGGTAGAATAGGTAATAAGGGGGAGAATGGGCAGATAAACTGCCTGGCCTAACCCCCGGTCACGCAGCCAACCCGTGATAATGGCCGGGGAAGCGAGGCGCCCTCGGCCCAGGCTCCCTTCCCCCAGTAGCGCCAAGGAAAAGATTTTGGAGCAAATTGCCGATATATTGGTTATAGGTTCAGGCCTGGCAGGGTTGAGCTATGCCCTGAAGGTGGCGGATTTCGCCACCGTGAACCTGATTACCAAACGGGGCATCATGGAAACTTCCACCAGCAAGGCCCAGGGAGGTATCGCGGCGGTGCTGGGGGCTGACGATCGCTTTGAATACCACATCCAGGATACCCTCACCGTGGGGGAAGGCCTGTGTCATCCGGAGATTGTGGAAATGGTGGTGCGCCAGGGCCCAGAACGGATTAAAGAGTTGGTGGCCCTGGGGGCCCATTTTGACATGAGCGCAAACAATGACTTCGATCTGGCCCGGGAGGGGGGCCATTCCCGGCGGCGCATCATTCATGCCCAGGACATGACCGGCGAGGAGGTGGAACGCATCCTGGCGGAGAAGGCCCTGGCCCACCCCAATATCGTGGTTTTCGAAAACCATATGGGCGTAGACCTGATCACCCGGCAGAAACTGGTGCGGCGGGGGGCGGTGGTGACTGATGCCGAGGAATCCTGCCTGGGGGCCTATGTCCTGAATACACAGACGGGCCAGGTGGACAGCTTCCTGGCGTCCATTACCCTCCTGGCCACCGGCGGGGCCGGCAAGGTCTATCTCTATACCAGCAATCCGGACGTGGCCACCGGCGATGGGGTGGCCATGGCCTATCGAGCCGGGGCCTGGATCGGCAACATGGAATTAGTCCAGTTTCACCCCACCTGCCTCTATCATCCGGTAGCCAAGAACTTTCTCATCTCCGAGGTCCTGCGGGGAGAGGGGGCTATCCTCCGGGACCACCAGGGCCGAGCCTTTATGGAGAAATACCATCCCTTAAAAGACCTGGCCCCCCGGGATATTGTGGCCCAGGCCATCGACCTGGAGTTAAAGAAGAGCGGCCAAGACTGCGTCTATCTAGACATCACCCACAAGCCTGGGGATTTCGTCCAGAGCCGCTTTCCCAACATCTACCAGCAATGCCTGGAGTTTGGCTTTGATATGACCCGGGAGCCCATACCTGTGGTGCCTGCCGCCCATTACCTGTGCGGGGGAGTGGTGACCGATGCCTGGGGCCGCACCCGCATTGTCAACCTCTATGCCGTGGGAGAAGTCTCCATGACCGGCCTCCATGGCGCCAACCGCCTGGCCAGCAACTCCCTCCTGGAAGCTCTGGCCTTTTCCCACCAGGCGGCCCTGGCCGCCGCGGAGACCTTGCCCCACTTGAAAATCAGGGATACGGCCGCGGTCCCGGAGTGGAATCCCTATGGGGCCACGGATAGCGAGGAAGCCGTAGTCGTGTCTCACAACTGGGATGAAATTAGACGGTTCATGTGGAATTATGTGGGCATTGTGCGCACGGACCGCCGGTTGCTCAGGGCCAAGCGTCGGATCGACTTGATACTCCAAGAGATTCAGGAGTATTACTGGAACTTTTTGATCACCAGCGACTTGTTGGAGTTGCGCAATATCGCCACGGTGTCCGATCTCATTATCCGCATGGCCTTATGGCGCAAAGAAAGCCGAGGATTGCACTACAACCTGGATTTTCCCAAGCCGGATGATCAAAGATTTCGCCGGGACACCTTAATCTCCTCAGGAGGGTGGCACTGATGCCTGGTGAAAAGATTCTGTTGGCGGATGATGATCCCCAGATGCTGGGGTTGATCACCGAGTTCCTGGAGGGCCAGGGCTACGCGGTATCGGCGGCTGCTGATGGCCATCAAGCCCTAGCGGCGATCAGGACCGGAGATTTCCACCTGGCCTTACTGGATTTGAGGCTACCTGGCCCCTCGGGGTTGGATATTCTCTCTTATCTAAAAGGCCATTGTCCCGACACCGAAGTCATACTTTTCACCGGGCATGGCGGCATGGACAGCGCGGTTCAGGCCCTGCGACTGGGGGCCTATGACTACCTGGTGAAATCGAGTCTCCGCATGCCGGAGCTTCAGTTAGTGATAACCCGGGCCCTGGAACGGCGCCGTTTGGCCCAGAATAATCGGGAGCTTTTGAACCATTTACGCCAGACCCAGGAAGAGCTGGAAAGGCGGCGGGCCGCGGAACTCGCCCAGGTCAGGCGCATCGGCGAGGCCCTGGCGGGTCCCCTGACCTGGGACCAACTATTCCACGGGCTCTCCGGCCTCATCTGGGAGAGCCTCCCCCTTAAGGTCCTGGGCGTGGAAGCCCTGGGCTTTGAAGAACCTCCCCTGGAGGTTTATCGTCGCCAGCCAGAGTTGGCTGAGCCTATCTTCCAGAATTTTAAAGACTGGCTTAAAGAGCGACTCCTCCTCGAACAGAAAGGTGTGCCCCAGGGTGCAGGCAACCAGGCCTCCCAGGCTTTGCCGCTCCCGGCGGTGCTCCGGGAGAGAGTCCGGGTGGGAGAGGTTCTGGCCCTGGTGGCCGCCGGGCGGGATGAGCCTTTCTCCCAGGAGGAGGCCGAGCTCTTCCGGATCTTTAGTCTTCAGGGAGAGGCCGCCCTGAAAAATCTGGTGCTTTTCGAGAAGGTGAAGAGCCTGGCCATCCGGGACGCCTTGACCGGCCTTTACAATTACCGCTATTTCATAGAAGTGCTGCGCTATGAGGTGGAGAAGTCTCGCCGTTATAAGACTCCCCTATCTCTGCTTTTCCTGGATATCGATGATTTTAAGATGATCAATGATACTCATGGCCACACCCAGGGTGACAGGATAATGCGATGGGTGGGCGCATTTTTAAAAAATAATGTCCGCCAGGCTGACTTGTTATGCCGCTATGGCGGCGATGAATTCGCCTTGCTCTTAACCCAAACTACTCCGCCGCAGGCCATGGTCTTGGCGGAAAGGCTGCGGCGCCGGCTGGCTCAAGCCCAGGAAAACTCCGTCGAGCCAGACTTTAAGATCACCATCAGCATTGGCGTGGTGGGGCTGGAGCCGGGAATGGAGGGGGAAGACCTGGTGAAGGCGGCCGATGAGGCCCACTACCGGGCCAAGCAGGCGGGCAAAAACCAGGTGTGCGGGCCGGAAGGCTTGATGACCTAGGAGGGAGACTGGGCCACAGTTTTCGGGCGACCCCGCGGGTCGCCCTTTATTTTTACGCCAGAATTTCAGGGAATAAAATCCAGGACCTGGTGGCCGTGTTGTTTTAAAGAATCAATAATGGCGGGGAGATCGCATTTGCTTAGGCGAAAGTAATAAGAGCGTTTGCGGCCCTGGCTGGGCCCCAGGGACACGTTGATGATCTTTCCCCCGGCCTCATGGATAAGCTGGGTGACCTTTTCCAGGGCCTCCGGCTTCTCCTCCAGGAGGAGATCCAGCCGGGAGCTGGTGCGCAGCAGGTTCAGCATCGACAGAAAGGCCGAGATCAGGTCTATGGTAGTGATCACCCCCACCAGCCGTTCGCCTTCCACCACCGGCATGCCCCCGATCTTGTGCTCATGAACCAGCCGGGCTGCCTCTTCCACCCCGGTGTCCGGGGTTACGGTGATGGGGGCCTGCACCATCACATCCCCCACTGTAATCTTCTCCAGCATGGAAGCCAGGAGCACTTCCCGCAAGTCCCGGGAAGTAATCCAGCCCACCAGGCGATCATCCTGGACGACCGGCAGGTGCCGGATGCTGTGCTTTTGCATCAGTCTCAGGGCCTGACTCACTCGCTTATCGGGGGAAATGGTGACGACGGTTTTGCTCATGATCTGACTGACCCGCATCTTCCTCCTCCTGGGGGGATTTAGCCCACCTTAAAACAAAGAGGCGGGAATTTCAATGAAATTCCCGCCCCCAAGGAACTGGCCGCCAAGGGGCCGGGGACCGCCGGCCTCCCGCCCCGTAATTAATTGGTGGCCAACGCCATATGCAGGGTGGAGATCACGTGTTCGGCCTCGCCGATATAGGTGCCCATATTCGCCCGGTGATTGGCGATCAAGCCGTCTTTGGCCCCATTGGTCACCAACCAGGGGGACAGGTGCGAAGCGGCATGCAGGGCGTGGATGGCATCCTCCAAGAGCTTATGAGAGTTCTTTTTCTGCAGTTCCTGGTGAAAGTCCTCTTTGACCCCTTCCAGCATCTGGGACATGCCCAAAGCCAAGCCTTTGGCAAAGTAAAAGTAATCATCCGCCACCCACCAGGACACTGGCCGGCCGTCGGCCTCCGCATCTTTGATCAGGTTATGGAAGCTGCTGCCCAGGAGGTCTTTGTAGTTGGCGAGCAGGGCAATGAGGTTGTCCACCCGACTGTAGAACCGGCTGCGCCCCCGCTTTAAATCTCCGATATACTGGTTCAGGTCTTGCATGGCCTCCCGATACTTGCCCGAGGCCGAGGGGAACCAGTACTTGTCCGGGCTCACCATGAAGAAATTCATGGCCTCATTGACCTGAGGGTTGTAAGCCTCGGTGGTGGCAAACCGGGTCAGGTTTTCGTTCAGCACCACCACGGTGCGGCGGGCCACCTCCAGGACACCCAACTGCATATTATTGACGTTGTCGGTCAGGCCAAGTTTCCCGAAAGGAATGGAATTGGGTCGCCAGCCGAACCAGGTCTGGTTCACCTGGTCGTCTATAATCTTGATTAAGGCCCGGGTAAAGGCCTCACCTTTGACCATCTCCCGGGGCGGCGCCCCGGGAGCCAGAGGGGCAGGGCTGGGGGCCTCCTTGGCAGGCGCAGCATGCTGGGCCGCCTCCGGCTCATGGGCTTTGGGACTGGCCGGAGGAGCAGGTGCCTCTTCTCCATGGGGAGCGGTCACGACCGCGGGGTGTGACTCCGGGGCGGCCCTGACCTTCCATAAGAATTCCCAACTGAACAGAATGGCAAAAAAGAGCAGGACCACCAGGGTCACCAGGTAGAAACGCTGGCGCAGGATGCGCTTTAGCAAGCTTTCGGTGGCGCCCGGGGTTTCAGAATGCTGAGGCGCGGGCAGGCGGTCCGGTGGCCGCTCAGAATTTGGGGTCATAGGGTTTTGACTCCTGCTTTATTCGGGATGTTCCGAAATGATCTCCGCGGTAAAGGTATAGATGCGGGTGGCCGTATCTTTCCAGGCATCCGGGGGCAAGCCGGCTTTGCAGCAGGTCTGCTCCAGGAAGGTCTGTCGATTCCACTTGTACTGGGTGGCCACCTGGGGCAAAAGCAGGCCTCGATAATAGCCCCTCTCGATATAAAGGCCGTGCTTGCCCACCTCGATTTCCTCGACTTTGCTGATGCGCTGCATGGGAGTCAATATGGAAATCTCGACATCCAGGTCGGCCAACTCCTCTTCCCTCAAGGGTGAGAAGCGGGGATCGCGAAAAGCGGCCGCCGCGGCCATTTCCTGCACTGCTTGCCCCAGAGGCATCACGGCCTCCAAATAGCCGATACATCCCCGGAGTTGGCCGTGGCGATGCAAAGAGACAAATACTCCTCTAGGCTCGCCCAAAACCGGCGGGGCATCTTTCAGGGGAGGGAGCGATTTATCCTGGAGATGCGCCCGGATACTTGATCGGGCCAACTTAAGAAGTAGCTTTTTCTCATCCGCGCTGAGGCTCATGGGTTCCGGTCCTCCCCAACTCGGCGGGGCCATCGGCCCCAATAAGGCTACGGCCTTAAGGATGGTCAATATCGCCAGCAGACGAAGGAAATTCATGCATCTGGGTCCTAGTCCGGGTACACGGCCGGGCTGCCGCTCCCTTAACTTTGCATCTAGCCAGGATTTTGGGCTCCTGTCAATGCCAAAGGCCTGGGGCCGAATTTGTCCCCCCCTGCTGCTTCCCCTTGCATCCCGCTTGGGCCCCTGATAAATTGGAGACGGTGCGGCGGGAAGGGGCAGAAGCGGCTCCCTTGCCCCCGGCTTTACCACTAAAGAAATCGTTTTCCTCGACTCCCGTGAAGACTTACCCGATTTTTGCCATAATTACGGATAAACCCTGCCTGGTGGTGGGCGGAGGGGCCGTGGGGGAACGCAAGGTCCTGGATCTGAAGGCCGCGGGGGCCCGGGTGACGGTGGTTAGCCCCAGTCTCACCCCCACCCTGGCGCAATTGGCGGCCCAGGGAGAGATCCATTACCTTAAAGAAGATTTTTCTCCTGAGCATCTTGACGGGATGGTCCTGGTGTTCGGGGCCACGGATGACCCGGAGGTCAACTCGCGACTCAGCGCCGCGGCTAAGGCCCGGAACCTCTGGGTCAATATCGCTGATGCCCCGGAACTCTGCACCTTTATTGTGCCGGCCCAGGTGCGCCGGGGGGACCTTACCCTGGCTATCAGCACTGGCGGCGCCTCTCCGGCCCTGGCCCGTCAACTGAGAATGGAGTTGGAGAACCAATTGGGCCCTGAATACGGCCCTTACCTGTCTTTGCTGCGGGAGGCGCGCCTCCGGATTCTTAGGGAACGCCGGGGTCACCCGGAAAATGCCGCCCTATTTCAAGCGACTGGTGGCCAGCCCCTTGCGGGAGGCCCTGGCCCAAAGGGACCGGGAGCAGGTCAAGCGCCTGATTCAGGAAATTTTAGGGCCTTTTTTGAACCCCGCAGCCCTGGCGGAGTTGGTGGAGCAGGCCTTTCAAGAAGGCCCGGGGAAAGGTTGATTTAAGGGAGAGGGCAAAAATCCTGGGCTCTCGGGCCTTCTTAAACATTAGGGGCGGGCGAGTGATGCCTTCCCGCGGTCCGCCGGTCTTGGGTTTTAGGGGAGGGGGGCGGCCTTGTTAGCAATTTTTTCCCTGGCCATGTTTGTCAGCGCCTTCCTGCTCTTTTTGGTCCAGCCCATGTTCACCAAAATGGTCCTGCCGCTATTGGGGGGATCGCCGGCGGTGTGGAATACCTGCCTGGTGTTTTACCAGGCAGCCCTGCTGGCCGGTTATGTCTACGCCCATACCGCCACCCGCTGGCTGGGAGCCCGCCGCCAGGCGGGTTTTCATCTGGCCTTACTTTTCTTGATTATCTTTACGCTGCCCATAGGCCTAGCCCATGGGTGGACGCCCCCGGCTACGGGCAGCCCCATCGCCTGGCTGTTCCTGGTCCTTTTGGTGTCGGTGGGGCTCCCCTTTTTTGTGATCTCCACCACCGCGCCCATGCTGCAAAAGTGGTTTGCCCACACTGGCCAACCCGCGGCCCCTGACCCCTATTTTCTCTACGGGGCTTCCAACCTGGGGAGCCTGATGGCCTTGCTGGGGTATCCGGTGCTGGTGGAGCCGTATTTGCGCCTCAAGGATCAGGCCTTAGCCTGGGCCGGAGGCTACCTGGCGTTGATGGGACTGATTTTCATCTGCGCGGTGATGTTGTGGCGTACGCCGGCCACCCTGGCGCTGGAATCGAGCCCGGCAAACCCTGGCGCTTCCCCCGGGGCTTCGTCCTCTCCCAATAATTTCGGCTCCATAACCCTGGGCCAGCGCCTCTGGTGGGTGCTGCTGGCGTTCGCTCCCTCCAGCCTGCTGTTGGGGGTGACCAGCTACCTCAGCACCGACATCGCCGCGGTACCTTTGCTTTGGGTGATCCCCCTGGCCATTTACCTGCTCACCTTTGTCCTGGTTTTCGCCCGCCAGCCTCTTCTCCCCCATCACCTGATGGTGCTGCTGGAGCCCTATCTGGTAATAGTCATTGCCATCATGTTTTTCCTGAAGGTAACGGAGCCCTGGCAGTTCTTTCCCTTGCACCTGCTGACCTTCTTCTTGCTGGCCATGGTCTGCCATGGGGAATTGATGAAGTACCGCCCCGGGGCAGCCCATCTCACCGAGTTCTACCTCTGGATGTCGGTGGGCGGAGTCCTGGGCGGCTTGTTCAATGCCCTGGTGGCGCCGCTGGCCTTCAGGTCGGTGATTGAATATCCCTTAATCATCGTGGTGGCTTGCCTGCTGCGGCCGCGCCTGACCCCAGGCGCCGAGAAACCATATTGCCTGGCTCTCGATTTCGTCCTGCCCTTAGTGCTTCTCGGGCTACTGGGAGGACTGATCAAAGTTTTACCTGATAGCGACTCCCAATGGCCGTGGTTTATCCTCTCCTGCCTCGCCGCGGCGCTCTGTCTCAGTTTCCGCCAGAGGCCGGTGCGCTTTGCCCTGGGGGTGGGGGCCGTCATGCTGGCGGGGGTGTGGTTCTCCCCGGAGCCGGGTCAGGTCCTGCACCAGGAGCGTAACTTCTTCGGGGTCCTCCAGGTCAAACAAACTTTGGATGGGGCTTACCATCTGCTCACCCACGGCACCACTCTCCACGGCGGCCAGAGCCAGGACGCGGCTTCCCGCCAGGAACCGCTGACTTATTATCACCGCCAGGGGCCCCTGGGCCAGTTGTTTGCCGCAATTTCTGAGAAACCGGACCTTAAGCAAATCGCCGTCATCGGCCTGGGCACGGGGACCATAGCCGCATATGGCAGGCCGGGACAGCATTTCACCTTTTACGAAATCGACCCGGCGGTGGAAAGGATCGCCCGGGATCCGCGCTATTTCACTTATTTGCAAGATTGCCCGGCCCAGGTGGAGGTGGTTCTGGGAGACGCGCGTCTCTCCCTGAAGAACGCCCCCGATCTCTCCTATGATTTGCTCATCCTGGACGCCTTCAGCTCGGATGCCATTCCCGTCCACCTCCTCACCCGGGAAGCCCTGAGCCTTTATCTGGCCAAGCTGAAGGAAGGCGGACTTTTGGCTTTCCATATCACCAACCGCTTCTTAGACCTGAGGCCCGTGCTGGGCAACCTGGCCCGGGAGGCCGGCGTTTCCTGCCTGATGCAGGCGGAGCGAAGGCTGAGCGACGAAGAAAAAGACGAATATAAGTGCGCCTCGCTGTGGGTGATTATGGCCCGGGACGTCAAGGACCTGGGGAGACTGAGGCTGCCGCAGTGGCGGCCGTTGCCCGGGTCGCCTGAGGAAAGGCTGTGGACCGATGATTTCTCCAACATTTTGACGGTGTGCACCTGGGACTCCTCTGACTTGAAGGACTCCTTTGCCCTCTTGCTGGGGGAAATTTCCCAAGGGTGGAGCACTATTCGCGATAATCTGGTAATCTTTAACCGGGGTGGCTGACTTTTCCCCGGCAGAGGCTTATGACTGAGGTTTTTCTGTACCTGGCTCTGGTGGCTTACTTTGGGGCTACCGCCCTGTGGTTGGGGTTTTTCCTGGCCCAGCGGGAAAGTTATTGCCTTTACGGGGCCTGGGTCATGGGAATGGGCCTGGCCTGCCACACCCTGGAGCTGATGTTCCGCACCTGGAGCTTGGGCTACCTCCCGGTGGCCACTTTCGGCAATGCCCTGCTGGTGTTTGATTGGGCCCTGGTGGCGGCTTTCCTCTTTCTCAATTGGCGTTTCCCCATCAAGGTCCTGGGGGCCCTGGTGGCGCCCCTGGCGGCGTTGATGATTTGCGGCGCCCTGATCCTGCCACCGGGGAAAGGGGCCATATCTCCTTTGTTGCAGGGCTTTTGGCTGGGGCTCCACGTCGTCCTGGCTTTACTGGGCAATGCCGCCCTGGCCCTGGCCTTCCTGGGCGGCATCTTCTATCTGATTCAAGAGCGCCAGCTTAAGGCGAAAAAATTCGGGTTTTTTTACCGCCGCTTACCTTCCCTGGAGCAACTGGATGCCCTCAATTACTGGTGTCTCACCATCGGGTTCCCCTTGCTCACCGGCGGCATCATCACTGGCTCCCTCTATGCCCAGCACACCCTGGGTCGGTTTTGGAGCTGGGATCCCAAAGAGGTCCTCACTCTTCTGGCCTGGCTGATCTATGCGGTGCTGCTGCATGAGCGCCTGGTCGTGGGCTGGCGGGGCCGCCGGGCGGCGCTCCTGGCCATCTGCGGCTTCACGGTCCTGATAATAACCTTCGTGGGCGCCAACCTGTGGCTTACCGGCTACCACAGTTTCGCCAGTTTTCTGAAGCAGCCATGAACCTCCTCCTCCTGGGCGTTAACCATAAGACGGCCCCGGTGGCCCTGCGGGAGAGGCTGGCCAGCCTCATTCCGGATGTGGCCGCGGCTTACCAGGGCCTGAAGGCCTGCCCCGAACTCCTGGAGGTGCTGCTTTATAGCACCTGCAACCGGGTGGAGCTGTTGTGCGTCACCGAGGACCCGGCCGCGGCGGAAGCCCTCCTCAGGGGCTTCTTTTCCAGCCATCCGGAAATTCCTGGGGGTGCTTTGGACGAGTCGCTCTATGTCCGACGGGACCAGGAGGCGGTTCAGCATCTCTTTCGGGTGGCCTCCAGCCTCGACTCCATGGTGGTGGGGGAGCCCCAGATCCTGGGGCAGGTAAAGGAGGCCTACCGTCAGGCCACCCAGCACCAGGCCACCGGTGCCATCTTGAACCGCCTGCTGCATAAATCCTTCTCGGTGTCCAAGCGGGTGCGCCGGGAAACGGGCATCGGCGATCATGCCGTGAGCGTCAGCTACGCCGCCGTAACCTTAGGCCGCAAGATCTTCGGCACCCTGGCCGGCAAGACCGTGGTCCTCGTGGGGGCCGGAGAGATGGCGGAATTGGCCCTGGAACACCTCAAAGGCCAGGGGGTAGCCCGCATCATCGTGGCCAATCGCACCCTGGAGCGAGGTTTGCGGCTGGCGCAGCGGTTCGGCGGGGAAGCCGTCTCCCTGGAGGAACTGGAGGCCCAACTCCTGGCGGCGGACATCCTCATCAGTTCCACCGGCTCTCCCCAGTACCTCCTCACCCGGGAGCAGGTCAGGGCCGCCATGCGCCCTCGCAAACAGCGGCCCCTCTTTCTTATCGATATTGCTGTGCCCCGGGACCTGGACCCCCAGATCAACGACCTGGATAATGTGTATCTCTACAATATTGACGACTTGAAAGAAGTGGTGGAGTTCAACTGGCAGCAGCGCCAGCAAGAGGCGGTCAAGGCGGAGCGGGTGGTGGCCGCCGAGACGGTAAAATTCCTCCATTGGCTGGAAACCCTGGAGGTCTACCCCACCATCATCGCCCTCAAGGAAAAGGCCGAGCGCATCTGCCAGGCGGAGTTGAAAAAGACCCTGGGGACCCTGGGGCCCCTCAGCCCGGAGCAGAGCCAGGCCCTGGAGGTGCTGACCAACTCCATCACCCAGAAGCTGCTGCACGACCCCATCATCTTTCTGAAGCGCAACCGCCGCTCTAAACAGCCCCACAGAGAGCTGGACCTGGTGCGGCGCCTCTTCAACCTCGACCCAGACCGCCAGGGCAGTATTCCCCGAAAAGGAATAGAGCCCCCACCATCTCTTGACCCGTCCCTGCCCTCCTGATATTCTAGATTTGTAGTGTTGGGCCTAATCATACAATTTTATTAGGATTGCAAAAATCAGCGACCATTTCGGGGACCGGATGGCATTCGAAAACAACATCGAAAAATTGATTCATGACAGTTCAACAGCCATTTCCAACGAGATGCAAATTATAGTTGGATGGGCCGAATCTGAAGAAGACATTCGCCATGAGTGCAATAAATTAATAGATGATTTCCTTAAGAAAGCCGAAATTAAGGTCAAGGGGCGACATGAGTATGGCTTAGCAGGTGGTCGGATTGATTCAAAATATGGTGGAGTGATCATCGAGTATAAAGCCCCAAGAGGAGCTGGTAAGATCACGCCTGACCCAAATTCACCGGGTACCAAGGCTATTATCAAACAAATCAAACAGCGCTTTGATGATTTTAAAAAAGAAGAAAAAATCACCCCGGAGAGACTATTCGGAGTCGGCAGTGACGGAAATAACCTAATTTTCGTCCGCTATCGGAGCAATAAATTTGAAGTCGAAAACCCTCAACCTGCTACACCTCATACAGTGGAAAGGCTTCTACGCGCGTTGGTTTCTTTGGGGGCGAAAGGGAAGTCTTTCACGCCTGATCATCTCGTAGGCGATTTTGGCGCCGAAAGCAATATAGCGGAAAATTATATAAGAGTAATTTATCAAGTAATAACACAGACTAATAGCAAGAAAGCGCTAACTTTCTTTGAACAATGGAAAATACTTTTCGGAGAAGTATGTGGCTATAATGTTGAAGGTAGGAATGAGAAAATAAATACACTTGCAAGACATTATGGTATTTCTGAGGCTAAACCGGCTGAATTGCTATTCTCAGTTCATTCCTACTATGCCATTTTTATGAAGTTTCTTGCCGCTGAGATAGCTTCATCATTTTCACCGCTAGGTGTTTCGATAATTAAGAAATGCGCCGGTGCTTCCACCTCCATAAGACTCAGACATGAAATGGAATATATTGAGCATGGCGGCATCTGGTCGCAATTGGGAATCACGAACTTTCTGGAAGGAGATATATTCTCTTGGTATCTAGACGCCTGGGATGACCATTTAGCGGAAATGGTTTGGAGCATTGTGCATACGTTAGATGAATATGACCCAACCACGCTAAGTGTTGAGCCTGCCGAAAGTCGTGATCTGCTAAAAAAACTTTATCAAGAGCTTTTCCCCAAAACTGTTCGGCACGACCTGGGTGAGTACTATACTCCCGACTGGTTAGCGGAACACGTATTGAATGAAATCGGCTACGACGGCAACCCCGACAAGCGCTTACTTGATCCTGCTTGCGGCTCGGGCACTTTTTTGGTTATGGCCATAAATCGGGTTAAGGAATGGTTTGAGGAGCACCGCCATGCCTGTGGTTTTGGGGAAACGGAGCTTATAGAGAAGATTCTTAAGAATGTTATCGGATTCGACCTCAATCCTTTAGCAGTCATGGCGGCGCGTACCAACTACTTACTGGCTATTCGTGATCTTCTTAAATTTGCTTCGGGTGTTGAAATCCCCGTGTATTTATGTGACTCCGTCCTGACCCCAATGGCATATGGAAATTTATTCATCGGACCATATGGGGAAGCAAGGAAAATAAAGACAGCGGCTGGAGATTTTAACATCCCGGTTGAGATTACGACCTCTCGTGAACTAATTAATAAGTATGCCGATACGTTGGAATTTTGCATCTGTAAGCATTATGAGGCCGAGGAGTTTGTCCAGCGTTGCCAAGAAGAGAACCTACCTATCGTCGGAAAAAATCTGCATCTCGAACTCTATAAAAAACTTCATTCACTCCATAAGGATAAAGAAAATGGCATCTGGGCTCGAATAATTAAAAATGCTTTCGCACCGGTATTTATAGGAAAAGTTGATTATGTGGCGGGAAATCCACCTTGGGTTGCTTACGAGAATTTACCGGCTTCATACCGAGAAGATACGGCAGACATCTGGAATAAGTACAACCTTTTCCCCAAAGGAGGCTGGAGAGCCCGATTTGCCAAAGGTAACACCGAACTGGCCATGATTTTCACTTATGCCGCCATGGACAATTTTCTCCAAGAGGAGGGCAAACTTGGTTTTGTTATTACCCAAAGCGTTTTTCAGTCAAAAGCAGCGGGAATAGGTTTCAGAAGATTTCGAATCTCGTGGTTCAAAAGAATAGAAATTCACCAAGTGGATGATTTAACCGTAATTCAGCCTTTTGAAGGGGCGACCAATCGAACGGCTACCATCATCGCCAGCTTGTCAAAGAGGGCTACCCAATACCCGGTTCCGTATATTGTCTGGAAAAAGAAATCAAGAATCACTCCATCAAGCGATCAGACGCTCGATCAAGTCAAGGCGGTTACCCACCGCTTCCAGAGGAACGCTTATCCCATTGCCGCGTCTTGAAAGCCCTTGGATCATCCTGCCGCCGCAGGTGGAAAAGGCGTCAGTTGATAAGGTTCAAAAGGGAAAGCAATCCTATCGGGCCTGGGAAGGGTGTAACACCCGCGGCGGCAATGGCATATTCTGGTTGGAAGTAGTCAAATCCGAGCGCAACTTGATTGTCGCCAGAAACACCACTGAGTTCTCTAAAGACAAGACTCTTCCCCAAAAACAGTGGGTATTTGAGAGTGACTTGATTTATCCTTTGTTAAGAGGACGTGATACGGAACGGTGGAAATGCTCACCCCAATTTGCCCTAATTTTCCCTCATCAAGGTGATGCGGCTATTGAGGAAAAAACTTTAAAAAGAAAATATCCCAAGACCTATGCTTACTTCCATGAAATGCGGGAATACTTGGCTCGAAGAAAGATGTATGATTTATCCAGGAAGGAGTTAGATTTCTATGCCCTTTTTGAAACCGGCGACTTTTTACTATCGCCATATAAAGTCGTATTTAAAGAAATTGCTCAAGGGTTAATCTGCGCAGTTTTGGATTCATATTCATTAAATTATGTCAAAAATAACGTGGTGATTCCGGATCATAAATTGATGATGGTTCCCTTTGAGAATAAGGAAGCGGCGCACTATCTTTGCGCGATTTTAAACTCTGCAATCGCTCGATTTATTGTCAAAACTTACACTGTGAGCACGCAAATTTCCACCCACATTCTAGAAAACATTAAAATGCCTAAATTTGATGAGCAAAAAAAGCTTCATCTGGAGTTGTCCAGCCTTTCTGAACAATGCCATGATGCTGCCGATAAAAATAAAGTAAAGACGATTGCCAAACTTGAAATGAGAATCGACAAAGCCGCGGCAAGCTTATGGGGGATAGACGACAAGGGGTTGGAGGCGATACAGGAAACGCTTAAAGGGATGGAAGTAATCAACGTGCCGGATTAATCCCTAACCCTAAATTGAGATCAGTCATGTCCAAGGTCATTGATATTGAAGATCGCCTTAAGCTTGAGCAGAAGAAAAAGCTCAAGGTCGACAAGGCCAAGAAGATGGAGGCGGTGCGCAAGATCATCCAGTGCACCCGTTGCTTGGCCCGCTGTGCCAAGTGCGGCCTGGCCTTCGAGACCCAGGAAATGTATAAGCGCTTCAAGGGGCCCTTCCGGTTTTGCCCCGGTTGCCAGGAGGAATATGAGGGATTTGTCCGCCTGAAGGAAAAGGAGGAGGAGAGCCCTTACTACTGGCACAATAAAGAGTGGCTGACCACCTGGCAGTGCTGGCTCGATTATCAGGAGGCCTTGAAAGCCTACGGCGAGTCCCCGGAGTTCATTGATCTGATCCGGGAAGTGGAGTGGGACCGCTGAATCAGTAGTCAGTAGCCAGTGGTCAGTAGTCAGTTTTTTATCTGACAACTGGCAACTGATAACTGACTTTAATTATTCTTCCGCTTCCCCCAGGCGATAGACTTGTTGGAGCATTTCCATGGCCAGGTCGAAAGCCGCGTCGCGCTGGAGAGTAATGCCGATATGTTCGACCTTTTGCTTGCCGGTGCCGGTATAAATGACCAGCTTGATGCCCTCGGGGCGCTGCACCACCGCGATTTCCCCTTTGGGCTCCAGGGTCTTGTAAGTACGATGAGCCATCTTTTCGGGATCTGTGCCGTGAACGGGAAGGACCATAAATCTTCTCCTAAAGATCTAAGATTGCCTGAAAGATAACCATAAATCGGCGGTAATTCAACTCTGAAATTCCCCTCCATGGCAGTTTATCCTCAAGAATACGATTTGATCGTCATCGGCGCCGGCCATGCCGGCTGCGAAGGAGCCCTGGCCGCGGCCCGCATGGGGTGCAAAGTCCTGCTGTTTAATCTTAATCTGGATACCATGGCGCAGATGGCTTGCAATCCGGCCATCGGGGGGCTGGCCAAGGGCCACCTGGTGAAAGAGATTGACGCCCTGGGCGGGGTGATGGGTTACCTGGCGGACTTAAGCGGCATTCAGTTCCGGACCCTCAACCTCTCCAAAGGTCCGGCGGTTAGGGGCACCCGGGTCCAGTGTGATAAACAGGCTTACCGCTTAGCCATGAAATCTTTCCTGGAGCAGGAGAACCGCATCGATCTGAGAGAGGCCATGGTGGAGCGGCTCCTGGTGGAGGACGGCCGGGTGGTGGGGGTGGTGGAAACCCTGGGCCTGGCTTACCGGGCCCGGGCCGTCCTGATCACCACCGGCACTTTTCTGAACGGTCTGATCCATATCGGCGACTGCCGCATCCAGGCTGGCCGGGCCGGGGAGTTCGCGGCCCTGGGCCTGGCTGCCTGCCTCAGGGAGCTGGGATTTCGCCTGGGGCGCATGAAGACCGGCACCCCGCCCCGCCTGCGCGCCTCCAGCCTGGATTTTAGCTCCATGGGCCGCCTGGAGGGAGACCCCCGCCCGCGCCCCTTTTCCGGCCGCACCCAGGAGCTTAACCAAGATCAGGTAACGTGCTTTACTACCCAGACCACGGCTCATACCCACCGCCTGATCCGGGAGAATATCCACCTCTCCCCCCTGTATAGCGGGGTGATCCAGGGAGTGAGCGCGCGCTACTGCCCCTCCCTCGAGGACAAGGTAATGCGCTTCCCGGACAAGGTAAGCCACCAGGTGACCCTGGAGCCGGAAGGCCGGCACACCGCGGAGATCTATGCCAAGGGTCTGGGCAATTGCCTGCCGGTGGAGCTGCAGTTGGCCCTGTTCCGCAGCGTGCCCGGGCTGGAAGGGGCCGAGGTGATGCGCCCGGCCTACGCCATCGAATATGACTATGTGGACCCCCTGCAGCTCAAGCCCACCCTGGAGACCAAGCTGGTCCAGGGGCTGTTTTTAGCCGGGCAGATCAACGGCACCTCCGGCTACGAGGAAGCCGCGTCCCAGGGCCTCTGGGCCGGCATCAACGCCGCCTGCCAGATTTTAGGCAGGCCGCCCTTTTTGCCCAACCGCTCCCAGGCCTATATGGCCGTGCTGGTGGACGACCTGGTGACCAAAGGCACCCGGGAGCCTTACCGGATGTTCACTTCCCGGGCGGAATACCGCCTGCTGCTTAGGGAGGATAACGCCGACGCCCGCCTGCTGGAGTGGGGCCATGAGCTGGGGCTGGTGAGTAAAGAAGCAGTGGCGTGCTTCCGGGAAAGGCAACGGCTGCTGGCCGAGGAAGAGGCCCGCCTGGCGAGGCGCCGGGTTTTCCCCACCCCGGAAGTGAACCTGGTGCTGACCCAGCGGGGGACCACGCCCCTGAAGGAGCCGGGGGCCATCCTGAGCCTGGTCAAGCGCCCGCAACTGGATCTTCCCACCTTATACTGCCTGGCGGGAGAGGAACCCCCGGTGCCGCCGGAGGTTGTGGAGCAACTGGAAATCAAATACAAGTATGAAGGTTATATCCAACGCCAGGAGGAGGCGGCTAAAAAATTCGCCCAGGGGGAGAGCCGGCGCATCCCGGAGAACTTCGACTACGACGCCATCCCGGGCCTGTCCCTGGAGGTCAAGGAAAAGTTGAAGCAGGTGCAGCCGGTGTCCCTGGGCCAGGCGGCCCGCCTCTCCGGGGTGACCCCCGCGGCCCTGGCCATTTTGATGGTGTACCTGAAGCGGTTCCGGGTCCCCACTTTTGAACGACCGGCTGAATAATTTTATTAAGTTATTTCTAAGCCCCGAGATCGTTTTATGCTAACATGCCAGAAATCCTTGGGAAAGGAGGAACTATGAGAAGGTCCCTTTATCTTGCTTTAGTCGCCTTTTTCATCCTGGCAGTGACGGCCGTTGCCTTTGCAGGTACCACCAGCAAACTGGATCTTAAGGTGGGCGAGGGAATTTATGCTTGCAACTGTGGCGAAGCCTGCCCCTGCCTAACCTTGTCTCGGGCCGCGGGCAAATGCGCTTGTGACAAGGACTTGGTCAAGGCCAAGGTAGTTAAGGTAGAAAAGGACCTGGCATACTTGCAGGCCCAGGGATGGGAAAAATCCAGGGCTTTCAAGACCGTGGGGAAATACGCCTGCGCCTGTGGACCCGAATGCAAGTGTGACACCATCAGTCAGCAACCCGGCAAATGCACCTGCGGTAAGGAAATGAAGGAAGTGAAGTAATCCGGTCCTACCCCACCTTATCTTTCTTGCCAGTCAAAGGGGGGCCGGGGAAAATGGCTTGCCCCCTCAATCCGGATTATGCGGAGGGGTATTTAGCTTTAATATCTAAGCTGGCCGAAACTTTCGCCTACGACCTTGACAGGTAGGCTTAGTCTGAACCAGATACTGAGCAAAACCCGGCGGACTACTAGAGACACTGAGAGCGCCCGGATATGAGCGTGCCCGATTTCACCCCGGCAACCAACTTTATTCGCCAGATCATTGAGGCGGATTTAAAGGCCTACAAAAATGAAGGCCGGGTCGTGACCCGCTTTCCGCCAGAGCCCAACGGCTATCTGCATATCGGCCACGCCAAGTCCATCTGCCTGAACTTCGGCACCGCCCAAGAATACCGGGGGTATCTGCAATCTGCGCTTCGATGATACCAATCCCACCAAGGAGGAGGTGGAATACGTCGAGTCCATCAAGGAAGATGTGCGCTGGCTGGGTTTTGACTGGGACGAGCGGCTCTATTTTGCCTCGGACTACTTCGAGGAGCTCTACCAATACGCCGTGCAATTAATCCAAGCCGGTAAAGCCTATGTTTGCGACTTGAGCCCCGAGGAAATCCGGGAGTACCGGGGTACCTTAATCAGGCCGGGCAAGGACAGTCCCTACCGTACCCGTTCGGTGGCCGAGAACCTGGACCTGTTTAAGCGCATGCGGGCCGGGGAATTTGCCGATGAGGCCCGGGTGCTCCGGGCCAAGATAGATATGGCCTCCCCTAATTTGAATATGCGGGACCCGGTCTTGTACCGCATTCTCCATGCGTCCCATCACCGCACCGGGGACAAGTGGTGCCTCTACCCCATGTACGATTACGCCCATCCCCTGTCGGACGCCCTGGAAGGAATCACCCATTCCCTCTGTACCCTGGAATTTGAAGACCATCGCCCCTTGTACGACTGGATTCTGGACCAACTGCCGGTCCCCTGTCATCCCCAGCAAATCGAGTTCGCCCGCCTCAATCTCAGCTACACCGTGATGAGCAAGCGGAAGCTCTTGCGGCTGGTGCAAGAAGGGCACGTGTCCGGTTGGGATGACCCCCGGATGCCCACCCTGTCCGGCATGCGCCGCCGGGGCTACAGCCCCGAGGCCATCCGCAATTTTTGTGAGCGCATCGGCATAGGCAGACGGGAGAATGTGGTGGATTTGGCCTTGCTGGAATACTGCGTGCGGGAGGACTTGAACCGGCGCGCCCCCCGGGTCATGGGGGTGCTGCGGCCCCTCAAGGTGATCCTGGACAACTATCCGGAAGGGCAGGTGGAGGAGCTGGAGGCCGTGAACAATCCCGAGGACCCGGGCCTGGGGACCCGGAAGGTGCCTTTTTCCAAGGTGCTGTACCTGGAACGGGAAGATTTCCTGGAGGACCCGCCGAAAAAGTTCTACCGGTTAGCCCCCGGCCGCGAGGTGCGGCTGAGGTACGCTTATTTCATCAAATGTGTGGATGTAATCAAGGATGACCAGACCGGCGAAGTGACGGAACTGCACTGCACCTATGATCCTGAAACCCGGGGCGGCTATGCCCCGGACGGGCGCCAGGTCAAGGCCACCTTGCACTGGGTGTCCGCGGCCCAGGCCCTCCCCGGGGAAGTGCGCCTCTACGATCGCCTCTTTACCAAACCCAGCCCTGACGAAGACGAAGATTTCATGGCTTCCTTGAATCCCAAGTCGCTGGAGACCCTGGCCGGCTGCCGCCTGGAGCCTGGCCTGGCCGGGGCCGCGCCGGGAGCGATGTACCAGTTCGAGAGAATGGGCTATTTCTGTGTGGATCAGGATTCCCGGCCCGAAGCCTTAATATTTAACCGCACCGTGACCCTGCGGGACCCCTGGGCCAGGATCCAGGCGGGGGGAAAAGAAGGCAGCAAGAGCTTAGAGAAGCAGGGCTGAGGAAGATAACTGATTGAGACCTCTACAAAATTGCTATAGTAGCATCCTTGTTCAGGAAAATCCCCCTAATCCTACTACGTTAAGTGTCATCTATGATGCATTGAGCGACAACAACTCGGGCAAAAGCCAAACATTATTAAAAGCACTATTTGGAGTTCCCGTCTGGCGCGTGGGAGGGTCCACCCAATAGTTTTTTTTAGCCCGGAATCCTTCCAGCACCAGGAAATCGAAGGCAATCATGGTCAAAGTCACATGATGGTGCCAGCCCTGCCAGGAGCGGCCCTCGAAATGGTCCAATCCCAGCTCATCTTTGAGTTGCTGGTAGTTTTGCTCAACCCACCAGCGGATTTTCGCCCAATAGACCAGTTCCTGCAAACCAGTGGTTTCCGGCAGGTTCGAAAACCAATACTTGGTGGGCTCGGCGGTTTCTGCCGGCCATTCGATCAGGAGCCAGCAAACCGGTTCGGTAACCTTGCCATGATAGTAACCCGGGGCGGGTTGCACCCGCAGGGCGGCGAAGCGGCCCCGCATCGGCCCTTTAGTCCCTGGCCGCCACGTAATCTCCTGCCAGGCGTCACGGGGCAAGGCGTGCGCCACCTCTGGGACCTTGAGGGGTTTGGGCAAGGCGCGATTCCATCTGGGGCGCCGGCCGCGTCCCCCGTAGGGCGGCTCTTCAGGCGCCAGCGCCTCGGGCCAAACCGTCAGCTCCGGGGAAATTCCCACGACGTAAGGATATCCGCGTTCCTGCAACGCCTGGCGCAACTCGGTCACCACCCCATAGGCGGCATCGGCCACCACCACCCCGATGGGCAAGCCCCACTCCCGGGCCCGGTCCAGCATCTCCAGCCCCAGGCGCCACTTGGGACGAAACGTTACGTCCCCCGGGACTCCGGCCTTCGTCCGCCGCACCGGGTCTTCAACCCAACTCTGGGGCAAATAAAGCTGGAAGTCCACGGGGAAACAGCCCTCCGCGGTGGCATAGTTCAGACTCACGGCCACCTGGCAGTTGCCAATCTTACCCAAGGTGCCAGAGTACTGCCGGGCCACCCCCACGGAGTGCTGTCCCTTTTTCGGGAAACCGGTGTCATCCAAAACCCAAGCTCCCCCGTGGGCAAGCTACCGCCAGCATCTGCTGCCCCAGGACTTTGCGGATCAGCCTGCCAATCCCAGGGACTCTGGTTGACAAACTGCTGCAACGCCTGGACGTCGCCCCCATAGCGGGCCGCCATCCTGGCCGCGGTCTTTTCCGACCTCCTTCCAGAAGAACCCCTTGGATGTAAAAGGCTCCCCAACGGCGACGCTCCGTACGGCCAAGCAAGGGCAAAAGCGGCGTCAGAAACGCCTCCAGGCGACCACGAGCCTCGATCATTTCGTCCCTTGTTCATGCAAGCATGCTTGCACAAGAAAAACCCGTTGTCAAGAAACTTAACGTTGTAGTACTAAGTCCCCCTTTAAGAAAGGGGGACTTAAAAGCTTATCTCTTTGATAAAATTACAAAATAACTATATATTTACCCCCCTTTGGTAAAGGGGGGTAAGGGGGGATTTTTCTTAACCTCGTCTCAATGGTTCCCAAATGGGCTTTTTTCCAAGGCTCCCTGATTATAATGAGATTCCCTTATTCCCCCTCGAAATAATCCCCCAGCAGTCCCCGGCTGTGCTCGTCCTCGTGGCAATACACACACAGATTCTCCCAGTTGGACCCGTCCGGGGGATTATTCTGGGGATTGCCGTCTTTGTGGTGCACGGTTAACAGATGCCGGTTTTTATAGGTGAATTCTCTGCCGCACTTGGCGCAAATCATCCCGTGGATCTTCAGGGAGCGTTCCCGGTAGCTGCTGGCTGGGGGTTTCATATGGATAAAGACTCAAATATATTAGCTCGAAAATTTTTTAGAAGATATAAAAATTTTCTTGACATTGATATGATGATTGCGCAATTGTTCTCATACAATCAGAAAAAGCCAGACTCGTCGTGAGGCGGGGGCGGAAAGCCACGGGTCTTTTAGTCCGCGGGAGATAGCCGGGTTGCCTGAGTGAGGGGGCAACGCGGCCTTTTTATTTTGGGATGCTAAATGTTTTATATCTTTCCGCCTATGGGCACCCTTTCCCCTACGATCCCGCACCTCTATGCCTGGTACCTCTTCTCCTTCGCCATCTCGTCGGGTACCCGTAGGGTCAATCCTCTTAAAGAACCGAACCCTTAACCAAGCCCGCATTTCTTAGGCTTGATACCGCTGATCTTTCATCCCCTTTGCCGGGTGAGACTCATGGAGCCGACCACCCTGTGGAGCTTGGACAAAGGCACCAGGGTTTTTTTTATTCTCTGGAAGCAATTGTCTATTTTACCCTAGCCGGTGGAGGTCAGGATAAGGGGGAGCAGGCTTTGGAGGCGGCAGCAGCTTTGCTCCCCAGAGAAACGAGGCCAGTCAGGATATTTCCCCTGGGTGGCAGCTGGGCCGGGAGGCTCTGGGAGGACCTATGCCAAACAAAATGAGGCCAGGCGGGATTAGGGCGAGGGGCGGGCTGGGGTGGCTCCTCGCGGTTTCATTGGTTATCGTGAATCTCTGGACCGCGGGCCCCTCGGCCGGCACCCTTACCGACCTGGGCTCCCTGGGCGGCAGTTCCTATGCTACCGGGATTAATAACAGCGGCCAGGTCGTGGGCATATTCATCCACAACCGCTGGTGATACTCATGCCTTTCTCTACTCCGAGGGCAACATGACCGACCTGGGCACCCTGGGTGGCTATGGAAGCTGGGCTTACGGCATCAATGACAGCGGCCAGGTCGTGGGCGATTCCATTGATGCCAAGGGCATTACGGCTGCCTTCCTCTCCTCCGGGAGCGCCATGACCGACATCCGCGACCTGGTGAATAAGAATGACCCTTTGTATTGGGACTTTACATGGTATAGTGATTCTGAGGCTTACGCCATTAATGACAACGGCCAAATCGCGGGGATATTTGCCAGTTATCACCATGCCTTCCTTTACTCCGCTGGCACCTTGACCGACATAGGATATTTCTCTCCCAGCGCCATCAATGACCATGGCGAGATCGTGGGGAAATACGTCGTATACCCAAAAGACCATGCCGTCCTCTATTCCGGCGGCACCCTGACCGACTTGGGCGCCCTGGGCTGCCTGGCTGGAACCGTAAGCTATGCCACCGACATTAATAATAGCGGCGAGATTGTGGGCTATTACTACCCCAGCGATGGAATGCATGCCTTCCTCTACTCCGCTGGCACCATAACCGACCTGGGCAACCTGGGGAAGGTTGGAACTAAAGCCATGGGCATCAATGACAGCGGCGAGATCGTGGGCTATTCCACAACAGCCTCCGGTGATATGCATGCCTTCCTCTATTCCGACGGCGCCATGACCGACCTGGGGACCTGGGGGGAACGGATAGCGAGGCCAACGCCATCAATGACTACGGCCAAATCGTGGGCACTTACTACCCCGGCGACGGTTATTGGCATGCCTTCTTATATGAAGCTGAAAACACCACTTATAGCATCTATGATTTCACCTGTTACTATAACAACGGCAGCGGCGATTATTACACCGGCTACGTTTACGCCCCTACCGGCTACAAGGGCTATCAGTACGGTTATACCCAAAGCTTCACCGATGAGAACGGGCAAAATGGGTATTATAAGATTAACGGGGTCAGAGATTTGGGCAGTGATGGCAGCCAGGCAGGGCAGGTCTACGTGACCAGCTACTATGATAAAGAATCGGGCATGGATTGCGACATCGAGCATGTACTTGGGACCAACTACTTAGGCAGCGAATACGGCTATATCATCCAGTTGGGAGTACCCGAGTACTACTTCGGCGGCGGCTACTATGAGGCCGACATATATAACACCTTCACCTTCAAATTCACCTATGGGGACGGGGACTACTACTCCGGGACGGTCTATTTCGACCCGGGGGCCCACCCTACGGAGGGATATTCAGTTGGCCAAACCTGGGGCATCACGGACGAAAACGGCCAGACGGGAACCTATGAAATCACCGGTGCCAGCTACACTGATAACATCGCCAACCTGGACGGCCAGGTCTACGTGACCAGCTACTACGACAAGGAGAGCAACAAGACTTACACCCCGGTGAGCAACGGCACCGCAGTGGGCACCGACTTTCTAGGCAGCGAGCACGACTATATCATCAAGTCCGGGGTCCCTGCGTACTACTTCGGCAGCGGCTATGAGGCCGACACATATAACACCTTCACCTTCAAATGCACCTATGGTGACGGGGATTACTACTCCGGGACGTTCTATTACGACCCGGGGGCCCACTCTACGGAGGATTATTACGTCGGTCAAACCTGGTACTGCACGGACGAAAACGGCGGACGGGAACCTATGAAATCACCGGTGCCAGTTACACTGATGACATCGCCAGCAAGGACGGCCAAGTCTATGTAACCATCTATTATGATGCCCAAAGTGGCAACACCTACACCCCGGTGAGCAACGGCACCGCAGTGGGCACGAACAACCTAGGCAGCGAACACGACTACATCATCAAGAGCGGGATCACCGAGTACTATTTCGGGGGTGGCTATTACGAGGCGGACCTCACGTCTTATGCCTACGCCTTCACATTTACCTATGGCGATGGGGATTACTACACTGGCACTGTCTATGCCGCGCCGGATTATGGCTATTACCCTGGCTACACTAAGACCACCACCGATGAGAAGGGTAACACCGACACCGAGACCATCACCGTGTTAGTGAGCACCGGCCATAATGTCAGCATGGCGGGTCAGGTCTATGTAACCATCTATTATTATGCCCAAAGTGGCAACACCTACACCCCGGTGAGCAACGGCACCGCTGGGGCATCGGCTACCTCACCAGCGAGTACGGCTATATCATCAAGTCCGGGGTATCGCAGTACTACTTTGGCGGCGGCTATTACGAAGCAAAGCTCACCGCCTCTGCCTACGACCTTCAATTTTGACTTTTTTGCACTATCCGAAAGCGGCCTGTCGCCGGAATCCGGCTACTACGCCCTGGACATCCCGGCATCGTTTACGCCGCCCCGGAATACGGCTACTACGTGGGCTACACCTCGAGCACCTCCACCGGCACCTACACCATTACCGGAGAGACCACCGACTATGACTTCAGCAAGGCGGGCCAGGTCTACCTGACCAGCTACTACGACAGCAGCACCGGCACCACCTACTCCGTGGCGAGCAACAACACCGCGGCGGCTACCTCCTACCTGGGCGGCGAGTCTGATTATGTCAAGAACTTGACCCCCTATGCCTACACCTTCACGTTTACCTACGGCGATGGCGATTACTACACGGGCACGGTTTACGCCCCACCGGATTACGGCTACTCCACCAGCTACACCCAGACCACCACGGACGAGAACGGTAAGACCGGCACCTACGCCATTACCGGGGTGACCAGCAGTGTGATGGGCGAGGCGGGCCAGGTTTGCGTGACCAGCTACTATGACAAGGAGAGCGGCGCCACTTACACCCCGGTGAGCAACGGCACCGCGGTGGGCACCAGCTACCTGGGGAGCGAGCACGATTATATCATTAAGTCCGGGATGCCCGAATTTTTGTTCGGTTACAGCGGCGGCACCTTCTACGAGGCCGACGTGGGCAGCTACAGCCGCTATGACTTCAAATATTACTACAATAGCGGCAGCGGGGACTATTACACCGGCTATGTCTATGCCCCCACTTCGTTTGAGACTTCACAGGGAGGGTTCCTCAGCGTGGGGACTTACCTGTATATCCAGCCCCAGCCGCTTTGGGCCAGCGGCTACCATAGCCTCAATGGGGGTTATTACTACATTACCGGCATTACCGACGGTTTTGCCTCCTCCTACGACAAGGAGAGCTACATTACCGCTTATTATGATGCGGACACCGCCAAGGCCAGCCTGGGGGTCAACAGTGACGACTCCGCCACCGCCGGTTCGGTTTATGTAGCTGACCGGTCGACCTCCTGGGAGTCGGGCTATGCCATCATGCGGCTCTCAGCATGTTACCGCCTTCAGCGTCTATAAAGAAGTGGATGTCACCTTAAGCGCCAGTGCTCCCCCCAGCCCGGCGGTTTCAAGCCCGGCAACCCTGACATATGCCAGCAGCCAGGCGGTCTGGGCCGCCTACTGGAGCCAGACCTCCAACCTGCTGGAGGAAGAAAAGTAAGAATTTAGGGATAATCTTCATAAATAGCAAAGGCAGGGTCCATCGTGGCCCTGCCTTTTTATATCCCCTGGGCCCTCCCTTTTATTCATAATTAGAATTAGACAGGGAGGCGGGAGAAAAACCGGCTTAACAGATTCCCTCTGACTTCTCCCTCGAAATTTTTTACCACTCCCTGCCGGGGCCCCGGGATTTTTGGGTGCTCTCGTAAAGATCAGCGACCATGCAGGCGGCCCCGCCTCCCAGGTGGGAGCCGCAGGCCGGGCAAGCCGTGGCCCAGGCGATGAGAGAGCCACTGCCGGAGCCGGTGGCGCCCAGCCTAAAAGTTGGCTTCTACCGACGGGAATTCCCGGCGCAGCCACTTAGCATTAAAGTGGCCACCAGCGCCACTCCGGCCGCCCATTTCAGATAATTCTCTCATAAGTCGGGGGGAATCGGGTAACCAGCAGAACTAAGGACGTCCCCGGGATTTCTCGTACTGATCATAGACATAGCCACCCACCATGCCGGCCCCGCCGCCGATGGCCGCGCCGCAACCAGGACAGCCCGCGGCCCAGCCGATAAGGGCGCCGCTGCCCGCGCCAATGGCGCCGCCGCTCAACACCCGCTGCTCCGTATAGGACATGCCGGAACAGCCACCCAGGACCAGGGCTGCCACCATAACCAGAATGACCGTCTTTTTCATGTAATTTTCTCCTGACCGCAGACGCCGACAGGGTCACGCCGGGCTAAGGCCGTCCCCGGGATTTCTCGTACTGATCATAGACATAGCCGCCCACCATGCCGGCCCCGCCGCCGATGGCCGCGCCGCAACCAGGACAGCCCGCGGCCCAGCCGATGAGGGCGCCGCTGCCCGCGCCGATGGCGCCGCCGCTCAACACCCGCTGCTCCGTATAGGACATGCCGGAACAGCCACCCAGGGCCAAGGCGGCCACCAATACCAGAACCCCCAGCCGGCTCATTTGGCCTCGGGGGGCAGACCGTGGTGCACCGCCGCAGCACCACCTCAATGACCGTGGCGCCCATCTTATCGGGATTGGCCTGGTAAAATTTGTCCACCTGCTCCACGATCTGCATCACCGACATCTTTCGCAGATCGTTCACGAAGGCCCGGGCGAAGGCCGGGTTCTGGCCCGCCGCGGCCACCTCGAAGTCAGCCAGGTTGCCCACCCCAAAGATGTAGCCGAGTTTGGCGTCCTGGGATACTTGCGTCCAGTTGTTGCCGTCCCACAGGATGGCTTTGCCCAAATCCGCGGCTCCGGCTCCCAGGGCCAGGCCCAGGACCAAGACCGCCGCCAATGCCAGAATGATCGTCGTTTTCATTTCTTTGCCTCCGTGGCCTTGGCCTTCACCGGGCAAATCTTGGTGCATTGCCGCAGGATCACCTCGATCACCGGGGTATTTAGTTTGGCAGGGTTGTCCTGATAAAATTTGTCCACCTCGGCCACGACTTGCCCTAGGGTCTTGTTTTTCAATTCGGCCACAAAGGACTGAGAAATACAAGCAGCCCGGCCGGCTCCGCCCACCGAGGTTTCAAAGGAAGCCATGTTGCCTACGCCCTTGATATAGGCCACTTTGATCTCCATGGGAAACTCTTTCCAGTGGGTCCCGTCCCAGGCCAATTGGTGCGTTTGGGCCAGGGCGACTGTGGTTAGGGCGAAGATAATGGCTAATCCCAGAATGAACGCCTTATCCTTGAATTTCATGGCCTTTCCCCTTTAGTAAATAAAGATTTTTGGTTAGTTTAAAATGTTAGCCCTCGCCCGGGCCGGCTTCTTTAGGCTCTGCGGCCGGGCGCTTTTTCTGCAGGGCTCCCCTTGGCCCCTTTTTCTTATTAGCGGCGGTAAGTTTCTTTTTGTCCTGCTTTTTGCTGGCCGCCTTCTTCTGGGCTTTCTTGGCCCTGGCCTTGGTTCCAGGCTTGACCTTGCCCTCTTCCAGTTTTTGGGGTTCCTTGGTTTCGGGCATCTCCAGCGGCCGCTGACCCTCCAACATGGGGGGTACCGACGGCGGCTGCACCTCTTTCTGGGCTTGGGCCCCCTGCAGGCTTAAGAGAAATACCCCCGCCGTGGCCATTACCATGAATTTCTTCATATAACTCCTCCCTTAGCCAGGTGAAACCCTCAAATAGTAAAGGGATTCAAACCCTGTAAGGGGCTCGAATCCCGGACACGGCGGATATGAGTCAAAGCCCTATTCCTCGGCTTTTGCTTTCTTTTTCTTTATCCTAGGTTTTTTAGCCTTTTTAGGCTTTTTGACCTTTTCCTTTTTTACTCCCTTAGCTTCCCCTTTGGGAGCTGCCGGAGCTTCCACCTGGGGAGCTGCCGGGGCTTTTTCCACTGCCGGGGCCCCTGGTGCCGGTGCTTTGGCCTTCTCCTGGGCCAAGGAAGCACCCACCAGACTCAGCAGAAACATCCCCGCAGTAAGCATGACCATCAATTTTTTCATAACACCATCTTCCCCTTTCTTTAAAGGACGTTAATAATGGTGGCGGTGCAGGGATTTGAACCCCGGACACTGCGGATATGAGCCGCATGCTCTAACCGACTGAGCTACACCGCCTTGACACTTGAAATATAGTTATCTCAAGTAGGTCTGTCAAACAAATTTGCCGCTATTCCCGGCCAAGCCGGCCTTTAGGAGAGGAGGGTCTTTAATTGGGAAAATTGGTCCATGAGAAGGTCGGGGGCCGCGGCCCGGATGGAGGCCAAATCCCCATAACCGTAAGTAACCGCGGCGGTAAGAGCGCCGGCCCCTTTCCCGGCGAGGATATCTGCCGGTTTGTCCCCTACCATCAGGGTGCGGCCCGGGTCTGCCCTCAGATCCCTGATTAAGGCCAGGAGCGGTTCTGGAGAAGGTTTTAAGGCCAGCTCCCGGCCACCGCCCCGGACTGCGAGGAATACCTGCAGGATCCCCATAACCCGCAGCACTTCCTCGGTGAGGCTCTGGAGCTTATTGGACAAGACCGCCAGTTTCTTGCCAGCCAGCTCCTTAAGGGTTTCTTTGACTCCTGGATACAGGCGGGTCAAATCCCCCACGTGGTGGTAGTAATGGTCCAGGTAGAGTTTTAGGGCTGCTTCGGCATATTTCTCGTTTCCCGGCCCCAGAAAACGTGCCACGAACTTGTGTTCCCCGCCGCCGATCATCCCTTGGATCTCTTTGCGGGGATGCTCCGGCAGGCCCAGAGACCGGCAGGCAAAGTTGGCGGCGTTGGTCAAATCCGGCAGGGAGTCGACCAGGGTGCCGTCCAAGTCAAAAACGATAAGGTCTACTGCTATCATGCGGCTCATGGGAGGTAACCGAGGGGTTCTGGGCGTTGCTCAGAATGACAAAGGATAAGACCTTTTAGCGCGTTAGGGGTAAGGCTTGGCCAGGGTTACCACTCTCTCTTTCCAGGCTGGGAAGGGGGGCCTAGGCCCCTGCCTTCTCCAGCCCCTCTGCGGGTGGGGGGTTGGGGGGAGGGCAGGTGGGGCGTGATGAATCACGCCCCTACGTCCCTGGCCCCCCACCTATCTTCTACGTCCCTGCCCTTCGCAAATCCTGGTAGCTGGGGAGGACTCCCAGACCATCGGCGTGCTTCACGGCATTAATGATGGCCTGTTGCAAGGCGGTCTCCCCCAACAGGCCGATGAGATGAAGATCCGTGCTAATCTGGGGTTGAGCCAGGACAAAGATGGTATCCCCGTCAAAGAGGGTGTGCACCGGGCGGATGCAACGGGCCAGGGCATTGTGGCCCATCTGGGCAATTTTCTGGGCTTCTTCCCGGGTGAGGCGGGCATTGGTGGCCACCACCCCGATGGTGGTGTTGGGTCCGGCAAAGCGGGGCTGCGCGCCTCCCTGGCGCAGCAGGCGGATGGAGTCCGCGAACTCCCGGCTGTCTGGGGCGATGCGGGCGCCAGCCAGGATCTCCCCGGTATTGGGGTCCACCACGTCCCCAAAGGAGTTGACCACCGCCAGGGCCCCCACCCTGAGGTCATGGGGTCCTTCTAAGAAGCTGGTCCCCAGGCCGCCCTTGGTGGCCTGCTGAATACCCAGAAGTTTGCCGATGCTGGCCCCGGTGCCGGCGCCGACGCTGCCGTCCCCCTGGGGTTCACCCTGGGCCGCCTGGCAGGCGGCGTAGCCCATGGCCTTATCCGGTCTGGTGCGACAATTGCCCAGCCCCAGGTCAAAAATCACCGCGGTGGGCACGGTGGGCACCCGGGTAATAGTGACGTCAAAGCCCAGCTGGCGCTCCTCCAGGTATTCCATGACCCCGCCGGCGGCGTCCAGCCCGAAGGCGCTGCCTCCGGAGATAAGCACTGCCTGCACCTCGTTTACCACATGGTAACCGAGTAAGGCGTCCAACTGGCGGGTACCAGCCGCGGAGCCCCGAATATCCACGCTCCCCACCGTTCCCGGAGGACAGAGGATTACCGTGCAGCCGGTGATATTCTTAAAGTCACTGGCATGGCCTAGCCAGAATCCCGGGACTCGAGTGATCATATCCGGGGTGGGATTCCGGACGGCGAGGGGGTCAGTTCCAGGCGGCCGTCCTTGATGCTGAGCAGGTAAAGGGAGGCTTCCTCCTCCCGGGCCGCATTGAAGCCCTGGAACCAGGGTAAATCCGGTGATCCTTTAAGGGAAAGCAGTTGCCGGGGAAGATCAGCCCGGCTCAGGGATTTCTCGGTCTGGACCAGGCGCACCATCAGCCGCACCGCCACATAACCCTGGGCTGCTAAATAATCAGGATCTGAGCCGTAATGCTGCCGGTAGGCCCCAATAAAATTTTGTACGGCGACGTTGGGGTCGCCGGCGAAAAAGGCCTCCGGAAATAACACCCCATCCAGAACCCTAATTTGCGCTTCCGGAATCTCGGAGACGTGGATCAGATTGGTGCCCAGAAGCGGCAACTGGCGCAGGGGGCTGTCGGCCATTTGGGCGGCGATGGCCGCCACGGTGGCCGTGTCATCGGGAATGAAGATGGCTCCGAAGGAGGGAGCCCCCTCGGGGTTGAATTTTAAGCCCATATTTAAGGAAGCCAGGACTGGAGCGAAGTCGCGGGTTCCGGAGGCATAGGATTCCTGGGCCGTCACCTCGCCCCCCTGGGCCTCCACCTCCTCCTGGAACTGCTGGAGAAAGGTGCGGCCATAAGTAGAATCCGGGGAAAGCACGGCATAGCGCTTGATTCCCATCTGCCCCAGGGTGCGGCGCAACAGGGCCCGGACCTGCTGGCGGGGGGTGATGAAGGCTTGAAAGATGAAATCACCGGTCTGGGTCAGGCCGGCCTTTTGGGACAGGGCGATGAGGGGGACCCCGCTGGCCTGGGCCGTGTCCGCGGCGGTTTGGGCGACCCCGGAGGTGAGAGGCCCCAGAATGGCCAGCAAACGCGGATTTTGGGCCAGTTCCCGGACCATCTGGGCCGCAGTTCCCGGGTCATTGTGGGTGTCCCGGAAGCTTAATTCCACCGGCGCCTCCCGGGCCGCCAACTCCATGCCCCGCTGCACCTTGAGGCCGACATTGCTGTATTCCCCACTAAGAGGCAGGAGGCAGCCCAACAGCACCTTGCCGCCGGCGAGAAGGCGGTCTGTGGCTTCGGCCTCCGGACTATGGGGAAAGCGCTCCTTCAGGGTGGTTAGCCACTTTCTGGCCTCCTCCAGGTTGCCGGCCTCCTGGGCCAGGCGGGCCAGACGCAGCAAGAGCGCGGCGCTTAGAGGGCTGTCCCGGTAAAGGGTGGCCAGGTTCTCCAACTCTGCGGGCTGGGCCGCTTCCACCACCCTGGTCTTCAAATCGTCAAACCATTCCTGGTCTCCCGAGGGCAAATCCTGGGCGGCCAGGCGGAGCCGCGCGAAGGCCTGGCTTAGTTGGCCCTGCTTCAAGGCAATCTCGCTCAACAGCATCTGGGTGGAAAACCAGAGGGAGCGGGGCAGGTCCGCGGCGGTGAGGTTGTCCAGCACCTGGGTGGCCTGCTGGTAGTCGCCCACCTTGAAGTAAGCCCGGCCAATGCCGTAGCGGGCCTTCAGGGCGACCTCCGGCTCCGGCTCCCGGGCCAGCAGTCTCTGGTAGGCCCTAAGGGATCCCTGCCAATCTCCCAGGAGCCCCAGCAACTCCGCCTCCCGCTGGCGGGCCGGGGTGGCATATCGTCCCTGGGGATAGCGCTCCAGATAGGAAACATAATTCTGCCAGGCCGTACGGTAGGCCTGGTGGCGATAGTTGCTCTCCGCTTTTTGGAACAAGTCCTCTTCCTCCACCTGACCGCCGGCAGGCTGGGAGGTGGGAAAAAGGGAAGGCAGGGCCGCGCAGGCAGGCAACCACAGGATAACCAGGAAGAGGAAGACGGCCTTTCGAAACATTTTTTCCGCCGCAGGCTAAGGTTATAGGTGGAGGGGGCTAAGGGCCTTAAGGCCCTTAGCCCAGCTGCTCCAGGTATCAGAGTTGAGGGGTGCCAGGGGTCCCGGGCCCCTGGTCCTCCCCGGCACAACTGGACTTTACTTCACCTCCTCGAATTCGGCCTCCACCACCTCTTCCTCAGGCTTTTTGGCCTTTTCCGGCTCCGGGCCTTTAGCGCCTGGGCCCGCGGTGCCCGCCTTGGCGTACATGGTTTCGGCCAGCTTGTGGGAGGCCTTCATCAAGTCCTCGCTGCCGCGCTGGATCGCCTGGATATCGGTGCCTTCCATGGCTTCCTTCAACTGCGAGATGCGGCTCTCGATATCCGACTTGGTGGTCGGATCCACCTTGTCTCCCAATTCCGTAAGGGTCTTCTGGGTGGTGTAAATCAAGGTATCGGCTTGGTTGCGGGCCTCCGCCAGTTCCTTCTTGCGATGGTCTTCTTCGGCATGGAGTTCCGCTTCCTTGACGAGGTTTTTGATCTCTTCCTCAGTGAGACCGCTGGGCGCGGTGATGCGGATGGATTGCTCTTTAGCGGTGCCCAGGTCCTTGGCCGAGACGTGCACGATACCGTTGGCGTCGATGTCGAAGGTTACCTCTACCTGGGGCACGCCCCGGGGAGCCGGAGGGATGCCGTAAAGCTCAAAGCGCCCCAGGGTCTTGTTGTCGCCCGCCATATCCCGCTCGCCCTGGAGCACATGGATGGTCACCGCGGTCTGGTTATCCGCGGCCGTGGAGAAAATCTGACCCTTCCGGGTGGGGATGGTGGTGTTGCGGTCGATGATCTTGGTGAAGACCCCGCCCAGGGTTTCGATGCCCAGGGACAGGGGGGTGACGTCCAGCAGCAGCACATCCTTGACCTCGCCCTTGAGCACCCCGGCCTGGATGGCGGCGCCCACGGCCACCACCTCATCGGGGTTGACGCCTTTGTGGGGGTCCTTACCGAAGATCGCCTTGACCTTTTCCTGCACCTTGGGCATGCGGGTCTGGCCCCCCACCAGGATGACTTCGTCAATCTCCCGGGGGGTCACCCCGGCATCCTTCAGAGCCTGGAGACAGGGGCCCTCCACCTGGGTGATGAGTTCATCCACCAGGGCCTCCAGCTTGGCCCGGGTGAGCTTGATGAGCAGGTGTTTGGGGCCGGAGGCGTCCGCGGTGATGAAGGGTAAATTCACCTCGGTCTCCAGGGAGGTGGACAGCTCGCACTTGGCCTTTTCCGCGGCCTCCTTGAGACGCTGCAGGGCCATGCGGTCCTTGCGCAGGTCGATCCCCTGTTCCCGCCGGAACTCATCCGCCAGGTAGTCAATCACCCGCTGGTCGAAATCATCGCCCCCCAGGTGGGTATCGCCATTGGTGGATTTAACTTCAAACACGCCCTCGCCCAGCTCCAGGATGGAGATGTCAAAGGTCCCGCCCCCCAGGTCGAAGACGGCGATGCGTTCATCCTTCTTCTTGTCCAGGCCGTAGGCCATGGAGGCCGCGGTGGGTTCGTTGATGATGCGCGGCACGTTGAGGCCGGCAATGCGCCCCGCGTCTTTGGTGGCCTGGCGTTGGGCGTCGTTGAAGTAAGCGGGTACCGTAATTACTGCCTCGGTGATCTTCTCCCCCAGATACTCCTCAGCCGTCTGCTTCATTTTGGTGAGGACCATGGCGGAGATCTCCGCGGGGCTGTAAGTGCGGCCCCGGATCTCGATGTGGGCGTCGCCGTTGTCCGCCCGCACGATCTTATAGGGAAGGATCTTTAGATCCCGTTGCACTTCCGGATCCTCGTATTTGCGCCCAATGAGGCGCTTGACGGAGAATACGGTATTCACGGGGTTGGTGATGGCCTGGCGCTTGGCGATCTGCCCCACCAGGCGCTCGCCGCTATCGGTGAAAGCCACCACCGAAGGGGTGGTGCGGCTACCCTCTACATTGGCGATGACCTTGGGCTCACCAGCCTCCATCACGGCAACACATGAGTTGGTGGTGCCTAAATCAATGCCGATAAGTTTGGACATTTATCTTTCCTCCTAATAAAGTCAGTGAGACTGACGTGAAGTTTTCTGGGGATTACGGGCCACTACCACCATAGCCGGCCTAAGCAGGCGGTTATGCATCAGGTAGCCCTTCTGCATCTCTTTGATCACGGTGCGGTCTTCCGCTTCCGGATCCTCTTCTTCCATCACCGCATAATGGTAAGCCGGATCGAACTTTTGCCCCAAGCTGCTAAGGGAAGTCACCCCGAACCGCTCCAGGACCTTGAGGAAGCCCTGGTGCACCAATTCCAGGCCTGCGAGCAGCGGGGCCGGGGCTTCCTGCTGGTGGCCGTGCTCCAGGGCCAGCTCCAGGTTGTCCACTATGGGCAAAAGTTCCTTAATCAGGGATTCGTTGGCGAATTGCAACAGTTCGGCCCGATCCTTTTCCTGACGTTTTTTCAGGTTTTCCATCTCGGCCGCAACTCTAAGCAGGCGATCATAATGTTCTTCGGCTTCTTTAGTCTTTTGCGCTAATTGGCTTGGCAAATCGGCCGCCTCGCCTCCTGCTGGCGCCGTGAGCGGCTCCGGCTCTGGAGCCACCCCTGGCGCGGCGCTGGCCTTGGGCCTTTTTCCCTTATCTTTGGATAAGGACATAACTCGCTTTCTCCTTTAAATCTTTCCCATAATTACTCCCCCGGCATTCCGGCACATGATAAACGGAAGCAAGGGGCTTGGGCTCAGGTCTATCGTTTCTTGAGCAAATCGGTGACCATGGAGGCGGTATATCGGACGATGGGGATCAGCCGGGCATAGTCCATGCGCATGGGACCAATGACCCCCAGGCTGCCTACCGGGGACTTTCGGTAACCATAGGCGGAGGCTACCAGGCTGAGTTGCATCTCCGGGAAGTGCTCATCCGGGCTGATAATGATTTGCACCCCTTGGGAAGCCAGGGTTCGGTCCAGCAGGGTGATCAGGTGATGCTTCTCCTCGAAGGCCTGGAACAGGGACCGGATCTTGGACACATCCGCGGCAAACTCCGGATAATCCAGGATCTGACTGGTGCCTTCGATGTAAAGCTCCTCCTCCTCATCATTCTGTAGGGCCTGGCGGCTTAGACTGAGAGCCTGGGAGATCATCAGGTCGAACAGGTTCTTCTCTTCCTCCATTTTGGCCAAAATCTGCTGCCGGGACTCTCCCAAGGTAAGATTCTGACAGAGCTCGTTGAGATAGCGACTGAATTTATCCAGTTGGGACTGGGAGTATCTGAGGTCGCTGCGGACAAAGCGGGTTTGCACCTGGTTATCCTGGGAGACCAGAACGATAAGCACTCCATCCCCGCCCACCCCGATGAACTGAATGTGCTTGAGGCGCATGGCCTGGGGGCGGGGGGCCAGCACCAACGCCGGATGGCCACTCACCGCGGAGAGCACCCGGGAGGCCTGGCGGAACAAGTCTTGGGGCTCGCTGGCCGGGGGCAGGAAGGCCTCCTGAATCTGGTGCTGCATGGAAGGGCCTAACTCTCCGATTGGCAGAATGCGGTCTACGTAATACCGGAAGCCCTTGGCCGTGGGGATCCGCCCGGCCGAGGTATGGGGCTGCTGCAAGTAACCCCGCTCCTCCAGATCCAGCATGAGATTGCGGATGCTGGCGGGGCTGAGAGTGAGGCCCGAGATCTTGGAGACCGTGCGGGAGCCCACCGGCTCCCCGGTGGCAATGTATTGCGCCACCACGGTCTTGAGAACCAGGATGTCACGTTCTGTCAAAAGTTCCATTACTCCGCTCATCGGCCCAATTTATCCATAATAAAATAATTATCAAATCTGAATTTGTCAATGGATGGGGGATTTTTGCCCTAAGCCCCCCGTCTCGGCCGCGGCTCAGGTCTAAGGGGCGAGGGCTCTGAGGTCCCTGCCGCCCCCTTCTCCCTGCCAATCCCGGATATAGAGAGAAAAGCCGGGGGACTGGCCCGGCTGGCCAGCTTCTCCCAATAGCAGAACCTGGAGGCGGGAGTGGCGGGGAAGGTAAGGGCCTGGGGCGCCTGCGCCCTTCACGCCTGGCGCCACCGTTTACCCCTGGCAGCGATGGCGGATGCTTTCCCCTTCCACCATATAGACCACCTGTTCGGCGATATTGGTGGCATGATCCCCCACCCGCTCCAGATTGCGAACAATATTGATCTGGCTCTGCCCCACCGCAATGGCCTCCGGCGCTCCGGCCATCTCTGCCAGCAAATCTTGAATAATGGTGCGATCCAGGGTGTCCACCTCATCGTCGGCGAGGCAAACTTGCCGGGCCAGGTGGGGATCATGATTGAGAAAAGCCTGAAGGCCTTGCCGCACCATCTCCTGGACGCTTTGGGCCATTTGGGGCAGATGGCGATGATAAGGCCTGGGGGGGAGATGCACCAGGTTTAGCACCTCTTCGGCAATGTTGGTGGCCTGGTCGCCGATGCGCTCGAATTCGGCAATGATATGATCCACTGCCATCACCTGCCGGAGATCGATGGCCACGGGTTGGAACAGGGCAATGAGGCGCACACATTCAGCGTCAATGGTCTCTTCCTGGTTATTAATGGCAGTGTCTCCGGCGATCACCTGGCGGGCCAGGTCTGGGTCACGGTGGAATAAGGCGGCGACGCTCTTCTCGATGGCCTCTTCGGCCAGCCGCGCCAGTTCCAGCAGTTTTTCTTTAATTTCTGCCAGTTGCCGATGAAATTTATCCGGCTGCCAAGTGACGCCGCGACGATTTTCCTCACCCATTTGCCACCCCGAAATGGATTTACCAATCCTGGTTTACACTACAGTTACCCACAAATTTCCCTGAGGAAACCGAGTTGCTTCCATTAAAAATATTATGGGTAAAAGCCCAATTTAGGAAGCAAAAAAATCTTTACAAAGGGAGAGGGCTGTATAATGATGCCCCCATATCATTTGTATCTCGCAGGCAAAAATGGGGGGATGAGGGGGATGATGAGATACAAAAATGCCTTAATTCTAGGGGTCGTATTTTTTAGCGGATTACTACTCACCAACCCTATCCTGGCGGTGACCCCTTACGATGATGTCCTGGTGCAGCAGGCCATTAAAGACCTGCAACAGGAAAATCTCGAGGAGGCCCTGGACGAATTAACCCAGGCCTGGCAAAAGGGCACCCACACTCCCGAAAAGGCCTTCTTGCTGGGGGTGGTCTATCGCCGGATGCTGAACTACCCCAAAGCCCGAGAGTACTTTGAACAGGCCTTGAGCCTGAAGCCCAATTTCCCTGAGGCCAGGCGCCTGTTAGCCGACACCCTGGTGGCACTGGACAAACCGGATTTAGCCCTGCCCCATTTGCTGGAACTGGAGAAGATAGGCTACCAGCCCGGCCAGACGGAATTTTTACTGGGGATGGTGGCCACTAAACAGAAGCGATACCCAGAGGCCCTGGAATATTTCCGCAAGGCCCAGCAAGATCCCGCCGTGGCCCAGGAGGCCCGGCTGCAGATGAGCTTGGTGCTGGCGGCCGAAAACCGCTTGAAAGAGGCCAAGAAGACCCTGGAAGAGATCATTGCGCTGGCTCCCCAGACCGATACCGCGGGATTCGCCCAACGCTACGCCACTGCCCTGGAAAAGCGCATCAAGGAAGTTCGCCCCTTTCGCTTTTATGGCTCCCTGGGTTTGGATTTTGATTCCAATGTCACGGTGCAACCCGGGGATCCTTCCTCGGCCCAGTTGGTCTCGGGGAAAGGGGATATGACCTATACTTACGCCGGCGCCTTTGAGTATAACTTCTTTCCCTACACTCGCTATGGCCTCCTGGCTCAATACGCGGTGATGCAGAATTTTCACCCCCGCCTCAGCAAATTTGACGTGCTGAGCAATACCGCGGGGCTGGTTCCCACTTACCAATTTCAGAACAGTAAATTATGGTTTCCCTTAAGTTATAATTATACCGATGTAGAGAATGATAAATATTATACCGCGTTCACCCTGACTCCTACCTATCTCTACCTCCTGACCCCCAAGGTGGGATTGGAGGCAGGTATGCGGGCGGCCAAGAAATATTACTGGTGGCCCATATCCATTCCAGAGGATAATCGCACCGCCCAAAATTATGGAGGGAGCCTGGGAGCATACTATTTCCTTAAAAACCAGGAGGGTTTCCTCCAGGCCCGCATCAGTTATGAACATGACTTCACCACGGGCTCCAATTGGGACAGCTCCAGTTACCGGCTATTCCTGATGGCCTTGTATCCCTTTACCTCGAAATTAAAGGGGAGCACCTTCGTGGATATGCTTCTGCAACCCTTTGATAACCGGTGGTTGGGCGCTACTAATCCCACCAGCCCTATTGCTCTGCATTCGAAGCGGTATGACAAGATTTTCATCTATGGTGTGAATCTTACCTATGAATTCTATAAGGGCCTGGAATTCAACGTGCATTACTACTATGTGCGGGACGACTCCAATATCGCCCTCTACGATTATGTTCGCCACATTGTGGGTTGTCAGTTAGGTTACCGTTATTAGCGGGATTAAATGAGGTATAGAGGAATGAAGCGGAGATTCCTATCGGGGCTCATCCTGGCAATAGTTTTAGGCCTGGCCCTCCCCGGGGGGGTGCAAGCCGCGGTGGTGGGGCACTTCACGGAGGTGGAGGGCGCGGTGGACCTCTTGAAAGGAGGGAAACTCCCCACCGTGCCGGCGAAGGTGCAGGACGGGGTGGAGGTGGGAGATGTGGTTCGCACCAAGTCTCAGTCCCGGGCCCAGTTGAAGTTTGTGGACGACACCACCCTGACCATCTCCCCGGAGAGCCGGGTGGCCATCGAAAACTACCTGTTCGATGCCGCCAAGAACCAGCGCCAGGCGGTATTGCAGGTCTTCCGGGGCCTGGTGCACACCCTGGTTACGAAGATTATCAAGACGGAAGAGCCGGACTTCCTCATCAAGACCCAGACCGCGGTGATCGGGGTTAGGGGGACCAGCACTTACACCGCTCTTATTCCTGGGGGCACCGATGTCTATAATGAATCGGGAAGGATCAGGGGCAGGAATATCCTGCCAGAGGTCCCAGGGCAAGTGGAAGCGGGGGTAATGTACTATTTCCGGGTGGGCAGCGGCCTGCCGCCCACCATTCCGATGCCCTTTACTGCCGAAGACCTGGTCCCCATTAAGTCCCGCCTGTCCCCGGTGGGTGTCCGCTCGGGGGCCGCGCCTGGTGGCCAGCCTGCTGGACAGGCGTTCCCTGGGTCCCAGGATTTCTTCAACCCCACGAGCAATCAGAACCCAACTAATAGTCCGACGAACGTCATCAATGCCGTGTATGTGGCGCCCACGTCACCATTCACTCAGGCCTCCACCCCGGTCACCCCGGTAACCCCGGTCACCCCGGTCACCCCCGTGGCCACCACCTTCTCCTTCACGCAACAATATTACTACGCCTTTAGTTTGCTCTCGGATTACTCCGGCGGCTATAACACGGCGAGTAATCTCTCCTATGGCTGGGGGTACCGGACCGGCGTTTATGACGGCTACTTCTATTCCTTCGGGGATGCTACCCGCACTGCGCCTTCCAGCTCCACCAACTATTTTGGGGCCATGAGCACCGGGACCGGCTCTGGGACCATGACCGGCACGGTCTACGGCATCTATGGACAGGCTCTCACCGGCACCATGACCTATACCGGGACCAACTCCAATGGTCTCACGGTTACCGTATCGGGAACGGTGACCATCCAACCCAACGGGGAAATGACTTACACTTACAGCGGCACTGTGACCAATCCAAACGGCAGCAGTGCCGGCACCATATCCGGGACCAGGACCCAGTATCCCGGGACTTATTTCAGCCAAACTGCCACTGGCAGTTTTACCGCGTCGTCAGCCCCACCTTATAACTTGGAAGTGACAGTCAATTCCGGAGATCTTTCTGGGACTCAGACTATGAATGGAGTCCGCAGCAGCTTCCGGGCCGGCTTTATCGTCACCAAATCTTCCTCCTTGTCGGACTCTTTTACCTCCTCCTCCACCGGCAGCATCTCCATTAGCAGCCAGGGCGTAGTCGGTAATGCGGATGCCACGGGGGTGCGCACCGGAGTCATGACTTCCACGGTGACAACTCCTTCCGGCACCGATACAGTTGGAGGGCAGGTGAAGATGGTTCCTGCCACTTCTTCCACCCCGGCCGCCACCTTTGCCCAACTGCTGAGTACCACTAGCGGAACTACGAATAACAAAATGGGCATGTGGGCCCAGACCTCGGACGCCTCGGCCCAAATCTTCACCCAGAGAGTGGATGGGAGTTTTAACATGACGACTTCCTCGCCCTATACCACGGGTTCTCTGGACGGCACCGGATGGGGAAGGCGCAATGGCAGCGGTAGTCTCTCTCAGGATACCACGGGAACCATTTCCGCCACGGTTACAGACACCGGGGGCAGCACCATCTCCTCCGGGCCCGGCATAATCAACACCACCATCGCCGGCGTAGTTAGTTCCTCGGGCGGGACCATGACCGGGCCGGCCATGGGCCTGGGCACCGCCAATAACAATACTATCTTTTCCACCTCGGGGACAGTGACCATCCCCTCCACCAACGACCTGACCTATAACTACTCCGGCACCTGGGCTTCCCCGGATAGTAAGGGGACTCTCTCGGCGGGAGTGATCAGCCAGACGCCCGGCATCTATTTTCAGCAAACGGCCAGCGGGACTCTAACTGCCAACACCGCCTCGGGAAATACCCAGACCTACTCTCTCACCGGCAGCGGCAGCCGCACCGGGGTAGTCCCGGGCACCTTTAGCATTGTCAGTCCCAGCGACCTCACCAGCGTGGCTAAGACGAGCGGCGCCTTTCCTGCCGCGGGTAGCTCTCCCGTCAACCTTTACATGAGAGGGGTGATTGCGGGCACCTCCACGTCCGGCGGCTCCGGGAACATGACCGCGATCGTGACTGCCACTGGCTCCAATTCCCCTGTGGTGAGTTATAGGGGGCCGGTAACCATCAACTCGAGTGGTGCTCTGGATGCTACCGTCGTTGGCAGAAACCCTGCCTACCCTGGTTTAAACCGGGTGCCGGCCACTCAAACCGGCACGCTTACCCAGCGGTAACCCTGGCCCCTAATAGGGTAAGGGGATGGGAGGCGGGAGAAACCAAAGGCGGGGGCCCGATAAAATAAAGTTTGATCCTATACGGGCCCGGGATACTTTGACGGGCAAGGACGACCTCGCCCCAAAGAGATTAAGTCATTCTGCCTCAGGCGTAGCCACCCCCTCTGCTCTCGTGAGATGGAGGGGGGGATTTCATTTTCCGGGCCAATGCCCTCTTAGTTATCGATTATTCCGAGAACTCTGAAAAAATACTCAATTCCAGGAATTTTTAAGGAGGCGGCCAGGGACGGCCGCCCTACCGTCTTGATTTTTCCGGTGGGGCGGGCCTCCGTGCCCGCCGCTTTTGCCCTTTGCTACAATTTTGCAGAGGTCTCATTCCTTCAAAGACTTCCTTCACTTTACGACAATCTTGCCTTAACGCCTTGGCTCAGGCAATAATCGAAGGTAGAAAAAACCCACCTTAATCCGGCTATTGGTGCGAAAATGCCAGGGTGAAAAGTCAACCCCTCTAAAAGCTTCACCTTTGTCATTCCCAAAAAGGGGAAAATTGAGTATAGAGATGGGGAGGGAGCGCTGCTCCCCCGGCCTCCAGGTCTGCAGGCCAGCCATCCCGGAACGGAGTAAAGGCTTCTTTAGCCCATGCGTCGTTTAGCCTTCCTATTTAGATCCCCCATTGTCCGCTGGGTGGTGGGGGTGACCCTGTTAGTTTCGCTTTTGCTGATTTGGCGCCCCACCTTCACTGAATTCATGGAGCTCAAGTTATACGACCTCAAGTTCCGTTATCGGGGGGCGCGGCCCCCCGGCCCTGAGGTGGTTATCGTCGCCATCGATGATGAGAGCCTCAAGTTGGTGGGACGTTGGCCGTGGTCCCGGGAAGACCTAGCCCGGCTTTTTTCCCGCCTTAAGGAAGCCGGCCCCCGGGTAATCGCCCTGGATATCATCTTTGCCGAAAAACAAGAGAATTCCGCCGTCCGTTGTATTGCCAACCTACATCAGGAAATCTCCCGGCGGAAGGTGGCGGCCTCTCCGGAAATCTTAAAAATGTTGGAGGAGGAAAGGAAAAAGGCCGACGTGGATCTCCAGCTGGCCCAGGTCATCGCCCAGGATCCCCCCACCGTCCTGGGTTTCTTCTTCCGGGGGGTGGGAGGGACCACAGGGGGGGTGCCACCGGAGCGGCTCCTGGGCCCCTCCATGGTACGCGCCTCCACCTATAATCTGGTGCGCTCCCTGGATACCGAGCCTTCCCACGTTCCCATAATGGGGGCCGCCGGGGTGGAGGTGAATCTTCCGGAGATCTCTGCGGGGGCCGCGGGCGGGGGTTATTTCAATATGGTTCCCGACCCGGACGGCACCATCCGCTGGTTCCCCATGGCCATTCTTTACGGGCCCGACATCTTCGCACCCATGACCCTGGTAGGCGTGGATCATTATCTGGGCCGGCCTCCTTTAGCCATCACCCTGTCGCGGTTGGGGGTGGAGGAGGTCCGGCTGGGTTCCCGGCGCATTCCCGTGGACCGTTACGGCCGCCTGTTGATCAACTATTTGGGGCCCACGGGCCTGGTGCCCACTTACTCCGCGGCTGCGGTCCTGGAAGGCCGTTTGCCGGCCCACGTCTTGAAAGACAAGCTGGTCCTGGTGGGGGCCACCGCCGTGGGCATCTATGACCTCCGGGTTACTCCTTTCTCCGGGGTTTTCCCGGGGGCGGAGGTTCAGGCCACGGTGATGGAAAACCTGCTTCATGGCAACTTCATCAGGACCCTCCGGTTACACCTGCCGGTAATGCTGTTGATCGTCATCGGCCTGGGGGTCCTGTTGGGACTGGCCTTGCCCCGACTTTCCGCCGCCTGGGCCCTCGTATTTACTCTGCTACTGGTGGAAGCCTACGTTTCCATCAACTACCTTCTGTTCAGCCGCCTGGGCCTGCATTTGGAGCTCTTCTATCCCCTGGCAGAGATCGGCGTAATCTATTTGGGCGTCACCATGCAACGTTTCCTGGCCGAAGAGCAGGAGCGGGCACGGGTCAAGAAGGCCTTTGAGTCCTATGTGGCTCCGGCCGTAGTCCAGGAGATGTTAAAACACCCCGAGCGCCTGCGCCTGGGCGGAGAGAGACGGGAGCTGACGGTTCTCTTCACTGATATCCGGGGCTTTACTTCCATGTCGGAAAACCTGGACCCCCAGGCCCTGGTGGGTCTGCTCCATGACTTTCTCAACCCCATGAGTGAGATTATCATCAAACACGCGGGCACCATCGACAAATACATGGGGGATGCCATTATGGCTTTATTCGGGGCTCCCCTGGACTATCCCGACCACGCCAGTCTGGCCTGTCGCGCCGCCCTGGACATGGTGGCCACCCTGGAGAGTTTGAATCAGGAATGGCAGAAGCACGATCGCCCGCCGCTGAGGATCGGGGTAGGCATCAATTCCGGGCCGGTGGCGGTGGGCAATATGGGCTCGGACCGACTGTTCGACTACACGGCCATCGGCGACAACGTCAATCTAGCCTCTCGCCTGGAGGGCCTCAATAAATTTTACGGCACCAATATCATCCTGAGCCAGGCCACGGCCGAGGCCCTGGAGGATGGCTTCATCCTGAGGGATGTGGACCGGGTGCGAGTCAAAGGAAAGGCCCAAGCCTCGGGGATTTTTGAAGTGCTGGGAGAGGGGGAGACAGACCCGGAACTGGCCCGGTTCCTGGAATTATACCACCAGGGTCTCACCTTTTACCGGGAGCGGCAATGGGCTGAAAGCGCGGCGGCCTTCCAGGCGGCCATGGAACTGCGCCCCCAGGACAGCCTGGCCCAACGTTACCTGGGCCTGGCCCAGAAGTGCCACCAGAAGCCCCCGGGCCCCGCCTGGGAGGCGGTCACGGTCATGGAGGGGAAATGATGAGCCAGGTTGGAGGAGGGGGCTAAGGGCCGCAGGCCCCTGGCCCCCCCCACAAATCCCCAATTAACCCCGGGCCGTTTCCAAGAAGCGCTCCAGGGTTTCCCGGTTCTCTACGTTGTAGAAGTTTTCCTGGGGTTCCTGGGGCAGGGTTTTTCGCACCAGGCCCTTAAGCACGTTTTTGGGTCCCACCTCCACCCAGGTATCCACCCCGGCCGCCTTCAGGTTCAAGATCAGGTCGGCCCAACGCACCGGCGAGGTGAGCTGCCGGGCCATGGCCTGCCTCAGGCGCTCCGGGTCGGTCTCCGACGCGGCGGTGGTGTTTAGATAAATGGGGAGACGAGGTGGGTTAAAACGGCAGTTGGCCAAAAACGCCGCGAAATCCTGGTAAGCTCCGGCCATCAAAGGGGAGTGCCAGGCCCCCGAAACCTTTAAGGGCACCACCCGGGCGCCCGCGGTCTTGGCCAGTTGCCCGGCCCGGGCCACCAGCTCCGTCGTTCCGGAGATCACCGTCTGTTCCGGGGTGTTAAAATTGGCCAGGGCCAGGGGCCCATTTTGGCACAAAGGCATTAACAAATCTGCCAGCTGGTTCGCAGGCAGGCCGATGACCGCGGCCATGGCGCCGGGATACTTTTGGGCCTCCCGGTGCATGAGGCGACCCCGGTGCTGCACCCCGGCGAGGGTATCCGCGGCGCTGAGCACCCCCGCGGCACAAAGGGCGCTGTACTCCCCCAGGCTGTGCCCGCAGACCGCCTGGGGTTTGATGTGGGCCTGGGCCAGGGTCCGGTAGAGGCAAAGATTGATTAAAGTGATGGCCGGCTGGAGATTCACCGTCTGGGTGAGTTCCTCCATGGGTCCTTCGAAGCAGAGGCGCCTAAGAGGCAAGCCAGTGGCCTCTTCCGCCATCTCAAAAAGTTCTCGGACTCCCGGGTCGGCTTCATAGAGATCCTTACCCATGCCCACGTATTGGGAGCCCTGCCCGGGAAATAAAAAGACCATGCGGGCCATGCGGCACCTCAAGAAAAAGAATCCGCCCAGAGGCAAACAAATCTTATATTATTCTATTCTCTCTTAGACCAAATGCAAGCTTCAACCTGAATAATCCTTAATTGAGCCTGCCAAAATCAAGTCTCAAAGGAAGCTAGTGAGACCTCTGAAAAATACTCAATTCCAGGAATTCCTGAGGAGGCGGCCAGGGACGGCCGCCCTACCGTCTTGATTTTTCTGGTGGGGCGGGCCTCCGTGCCCGCCGCTTTTGCGACACTGGCAAGGGGTTAGTGAAGGAGCTGGCAAGGGTCTTCCATTCCTGATTCTCTTTTTCATCTCTCTCCCTCCGGCGGGCCCCCAATACTTGACATTAATTAAGGGGTTGGGTATTTTTAGCTATGCTAAAAAAGGAGAATTCCCATGGCGCTGGATGAAATTCTGATCACCCGGGCTATCATTGAGCGGTATACGGAGAAGCTGCTGGCCAATCTGGACCTGGACGTGGCGGTGGTGGGGGGCGGCCCCTCCGGGATGATCACGGCCTGGCGCTTGGCCCAGAAGGGCTGGAAGGTGGCCATCTTCGAGCGCCGGTTGAGCATTGGCGGGGGCATGTGGGGCGGCGGCATGATGCTCAACGAGATCGTCATCCAGGAAGAGGCCAAACCCGTGCTGGAGGAGCTGGGCATTCGCCTCAGGCCCATTTACGAGGAATACTACACCGCGGACGCGGTGGAGGCGGTGACCACCCTGGCCTCTCAGACGGTGAAGGCCGGGGCCGCCATCTTCAACCTCATCAGCGTGGAAGACGTCATGGTGCGGGAGAACCGGGTCACCGGGCTGGTGCTCTCCTGGACCGCGGTGGAGATGGCCAATCTTCACGTAGACCCCCTGGTGATCCGGGCCAAGTATGTGGTGGACGCTACCGGCCACGACCTGGAGGTGGTGAAGGTGCTGCTTAGGAAGAACCAACCCCTCAGCCTGTATACCCCTTCCGGGGGCATCGGCGGGGAGCGCTCCATGTGGGCGGAGGTGGGGGAGCGAGAGACGGTGGCCCACACCAAGGAGATCTACCCCGGGTTTTTTGTGTCCGGGATGGCGGCCACCGCCACCTACGGCACCCATCGCATGGGGCCCATCTTCGGGGGCATGTTCCTTTCCGGGCAGCGGGCCGCGGAACTGATCCACGAGAAGTTGTCCACGGAATGGTAGGGGGGCGGCGTGGAATATGAAGCCGTCATCGGGCTGGAAGTTCATGCCCAGCTCCTGACCGCGTCCAAGATTTTCTGCAGTTGCTCCACCGCTTTTGGCAGCCCCCCCAATACCCAGACCTGCCCGGTTTGCCTGGGGATGCCCGGCTCCTTGCCGGTCTTGAATAAAAAGGCGGTGGAGTTCGCTCTTAAGATGGCCCTGGCCACCAACTGCCAGATCGCTTCGGAGTCAGTCTTTGCCCGGAAGAATTACTTCTACCCGGATCTTCCCAAGGGCTACCAGATTTCCCAATATGAAAGACCCTTGGCCGAGCATGGCTTTCTGACGATTCGGGTCAACGGCTTAAGCAAACGCATCGGCATCACCCGCATCCACCTGGAGGAGGACGCGGGCAAACTCATCCACAGCGAAAGTAGGCCGGTGAGCTTCGTGGACTTCAACCGCACCGGGGTGCCCCTCATCGAAATAGTGAGCGAGCCCGACATCCGCACGCCCGAGGAGGCCGCCGAGTATCTAAAGGCGTTGCGAGACATTTTGCTGTATTTGGAAATCTGCGACGGCAACATGGAAGAAGGGTCCTTAAGGTGCGATGCCAACATCTCTTTGCGGCCCCAGGGCGCCACCGGGCTGGGGACCAAGACCGAGCTCAAGAACATGAATTCTTTCCGGTTTGTGAGGATGGCCCTGGAATACGAAATCAAAAGGCAGCGGGCCATGCTCACCGCAGGCCGGGAGATGGTGCAGGAGACTCGCCTCTGGGACCCGGCCCAGGGTCAGACCATCTCCATGCGGGGGAAGGAGGAGGCCCATGATTACCGCTACTTCCCCGACCCGGACCTGGTACCCATTAAAATCGACTATGACTGGTTAGAATCTTTACGAAAAAACCTGCCGGAGCTGCCCGCGGCCCGCTGGCAACGCTTTCAGACCGAGTACGGCCTGCCGGAATACGACGCCGAGGTCTTGACCGGCGACAAGGCCCTGGCCGACTACTTCGAGGCCGTGGTGAAGGAGTTCCCCCAGCCCAAGCAGGTGAGCAACTGGATCATGGCGGAGCTTCTTAGGGAGTTGAAGAAAGAGGAAGCGGGGATCGCCTCCTGCCGGGTTACTCCGGCCGCCCTGGGACGCTTGCTGGACCTGGTTAACCAGGGCACCATCAGCGGCAAGCTGGCCAAAACCGTGTTCGAAGACATGGTGGCCACCGGCCGGGACCCGGAGGCCATCGTGCAGGAAAAAGGGCTGACCCAGATCAGCGACACCGGGGCCCTGGAGGCCGCGGCCCGGGAAATCATCGAGGCCAACCCCAAAGAGGCTGGGGACTACCGGGCCGGCAAAGATAAGCTACTGGGCTTTTTCGTGGGCCAGTTGATGAAACGCACCCAAGGCCAGGCCAACCCGCAGCTGGCCAATGAGATTTTTAAGCGCTTATTGGCGGAATAGGATATTGGGGAAGGGGGCCAGGGGCCGACGTCCCCTGCCCCCTTCCCCAAACCCCATCCCCCAACCCCCATAAGGGGCCCGGGAAGGCTGGGCCTTCGGCCCTACCTTCCCCGGCTTGGCGCACCAATTGGGGCCATTAAAATCATAAGGTTGCCAAATCTCATTTACCGAAAACTGAAAACTGAAAACCGAAAACAGGATTTTTAAATGATTCCCTATTGCAGCATTTGTTGGGATGTGGACAAGGTTAAGCTCCTGGATCAGCGGCGCCTCCCCTTAGAGGAAATCTACCTGGAGATTCGGGATTACCGGGAAATCATTGAGGCTATTCGTACCCTGGCCATCCGGGGGGCTCCGGCCATCGGGGTGGCCGCAGCCATGGGGGCCGCGTTAGGGGCCCTGGCCCTGGACACCGCTGATCCGGTGGACTTCCAATCCCGGTTCCAGGCAATCTGCCAGGAGATGGCCCAGGCCCGGCCCACCGCGGTCAACCTCTTTTGGGCCCTGGAGCGCATGCAGAAAGTGGCCCAATCCCTGGCGGGAAAGCCCGTGCCAGCCATCAAGGAACGCCTGGTGGCCGAAGCCCAAACTATCCTGAGGGAAGACGAAACCATCAACCGCCACCTGGCCCAGGTGGGACAGATCCTGATACATAACGGTCAGCGGATTCTTACGCATTGTAATACCGGGGCCCTGGCCACCGGGGCCTACGGCACCGCCCTGGGGGTCCTGCGAGCCGCCTGGGAGGCGGGGAAACGTTTTTCCGTCTGGGTGGACGAGACCCGCCCCCTGCTCCAGGGGGCCCGCCTCACCACCTGGGAGCTGGGGAAGTTGGGGATCCCCTACACCCTCATTCCGGACGGGGCGGCCGCGGCCCTGATGCGCCAGGTCAAGGTGGACCTGGTAATCGTGGGCGCGGACCGCATTGCCGCCAACGGGGACACGGCCAACAAGATCGGCACTTATAGCCTGGCCGTCCTGGCGCGCTTTCATGAAATCCCTTTTTTTGTGGCCGCGCCACTTTCCACCTTTGACTTTGCCATTCCTGATGGCAGCCACATTCCGGTGGAAGAGAGGGCTGGGGAAGAGATTACCCAGATCCTGGGCCAGGCCGTGGCTCCCCCGGGCGCGCCGGCCCTTAATTTGGCCTTTGATGTCACCCCCCATGAGCTGATCTCGGGTATAATTACGGAAAGGGGCCTGGCTCGGCCTCCCTATTCCTCCAGCCTTAAAACACTGAGGCATTCTCAGGAGTGAGGTAATGCGTAAATCGGCATTTATCCTGGCATTCTGGCTAATCTTGAGCGCCGCAGTCACGGCCTGGGCGGCCGGCCCTTACAGTATCCGTTTTCCGGCCTCCTTAAGCGGGATCGATCCCCAGGTAGTCACCGTGGTGGGTTATACCCAACACCACCTGGTTAAGAAGGGGGAGGACCTGCTGGACATCGCCCGGCACTACGGCCTGGGCTACACGGAAATCGGAGCGATGTACCGTCAATGGGATCCCTTTCTGCCGCCCGTAGGCGCAGACATCACCATTCCCACCCTGTGGATTTTGCCGGAAAAACACGACGCCCAACTGGTGGTCAATACCGGGGAAATGCGCCTCTATTACTTCGTCCAAAATGCCACCCAGGTTTACACCTTCCCCATCGGCATGGGAGTGTTGGACTTCAGGACCCCCTCGGGGAAATTCCGGGTAGTGGAGAAAAAGGTCAACCCGGCCTGGCACATTCCCAAGTCCTTGCAAGCGAAATACGGCATGGCGGTTATGCCCCCGGGCCCGGATAATCCCCTGGGGGAATATAAACTAACCCTCTCCTGGGGAGATTACGGCATCCACGGGACTCACATGCCTTTGGGGGTGGGTCGCCTGGTGAGTCACGGTTGCACCCGCATGTACCCGGAGCACGTCAAGAAATTATTTCCCCTGGTACCGGTGGGGACCCAGGTGGAGTATATTTACGAGCCCGCCAAAATTGGCTTTCGCCATGGACGCGTCTACCTCTCCGTACATGAGGATGTCTATTACAAGATCCGCTCCATGGTCTTGCATGTCCTGAATATGCTGGAGAATCGGGGCTTGATGGACCAGGTGGATATGCAAAAGGTTATGCAGGTGGTGGAGGAGTCCAACGGGATGCCGGTGGATATCACCAAAAGGACGGAAGCGGTGGCGAGCTCAGACTCCCGGGGCGCATTCTGAGTTGCCAAGGTGGGATAATTCTCCTTAAAGCTGGCTTAACACATTTACCTCCCGCAGCTTTTTCCCTGGCCCGTTAATTGATCCCTGACCCCAACTTTTCTGGCCGAGACCGCCGCACCCCAAAATAGTCGGCGGCCAACAAAAATTTTCTTCCTTATAACAAACCCCCCTCATGATTCCGAAGAACCTCCTCTTGGCTCCAGGGGCTGGGGCCACGTCTGGTTACCGGCCTGGGGAGGACTGGTACCAAGGTTACCGCCAGACAACTCTTTGTCTGGTAATAACGAAGGAATCGGGGCTGGGGTGAGGTGGCAGAAGGTGGGTGAAATCTAGGAGTGAAGCAGGCGAAGGGCTATAAAAAACAGGAGGTGTGGTGGGCATAAGCCCGGACCACACCCCTGATCTTGCTAAAACGGGGCTAATGCCCCCAATGACTCCGGATGAATTACTTCGCCGCTGGTGCGGCCTTTTTGGCTTTTTTGGCCTTTTTAGCCTTTTTGGCCGTTACCTTCTTAAACTTAACCTTGGCACACACTTTTTCCGCCGCGTCTTCCGCCCGGGCGGCAGCCGCTTCAGCCTTGTTGGCCGCAGCGGAAGCGCGAGGTACGGGAACTTTGGCATCCTGTGCGGCCGCTTCAGCCTTTACTACCGACGCGGCAGCCCGATCTGCAGAAGCTTTGGCCTGCTCCGAGTACATCTTGCACTGATCATAGTACTTTTGGCAGCAGCCAGCACCTCCCAGCACCAGGGCAAAGACCGCGAGGAGAGCCAAGGCATAGCCTTTTCTCATTGCCTTCCTCATCGATTACCCCCTTTCGGAGAGAGAATGATCTCCCCTAATTTTTGCTCCAGGTGCTACTTCCGCATCTTCTTCATCAGGCAGGCTTCGGCCTTTGCCGCTGCAGCTTCTGCCCGATCCGCCGCCGCTTCAGCTTTGTCAGCCGAAGCCTTGGCGTCCGCCGCCGCCATCTCGGCGTTCCGTGCCGCGCTGTCCGCCTTCGCAGCTGAAGCTGCCGCCTGATCGGCGTACATCTTGGCTTCGTCTACGTTCTTTTTGCAGACGTCGCAGCAGCCCGCTCCCATGGCGAGGACAAACGCCATGAGAATAGCCAAAGCAAAGCCTTTCCTTACCAAAGCTTTCCTCATCATCTATCCCCCCTTCTCAAAGAGATGGTTTAAGGTTAGCAAGATGCCCACATTTAATATCAGTGCCTGGAAAAGATCAAGAAAAAATTATGCTATCCGGATAATTTTTTTCCTCCTTTCTTTTAAATTTTAAATATCAATCGGCATTTTCCTTAAAAATAAATAGGTTGTCTTAATTATTTTTTTTTCCATAGGGATACATTTCCCCCCAATTTTTTCCCGTGCGCAGTTCCACCGTTAACGGCACCTTGAGATCCATCACTCCTTCCATTACCTGACGTACTTTCCGGGCGGTCTCCGGCAGCTCGGTCTCGGGCAGTTCCAAGAGGAGTTCGTCGTGGAGCTGCAACAACATCTGTCCGGAAAGTCCGGCGTCCTTCAGGGCTGACTCCACCTGCAACATAGCTTTTTTGATGATGTCCGCGGCGGTGCCCTGAAGGGGCGTATTGATGGCGCTGCGCTCCGCCTCCTGGCGCAGGATGCGGTTGCTGCTGTTAATCTGGGGGATCTGGCGCCGGCGCCCCAGCATAGTGGTCACCCAACCCCGCTGGCGCGCCTGTTCCAGGTTTGCCTCGAGATAGGCCTTGACCTGAGGATGCCGGGCGAAATACCGCAGGATGAATTCATGGGCGATGCGGTTGCCTACCCCCAGCTGCTTGGCCAGACCAAAGGCGCTCATGCCATAGAGGATGCCGAAATTGATTACCTTGGCCTGGCGCCGCATGTCCGAGGTCACCAGCTCCGGATGGATGTTGAACACCGCGGCCGCGGTTTGGCGGTGAATGTCCACTTTTTCCTGGAAGGCCTTCAATAAAACCGGGTCCTCAGAGAAGTGGGCCAGCAGCCGGAGCTCCATTTGAGAGTAATCCGCACTCAGGAAAACCTGACCCGGGGAGGCCACAAAGGCCTGCCGGATTTGGGCCCCCAGCTCCCCCCGCACCGGGATGTTCTGCAAATTGGGGTCCCGGCTGGAAAGGCGGCCGGTGGCCGCCACTGATTGCAGAAAGGTAGTATGAAGGCGTCCGGTGGCGGGATTGACCAGCCTCAGGAGTGCGTCCACGTAGGTGGACTTGAGTTTCCCCATGCTGCGGTACTCCAGAACCTTGGCGGCGATGGGAGACTCCGGGGCCAAACTTTCCAGCACCTCCACGTCCGTGGAATAGGCGGTCTTGCCCTTGGTCTTCTTCTGGGGCGCAAGTTTCAGTTTCTGGAAGAGGATCCGGCCCAGTTGCTGGGGGGATTGGATGAGAAATTCCTCACCCGCCAGTTGGTAGATCTCCTGCTGGAGGCGCTGCATCTGGGCTTCCAGCTCCTGACCGAAGCGCTGGAGAAAGGCCTGGTCCACCAGAATACCTTTTTCTTCCATGCGGGCCAGGGTGGCTAACAGGGGCAATTCCAACCCGGCATAAAGCTCGCTTAAGTCCTCTTTCTCCAATTCGGCCTTTAAGGGAGGCCAGAGGTTCAAGGCCACCTCAGCCCGGGTCCCCCCATATTGGCAGGCCAACTCCGGGGTCAGGTTCACCGCGGCCACCGGTCGCCCGGCCAGCTCCCGGAGGCCGGGCAGGTTGACCCCCAGATGGTGCAAAGCCACATTTTCCAGGTTCTGCTCATACCGGGACGGGTTAAGGAGATAGGAGGCCAGCAGGATGTCGCCGCTCATCCCGGCTAACTCTGCCCCGAATCGCCTGGTCACCAACAGCGCGGCCTTCAAATCCGCCCCCACCTTGGGGATGGCGGGGTCACTGCACAAGGGCCCCAGAAACTCCCACAAGTGATCCAGCGCCGCTCCCGGGGGAAAAGGGATATAAGCTGCCTCGCCTGGGCGCCAGGCCAGGGCCACTCCGGCCACCGGGGCCATCACCGGGTGCTGCTCTGCCATCAGGAAAAACAGGGCCATCTCCCCCGCCTCCCCAATGGCCGTCATCACCCGGTTAAGATCTTCCTGATTTTGCACCAGAAGGTAAGTGCCAGGAGCCGAGGAGTCGATCCCCAGCTCTTTGGTAAATTTAGAGAATTCCAACTCCACAAAAAGCTGGCGCAGGGCCTCCCGGTCAGGAGGGCCGGGATGCAAGGCTTCCATATCCACTACCAACGGCACCTGGTCATCCAGCAGGGACAACTCCCGGCTCAGCCGGGCCGCCGGGGCATGCTCCTTGAGCCTTTCCCTCAGCGCCTTTTCCTTAATTTCCCCCACATGGGCCAGCAGATTCTCCAGGCTGTGATATTGGGAAATTAACTTCAGGGCGGTCTTCTCCCCGATCCCCGGCACTCCCGGGATATTGTCCGAGGCATCGCCGGCCAGGGCTCGCACCTCCACCAGTTCTTCCGGCAAGAGGCCGTACTTCTCCCGGATAGCCCCGGGGTCATAGCGCACCTCTTTCATGGGGTCCCACATGGTCACGCCTTCCTGCACCAGAGGCAGCAGGTCCTTGTCCCCGGAGATGATCTCCACCTGGAATCCCTGGGCCCGGGCCTTCTTGACCAGGGTGCAGATGAGGTCATCGGCCTCGAAGCCTTCCTGCACCAGGGTGGGAAGATTGAAGGCCTGGATAATCTTGTGGATATAAGGGAGCTGCATGACCAGCTCTTCCGGCATGGGCGGACGTTGGGCCTTGTAGGAGGGAAAACGCTCGTGGCGGAAGGTGGGACCCTTGGCGTCAAAGACCAGGGCCAAATACCGGGGCTGCCGCTCTCGCAAAACCTTGAGCAGCATGCTGGTGACCCCAAAGGCGGCATTGGTGGGAAAACCCCGGGAGTTGGTGAGACCCCGGATGGCATGAAAGGCCCGGTAAAAATAGGAACTGATGTCTATGAGATCAATAACCCGCGGCTCTTCGGCCATCATAACCCCCGCCTCACTTATAATGCCGCGAAACCCTGCATGTCAATGGGAAGGATCTGTGGGGGGGCCAGGGGCCTAGGGGCAGTTCGTGAACGGCTCCTACCTGCCCTCCCCCCACGCCCCCCACCTAACCCGCGTAAGGCCGGGGAGTGGGGTTCAGAGAACCCCACTCCCCGGCCAAAAGGCTTAAGGGGTTGGGGGATGGGGCCTGGGGAAGGATTGTAAGTGGGTCTGCGACCCCTGGCCGCCTTCCCCAGCAAACCTTCCAAACCCTTTACACCCGGGGCTTGGCCCAGATTTCCAGGACGGAGAGGTTGAGGAAGCGTTTGGAGGCGGCGCTTTTGATGAGGGTCACGGTATCCCAGCCCCGGGCGGTGCCGCCGATGGCCACCACTTCTTCTCCCTCGGGGATGAGGCCCGCGTCCACCGCTTCCATGACGATTTCGCAGCAGACCTTGAGGCCCTGGCCCAGGCGGCGCAGGGTATTGGCAATGAGTAGGGTAGGGGCGCTACCCTTGAAATGGTCGGCGATGGCGGTTTCCAGGGAGTGGGTCAGAATGGTGGCCTTGAACACCCGGCCCCCCAGGCGGGTGATCTCCTGGTAATGTTCGTCCAGGAACTCGTCGGTGTTGGGTGCCTTGAAGCCCACGGAGTGGCCCACCACCACGAAGTTCACCCCCTTGCCGCTAAGGCGCCGGGCGGCCTGGGCCCCGGAGTCCCCGGTGGTGGAGGCCACCACCACGTGTTTATAGCCCTCGGCCACCGCCTTTTCCATCAGGTCCAGGCAAGCCCGGGTATTCTCCGGCCCTGCCTTCTTGAAGTACCACACTTCCCGGCGAATCATGGGATTCCCCCTGGTTATTGGAGATCATCCGGCAGGAAGACGATTTCCCGCTCCAGGGCCACTCCCTGAGTGCGCCACACCGTCTCCTGGATTTCGGCGATCAAGGCCTTCATCTCCGCCGCGGTGGCCCGGCCCTGGTTGAGGATAAAATTGGCATGTTTCCGGGACACCAGGGCCGCGCCCCGGCGTTTCCCTTTAAATCCCGCCTGTTCGATGAGCCAGCCCGCAGGCGGGGCTTCCGGCGGATTTTTGAACACGCTGCCGCAATTTCTGGGGTTGGCCGGCTGCCGGGCCCGGCGTGTGGACCGCAGTTCCCGCATCCGGGCCTGGACCGCCTCCGGGGGGGCAGGATGTTCCAGGGCAAACTCCGCTTCCACCACCAGCCAGTGGGGGAAGTTTAGAAGCAGGGAAGACCGGTACCCCAGGCCCAGCTCAGAGGCCTTCAGCTCCAGAAGCTGAAGTTGCGGCGTGACCACCCACACCCGGCGCAGCACCCCGGCCAGGTCGCGTCCGTCCGCGCCGGCATTGAGGCGCACCGCCGCGCCCACCGTGCCCGGAATGCCACTTAAGAATTCAAAGCCGGAAAAGCCCAGATACGCCCCGGTGCGGGCCAGGCGGGGCAGGGACACGCCAGCCCCCGCCCTGAGGCTATCGCCTTGGCATTCAATTCCCTGAAGGCTTTTGGCCAGGTGCAGCGTCAGCCCCGGCAGCCCCGCATCCGCGATGAGCACATTGGAGCCCCGCCCCAGGAAAAAGAGGGGCCATCCCCGCGCGTAAGCCAGACGCAGGAGCCGGTGGACATCCTCCAGGTCGGCCGGTGTGGCCAGGTACTGGGCCGGCCCGCCGATCTTCCAGGTGGTAAGGGGCGCCAGGGAAATGTTTTCTAAAATGGACACTCCCTTATTATTTGGAATAATCCTGGTGGGCACCTTTTTGCTCGTCTTTGCGCGTGGGATCGCGCCAAATGAAAATGGCCGCCTTCCTAATGCGGCCATTATATCACTTTATGCGGTGCAACGAAGGTTCAAGCACTGACCTTCTTCTGGCGTGTAGATTTCCTTTTGACAGGTTGACCTTTGGTTTCTTTCCCCACAGGTTTTTTCGGGACGATTTCCAGCAGGGGCACCGTCAGAGCCGGAAAACCCATGCGGGTGCTCATGCTTTGAACGAACTCCCGCCAATAGGGCCAGGCATTGGAGATGGGAATGATATTAATGGCATATTCCAAGTTCTCGTTACAAATAGGAGGATCACCATTGAAGTCCTGGAAAAGATCAAATCCCGTAATAGTGTCAAGAATAGTACAGAAGGAAGCTTCAATTTCCATCACGAGTTTATCAGGCGTTTCGCCGCTAAAGGCGGCAACCTGAAAATTGCAGAGGGTGAAGAATCTGAAGCTACGCCAGGCCCCCCTAACAGCAATTTCTTTGGCCAGGCCGTTTGGCATCTCCTTGACGGCAGTTGGCAGGTGGTCTTCATCTTCTCCCTCACCTCCGCCCCAAGAGAGAACTTCCGTGGCGCATTTATGCTCCAGGGAAAGAGCATCCGGAAACGGAATTTCTGGGTCCCGGCTGACTTTTGCATCAACCAAAAAAATTTCTTTCAATCTAAAAGATTGAGCAACTCGGTTGGCAATTTCCATATTTTCTACCGCTACCGCCAGCACAGCATTATTTTCCATCAAATCCATCAAATCACCCCTTAATTAGGAATGGAAGATATTTTATTGAGGTAGTTATCGGCGTGTGAGACTTCTAATGGCCTCCAATTTTGCTCAAGTATCTTTGCCGGAGTAAATGATGTTCGAAATTCTATGACATTTCTTTCTCGTCTTTGCCTTACTTCTTTTTGAGCAGTAAGGGCAATTTTATACCCGAGGACGTATAGAATATCAGCCACAGTCCGCAAGGTAAGATTCCGGCCACCATTCAACAATTGCGAGACAAATCCTTTGGATTTGCCGAGGCGGCTAGCCAGCTCTTTCCTGGAAATCTTCTCTTTCTCAAGGAGTTCACAAAGCGTTTCCGTGACCTCCATGATTAAGTCTCCCTGGGCCATCAATTTGGCAAACTCGGGGTCTTCCAGGTACTTGTCCATCAAGGTCTTTTCAAGTTCGCTTTTCGTACTCATCGCGAATCCTTTTCATCCGATCAATTTCCTCGGGTTTAATTGAATCCTCTTTTTTGGGAAAACCGTGCGTAATGATTATCCGACCATCAGCCTGGAAATAGCAGGGCATCCTGATTTGGAAATTCTTAAATTCAAAAAAGTTTTCACCTTCAATTTTCTTAAACTGTTCTCGGTTGGTCACTTTGCCTTCATCTGCCAGGCGCTTTATGACTCGCAAAATTTTTTCTCTATCCAGTTTGGAGAGGCCATTCAGAAATTTCTTTGCTGGGCACTTGCCGTTGGCAGTAATAGCAAGCTCAACCGTGTGAAATTTGCCTTTATATAACACCTCCCTTTTCGGCATGAGATGCAGTTTACATAAACATAAACAATTGTCAAGAAAAAATCAAGTTCCATTAGAAAAATTGGCATTGCTTTCAACCCAAGGAAAGGCACGAACGGCCCACCGCCTTGACAAATATGGGAAAACAGGATAGTTTTCCCCACCAGAAAGGGGGGAGGAGATGCGGCCCGGGCGATTTTGGGGGGCGGTGGTTGTGGTCTTGGCCAGCCTGCTGGCCGGGGTGGCCCTGGTCCAAGCCGAAACTCCACCCGTAGCCTATGTGGACCTGAGATATTCCCTGGCCCGCCGGGGGTTGGACAGGGACTACCTCAACCGAACCTTTGCTGACCCCCGCAACGCCTTTCTCCCGGACGTGGTGCGCAAGATCGCCTACCTGAAGAAAGAGCCCCCGGATATTTACCAGAAATTCCTGCGGCCGGAAGTAGTGGCCCTGGGCCGCAACTACCTGGCCGAGCACCGCCGAGACTTGGGCCGGGCGGAAGCCCGCTATGGGGTGGCCCCGGAGGTTATTGTCGCCATCCTCACGGTGGAAAGCGGCCTGGGCAATATTACCGGCCGCTACCCGGTCTTCAACGTCTTCGCCTCCCTGGCGGTTATGGATACCCCGGAAGTTATCCGGGAGTTGGACTTAAGCCCGACCATGAAAGACCGCCTGAAAAAGAAAGCCGCCTGGGCCCGGCAGGAACTGCAAGCCTTCCTGGATTACTGCTACAGCCACAAACTGGACCCCTTTTCTTACAACGGCTCCTGGGCCGGGGCCATGGGTTTCTGCCAGTTCCTGCCTTCCAGCCTGAGGAGCTGCGGGGTAGATGGAGACGGCAAAGGTTGGGTAGACCTGTTCACCCACACCGACGCCATCTTCAGCATCGCCTGCTACTTGCACAAATGTGGTTTTCAGCGGCGCAATCAGTCCACCTGGCGCCGCGCCGTCTATGGCTATAATCACTCCGACGCTTATGTGGACACCGTGATCACCCTGGCCAACTGGTATTGATCCAGGGTATGAGTGGTAGCCGCAGGCTTTAGCCTGCGCTTAATTAATATTCCATTCAGCGATTCAGTAAGGCGGCGCCTTTTTTCCTTGAGTTGCTGCATTCTTTCATTTTCATTAATCTATTGCTGCGCAGGCTAAAGCCTGCGGCTACCAGAAGGGCAAAGGGCTTGGTTTACCTTCCTTTCCAGGTATTCATGACATGACTTCCTCTTCCCATGAATAAGAGAGAGGTGGCTGCGGTTTTGGAGGAGATTGCCCTGCTCCTGGAGCTGGCCGGGGAAAGCCCTTTTAAGGTCAGGGCCTATGAGGCCGGGGCCAGGGCGGTCCTCACCCTCCCGGGAGACCTGGAAGAGGCCGTGCGCCAGGGGGAACTGAACCGGGTCAAGGGCATCGGCAAATCCCTGGCGGGCGTCATCGCCGAGTTGGTGGACCGGGGCGAGGCCACCCTGCATCAGGAGCTGAGAGAAAAGACCCCCGCAGGGCTGGTGGAGCTATTGGCCGTCCCGGGTTTGGGGCCGAAAAAGGCCAGGGTGCTCTATGAGCAGCTCAATATTACCAGCCTGGGGGAGTTGGAATATGCCTGTCAGGAGAACCGGTTGATCAGCCTGCCCGGTTTCGGGACCAAAACCCAGGACCAAATTAAGGCGGGCCTGGAGAGCCTGAAGCGCTATGCCGGGCTGTTCCGCCTGGGAGATCTGCTTCCCGTGGCCGAGGCCCTGGTTAATGAAGTGCGGCGGGTACCCGGAATTCTGCGGGCGGAGCTGGCGGGAGCAGTGCGCCGCCGGTTGGAAGTGGCCGAGGAAATTTCCCTGGTGGCCGCGGCCGTCCAGCCCGAGCAGGTGTGGCCAGAATTGCGCCGACTGCCTGCCTGGGATAGCTTGGAAATCAAGGGACCCGGCCAGGCTCAGGCCGTGCTGGCCCAGGGGGTGCGCCTTCAGGTCATGCTGGTTCCCCCCCTTCTTTTTGGGGCCGCGTCTCTGTTTTTGACCGGCAATGCCGAGCATTTTCAGGCCTTGCAGCAGCGGGCCCGGGAGGGAAACCTGAGCCTGACCGACCAGGGGCTTTTTGCCGGAGAGGAACTGCAGCCCGGGCGCGAAGAGGAGGAAATCTACGCCCGCTTAGGGCTGCCCCTGATTCCCCCGGAGTTGCGGGAGGGTTTGGGGGAGATCGAGGCCGCGGCCCAGGGGCGCCTGCCCCGGCTGGTCACCCTGCAGGAGATTCGGGGCTGTTTCCATATCCACACCTACTACAGTGACGGGGTCAATTCCCTGGAAGAGCTCATTGACGCGGCCCGGAAGCGGGGCTGGAATTTCCTGGGCCTGTCGGATCATAGCCAGTCGGCCTACTACGCCGGAGGGCTGAAACCTCCGGACCTGGAACGGCAGCGCCAGGAAGTGGAGTCGCGCCGCCGGGAAAACCCGGACCTCACCATCTTCTGGGGGGTGGAATCCGACATCTTGCCCGACGGCTCCCTGGATTACCCGGAGGAGATCCTGGCGGGTTTTGATTTTGTCATCGCCTCCATCCACTCCCAGTTTCGCTTGCCCCGGGAGGCCATGACCCACCGCATCCTCACGGCCCTGGCCAATCCCTACTGTACCATGCTGGGACATTCCAGCGGTCGCCTGCTCTTGGCCCGGGAGCCTTACGAGTATGACTTGGAAGCACTTTTGGAGTTTGCCGCCCAACATCAAGTGATCCTGGAGATCAATGCCAGCCCATTCCGCCTGGACCTAGACTGGCGCTGGCTGCGCCGGGCCAAGGAACTGGGGATCTTGATCAGCATCAACCCTGACGCCCACAGCCTGGAGGGGCTGGATGATGTGGCTTACGGGGTGATGGCCGCGCGCAAAGGCTGGCTGGGCCCGGAAGATATCTTGAACACCTACCCGACCGGGGAAGTGGCCCGGCTGCTTAGGCGCAGGCGAAGAGGGTAGTTTTGGGGGAGGGGTCTAAGGGCCGCGGGCCCCTGGCCCTTCCCCACAAAACCCATTCAAAGGAGAAAACGATGACAACCCCGGTGGTAGTGGGTATTGTTTTGGGCAGCAGCACGGATTGGCCCAGTGTGGAGCCGGCCGCGGCCTTGCTGAAAGAGTGGGGCATCGGTTTTGAGGTGACCGTGGCCTCGGCCCATCGGGCTCCCAAGCGGGTGCTGGCCTACGGCCGGGAGGCGGCCAAAAGAGGTCTGAAAATAATCATTGCCGCGGCCGGGGCCGCGGCCCATCTCGCCGGAGTGCTGGCCGCGGAAACCACCTTGCCAGTGATTGGCGTGCCTCTTCCCACCTCGCCGCTCCGGGGGTTGGATAGCCTGCTGTCCACGGTGCAGATGCCCGGAGGGGTGCCGGTGGCTACCATGTCCCTGGGGCCTGCGGGTGCAAAGAATGCCGCCATATTTGCGGCCCAAATTTTGGCCCTGAGCGATCCCCGGCTGGAAGAGATCCTTAAGCGCCATAAGGAAGATCTGGAGCAGCTGGTGGCCCAGCAGGAGCAGGAGATCCCGGCAAAATACCGGGGATAATGACGGGAGCCACGATCACCCGAGGTAAAGAGCCATGATGATCACTTCCATGGTGGACCTCCACATCGACCTGGCGGCCCTGGAGCACAACTATCGCCAGCTGCGTTCGCTGTGCGAGCCCCAGGTCAAATTTCTGGCCGTGGTCAAGGCTGATGCCTACGGCCATGGGCTCATTCCCGTGGCTCGCACCCTGGCCGCGGCGGGGGTGGATTATTTGGGCGTGGGGTCTCTGGAGGAAGGCCTGGCCCTGCGGCAGGAGGGTCTCGATTGCCCCGTGCTCTTGCTTTTGGGAATTCTCCCGGAGGAAGCTGAAAACGCCGTGGCCGACGAGCTGGAGATCGTCCTGTTCCGTCTGGATGTGGCCCAGGCGGCGGCGGCAGCGGCTAAGGAGCAAGGGAAAAGGGTAGGGGTGCACCTCAAGTGCGACACCGGCATGGGCCGTCTGGGTTTGCTCCCCCAGGAAGTGCTGCCTTTTTTGGCGGCTCTAAAAGATTATCCCCAATTGGAGGTCAGGGGGTTGATTTCCCACCTGGCCGTGGCCGAGCAGGAGGATAAGTCCTATACTCGGAAACAATTTCAGGAATTTACCGCCCTGCTGAACGTGGTGCGCCAGCAGGGCTGGGAGCTGCCCTTGAGCCATATTGCCAATAGCGCGGCCCTGTGGGAACATAAAGAGGCCCATTTCAACCTGGTGCGCCCGGGTCTCATGCTCTACGGTTCTCCCCCGGCCCCCCATCGTCCGCCGCCGGTGGACTTGAAGCCGGTGATGTCTTTGACGACCCGGGTCCTCCAGCTGAAACGCCTGCCTCCGGGCAGCAGCATCAGTTATGGCTGCACCTACACTACCACCGACTGGTCCGACGTGGCGGTATTGCCCGTGGGTTACTGTAACGGCTACAGCCGCTTGTTGTCCAATCGGGGGGAGGTTCTCCTGAAGGGCCGCCGGGCCCCCATCCGGGGACGGGTCTGCATGAACCTCACCATGGTGGAGGTCACCCAGATCCCCGGGGTAAAGGAAGGGGATAAAGTCACCCTCTTGGGTATGGATCAGGGAGCGCGGCTCTATGCCGAAGAACTGGCCACATGGGCCGAAACCATCAGCTACGAGATTTATTGCACCCTGGGGAATGCCAATCCCCGGCGGTACGGCGGAGCCTAACATGGAGAGAAAACCCGAAACCCAGGAACCCAGTATTTGTCTGATTTGCGCCTGGCGCGAGAATTGCGTGAAGAAATTTTCCTTTACCGGCCAGCATTGCCTGGAATTCACCCGGGATATTACCGTGAAAGCCAAGCGGGCGGGAGAAGTGCCGGTGGAGGAAAAGGATAAGGGGAAGAAGTGATATTGGGGGGAGAGCCAGGGACGTAGGGGCGGTTCGCGAACCGCCCCTACCTGCCCCCCGCGTTTGGAGGCCCTCCTTAGCAGATTAAAAAGATTAGGTTTAAGATACTAAGGCATTGGAAATCTTTGAGATGCATCCCAAGAAGATATTAAGAGACTTAATAGCTACCAGCACCAGTGAGGCGCAAGCGTCGGGTGATCTTCCATTCAGTGGATCTATTCCGCCTTTCGAGATCGAGGAGCCGAAACAGACGGAGCACGGCGATTTTGCCACTAATATTGCGATGCCCTTGGCCTCTCAGGCCAGAAAGCCACCGCGCCAGATAGCTGAGATCATCATAAAAGGACTGGAAGCCCCGGCCGGCATGCTCCAGAGGGTAGAAATCGCCGGCCCCGGGTTCATCAATTTTTTTATCCAGGATTCTTACTGGTATCAGGTTATCCCGGAAATCCACCGCCTGGGGCGGGCTTATGGCCACAGCGACCTGGGCCAGGGCCAAAAGGTGCAGGTGGAGTTTGTCAGCGCCAACCCCACCGGGCCCCTGCACGTGGGCCACGGGCGGGGGGCGGCCCTGGGGGATGCCCTGGCCAACCTATTAGCCGTCACCGGCCATCAGGTGGAGCGGGAATACTATATCAATGATGTGGGCAACCAGATCCTCACCCTGGGGAGATCCCTTTATTTCCGTCTGCGGGAACTCCAAGGGGAGCAGGTGGAGTTCCCGGAGGACGGCTACCAGGGCGATTACCTCAAGGAGTTTGCTCAAGAATACCTGGCCCAGGGAGGCACCTTTTTCGGCCCCTCTCCCAGAGAGCATGATTTTCTCGTCCTGGGGCGCTATGCCGCCAACCTCATCCTGGCCGGCATTAAAAAGGACCTGGAGGATTTTGGAGTCAGATTCGATAGCTGGCTCGCCGAGACCGAGCTTTACCGCCGGGGGTGGGTGGAGCGGAGCTTCGACCTTCTAAGAGATAAGGGCTATCTTTACGAGCAAGACGGCGCTTTGTGGTTCAGGGCCTGCCAGTTCGGGGACGAAAAGGACCGGGTGGTGCGGCGCAGCAATGGGGCCACCACTTACTTTGCCTCGGATGTGGCTTATCATTTGCAAAAGTTCCAGCGGGGTTATGACCTGGTGGTGGACATTTGGGGCGCAGACCACCACGGCTATGTGCCCCGGCTCCAGGCTGCGGTCCAGGCCCTGGGCTATGAGGGACGGCTGAAAACCATATTGGTTCAGTTAGTGAGCCTCCTGCGCCATGGTGAGCCGGTGGCCATGACCACCCGAGGCGGCACCTTTGTGACCCTGGAGGAAGTGGTGGCCGAGGTGGGCAAGGACGCGGCCCGCTTCATCTTCCTTTCCCGGCGGCCTGATGCCCATCTGGAGTTCGACCTGGAAGTGGCCAAGCAGCAGAGCAGCGAAAACCCGGTATATTACGTGCAGTATGCCCATGCCCGGCTGGCCTCCGTGTTCCGCCAGGCCGCGGCCCAGGGAATAGAGGTTCAAGAGCCGGACCCTGCTCTCTTCCCCTTGCTTTCTCTCCCGGAAGAATTGTCGTTGTTGAAGATGTTGGCCAACTATCCGGAACTGGTGGAAGGCGCGGCCCGCTATTTGGAACCTCATCGGGTTACTTATTTCTTGACGGAACTGGCCTCTCAGTTGCATAGTTATTATTATAAACATCGCTTCATTTCTGAAGATGCCAATCTGACTCTGGCGCGTCTCTGGCTGGTTAAAGGGGTGAAGACAGTATTGGCCCACGGCCTGCAAATACTGGGAGTGGAGGCCCCGGATATGATGTAGGAAAAGGATTTCGGGGGGAGGGCCAGGGACCTGAGGTCCCTGCCCTCCCCCCGTACCCCCCTCCCAACCGGCTTAAGTTGGTCGGCACAAAATTAAACTTAAGGGATTGGGGGTGGGGGTTTGGGGGAGGATTGTAAGTGGGCCTGTGGCCCTTAGCCCCCTCCCCCAAATAAACCAGGCCCAGGACTCAGGTTCCAGGAGGGGGGAGATGGAAGCAAGTCGGGGTAGAAAGGGGAAAAAAGGCCGCTGGCAACTGAGCTTGGGGCTGAAAGAGGCCATCTTTGCCGGCCTGGTCTTGACCGGGTTAATGATGATGGCCTTTGCCCTGGGTGCCCTGGCCGGCCGAGGTGACATCTATAGAGTATTTTATCAATGGGGCCTGTTGAACCCCGAGGCGGCCAAGGTGGCGCAGTGGCTCCCCCAGGGAGTGGCCCCCTCTGCCCCCCTGGTTGCTACCACGGGCCCGGCGGCCTCAACCGCGACCCCAGGTCTTCCGGCTGCTCCTCCCGCGGAGATTGCCAGTCCGCCGGCCCCCCCGGCTCCCGTAACCGGTTCTCTGGCCCCAGTGCCGCCTGCGACGGCGCCTCAAAAGAAGTCCAAAGCGAGTTCTCTTAAGCAAGAACAAAAAGCTAAAGAAGAGGAATTGCGGAAAGTCCGCCAGGAAGTGGTCTCCAAACTAAAGTTCCAGAACAGTCTGGACACGCCTGCGAAACCGCCCCGGGTCTCCCAGAAACAGAAGCAGAAGGAGAAAGCCGCGGCCTCCAAGCCCCAGCCCAGCCAGGTGCGGGTGGCCCAGTTTCGCGATAGCAAGGCAGCCCAGGCCAAGATGGCGGAATTGGAAAAAAAGGGAATAAAGGCGACCCTGAAGCAAGAAAAGGATGCCCAGGGCCCCTTATACACCGTCTACAAGCAAGTGCCACCTGGCCCATCCCAAGCGGAAAAATTGGCCCAGAAACCTCAGAAAAACGGGGAGAGAAAGACCAGGCCCCGGGCCGAGCCCGCTAATCCTTAATTGCTTTCTGAATAAAGGCAGGGCCTTCCCGCTTTCTGAGTCCGGCCCGCCAGACAGCGGCCCCTCTCCTCCCACTTTCCCCTTATCCCCAGTGGAGAATATTAGCTTTAGCCGGGATTATCCTAAATTTAATCTCCTTTTATAATCCTGCCCCTGGCGCCCATACCCAGACTTCTGGGGTCCCCCCATCTCTTGCCCCTATACTTGCCCCGTTTTTGCCCAGACTTTCTGGCTTTAGCCCCCTATTTTTATGGCACAGATAATGCTTCCTCTTAAAAGTAAAAGAATCCCCTGGAGTTAATATCCTGATTTGACTGGTAGATTGCAGCATCATAGGAGTCCGGTTAGAAAGGAACCCCAGGCTGATATTCGTTGCCGGGGGCGGGCCCAGGCAAATCAGGAGGTAAGGGGGATGAACCGGATTACAGGAGGTAACCCATGAAAAAAATGTTTCTGGTCGGGATGGTATTATTGGCCCTGGTGACCGTAAGCGCCCCCATGGGGGCCTGGGTCTATGTGTCCGATTTAGGGGACACCGGCTGGTGTACCTACACTTTTGCCGCTGGAGCTGGAGGTTTCAGCGGCACCGCGGGTTTTGTGGTGAGCAACGTAGTAGATAATAGTGCCTATTCTGAGCTTCTGTTAGATAACCTGAGCCAGGGTGGGGCCAATATTAACCGTGGCTTTGAATTAGGGAACTACTCCAACTATACCCTTATAGGAGACAGTTGCGGGGAAGTGACCGATTGGGTCATGGCCGAGTCGGGAACCTTATATTCTCCCACTCAGGGCGACTGTCTGTCCCACCAGTTTGCCCTAGCCCCAGGCACCAGCACTTCCATGTTTAGCAATGCATATGGTCAAGTCGGCACCTGTGGATCCATCCTGGAGACCGCCATCTCTCTGGGGCCGGGGGAGAGCTTCTCCTTTGACTGGGCCTTCCTGGGCCGAGACTTCAGCCCCTGGAACGATTTCTCTCTCTTTTACTTGAAGGATTCCCAAGGCAACCTGGAATTTTCAGACGGCCTGGGCCAGATAGGCCCCCCAGTTCCTGTCCCTTCCACCCTTCTTCTCCTGGGCACAGGACTAATCGGTCTGTGGGGTTTGGGCTGGAGGTCAGGGAGGAGATAGCTAAAAACTTTGAGGGTACTGGTGATGTGGATAAAAACGGCGTGGCCTTAAGACCACCATGTCAACGAAGCCTGGGCGATGGCCTTTAAGATAGACTGTGTTACCTTTCCTTACCTTCTTCGGAGAGGCTGGATTCTCTAAGATGGGACGAAAGGGATGGGTTAAGGCGCTTTATTTTTTCAATGCTCCAGGTTTAAAACCTTCGCCTTTTAGGCGAAAACCTTTAGCTTTTTTTGAGTGAACAAAGCCATCTTGTCACCCTGAGCCGAAGGCGAAGGGTCTCAAAAACGAGATTCTTCACCGCCTGCGGCGGCTCAGAATGACAAATACAACAGACTTTCAGTCGTCTTAAAATCCACCTACTTTAGCAGGTAGTGGTTTATTTAGCCTCCGGGCTAGTCCGGTTCATCCCCTTCATTTCCCTGGGCCTGGCTCTCCATGGCCTCTTCCACTATTTGATCCACTTCCCCGGGAAAGTCTTCTCCCATTTCCTGGCCCATCTTTTTAAGCATTCGGGTCCAGGTTTTGGGGTCGTTCTCATCCACCCCGCCCCACAGAGAGGGATCGGCCAGACGTTCCATCCGGCTATCTTCCGAAAGGCGTACGTGCACCCGGGAAAGGATACGCTCCAGGGCCTGGCTGCCGCATTTTTGGCAGAGCGGAGTGAAGGGCTCTTTAAGGTTGAGGATCAGAAAACTGGAGATGCGATGGCAATCTTGGCAACGGAACTCGTAAATGGGCATGGAGGTGTTCTTACCTTGCCAAAGAGATTTTTTCCTTAGCTCAAGATGACAGACGGGGACAGGCCTGGAAATCCAGTTTCCGGCGCGGCCAAGATGCCTTACCCCCCTTAAAGGAGATCTCAGCCTCCCGCATCTCCTCCACCCTTATTACCACCTTCAATTCACTACCCTTACCCGCATCTTTTCCAAGCGGGCCACCTGGCGTTTCACCTCAGGGTAGCGGGGGTCGACAGGGGATAAATTTTGCGCAGCCTTCCGGAAATGAAACAGGGCGGTGGAGAGGGCTTTGACCTTAAGGCTATGAAGTCCAAGATAATAATGGGCCAGACCCAGTTGCCCCTTTTCCCCATACAAGGTGCCCAGGTTGTAATAGATCTCGCTGAAGTTCGGGTTGAGGTTATACACCTTTTCGAATAGGGGTAAGGCCTGGTCGACTTGCCGCCGTTCCTGGCAGATCCGCCCCAGGTAGTAGAGGACCACGTCATCCTGGGGATTGCGCCGGGATAGCTCCTCCAATAGGCGCTGCGCCTCCGGGTAGCGGTTCCGGGCGAAATATTGAATGGCCAGATCCCTTTTTATCAGGTAGTTGTCTGGAGCGAGTTTCAAGGCTTGCTGAAATTCCCCCACGGCCTCCTCATAGCGCTCTAACCTGATAAGGGCCAGGGCCCGGCCGTAAGAGTAAGCCGGGTTCTGCGGCTCCCGGGCGCCCTGCTGGGTCATCCGGCGGTACAATTGATAGGGGTTGCCACAAGATGCTTCGACGCGAATGGCAAAATATTGGTAATCCGGATTATTGGGGCTTTGAGGCAGATGGTCTTGATGCAGGCTCAACTGGTGGCCCAGTTCTACGATTCGGCTATCCACATCCGGGTGGGTGCTGAGATAGACAGGAATTTCGCCCCCTTCGAACCATCTTTGCTTACCCATCTTTTTAAAAATGCTTATCATGTCCCGGGGATTGTAACCCGCTTGGAGCATCCATTTAAATCCCAGGCTGTCGGCCTCCCTTTCATAATCCCGGCTGTATTTCAGCATGGCGCTGGCTCCGGCAGCCGCAGACCCCATCATCACGGACTGAGACAGGGCGGCGCCGCCCACCCCGCCCAGAAATATCCCGGCCAAAGCCCCAATCAGGGTAGCAATACTGGTGATCTTGGCCTTTTCCATGGTCTTGGCCATGTGGCGGGCATAGACGTGGGAGATTTCATGGGCCATCACCCCGGCCAACTCCCCTTCCCGTTCCGTCTGGCGAATCATGCCGGTGGTGACAAAGACATATCCCCCCGGCACGGCGAAGGCATTCATGGACGGGTCATCGATGATAAAAAAGCGGTATTTAAAGGGCTGAGGCCCCATTTGCGTCACCAGCTTTTGACCCAGGCGGTTGATGTAGGAGGTTATGAAGGGATCTTGCACAATGGGCACTTCTTGCTGCAATTCCAGAAGGAACTCCTCTCCAACCTCTTTTTCCTTCTCAATGGTCAAGGAGCCCATAAAATCATCCAGAAAGGCCCAGGCAGGCCCGAGGGGCATCTGCAGCAGGGCCGCGACCAGAATAAAGGTGATCACCAGCCGCCAGGGAGAGAATTTATTCATGGCCGATCTGATCGGGGTCCGCATCGGGGTCCGTCATAGATTTCTGAGAGGGAAGGGACGGAGGTGTGCGTTGGCGCTGTGGGGAAGAGGCTTCTGGGGCGCTTCGGACCAAAGGCCTTCCAGGTGGTAAAATTCCCGAAGCGCCTGGAGAAAGATATGGATCACCACGTCGTTGTAATCCAGTAAAACCCACAGACCCTCCTGGCTACCTTCCACTCCTAGAGGCTTGATCCCGGCCTGGGCCAGAACCTCCTCCAGGTGCTGGGCCAGGGCCAATACGTGCCGCCGGGAAGTGCCGGCACAGATAATAAAATAATCGGCAAAAGAACAGAGTTCTTTCACCTCCAGAACCACCGGCTCCAGACCTTTATGGGCGACAATGGTCCGGACAGCCAGCTCTACCAGGGCTTCCGCGGTGTGGGGGACTGAAGGCGCCGCGGTGATTACCTCCTCTTTAAAGAAAAAGTTTATGTTTAATTATATATCCTCGCACTCTCTCAGGCAAGAGGAAGCGGATAGATCGCCCCTGGCGCACCAGGCTGCGGATGGCGGTGGCGGAGATATCCAGCAAGGTGGTGGCCTGGAAGAAGACCTTATACCCCGCAGGGTGCTGGAAACCCGCGTCCCCCGGGAGGGGGCGGAATTGGGGATGGACCTCCCGGCAGAGAAATTCCCCCAGGTGGCCCCGGTCATATCCCGGGCGGTCCAGGACCACAAAGTGACAGAGGGTGAATAGCTCACGATAGTCTTTCCAGGTCTGGATCTCCAGGATGGCATCCAGGCCCAGGATAAAGTAGAGCTCCCAGGCAGTCCCGAACTGCTCCCGGAGGGCCTTCAAGGTCTCAATGGAATATGATTTCCCCGGGCGCCGGCCTTCGATGTCCGATACTTCCAGGAGGGGATGATCCTCCACGGCCAGCCGGGTCATCTCCAGGCGTACCGAAAAGGGCGTGATCTCCTGGGGGGTCTTGTGGGGCGGCTGGGCCGCGGGGATGAACCAGAGGCGCCTCAGGCGCAGGGCCTCCAGCACCTCCTCCGCGGCCCGGAGATGGCCGTAATGGATGGGGTTAAAGGTGCCACCGAACAGCCCCAGGCGGGGCGGGGGCTCAGGTTCTGATCTGGCCGGTGCCATAGACGATGAACTTGGTGGTGGTCAGCTCTTCCAGCCCCATGGGCCCGAAGGCGTGCAGCTTGGAGGTATTGATGCCGATCTCCGCGCCCAACCCCAGCTCGCCGCCGTCATTGAACCGGGTGGAGGCATTGATTAGCACCACCGAGGAGTCCACCTCCTTCAGGAACCGTTGACCCCGGTCATAATCCCGGGTGATGATGGCCTCGGTGTGGTTGGAGCTGTATCGGGCAATATGTTCCAGGGCCGCGTCCAGGTCCGGCACCACCTTCACCGCCAGGATGAGGTCCAGAAACTCAAAGCCCCAGTCCTCTTCCCGGGCGGGAGTTACGCCGGGGTCAATCTCCCGGGTTCGGGGGCAGCCCCGCAGCTCCACCTGGGCCTCCCGGAAGCGGGCCAACATTCGGGGCAAAAACGCGGGCGCCACCGCCTCGTGCACCAGCATGGTCTCCATGGCGTTGCACACCCCGGGACGCTGCACCTTGGCGTTGAAGCAGACCTTTTCGGCCAGGTCCTGGTCGGCCCCCTGGTCCACAAAGATATGGCACACCCCTTTGTAATGCTTCAGGACCGGGATGCGGGAGTGCTCGGCCACGAAGCGGATGAGGCCTTCGCCGCCCCGGGGGATGATCAGGTCCACCAGTTCATCCTGCTTCAACAGCTCCAGGGTGGCTTCCCGGGAGACGCTGGGGATGACCTGGATGGCCCCGGGGGGCGCCTGGGCCTCGGTGAGGGCCTGCTGCATCACCTGAGCCAGGGCCAGGTTGGAATGGATGGCCTCTTTGCCGCCCTTGAGGATCACCGCGTTGCCGCTTTTTAGACACAGCACCGCCGCGTCCACCGTCACGTTGGGCCGGGACTCATAGATAAAGCCGATCACCCCCAGGGGGATGCGCTGGCGCCCCACCTTCAGGCCATTGGGCCGGACCCACATGCCGGTCACCGCGCCCACCGGGTCTGGCAGGGCCGCCACCTCCAGGAGGCCCTGGATCATGGAGTCCATTACCTTATCGGATAAAGTGAGTCGGTCGATGAAGGCCGCGGGGTGGCCATCTTTCCGGGCTGCCTCCACGTCCCGATGATTTTCCGCCTGGATGTGGGCCTGGTGTTCCTTCAAGAGCTCCGCCATTCGCAGGATGGCCTGATCTTTTACCCCGCGGGAGAGGTTGCTTAGCTTGCGGGCCGCATCCCTGGCTTCATGCGCCATCCGGTGCACCATTTCGGGAATATTCATGCTCTGGCCTCAGTAGATTCTTGCCAATATTGCTTCCCAGAAATACCTTTCAAAAGTTTCCTTATCCTGGAGCAGGTTATTTTTCCCTCCCCCTTGATGGGGGAGGGCTAGGATGTGGGTGAAATTATCATTAATACTAGTAAGTTAATAATACCCCCTCCCCCTAACCCCCTCCCACCAAGGGAGGGGGAGTTATGAACTCTTCAAAGATACATGTGGGATATGACATTATTAATCTTATCATATAAGGGCCGCTGAAAATATCCATGAGATTGAATATGTTATTCTATTTTTTCTTAAGACTTTGCCGGGTCAGGGGTTGAGGCGCCAGAGCCAGAAGTTGAGCCAGGCTGCAAAGGTGACCCAGAGCAGGTAGGGGATAAGCAAGAGGCCGGCCGCGGGACTGTGGCGCCGGAAGGCCAAGAAGGTGGCGAAGATGGCCAGCCAGAGGGCGACAATTTCGGCGAAGGCCAGCCCGGGGCGATGGAGCCCGAAGAAGAGCCAGGGCCAGGCCGCGTTAAGAGCCAGTTGCACGAGGAAAACGGCCAGGGCCGGGGTAGCCCCGGCCAGGGCCCGGCGCTGCCACACCTGCCAGGCGGCCACCGCCATGAGGAGATAAAGGGCCGTCCACACCGGGGGAAAGACCCAGTCGGGTGGGACCAGCGCAGGCTTGGTTAGCTGGGCGTACCAGGGGTCGGGGGAGAAGCGGGAGCCGAGCCAGGCGGCGGCCAAACATATTGCCAGCCAGGCCGCCAGGCTAAAGAGGGCCTGCCTGGGGCTCACTTCCTTATTCAGCGTCTTCCTCCGGTTCCTCCTCAAAAACTTCCGGCGCGCCTTCGGCCATAGCCTGAAGTATCTCTTTGGCCCGGGCCTCGTCCTCCGAGGCTACGAGCAGGCGCACTCCCCGGAGGAACTGGAGCATGGGGTAGGCGCCGCCTGCGTCGTCGGCCAGCACCAACACCTCGATCCCCTCCGCCTCCAGCACCGACGCGGCCATCTCCGCCAGCACCCGGCTGGGGAATTTTTCGATTACGACGGCGTCGTCCAGGTTCAAAGGGGGTGCCTCTTTATGCAAATTTTACTGTTAGGGGCACGGCACGCCGTGCCCCTACGAATATAAGGGATTGGGGGTGGGGGTTTGGGGGAGGAGTGTAAGTGGGCCTGCGGTCCTTAGCCCCCTCACCCAAATACCCTGCGTAGCTGGGGTTGGCGGGCAAGGGCCATCTTCGGCCCTTGCCCACCATCTCCCAATAACAATCTTACTCCTATCCCTTCTCCCCTCATATCTCCGGGAGAATCACCAGGTTGTCCCGGTGGATGACTTCGTCGTAGTCCTGGTGGCCCAGGGACTGGGCGATCTCTTTGCTGTGGCGGCCCTTGATGCGGTCGATGTCCTGGGAGGAATAGTTGGTGAGGCCCACGGCGAACTCCTGGCCTTCGGAGTCCACCAGGCGCACCGCGGCGCCCTTGCCGAAGCGCCCCTTGACTTCGATGATGCCCGCGGGGAGCAGGCTTTTGCCCTGGCGCACCAAAGCCCTCCTGGCCCCGGGGTCCACCACGATCTCCCCCTTGGGGATGACGTTGTAGGCCAGCCAGTACTGGCGGCTTTTGAGTTTGTGGGCCTGGGGCAGGAACAGGGTGCCCACCTCTTTGCCGGCAAAGATTTGGCCCAGGATGCCTTCGGTCAAGCCGTTGGCGATGAGGCTGGGGAGGCCCGCGGCCGCGGCCTTTTTGGCGGCCTGAAGCTTGGTGATCATCCCCCCCCGGCCCAGGGTGCCGGAGGCACCCGCGGCCTTCTCCAGCCTGGCGTCGAAGGTCGTCAACCAGGGGGATAAAGCGGGCCTCCGGGTAAAGGCGGGGGTCCCGGTCAAAGAGACCGTCGATGTCGGTGAGCAGGACCAAAAGGTCGGCCTCCACCAGGTTGCAAATCAGGGCCGCCAGGTTGTCGTTGTCCCCGAATTTAAGCTCCTCGGTGGCCACGGTGTCGTTTTCGTTGATGATGGGTATGACCTGCCACTGTAACAGAGCAAACAGGGTGTTCCGGGCGTTCAAGAAGCGGCGGCGGGCCGCCAGGTCGTCATGGGTGAGGAGAATCTGGGCCACCTTGAAGCCGTGGGCGGCAAAGGCCTCTTCATAAGCTAACATCAGGGTGCTCTGCCCCGCGGCAGCCACGGCCTGCTGCTGAGGGATGCCCGGAGGCTTGCTGGCCAGGCCCAGTTTGCGGCAGCCCGCGGCGATGGCCCCGGAGGAGACGATGATAAATTCCCGGCCCTGACGGCGCAACTGGCCGATCTCCCCCACCAGCCGCGCCATCAGGGGCTGGTTGAGGCCCTCGGGGGTGGCCAGGACCGCGCTGCCCAATTTCAGCACGACCCGCCGGGCTTTACTCAGATGTTGCTGCCGCAGGGGATTCATGGCCGAGATGAGTTGCTTCCTCCCAGATGGCTGGTATTAAAGCGTCAAGTCCCTCTCCCGTCAAGGCCGAAACTAAAAGGACGCGAAAGCCTTGCTCCTGGTAGGCCTGGGCGATCTCGCCCCGGGGAAAGTCCGGGGCCAGGAGGTCGGCCTTGGTGAAGACGATGAGGCGAGGCCTGGCCGGCAGATCCGGATCAAAGTCCCGCATCTCCACTTCCAGGTCTTTAAGGGGCGACAGGGGGCTTAGGGGGTCCACCTGGCTGAGATCGATGAGGTGTAAAAGCAACCGGGTGCGCCTCAGGTGGCGCAAGAAGCGGTGTCCCAGGCCCTTGCCCCGGGAAGCCCCGGGAATCAGCCCGGGAATCTCCGCCAGGATGAGGGGTTCCTGGTCATCCTCCCCGCTCATGACCCCCAGTTGGGGGTTCAGGGTGGTGAAGGGGAAGGCCGCCACCCTGGCCCGGGAGGCGGTAAGGGCCTTAAGCAGGGTGGATTTGCCGGCATTGGGGAGGCCCACCAGGCCCACATCCGCCAGGAGGTGTAGCTCCAGGTGCACCCGGCGCTCCTGGCCTTTTTCACCGGGTTGGGCGAAGCGGGGGGAGCGCATCCGGGAGGAGGTGAAGTGGGCGTTGCCCTTGCCGCCCCGGCCGCCTTTGGCCAGGACGAGACGCTCCCCGGGAGTGAGGAGGTCGCCCAGGAGCCTCCCGGTGTCGGGATCAAAGACTCGGGTGCCCAAAGGAACGGTGATGACGAGGGAGGGAGCCGCTTTTGCCGTGGCAGTCTTGGGTTTGGCCGCGGCGGCCGGATTCAGCTTGAAAGAGGCGGCGGCGCCGGAAGTGGCTCAGGGTGCGCTGGGACTGGGAAGCCTCCAGCACCACATTTCCGCCAGCCCCGCCGTCACCGCCATCGGGCCGGCCCCGGGGCTTAAAGCGGGCTCGCTGGAAACTGACGCAGCCCGCGCCGCCGGCGCCGCCCCGGACGGTGATCACGGCCTCATCAGGAAAGGATTTCAAGTTGGAGGATAGACGCTGACCCGTTTGCGGTCCTTGCCGAAGGCTTCAAAGGCCACGATGCCGTTGATCTTGGTGAACAGGGTAAAATCCTTACCCATCCCCACATTGAGGCCGGGATGGATTTTGGTGCCTACCTGCCGCACCAGGATGGAGCCGGCCTTCACCAGCTGCCCGGCGAAGCGCTTGACGCCGCGGCGTTTGCCGGCGCTGTCCCGGCCGTTGCGGGAACTGCCGCCGGCTTTTTTATGTGCCATGGTGATAACCCCTTTAGATGGGGACCTGCGGTCCCCCAGCTCTCCCCTCAAAAAAATTATACAATTATTTCCTGAATTTGCAAGGCGGTATAGAGCTGCCGGTGGCCCTGCTTGCGCCGGTAATTCTTCCGGCGCTTCTTTTTGAAGACCACGATTTTTTTGGCTTTCCCTTGCCGCAAGATCTGGCCCTTGACGCTGGCGTTCTCCACCAGAGGCTGGCCCACCCGGAGGTCCTGGCCGTCGGTTACCAGGAGCACCTGGTCCAGGACCACCTCATCGCCCCGCTCCCCGGGGAGACGCTCCACCCGGAGCACATCTCCGGGAGAGACTCGATATTGCTTGCCGCCGGTTTGGATAATGGCGTACACTGATGCCTCCCTCATAAAAACCATTAGCCTTTAAATAATATAGTGTCTGGCAATCTTGTCAAGGCCTTCGCCCTTAGAGCCGGAAAAATTGATTTTGCGGGAGGGCGGCCAGGCTGCGGGGCTCAAATCTCGGGGCCTAATTAAAGTTGGGCCGCATCATTTGCGCCTTGCCAGGCTGCTCTCCAGCCGTAACCCTTGTTTCAGAAATGTATTTTCTGGCCCGGTCGATGCTGACGATCATTGACAGGGGTTGGCTCAGGGTTTTATTATAGTTCAATTAATCGTAGAGGAAAATCATGGACGGCCTGCCGGCGAAAACGGAGCCCCAGGGATATGTGGTCATCCACGGTCATTTCTATCAGCCGCCCCGGGAAAATCCCTGGATCGAGGAAATTGAAGTAGAAGGCAGCGCCCACCCCTACCATGATTGGAATGTGCGCATCAATGCCGAATGTTACCGCCCCAATGCGGATGCCCGCATCTACGACGGCCAGCGCCGCATCCTGGATATTGTTAACAATTATGAATATCTCAGCTTCAACTTCGGCCCCACCTTGCTTTCCTGGCTGGCCGAACATGCGCCCCATACCTATCAGAGAATCCTGGAGGCGGATCGCCAAAGCCTCACCCGGTTGGGTCACGGCAATGCCCTGGCCCAGGCCTACAACCACGTAATCTTACCTCTAACCACCCCGCGGGACCGGGAGACCCAGGTCATCTGGGGCCTTAAGGATTTTGAGCACCGCTTCCAGCGGGGAGCTGAGGCCATGTGGCTGCCGGAAGCGGCGGTGGACTACCCCACCCTGAGCACCCTGGCGGACCACGGGATGAAATTCGTTATCCTGTCGCCCTATCAGGCCAGGAGGGTGCGGCCCTTGACGGGCGGGCCCTGGGAGACGGTCCAGGGCCCTAGCCTTGACACCACCCAGGTCTACCGTTGCTTTTTGCCTGAGGAAGGGGAGGGGGCAGCCCGGCGTCATCTAGAGGTCTTTTTCTATAACGGCGCGGTGGCCGCGGACCTCAGTTTCGGAAATTTACTCCAGGACAGCAATCGCCTGGCGGCGCGTCTGGTGGAGGGCTTTGACCCCACCCGCCGTCGCCCCCAAATCCTGCACGTGGCCACGGACGGGGAAAATTACGGCCACCATAAAAAGTTCGGGGAGTTGGCCCTGGCCCACGCGGTGACCCAGGCCTTGCCCCAAAAAGGATTCAGGCTGAGCAATTACTCCGCCTTTCTGGAACTGGCCCCGGCCAAGATGGAGGTGGATATTTACCTGGGCCCCAAGGGGGAGGGCAGCTCCTGGAGCTGCGCCCACGGGGTGGCCCGGTGGAAAGAACATTGTGGGGACGCCACCGGCGGCCTGCCAGGTTGGAACCAGAGATGGCGCACCCCGCTCAGGGAGGCCTTTGATTTTTTAAACGAGCGGTTGGCCACCTTCTTTGAAGAAGAGGGGTCCAAGTATTTCCGGGACCCCTGGGCGGCCCGCAATGCCTATATCCAGGTGATTCTGGACCGCAGCCCCGAGGTGCTGGGTCAGTTTTTCTCCCGGGAAGGGGTGCCGGGACTGCGCCAGATCGATTGGGTGGCGCCCCTGAAACTTCTGGAGATGCAGCGCCACGCGCTGTTGATGTATACCAGTTGCGGCTGGTTCTTCGCCGACCTCTCTGGTCTGGAGACCTTGCAGGTAATCAAATATGCCGCCCGGGCCCTGCAGCTGGGTCAGGACTTTACCCCGGAACCTCTGGAACCTCCCTTCTTGAAATACCTGGAGCGAGCCGTGAGTAACCTCCCGGAAGAGGGCACCGGGTTGCACCTTTACCTGCGGCGGGTCAAACCGGCCGTGGTGGACTTCCCCAAGGTGGCGAACCAGTGGGTGATTTCCTGGCTCAAGGACCGGGAGCGGCAATGCCCCCACAATATTTACCATTTCCGCGTCGAGCCCCTGGAATATGAGGATAAGACCCAGGGCTCTCTGCTGTGCGCCGCAGGCCGCCTGCGCCTGACCTCGGGTATTACCCGGGAGAGCCAGATCCTGGCTTTTTACACGGCGTTTTTGGGGAGCTATCTTTACCGCACCCAGGTGCAGCAGCAGCCTGCGCCCCAGGACTTCCAGGCCATGAAGCAGGAACTCTTTAAGGCCCTGGAAGCGACCCCCGAGGACCTGATCCCCTTGATGGCCCGACGGTTGGGAGAACGCTATTACACCGTGCAGGACATGTTCCTGGAAGAAAAACATGCGGTTTTTCAAGACCTGCTGAAGCATTACCGGGAAGAAGCGGTGGCCCTGATCTCTCATAACTTTGAGGAAGCCAAACCCATGTTAAAGGCGATGGCTGCCGCGGGTCTGCCCATGCCCCGTCTTTACCGCGCCCTGGGGGAAATCACCTTAAACCGGCGCCTGGTGGAACTCCTGCGGGAACTGGAGCCGGAGCCGGCCTCCTTGCCAACTTCCGAGGACTTCCTGGAGTTGCTCCAGGATGCCTCGCTCATGGGTTTAAAACTGGAGTCAGGCGAGGGCGCGCAGATCCTGGGCCGGATTTTGATGCGACACCTCAGGGACCTGGCCGCCAGCTTCCAGACGGCGACCGCCACGCGCTTGCAGCAGTTTTTGGATCTGGTGAGCCATATTCCCCTCACGCTGGATATTACCGAGGCCCAGGACTTCATTTTCACCTTGATGAAGGAGGGTTTTCCGGCAGTGGCGGCCCGGGCCGCCCTGGATCCCAAGGCCCGGAATATGGCCGAAATGCTGATTAAAGTAATGGAAGCCCTGTATTTCAGCCCGGTGCGGTATATGCGGCTTTTAGGATAAGGTATGAGGGGTGAGGGCCGGGGACGTAGGGGCGGTTCGCGAATCGCCCCTACCTGCCCTCCCCGCCCAGACCCCCTCCCAACCCGTGGAAGTTAGCCAGGGGAGGCGGGGCTTTGGCGTCGCCTCCCCCGGCTAATACTTAACTCAAGGGGTTGGGGGATGGGGTGTGGGGAAGGGGGCAGGGGTCTGCGACCCCTGGCCCCCTTCCCCACAACAGCCATCGTTAAGGGAGGGGTGAATGCCCTTATTGGCGCGACTTAAAGAGGCTGTGGCGGAGTCTATCCGGCTCAAGAGTCAGTTCATGGCGGAGCAGGGTGAGGCGGTGGTGGCCGCGGCCCGCCTGCTGGCCGAGGTCTTGCGAACCGGAGGCAAAATACTTATCTTTGGGAACGGCGGCAGCGCCGCGGACGCCCAACATCTGGCCGCGGAATTCGTCAACCGCTTTCAGGTGGAGCGCACCCCCCTGGCCGCCCTGGCCCTCACCACGGACAGCTCGGTACTGACCAGCATCGGCAATGACTATGATTTCAGCGAGGTGTTCGCCAAGCAAATAATGGCCTTGGGCCGGCCGGGAGATGTGGCCTGGGGCCTCAGCACCAGTGGCTCCTCTGCCAATGTGGTCAAGGCCCTCATGGTGGCCCGGGCTAAGGGGATGAAAACCCTGGCCCTGACTGGCAGGGACGGAGGGCCGGTGGCGGCCCAGGCTGACCTGGCCCTCATTGTCCCCTCCCCGGTAACCCCTCGAATCCAAGAGGTGCATATCACCATCGGCCATGTACTGTGCGATCTGGTGGACTATCTGCTCTTCCCGGAAAAATTCGGAAAGGGGGACGGATGAAAAAGGTTGAGCCCCTGTCCCTGGCCGGTATCAAGACTTATAATTTGACAGAGCGGCACTCCAAGGTAAGATACCAGGACTTCGGCCGCCCCTGGGAGAGAGGGGGCAGCCTGCGGGAATTTTTAGACCGGCTGCCGCACCTCCTGGGAGGAGCGGTCTTGCGAAACGTGGCCGACGCCTGGCTCCGGGCATATCGGGAGGGCCGCCAGGTGCTTCTGGGGATGGGAGCCCATCCCCTTAAAGTGGGTCTGAGCCCGGTTTTGGTGGATCTCCTGAAGAGAGGCCTGCTAACCGGCGTGGCCATGAATGGCGCGGGTATCATCCATGATGCGGAGATCGCCATGGTGGGGCGCACCTCCGAAGATGTGGATCAGGATCTGGGCTGCGGGCGCTTCGGCATGGCCCGGGAAACCGCCGAGTTCCTCAATGCCGCCATCTCCTGGGGGGCCAAAGAGGGCCTGGGCCTGGGAGAGGCGGTGGGCCGGCGCCTAAAGGAGGCTAAGTTCCCCTATTCAGACCTGAGCGTAATTTGCGCGGCCACGGAACTGGAAGTGCCGGTAACGGTGCACGTGGCCGTGGGCACCGACATCATCCACCTCCATCCGTCGGTGGACCCGGAGGCCCTGGGAGCTACCACGCACCAGGATTTTCGCCTCTTCGCGGCCCTGGTCAGCCGCCTGGCTGAAGGGCTTTATATAAATTTGGGGTCCGCGGTGATCATGCCGGAGGTCTTCCTGAAGGCCCTGACCCTGGCCCGTAATCTGGGTCACTCGGTTTCACCGTTGACCACGGTTAATCTGGATTTTATTCAGCACTACCGGCCCCTGACCAATGTGGTGCGCCGCCCCACGGCCGGGGCCGGCAAAGGTTATGCCTTGACCGGGCACCATGAGTTGCTCTTCCCCTTGCTGGCGGCCGCAGTGGTGGAAGGACTGGAGGAAGGAGATGCCCACTGAGATTGTGATTATTGCCAATGATCTGCGCCTGAACGGCTTTTTAGATGATTCCCCCACGGCCCAGGCCCTGGCCGGAGCCCTGCCCCTAACCGGCAAGGCCCATCGCTGGGGGGACGAAATCTACTTTCCCGTGCCCCAGGTGGTGGCCGAGTTGGATGACACGGCCCAGGTGGTGGTGCAGGTGGGGGACCTGGGCTACTGGCCCACGGGCCGGGCCTTTTGCATCTTTTTCGGCCTGACCCCGGCCAGCGTTCCCGGGGAGATACGCCCGGCCAGCGCCGTGAACCTGGTGGGCCGCCTCACCGGCGACCCCTGCTGCCTAACGGTGGTGGCCGAAGGCACCCCGGTGCGCATAGAGAAAAAATAGGGTAAAATGAATGGGGGAGGGGGCCAGGGGCCATTGGCTGCCCCTCTCCAACCTCCCCCAACCCCTTAAGTTTAGGCCGGGAAGGCGGGCCTTTGCCCGCCTTCCCCGGCCAGCAGACGGGTGGGAGGGGGGCGTGGGGGAGGGCAGGGACTCAGCCCTGGCCCTCCCCACAATAATCGCATAAATTAAGGAAGAGGTCATAGCAATGCCAATCTTTGAATTTCGTTGTCAGGCTTGTGGCCATGAGTTTGAGAAACTGGTCTTCGGCAGTGATCCGGAGGTGGAGTGCCCTTCCTGCCACCATCAGCCGGTGGAAAAATTGATGAGCACTTGCGCCACTAAGGTGGGTTGGAAGTTCACCCCCTCATCCGTTCCCAAGAGTTCTTGCTCCGGCTGTTCCTCTACCTCCTGCAGCACCTGCGGCTAAGGAATAATTTTGCCCGGGAAAATTTTGATCGGCACCCGGGGCAGCGCCCTGGCCCTGGCCCAGGCCCGCTGGGTTCAGGGCCAAATCACCGGGCGGCACCCCGACTGCCAGGTGGAATTGGTGGTCATCAAGACCACCGGGGATAAGCTCAAGGACGTGCCCCTGGCCCAGGTGGGGGGCAAGGGCTTATTTATCAAGGAGATCGAGGAGGCCTTGTTGGCGGGCCAGGTGGACCTGGCGGTGCATAGCCTCAAGGATATGCCGGCCGAGATCCCCCACGGCCTGAAGCTGGCTGCGGTGCCACCCCGGGAGGACTGGCGGGACGCGTTTTTATCCAACCGCTACGCCTCGCTGGCGGAAATCCCCTCCGGGGGCCGGGTGGGCACGGGCAGCCTCCGGCGCCGGGTGCAAATCCTCCACCTGCGCCCTGATCTTGAGGTCGTCCCCTTGCGGGGCAATGTGGACACCCGCCTGAGAAAGATGGCAGACCTGGGACTGGACGGCCTCATCCTGGCCGCCGCGGGCCTGGCCCGCCTGGGTCTTTCCCACTTGCCCCGAGGCTACCTGCCGGAGACGGAGATGCTACCCGCGGTGGCCCAGGGAGCGCTGGGCCTGGAGGTGCGGGTGCAGGATAACCGTCTCCAGGAACGTCTCGCCTTTCTGGATGACCCTCCCAGCCGGGTGGCGGTGACGGCAGAGCGGGCCTTCCTGGGCCGCCTGGAAGGGGGGTGCCTGGTGCCGGTGGCGGCTTTAGGAAAGGTAGAGAAAGGCTCCCTGATCCTGAAAGCCCTGATTAGCGACCTTCAGGGGCAGCGCCTCCTGAAGGATAGCCTTACCGGCCCCGCCCAAGAGGCTGAATCCCTGGGCCGAGCTCTGGCTGAGCGCCTGCTGGCCCAAGGAGGCCGGGAGATCCTGGCCGAGATTTATGGACGTCCCCTGTAACCAAGTTTCTGCCAGATAAACAATCCCTCCTGGAAGACCCCTCTCATTGCCGCCCTGCATTGCCAGGGGCGGCGAAGGATCTGGCTTACCCGATAATTGTCCAAGCCTCCTGTGGCTGGCTTAAGAGGACGAATCGCCAGGAGCCAATTTAAAGTTTTTCTTGACATTTTTTTGCAACCTACGTTAAATAATGTACAGAAGACTTGGGGGAGCAAACAGGTATGCGGGGTCGTTGGGGGATGATCTGGCTGGCAGTGCCTTTTTGGCTGATCAGCCTGATGTGGCTCCCGTTGCCGGGGATGGCAGCAGAGCTTGAGGCCTGGGGAACTCCTTCGGGCTGGCGCCTCCCCCTCCTGCCATCAGCCGCGCAAACTCCTTTGGAAGCCCAGATGCTGGGCGAAAAACCCTTTCAAGCCCATTCCTCCCTGCGCCAGGATTTCTTACTGCCGGGTTTCCCCTTAGGAATGGCTCTGGACGGGGAGAGCGCCGTTCTCCGGCTCCCCAAGAACCTGGAGTTTCGCATCTCTTTTCTTTATAACAACCAGCCCTCCCTGGAGTCCAAAGCTCGCAGCGATTCTTCCCTTTTATTTAAATATTCCATGGACTACCGACTGTTGCCCAACCTCCAGGTGGGGCTGCACGGCTACCTGTACCATCCCAAGGCCGAGGACGGCTTGGCTTTCCCCCGGCCCTTTGGCGACCGGGTGATGGGGGTAGGGCCGGGGATCAAATATGACCTGGGCCGCTGGAGTTTTCTGATAAGAAGCCAGTTGGAAACTGGTAATCGGGACCGGGGTGATGGTTTGCAGAACTGGTTCCGGGTCTGGTACGCCTTCTAACTTTCCCCTCTGACGCCGTTTCCCGGTGCGTTTCCCTGCCCCTCTGATTCCGGCCCGCTTCCTGAGGCGGTATCAGCGCTTTTTGGCGGAAGTGGAGCTGACCGATCGCTCCCGCGTTTGGGTACATGTGCCCAATTCCGGGGCCCTTACGGGTTGCGCCACCCCGGGACAGGAGATCCTGCTGACTTGGGATGAGCGCCCGGGGCGCAAGACCTCTTACACCTGGAGGTTTACTTTGGGTTCCCGGGGGTGGATTTGCATTGACACCCTGGTCCCCAACCGCCTGGTGGCCGAAGCCCTGGCCGGCCCCGGCCTTCCTGGATTGCCGCCGGTCCTTAGGGTGCGGCCGGAAGTCTCCCTGCCCCAGGGCAGTCGTCTCGATTTTGTCCTGGATTTAGGGGGCAAGCTCCTATTTTTAGAAATAAAGAGCGTCACCTGGGTGGAAGGTACGGTAGCCCTCTTTCCCGATGGAATCACGACCCGGGGCCGCCGCCATCTCCAAGAACTGGAGGCCCTGGTACGTCAAGGCCATGAGGCCTGGCAGATCTTTGTGGTGCAGCGAGAAGACGCCAAGCTCTTGCGCCCCGCGGTGGCCATTGATCCCGCCTATGCCCGGGAACTGGGTCTGGCGGCCCAGCAAGGGGTCAAAATTCTGGTGGTTCAAGAAAAAATTACGCCCCCGGAAATTACCCTTGCCTGCACCCTTCCCTTTGATTTAACATTACCTCCCGAAAGCCCATCCCCCATGAAATCTTGATGGAGTGCTGAGAGAGTCAATACCATGAACACGGCCTTGATTGATAATGATATCCGGATATTCACGGGGAACTCTAACCCGGAATTGGCCCAGAAGATTTGCGCGCATCTCTCCCTGCCCCTGGGTGAGGCCCTGGTTTCCACCTTCAGTGACGGCGAGATCCGGGTGGAGATTGGGGAAAATGTCCGGGGCCGGGACGTCTTCCTGATTCAATCCACCTCCCCGCCGGCCAACCATAATCTGATGGAACTTCTCATTATGATCGATGCGGTAAAGAGGGCTTCAGCCCGGCGGATCACCGCGGTTATGCCTTATTTCGGTTACGCCCGCCAGGATCGCAAGGTGGCCCCTCGGGTACCCATCACCGCCAAGTTGGTGGCGGATTTAATCTCCACCGCGGGTGCGCAACGTATCCTCACCCTGGATTTGCACGCCGGCCAGCTTCAGGGCTTTTTTGATATTCCGGTGGACAACCTCTACGCCTCGCCCATCATGATTCCTTATATCCGGGAACATTTTCAGGACGATCTGGCCATTGTCTCTCCGGACGCCGGAGGCGTGCCCCGGGCCCGGGCCTATGCCAAACGCTTGACTGCCACCCTGGGTTTGATCGACAAACGCCGGGATGCCCCGGGGAAGGCCAAGGCCATGCACCTCATCGGCGAGGTCCTGGGCAAGGAAGTGGTCATCCTGGATGACATTGTGGATACCGGGGGAACCCTCACCAAGGCCGCGGAAGTTATCCTCCAGCGGGGGGCATTAAACATCAGCGCCTGCTGCACCCACGCGGTGCTCTCCGGCCAGTCGACCCAGCAAATCATGGACTCGCCCATGAACCGCCTGGTGGTCACCGATACCATCCCCCTGGGGGACAAGGGCCGCCAATGCCCCAAGATCGTGCAACTGCCCGTGGCCAGCCTCTTTGCCAGGGCCATCTTGAACATTCACCGGGAGGATTCCATCAGTTCCTTATTTGAAATTCAGTTCTAGGGAAGAGGGGTATTAGAAATGAAGCGTCTGGTGTTGGGGCTAGTTTTTTGCTTGGCCCTGGGGGCGGCCCTGATGGCCTTTCCGGCCCAGGCCACGGAGCGGGGGTTGGCGTCTTATCCCGACGGGGCGGAAAACTTCCTCGCCGGGGCCTTGCCGCCGCCGGGAATCTATTTTCAAAATTATTTCCTTTATTATAATGCACCTCACGTCAGAGGTTTGGGCGTCCCGCCGGAGACCCACGGGGAGCTCATTGCCGACGTTTTAAGGTTTATTTACATCAGCAAGATTCAAGTCCTGGGGGCCAGCTGGGGCGCGCACATCGTTGTTCCCTTTCCTTACGCCGGTCTCCACATGAAACCTGCCCCCATCAGCGATTATCAATTCGGGGTGGGCAATATCTCCATCGACCCATTTCTTTTGGGGTGGCATTTTGGGGAGTTCCATGCCACCTTCGGCTTTGACATTGACTTTCCCGGCACTTACCACAGCGGCCGTACCAGCATCGCCAATCCGTCCCAGAATTATTTCACCTTCCGGCCGGTGCTGGGGTTGGCTTACATGGCCAAATCCGGGTTCGGGGCCAACATCAAGCTGATGTACGACATCCCCACCATCAACTATTCGCCCATCAAAATCCTGGCGAACGATTACTATAGATCCGGCCAGGCCTTTCATTTCGACTACTGTATTGATTATGGGGTGAGGCCAAATTTGCGCATCGGGGTGGCCGGTTTTTACTATACCCAGACCACGGGGGACGTGGCCGACGGAGTGGGCATCGGCAACCATTCCCGCCAGTTCGCCATCGGGCCTGCCATCAAATACGACTACCAGCGCTGGAGTTTTTGCTTCATTCCCCAATTCGAATTGGCTACTATAAACCGGCCCGAGGGCGAACGCTTCTGGTTCCGGGTCTGGTATGCTTTTTAGTAGGGCTTGGGGGAGGGGCTAAGGGCCGCAGGCCCACTTACAATCCTCCCCCAAACCCCCACCCCCAATCCCTTATGGTAAGGGCACGGCGTCGCGCCCCAATAGTTCACATTACCGAGACCTCCTCAAGACCCTCCCGCCAATTGTCCCAAAGGTAGGCGTCCAGGCGTCCCTGGGCAATGACCCGAAAAGCGTAACGGGCTTGCGCCGCGTAGAAGTCGCAGTAGGGGGCCGGGGCGTTCAGGTGGCCGTTTATGGCATAGACTTCTGCCGGGCAGGGGGCCCCGCAGAAATGGCGCACCGCGCAGCGCTTACAAGGATCGATCTCTTCCACCACCCGGCTTTTTACCTGGTTGAAAGGCAGGGACTTGAGCAGGTCTGTCAGGGGTTGCGCAAAAAGGTTGCCACCATGAAATTTTGGCAGGCCCAAAAATTCACTGCAAGGAGCCACCTCTCCGTCGGCCCCCACGGCAAAGAAACAGCGCCCTCCCCCGCAGGGGGAGATATCGCACATTAAGCGTCGGGCTCCTGGGGCCACCAGGCCCAGAAGCAGATTAGCGAAATTGCCAATGACTAGCTTCCTCCCGGTCTCCTCCCCCAAGGTATACGTCCGTTCCAGAGCCTTAAAAAAGAAGTGGGCTAGCTCTCCCTGATCCGGCATCAAGTCCCGTCCTCCTGGCTGGGTGCCCCTGACCGGGTTGAGGAGGGCGTTGGCCACTCCGTGGCCATGGAGAAATTCCACCAACTCCGGCAGGACCGAGACATTTTCCCGGGTGACGGTGGCAATGACATTAAGGCCGGGATATTCAGCCAACTCTTCGAGGACCCGAACTGTCTGAGAGAAGACGCCGCGGCCGCCCCAGGTACGACGGGTACGGTCAGCGACCTCTGCGTTTGGCCCATCTAAAGAGATACCGATGCCGGCTCCCTGGGCCACCAGGAAGTCCCTGGCCTCTATATCCAGCAAGGTGGCGTTGGTCTGCACCCCGAAGCGGAAGCGGCCCGCATAACTCTCCAGGCCTTGAAAAACTGTGTCCCGGACCAGTAACGGTTCGCTGCCGTGGAAGACCAATTGGGGCCGGGCCCCCTCCGGCAGGGTCTGGCCGAAATAATCCGCCAGAACGCTTAAGGCCGCCAGCAGGCGGGCCGGCTCCATGTCTTTCCCCCGGCGCCGGGCTTCCCGGGGCAAGTAACAATAGCCGCAGTCCAGGTTGCAGCGCTCCGTGGGGTTAAAGTAAACCGCCGAGGGGATAAGTTCGAAGCGGACCCTATTCAGGTCTGAGGCGAGGCGGGCCTCCTTTTGCAGATAAGACTGAGGGAGGTCCCCGCCCAGCAGCATTTCCAAGGCCTGGTCCCTGGGCGCCAGCACCCAGAAGGCGCTGTCCGCCTGGATCAAGGCCACATAATCCTGGTGGCCCACTTCCAGGACATCAAAGTGGGGCCCGGTCCCGGCATTGATCTGGGCCGGGCCCCACAGAGTTGAAGTTTTCTGTGACATTTGCCTACTTGACCTTCTTGGCATCCGCCATGAGGTAATGGGACAGGCCCACCTGCTCGCCGTTGGGGGCGCAGGTGTAGCGGATACTAATGGGCTTGAGTTTCTTCGAGGCGCCGCCCTTTGCTTTTTTGTCCATGTCTGCCTTCCTCCTTTTTCGGTGGTTTACCCGCGCCGCCGGGTTTGACCAGGCTCGCCGGGGAAAAGCTTTTGCACCTCCGCCTTTCAAAGATCTGGGTTTGCCTCCCCTGAGATTCGGGTCCATACCGGGGCCCAAATAAAAAGGGAGTTCCATCGGTAAGATGGAGCTCCCTTTACCATCAGGAGTAACCTTAACATGCCGCCAGGCAGGTCTTCTGGCTCTCGGATCAGCCGGAGGGCAGCGGCCTTCCCACCTGGGTGTACCCCGGCAGTGGCCTAATGCTACCTGCTCCCCCCGTTCCCGATTACAGCGGCGGGACCGCCCCGGATTTGCACCGGGTTCCGGGATGCCTGAGGGCTTCTCTATTGAGCGCAGAACATAAAGGGCCCGGCGCGGTTTGTCAAGCCAAAAATAATGCCTTAGACTTTTTCGGCGCAAACAGCTTACCCAACTCCGGAGTTTTTAAGGCCTCCGACTTGAAGCAGGGTGGGTTCCAGCCAAACTTTATTGACATTAATTTAATAAATTGATTAATTTAGTATTTTCGGATGAGATTGCGCCATGGCGGACCTGATTAAAGCCATCCGGGGCATGCGGGACATTATGCCGCCGGAGTCGGAGCGCTGGCAGCGGGTGGAGTCCGTCGCCCGGGAGGTCTTCTACCTTTACGGCTACCGGGAGCTGCGTCTGCCTTTGCTGGAGAGGACTGAGCTCTTCGCCCGCTCCATCGGCCAGGACACGGACATCGTGGCCAAGGAGATGTACACCTTTCCCGACCGGCACGGGGAGTCCCTTACCTTGCGGCCGGAGGCCACCGCCCAGGTGGTGCGGGCCGTGCTGGAGAACCATCTGGAGCGGGGCGCGGGGGTGAAGAAATATTACACCATCGGCCCCATGTTCCGCTACGAGCGGCCCCAGAAGGGGAGGTACCGGCAGTTTCACCAGATCAACTGCGAGGCCCTGGGCACGGACGCCCCGGAGTTGGATGCCGAAGTGATCCTGATGCTGATGGACCTCCTGGGTCGCTTGGGGCTGACCCAGGTGCGCCTTTTGCTCAATTCCCTGGGGTGTCCCGAATGCCAGGTAGATTTCCAGGCAAAGCTCTCCCTTTTCCTGGCCAGCAAAGAAGGATGGTGTGAAGATTGTCAGCGCCGCCGGGAAACCAACCCCTTGAGGGTGTTGGATTGCAAGTCCCAGCATTGTCAGGAACTGCTGCGGCACGCCCCGGTGATCCGGGATTCTTTGTGTGACGCCTGTGCGGCCCATTACTCCCGGGTGCTCCAGCTGTTGGCCGGCTTCGGAGTGCCTTATGAGGAGCAGCCCCGCCTGGTTCGGGGCCTGGACTATTACACCCGCACTGCCTTTGAAGTGGCGGCCTTGGGCCTGGGGGCCCAGGACGCGGTGGCCGGGGGGGGCCGCTACAATGGCCTGGCCCGGGAGCTGGGGGGCCCGGACCTGCCGGGGCTGGGCTTTGCCATCGGCGAGGATCGTCTGCTGGAGGTATTGCCACCGGGAAGCGGGCCAGGAGGCGCGGCGAGTCGATTTTTTTGGCTGCCCTGGGGTCGGCGGCCCGGGAGGAGGCTTTTACCCTCCTAAATAAGTTGCGCAAACTTGGGTTAGCGGCACAAATGGACTTTGAAGATCGTTCCCTGAAGGCCCAGTTATCTCTGGCGGACCGCCTTGGAGCGGCTTATGTTATAATTATGGGTGACCTAGAGATGGATAAGGGGGAGGCTTTGGTTCGCCCAATGGCAGATTTTGTCTATAAGTCCGGTGACAAGATTTTTCTTGCAGAAGTAAAGGCGGGCCAAAAATTTGTAGAAAAGCAACAGCATGTTCCCATTAAGGATCTGGAGAAGTTTCTTGTAGACCAGATTCTTAATAAAGAAGGAAAATGAAGTGTTTGATTCATTAGCAGGGCTGAAGCGCAGCCATTCCTGCGGCGACTTAAGGGCTAAAGACGCCGGCCTTGAGGTGGTGCTGATGGGCTGGGTACAGCGCCGCCGGGACCACGGGGGCCTCATCTTCGTGGACCTCCGGGACCGGGAGGGGCTGACCCAGGTGGTCTTCAACCCGGAAGTCAAGCCGGACGCTCATAACAAGGCCCGGGTGCTGCGGGATGAGTTTGTCATCGCGGTGCGGGGGGTGGTGAACCTGAGACCCCCGGACATGGTCAACCCGCAGTTGGAAACCGGGGAGATAGAGGTTCTGGTGGAAGATTTGCGGGTGCTGAACTTCGCCAAGACCCCGCCCTTTGAGCTGGAAGACTACCGGGTGGACATCTCCGAAGCCCTGCGGTTGAAATATCGTTATCTTGACCTGAGGCGCCCCAGCGTGATGAAGAATATCCGGTTCCGGCACCGGGCCGCCCAGGTGGTGCGGGAGTTTCTCAACGGCCAGGGCTTTGTGGAAGTGGAGACCCCGATTCTCACGAAAAGCACTCCCGAAGGGGCCCGGGACTATCTGGTCCCCAGCCGGGTGCTGCCGGGCCATTTCTTTGCCCTGCCGCAGTCGCCCCAGCTCTTCAAACAGCTTCTCATGCTGGCCGGCCTGGACCGCTATTATCAGTTGTGCCGCTGTTTCCGGGACGAAGACCTCAGGGCCGACCGCCAGCCGGAATTCACCCAGATCGACCTGGAGATGGCCTTCGTCACCGAGGAAGATATCTTCCAGGTGGTGGAAGGGTTGATGGTGGCCATGTTTAAGAAGCTTCTGGAGGTGGAGCTGACTCGCCCCTTCCCGCGCCTGACCCATGAGGAGTGCCTTAAGCGCTTTGGCCTGGATCGCCCGGATCCCCGATTTGGCCTGGAACTTAAAGAGGTCACGGACCTGGCCCGGGAGGCCCAGTTTCGCACCTTCAGGGAGGCGGTGGATCAAGGGGGGGTAGTGAAGGCCTTAGCCGCGCCAGGCCTGGCCCGCCTCTCCCGGAAGGAGTTGGACGAACTCACCGACCTGGCCGGGGTCTATGGGGCCCGGGGCCTGGCCTGGGTCAAGGTGCAAAACCGGGGATGGCAGTCGCCCCTGGCCAAATATTTTCCGGAGGGGTTAAAAGGCGCCCTCAATGAGCGGCTTCAGGCCCGGGAGGGAGACCTGCTGCTCTTCGTGGCCGATGCCCCGGAGGTGGCCAACACCGCCCTGGGGCAGCTCCGGGTGCACCTGGGACAGAGGGAGGGGTTAATTCCTGAGGAGGCCTATAGCCTGGTGTGGGTCACCGATTTCCCCTTGCTGGAATATGACCGGGATGAGGGCCGCTATGTGGCGGTGCATCACCCCTTTACCTCTCCTAGAGAAGAAGATATTCCTTTATTGGAGACTAACCCGGAGCGGGTGCGGGCCCGAGCTTATGATCTGGTGCTAAACGGCGTCGAGATCGGTGGGGGCAGCATCCGCAACTACCGCCGGGACTTGCAGGAAAAGGTTTTCCGGGTGCTGAGATTGAGCAAGGACGAAGCCGAGGAAAAGTTCGGCTTTCTCCTGGAGGCTCTGGAATACGGGGCGCCGCCCCATGGTGGGGTCGCCTTCGGGTTTGATCGCCTGGTGGCCATCCTCTGCGGGGCCCGTTCCATCCGGGAGGTGATCGCCTTTCCCAAGACCCAAAAGGGCGCGTGCCCGGTGACCAGGGCCCCGGCTCGGGTGGAACCGGAACAGCTCCTGGAACTGGGCCTCCGCTTGGAGGATTGAGGGATTAGAGGATTTTGGGGGAGGGAGCCAGGGGCCGCCAACCCCTACCCCCTCCCCCAATCCCCCACCCCCAATCCCTTAAGAGATAAATCTGGTTTGGCCGGAGCCAGAGGCTGCGGCCAAACCAACCCCGCCCACTTAGCGGGTGGGGAGGGGGGTGTGGGGGGAGGGCAGGGACCTCAGGTCCCTGGCCCTCCCCCCGCAGACAATACTAATACGGATGGCTAAGTTATGGCCCGCTGGAACAAAGAACGTCGCTTATTGGACCATGAGCACTCGTCTTTTTGGAAGTTTCGTCTCCAAGACGTGGACGAGCCCAATTTGATGCGCACCATCTTCCCCTATGAAGAAGTGGGGCGCATCGATTTCGACTATAAATTCGTCATGCCGCAGCCACCGGGGGAGATGGTGATCACCGACACCACCTTTCGGGATGGGCAACAGGCCCGGCCACCTTATACCGTGCGCCAAATTGTGGAGATCTTCGATATGCTCCATCGGCTCTCGGGACCCCAGGGGATTATTCGCCAGAGCGAGTTTTTCCTTTACAGTAATAAAGATAAGGAGGCGGTGGAGCACTGCCGGGAGCGGGGGTATCGCTACCCGGAGATAACCGGCTGGGTCAGGGCCCATCCTGACGATCTGGCTCTGGTCAAGGAAATGGGTTTGCGGGAGACCGGCATTCTCACTTCGGTATCTGACTATCATATCTTCTTGAAGCTGAACTGGAGTCGGCGGCGGGCCGCGGAAGAATACCTGACCGTCGTTAAATCAGCTCTGGATTTGGGGATTGTGCCCCGCTGTCATTTTGAGGATCTCACCCGGGCGGACATCTATGGATTTGTGGTGCCCTTCGCCATCGAGTTGATGAAACTGCGGGAAGAGAGCGGCCTAGACATCAAGATCCGCTTATGTGACACCATGGGGTTCGGAGTTCCCTACCCCGGCACCGCCCTGCCCCGGAGCGTCCCCAAACTGGTCCGGGCCATGATTGACGATGCCGGGGTCCCGGGCCACTTGCTGGAATGGCATGGCCACAATGATTTCCACAAGGTGTTGGTCAACAGCGTCACGGCCTGGCTTTATGGTTGCAGTGCGGTGAACGGCGCCTTGCTGGGATTTGGGGAACGCACCGGCAATGCGCCCATCGAGGGCATGATCATGGAGTACATCGCCTTGCGGGGGGCCACCGATGGGATTAATACCACCGTAATCACCGAAGTTGCCCAGTATTTTGAAAAGGAGCTGCGCTATCATATCCCGCCCAACTTTCCTTTTGTGGGCAAGGACTTCAATAGCACCAGTGCGGGCATTCATGCCGATGGCATCCTGAAAAACGAGGAAATCTACAATCCCTTTGATACGGTGCGCATTTTGAATAGACCCCTCACCATCACCATTACCGACAAATCCGGCAAGGCCGGGATTGTCCATTGGATCAATACCCGGTTGGGATTGGAAGGGGACCGCAGGATTGACAAGGGTCATCCCGGGGTGATCAGGATCCTCAAACGCATCATGGAAATGTATGAGGAAGGCAGAAGTACCTCCATCTCCAGCGATGAAATGGAGAACTTCGCGCGCAAATACCTGCCGGAACTCTTTGTCTCGGAATTCGATCAACTCAAGCAGAAGGCCTACAAGCTGGCTGCCCATCTGGCCGAAGACCTGGCGGAGCGGGAAGAGATCCGCACCATGGTCCCGGCCATCCAGGAACCGGCGTTGCAGGCGGCCCTGGATCGCTATCCTTTCATCCAATTCATGTATGTCACTAACCTGGAAGGCCGCAAGATCACCCGCAACATCACCCATATTGAGGACCGGGCCAAATATGAGACCATGAAACTGGATGAAGACCTTTCCAACCGCACCTGGTTCATCGAACCCATCAAGTCGGGCAAGGTTTACGTTTCCGATTTTTATACCTCCCGCTTTACCGGGGCCTTGTGCATCACCGTGAGTGTGCCGGTGCGCAATGAAGAAGACGAAATCCAGGGGATTTTGGGGTTAGACATCCGGTTCGAGGCTCTGGCCAAGATGGAACAGGATGGGGAGATTTAACCGGCATTAGAGCAAGGCTGGTAGGCAACTGGGCAGCAGGGTAGGGGCGAGGTAACTCGCCCCTATCTGTGCCCGGGGAAATTGGGCTAAGGGAAAGGCAGGCGGCGGTGGTTCTGGGGACTGCAGTCCTGGGCTTGGCGGCCCTCTTGTTTTTGGGGGGCCTGCTGGCGGTTTTGGCGGCCCTGTTGCCCCGCATCTTACCGCGTTGGGAGGCCAGGCCCGAGACCGAAAGGTTGAGCCTGCAGGAGATGGGGCCCACCCCGGCCGGTCCTTACGATGGCCCTAACCCCGGAGACCGACGCCTCGGGGGACCCCATGATTGCCGCGGCCATCGCCCTGGCCCTGGCCTTATATCAGAGGGATCTGGAAGGGACCCCGGCCGCGGCCTTGGCCGGGTTTGGGCCCGGAGTTACCTCACCCTGGGCCATGGCGGGCCGCGTCTGGGCGATGCAAGGGCCCCGGGCCGTAAAGAAGAGATAATTCATGCGGCGTTACCAGATAACCATTGGGGACAAGATCTTTGAGGTAGAGATTGTGGCCTTGAGAGGTGACCAGGCCCGGGTGCTGGTCACCCTAGTGGCGGTAATGGCCATTAAGGTAACCAACCTGTTTTCGTCCCAGAAGATCAACCCTCTGGTGGGCGTGGCGGGTTTAGGCGGGCTGGTGCCGGATGCAGCCCAGGTGGCGCAGGTCCTGGGCCGCCAGGAAGATCCCCATAACAACCTTTACTCCCATGCCCTGGCTTCCAGCCAGGCCGCATTGGTGGCCGCGACTTTGACTGCCGGTCTCTTCTTGAGTATCCTGGGGAGCAGGTGAAAGCCGGGGGCGGAGGATAGTCCCATAACTCCTTACTTTATCTCCCCAACCCCTTTACAATCTGTAAAAAAAACTGACAGGTAAAGCTTAGCAGCAGTACCGGGACCTACCTCCCCCAACCACAATTTCCATCTTTTTCCACTAGTTAATCAAACTCCCAGCTTTTTTCCTTTACTGGCACGGGGGTTGCTTCATCTTAATCCGATGGGCCGAAGGTCCATTTCGGGCAGAGGCATGTGGCCCCTGGCCCCTTCCTACCTTTCATCCCGGAAAGTGAGGTGGCCGTATGTGTGATCCCACAAAATTGGCAGCGATCAAGGAAGCTAAGGCCAAGTATGATGAAACAGTGGCTAAGGTGTTGAAAAAAATGCCGGAGCGTAGAGAGGAATTTATTAACACCTCCGGCATCCCCATTGACAGGGTCTATTCCCCCCTGGATATGGAAGATTTTGATTATCTGGAAAAGCTGGGTATGCCCGGCTCATATCCTTTTACCCGGGCGGTACAACCCACGGCCATGCGCGCCCGCTACTGGACCATGCGGCAGTATGCCGGGTTCGGGTCCGCGGAAGACACCAACCAGCGCTACCATTACCTGTTGAATGCAGGCCAGACGGGTCTGTCGGTGGCCTTCGACCTTCCCACCCAGATCGGTTACAACTCCGATCATCCCCTGGCCCAGGGCGAGGTGGGCAAGGTGGGCGTGGCCATTGACTCCCTGTGGGACATGGAGACCCTGTTTAAGGGCATCCCCCTGGACAAGGTGAGCACCTCCATGACCATCAATTCCCCCTGCGCCGTGATTCTGGCCATGTACCTGGCCATGGCGGAAAAGCAGGGCATTCCCTTTACGGAGTTGCGGGGCACGATCCAGAACGACGTCCTGAAGGAATATCCCGCCCGGGGCACTTACATCTTTGCTCCCCGGCCTTCCATGCGCCTGATCACCGACATCATGGCCTACTGTGCCAAGGAAGTGCCCCAGTGGAACTCCATCAGCGTCAGCGGCTACCATATGAGAGAGGCCGGAGCCACCGCGGTGCAGGAGATCGCCTTCACCCTGGCCAACGGCATCGCTTACGTGGATGCGGCCATCAAGGCTGGTATGGGGGTGGACGAGTTCGGGCCGCGGTTGTCCTTCTTCTTTAACTCCCAAATCGATTTCCTGGAAGAGGTGGCCAAGTTCCGGGCCGCCCGGCGCCTGTGGGCCAAGATTATGAAGGATCGGTTCGGCGCCAAGGATCCGCGCTCCCAGATGCTGCGCTTCCATGTCCAGACCGCGGGCGTCAGTTTGACGGAGCAACAGCCGCTGAACAACATTATGCGGACGGCCTTCGAGGCCATGGCCGCGGTCCTGGGCGGGACCCAGTCCCTGCATACCAATTCCTTTGACGAAGCCCTGGCCCTGCCCTCCCAGCGGGCGGTGGAGGTGGCCCTGCGCACCCAGCAGGTTATCGCTTACGAGACCGTAGTGTGCGACACCGTGGACCCCCTGGCTGGTGCCTATTACATTGAGTACCTGACGGATGAGATCGAGAAAAGGGCCCAGGATTACATCGATCAGATCGACCGCATGGGCGGCGCGGTGGCGGCCATTGAGAAGGGCTTTATCCAGAAGGAGATCGCCGACAGCGCGTACCGCTTCCTGAAGGAGGTCGAATCCGGGGACCGGGTGATCGTGGGCGTGAACCGCTTCCAGACTGAGGAAGAGTTGCCCAAGGACCTCCTTAAGGTGGATCCGGCTGTGGGTGAGAAACAGGTGGCCCGCCTGAATGAGCTGAAAGCCACCCGCGATGAGGCGGCTGTGCGCCAGGCTTTGGCGGAACTCAAGGCCATCGCCCAGAGCACTGACAATGTCATGCCGGCCATGCTGAAAGCGGTCAAGGCCCTGGCCACCGTGGGAGAGATCTGCGACGCCCTGCGGGAGGTCTTCGGGGAATATGAGGCCCCGGCCTTTGTCTAGGGAATTCTCCCCGCTCTATAAAAATAGCGCCAGATAAGGAGATGTGGAGATGCCGGAAGAAAGAAAGATCAGGGTACTGGCCACTAAACCAGGCCTGGACGGTCACGACCGGGGTGTAAAAGTCCTCTGCGCCGCTCTGCGTGATGCAGGCATGGAGGTGATTTATACAGGCCTCCGGCAAACGCCGGAACAGATTGTCAGCGCCGCCATCCAGGAAGATGCGGATGTCATCGGGATGAGCATCCTGTCCGGGGCTCATACCCATCTCTTCCCCCGGGTGATTGAACTCCTCAGGGAAAAGGGCGTCAGCGACGTCCTGGTAGTCGGCGGCGGCATCATCCCCAAGGAGGATATCCCCGTCATGAAGGCAGCCGGGATTGGCGAAATCTTCGGCCCCGGCACCATCACCAAGGATATTGTCGCCTTCATCCGGGAAAATGTCCGGAAACGCTAGCTCGATTTACGAAGGAAGAAAAGGAAAGGGCGACCCACCGGGTCGCCCCTACTGGCACTTCCCCCCATAAACCCTCTCAGCCTTTAGACGGCGGCAGTTGGAGCCCGCGCCTTGGGCGCGGGCTCCAACTGCCATTTATTTTTCCCCTGGGGGTAAAGGAAGGAGGGCTTGGCGCAGGGTTAGTGCTGCCCAACCCCGCCCCGGGAGTCTCTAACAATATTTAAAGGCGGAGGAGGGGTAGAGGGCGCAGGTCCGAAGAGCCGGCGGATAAATTCCTTCTCTTCCCCCTTGGTTTTGACTTCCTCGTTCAGGCGGGCCTCCAGCAGGCGCTCCAGCATTTCCTTAATCAGCGGCCCGGGCGAATAACCCAGGGCCACCAGGTCCCGGCCCTTAAGCTCCGGCTTGAGGTGCTTGAGGTGGGTGAAATACAAGGAAATGGCCCGCCGGGACGACTCCTGCCGGGATTTGGCCATTATGTAGAGCAGGTATTCCGTGTTCAGGGTCTTGAGCAGGTGGTAGGTCTGGCTGCGCTGGGGCTCGCGGTAGCGGTAGAGCCGGGCCAGGGCCTGGTCCGCCGCGTCTTTGCCGATGGTAATGGCCTCCGCCAGCTTGGGCGAGAGTTTAAACCGCCGCATCATCTCCTCCAGCTCCTCTTTGGTCAGCGGCTCCACCAGTCCCAGGAAATAGACCAGCCACCTTTCATACCGCTCCTCCAGGTAGAGCAGATCAAACCAGGAGAGCACGGCCTGGACCCTTTCCAACATGTTGCGGGTGCCTTCATCGAATTCCAGCCGGGGATGGATGGCATGGAGGAGATCGAATTCCGCCAGGCGGGCGATGGCGGGAACGGGGTTCTCCTCCTGGAGGATCAGCCTGAGCTCCGCGAACAGGCGGGCCCCGGAGAGGCGGTCAAAGAAGTTGTTTCGCACCGCGTTGGCAATGAGGTTGGCGGTGAGCTTCCGGATGCGGAATTTAAAGCGCTGCTCGAAGCGGATGGCCCGGAAGACCCGGGTGGGGTCCTCCACGAAGCTCAGGTTGTGGAGGATGCTGATCACCCGTTCTTTGAGGTCTCGCTGCGCCCCAAAGAAATCCAGCAAGGTGCCAAATTCCCCGGGGTTGAGCTTCAGGGCCAGGGTGTTGATGGTGAAGTCCCGGCGGTAGAGGTCCATCTTGATGGAGCTGTACTCCACCACCGGCAGGGCCCCGGGGGCCTCGTAATACTCGGTGCGCGCCGTGGCCACGTCAATCTTAAAGCCGTCGGGGAAGATGAGCACCGCGGTCTTGAATTTCTGGAACTCCCGGGACCTGGCCCCGTAACGGGAGGCGAACCGCCGGGCAAAGACGATGCCGTCCCCCTCGATGACAATATCGATGTCCAGGTTTTCATGTTTGAGTAACAGGTCCCGGACGAACCCCCCCACGGCATAGGCGTTATAGCTCAGTTCCTCGGCCACCTGGCCCACCTGCTTAAGGATCTCCTGGATCTTTTTGGGCAGGCGCTCCCTGATCTGCCCCACTACGTTTCTTTTCCGCAGGGGCTGGGACCATTGGGCCTCTTCGTCTTCCGCAATGAGGAGGTGGAGTAAATCGGTGCGGCTGATTACCCCGACGACCTGACCCTCCTGGACCACCGGCAAGAGGCGTTGCTTGTTGATTACCAGTTTTTCCCGGATTTCCGGGAGAGCGGCCTCCGGGTCCACCGTGGCGATCTCGGTGGTCATATAGTCCTTTACCGGATGGCTCTTGAGGCCATGATAAATGCCCTTCTCCACGGTCTGCCGGGAAATCAGTCCCCCCAAGCGGCCGGCGTTGATCACCAGCAGGGCGTTGATGCTATAACGGTTCAGCAGGATTTCAGCTTCCTCCAGGGTGACCTCAGGAGTCACCCACTTGACCGGGAAGGACATGATCTCCCGGGCCCGGCGCTCCGGTTGCACCCTGGCTTGGAGGATTTGCCGCAATTTTTCCTCCACCTGGGCCAAAGGCTTGTCTTTGATGGAGGCCGAGGCGGCATAGCTATGTCCCCCGCCTCCCATCTCGGCCAGGATCTCGGCCACGTCCACCTCCGGCAGGCGGCTGCGGCCCACTACATAGACCCGGTCTTCCATCTGGGCCAGGGCAAAGAGCACCTGGATATTCTCCATATCCATCAATTTATGGGCCACCACGGCAAAATCCGCCACGTATTGCGGGGCGGTGGCCCGGGCCATGACCACCTCCACCCGGTTTACCCGGAAGCTGCTGGAGTGCTCCAGGAGGTCGTTGAGCAGGGCCACTTGCTCGGCGTCCAGTTCCCGGGAGAGGATCTCGGACACCACATTAAGGTCGGCTCCCTGGCGCAGCAGGTACGCCGCGGCCTCGAAATCCTCCGGGGTGGTGGAGGAGAAGGTGAAGGAGCCGGTATCCTCAAAGATCCCCAAGGCCATGATGGTGGCTTCTGGGGGCGTGAGAGTAAGGCCCCGCTCCCTAAGGATTTGGGTCATAATGGCGGTAGTGGACCCCAGGGGCTTTACCACCTCCAGGCTGCCGTGGATATCGTCCGCGGAGTCGGGGTGGTGGTCGTAAAGGTGAATCTCCACCTCCGGGGAAGCCGCGGCCTCAGCGAACTTGCCGATACGGGAGGCCTGGCGGGTGTCTACCAGGATGAGGCGCTTGATCTCTTCCGGGGGGACCTGCTTCATCCGGGTGAAATCCAGGAAATAAAAACTGGAGCGGATGAAAAAGTCCCGCAGGGTGCGCTCTTGAGACCCCGGGAACACCAGGAGGGCTTCGGGATAAAGCTTCTTGGCGGCCACCATGGAGGCCATGGCGTCAAAGTCCGCATTGAGGTGGGTGGTGATTACCTCCAGGGTGCGGGCCGGCGCGGCGCGATCACGGTTCATGGCCGGGGATGGGCCTTTCGGTGCACCTCCCGCAGGCGGGCGGCGTCCAGGTGGGTATAGATCTGGGTCGTGGCCAGATCCGCATGGCCTAATAACAGTTGCAGTACCCTCAAGTTAGCTCCCCGGGAGAGGAGATGAGTGGCAAAGGAATGCCGCAGGGTATGGGGGCTCAACGGCCGCACCCCGGCCTGGCGGGCATAGTGTTTCAAAATCTTCCAGAAGCCCTGGCGGGTGAGGCGACCGCCCCGCCGGTTGATAAAAAGATAAGGGCTATCCCGGCCCTGAAGCAAGTGGGGCCGGCCCTGGGACAGATAGAGTTGCAACTTTTCCACCGCCGGGGCCACCATAGGCACCACCCGCTCTTTGGAGCCTTTCCCCAGGGGGCGCACCACGCCCCGGCGCAGGTCCAGCTGCTTTAAGGTCAAGCCCACCAGTTCCGAGACCCGGAGGCCCGTGGCATAAAGCAACTCCAAAAGGGCGCCGTCCCGTTGCCCGGCGGGAGTATTGGGGTCAGGCGCGGCCAGCAAGGCCGCCACCTCGGTTTCGGCCAAGACCTGGGGCAACCTCCGGGGCAGGCGGGGAGAGTCCAGCAGTTCCACCGGGTTGGTGGTGACCACCTCCTCCCGCTGTAAAAACCGGAAAAATTGCCTCAGGGCCGAGAGCCACCGGGCCCGGCTCCGGGCCGAAAGCCCCCGGGCCTCCATGGCCTTCAGATAGTCTTGCAAATCGCTTAAAGAGACCGCGGCCCAGCTATTTAGGCCCCGGGATTCCAGAAATTCCCAGAAATCCTGGAGATCCCGGGCATAAGCCGCCAGGGTCAAGGAGGCCAGCCCCCGCTCCACCCCTAAATGCTGATAAAATTGGTCCAGCGCCGCGTGCATGGGGCCTCAATCTGCTATAATGATTAAATCATATCCTAGTGTTTTGTAAAAGTAATTGTCGGAGACCGATAAGAAGAATATTGGGGGAGGGGGTAAGGGGCTACGCCCCTTAGCCTCCTCCCCCATAAATTCTGCGCTTAAATCCATGACCCAGATCATCTATGGCCGGCATCCGGTGCTTGCGGCCTTGCGTCAGGCGGACTGCCCCTTGGAGGAGATCATCGTGGCCCGGGGGATGGAGGGGAGGTGGCTGGCCGAGGTGCGCCACCTGGCCCGGGCTGCGGGGGTGCGCCTGCCATCTCCAGGAGCGGGCCGCCTTGGACCGCCTATGCGGCACCACCCACCACCAGGGCATCCTGGCCCGGCGCGCCAGTTATGCTTACCGGTCAGAAAGTGACCTCCTTAAGGACCTCTCCGGCCTTAGGGAACCCGCGCTGTTGGTGGCCGCGGATGGACTCACGGACCCCATGAACCTGGGGAACTTAAGCCGCAGTGCCCTGGCCGCGGGTGCCCATGGACTCATCATTCCCAAGGATCGGGCCGTGGGAGTCACCCCCACGGTGGCCAAGGCCGCGGCCGGAGCCCTGGAATACCTGGCCATCTACCGGGTGACCAACCTGGCCGACTGCCTCCTGCGCCTTAAGGAAGAGGGCCTGACGGTCATGGGCAGCGACGCCCGGGCCCCTCAGAGTCTTTATGAGGCAGACCTGACCGGGCCCCTGGTCCTGGTCATCGGCAGTGAAGATAAAGGCCTGCGCCCCCGGGTCAGGCAGCAGTGCGACCTTCTACTGGCCATTCCCCTGGCCGCGGCGGAAATCGGCTCGCTGAACGCCGCCATCGCCGGGGCCGTAGCCCTCTTCGAAGCGCGGCGTCAGAGAGTGAAAAAGGGTGGGGGAGGGGGCTAAGGGCCGCAGGCCCTTACCCCCTCCCCCACACCCCCTCCCCCAATCCCTTAAGATTATTTTGTGGCTGGTAGAGCCCGGGCCAAGAGGCCCGGGCTCTACCAGCCAAACTTATGCGGGTGGGGAGGGGGGGCATCTGCGCTAGCAGATGCATCATAATAAAAATGGGCCGAAGGCCCATTCGACCTCAGGTCCCTGGCCCTCCCCCCACATCACCCTTGCCACCCCCGAATCATCAAGGTATGATGAGGCCCATGGCGCGCATCTGGGTGTGGCGGGAGGCGGAGGCCGGGGCCTTGTTATCGGAGGCCAGGGAGGTGCTGGCCCGGGGCGGCGTCATGGCCCTTCCCACCGAGACTTTTTACGGACTGGCGGTTAATCCGTTTCGAGAGGAGGCCCTGCGCCGCCTCTTTAGGATCAAAGAACGGCCTCTGGAGAAGCCGGTCCTATTGCTGGTGGCCGGCTCGGAGATGTTGTCCCAGGTGGCTGGCGCAGTCTCGGAGGTGGCGGCCTCCCTCATGAGGCGTTTCTGGCCCGGCCCTTTGACTCTCATTTTGCCGGCCCGGCCCGATTTGTCGGTTTTGCTAACTGGGGGGACGGGAACCGTGGGGGTGCGGCAACCGCGTCACTCCATCACCTTAAGGTTGGTGGCCTTCCTGGGCTATCCAGTTACGGGCACCAGCGCCAATCGCTCCGGGCAAGGACCCCTGACCCGGGCGGTGGAGGTAGCCCAGGAATTTGGGGACGAGCTGGATCTGGTTCTGGACGCCGGCCCCTGCCCCGGGGGGGAGCCTTCCACCATAGTGGATGTGAGCAGGAGCCCGGCCCGCCTGGTGCGGCCCGGAGCGGTCTCCAGGTCCCGGCTAGCGGAATTGTTGCCGGAGCTGAAAGAACCTGGTTAAGCGGCACCTTAACTGCATAATTAAAGCTTTAAAGGTTTATTTTGCCCTAATAGACTTAAACTGATGCGGTCCTAGCATGTCCAGAGAACCGGTGGTAATCGGCATTGACTTAGGGGGCACCAACGCCCGCCTGGCCCTGGTGGGCCGGCAAGGCGAGATCATGGGCCGGTGGGAGCGGGCCACCGCCACCATGCCGGATCAGGACAGCCTGGTGGCCACTTTGGCCGCGGATCTTGCCGTCTGCGGCCAAGAGGCGCACTCCCGGCGCCTGGAGGTCAATGGGGTGGGGCTGGGGGTTCCGGGTCGGGTCCTGGCCCGGGAAGGCCGGGTGGCCTTTTCTCCCAATGTCCCGGCCCTGAATGATTTGGCGCTCATACCCCGCCTGCAACCCAGGGTGGCCTGGCCCCTGTTTCTGGAAAACGATGCCAACCTCTTCGCCTTAGGGGAATATTGGCTGGGGGCAGGGGTAGGCCACTTGCAGTTGTTGGGGATCACTCTGGGGACCGGGGTGGGCGGAGGCCTCATCCTGGGCGGCCGCCTGTGGTCGGGGAACGCCGGCACCGCCGGGGAAATCGGCCATATAACCGTTGATCCGGAAGGCAAAAAGTGCCACTGCGGCAACCGGGGGTGCTTGGAGACCGTGGCCTCGGGGTTCTGGGCGGTGGCCTGGGTTAAGGAGCAATTGGCCCAGGGGGCCGCCTCCTGGCTTAGGGAACTGTACGAGACCGATCCCGAGGCCCTCCAGGGGGAAGCCCTGGTGGTGGCGGCGCGTCAGGGAGATCCCCTGGCCCGGCGCGCCTTTGATCGCGTGGGGCGTGGTTTGGGTATCGCCATCTCCACCGTGGTACACCTCCTGGGGGTTTCCCGGGTGGTCATCGGCGGCCGCTTCGCCCGGGCCTGGGAGGTATTCCAGCTCCCCATGCTGGAGGAGTTGCACCACCGCCTCACCATGTTTCCGGAAGAGGCCCTGAGCATCTGCCCGGCCCAATTGGGGGACGACGCTGGCCTCCTGGGCGCGGCCCGCCTGGCCTGGGAGGCCCTAAGAGAAGAATAACCTGGGGGCCAGAAACCCGGGTTCCCCCTCTCTTTTTACCCCCTGCGGGGAAAATCCCTCACCCTCCTGCCGTAATCCTGTCCATTAAAAACGGTCCTGCCGCCCCCTTAGGTGATGAGGGTGGCGCCCAGGTGGGCCACCATCTCTGTTATGGAAAAGCGGGTCAAGTAGACTGGGCCACCTCCTCCTTCCTACGCAGGGCCAGGCTGCGCCTGCCAGATGACCTTACAATTATGTAGTTATCATTATCTTCCTAGTTCCTGGGCGCCAAAAGGGCCACTCTTTTACGACTTCGGACAATTATACATAAAAGTAAATATAATAAGAATAAATATACAATAATGTACTATGTAGAACAAGCTGATAAAGGGATAATATATTGAATTAATTACTATTTATTAATGGCACAACCCTTGCTCTTCCTCCAGCAAGAATTTTTCTTAAAGGAGAAAGGTTTATGAACGGGGCTGACACGGGTTATATGTTGATATCCGCCGCCTTGGTCATGCTCATGACCCCGGGGCTGGCCTTGTTTTATGGGGGCATGGTGCGCAGCAAAAATGTCCTGGGCACCATCATGCAAAATTTTATCCTCCTGGGGGTAGTGAGCGTGCAGTGGGCCTTGTTTGGCTATAGTCTGGCCTTTGGCCCGGATGTGGGGCACCTCGTCGGCAACCTGGATTGGATCGGCCTGAGCGGGGTGGGCTTCGAACCCTTCAAGGCCTATTCTGAGACCATCCCCCATCAGACCTTCATGATCTATCAGGCCATGTTTGCCATTATCACGCCGGCCCTGATTACCGGGGCCTGGGCCGAACGCATGAAGTTCAGCACTTTTCTGGTTTTTATGATTTTGTGGTCCACTTTGGTCTACGACCCCGTTGCTCACTGGGTCTGGGGTGACGGTGGCTGGCTGAAAAATTTGGGGGCCTTGGATTTTGCCGGCGGCACGGTGGTGCATATCAATGCCGGCATTGCGGCCCTGGCCGCGGCCCTGGTCATGGGTCCTCGCAAGGGTTACGGGGGCTATGGTAATGGCACCGAATCCTTCATTCCCCATAACCTGCCCATGACCGTCCTGGGGGCGGGCCTCCTATGGTTCGGCTGGTTCGGCTTCAACGCCGGCAGCGCCCTGGCGGCGGGGACCTTGGCCAGCTCCGCTTTTACTGCCACCCATATGGCCACCGCGGCGGCGGTCCTGGCCTGGACCGGGGCGGAGTGGATCATCCGGGGCAAACCCACCACGTTGGGTGCGGCTTCGGGAGCAGTGGCGGGGCTGGTGGCTATCACCCCCGCCGCCGGGTATGTGGGGCCCATGTCCTCCATCATTATCGGTATTTTGGCCGGAGTCATCTGCTACCTGGCTGTGCTGGCCAAGGTGAAGCTGGGCTATGACGACTCCTCTGGACGTGGTGGGCGTCCACTGTGTGGGGGGCATCGTGGGGGCCCTGAGCACCGGGCTCTTTGCCACCAAGGCGGTCAATGCCGCGGGGGGCGATGGGTTGTTTTTCGGCAATCCGAGCCAGTTGGGAATTCAGGCCGTGGCCGTACTGGTGACCCTGGTCTTCTCCTTCGTGGTGAGCTGGATTCTTTTGAAGATCCTGGGCGCCATTATGGGGCTCAGGGTAAGCACCGAAGATGAAGTGGCCGGCCTGGACATCACGGAACATCAAGAGGCTGGATACAGTCTGTAAGAAAATCTTAGGAGGCGGAATATGAAGAAGATAGAGGCTATTATTCAGCCCTTCAAGCTGGAGCCGGTAAAGGAGGCCCTGCACGGCCTAAGCGTCCAGGGCATGACGATTACGGAAGTCAAAGGGTTTGGCCGGCAAAAGGGCATCCGGGAAGTCTACCGGGGCATGGAGTACCAGGTGGATTTCATCCCCAAGGTGAAGATCGAAGTGGTGGCCCCGGACGATAAGGTGGAGGCCGTGGTTAACACCATCATCGACAAGGCCCGCACCGGCCGAATCGGGGACGGCAAGATCTTCGTCTATCCGGTGGCGGAGGTCATCCGCATCCGCACCGGGGAGACCGGCGAGGCCGCGGTTTGAGATACATTGCCGCAGGTAAAAGGGAGTAGGGGGCTATTGGTCGAGTTTCCCAAGTACCTTCACTAAGTTATGGCGTTAAATCTCCCCCTTCCCTGGTGGGGGGGGTTTGGGGTAGGGAGGAAAGCTATTTGGAACGATAACAAATATTCACCCCCATCCTGACCCTCCTCCATCCAGGGGGATGGGAATTAGCCAATTTCTTAATCCAAGGTATTTTGAAACACAACTTTAGGCTAGCCCCCAAGCCCACGAAAGACCTGGGGTAGATGGAAAAAAATCTTGAAAAATACCGCCAGGTGTGCCAAAAGTTTAGATGGCTCAATGCGATCAACCCCCTTCTTGCCGACGATTAGATGATGGAAAACAAAGGAGAAAATGATGCGTAAGCTTATCCTCAAAAAAGTGTGGTCCTTTCTGGTTCTGGGTTGTTTAGGGGGATGGCTTTTTCCCGTATCGCCGGCGTTGGCCCAAGGCCCGGCCGGCTCCCTGCTGGAGAAGCCGGCGCCGCTTGCGGAGGAAAAGAAAGAAGAAGTCCCAGGAGCTCCAACTACCTGCGGACCCCTGATCAGCGACACCTGTCTGCCCATTGAGACCTACCATGCCAGTCTGCAATTCCTCTGGGCCATGTCCTTTGTCAGGGATAGTTGGACCTCTAACTGGCGCCGGGTGACTGCTGGGGGAGATTACAAAACCATGTCTATACCGGTCAAATTTACCTATGGCCCCACCAAAGATATGGAGGTGTATATCGTCGTTCCCTACATCCAAAACTGGGCCAGCAGTGTAAATGTTACTGGCCCTAATGGAGAAACTTCTGCCAATTATGGCGGCATCGGGGATATCACCTTGGTCGGCAAATACAATCTCCTGCCGGAAGGTGACATCCGACCCGCGGTCACGGGGGTGTTGGGCATGGGTTTCCCCAGCGGCCACGCCTCTCACCTCAATCCGCGGTTCCTGGGTCAGGACGCCATCGGCAGCGGGGCCTTCACTTTCATCACCGGCGTCAACCTGTTCAAGTGGCTGAAACCGTTTCTGGTGCATAGCCAGATCTGGTTAAACACCCCGGTTAACCTCTTTACGTCCAGAAATGATGCGGTGCGTTCCCGGGAATCCTTGACTGTCAACCTGGCGACGGAGTATCCCATCACCAAACAATGGGTGGCCCTGATAGAGCTTTACAGCACCTGGACCTGGGAAAACATTTCGACGCCCCAAGGGTTTCAATCCCCCTCCACGGTTTTGGGGGTACTGCCGGGGATCGAATTCTTAATCAACTCCCATTGGTCCGTTGCGGCAGGTTCGGCCTTCGACCTGTGGGGGAAAGCCGGTTCCGCCAAGATAACCCCCATGTTTACCGTGTATTATAATTTCTGAGGGAGCGGCTGGAGGTCTGGGAAAGCCGCGCCTGCCTTAGCGTTTCTTTTTAGCATGGGGGAGGGGGCTGCCAGCCTCTTCCCCTGGCCCGGTTCAGAAGTTTCCCCCCTAAAGCTTTACAATCTGTAAAAAATACTGACAGATGATCCCCCGCTTAGAACCAAAGCGTGCCATAATGTATCGTTTTTTCCAGTAGTTAATCAAATGGCGCCATTTTTCTCTCCTGGCACGGGCATTGCTTAATTCCTGAAAGAATCTAAGTCTCCGCCGGGGAGGGGCCTTACCTCCCGCTGGGGCCATTGACATTTCTTGGCAAAATCCGATCTGCCGGTTCAAGTTGGTAAAACCTAACGCAAACCTCTGGTTACTTAGGCTTCTTGGCATTGGCCCCAGAGGCTTAAGAAGCGTTATGTCCTTGATTTAAATTAATAAAAAGGAGGTGCAAGCCAAGAAGACCTAGAGGCCATTATCCTAACAACTATTACAATTTTTCTAGCTCCAATAAGGACACTTAAGTGGAGACACGGTTTATGGTCGCAGCATCTCTAAAAGTCGGAGAGAAAGTCGTGGTGGACATCGGCGATTTCCAAAAATTGCTGGATGTCGTGAGTGGCAAAGGCTATCGACTGGTGGGACCCACCCTCAGTTACGGCGATTTTGTCTACGATGAAATATCTTCCGTAGCCGATCTGCCCGTCGGATGGGCCGACGAGCAGGAGGGTGGCACCTTTCGTCTCAAGCCCCGGGCCGATAAGGCTTTATTTGGCTATGGGGTAGGACAACAATCGTGGAAAAAGTTTCTATTCCCGCCCAAGGAACTGCTTTGGCAAGCCCGGCATGGAGCAGGCGGCTTCCAGCTCGTTCCCCGCAAAGAGGAAGTTCCCCGCTACGCCTTTATCGGGGTGCATTCCTGTGATATCCACGCCATGGCGGTGCAAGATAAGGTTTTCCTGGAAGGGAAATATGTGGAGCCCACCTACCAGCGGCGGCGGGCCAATGCCCTGATTGTGGCGGTCAATTGCAGCCAACCGTGCGGCACGGGTTTCTGTGCTTCCATGGGCACCGGTCCCAAGGCCACCTTCGGATTTGATCTGGCCCTGACGGAAGTGCTTAAAGGCAATCAACATTACCTCCTGGCGGAAGTGGGTACAGAACGGGGAGCCCAAATACTTGGGGCAGTTCCCCATAAAGCCGCGGGGGCAGAGGCCAAAGAGGCGGCGGAGCAGATGGTGAAAGATGCGGCCCAGAAACTGTGCCGGACGCTGGACACCACCGGCCTCAAGGATCTGCTTTACGGCAACTACGACCACGCCCGCTGGGACGATGTGGCTGCCCGCTGCCTGAACTGCGGCAATTGCACTTCGGTCTGCCCCACCTGCTTCTGTCATACCGTGGAGGGCTTCACCGACTTGACGGGCACGCAGGCTGAACGCTGGCGGCGGCAGGACGTCTGCTATAACGTGGATTTCTCCTATATCCACGGGGGCAGCATCCGGGCCTCTTCCAAGGCTCGCTATCGTCAATGGCTGACCCATAAACTGGCCACCTGGATGGACCAGTTTGGTTGTTTGGGGTGCATCGGTTGCGGCCGCTGCATTACCTGGTGCCCAGTGGCCATTGACATCACTGAAGAAGTCCGGGCCATCCGGGGAACCTAACCATCTGGGGAGGAAAAGGAAAGATGGAAACCATTGAAGCCAGTCTGCTGAAACACCCATTTATGAGAGGCATTGAGCCGGCCCTCATTAAAGAAATGGTCCCCTGCGCCTCATTTGTCACTTTTAACGCCGGCGATTTTATTGCCCGGGTCGATGAGGAAGCTCACCAATTCTATCTTCTCCTTCATGGCAGGGTATCAATTCAGACCTTTAGCCCCTGGAAGGGGCCGATCACCGTGCAAACCCTGGGCGAAGGGGAAATGCTGGGGCGGTTTTGGCTTAAGAAGCCGTATCGTTGGCGGTTCGAAGCCAGGGCCCAGGAACTCACCCGCGCCATCGCCCTGGATGTTAAATGTCTTTCAGAGAAATGCGAAGCCAATCACAGTCTGGGTTACGCCTTCATGAAACGCTATACTTATGGCCTGGTGTTACAGTTCAGGACGCTAAGATTACAACTCCTGGATATGTTAGAACCGTAACCTGGAAAGGGGGATGATAAAATGAGCGTATCCCTTCCAGATCCCATGTTGCCCCAACCCTTTGTCATTCAAAAGGTGGGGCGAGAGACGCCCGATACTTATACTTTAGCGCTAACCCCGGCGGGGGGTGCTTTTACCTTTGCTCCGGGGCAGTTCAACATGCTTTATGCTGCGGGGGTGGGCGAGGTGCCCATTTCCATCAGCGGTGACCCGGCCTATCCTGAAACTCTGACACATACCGTGCGGGTGGTGGGCAATGTGACCAAGGCCATCTGCTCCCAGCCACGGGGCGCGGCGCTGGGCGTCCGGGGCCCCTACGGCAGCGCCTGGCCGGTGGCGGATGTCAAAGGTAAAGATGTGCTGGTGATCGCCGGCGGGTTGGGATTGGCCCCCCTCAGGCCGGCCATCTATTACCTCCTCAGGCATCGGGGCGATTACGGCAATATGGAGTTGATCTATGGGGCCAGGACGTTCCAGGACCTGCTTTATCGCAACGAACTGGAGCGCTGGCGGGGCCGGTTTGACATCCGGGTCCACGTTACCGTGGACACTGCCCCGGCCGAATGGCGGGGCAGCGTGGGCGTGGTGACCACCGTCATCCCCCGGGCCCACTTTGATCCCGCACATGCCGTAGCCCTGGTGTGCGGTCCCGAGATCATGATGCATTTTACCCTGATGGAACTCCAGGACCACGGGCTCACACCGGAGCAGATCTATCTCTCCATGGAGCGCAACATGAAATGCGGCATTGGGCTTTGCGGCCACTGCCAGTGGGGCCCATTGTTCATTTGCAAGGATGGCCCGGTCTTCCGGTATGATAACGTCAAAAAATGGTTTGGAACGCGGGAGATTTGATATGACCCCAAAACGCAAACCAAAGGTCGCGGTGTGGAAATTCGCTTCTTGTGACGGCTGCCAGTTGTCCCTGTTGGATTGCGAGGATGAGCTGCTGGACGTTGTGGGAGCGGTGGATATTGCTTACTTTCCCGAAGCCACCCGGGCGGTGATGAAGGGGCCCTACGATGTGTCCCTGGTGGAGGGTTCAGTTACCACTCCCCATGATGCTCACCGCATCAAGGATGTGCGCAAGGTCTCCAAGTTCCTGATGACCATCGGCACTTGCGCCACCTCGGGGGGCCTGCAGGCGCTGCGCAACTACAAGGATGTGAAAGAGTTTGCCGCCTATGTTTACCAGCACCCGGATGCCTTCCAGACGCTGGACACCTCCACCCCCATTTCGGCGCACGTCAAGGTGGATTATGAACTCCACGGGTGCCCCATCAATAAGTACCAACTCCTGGAGGTCATCAGCGCGCTGCTAAACGGCCGCACCCCGATGGTGTTCCCTTATAGCCTCTGCATGGAGTGCAAGGTCAAGGGCAACATCTGCGTCATGGTGTCCCGGGGCATCCCCTGCATGGGACCCATAACCCATGCGGGCTGCGGGGCCCTGTGCCCGTCCTATCACCGGGGCTGCTACAGCTGCTTCGGCCCGAAGGAGATGCCAAACACCGCCGCCTTGGGCAAATGGTTTGGCGAGCGCCTGGGGATGTCGGAAGACGATGTGGTGCGGATTTTCCGCTCCTTCTATTCCGGGGCCGAACCCTTTCGCCAGGAGAGCTTAGCCCATGAAAAATAGAACCATCAAAGTGGATTACCTGGCCCGAGTGGAAGGCGAAGGCGGGCTCTACATCAAGATCAAGGACAATAAGGTTGTCGACGTCAAGCTCAACATCTTTGAGCCGCCGCGCTTTTTCGAGGCGTTCCTCAGGGGACGCAACTACTACGAAGCTCCTGACATCACCGCACGCATCTGCGGCATCTGTCCCGTTGCCTATTTAACGTCCGCGTCTCAGGCCATGGAAGATGCCTTTGGCATTAAGGTGACCGGCCCGCTCCGGGACCTGCGCCGCCTCCTCTATTGCGGTGAATACATCGAGTCCCACCCTCTACATGTCTTCTGTTTGCATGCCCCGGACTTCCTGGGCTATGAAGACGTCATCCAGTTGGCCGCGGACCATCCCGATATCGCGGTAATGGGCCTCAGGCTGAAGAAGCTGGGCAATGATATCATGATCTGCCTGGGTGGCCGGGAGATACACCCCATCAACAGCAAGGTGGGGGGCTTTTACAAAGTGCCCCAGAAAAAGGAGCTGCAGAAGTTAACCGAAGAGCTCAAGTGGGCCCGGGACGCCTGCGTCAATACCATCCGTTTCGTGTCCACCCTGGACTTTCCGGACTACACCTACGACTATGAGTTCGTAGCCCTGCGCCATCCTGATTACTACGCCATCGACGACGGCCGTATTGTCTCGAACCGGGGCATCGATATTCCCGTGCAAGACTTCGAGAAGCACTATCAGGAAATGCACATACGGCATGCCAACGCCCTCCATTCGGTGCACATCGGCGTCGGTCCCTACAAGGTGGGTCCCCTGGCCCGTTACAGCCTCAACTACAACCAGCTAACCCCCCTCTGCAAAGAGGAGGCCAAGGCCGCGGGGCTGGGTCCCACATGCAACAATCCCTTCCAGAGCATCATTGTCCGCAGCGTGGAGACCCTTTACGCGGTGGAGGAATCCCTGCGCCTCATCGACAAATATGAGATGCCGGACGCTCCGTCCCTGAAGGTGGTGCCCAAGGCAGGCGTGGGCTGCGGGGCCTCGGAAGCGCCCCGGGGCCTTCTCTACCACCGCTACCGTCTGGACGGGAAGGGGATCATCCTGGATGCCAAGATCACTCCGCCCACGGCCCAAAACCAGCCGTCCATTGAGAAGGACCTCTGGCAGTTCGTGGAAAAACGGGTGGATCTGCCCCAGGACAAGCTGACCTGGCAGTGCGAGCAGATGATCCGCAACTACGACCCCTGCATCTCTTGCGCCACGCACTTCTTGAAATTGAAACTGGAGCGCGAATAATCAAACTCGGGGAGGGCCGGGGACCTTATTTCCCGGCCCGTCCCCACCCCCTCCTCTTCCCTTCCCCTGGTCCGCAAAATTACTTATTATAGAAAAGTGGGAGTGCGTGAATTGATGAAACCAGAGATACGAATCATCGGCGTGGGCAATGATTTTCGGGGTGATGATGCGGTAGGATTGCAGGTGGCCCGAAAAATCCGGGAAATGGACCTTCCCCAGGTAATGGTCCTGGAGACGGGGGGAGACGCGGGGCGCCTGATGGAGCTGTGGCAGGATCCGACCCCGGTCATCTTGATAGACGCTATGCACTCCGGAGTGCCGCCCGGGACGATTTATCGTTTTGGGGCCGGAGTCGAGCCGATCCCGGCCGGTTATTTTCCCAGCACTTCCACTCACTCTTTGGGAGTGGTGGAGTCCATCGAGCTGGCTCGGGTACTGAACCAGTTGCCCTCCTGCCTCATCGTTTACGGGATTGAGGGAAAATCCTTTGAGGCCGGGGCCCCCCTCTCTGCGGAGGTGGCCCGGGCGGCTGAGGACGTGGTAAGGCGAGTGCTTAAAGAACTGAAGGACTGGGTGATTCTGGTTCCTCCCTCCGCCTGATGATGGTAAGATGCATTAGCCATATACGGAAAAGAGCCGGGATAGGGGGTACTGACCAACCATGCTCGGTCTTCCTTCAAATCTTCCCAGAACCTTAAAGAAAGGCGAGTAAATGCCCGACCCTAGGGAAAGCTTAGACCTGCAAGGGATCTTCGCGCCCCGGGCGGTGGCGGTGATTGGCGCCACCAGCCGCCCGGACAGCGTGGGCCGCGCCGTCTTTGCCAATGTGCTGAAATACAACTATGGGGGGGTGGTCTATCCGGTCAATCCCCATGCCGCCAGCATCATGAGCGTCAAGGCCTTTCCTTCCATCCTGGACATCCCCGAAGAGGTGGACCTGAGCATCATCATCGTCCCTCGGGACAACGTGGCCCGGGTTTTGAAGGAATGCGGCGAAAAGGGCGTTAAAGGGGCCATAGTCATTACCGCGGGATTCAAGGAAATGGGAGGCAAAGGCGTCCAAAGAGAACAGGAAGTGCTGCAGGTGGCGAAGAGCTGCGGCATCCGGCTCCTGGGGCCCAATTGCCTGGGCATCATCAATACCGACCCCCGGGTTTCCCTGAACGGCAGTTTCGCCCGATTTATGCCCTTGCCGGGCAACATCGCCCTGATCTCCCAGAGCGGCGCGGTGGGGGTGGCCGCCCTGGAGCATGCCCAGGGCGAAAAGATCGGCCTGTCCAAGTTCGTCTCGGTGGGCAACAAAGCCGACCTCAATGAGAATGACTTTTTGGCCTATCTGAAGGACGACCCCTCAACGGACGTCATTCTCTTCTATCTGGAGGACCTGGCCGATCCCCTGCGGTTCTTCAAGTTAGCCCAGGAGATCACCGGAGATGTTCCCCAGAAGAAAGCCATCCTGGCCATCAAGTCCGGAAGGACCGCGGCCGGGGCCCTGGCCGCTTCCTCCCATACCGGGTCCCATACCGGGGCCCTGGCCGCCTCCGATGATGCTTACGACGCCCTTTTTGCCCAGGCCGGCGTCTTGCGGGTGGAATCGCTGGAGGAATTGTTCAGCTACGCCAATGCCTTTGCCATGCAGCCGGCCCCCAAAGGGCACCGGGTGGCCATTGTCACCAATGCCGGGGGCATCGGCATTATGACCACGGACGCGGCAGTGCGCTATGGCCTGAGCATGGCCTCCCTTCAGAGGAAGACCACCAAAAGACTCCGGGAGGGACTGCCTGAGGCCGCCAATATCTACAACCCGGTGGATGTGCTGGGGGATGCCGGGGCAGATCGCTATGAGCTGGCCCTGGACAGCGTCCTGGCGGATAATGGGGTGGATGGGGCCATTGTCATCTCCACTCCCCAGCTCATGACGGACTTGAAGGCCATTGCCGCGGCGGTGGCCCGGGTGGCCCCCAAATATGACAAACCCACCCTGGTGTGCCAGATGGCCCTGGGTGAGATCGCGGATGCCCTGGCCATCTTTAATAAGGCGCGCATTCCCACCTACCATTTCCCGGAGGAGGCGGCCAGAAGCCTGGCCGCCATGGCTCGCTATACCGACTGGGGGCGGCCTCGTTATGAGGTAAAAACCTTTGACGACGTGGACCGGGAGACAGTGAAGGCACTATTGGCCCGAATGGAGGAGGAAGGGAGACGTAATCTCCTGGAGCCCGAGGCCCTGGAACTCCTGAGGGCCTATCGCTTCCCGACCCTGCCCTTTAAATGGGTGAAAAGCGAAGATGAGGCAGTGGCCGCGGCTGAAGCCATCGGCTATCCAGTAGTCTTAAAGATCGTCTCTCCGGAGATCATTCAGAAGTTCGATGTGGGGGGGGTCCGGTTGAACCTGGCCGACGAAGCCGAAGTTCGGCAAAACTACCGCCAGATTATGGCAGCCGTCAGCGCGGCCCATCCCCGGGCCCGGCTGGCCGGGATGCAGGTGCAGAAGATGGCCCCCAAGGGGAAGGAGACGATCCTGGGGATGACCCGGGACCCGCACTTCGGCCCCCTGATGATGTTCGGTTTGGGCGGCACCTATGTGGAGATCTTCAAGGATGTGATTTTCCGGGTGGCGCCCATCTCTGAGGTTTGGGCCCATAGAATGGCTCAGGAGCTAAAGGGCTTTCGCATCCTGGCGGGGTACCGCGGTGAACCCCCGGCGGATCTGGACGCCATTGCCGAGTGTTTAGAAAGGCTCTCCCAACTGGTCCTGGAGTTCCCGAAGCTGCAAGAGCTGGACATCAATCCCCTGATGGTCTTTGAGAAGGGCAAAGGCGCGGCCGTCCTGGACGCGCGCATCTTTATCGGGTGAGGCCAAGCCCTCTCCCCCAACCCCTGGAAAGGTGACGAAATGGCAGGTGTTAGTGAAGGATCGGATCTTGAGGCAGTCTTTGCGCCCCGCGCCGTGGCGGTGATCGGGGCCACCAGCCGTCCCGGCAGCGTGGGCCAGGCGGTCTTTGCCAATGTGCTGCACCATAACTACAGCGGGGTGGTTTATCCGGTAAATCCCAAGGCGCCCAGCATCATGAGTGTGAAGGCCTTTGCCTCCATCCGGGACATCCCGGATGAGGTGGACCTGAGCATCATCATCGTCCCCCAGGACCTGGTGGCCCAGGTTCTGAGAGAATGCGGCGAAAAAAAAGTAAAAGCCGCCATCGTGATCACCGCGGGATTCAAGGAAATGGGGCCCGAAGGGGGGCAAAAAGAGCAGGAGGTGCTTCAGGTGGCGAAAGCGTGCGGCATTCGGCTCCTGGGGCCCAATTGCCTGGGAATCATCAACACCGACCCCCAGGTCTCCTTAAATGGCAGTTTTGCCCGGCTAATGCCCCTTCCCGGCAATATCGCCCTGATCTCCCAGAGCGGTGCGGTGGGCGTGGCCGCCCTGGAGTATGCCAGCGGGGAGCGCATCGGGCTATCCAAGTTCATCTCCGTGGGCAACAAGGCTGATCTCAATGAAAATGACTTTTTGAGGTATCTGCAGGACGATCCCCTGACCGACGTTATTCTCTTGTACCTGGAAGACCTGGCCGACCCCTCCCGGTTCTTCAAGTTAGCCCAGGAGATTACCGCGGATCACCGCAAGAGAAAACCGATTCTGGCCATCAAGTCCGGGAGAACCCCGGCGGGGGCCAGGGCCGCCTCGTCCCACACCGGCGCCCTGGCCGGGTCCGATGAGGCCTATGACGCCCTCTTCGCCCAATGCGGGGTCTTAAGGGTGGAATCCTTGGAGGAGCTCTTCGACTACGCCATGGCTTTTGCCAACCAGCCTCTGCCCAGCGGGAAAAAGGTGGCCATTGTCACCAATGCCGGCGGTCTTGGGATTATGACCACGGACGCGGCAGTGCGCTATGGACTGGATATGGCTTCTTTCACCCCGGCCACCCTGGAGGCGCTCCGGGCCGGGCTGCCCCCTGCCGCCGTCATCCATAATCCCGTGGACCTCCTGGGGGATGCCCGGGAGGATCGCTACGGCATGGCCCTGGAGTGCGTACTCAGCGATGATCAGGTGGATGGGGTGATCGTGATTTCCACCCCGCAACTGATGACGGACCTGGTGGCCATTGCCAAAACGGTCGCCCAGGTGGTGCCCAAACATGGGAAGCCCACCGTGGTCTGCCAGATGGCCCTGGGGGAGATAGACGAAGCCCTGGGGATTTTCACCGAGGCGCACATTCCCCACTACCATTTTCCGGAAGAGGCGGCCAGGAGCCTGGCCGCCCTGGCCCGCTACGGCTGGAGCATCCGGCGGCGCCATCGAATCAAGCATTTTGCCGACGTCGATAAAGAGACGGTTAAGATGCTGATCTCCAAGGCCAGAGAGGCCGGCCGGCATTCGCTGCTGGAGCCCGAGGCTCAAGAACTCTTTAAGGCCTACGGCCTTCCCAGCCTGCCCTGCCATTGGGCCCAAAGCGAGGACGAGGCCGCGGCCGCCGCCGCCGCCATCGGCTATCCGGTGGTCTTAAAGATCGTCTCGCCGGATATTGTCCATAAATTCGATGTCGGCGGGGTCAAAGTGGACTTGGGCAGCGAGGCAGAGCTGCGACAAACTTACTGCCAGATGCTGGCCGCCATCAGCGCGGCCCTCCCCCAGGCCAGGCTGGCCGGCGTTTTGGTGCAAAAGATGGCCCCCGCCGGGAGGGAGACGATCCTGGGAATGACCCGGGATCCGCTCTTCGGTCCCCTCATCATGTTCGGCCTGGGCGGGACCTTTGTGGAGATCTTTAAAGACGTTATTTTCCGCCTGGCGCCCATTTCCGAGGTCTGGGCCCACCGGATGATCCAGGAGCTCAAGGGCTTTCACATCTTGACGGGCTACCGGGGGCAGCCCCCCGCGGACCTGGATGCCATCGCCGAGTGCCTGGAGCGGCTCTCCCAGCTGGTCCTGGACTTTCCCGACCTGCAAGAGCTGGACATCAATCCGCTGATGGTTTTTGAAGAAGGAAAGGGAGCCGCAATCCTGGACGCGCGCCTCTTTTTCGGGTGAATGACGGTTTTGGGGGGAGGGCCAGGGAGCCAGCTCCCTGCCCTCCCCCCCAAAGCCCCCCCTCCCAACCCCTGTAAGGAACGAACCTTAGGCTGGCAAGCTGAGAGGATCAGAAATAGAGAAAATGGCTCTGGCAGCTAACTAGGAAGAATCAGAGGGATGGTCCCTCAAGACTTCCTGGCCTCTACTTGGGAGCATCAGTTCCTCTCTCTATAGGGAGCCGGATGGCAGGGTTCTTCTTAAATGGGGTGTATAAGGGGTCGCCAATAAGAATCTGCCTCCAGGCAACCTGGGGTAAGGTGCGAAAATAGACCTCCAGGAGAGGCATTTGACCAGACATCAGGAGAGGGAAAAATTGATCGGGAAGAGGAAAGGAAGATAGATAGGGCTCGGTTACCGGCCCCAGGGTCGCGGCTACCCCCTTCTCCAGCATGCGCTTGCACCAGACGTTACTGTCCGGGTTTTTCAGAGTTCTGGCCTCTGAGCTGGCCACATGATACCCCACTGCCCCTTTTTGCCAGCCAAAGGAATCAATATAATGGGCCAAGGAATACCAGCCGCAATAGAGGGCCGCATGGGGACAGGCCCCGGGAGGAAAGAGTCCAGGGTCTGTATCAATGACTACCTTCATGGAAGAATGGTTCTTAACCAAGTCATAAAGATCAAGCAGGTGCTGGTCGTACCAGGCGTAGCTCCCATAGCTACTCTGTTTGTTGGCGATACCCCTGGCATCGATATAAAAGATGCCGGTCAGCCCGGTCTCTTCGGTGGCCACGGCATCATCCACCAGGCGTTTGGCAATTTCTGGGGTGGGGCCGTCCAGGCGGCCTACCATCAGGGTTTTTTGCCTGATTTCGTTTATGAAGGGCGTGTGGTCATACCTGGCCTGGAAAGGATTGGGCAACCAATAGCCCTGTTGGTAATGGTCGACCAGGCTCAGGGCCAACTCGCTGTCCACTGCGGCAGAGGTTTTGGAGCCGATGATGAGGGTCTTAAATTCCTCCCAGAATTTCAACTCCCCCAGGAGTCCCCGGGTAAAGCGCGCCGATGACGCGGTTTCCAGGGCTTTTTCAGGCGGTAGGCCCCAAAAATACGCCTCGATTAATTCTCTTACCAGGATTAAGTGACCCCAGAGAAGTTCCTGGCCTTGGAATTGATGGCGCTCTTTTGGGTCTCCTTGGGCCATTTGTCTGAGGAGAGCCTGGGTTGCGGGGGAAGTCCCCACCAGCCTGACCATGAGGGAGAAAACCTTTGCCCGGGTCGCCCGGGTTCCTTCCTGGGCCTGTGACTTTTCCAGGTACTTCTGTCCTTGAACCAGGGATTCTTCCACCATCTTGAGCGCTTCCACCAAAGAGGGGGATTTGCTTAAATCCTTAGGCGGGGCGGGGGGTGAGTCGTGTTCCCCGGTGAGATCATTGAGTTCCCTGACCATTTGCAGCACCAGGCCGAGATATTCCTTTATCTTTCCTTCTGCGAGAGCCTTAAAGGCCGCGTCCGGCTTGACTGGCGGGGAAATACCAACAGTCAAGGGGATCCCATAAACTAGCAGAATGGCCGGAGTCTTTCCCTTATCTCTCAATCTCCCCACCCTCGCTCTTACCGGAGGAATGAGTTTCTTATCAAAGTCTGAGCGGGCCATGTTCTCCGAAGTGGGCAAGTCAACCCCCAGGAGATTCGCCAGAGGCACCTTCCTCTTCTTTGCATAGTAATTGGCCACAGCCCGGCTTTCAGGCAGGTTCAGGTTGAAAACTACGACCAGATCAGCGGGAGATAAAGCCAGGGCTTCTACCGCGGTAAACAGCGAGGCTAACAGGAGGAGGAATAAACCGAAGGCAAGTTGGGCAAATGAGTTGACCGGGCGAGCTGTCATATTGGCTCCAAAAGCTATGGGGGATCAGCTGGCATTAAGATAGGTCTCTTAATTACCCGCTTAATCTCTTTCAAACATGATTCCGCAATTGCAGTTCCAGGGGATGCGGTTGCAAGTAGTATTGCTCTTTAAGATAGGGGTGCTCGTATTTCCGGACATAATGATTGATAAGCGTAACCGGAACGATGAGGGGCAGGTAACCTTGCCGATAGAAACCAATAATCTCCAAAAGTTCCTGTCTTTCGTCTCGGGAGAGCTGCCTTTTAAAATAACCCATAAGGTGATGAAGAACATTAATATTTTTCTGGGGAGTGGCCCTTAAACGAAGGGCCTCCATTAATAGGGTCTGATATTGGCTAGCTAATTCATTAACGGGGAGGTCCTGGGCCCGGGCCACCAAATGTCCCATCACCCGGTAATGCTTGGGGCTATGGGAGAGTATCAGGAGCTTGTGTCGGGTATGAAAGGCCACCAGGTTTCCCCGGCTGGGTTGAGGGGCCACCATCTCCCGCCAGCGTTCAAGGGTGAAGACCCGCTCGATAAAATTTTCCCGGAGCTGGGGATCATGGAGCCGCCCCTCATCTTCCACCGGCAATAACGGGAAGTGTGCCATGAAGATGCGGGCGAAGATGCCGACTCCCTTTTTCACCGGCACCCCTTTTTCATTGAAGACCTTGACCCGCGCCAGGCCGCTGCTGGGGGAGTTGCTCTTGAAGATAAAACCGCACAGACCTTCACCTTCCAGTTCCCTCACCCTTTGGTCGGCCCAGTTAACCATGCGGTCCGTGTAATCCTCCTTGGTGTGCACCGTAACCAGACGGGGGGAGTCGGGGTGGCCCACCAGGCGCATCATCTCCCGGGGGACCCCGAGGCCGCATTCCACTTCAGGACACACCGGGATAAATTCCACATACTTTCCCAAGGTGTCGGTGATAAACCGATCCCATTGGTGGCCGCCGTCATACCGGACTTTTTCCCCCAGCAAGCAGGAGCTGATTCCCAATCTAAGGTTCTGATTCACGAGATTCTCTCCCCTGACCGTAATATATCATTTTGAAGGGGGGGAGCCAGGGGCCAGGATTGATGGGCTAGAAATCGGGGCAAGGCCGGACCCTGTCCAGATCAGGGTGGTCCTCATTAAGCGGCCAGAAAAGCAGGCCAGGACCTTGGTGGGGAGAAGGGGAGGGCAGGGCGAGAGGGGAGGTCAGGGCCGGGCGCCGGCCCTCCTTAAGCCGGTTAAATTCCCAGGTAGGTGCGGCGCACTTCGTCATTCTTGAGCAGGGCCCGGGCCTCTCCCTCCAGCCAGACTTTGCCCTGGCTGAGGACATAGGCGTAATCGCTCACGGCCAGGGCCATGGCCACGTTTTGCTCCACCAGAAGCATGGTGAGACCCGTGCCCTTCAGTCGGTTCAAGGCCTCGAAGAGGGTGAGGGCCAAAATCGGGGAAAGGCCCAGGGAGAGTTCATCCAGCATCAAGATCTCCGGTTCGGCCATCAAGCCACGGGAGACCGCCACCATCTGTTGCTCCCCGCCGCTGAGGGTGCCGGCCTTTTGGTTGGTCCGCTCTTTGAGCCGGGGAAAAAGTTCGTAGACCTTTTCCAGGTTGGACTTAAAATTGGCCCGGGCCCGTTTGGAGAAGGCGCCCATCTCCAGATTCTCATACACCGTCATATCGGTGAACAGTTGGCGCCCTTCAGGGACCAGGACCATGCCGTCCTTGGCGTGGGTATGGGCCGGAAGATGAGTGACGTCCCGGCCGGCAAAGGTCACCGACCCCTGCCAGGGACGCAGGAGCCCCATCACTGCACTCAAAAGGGTAGTTTTGCCGGCGCCGTTGGAGCCCACCAGGGTGGTGAGCCTGCCCTTCTCCAGGCGCAGATTTACTCCCCAAAGGATCTGGACTTCGCCGTAACCGGAAACCAGGTCGTTTATCTCTAACAAGGTCATTTATGGTCCCAGGCAGGACTATCCTGCCATAAGCCGTTCCGCCTGATGGGGATCGCCCAGGTAGGCCTCGATCACCTGGGGGTTGTTGGCCACTTCTTGAGGGGTCCCTTCGGCAATGAGCATGCCGTAATCCAGCACCAGGATACGGTCCGAGACGTTCATCACCGCCTGCATCACGTGCTCGATCATCAGAATGGTAATCCCCGAGTCCCGGATGGCCCGGATGGTATCCAGCATGGAGGAAATCTCCGAAGGGTTCAAGCCGGCCAAGACCTCATCCAAGAGCAGCAGATGGGGGCGGGCCGCCAGGGCCCGGGCCAGTTCCAGCCTCTTTTTTTGGGCCACATTCAGACTGCCGGCTGACTGGTGGGCGCGCTCCAGCAGACCCACCTGGGCCAGGGCCTCATCGGCCAGGCGCATAGCCGCGGCCAGGGAGTTCTTCTCATGACCGAAGCAAGCTCCCACCGTGACGTTCTGGCGCACGGTGAGATCATGCAGGGGCCGCACCACCTGGTGGGTGCGGGCCAGGCCCCGCCGGGCAACTTCGTAAGGGGCCAGGCCGGTGATGTCTTCACCCCGGAAGATCACCTTGCCGGCATTGGGCGGGTAGACGCCGTTGATGCAGTTGAAGAGCGTGGTCTTGCCCGCGCCATTGGGGCCGATAAGTCCCAAGATTTCCCCCTGAGGCAAGGTGAAACTTACCTCGGTAAGGGCCTGCAGGCCGCCGAAGCGTTTGGTGACATCCTGTACTTGGAGCATCATTCCAGCGCACTCCGTGATCGAGGGAATCGGTTCCGCACCCAGCCCACCGCGCCGGCGGGCACAAAAAGAATAATCAACAGGAGGATCAAGCCTGCCACCGCCAGATGCAGGCTTTTGAAAATAGGGCTGGTAAGCAAATAGCCCCGCAGACCCTGATAAACTACGGCCCCCGCCATGGGCCCCAATACCGTCCCCTGGCCGCCCAGCATCACCATCACCAGCCCTTCAATGGACATATGGAGTTGAAAGGCGTCCCCCGGTTCCACATTGCCATTTTTGAAAAAGTACAGGGTGCCGATCAGCCCCGGAAAGAAGGCCGAGATTATGAAGGTTATGGTCTTGGCCTTGGGGGCTTCCACGCCCATGACCATGGCCGCGTCTTCGTCCTCGCGGATCGCCATCAGCCCCAACCCGAAGCGGGAATGCTTTACCAGGAAGCTGACCGCCAGCACCGCCAGGGTGACCACCCAGAGAGAGATAAAGGTAATCCACAGGGCCTGTCCGGCGCCACCGTAGCGATCGTAGGCCGAGAAGTTCACAAACATGCCGGTGGCGCCGCCGAAGGGCTCGAAGTTGCTAACAAAGGCCCGGGCCGCCTCGTTAATGCCGATGGTGGCCAGGGCGAAGTAGGCGCCCCGCAAGCGCAGTACCGCCAGGCCCAGCAGCCCGGCGATGATGGCCGAGAGAACCCCGCCGGCTAAAGACGCGGTATAAAGGGACCAGCCATGTTGGCTGAGCAAATAAAACCCGAAGTAGCCGCCTAAACCGAAGAAGACGATGTGGCCGAAGCTGACATAGCCGGTGTAGCCCAGGAGGATATTCAGGCTGGAGGCCAGGCCCACGCACATCATCAAGGTAAAGGCCGTCTCCCGCATGGTGTCCTGGCCCATGACCAGGACCACCAAGCCCCAGACCAAGACAATCAGGACAGGTATCCAGAAACCGGGTTGTTTCCAAGTCTCCACTTATTTCGCTCCGAACAGGCCGGTAGGACGCAAGACCAGCACCAGCACAAACAGCGCGAATTCCAATACTGCCACCCAACTGACCGGCATGATGGTAGGGATCAAGCCTTCCAGGCCCCCCAGGATCAGCCCGCCCACCAGGGCGCCCAAGGGGTGGCCCAACCCTCCCAGCACGCAAATCACAAAGGACTTCAATTCATAAGGGCCACCACTCAAAACCGTGAAGGGGAAAAAGGTGGCGATCAGCCCGCCGGCCAGCATGGCCATCATGGTGCCGATGCCGAAACTGAGGGCCAGGACCAGGGAGGAGGGAATGCCCATGAGCTCCGCGGCCTGGCGATTGTTGGCCACCGCGCGGATGGCCTTGCCCGGCCGGGTGAAATAAAGGAAGAGATAGAGCGCCACCGTGACATATCGCCCCCAGGGCCGCTAACAGCCGGGTGGCCGGTACGATGATGGGGCCTACCTCCAAAGACCCGAGGGGAAAGTCAATGTTGTGGGGCGAGGTGGTGAAGATGGCCGTGCCCACCCCGATCATGATCATGCTCATGGCGAAGGTGGACAGCAAGCTCATGAGGTGGGGCGCATTTATCACCCGGTGCACCGCGACTCCATATATCAGGAAGCCGAAGAGCAGGGCGAATACGGCCACCGCCAGGAGAGCCAGGTAGGGATTAACTCCCGCATGGGTAAACAGCAAGTAAGTGCCGAACATCCCCAGGGCGATAAAGGGGCCGTGACTCAAGTTGATTACGACCATCACCCCAAAGATCAGGGTAAGGCCCATGGCGGCCAGGCCATAAACGAACCCCAGGAGTAGTCCGTCGGTCAAAGAAGAGAGCAATTGTCCGAGCACGCGCGAGCACCCCTTATCCACGGCCTGTCACTCTCCAGGCTCTGGAGAGTGACAGGGGAGTTGGCAAGTTTCTATTTGACGCGATACAAAATGGCGGCCGCGGTTTTGCCGGCTTCCGGCCACACCACCTGATTGGCCAACTTGCCCTTGGCGTCCTTTTGCCACTGAGACCAAACCATATCATGGCCTAACTGCAGCCCGTGGATTCTTGGGGCTGGTATCAAACTTGATATGGCCATAAAAGGTGTAGAGATCCATGGCATCGAGGGCAGCCTTGACCTTGGCGGTGTCGGTGGAGCCAGCCTTTTCAATGGCTTTCTGGAAGAGCAAGCCGCAGACATAGCCTCCGGCGCTGTGGTAGGAGGGGTCTTCGTTAAATTTAGCCTTATAGGTCTTGGTAAAGTCCGCCACCGTGGGCCCGAACCATTCCATCCCGGCAGCCTTGGCCGCTTCAGGACTGTACTTGGCCGCGGGCTCCCACTGGGAGGCGCCGATCACTCCCAGCGCAGCCTCGCCCAGTTCCGCGAATCTTGGGCTCCGGAGGGGCCACCAGCAAGGCCACCATCTTGGCCTTTACTCCCTTTTCATACAATTGCTTGGCAAAGGTGCTGGTATCGGCAAAGTGGCCGCCGCCCATGATGGCATCCGTTCCCGCGGGAATCTTGTTGATGAAGGGCGCGAAATCCGTGGTGCCGCTGTCGTAGCCCTCAAACAGGACTACCTGGTAACCTTTGCCTTCCGCGTAAGGTTTGAGGGCGTTGACCACGTCGGTGGAGAACTTGTCTTTCTCATTAATAATCGCCACTTTTTTGGCCTGGGGATCAAGCTGGGCCAGGAGGTCGATGGCCCCGGTCAGGTAGCGGCTGGCGGGCGTATAGCTCTGGTAGACCAGGGTGTAGCCTTTTTTATAGGTGGAATCCGAGGCTGCCCCCGTGGTGATCATGATCTTGTTGTACTGTTGGGCGATCACCGCGGCCGCGTCCGCCAGGCCGCTGCTGTAAGGGCTGATTAAGAAGTCCGCTTTATCCTGGCTGATGAGCTTGGTGTAAAGTTCCTGGACCCGGTCCTTTTTGCTTTCGTCGTCATAAAACTTGGCCGCGAATTTTACTACCGTGCCATCGGGCAATTTAACCCCACCCGCGGCGTTAGCCTGTTCGATCCACAGGTTTAACCCGTTAATCTGCCGGATGCCCTCCACGTTGAGTTTGCCGGTCTGGGAGGCGGTGAAGCCGATGATCACCGTCTTTTCTGCAGCCAGGGAGGCAGGTGGTTGGACGAGGATCACAAAAAGCAGGCCGATAACTGCCAGGCCAAGGACTAGCCATAATCTTGGGATTTTCATGCTTTCCTCCTAATTGCGAGTCACTGGGGACAGGCCAAACTTACTCCAGATTCCTCCAGAAAGTAGGGTTGCGTCTATATTCTATACCTCATTTGGAGAAATTTTTAAAACAGAATTCACTTTAAAATCGGGTAAATGACGCCAGGAACCCCTTGGGGCGGCGAGGGCAGCAGGAGGTTTGAGGTCACTTAAGGTAGGGCCGGAGGTGCTCCAGGGCTTCTTTGGTTTTCAGCTCGCCTTGAAACTTAAACGGCACCCGCAGCCCACCCAGCAGGGAGGCCAGGCGAACTCCCCCGCTAATTTGATAGTGCAGTTTTTGTTGAGGGCGCAGGATGGAGGGCATCAACCCCACTACGGCGGGCATTTTCAAAAATATGGGGAATTCCACCACTGCCTGCCCCAGGGCCGGCAGAGTCACGGCCTCGCCACTGGCTCCCTGGGCCACACTTCTGCCTTCCAGCCACAGATCATAGTCATAACCCAACAGGGTCAAGGCTTGAGGATTGGGGTTATCCAGTTGCAAGGCACAGGACAGGGGCCAACCCGCGGCGGTGGGGAGAGAAAGGGTGACGGCCTTCAGGGTTACCCTGGGGGGTTGAATTTCTCCCCGGGCTAGCTGACGGACTCCGCATCCAGAAAAGACGGTGATTCCCCAAATACCCAAGAACAACGCCAGTGCCGGCAAATGGAGGTTTCCAGGCCAGGATTCTTCTTTACGCCATCGTCCCAGGGGAGTCATAGCCAACCGCAGGCAAAATCAGGTGAAGGATGGGCCCAGGCTGACCTTACCTCCACCCACTCGGGAAAGTTGACGGGGAAGTCAGGGTCCCTGGCCCTGGCTTCCCCGGAAAATCTAATGACTAGAAAAAGTTACCAGCGGCGGCGGAGAGCCAGGGATCCTGGCTCCTGGCCCCGACGGCCACGGACTACATAATCCTTATGCGCTTCTGCGGCTCCGGGGTAGGCTCCGCGGGAGACGCCGGTTTTTCTGCGGGTGGCCCGCCTTCTCTGCGGGTGCGGCAGGCTGCTCCGCCGCGGGCGCCCGCTTACGAGGGCCAGTCTCGGCTGCTTCTGCGGGTTTAGAAGGCTTGGCAGGCCGCGTCTCTTCCGCCTTCTTCTTAGGGGCTGGCGTCGCCGCTTCCGGGGGCTTGGCCGGCTTTGCCTTTTCAGCCACCGGCGGTTTCTCCGGCGGGGTCACCTCAGGCAGGGGTGGCGGAATCACCGTGGGAGTGGATGTAACTGGAGGCGCTTCTGGGGTTGTAGGTACAGGATTCTCAGACAAATAACGGTTATTTACCCAACCCAGTCGGCCATCCCGCCTGACCCGCACCTGGGCCCAATCCTCCGACTCCCCCACCTTCTCCACGGCTTCGTTACGTTCCAGCGTGGAAATCTTGGGGCAGTCCATCCCGGGACAGGCCCTGAGATTGAGGCGGTGGGCGCTCACGTAAAAGACCGGGCGGCTGACTGCGACCGAGGCCGGGGGCTGAGGTTTCGACGGGGGCAGCGGCATGGGGGTTTCATAAATCTTGGGCTGGCACCCTATCAGCCAGCAGCACAGGATGCCCCCCAGGAGCAGTATTCTCTGCCACCCTCGAGGCTGAAGGAGTCTCACTTAAGAAGATCCTCCTGCTTCTTCTTTGCTATCCAGAATCTTCCAGCCCCCCTCGCCTTTCTCCAGCTTGATCTTGTAATTCAGTCTCACCAGGGTGTAATCATGGGTGCGATGATCATAAATCTGGAGATTCCAGGCAAGGTCGGCAGTGATCTGCTTGTCGCTCAGGCGTTGCACATTGCCGATGCGGTAAGACACTTCTTTAATATCGGAATTCTTCCATAGCTCCAGCATTTCCCGCTCCCGACGTCCCAGATCGGGGTAAGCGGAATTATAGCAACTGAGCCACTTATTGATATCTTTGTTGAGATGCGCGGCGCGGATCTTCTCGGAGATTTTTTCCACCTCCAGGCGTAGATCATCCTGGGGGGCGGAGGCGGTGGGGACCCGCACCAGCGGGGCCTTGGCCGGCAAGTGGCGCCAGACGTAGATTCCGGCCAGGACCATCAATACTAGGCCGATTAGAGAGAGTACCCGTCCGGGGCGGCGTGGGCGGCGGCGCCTCAATGGCTCAGAACTCCGAGGGTAAAACAGGGAGGGCCGAGGCGGAGGCTGGTCCTCCTCTTGGGTAACCCGGGCCACCCGCAGGGGCAGGCCGCATTCGGTGCAAAATTTCTGTCCCGAAAAGGTTAGAGTCCCGCAGCGGGCACAGGTACGGGCAGAAGCAGGCTGCGTTCCCTTCAGTAACTGACCGCAGCGTTGGCAAAAGCGATGTTCCTCACCGTGGACTAATTGGCATTCACTGCAATAAAGCATGTTTCTCCACCAGTTGCTTCACTTAAGGAATTTCTACCACATTCTCCGGGCAAAGGGAAGCAATTAGGTTTAATAGCCAAGACCTGAACCGACAATCAGCTAATCGGTGTTTTAGCTTATTCCGACAACCAGCCCATTCAGAACTGGGAGAAGTTATGAACCGGGGGCCTGATGGTCAAATCGGCCCCCGGTGCATCAGCTCATTGATTATTTCGCCTGCAGATTTTCCTGGCCCTCGTCTTCGGAATCTTCTTGTTCTTGATGGAGCACGACGCCGGTGCCGGCATCCACCTTTACCTCCAGGCCGTTGCTGAGGCTCACGCCGTAAACCAAACAGCCGTTATCATTTTCCAGCTCCACCCTTTGCACCCGGGAGCCGGGATAGGCAGCCTGGGCTGCGGCCATGGCCTGGTCCGCGGTTATTTTGGCCAGGGGCGAGAGGTTCGTTGGCACTGGTTTCGGGACTTTTATGCTGCAAGGATTATTGGGACTTTGGCCTGCGGTGGCGTAGGGCCCTGACAGCATCATGACGAACAGCGTCAAGAGGGCCAGAGAACCTATCCCAGAGAAGTGGATTCTCTTCCTCATGCTTTCTTCCTTCCCGTAAATTCCATGGCTCAAAATTCTGCGGATGAGGTCAGTTTCTTAGGATTTATTTCCCAAACATGGTGGCATCTTTAGAGGCTTTCCAATCGGGCAGGAGGGAGCCATTCTGGCCATGCACACCCATCTCCACGATAATGGCCCCCTGGTAAAGCAAGGGAACCTTCCATTCGCCACCCTTCCCCAGCCAGGCCGCGCCGACCTGCAGTTTCGGAAGAACCGTCTGAACCGTCTTGACTGCTTCATCAGGAGAAACCGAAAGCTTCGGGGCCTGGATTTGCTGCCCTTTGGTCAAAATTTCCCCAGTAAGGGGATTCAGACGTATTCTGCCGACAATTTTGCCCTCGACCAGGAGAGGCACCTCCAGCTTGATATCCCCCTGCTTGCCCTGTTTGGTATAGGGTTTGCCCAGACTCAGTTTGGGCACCGCCGCAGTAACCGTGGCTTTTGCCTGGTCTGCAGTGATGACCGGCGGGATCTGCGGTCCCCCGCCTTTATTTTTTTTGGCATACGCCGGACAGGTGGCCAAGATAGCGCCCGCCAACACAACAACTACTGCTCTCATGAAACTTTTCATCTGGTTGCTCTCCTTTTTTCTGAAGCATGATGATTTTGGTCACCATTATAGAGAACAAAGATTACCGGAACCTTGCCGGAACATTACAAATGTGAAAGGCTTACCCAGGGTAAGGACTGCATCGGGGGGGAGAAATCTACAGGGGGAGATAAAGAGTAAACCGGGAACCGGCTCCGGACTGACTGGCGACCTCCACCCGGCCGCCATGGGCCTCAACCACGGCTTTCACCAGGCTCAAGCCCAAACCCAGGCCACTGGTGGCCCGGCTTTTATCGCCACGATAGAGGCGGTCCCAAATCCTGGGGATTTCCGCCGGGGGAATGCCCACGCCGCGGTCCTTGATGGCCACTACCACATAGGGCGGTTGCCGATAAGCCTCCACCTGCACCTCGCCTCCCGCAGGGGTATACTTGAGGGCATTATCCAGGAGGTTCGCCAGGGCTTGCTGAATCCGGGGCCGGTCGATGGTGGCCGCAAGGTCCTGAGGGCAGGTGGTGGAGAGGGCGATTTGCTTCTCCTCAGCCACATAACGATAGAGTTCCTCAACCCTGGCGATCAATTCCGCCAGATTCACCGGCTCCAGCTCCAGGAGTATGGCCCCGGTCTCCGCCTCAGAGATGTCCATCAAGGTTTTTAACATGGTAAGGATACGTTCGGACTCCTCCAGACAGTCAGCCAGCACCTCCCGGGAGGCCCCTCCATCCGGGTCGGCCTGCAAGGCCATCTCGGCCAGGCCGCGCCATCTGGTCATGGGGGTTCGCAAATCATGGGCCACGTTATCCAGAGATTCTCTCATACCCTTTATCAGGGTTTCGATTCTATCCAGCATTTGATTGAAAAGCCTGGCCAGCTCATCGAGCTCATCCCCCGTCTGGCTCACAGGCATACGGGCTTGGACGTTGCCCGTATCAGTTATAGAGCGAACCGTGTGAATGAGACGGCGAACTGGCCGCAAGGCCCGCACCGCCAGCAATTGTCCACCGATAAAGGCGAGCGCCACCATCGGGAGCATGACGGCGATAAAGACATTCTTGAAACTCCCCAGAACTTCGGCCCGGTTCTCCGTGTTCTTGCCCACTTGCAGGATAAAGCCGTCCGCCAACCTGGTAGTGATGAGTTCCAAAGTCCCATCATGGTCTCGGGCCTCGAGCCGGGTCCATAATCCCTCCGCCACTGTCTGGCCTTCCAGGGGTCTGAGATTGAAATCGACTCTAACATCGGGAAGACTTAAAAAGAGCGTCCGGTTATTGGGGCCGGCCACCCGGACGAAAAAAACATTGGGTTTGCCGGCATATTTTTGAAACTTCAGATCATTTCGGAGGGCGATAATCCCTCCAGCCCGATACTGGGCCTTAAGGTCATTGAGTCTGCCCTGCACCACTTCCTGGTCTTTTTGTCGCAAGGACGCCGAGAGAAAGAAATAGGTGATGACAAAAAGGACTACCGAGCTGAGGATAAAAATCGCTGAATACCACAGGGTCAATCGGAGACCGATGGTGCGGCGCACCCGGCTAAGAACTTTTAAGGGCATAACCGATTCCCCGAAGGGTGTGTATCATCTTACTTTGAAAATCCCGGTCGACCTTATTGCGCAATCTGCAGATCAAGACATCAACAACATTGGTCTGCGGGTCAAAGTCATAATTCCACACGTGCTCCAAAATCATGGTCTTGGAAACCACCTTACCGGCATGGCGCAGGAGATATTCCAATAGGGCAAACTCCCGGGCCTGCAAATCCATCTTCTTGCCCGCCCTGAACACTT
>CAVTZS010000012.1:0-260595 GCA_963739295.1 uncultured delta proteobacterium | reverse complement strand
TATCCATCCCTCGATATTATTCTTATCACAAGGGGTATCGCTTTCCCTTTCAATCAGCCCGATAATATAAGGGCCATCTATTTTTGCCTTCCTTTTTATCATTCTGACTGCTTCCAACTGCTCCTGAATATTGAGCTTCAGTTTGGAGAAAACTTCAACTATACGGATGTTCTTGACAAAATTCTTCCACCTGGATTGCGTGTTTATCATGCCAGTCACATTGAGCATAGTCTGGGTTAACCATAAGAAATGTATTTGCCCATCCACCTAACTTTAGCGCCCTGGTGTTTATTTCTGCAACAGATCTCTTACCCTGTAACCGGTCCCAAATGGCCTTAATCTGAGCAACATTGGAGCAATCCTTCAACTCTTCCATGACACTTGAATCATGGGGAACCATGGTAAACCGATCCACGGTCTTGCCGTCTATTGTAACCTTGCCATTATTTAACACACGGAAATACCTGTCGATGATTTCTTTGTTGTCGAGATACCTGCGGTAGTACTTTTCTCCGAAATTGTGGGCGAATAGCCAATTGATACCCCCGTTGTCGTCTTGGAGGAAATCGCCGTAAGACATTCGGCACCTGCAAGAGGTATTTAAACTCTCCATTAAGGTCGCAGTAACAGCCGAGTTCTTTTTGCTTCGTGACCAGTCTTATTGCTGTATGGAAGGGAGTACACGGGTAGTGGACTTTTAACTGATTGGTTCGTAGAAATGATTCAAATTCAGGCAGGTAAATCAGCTTCCTTCTTTCAGATCGATTCCAGCCTGACAGCAATTCAGGTCGAAGCCTCCAAGGATAACTTTGTGTTCACTGTAGGGGTCACCGCCGTTGCTGTCCCCGCCACTATTCTTCATAGCAATGTCAATGGTATTGAGCATGCCATCGTTCGCCGAACCTATAACTCTGTATTTCCTGACAGCGTAGAGCCTTATCCAACCATAGTGAAAAAGTAACTCCAATTCAGTATCCCTGCATGGAGTTGAGCAATGAATCGGCGGACCGTTGTTTACTTTTTGAAAAATATCCAAATCCTTTATCGGGAAGTCGCCACCATATTCTAGCTTTAATATGGTATTTGCGACCGCTCCTCCGGCAAGAAAGCCCTCTTCTGGCAATTGTGCGTGCTTGACCAGTTCACCTAAAATGTCCTCTGCTATGGAACCTTTTGATAGGATTGTTGTTTCCATTCTTGCGTTCACCTTTCTTTGCATTTTTGTATACCTCTTTTTTTAGCATTGTCATCTCCTTTTCATTTCATCGGTTTAAGAACCCATCAATGTTCCGATGGAGCCTGAGTTATACTGTTCCGCAGTCCATTCGAAGTTAAGGGTTAGTATGGTTTGCCTTTATTAAATTTGTTAAAGCTTCATATTTATCATCGGAAAAGTTTTCATTTTTTTAATTTCATTTGTGACTTGTCTCATGCAGGCTCATTTTTGTCACCAAACAGCCATTGAAAATGAAGGGTATGAAGCCTTTGAAGGGTATTTCATATAACCCCCTATAGCGCTTTTTTCCCCCTATAGGACTCCTTAGAAAAACCCTTCACAACCCTTCAACCCTTCACTTTTTGGGAGTGGTGGGTTGTCCCATCACCTCACGGTATCTTTCCATCCTGTTAACCCAACTTCTGCAACCGGTGGATAATTGCAGCCCGTGGTAGTAATTTCCTGCCGTCTGCTGGTGCACCAAGACGTCTATGAGACCTTTAAAGAGATTTTCCTGAAGACCGTGGAGCACAAAATCGTCGCCGGAGACCCGGCCAAGGAAGAGACCGTAGTGGGTCCCTTCATTGACGCCGGGGCCGCCACCCGGGTCAGGGAGTGGGTTGAGGAGGCCCTGGCGCGGCGGCGCCCGCCTGGTGGCCGGCGGCCTGGGGGAAGGCAATCTGATGCCCCCCACGGTGCTGGAAAATGTGAGCCGGGAGATGAAGGTCTGGAATCAAGAGATCTTCGGGCCGGTGGTGGTCCTGGCGCCTTTCCCGGACTTCACCCAGGCCCTGGAGATGGCCAATGACTCCATCTATGGCCTGCAGGCCGGGGTCTTCACCCAGAACCTGGCGAATGTCTGGCAGGCCTTCGAGACCCTGGAGGTGGGCAGCATCATAGTTAATGATTCCCCCGTCTTCCGGGTGGACAATATGCCCTACGGCGGGGTCAAGGCCTCCGGCCTGGGCCGGGAGGGAATACGCTACGCCATGGAAGAACTCACGGAAATCCGCCTCCTGGCTTTGAAGGTTTAAGGACCTGGGGCAAAGGAGGATTTAAGGCCCCTCTCTCACGCTTTATTTTGGTAGTTTAACAATATGGTCCCTTCCCAGGACCAAACCTGATCAGGATTTGCCTCCGACCTTTCCGTAACTAATCCCAGTCCTAAGCTTTTTACTACAAGCCATTTCAAAACCCCCCTCACCTCGATCCTCTCCCCCAGGGGGAGAGGAAGTAAAGGAAAACGCTTTGATTTTCCTTTCGAACCTGAAGGCCTGGCAGGAGAATGCCAGGTTTTGAAATAGGTTCAAGTTAAGTCAGCGGCGTCCAGGTGGTCGGGAAGACTGGCCCCTCCGGGGCAGGTGAGGGTAAGTGCAGGGGCGGGGGTGGAAATTTTCCTAGGCTTTTATCTTAACAAAATACTAGGCAGGGAGTCTAAAAATAAAAGGGGGTCAGAGAGTGCCCATCCCCCTGACCCCGCAATTTGCCGATTCAAATTATGGAATTTCTATCTAAGGAGTGGCAAACCATTCTTCTTTAAGCAGGGGCGGTTTGAGCTCCACCACCCTGACGAGCAGTACCGGTACGGTGGCGTGGGTAACCACCTTCTCCGCGGTGCTCCCTATTACCCAGGCCACCTCGCCTTTGCCGTGGGTAGCCATGGCAATAAGGTCCATCTTGTTTTTCGAGGCGTAGTAAATGATCTCCCGGGCCGGCACCCCTTCAACGCATTTGGTCTTGACGGTCACGCCCTGGGCCTGCAGCTTTTTGGCGGCTTCTCCCAGGAAGGTGGAGCACCATTTCATTTCCTTTTCCCTGGCCGTATCCAGGACCCCCGGAGGCGCTTCGGCTATCTCTGTCCAGATAGGGTAATAACAAACATGGAGCAGAGTCACCTCGGCTTGAAAACACTTGGCCATTTCCACTGCCTGAGGGAGGATTTTCGCAGCCAGTTCCGAACCGTCCAATGGAACCAAAATCTTTTTAAACATGTTGTCCTCCATGTTTGGGATAAACTCACGCCGGGATTGGCGCGCCGATCCCACAGTCCCGAGCAAATCTTGAAAATAAGTTAAGACAGGCCTGAGCAGATGTCAATCTAGCTTATGGAAATCCTTAGTTAATCCTCCGGTTCCGACGGGGGCTCGGGGTCTGGTTCCGGGCGTTTGTCGCCTTTGAATAGCCCGCGCTGTAAGACCCTATGATAACTGGTAAAATCTCCCTCAGAGGCATCGCTGGCCAGATGTTGCTCCATCATCTTCATCTTGGCGTCCAGATCATCCAGGTAATAAACCAGCAAGGCTTCCCGGGTCTTGGGGGGTACCGGGGAGCCGAATTCCAGGGTGCCGTGGTGGGAGAGAATGATGTGTTCCAATTGCCAAAGCAGGGTGGGGTCGGGGAATTCCAGCGCTCGGGCCTCTTCTCGCACCATCTCCCACCCCATGACGATGTGGCCCAGGAGTTCCCCGACCACGGTGCGTTCCGGGGCCTGGGGCCGGGTCAGCTCCTGGACCTTACCCAGGTCGTGGAGGATGGCCCCGGCCAAGACCAGGTCCGGGTTGAGGCCGGGATAAACGGTGATGGAGGCCAGGGCATGGCGAGCCACCGACCAGGTGTGCTCCAGCAAGCCCCCCAGATAGGGGTGGTGGTAGGCCCGGGCCGCCGGGCACACCAGGATTTCGGCCTCGTATCGGTTAAGCAGCCGAAGCACCAACTCCTTAAGGGGCGGCTTAAGGTTGCCTTCGGCCAGTTCCCACAACTCCCGCCACAGCTTCTGGCGGTCATGGGCGGTGGCGAGAATGAGCAATTCTGGGTCGAAGTCCTTGAGTTCCCGGCCCAGGGCCTTCAGGGCCTCCACCGTGTTGATATACTGAACCGTTAACTGGAGTTCGCCCTTATAAGAGCTTACCTGGCCCTGGACCGCTACGTAAGCGCCGGCCGGGAAGGGGCCGGGACACTTGGCCAGGGTGTCGCTCCAGACCCGGGCGGTAATGGTGGCGCTTTTATCGCCCAGGACCAAAGACAGGAAGGGTTTGCCAGACTTATCGGTGCGGCTCTCCGCGGAGCGCACCAGGAAATATTGTTGTACCAGGGCTCCTTCCTGGAGGTGAGCAATGAACTGGTGGGACACGGCCTGCTCCTTAAAAGACTGTCAGCATAATACTGCGGAAAAAGGAGGGGGTCAAGGGAAGGATGGAGATGCCTTGACAATGACTGATAGGGTAATTATCTTTAATTTATTGGAAAAATTACCGATAAGAAATTATCGAGCCTTGGTCGGGAAAAAAGTGGACATTTTTTCTTGACAAGAGAAAATTAAGGGGTAAAATATAAGCTTTCATCTTTTAAGCGGGTGGAGGCCACAGGAATACAAATACATGGAAAAAGAATATCTCAAAAAATTTCTGGATCTGGGCGGCGCCAGCGAACCCCTTATCGCCTATGATCAATACCATCTCTTGATCCCAGAGGATAACGATGAAGCCCTGGGGTTCCGGCCCAGCTATGAGGTCGCTCCCGAAGAGGAGTTGGAGGTGACCGAGCACCTGGACGCAGGGGCGTATGGCCCCTCGGAAGAGGGGGCGGAAGAAGAGGTGGACGAAGGTCTGGAAGTTGAGGAAATCCCGGAACATGAGGGCCTGGTGGCCGCTTATTTCCGAGAGATGTTGCGCTATTCCATTCTTTCTCCCGAGGAAGAAAGGCACCTGGGCCGCATTATCAAGGAAGGTCAAGAGTACATCTTGAGAATGGTTTCCATGGTGGACTCCGATCTGGAAGAGATCCGCTATCTCCAGAAAAAGATCCAGAGCTGGTTCCAGGCCCCGGAGAAGAGCGCCCAAGCCAAGGAGAAGCTCTTCAAGGTGATTCACCAGAAATTGGGCCATCTCCAAAAGCACTGTCCGGAAGCCACCGAGATCAAGGACCTGGCGGCCCGCATCCAGCTTACGGAGGCGGAAGTCAACCAGGCTCGGGACCAGATGATCAAGGCCAACTTGCGGCTGGTGGTGAGCATCGCCAAAAAATACCTCCATCGGGGGCTGAACTTCTCTGACCTGATTCAGGAAGGTAACCTGGGCCTGATGAAAGCAGTGACCCGGTACGATTACACCACCGGCTACCGCTTGAGTACCTTTGCCTCCTGGTGGATCAGGCAGACCATTACCCGGGCGATCTATGACAAGACCCGCACCATCCGGATCCCGGTGCACTTGCAAGAGATCCGCAACCGTTGTTACCGGGCTTTCTATGATCTGCTGAAGGAGTTGGGTCGGGAACCCATTCTCAAAGAGATCTCGGAGCGCTCGGGGGTGGCGGAGGATAAGATTCTTCTGGTCACCAATCTCGCAGATGAGCTGATTTCTCTGGAGACCCCGGTGGGGGACGAAGGCGACCGGTTGGGGGACTTCATCCGCAACGACAAGGCCATCTCTCCCTACGAGGCCATTCTGGAGTCCCAGCTGGGGGAAAAGACCGGCGTCATCCTGACCACCCTCACCAGCCGGGAAGAAAGGATCATGAAGATGCGCTTCGGGATCGGGGAGGAAGTGGAGCACACCCTGGAAGAGATCGGACGGTCCTTTAAGGTTTCCCGGGAGCGGATCCGCCAGATTGAGAAGAAGGCCCTCAAACGTCTAAAGCACCCCACCCGCAAAGCGGCGCTGGAGGACTTTCTGGAATAACCCAAGGGGCCGAGCCCAGCCCTGTGGCCCTGGCACATGACTCAGGGAGGGATGAAGCATGGCAGGACTGAGCCGTGAGAAGTTGGAAGAAACCAAAGAGCGACTGCTGGAACGGAAAGAACGTCTCTGGGTGGAAGTGAGGCAGCAGCTCCGGAGCAATATCGGCAACGGTTATCAAGAGATGCTGGCCACGGCCCGGGATGAGGAGGACCAGGCCTCGGTGAGTTTGCTGGCCGAAACCCACCTTTCTCTCCTGGGTCCCAAGAGACAGGAGCTGGAGGCCATCGAAGAGGCCCTGATGCGCTTGGAGAACGGCAGCTACGGTCTCTGCGAGGTCTGCAGCCAACCCATTGAGCCCCGGCGCCTGGAAATCATGCCCGAGACGGCTCTTTGCCGCAACTGCCAGTCTCATCGGGAAAAACTCGCCAAGGCCGCAGCCCGCTGAACCGTTGCGCCTTGGCCCTTACCCCGGGCGGGAGGAGTTTCCTCCCGCCCTTTTTATTTGGCGGAGGCAATAGGGGGAAGGGGCCTGGGGCGCCGACTCCACCGCCCAGTTAAGCCTACACCCAGGGTCCTGGTTAGGAAGCCCCACTCCCTTTGATCTTCAATATCTTCCCCTAACAGGGAGGCGCGCCGCTTTTTTTTGATGAGCCCTTACCGAGGGATTAAACCAGAAGAGGTTCCGTCCTTTTACGACACTTAGATCTTCGCTGGCCTGCCATCGCCCCTTGTGCAGGAAGGCGGCCCGGTAGCCAGAGGCGGCCAGCAGTTTTTGGATCTCGGCTCTACTGGTGCCCGCGGCGGCCAGGTTCTTTTCTTCCATTTCCATCAAGAATAACGGGAGGCAATGGGCGATGATCTTTTCTGCCCCCCGAAGCACGGCCAATTCCGCGCCCTCCACATCGATTTTGATGAAATTGGGTGAAGGCAGGCCCTGGGCAGGTTGGAATTTATCCAGCGACACGGTTCGGCAAACCTCTTGCCTGGTTTGGGCGGTGCCGGGATGGTAGAGATTGGCGCTGCTGTCGGCAAAATCGTCGGTTAAATAGAGCACGGCTTCACCTTCGGTATCCGTGACCGCCACCTGGTAGGTCAGGATATTGCTAAAGGGATTAAGCGAAACATTATCTCTCAATCTTTCGTAAGCTCTCTTGCCTGGTTCAAACGCCACTACCTGCCCCCTATTCTTTAACGCGGTAGCGGCCACCAGAGAAAAATACCCGATATTGGCGCCTACGTCCCAGAAGACCTCACCCGCGTCCAGAAGCAACTCTATCAGACGGGCCTCGTATCTCTCATGATAATGCCCATAAAAATAGATCTTGAGCTGCTCCGGGTCCTGGAGATCGAGCTTCATCCGCAAGCCCCGGTCCAGGGCCACCGTGGCAAAGCGCTCTGCCGGGGCCAGGGCGGCATGCCAGCGATTATAAAAATAGGCCTTGCCGTCTCTCAAGGGGAATTTATTGAGATACCAGCGGAATATGGTGCGCGCCAGGGATTTGGGATCATGTTCCCACATATTTGACTTTCTCATGCCTTTGACCAGGTTGGGAACAACTAAAATTGGGGGCGCAGGCTAAAGCCTGCGGCTACAAAAATTACCATCATGAACCCAACTCGGTATCGGCTTGTGGAAGGCGGGGCTTAGCCCGCCTTCCACAAGCCCCTTATACGGGTAGGGAGGGGGCTTGGGGGAGGGCAGGGACTTCAAGTCCCTGACCCTCCCCCAACAGCCCTTCATTCTTCACCTCAAACGCCGGTGGCTCAGGCAGGGCAGTTCCCGGCGCAGGCGCTGGACCCTCTCATGGTCCAGGGTGGCGTAGATCACCCCTTCCCCGTCCGGGGCCTGGGCCAGGATCAGGCCCCAGGGGTCCACGATGAGCGACCGGCCGTAGCTGTGGCGGCCTCGTGAATGCTGGCCGTATTGGGCCGGGGCCACCACGTAGGACAGATTTTCGATGGCCCGGGCCCGTACCAGCACCTCCCAATGGTCCCGGCCGGTGGTGCGGGTGAAGGCCGCGGGCAGCAATAGCAGGTCCGCGCCCTGATCCGTCAGCGCCCGGAAAAGTTCCGGAAACCTCAGGTCATAGCAGATGCTCAAGCCCGCGGTAAAAGGAGTGCCGGGGAGAGGGGCTACCACCACCTCCCGGCCGGGCTGGATGCAGCGCGATTCTTGAAAACTTGAGGTGCCGGGCAAATCCACATCGAAGAGGTGCATCTTCCGGTAACAGGCCAGGACGTTTCCCTCCGGGCCCAGCAGCACACTGGTGTTAAAGAGCCGCCCTCCGGGGGTGGTCACTTCCGGAAAGGAGCCCAGGAGCAGGAAAATCTTCAGGCTCTTGGCCAGTTCCCCGAATTGGGCCACCAGGGGGCCGCCCAAAGGCTGGGCCGAAGGGGGGTGGCGGTCTTCCGGCCCCAGGTAGGCGAAGTGCTCCGGCAGGGCGATCAACTGCGCGCCCTGGCTCGCGGCTTCCTCGATCAGTTCCCGCACCCGGGCCAGGTTTCGCTTGAGATCCGGGGTGGAGTTGAGCTGGACCGCCGCTACCCGCATGATTAAGGATACCCTATTTAGGGAAATTAGTTCTTAGGGGACCTGGTAATTATTTAAATTGTAATAACTTAGACTTAACCTGACAATTACCAAATAGCATTCAAATCAGATCTAACATTTGAGCGACTAAGTCTAATTATTTCTTATCGAAGCAGGCTGCCCAGGTGTTTTTCATGAGGCGTTTGGCCAGGCTGGAAGGGTGGAAGCCGGCAGGCTGGAGGGTGGTTGGGAGGCGAAATTCTCTGGCATCAAAAGAGGAAAGAGGCTCCAGGAGATAAGCCAGGTCTCCGGGACTTGCCCCAGGCAGATTGCGCTTCACGGCTTCCTGCCAAAGGGGGACGTCGGTGGGAGAGAGTCCCAGCAGAGTGTATATGGCAGTATCCAGGGCCACTGCGGAAGGGGAGGCGGCCAACATCTCCAAAGAGAAGGGGAGGCCGTCCACCGGTCCGGTTACGTGCATGGCCGTGACCGCATCCAGCAGGGACACGCTGGGAGGCAGCAGGTCTAAAAGATCCAGCAACATGGACTCGAATCGGTTACCCCGGCCACCCATTAGTACGTGGAGTAGGGCCTTCCAGAGACTGGTGACGCAGCCGAAGTGGTTTTTCACCGCCCCGCTTATGGCCATCATCCGATGGACCTTGAGCTTGGGGAGGTTGAGGATGACATCGTTCTCCAGAGCCAGGCGGGAAATGGCGACTCTCCCCCCATTCAGAGAAAGCTTGACCAGTTGGGGCCGGTTCAGGTCGGTAAGACCCACGGGCAGGTCCGCCAGGGCTCCGGCCAAGCCGATCTTCCGAGCGACCCGCCTACCGGTGCCAAAGGAGGGGGAATCACCCACCGTCACCCTAACGCCGAAATCCAACAGGTATTCACAGGCAGCCCGGACCACCCGCGGATGGGTGCAGGGCAAGAAATCCGGCGGTTTGGCCGCCAGGAGATTGGGTTTCACCAAGACCCGGGACCCTCGGGAAGGCTGCCAGCCAATATCCTCCAACAGGGTTCCCACCAGCTTGGGTAAGGCCGGAGATTTATAGTCGGAGCAGCGGGCCAAAGCCACGGGTATGGCCGTGGTGGTGTTTTTCTCTACCATCAATTCCCTTCTCTTCTGATGGAGCCTTCCTTCAGCCGCCTCATTTAAGGGTGATAAACCGGTCGACCCAGGAGGGTGGCAGCAGAGACAGTAAAAAGGCCCCGGCGGCCAGCGGGCCGGGAAAGCAAATGCGCGCCTTGTTTTTCGCCAACTGGTTCTTGATTATCCGGGCAGCCCGTTCGGCGCTGACCCGGAAGGGCATGGGATAAGGGTTGGCATCGGTCATGGGGGACTTGATAAATGCGGGATTGATCACCGAAACCACAATATTTTCCCGGAGGAGCCGGGACCTGAGTCCCTCCCCATAGACCCGGATGGCTGCCTTGGTGGCGCAATAAGAGGGCGCCACCGGAAAGCCCCGGCACCCGGCCTGGGAACTCATTAAGGCAATCTGCCCGCTTCCCCTTTGGCGGAATAGGGGAATTGCCGGCTCCACCGTATTCAACATGCCGTCCAGATTGACGGCAAAGACCGCCCGGGTTTGCTCGGGGGTTTCCTCCTGGGAGAAGGTGCCGTGGGAGATGCCGGCCAAAGCTATGATCAGGTCTAACGGACGGAGGTGATGGGACTCGATGATCCAGGTCGCCATGGCCTCCCGGTTGGTAACATCTACGACGGTACTCCAGGTCTGGGCCCCGAGGGTGCGGCATTGGGAGGCCAGGCCTTCCAGACGCCCGGCCTCTGTATCCCCCAAAAACAGGTACACCCCAGGGACAGCATAGGCTTTGGCCAAGGCCGTGCCGATCCCGCCCGCGGCACCGGTAATGAGTATGGATGACGCGTCACCCAAATCTTGCTCCAGTGAAATTGCTCATCAAGATACCACCCGGGATGGTGCGGCAGCCTTGCCTGCACCGTGCCAAAATAGTTTTGAGACCTCTGAAAAAGTCAACTTGAGGGAGGGGGCCAGGGGTCGCAGACCGCTTACAATCCCTCCCTCAAGCTCCCTCCCCCAACCCCTTACAGGGTTAGAAAATGCCTGGAAAGTCGGGGCCATAGGCCCCGCCTTTCCAGCCCCTTCTGCGGGTTGGGAGGGGGGTGTGGGGGGAGGGCAGGGACCTCAGGTCCCTGGCCCTCCCCCCACGAACCCATTTCGCAGAGCTCTCGTTTTGGGGACCTCTTGGCCCGAGGAAAATCTCTTGATTATTACATTTATATATATATAACCCATAAATCAAAATTTAAGAATCTCTCTTAATGCCGGCCCAGAATATGTTCCCGGAACTCCTCCGGGGTCAGGGCCAGAAATCCCAACCGCAGGCTGAGTTGCACCACCGCGGGGGGCTTCAAGCGGCAGGCGGCCAGCACCGCCTCCCGGGCCAGGACCTCCCGGGTGGGGCCCTCCAGAAGCACCTGGCCGTCTTTTAGCAGCACCAGGCGCTGGGCATAAGTGGTGGCGGCCCACATGGAGTGGGTCACCAGGAGGATGGTGTGGCCCTGGGCGTGCAGCTCCGCAATCAGGCCCAGCATATCCTGCTGCTCCTGGTGGTCGAGACCGGTGGTGGGTTCATCCAGAATGATCACCTGGGGAGCCAGGGCTAAAACGGAGGCCACCGCCAGCCGCTGGCGCTGACCCTTGGTGAGGGAAAAGGGGTCTTCGGCGGCCTTATCCAGGAGATGCACCCGGCTCAGGGCGGTCTCCACTCTTTGCTGCACCTCCTGGGAGTCCAGTCCCAGGAGGCGGGGCCCAAAGGCCACCTCCTCCCAGACCTGTTCGGCGAAGAGCTGGTAATCGGGGTTCTGGAAGACAAATCCCACCCGGAGGGGCTGGGGTCCGGGGGCGGTCCACACCTCCCCTGTCTGGGGTTTTAGCAGGCCCCGGAGCAGTTTCAACAGGGTGGTCTTGCCGCTGCCGTTGGGCCCCAGGATGGCCGTAAGCTCCCCTTCCTGAAAGCTGAGGGAAAAATCTTTAAATATGGGCGCATCTCCGGGATAGGCAAAAGTCACCTGGCGCAGGGCCAGAAGCTCGCGGCCTGCTGTGGGAAAGGAAGGTGGGGGTGAGATTATCTTTAGGCTCTGCCCCTCCCCCCAGCCCCCTCCCACGGTGGGGAGGGGGAGTTTTAAGGGAACCGTCCGAACCGGAAACCTCGTCCTGGCCATGGCCCTCTGCAGCCCATCCCAGGCGCCGGGCCTGGCCCTCGGCTTCTTCCAGGGACAGAGGAAGGATTTGTTGGCCCAGATCATGAAAGAGGGCCGGAAGTTCCGGAGGCCCGAGCCCCAGATGGCGAAAGGTCTCCACCTGCCTGAGCACCTGGGCCGGGGGGCCATCCGCCGCCACCACGCCCTGATTAAGAAGTACCAGGCGGTCGCAGTGCCGGGCCAACCGCAGGTCTGCCCCCAGGAGGATCAGGGTGAAATCTTGTCTCTGGGCCAGCTTATCCAGGGTGGCGAGAAGCTCCTCCACCCGTAAAGGGTCCAGATCGGTGGTGGGTTCATCCAGGACCAGGAGCCGGGGTTTGAGGGCCAAAACCGCGGCCAGGGCCAGGAGCTGCCTCTGGCCCCCGGAGAGGGAGGCCGGGTCCCGGCTCTCCAGGCCGGTCAAACCCACCAGGGAAAGGGCCTGCCTGACCCGGCGGGACAATTCCTCCCGGTTCAGGCCCAGGTTTTCCGGCCCGAAGGCTACCTCCTGGTCCACCCGGGTGCAGAACAGCTGGGCCTCAAAGTCTTGAAACAGGATGCCCACCTGTCCGGCCAGGTTCCGGGGTCTGACGGTATGGGTGAGACGGCCGGCCACCTCAATGCGGCCGCGGAATTCGCCCTTGATCATTCGGGGGATGAGGCCCTGGAGACAGAGGGCCAGGGTGGATTTCCCCGCTTCGCTGGGCCCCAGGATGGCCAGGCGCTCAGCCGCGGTCACCTCCAGGCTGAAACCATCAAAAACCGGCCTGGGCGCCTTCTTGTAGCGAAAATATAACCCCTTGATCTTGACCATGGACTTGAGATCTTGGGGGAGGGGGCTAAGGGTCGCAGACCCACTTACAATCCTCCACCAAACCCCTACCCCCAATTCCTTAAGTTTATTTTAGAGCCGAGAGAAGTCGGGGCCAAAGCCCCGACTTCCTCTGGCCAACTTACGCGGGTTGGGAGGGGGGTGTGGGGGGAGGGCAGGGGCCTCAGGCCCCTGGCCCTCCCCCCACCAACCTTCCCTCTTCCAACTCAAGGGAAGATGCTGCGGATGGCGGCGGCCAGGGTTTCCACGCCCTGGAGTTCCAGGCCGGGAAAATCTCCCAGGCGTTCCTGTTGCCGGCGGGCCAGGATGGCCCGGCGGAATCCCAGCTTGCGGCCTTCCTTGAGCCGCGCCTCGGGTTGGCTTACGGCCCGAATTTCCCCGGTGAGCCCCACCTCCCCAAAGATCAGGGTATCGGGAGGCACCGGCCGGTCCAGGAAGGAAGAGGCCAGGGCCAGGGCCACTCCCAGATCCAGGGCCGGCTCGGTCAAGCGGAGGCCTCCGGCCACATTGACGAACAGGTCCTGGCCGCTCAGGCGCAGGCCGACGCGCTTTTCCAGGATGGCCACCAGCAGGGATACCCGGCCGGGGTCCACCCCCATGCTCTGGCGCCGGGGCAGGGCCAGGGAAGAAGGGGAGACCAGGGCCTGAACCTCCACCAGGATGGGGCGGGAGCCCTCCAGGCTGGGAACCACCACCGCACCGGGCACTTCCAAAGAGCGCTCCGCCAGAAATAAGGCCGAGGGGTTGGGAACTTCCTTCAGGCCGGTTTCTTGCATTTCGAAAACTCCCAGTTCCTGGGTGGGACCGAAACGATTCTTGACGGTGCGCAGCAACCGGAAGGCATGGCTGCGGTCGCCCTCCAGGTAAAGCACGGTATCCACCAAATGCTCCAGGACCATAGGCCCGGCAATGGTCCCTTCCTTGGTGACGTGGCCGATGAGAAAAGTGGCGGTGCCGCTGATCTTGGCCTGCTGGACCAGACGGAAGGCGGTCTCCCGCACCTGGGGCAGGGATCCGGGGGCGGCCGGCAGGGCCGCGGTGTACATGGTTTGGATGGAGTCCAGGGCCAGGAAGGCGGGCTTGAGTTCTTCTACTATTTTTAGGATATTCTCCAGGCAGGTTTCACAGGCCACCAGCAGGCCCGGAGACTGAAGCGCCAGGCGCTCGGCCCGGAGCTTGATCTGGGCCTCGGACTCTTCTCCGGAGGTATAAAGGCCTATCAGGTTATCGGTGCAGAGGTGGTCCAGAACCTGGAGGATCAGGGTCGATTTGCCAATCCCGGGATCGCCCCCCAGCAGGACCACGGAACCCTGCACCACCGCGCCTCCCAGGGCCCGGTCAAATTCCGCCAAACCGGAGACCTGGCGGATCTCAGGAGCCGCACGTAAATGGAGGAGGGACTGCGGCGGGCTGCGCCGGGGCGGCAATTGACCCTCGGAAATGGGGGCGGTGGGCGCCACCTCTTCCGCCATGGAGTTCCAGGCCCCGCATTCCGGGCAGCGGCCCAGCCACTTGCTTACCTGATAGCCGCAACTCTGGCAGATAAAATAGGATTTTCCGCCTCGCCCTGCCATCTGCGCCCCCTGTCTCCCCTGAAAGAAAGGCCGGGCCTGGAACCCTAACCCATTCTGGGGTGCTTGCCCACGGCCCTGCAGGTGCTTATCTACTAATCCTAAAGGGTGATGGAACTCTTCTTACCGCGGGTGCGGGGTAACCGGTCTCTCTTGGTGGTCTCGCCGAATTCTTATTCCAGGTCTAGAGCGTCGTGACTGATTTTACCTGAACCCGGGCAGACCACCAAAGGGGAATCTCCTTCTCCCTGAAAAATAGCATAAGGGAGTGCCGATTAATGATAAAAAAATATTTTTTATAAGTTATAATATGTCAGTTCTGAAGGCCTGGAGGAGTCGGTCCGGGTCACTGGAACCGGCATGCCCCTGGCCCCCGTGCCTGACTGAACGCAGTTGGATTTAGTTATGTTGAAGCAGACCTTGGAAGACAATGTGATGCAGGGCGCCGCTAACCTGGCATCACGGCAGGCCCTCAGAGTCCTGGGGGAGTTGGCGGCCGCCAGGCAGGTCAAGGTCTATCTGGTGGGTGGGACGGTGCGGGAGTTGGCCCTGGGACGCCCGGCCCCGGACCTGGACCTGGCGGTTTCGGCCCAAACCCTGGAGTTGGCCAGGGACCTGGCCGCGGCCCTAAGGGGAACCTTCGTACTCCTGGATGCCGGGGAGCGCACCGCCCGGGTGGTGTGGCAGGGAGAGATCCTGGACCTGGCGGAATTTCGCGCCCCCACCCTGGAGGGTGACCTGAAGGGTCGGGATTTCACCCTCAACGCCATGGCCCTGGACCTGGAGGCGATTCAGGGAAAGCGTCCCTTGGTCCTCCAAGATCCCTGGGGGGGGCTGGAGGATCTGGCCCAGGGCTTACTTAGAGTGCTGGACCCGGAAAACCTGAAAAAGGACCCTTTGCGCCTGCTTCGGGCTTATCGTTTTGCCGCCACCCACGGCTTCCGGCTGGGGCCGGAGACGGTGGCCGCAGTGCGTCGTTATTGTCCGGAGTTTTCCCGCGTGGCCGGAGAGCGGGTACGTCAGGAGCTGTTTTCCCTCCTGGGGTCGCCCCGGGCCGCCCCGATCCTTAAGGAAATGGACCAGGTGGGTCTTCTTACCCAGATCTTCCCGGAGTTGGCCGACCTGAAGGGGGTGGAGCAGGATGGCTTCCATCACCTGGACGTCTTCCAGCATTCTCTGGAGGCGGTACGTTCTTTGGAAGAGATCCTGGCCAATCCCCAGAAGTTTTTCCGGGACCTGGCCTTGGAGTTATCCCGGGAGGCCGCCAAGCCCCCCAAGCCGGCCCTCTGGAAATTAACGGCCTTGTTCCATGATGTGGGCAAATCCAAGGTGAGGCAGCGCCGTCATGATCCCGAGCGTTACACCTTTTATTACCATGAGAAGGTGGGTTTGGAGCTCTTTGAGGGAGTGGCACTGAGGCTGCGACTGAGTCAGGCCGAAGCCCGGACCGTGACCACGCTCATTCGCCTGCACATGCGGCCCTTTTTGTTAATGCCGTTTTTCCGGAGGCGAGAGCTCAGTCTGCGGGCCTTGGGGAGGATGGTGCGGGCGGCGCGTCCCGAGCTGCCCGGCCTCTTCGCCCTGGCCCTGGCCGACAGCCTGGCGGGCCAGGGGCCTCAGAAACCGGCGGACTCGGAGAGCCTGCTGACCGAGTTGGCTGAGGAAGCTTATCGTTTTTTAAAGGAACGCCTGGAGCCGCAAGAACGTCTGCCTAAACTGGTCACCGGCCATGATCTGGTCAGGCTTTGGGGCCTGCAACCGGGCCCTCAGTTTCGCCGGTTGCTGGCGGCGGTGCAGGAAGCCCAGTGGGAGGGGATAGTGCATACCCGGGAAGAGGCCCTGGAGTTATTACGGGAATTGCTGTAAAAAGGGGTTGCTGTTTAGAAATTTATTGAAAATATTTTTCCAAAATTGTAATATCTTTATCAATTTTTTCGTTAAGGGAGGATTTTTTCATGGAAATTCCGTCCTCCATGAATCGCGATGAACTCGCCGGTGTCCTGATCCGGTTGCGGGGACTCTTTCCGTCCCTTAAATCTGCCTTGCAAAAGGTAGCCAACGTCATCTTGGCGCAACCAGAAATGGCCGTCTATGCGTCCGTAAACGAAGTGGCTGCGGCCTCCGGGGTAAGTGAGGCCACGGTCATGCGGTTTTGCCGCATTCTGGGCTTCCGAGGCTTCCAGGACTTCAAGATCGCCTTGGCCCGGGAGATGGTGGCCCCCACGGGGCGGGGGCAAGAGGAAGTGGCGGAGGGAGACGACACCGCCACCACCATAAGCAAGGTCTTCCATACCAACATGGCCGCGCTCGAAGATACCCTGGAGGTCTTGAATACCGGGGCCATGGCCGAGGCGACCCAAATCCTCCTGAACGCCGGGCAGATTATGATCATCGGGGTGGCCGGCTCACATCCCATGGTGGATTACGCGGGCAATAGATTCTTCCGTCTGGGTCTCAACGTGCATTGCTACACCGACGCCCTGGTCATGATGATGGCGGCCGCCCTCCTCACCCCCAAAGATGCTCTGCTGGCCATCTCCCACTCCGGCGCCACCCGGGAAGTGCTGGAAATTGTGCCGGTGGCCCGGGAAGCCGGGGCCAAGGTGATTTCCATCACCAACAATTCTCTTTCTCCCCTGGCCCGGGCCTCGGACTTGATGCTGGTCACCGCCTCCCGAGAAACTCGCATTAACCAGGAGGGTTTGCCCTCTCGCCTGTGCCAGATCTCCATCCTCGACAGTCTGTTTGCCTTGATGGTCCTGGCCCGGCCTGATCAGGCCAAGGATAAACTGGCAAAGATTGAGAAGGTGATCTCCAAGGAATATTAATTAAGTCGGGTCATCCCAGGGGGGGCAGATCCAGGGCTACCTCCTCCCCTGGGCCGATCTTTTACAAGCTATTTCAAAACTGATTTATCCTGTCATCCTGAATGAAGTGAAGGATCTCAACTTATTGAAAATACGAGATTCTTCGCTACGCTCAGAATGACATTTCATTGCGAAGGTAGGTTTTGAAATAGCTTTTAGGGTTATGTCCCAGGAATATCTTGACTTAGAATAAGGTAGAAATTGAACTCGTCGCCTGTCCTTTTTACCTCCCCCTGGATGGGGGAGGGCCTGGGCGGGGATGAAAATATCCAGTTTCATCATATTTCCCCCTCCCCCAACCCTCTCCCGCCAGGGGAGGGGGAGATTTTTATTGGGCAATACCTATTTAAAGATATTCGCGGCACCGAATACTGGCTACCTAAGCGAGGGGCAAAAGAATGGAAGGATTCCCTTCCCCCACCAAAGGTGCGCCTGCAGAAACAGGATCGGGCATGGAAGGCGAACGTCAGTTAAAGCAGGAGTTAGTGCGGATCTGCAGGATGTTGCACCAGAAAAATTTCATTGCCGCTACGGATGGCAATGTTAGCGTCAGATACGGGAGCCTCCTGCTCACCACTCCCAGCGGGGTGAACAAGGGGTTTATGGAAGAAGACGATATCATCACGGTGGACCTGGAGGGGCGCCTGGTGGCAGGGCAGGGCCGCCCCACCTCGGAGATCCAGATGCACCTGTTGGCCTACCGCCTCAGGCCCGAGGTGGGCGCGGTGATCCACGCCCACCCGCCCCTGGCCACGGCCTGCTCCATCGCCGGGGTCTCCCTGGAGGAGCCGGTGTTGCCGGAAGTGGTGCTGACCTTGAGGAAGATCCCCACCGCGGCCTATGCCACTCCCACCACGGTCCAACTGACGGAGGCCATTCGGGAGTTGCTCAAAGATTACGATGCCATCATCCTGGCCCACCACGGCGCGGTGACCGTGGGGCGGGACCTGATGGAGGCTTACAACAAGATGGAGAAGCTGGAGCACACCGCGCTGGTGATCTTGACGGCCCGCCTGCTGGGCGGGGTGTCGGCCTTGCCCCCGGAGAAGGTGGAGAAGCTGCTCTCCATGGCCGCAAAGTAGGCCCCGGGGGTCTTCGGACCTGGAGTGGTGAAGAGGGGAAAGGGGCTTTGGTTTATGGTCGCAGGGGCAAACCTGGGTGTCTGCCCTGATTTTTTGGCTGCCCGCCTAGCTGCCCCCTGCCCTGAAAAGCATAAGAACACAGGCGGGAGAATACCCATATACTTGCCGGACCATTCTTGAGGGTCCACCGCAAAAGTGGCTGGCCCCCACTCTGCGCCAACCCAGGGATCGAATCTCGGCTTAACAAAGTCAAACCCCTCGGAAAACACCGGGCTCGCCAAATCAGCATTGAGGATTTCGATACCACAGATGGCCTTTGGGCATCTGGTTAAACAACAATTATCAGTCTATCCAACTATCCAACCTTTCCCGCCAGGATCAGGACCAGGGCCAGGGACATGGCCCCGCCTACAATAAACAAGGGATGCGTCATGATGAAGTGTATCTTATTGATCATACCTGACCCTCCAGTTAGCCACCCTGTGCCGTTTGGCTTGCTGTCAGTTGCTCCAGAATATCATGAATATTGTTCAAGGCCTCTTGCTCCGTGTCGCTTTGGGCAATAGCGGCCAGCATCTCCTCACATTGGGCCCTATAGCCGCCTTCCTCCAGATCTGGGGTCAATACCATATTATAGGGCTAGCCCTTCAGCCCTAATCATTCAAATTTTTCCCTTTGCTTATGCGCCAAACCAGAAATTAGGAATTTTCTTGAAATTTGAGATAAAAAACCCGGGCCACCTTATCCAGGCAACCCGGCTATCTATCTAAGACCCGTGGCTTTCCGTCCCCACCTTCCGATGGGTTTGGCTTTTTCTGATTTTCCAGGAACTAAAGCACAATCATCATTTTATGTCAAGAAATTTTTTTAAAAAAAATTTATAAGCCTACGGGCTGTGGAAAAGGCGAGCCAAAATGCACATACTACCTCTAATAGCTGATCACTGCCATTATCGACTCATGTTCATATGTTTCGATATCATATCGATATCTTAAGATTATCTTTTGGGTTTTGCTAACTCTTGGTGGAAGTTTGAGACGAAGGTGAATCCAACGGAGTGTCGGATCATATCGATATCTTAAGATTATCTTTTGGGTTTTGCTAACTCTTGGTGGAAGTTTGAGACGAAGGTGAATCCAACGGAGTGTCGGATCATATCGATATCTTAAGATTATCTTTTGGGTTTTGCTAACTCTTGGTGGAAGTTTGAGACGAAGGTGAATCCAACGGAGTGTCGGATCATATCGAACTGGGAGCGGAAGGTTGTCAGGTCAAGCCTTGACCATTACAGTTTAGTTAGGCCCTAACACCACCTTTAAAGATTCCTTGGCCTCAACCACAATTTTGAAGGCTTCTTGAATCTGTGCCAACGGCAGTTTCTGGGTTATGGTGTCTTTGACATTGATCTTTTTATCGGCAATGAGTGCCAACGCTTCTTCTAAATCAACCGGCGCGGCGCCATAGGATGATGTTACAGTGAGTTCATTTCTCCAAAAGTCCGGGATGGGAATAGCAATATCCCGGTTGGGGATGGCAAAGAGGAGGATAATACCCTTCTTATCTATGCAATGGAACGCTTGCTCCACCGCGGCGTAAGACCCGGTACAGATGATGACCCTATCCGCCTTAATATTAAGGTCTTGATCCGCAGGAATCACCTCATCGGCGCCGAACTCTTTAGCTTTATTTAAGCGATACTCGTTAATATCGGTGGCCACCACCCTGGCGCCTTTTAACTTGGCTAACTGAATATTCAGTATGCCGGAGATACCGCAGCCGAGAATCAAAACGGTTTGGTTTTCCCTGATATCAATCAGCCTTAGTCCTCTAATCCCGCACGCTAATGGTTCGATCATGGTTCCTTCTTCATAGGAAACCTGATCCGGTAATACATACACTCCATAATCAACATTAATCTTTGGCACCCGGATAAATTCACTATAGCCCCCGGGATCGTAATTGCCTTGATGTAAGGTATCGCACGCCGTATGATTTCCAGCCAAACAATATTTGCACTTATTACACGGCACATGATGGCTGACAAAAACTCTCTCTCCTTTTTTGTATTTGTCTGATTTTGACTCAATGATCTCGCCCGCTATCTCATGGCCCAGAATACGGGGAGCCTTTTTAATCCGGTACCATTCCATCACATCTGTGCCACAGATACCGCTGGCATGCACCTTTACTAAAATTTCCCCCGGCCCAATCTTTGGCGTGGGAAGTTCCTCTAGGCGAATATCGTTATTGTTGTAGTATTTAGCAACCAGCATAGGTTAAAAAGAGTTCAAAGTTCAAAGTTAAAAGAAGTTCAAAGATAAAAAAAGTTCAAAGTTCAAAGCTTATCTCCTCGATCCTCAAACCTTGAACCTCGAACCTTGAACTTTTTGTATTACGCCTTCGCGGTTTATTTTTTTCCTCTTGCCTTATTGAATATCTCGTGAGCTTGCTGGACGGAAGCATTTTCATGAACAATTGCCCTTAAAGCTTTCGCCATAGCCACAGGATGAGCACTCTGCCAGACATTTCTCCCCAGATTGATCCCTGCCGCCCCCTTCTGGATACCGTCATAAACAAATTCCAGTACCTCCAGTTCCGTCTCACACTTAGGCCCACCTGCCATAACGACCGGAACCGGACAGCCGATAACGACCTTATCAAAATCTTCACACCAATAAGTCTTAACAACTCTGGCCCCCAGTTCTGCCGCGATGCGACAGCTTAAAGCCAGAAAACGCGCCTCCCGTTTCTCCAATTCCCTGCCTACGGCGGTAACCGCCATCACGGGAATTCCATAATCCTCACAGGCATTGACCAGAGTGGTCAGATTCTTTAGCGTCTCCTTTTCATAATGACTGCCGATAAAGACCGAGAGCCCCACGGCCGCGGCGTTCAAACGAATAATTTCTTCAATCGAGGTGGTGAGTTCCTCATTAGCCAAATCCTCTCCCACCATGCTCGTACATCCGGATACTCTCAGCACAATCGGTTTACTGCTTATAGGATCTATCGCAGCACGCAATACCCCTCGGGTGCAAAAGATCGCATCCACATAAGGAAGAAGCGGTTTTATCGTCTCTCCCGGCTTCTCCAGATTTCTGGTCGGCCCTTGAAAATAACCATGATCGATCGGCATAAAGAAACATCTGCCATTGGGCATAAGTTGGCTTAAACGATTTTTCATTCCCCAATCCATTTGTATATCTCCTATCCCTTGAGCATCATTAATATCATTTAAAAATTTTTATCCCGGTCGGACAATCAGATAACCTTTATTGATCAACCAATGGTGAAATTGATAAGTTGTATATCTACAATCTGTCTTGCAAGCCTGTCTTATCTTTTCATAAACATCCGAGCCCTGTGGTTGACAATCCAAATCCATCTGTACCGGACATTGCACATCTTTACAAAACTCCCGGCGTTGATAATCAATATAACCATCAATAGACATCTACTGCCTCTACTGTCTCCATCTTAATCTTAACGTTGGTATATCCCGAAGATTTATAAAACCTTCCAAGGTCTTCGCTCAAAATTATCAAGTCAATTTTCCCGCGGCTTGGACACACTGAGCCCCAGAGGCTCAAGGCCCTTACCATAAATTATTATCCTAGAATCCATTATAATTGTAAAGTGAACCGTATTAGGGTTAAGGCGGTTATTTTTTCCTTGATCTCTGACTCCTGGCCCCTGTTCTTACCCCTGCCCCGGTAGCAGGCTGCGGATGCGCTCGATTTCAGCTTCTTCCAGCTCGAGAAATTCCTCCCGGGGAATGTCCATTTTAATCTTTCCCGTAGGCCGGCAGATGGAGATCATCAGGGGGGCCCCGCCGTACATGGTGTCCCAGGTGATGTGAATCGTATCCCCCTCGGCCTCGTAGTGCACGCCCCGCCAGGCCCCGAAGGCTCCGTCAAACTCCAGCTCGTAAATTTCAGCCCAGGCCCGCTCCAGGCATTCCACTACCTCGGATTCACTCAAGCGGCCATCACAATAATAAAGAGAGTACTTTTTCATGGGTATGGTCCCAAAAAAAACCGGGGCGCTGGAGGCCAGCGCCCCGGCAAAGTTTAGGCAACTTTCTTTTTCTTCTCCCTAAAATATTTGCAATCCTTGGGAGCGGGAAAGGCGCCCGGCCGGGCCTCTCTGAAGATGGCCAACAAGAAGGGATATTCGATGGCCCGGCAATGGCCGTGGCACACCTTGGAGATTTGCGGATCGTAAGTCCGTTTAAAGTCTCGGCAATCTTCGCACAGAATCTCTGGCATATCGGTGATTCCTCCTGTCTTCCAAAGTTACCCGGCGCTACCAGGTTTTCCCAAACTTGCGTTGGGCCGTGATCCGCTTCCAGGTGCTACCATCCAGGTCATCCGGGGTGAGTTGGGTACAGGCGCACAGGCGCCCCCGGGCCGACATGGTGGTATTTTTTTGTCTGCCCACGAAGGTGACATTGGCGTAAGGCGGCGGTGAGGTCTTACCTTCCCCGGACAGAGGCTTGAGGTCTTCCGTCTCCGCATATCCCGGCAGGATATAATCCGTGCCCCGGCCCGGACCCAGCTCTTCCCGCTGGCCGTCTTCGAATTCCACGTAATAGAGGGCATCGCAGCCGGCGCATTTGAAATTACCCGTATAGTTCCAATAGCTGTAAGGATCAAGAAAGTTTCGGGCCTTACACTTGGTCACATTGATAGATCAGGGACATTTGAAATTCAGCCATAGTGCGTAATTCCTCCCCTTATGAATAGAGGTGCAGTTTGGGGGGCTGGGCCAAGTTTCGGCCCCCACCGTCTTATGCTTAGATAACCTCCTTGGCCTCCAGTTCCCGGACCTGGTCCAAGGTGAGGCCGCAGACCCGCTGGTAGATCTCCTCGTTATCCGACCCTACCGGGCGATGCACGTACTTCATGCGGGGTGGGGTCTCGCTCATCTTGTAGATCACGTTTTGGGTGAAGACGTCGCCGTAGTTCGGATCATCGTACCACCCCAGGGCGCCCCGCTGCAGCCAGTGCTCATTATTGGCTGCTTCCAGGATGGTCAGCAGGGGCTGGGAGATGATGCCCTGGGCGGTGAAGATGCGGCTGGCCTCTTCTTTGGTCTTGTCTTTTAAGAACTCTTCGATGGCCGGGTAAATCTCCTCCTGGGCCCGGGCCTCCACCCGTTCGCCGTGGGTGGGGAACTTGGCGGCCAGGTCGGCGCGGCCGATGAGGTTCATCAACTTGGCAAAGTCTGCGTCGTTGTAAGCCTGGACGCAAATATAGCCCTCTTCCTTTTCCGCCGGGTGGTCCGAGTGGGGATAGGATGAGAGGCCGCATTTGACGATCCCGTTGACGCAGATCTCGGTATCCCAGTTGCCCCAACGCATGCGCACGATGCCGGTGCGGCCCCACAATGGCAAGCCGTATTCGGTGTACCGGGTGGAGCCTTGCACCTGGCTGCACTCGAAGAAGTTGCCCAGGTTGGACACCGTATCCCGCCAGTAGAGGCCGGCCAGCACCCCGGTGGAGACCAGCATGCCCACGGAGTAGTCCATGATCCAGGTGGTGTGCTTGCTGGGAAAGCCTGCCGGCACGCCGGAACGGTGACCGGTGAAAGAGAAGACCCCGCCCTTGGCCTGGCCCAGGATGTCGTAGGAGGCCCAGTTGCGGCCGGGGCCGAAGCCGCCGAAGCCGCCGCACCAGGCCAGAACGATGCGGGGGTTCACCTCTTTGCAGGCCCCGTAACCGATCTTCCAGCGGTCGAAGGTACCGGGGCGGTAGTTCCAGATCATGAAGTCTGACTTCTGGACCAGGCTGTAAAAGATCTCCTTGGCCTCGGCTTTGCGGTAGTCCAGGGTGACGAAGTATTCGTTGTGGTTGGCGCCCTGGAAGGCCGGGGAAGTGCCCCGCTGGGGGTTCCACCGGGAACAGGGATAAAACCAGGTCTCGTTATAGGGAGAGCAATGGCGCATAGGCTCGCCTAACCGGGGGACTTCAATCTTGATGGTTTCAGCCCCTAATTCGGCCAGGTAGGCGGCGGCGCAAGGTCCCAAAATGTATTGGGTACAGGAAAGGCCCCGATAGCCTTTCAGCGCCTCGGGTTTCTCGAACAGCCGGTCTTTATCAAAGACCGTGCGGCAATATTCTTCAAAGGGTAGTTTGTCCAGTTCGTGTTCGGCCATATTCAATAACCCCCTCTAAGGTTAGACGAGCCCTTTCTCGTAAAGCTCATTCAGCTTGGCAGTGTCAAAGTTGAGGAGTTTGCGGTAGACATCGCTGTTGTCATAACCTACCGGCCGCCCCAGGTCCTTCACCCGGCCGGGGGTCCGGTGACCGTAGAACAGGGAGCCACAGAACAGCACCTTGCCGTAGTGGGCCGTCTCGATGGCCCGCACCATGCCCCGGTATTTGTAGTGAGGCTCTTCCGCCACTTCGTCAATAAAGGAAACGCCACCCGCGGCCACCTCTTCTTCCAGGAATTTGCCCCGGCACTCTTCCCTGGTCCAGTCCTTCATCCAGTCGGCCAGAATGGTGCAGGTTTTTACCTGCTGGTCGTGGCCGACCCGGTCGATGACCACCCGCAGGGTGGGCTCATCCAGGATCATGTCTTCCAGTTCCGGCCGGTCTTTGCCCACCGTCTTCCAGATGCGGTACCAGAGGCGGTCATGGCCCCCGCCCACCATCATGTAGCCGTCTTTGCAGGGATTGACCGAGTAGATGTTGATGGCCAGGTCCCAGTTGCCTTAGCGGGGCTTGGAGGAGCCGTCCATGCCGTACCAACCCCAGGCATAGTCGTGGATGCGCAGGTGCGCTTCGGCGGCGGTAACCTCTACGAACTGCCCTTTGCCGGAGACCTTGTCCCGGTAAATGAGCGCGGCGATGGTTCCATGGGCCGCCAGGTTGCCGGCGATGATGGCGTCGGCCCGTTCGCCAGCCCGGATGGGGGTGCCGCCGAAGCTCTTGGGCAGCCCGGTGGCGTGGCACCAACCGGTGGAACAGGGAGAAGCGGGATAGAGTTCTCCCGGCTTGTCCTTATTGGGGCCCCACTGCCCCTTTTCACCACACCAGATATAAATTAGCCGAGGGTTGATCTTGGAGAGCTGGCGATAGCCGATGCCCCAGGCGTCGAACTGGCCGGGGGGATAGTTCTCGATGAGCACGTCCGCGTGCACCACCAGCTTCTTCAGGATTGCCCGGCCCTCTTCTTTGATCAGGTCCAGGGTGACGGACTGCTTGTTGCGGCACTCATGCAAGAAGGTGCCGCCGCACAGGTCCCCGTTGACATTGTCTCTGAACATGTAACGCTTGCGCCCGAAAGGGGTGAGCTTTCTTAACGGAGAGCCCCCCGGGGGTTCCACCATGATGACGTTGGCCCCCAGTTCTCCCAGGTAGCCGCCGGTCTGCATGGCGGTTACCTGGAAGCCGCCGTGGCCGCATTCCAGCACCCGCACTTTCCCCAGGGCCTCGGGTTTGGCCATCTCGTGCTTGGGATGGAGCCAGCCCTCAAAGATGCTGGAGATTTCCCGCTGGGCTTCCGGGCAGATTTTGGGGTCATAGACTTCTTCGTAAGTGGGGATTGGAGTTAGAGGCCACAGCAGTGGTGCTTCTTGAACCTCTTTTTTCAGATCATCGGACATCCAGATTCCTCCTTGTGCACTGTTGATTGACACTACTTAGGGAAACTTTATCCCCTCATGGCTGCTGGCGGTGTTCTCGGCTGCCCTCACCTCCTTTCCCTGAAACTCATCTTGCCTTAGGAGCTATATCGCTGGTTCCTGGGATTTCTATCCATCCTACCTAGAAGCTAAATTTGTGCCAATTAGTGCAATTTGTGATTAAATAAAAACATTTATTTAACTTGCTAAATTTATTGATTAACTTGCTTATCCAAAATATTTCTCGCCCCCAGGGCAGGGCCCGCCACCCGGGGCAACTGGCTGAAACTGGGGATATCGGTATCAATTGGGGGGTAAATCACCCCACGCCCCGGATTAGGCTCGGTTTTCGTTGCATTTTGCAACCTGGAGAATGCCCTTAAAACTTGCCGAGTAAGAAGGGGCCAGGGCTTGGACCCTGTGCCTCCTTGCCGCAAAGAGGCAGGGGTCAGGTCACAAGCAGAATATTTCTTACCTACCCAGGGGAGATGATGGTCCCGAACCAAGAGGATAAATCTGGCATGACTTTCAGGCAAAAATTATAATAAAGTACCGCTCAGAACTTCCGTAACCTCGCCGCTGCCCGCGGGGAGAAATGAGACTAAGGAGGTCTCCACTCACTTCACCTTCCGCGGCTTGGCCTAAGTCAGGGACAGGTCAGTTCTGCACGGGGAGAGATTCGGAAGCATAAAAGCTGTGAGACCTCTGTAAAATTGCAGCTAAAGGCAAAAGCGGCGGGCACGGAGGCCCGCCCCACCGGAAAAAACCAGAAGGTAGGGTGGCCGTCCTTGGCCGCCTTCTTAAAAAATTCATGGAATTGAGTATTTCTAGAGTTCTCGCTGTTTCAAAACCTACCTGTGCAATGAAATGTCATTATGAACGTAGTGAAGAATCTCGTATCTTCAATAGGTTGAGATCCTTCACTTCATTCAGGATGACTGGATAAATCAGTTTTGAAATAACTTGTAATAATAATATTTAAGGTTAATAAACATCTTTAGAATCATTATGGCGATAATTAAAGCTATTTTCCGGGAGATAATCCGGCTTTATCTTAAAAGTTTTCCTCTTCGAGATGGGAAGATGTTTATTTACCATCTCCTTAATAAAAGCTTGGCCCCATCCCAGGGCTCCCTTGAAGTAGAAATGAGGCCGGGTTTTAAAATGAAGTTAGATCTGAATGAGAATTCTCAAAGAATGATGTATTTTTTTGGCAACTATGATGAAAGACACGAGATTACCATGCTGCAGCGGGTGCTGGGGCCTGGGGATATATTTTGGGATGTAGGTGCCAATGTTGGCTTTTATACCTTGATGGCCTCTCGCTTAGTGGGAAACGCAGGTTTGGTTATTGCTTTTGAGCCCGGTACTGACTCCTGGCGTGCTCTGATGGACAATCTTAACCTTAACCGGACCACCAATGTCCTGCCCTTTAAAATGGCGGTGTCGGATGATTACGGCTGGGTGACCTTGTATTCCCAGGAGGATCTGGCCGATGGGGGTGCATCTATTATTCCGCGCCCGGGTCAGCCCTTCAGAGAGGAGGTCTGCCCCGCCATCAACCTGGATCGCTTTCACCGGGATCTGGGAAGGAAGGCTCCGACTTTTATCAAGATCGATGTGGAGGGAGCCGAGGAACGCGTGCTCAAGGGAGGCCGCCAGCTCTTGGCCGGCAATTCTCCCCCCTTGTTACTCGTGGAAATGAACGACAGACAGGCGCTGGGCACCTTTTTGCAGGGTCTCGGCTTCGCCGGGGCTCATTTGCATCGCCGGAAGTGGTATCTGTGCCAGGATCTGGCCCGGGCCAAATCCCGAAATATGCTGTGGTTCCGTCCAGACCAAGATTGGCACTGGGATCGGCTGAGAAGAATACTAAGCAAAAATAACCGGCAGGGTGATTTCCCCGACGACCAATTTTCAAAGAATTAAGATGATTCATAACTATCCATAAAAGCAATTTAAAGAATAATAAAATGATTCCTCCAATTGAAATTAATAGCCTGAAAAGACAGGGCTGGTTTAAAAAAAACCCGAAAAAAACCTGGGTAATTATTATTATCTTTGGGCTATTTTTTTCTGAAATTATCCTGCGGATAATTGATCCAGAAATTTTAAGGTTCATCTATAATTTCCGCAAGGCTTACGAGTATAATCCCAATGGGTATATGGATTTGAAACCAAATATTCGGACTTACGTGTCTATAGATAAACCTTTTCTGAATTTTGTGTTAACCACCAATAAGTTTGGATTTAGAGATTATGACCGGCCCCTGGATTATTATCCTTCTGGCTCGGTGGATTCTATCTTAAATGATAAAGAAACTATTATTATTCATGCCATTGGTGATTCTCTGACCATGGGGTGGGGGGTAGATTATTCTTGTTCATATCCCGCCATTCTAGATTCCCTCTTAAAGAAGAATTATCGGGTATTGAATCTGGGAGTAGACGGCTTCGGAGCCATTGCTGCTACGGAAAAATCTCGGGCGCTATGGCAAAAATTTCCCGCAAAATTTTCTCTATATTTATTTTTCGATAATGATTTTGAAGATGATATGAAGGTCATTGAGCGTAGGAGCCGTAACAGCCTATACCATTATTTGATGAAAACCATCTGTTATCTTAGACCTAGATCCTATCTTTTTGCATTTCCTTTTGGCATAAAATGGTATTTGGCTTATAGGAACATTAATTATAATATAGCTACAGATCGTAATTATAATGGCCTCAAATTTCAATATAATAGTGACCTAATTCAATCCAATTATAATAATATAGAGAAAGATAGTAATCTGCCCAATGAAATACCTGAAAATAAATACAAATTTTCTATCCAAGCGCTAATAGAATACAATAATTTCGTTAAAAATAGCGGTGGGAAGTTTATCGTATTGGCCCAAGACAGTCCAAACTCCAGGATATTATTTCGTTTATGTCGGGCTAATAGTGTAGACATTAAATTATTTACTATGCCCAGTCAACAAGCTTATCTGCGGAATGAGGGCCACTTCAGCCAGTTGGGTAACTATCTATTGGCAAAATTTGTTTATACTGAAATTATTAAACCTGAGGCAAAAGAATAAACCGTATTAAAAATAGGGCAAGAAGAAGTTAGTTTGCTCCCTTATGGATGGGCGCAAGGGCCTGACCTCCGTGCCTTGTCAGTCATGGAATCTTTGCGCCAATTACTTGGGTTAGTAAAAGTCTCCCTCAGTGTGATCAGATATGGCTGCGCTCCCGAAACTGAACGTACTATTCATCCTCAGGCCGGCGCGGGAAGCCGGGGCCGACATGGTGCTCCTTGAGGCCGCCGCCAGATTGAACCGGAATCGCTTCCGGGTGATTTGCGGTTTGCTCACTCGGGAACCCGGCCAGGCAGAGATCATCCCCCCAGATGCCGAGATCATCAATTTTAATCTGCCTAATCTGACCGGAGTGATCTGGCTCAAGTTTTTCTTGCAACTCTGCTGGCTCCTGCATCAAACGAAAATCCACTTAATCCATGTGAACAGTTACATTCCCGGCAATTATGTGCGGTTAGCCGCGATTTTCATGGGGGTGCCGGTCATCATTGACCATTGGCATGGGTTCACCCACTTCAATCTGAAAAGAAAAATGATTTGCCGTTTCCTGGGGCGCTATACCGACCTCAGTCTCACCGTCTCCCAAGGCGTGCGGGATTACGTACTTAACCAGTGCCGGCTGTACCCTGCCCGGGTCAGGGTGGTGCCTAATGGAGTAGATTATGCCCGGTTCCAGCAGCCACGCCCTGGCCGCCTGGTGCGGCAAGAATTGGGGCTGCCTCCAGGGCTGCCCGTGGTGGGGCTGGTGGCCCGCCTGGAACACTGGGGCAAGGGCCATAAAGAGTTATTCACCGCCATGGCTCTTCTTAAAGAGCCCCGTTCCCTGTCACGCCCTCATTGTGGGCGGCGGCCGGCGCCAGGGCGAGATGCAGCAACTGGCGGACCGCCTGGGGCTTTCTGAGCTGGTGCATTTCCTGGGTCACCGGGAGGATATCCCGGATCTCCTGGGGGCCATGGATATCTTTGTGCTTCCCAGCCACAGCGAAGGGGTCTCCCTGGCCTTGCTGGAGGCCATGGCCGCGGGCCTGCCGGTGATCGTCAGCGATGTGGGGGGCCTGCCCGAAGTGGTGCGCCACGGCGAAAACGGCCTGGTCATCCCGGTAAAGGATCCCCAGGCTCTGGCCCAGGCCCTGGAGAAGCTGCTGGCCGACCCCACCTACGCCCATTCCCTGGGCGAGTCGGCCCGCCGGGAGGTCAAGGCGCACTATTCCCTGGAGCGCCTGGGCCGGGATATCAATGAGATTTACCAGGAATTAGCGGAGAAAGAAGTTTGGGGGAGGGGGCAAGGGATCGCAGACCCTCTTACCCCTCCCCCAAACCCCCAGCCCCAATCCCTTAAGTTTAATTTAGCACAGGGCAAGCGGCGCCTCAGGCCCGCCGCTTCGGCCTATCCCCTTATGCGGGTTGGGAGGGGGGTGTGGGGGGAGGGCAGGGACCTCAGGTCCCTGGCCCTCCCCCCACTGCCCTTATCCCTTCAAAAACCGCGGTTCCCACCAGTCTTTAAGGAGTTGCGTCACCTCCGATACTTCTATAGCCTGTAGGCAGCGGTTAGCGGGGCATTTTTTCAGCAGGCAGGCCTCCAGCTCGCAGACTGCTTCCCGCTTATGTAAATAGGTACCCCAGGGCACCTGGTACGGGCCGACTCTTGCGGGATGATCCGCACCCATGAGGGCGATACAGGGTACGCCCAGAGCCAGGGCCATATGCAAGGGGCCGCTGTCATTGCCCACCAGCAGACGGCATCTGCTGAGTAGGGCGGCCACGGTGAGCAAGGAGAAGCGCCCGCCGGTGACCAGGGTGGGGCCGGCCATCTTGGCGGCCAAGGCCTCGGCCACCTGGCGGTCCCGGCGGCCGCTAATGAGGAGCAGCGGGGCCTGGTAGGTTTGATAAAGATAATTCCCCAACTCTCTGAAGGACTCCAGGGGCCACCATTTATAAGGGTCCGAGCCCGTGGGATGCAGCGCCAACAGCAAGGGGGGCGACCCCCCCGAAATGCCTGGATAATATGGCTTGGGCCCGGTCTGACTCCTCCGGAGGCAAATAAAGGTTCATTCTTTTATCCACGGTATCGGCGCCCAAGGGACGCACGTAATTGAGCCGCGTTTCGATGGCGTGTTCACCGGGATCAGCGCGCTCCACCCGTGCGGCATAAACGCAATTCAAGGGACTTTTGGCCGAGCCGATGATATACGGGGCGCCCGTGCCATAAGCCAGCAGGGTGGCCTCCGGGTCATTGCCATGGAGGATGATGACCAGGTCGTATTGCCTCTGGCGCAACTCGCGGAGCAGGCGCAAGAGGCGCCAGCCCCGGCCGGGATAGGACCACAGTCGCTCCACGTAAGGATTATGGGCCAGCAGGGGGCCGTATGGCCCGCTGACCAGGACCTCCAGGCGCCAATCGGGAAAGCGCTCCTTCAGGGCTCGGATGGCCGGGGTGGAAAAGAGGGTGTCGCCCAGGCCGGTGGCGCTGATCAGCAAAACCTGCCGGACCTTCTCGGGGGCCAGGCCGGACCAGGGACGGGGCGGGCGCCGCCGCGCCTGGCGGCGCAGATATTGGCGGGCCAACTCCATCAATAACTTATGCCACATGATTCACCTTGGCGGAGACCTCTAAAAAAGTCATCTTGAGGGAGGGGGCCAGGGGTCGCAGACCGCTTACAATCCCTCCCTCAAGCTCCCTCCCCCAACCCCTTATAGGATTAGAAAATGGCAGGAAAGTCGGGGCCCTAGCCCCGCCTTTCCTGCCCCTTCTGCGGGTTGGGAGGGGGGCAGGTCATTTGCGCTAGCAAATGACCAGTATCATAAAAATGGGCCGAAGGCCCATTCGACCTCAGGTCCCCGGCCCTTCCCCCACGAACCCATTTCGCAGAGGTCTCATAATAGTTTCGTACACTTCTTCCATCCGTTGGGCGATCTTTTCCCAGGAGAAGTTAGCCAGCACCCACTGGCGCCCCTGAGTTCCCAGCCTCTTTCTCTGTTCCTGATCCTTAAGCAGGGCCATGATTTTTTCCGCCAGCTCCTGGGGATCATCTTTCCGGCGCAACAGCAGGCCATTTTCCCCTTCCCGGACAATCTCGGGGATGCCCCCCATGCGGGTGGCGATGATGGGGAGGCCGCTGGCCGAAGCCTCCAAGAAGACCAGTCCCAGCCCTTCCTCGAGCTGGGAGGGGCCCACAAAGACGTCGCCCAACAGATACGCCTGGGGCATAGCCTCCGGAGGAATAAAGCCAGTAAGCACTACCTTACCAGAAGCCCCGGCAATTTGCTGTTTCAGTCGCCGGAAAAACGGGGTCTGACGCATGGTGCGGTCCCGGCCGTATTCGGTCCCTCCCACCAGGACCAGGACCGCCCGAGGTACTGCCTGCCAGACGCGCCCCATGGCCTCCCACAGGAGCCCCACCCCTTTGCTTTCTCTAAGTTTCCCCACGAAGAGGACGGTGGGCTCATCCGTGAGGTGTAATTCCTCCCGGGCGGCCCGCACCCGGGCTTCATGGTCCCAGCGGGAGAAGAACGCGGAGGTTTCCACCCCATTATAGACCACCAGATGGTATGGGGCTCCCAGCCCCAATCTGGCTCTTTCCTGCTCCACCACGAAGTGGCTGCAGGCGACAAATCCGGCCACCGGGATGGTGGTTCCGGGTCGGGGTCTTTCCCTTTTGCCCAAAGAATTATAGAGGTTATGCATGTGCAAGATGATGGGCCGGGCAGGTTTAAGCAAATCTTTGAGGGATAAGGCCAGAAGAGGCCGGTTGTGCACATGAATCAGGCTGGGCTGCACCTGCTGGATGATTTCCGCCACTCTTTTATCATAAAAAGGGAAATGCTCGCGGTGACGGGCATATAACCATCTGCGCCAGCCGAATAAGGGCAGGCGAAAATATTCCACCCGGCCCTTGATTTCATGAAGGGGCAATTCGGGATCCGCCGGAGAGATGATCACCGGGCGCCAGGTGGTGAGATGGGAGGCCACTTTTTCGATGAACAGCTCCGTGGCCCCGCCCCGGATGGGGGGGATGGGATATAGTTCCGGTCCCACTAAAGCCACGGATCGCATGGTTGGTTCTGCCTTAAGGAGAAGGAGGGGCGGAGGGGCCTGCTCCCCGTCCCTTCGCAATTATCAGGTGAGGTAGGGCTTGGATAAAGGAAGTATACCAGAATGGGGCACCGGTGACACCAGGTAAGTCTGATAAAGGGTTGGTCCCCGACGTCACAGGAATTTCTTAAGTTCACAAATTTCTTGACCCTTAAAAAACTTTGTAATATGATTCACATAGTCTTTAGTCCCGGGGGAGGACAGTCTATCTTTTATGCAAGTTATCAAATTACCTTTAAGGAGGTAGCAGTACATGGGTAAAATTCCTGCCGATTATTTGCCTCCCAAAGAACTCTGGCCGGATTATCCCGTTCCCGCGGAGTTCAAGGACCTGCCGGCACAGGTCAATATCGCCGAAGAATTTTTGGATAAGCATGTCAAAGCGGGGCGCGGAGATTATCCGGCCATCCTTTTTGGTGACCAGAAGGTCACCTACAAGGAGCTTCTGGCCCAGGCCAACAAATTTGCCAATGTCTTGAAAAAGCTAGGGGTGGAGGCCCAGGATCGGGTGGGTATTCGCATGACCAATAGCCCGGATGCGGTGGCCATCAATTTCGGTATCCAGAAGATTGGCGCAATCCCGGTGCCCGTCTCTCCCCTGTGGGCCAGGGAAGAGGTAAACTTTACCTTGAACAATGCGGAGTTTACTGTCTTTGCGGTCAGTTTTCCGCTGCTGGGCGTGGTAGATGAAGGTAAACACGAATTCCAGTTCCCCACCAAGATCATCGTGGTGGGGGGCAAGCCCGAAGATGTAGAAGCCAAGGGCTATCATTCCTTTGCCAAGCTCATGGCTCCGGCCTCGGACCAGTTCTCCAACGTCAAGCTGAACCTGGACGACATCGGGGTCATCCTCTATACCTCCGGGACTACCGGGCAGCCCAAGGGTTGCGTCCATTTTGTCAAGGAAGTCGTGATTGAATCCAACTTGGTCAACAAATATGTCTGGAAGCTGAAACCCGGGGAAGTGCTGGGCGGCTCCGCGCCGGTGTCCTTTGCCGCAGGCTACGGCACCTTCTGTCTCGTCCCCTTTGCCGCGGGAGCCACCATCTCCCTCCTGCCCAAGTTTACCACCGACGACATGATGAGCATCATTCAGAAGCACAAGGTCAACGTGGTCACCGGCTTGCCCACGGCCTACCGCAAGCTTCTGGAGATGCCCAATTTTAAAGATTACGACATCAGCAGCGTGCGCATGTACACCACGGGCGGCGACGCCCTCACCGGCAAGACCCTGACCCTGTGGCAGGCCAAGACCGGCAAGCCCATCTGGGAAGGTCTGGGCGCCACGGAGATGGTGCACCTGGTAACCTCCAACACCATGAGCGAGGTGCCCATACCCGATTCCATCGGCCGGGCCCTGCCGGGTTTTGAAATTAAGGTAATCCGGGAAGACGGCAGCACCGCCGGCCCCGGCGAGGTGGGCAGCATGCTGGTAAAGGGCCCCACCGGCACGGTTTACTGGAAGCCTTACGAGCAGGACAGCAAGCTTCTGAAGACCATGAAGAAAGGCATCAAGGACGGCTATAACATGATGGGCGATGCCGTGCTCATGGATAAGGACGGCTTCATCTTCTTCCAGGCCCGGGAAGACGACATGATCAAATCCTCTGGCTTCCGTCTGGCACCCACGGAGATTGAAGACGCCCTGATCCGCCACCCGGCCGTGCGGGATAATGCGGTAGTGGGAATCCCGGATGAGATCCTGGGTCAAAAAGTGGTGGCCATGGTGGAGCTGGAGCCGGGCCATGCCCCGTCCATGGAATTGGCCAAGGACCTCGTCACCTCCTGTCTGGACGTCCTGGCCAAGTATAAGCTGCCCCGGGAATTGGTGTTCCTGGAAACCATTCCCCGCACCCCCACGGGCAAGGTCCTTAAAAAGGAACTGCGCCGCCTGTATCCGGAATACACCGAGAAATACCGGCTGACGTAAGGAAGTCCAGGTGTCTCCGGGGTGCAGCCGTCGCCCCCGGAGACACCGCTTTTTTTTTTGCCCTGGTCTCTGGGAGGTGTTTTATTTTTGATTTTCCCGGAGCCGCTATGATTTAATTATAGCAGGCCTACAGAAGAGGAGGGATCGGCTTGCCTAATGTCGTGGTTGTTGGCACCCAATGGGGTGATGAAGGTAAGGGGAAGGTGGTGGATCTCCTGACCGAACAGGCGCACCTGGTAGTCCGCTACCAGGGGGGCAATAACGCCGGCCATACCCTGGTGGTGGGGGGCGAAAAATTTATCTTTCACCTGATTCCCTCCGGCATCCTCCATCCCGGCAAGCAATGTCTCATCGGCAATGGCGTGGTCTTGGACCCCAGGGTCTTCCTGACCGAGGTCGATAATCTCAGGAACCGGGGAATCCAGGTAGGCCCGGCCAATCTCCGCATCAGCGAACGGACCCATGTGATCATGCCTTACCACCAGCTCCTGGACGTGGCCCGGGAACGGGCCCGGGGGGCGGCCAAGCTGGGAACCACCGGCCGGGGCATCGGGCCCTGCTATGAAGACAAGTTTGCCCGGCAGGGCATTCGGGTAGCCGAATTGTTGGACGAGGAGGAACTGAGAACCAAACTGGAGCAAGTCCTGCCGGAAAAAAACTTTTACCTGGAAAAGCTGGGGGAGGCCCCCATGACCCTTAAGGACATTCTTCCCTCCTACCTGGAGATGGGGGAACGCCTTAGGCCTCTGGTGGCAAATGTGTCCGTGCTCCTGGCGGAGGCCGAGCGGCAGGGGCACAACATCCTCTTCGAAGGGGCCCAGGGAACTCACCTGGACATTGATCACGGCACTTATCCCTTTGTCACTTCCTCCAATCCCGTGGCCGGGGGGGCCGCCACGGGCAGCGGCATTGGGCCGGCCAGTCTCCACCGCATCCTGGGAGTAGCCAAGGCCTACACCACCCGGGTGGGAAGCGGCCCCTTCCCCAGCGAGTGCCAGGATGCGGTGGGGGAGCATTTCCAGGTGCGCGGGGTGGAATTTGGCTCCACCACCGGGCGCCCCAGGCGCTGCGGCTGGCTGGATACGGTGGTGCTAAAGGACGCGGCCCGGTTGAACGGCCTCACCGGCCTGGCCATCACCAAGCTGGATGTGCTCACCGGACTTAGTCCCCTCAAAATCTGCGTGGCCTATGAGGATGAGGGCCAGCGGCTCCACCACTTGCCCGCCACGGCCCGAGCCCTGGAGCGCTGCCGTCCGGTTTACGAAGAACTGCCGGGCTGGAGCGAAGACCTTGGGAAAGTGCGGCGTTACCAGGATCTGCCCGCCGCCACTCGAAATTACCTGGAGCGGGTGGCAGCTTTGGCCCAGGTGCCCATTCAGATCATCTCGGTGGGCCCAGATCGGCAGGAAACCATAATGGTGAGCCAGCCTTTTACTTGAGAATTAGTTCTTCCTCTTCCCTCAGCCTTTACAAAATGTAAAAAAAACTGACAGGCAATCTGCCCAGGGGCACGGTAAGCTGACTATAATTTCCCCTTTTTTTCAATAGTTAACCAAATACCCGCCGATTTTCCCTTCTGGCACGGCCGTTGCTTATTTTCTGCTACGATGAAGTTAGGTGTAGTCTGTTTTTACGGCCAGCAGTGGATAAGTCAGGGTAGTCAGGGGAAGGGCGGTTGAACCCCCTGGAACGGAGGCGCTTGGCCTCCCGGTGAGTCAATTCCCCGCTAACAGAAGGAAATGAACATGATAGAAATCCGGTGGCATGGACGCGGCGGTCAGGGGGCAGTGACTTCGGTGGAACTGCTGGCCCTGGCGGCCATTCATGAAGGGAAGTTTGCCCAAGGTTTCCCCAGTTTTGGGCCGGAGCGCCGGGGAGCCCCGGTGACGGCCTTTACCCGGGTGGATGATCGTCACATCCGGCTGCGCTGCAAGATTCTCAACCCCGACGTGGTGGTGGTGCTGGACCCCGGCCTGCTGAAGATTCAAAATCCCCCGGCCGACCTGAAGGAAAACGGCATCATCGTCCTGAACACCTCGAAAACTGCGGAAGAGATCCGTCGGGAATATGGTTACCGCCATACCCTGGCTTTAGTGGATGCCGACAAGATCGCCAAGGAAGTTCTGGGAGTGCCCATCGTCAATACTACCATGTTGGGCGCCCTGCTTAAGGCGACCAACGTCGTGAAGATTGAATCCCTGGAGCACCCCTTGAAGGAAAGGTTTGGCGGCATCGCGGCAAAAAACTTCAACGCTCTAAAAGTGGCTTACGAGCAGACCATTATTGAGGAGCGGCAAAAGTGAAACAGAAACCTATTCACATGTATACCTGGCAGGAGGTCGAGATAGCCGGGATTCTCACTGAGCCGGGGACCGCCCGGGCCTACCGGGTGGGGGAATGGCGTTCCATGCACCCGGTGTGGGACAAAAAGCGCTGCATCAAGTGCGGCGTCTGCTGGGGCGTATGTCCCGAGGCCGGCATCTCGGAGCAGGCAGACGGCTATTTCGACATGAATGATTATTGCAAAGGCTGCGGCATCTGCACCAAAGAGTGCGTCACCGGATGCATCAGCATGGTGCCGGAGGAAGGATAATGGCCCACCGAGAAGGCATGGAAGTATCCATTGCGGTTAGCCATGCGGTGCAATTGGCCCGCGCCGAGGCCATCGCCGCCTATCCCATAACCCCTCAGACCCACATCGTGGAGCACCTTTCCAACATGGTGGCCGACGGCGATCTGGATGCGGAATACATCTGCGTGGAGTCCGAGCACTCGGCCATGAGCGCCTGCATCGGCACTTCCGTGGCGGGCGCCCGCACCTTACACCGCCACCAGTTCCCAGGGCATGGCCCTGATGTGGGAAATTCTCTATATCGTCTCGGGCATGAGGTTGCCCATCGTCATGAGCCTGGCCAACCGAGCCCTGTCTGCGCCCCTGAGCATCTGGAATGACCATGGCGACGTCATGGGCGCCCGGGACATCGGCTGGATCCAGATTTTCGTGGAGAACGGCCAGGAATCCTTCGACCAGTCCGTCATCGCCTTCAAGATCGCCGAGGATCACCGGGTCTTGCTCCCCGTCATGATCAACCTGGACGGCTTCACCCTGACTCACGTGGTGGAGGCCCTGCAGATGGAGGACCAGGAGACGGTGGACAAATTCCTGCCGCCTTATGTGCCCCCTGTTCACCTTACATCCCTCGAAGCCGGTGACCATGGGGGCCTTTGCCATGCCTGAGGTCTTTACCGAACTGCGGTACGCCCACCAGGTGGCCCTGGCCAACTCCATCAACGTGATTCAGGAAGTGTGGAAGGAGTGGGGCGACCTCACCGGCCGGTACTACAGCCCGGTGGAGGGCTACCGCACCGAAGGTGCCAAAACCCTCATGTTGATCATGGGCTCCCTGGCAGAAGTGGCCGAGGAAGCCGTGGATGAGATCAGGGACGCGGGAGAGCCTGTGGGGCTGCTGAAAATGAAGCTGTGGCGCCCCTTCCCCACCGACGCCATCCGGGAAGCGGTGGCCGGGGCCGACCTCGTCGTGGTCTGCGACCGGTCCATCACCTTGGGTGGGATATGCGGCCCGGTCTGCGCCGAGATCCGTAGCGCCCTGTGGCCCATGGCCAAAAAGCCTGAAGTCTTGAGCTACATCGTTGGCCTGGGGGGCCGGGATGTCCAACCAGCCACCTTTATGGATATTGTGCATCAGGCCCAGGTCGAATTTAAGCAAGGGCCCACCCAGGAATTTCATGTCGTGGGGGTGAGAGGCTAATGGAAAAATTCGGTTTTGCACGAAGCCAAAAGTACGATGTTTACGCATCCCGCTTGATTACCAAGGAGGAGAATTTCACCCCGGGCCATCGGGCCTGCCAGGGATGCGGTGAAGCCTTGGCCGTGCGCTGGGTGATGAAGGCCCTGGGCAAGAACGTCATCATTGCCCACGCCACCGGCTGCATGGAAATCGTCTCCTCCGGTTTCCCCCAGACCGCCTGGATGGTGCCCTGGGTCCACGTGGCCTTCGAGAACGCCTCGGCAGTAGCCGCGGGGATCGAAGCGGCCCTGAAAATCCTGGAGCGCAAAGGCAAGATAACGGGTAAACGGCCCAAGGTGGTGGCCATGGGCGGCGACGGCGGCACCACCGACATCGGCATGCAGGCCCTCTCCGGCGCCCTGGAGCGGGGCCACGACTTCACCTACGTCTGCTGGGACAACGAAGCTTACATGAACACCGGCATCCAGAGGTCTTCCTCCACCCCTTACGGGGCCATGACCACCACCTCGCCGCCGGGTAAGTTGAGCATCGGTCAATGCACCATGAAGAAGAACATGATAGCCATCGCCGTGGCCCACGCCGCGCCTTATGTGGCCACTGCCTGCCCCAGCTATCCTTTCGACCTTTACTTCAAGGTGAAAAAGGCCATCGAGACTCCGGGGCCTGCTTATATCCACGTGCTCTCCGTCTGCCCCACCGGCTGGCGTTCGGCCCTGGATCTCACCGTGCGCCTGGGCCGCCTGGCGGTGGAGACGGGGATCTTCCCCCTCTATGAAGTGGTAAACGGCAAATACCGCATGACGGTGGAACCGCCCAAGCTGCGTCCGGTAAAGGATTACCTGAGGCTGCAGGGACGCTTCCGTCATCTGAGGGAGCCGGAGTTGGATTTCATCCAGCAATATACCCTGGCTCTATATGAACTGTTGCTGAAAAAATGCGAAGCTCCCTATCCGGAGTTTCCGTCCATCGCTCCTCCTAGAAGGCAAGTGATCATGGACGTACAAACGGCTTGAATCCAATCTTTTCCCGGTTATGAGTGTGAAGCCCGCGGACCTCATCCCGGTGCTTCAGGATCTTCAGGATGAATACCGACTATCTGCCTCAGGATGAGCTGCTGGTGGTCTCCAGAGCGGCTGGGCGTGCCCCTAACGCAAATCTTCAGCGTGGCCACCTTTTACAACATGTTCTCCCTGGTCCCCAAGGGAAGGCACCAGATCAAGGTCTGCCTGGGCACCGCCTGCCACCTGCAGGGCGGGCCCCGCCTGGTGGAATTCTGTCACTAATCGCCTGGGGGTCGAGCCAGGCGGCACCACCCGGGATCTGCAGTTCTCCCTGGATACGGTGGCCTGCCTGGGTTCATGCGCCCAAGCGCCGGTGATGATGATCGACGATAATTATTACGGGCGGGTGCCCGTGGCCAGTGTGCCCAAGATCCTGAAAATCTACAAAAAACCAAAAGACGAAGAAATAACCATGCCAAAGTTTGAATCGATAGACCAGCTGCGGGAATATCGCCGTAAAGTCACTTTCCGGACGGGATCCTAACCAGCTCCAGGTCTCGGTGTGCGGTGGTCCTGGCTGCCTGCCCATGGGAGCCGTGCAAGTGAGCGCAGCTTTCCGGGAAGAGCTGAAGAAGAAGGGCTGGCGGGAAAGGTTACCCTCAAATCAACCGGTTGCCAGGGGCTCTGCGCCAAGGCGGTGCGGGTGATGCTCCGGCCCCAGGAGATGTCTCTACCAGAATGTCACCCCCGAGGATGTGCCGGAAATCGTCAAGGCCACTCTGATGGGGGGCCAGCTGGTGGATCGTCTGCTCTATGTGGATCCGGTGACCGGGGCCATAGGCGTCAAAAAGTAGGAAATCCCCTTCTATAAGGGCCAGCTGCCCATCGTCATGCGCAAGATCGACCAGCTCGATCCGGCCAGTCTGGACGATTACCTGGCCCTGGGCGGCTATAAGGCTCTGAAGAAAATCCTCACTGAAATGACCCCGGATCAGGTCATCACCACCATGGAGCGTTCCGGCTTGCGTGGCCGGGGAGGTGGTGGTTTCCCCACCGGGCGCAAATGGCGGTTCTGCCGCCAGGCGCCGGGCGAGGTGAAATTCATCGTCGCCAACGGCGATGAAGGCGACCCCGGGGCCTTCATGGACCGCGTGGTTATGGAGGGCGACCCCCACGCCGTCCTGGAAGGCATGATTATCGGGGCCTATGCCATTGGCGCCAACAAAGGCTACATCTATGTCCGCCACGAATATCCCCTGGCCATCAAGCGTCTGACCACTCGCCATCCAGCAGGCCCGGGACTGTGGCCTCCTGGGGAATAACATCCTGGGCTCCGGATTTCGATTTTGACATCAAGATCAACCGGGGCGGCGGGTGCCTTTGTCTGCGGGGAAGAAACCGCGCTGATCACTTCGGTGAGGGCTTCCTCGGCGAGCCCGACCCCGGCCTCCCTATCCGGCCCAACTCCGGCCTCTGGGGCATGCCCACGGTGATCAACAACGTGGAAACCTGGGCCAATGTCCCGACAATCATCAACCAGGGCGCCGACTGGTTTGCCGCCATCGGCACGGAAAAAAGCAAAGGCACCAAGATCTTCTCCCTGGTAGGCAGGGTGAATCACACCGGCCTGGTGGAAGTGCCCATGGGCACCACGCTGCGCCAGATCATCTTCGAAATGGGCGGCGGCATCCCCGGCGGCGGGGAGTTTAAAGCCGTCCAGACCGGCGGCCCCTCCGGCGGCTGCATCCCCGAGCAATTCCTGGACTTGCCCGTGGACTACGACAGCCTCCAGTGCGTGGGCTCCATGATGGGCTCCGGCGGCATGATCGTCATGGACACCCACAACTGCATGGTGGATGTGGCCCGCTATTTCATGGGATTCCTCTACGATGAATCCTGCGGCAAATGCACGCCCTGCCGGGATGGCTCTGCAGACAGGTGCTCTATCTACTCGATGAAATTCGCAATGGTCGGGGCGACGGACGAACATCTGGTTTTCCTGGAAGACTGTGCGCCGTGATGAAAGACGCTTCCCTCTGCGGGCTGGGCCAGACCGCGCCCAATCCGGTGCTTTCCTCCATGAAGTACTTCCGGGACGAATATGAAGCCCACGTCAAGGACAAGAGATGTCCCGCCCTGGTCTGCCAGCCCCTGCTGAAATACATCATCGATCCGGAGACCTGCACCGGCTGCATGCTCTGCGCCCGGGAATGCCCCGCGGACGCCATCGACGGCAAGAAGAAAGAACCCCATACAATTGACATGGAAATTTGCGTCAAATGCGGCATGTGCTACGACGTTGTGTAAATTCGACGCCGTTAAGGTGGAATCATGAGCGACGGCATGGTAAATCTGACGATTGATGGCATTTCGGTAGAGGTTCCCGCCGGTCAGAGTCTGCTGCTCGCGGCTCGAGCCCAGGGTATTGAGATCCCCACGCTTTGCAGCCATGAGGAGCTGAAGCCCTCCGGCCATTGCCGCATGTGCATGGTGGAGATCGGCCAGGCCCCCGCTACCCGGCTGGTGAATTCTTGCACCTTCCCGGCGGAAGAGGGAATGATCGTCCAGACGGCCTCGGACCAGGTCCTGCAGGCTCGGCGCATTGTGCTGGAGCTGCTCTTGGCCCGTTGTCCCCAGGCCACCCTCCTCCAGCAAATGGCCGCGGACATGGGCATCTACCAAACCCGGTTCCAATTAACCGAGACTCCGGAGGACCTCTGCATTCTCTGCGGCATGTGCGTCCGCACCTGCGCCGAAGTGGTGGGGGTGAGCGCCATCAGCATGGCCTACCGCACCCCCCACAAACAGGTGTCGACCCCCTTCCTGGAGGAGTCTGCCGCCTGCATCGGCTGCGGTTCCTGTGCCTTCGTCTGTCCCACCAACGTCATCGACTACGTGGAGAAAGACGGGATTCGCACCATCTGGGGCCGGGACTTCGAGATGCAGCCCTGCACGGCGTGCGGCAATTACATTGCCCCTAAATACCAACTGGAGCACTGGGCCAAGATCACCGGCGATCCGGTGGAATACTTCTACGTCTGCCGGGACTGCCGGTAGGGTAGGGGCGGTATATTTGGCTAAAGGGTGGGGGACTATTTAGCTAGCCCCCGCCCAACCCCCAAAAATCCCGCCCAACCTTAATTCTAGAAATATTCAGCGCCGGTATCCGCCGGGGTTCCCGCCCCGGCTGATACCGGTTTCTTTTCTTTCGGGGATGATATTATGACAGGAGTAATGACTAACAGACTAAAATAGCCAGCCTCATCTACAGATCGGCCCCCCAAAGGTCCCACCGCACTAAACCCATATCTGACATGAATTTAGCTTATTAATTATCAGGGAAAGGTAATAAATTTTATAATTGACATTCATAAAAATGTATGCGTAGCATGAAATCTCAGACAAAGCCAAACCCATCGTAAGGTGGGGACGGAAAGCCACGGGTCTCTCTGAGGATGAAGATAGCCGGGTTGCCTGCGGGGCAACCACGGCTTTTTTTATCCCATCAAGGAGGATGGAATCATGAGAGGCAAAAACTTTATGGCAATGCCCCCAGGCGTTATAGCCATCATTTGCCTTTTGGTTTCCCTCTCACTTACCCAGGGTTGCGGTCTGGGTGTTCTCGCTGCGGGCATAGGCTACACGGTGAGCGCCAGCAAGAAGGGCGACGCAGCCGTGGCTGAGGCAGAGGCTAAGCTGCAGCAGTCCTATAACCAGTACAAGCTGGAGATGGAACGAATCGACCTCGAACAGGAAAAGAACAAGATGCAGCCCCGGCCAATCATGACCATTGACGAGTGGTTGCGCTGGCAAGCCATCCCTGAGGATATGAGGGCGGATTTAGTGGAGAAAAGGGCTCCCAGGGCCCAAGAGCCTCCGTCAGCAGCGCCTGCTCCTTCAGCGGACCAGCCCCTGCAGCTGCTCCTGCTCATCCGACCGGGCCAGCTCCCACGCCCTAAGCCTTTTATTGAAATCTATAAAGTATGCGTACCATGAAATCCCAGATAAAGCCAAACCCGCCGTAAGGCCGGGACGGAAAACCACGGGTCTTTATGAGATAGCCCGGTTGCCTCGGATGGGGCAGTTCGGCTTTTTTCATAACTTCGGTAGGCGGGCAAATGGAGGGGGTTATGGGAAAAAGGGTTTTTGTCTTTTTAATTCTTGCTTATGCTATGGCCCTGGTAGGATGCACTGCAGCCATTAACAAAAAAATGCAGTCCTGGGAGGGGAAACACTATGGTGATTTAATTGCAGCATGGGGAGCCCCAGAGCAGGTGTTAGATGATGGACAAGGAGGCAAGATATTTGATATTTGCTGCGCAAAGGACTTTCACTAGCCCCGGGTTATTCCACCAGCTACGTTACCGGCTCAGGAAGTCTCATAGGGTATTAGTTATTTTGGATCTGCAAGTGGAACTACAACATATTATCCTACCGCGGACTTTCTGGTTATAAGGCTTACAGAATGTTTTGGGTTAACAAAGATGGGTATGTATATCGCTGGGCCTGGAAGGGCTTATAAATTTATTATTGGGAGAAACTGAATAGAACCCTATTGATTTAAGGAGGATGAAATGGCAACAACTCCTAAGTGTCCAGGATGTGGAAAGAAAGAAGTTAAATTTAAGTTCGCCCCGATTCAGCAAGAGGGGGATACTGTTTTAATTGTTTACTGCGGGGAGTGCGGCCACATAGTTGGATGTGCATACCGACCAATCTCAGAGGAGGAACGCCAACATTTGGAATACATAATGAGAAAGGCTTGACAATCGAAGCAGGTTGTGCTGTACACAACCTACACCAATCACAGGCGAGAAATGGTCTTCAGGAAGTAGCTCTTATTCCTCTGGCTAATTAAAACCCCTCGTTTTTATAGGGTTCCCTGGCCCGCGACAAAAGGTGCGTCGCCTGTCTCTTCCCTTCTGGATAATTCCTGGTAATCCCTTAAATTGATAGATAGCGTCCCTAAGGCGGTAATTTTTGGGCTTATCCGACCCCGCCCCGTTCCGCTTATCTGCTTTTGGCGGTACAGAAGGGTGGCACAACTTAACTATTGTAAATTATTAATAAATATTAATTAAGGACCACTTTCCGAAGCGAAACGAAGCGGTACAGAAGCGGCACCAAGCGGCACAAAAAAGAGAATGGTCCGGGAATGGAACGGCAAAGACCGGTATCAAGCGGATCATTAGTCCCTGTTCGGCAATCTTGAGAGAGCCCAAAGTCCCCCTTTTCTAAAGGGGGATTTAGGGGGATTATCAAGGGGTTAATTATAATCCCCCCTGGCCCCCCTTTAACAAAGGGGGGAAATCACCCCCTCAAAATAAAATGCGGATTTCTGCAATCAGCCATTAGCCCCGCGCCAGCCGCCTCCGGGCCATCTCGGCGGCCAGGACTAGGGCGGCTTTGAGGGAGCCGGGATGGGCCTTTCCGGTGCCCGCCAGCTCGTAGGCGGTGCCGTGGTCCACCGAGGTGCGGATGATGGGCAGCCCCAGGGTGACATTCACCCCATCCAGGAAATGCAGGAGCTTCAAGGGAATAAGCCCCTGGTCGTGGTACATGGCCACGATGGCGGCGAATTCCCCCTGGTGGTGCCGCCAGAACAAGGTGTCGGCCGGGAAGGGGCCGGAAACCGGCAGGCCCTCGGCCTGGGCCTTTTGCACCGCGGGGGTGATGATTTCCTCCTCCTCCCGGCCGAATAAGCCCCCTTCCCCGGCGTGGGGGTTTAAGGCCGCCACCCCCAGGCGGGGCTCCTCCAGCCCGAAATCTGCGGCCAGGGCCTGGCAGGTGAGGCGGAACAGGCGGAGCAGGCCCTCCTCGGAGAGCCGCCCGGGCACCTCCGCCAGGGCGCAGTGAATGGTGGCCAGCACCACCCGGAACTCGCCCCCGGCCAGCATCATGGCCACCTCGTAAGCGCCGGTTTTGGCCGCCAGGAGTTCAGTGTGGCCAGGATATGGATAGCCGGATAGGTTCAGGGCGGTCTTGCTGATGGGGCCGGTGACCATACCCGACACCTCGCCCTCCAGGGCCAGATCGATGGCCGTGAGGATGTAGGAGACCATGGCCGCGCCTGCCGCCGGAGTGGGGCGGCCGTATCCAAGGTCTTCGGGTTGCAGATGGGACCGGGCCATAAGATCAAGGTGCCCAGCTCATAACGCCCTGCCGGGGATGGTCCGCCACCCGTATTTTCAGCCCTGGCGCCAATTGCCGGCAAGCCCGCTCCAGAGCCGGAAGATCCCCCAGCACCAAGGGGCGGCAGACCTGATAAATAGCGGGTCCGCCAGGGCCAGGACCATAATCTCCGGCCCCACCCCCACCGGGTCCCCCATGGTCAGGGCCAGGATGGGTTTGACACTCATCTCAACCATAGAGATCTTAAATCACCGCCTTTCCCCGGTGACTCACCCACGAAAGGCCTGGCCGGGATGGACGTTAACCAGACCCTAGAATCAAGACGGTCGAGCCGGCCCGACGCCGGGGGGGCAACCCGCTCTACCTGGGCAAGGACCTGATCTCCCTGGAGAGTAACCTTCAGGTAATGGAAAAAATAATGTTCCGGGCCGGTGCCATACAAGGGCGCGCCCGCACCCGCGGTGATGGTGAAAGGCACGCCCTGCCAAGCGCCGACGAAGTAACTGTGGATATGCCCGGCAAAAATATGGGTGACCCGGTATTGCTGGAAGAGGGCCGCCAGCCGCCGTCCCATTTCTTCCGCCAAACAGTGATGGTGATTGTCGCCCCGGGGGTCGAACAGGGGGGTATGCAAAAATACCAGCCGGGTCCCGGCAGCCCTGGGCTTTTTGTAATTCCTGCTCCAGCCACCGGAGCTGCCGGTCATCAGGCCCTGGTGGCTCGGCATTGTCAACCATGATGAAACAATGGTCATTAATCTTGAAAGAGTAATTGTAGCGGCCGAAAATCTCGTGATAGAGCCGGCGGCCATGGTTTGCCACATCGTGATTGCCTGGTACCGTCAGTAGTGGTTTATGGAGATTTTCCCGGACTTGCTTAAAAAAATCCCGATATTTTTCCAGGTCGCCAACTTCCACCATGTCCCCTAAATGAATGGCAAAGGCAATGTCTGGGTCCCGGTCCACCTGCTTCAGCAATTGCTGGAAAATCACCGGGTTATTGCGGCTGTCACCCAAGACCGCAAAGATTAGCGCCCCTGATTTATGAACCTTGATCTGAGCTAGGTTACCGGGGTTCCAATTTTTTGCGGGTAAGGGGCCGTAACCCCAGGCATTAAGTCCCGCCAGAGAGACTAACAAAAGGATAAAGATACTTAGCCTGATTTTTCGAGGCTTTCTCAGATTACCGACACATCTCAGCATTGCCATCATTTTCTGTACATGCCCCATATGCTCTCCGACCCCAAAGCGCCTTTTTCTAGTTAGGGTTTCCGCCAACTAGCTGCGAATGGCCAGCATGTTTCTGCCAGTTCTCTGCATAGTGCGCCGCCAGGGCCTGGTCGTGGATAATGAGAAGATTCTCGGCGTTTTCTTCCTCGGCGCTGCGGGTGAAATTGAAAGACCCGGTGATCACGGTCGCCCCATCAATGACCATAACTTTGTTGTGGGCAATATGGTGGGCCGCGTCGATCCAGGTAGGGACGCCCGGCGCGGCCAGGTATTTGAGGGCTGAGTATTTCTCGTGTACCTGACTCTGGCCAGGATAACTTTCACCTGGACCCCCCGTTGATGGGCCTCCACCAGGGCCTTGGCAATGGGCCAGGAAGAGAAGGAGTAGGCCTGTACCAGGACGGAAGCACCTGCCTTTCCCACCTCCTTGACGATGGCCTGGGTACAGCCTCCCCGGGGCGAGAAATAAACCTCCCAGTCTCCCGCCACCCCAGGCAGGGCTGGGGGGAAGATCGCCACCAACAGGAACCATACCAGGGCCAAAGCAAACCGCGACCGCTTCGGGCGCATGGATTCTCCCAGGCAGGGGCCAAAACAGGACAAAAGAAGATAACTCCAGCCGGAGTTATTTTCACTCCATAATTTGCCCTAAATGCTGTATAGTTTTGCCGATTCTGCATGATGAAGGAGCGGATGTCAATGGCGAAGCAGGCGCGGGGACGCTTGGCGGAGGTGAAATTGGGGTTCATCGGGGCTGGCAGTATGGGCGGAGCCTTGATCCGGGGCCTGTTGGCGGCGGGGCGAGTCCCCCAGCCCAACCTGACCTTTTACGACCCGGACCCGGCCCGGCGAAATGACCTGGAGGCCCTCGGGCTGGAGCCGGCCCTGAACAACCAGGAGGTGATGCACTCCCAGGTGGTGGTGCTGGCGATCAAACCCCAGGTGCTGGGGGAGGCTCTGGCGGAGATTGAGGAGTTTGCCCGGCCCTGGCATTTGATCATTTCCATCGCCGCCGGGGTGCCCCTGGCTACTTTAGAGGAGGCCTTTCCCAAATCCCGGGTGATCCGCGCCATGCCCAACACCCCCACCATCGTGGGAGCCGGGATGGCGGCCCTGGCCCCCGGCAGGCGGGCCACCCAGGAAGATGTGGTACTGGCCCTGGAACTCTTCGAAGCGGTGGGCCGGGCGGTGGTGGTGGAAGAGAAACTACTAGACGCGGTCACCGGCTTGAGCGCTAGCGGTCCGGCCTTTGTGGCTCTATTTATCGAGGCCCTGGCCGATGGCGGGGTGAAGATGGGGCTGCCCCGGGCCCTGGCTCTTACCCTGGCGGCCCAGACGGTGCTGGGCACGGCCCGCCTTTGCCTGGAAGCAGGTCTCCACCCCGGGGCCTGAAGGATCAGGTAGCCTCTCCGGGAGGCACCACCATCGAAGGGCTACATGTCCTGGAGCAGGGGGGGCTTAGGGGCATCGTCATGAGCGCGGTGGAAGCGGCAGCCTGGCGGGCCCAAGAACTGGGAGGGCGGCGGGGGGGTGAGTGAGATGGGTGGGGGAGAGGGCTAAAGGCCGCAGGCCCTTACCCCTTCTCCCCAATTCTCCCTGATTCTTACCGGTAGCCGCCGCGACCGCCGCGACCGCCAAAGCCTTTTTGTTGTGGCCGGGCTTCATTGACCGCCAGGGAGCGGCCCTCGATGTTCCGGCCATTGATCATGGAAATGGCCTTCTGGCCTTCCAGTTTGGTCTCCATCTCCACAAAGCCAAAGCCTCGAGGCTGGCCGGTGTGGCGGTCGGTGATGATCTTGGCTGAGGCTACATGGCCGGCCTCAGTGAAAAGGGTGCGCAAATCATCTTCGGTCATTTCGTGAGGCAGATTGCCCACAAACAATTTTATACTCATTTTCTTCTCCTTAAATTCAGTCACGGTTCATGCCAGGATTCAGCCAAGAGAGGATTATTCCGGGCCGGGGGAGAATTTCGACCAGAAACCTAGTTTCCGCCGCTTCCTTCTTCAACCCTCTTGGATATTTCCGACCCAGGTTCTACCTGGACTTTGTTCTGACGACGTTTCATCTTCTCTTCGTTCTTCTGCTTTCGGGCTAACTCTTTGGTTCGCTTTTCCCAGCCATAGCGGTTCCGCGCCACGTTTTACCTCCTGGGGTTTTGAAATGGCAGAACTCCGATGACCTTAAGGCATCGGAGTTCTGAAGATCAGGTCTTAACCCCTTACAGCTTTACGACATTCTGGGCCTGGGGGCCTTTCTGACCCTGGACCACCTCGAATTCGACCTCCTGGTCTTCCGCCAGGGACCGAAAGCCTTCGCCCTGGATGGCACTGTGATGCACAAAGACATCCGGGCCGCTCTCACGGGTGATAAACCCAAAGCCCTTGGAGTCATTAAACCATTTGACCTTACCAGTTTCCTTCATTACTGAAAAACCTCCTGAAAATTGCAAAAATTTCCTGCTCTTAGAGCAGGACCGCGAGAGCAGTCAGGCAAAAAAAAATCGGAGGGGCCATAGATACCTAGCATCCCCTTCCGATTTATATCCAGGGCCGTGGCCCTGCTTTCAGTCCGACATGCTATCTACTTGGTTCTTTTTAACCGCGAGATCTGATTTTGTCAAGGAAAATATGTAATGATGGCTCAATAACCGGCAGGGATAAAGCTCCTGTAGCCCCCTTATACTTCTAAGGAAAGGATAAATTGAGGAAGGGGGCCAGGGGTCGTAAACCCCTGCCCCCTCCCTCAAACTCCCTCCCCCATATCCATTCTTAACGCCAACTCCGAACCAGGCGCAGGTGGATGTCCACCGCGGGGGCGCTGTGGGTGAGGCGGCCCATGGAGATGAAGTTGACCCCGGTGGCGGCCACCCGGGGTAAGCGCTCCCGGGTCATGGAGCCGGAGGCCTCCAGCACGGCCCGCCCTTGGGCGAGTTCCACGGCCCGGGCCATGGCGGCCTCGTCCATGTTATCCAGCATGACGATGTCGGCGCCGGCGGCCAGGGCCTCCTCCAGGCCGGCCAGGTCCGTGACCTCCACCTCGATCTTCATGGCATGGGGGGTTTGTTCCCGGGCCTTTTGGATGGCCGCGGCGATGGAGCCCACCGCGGTCAGGTGATTATTCTTGATGAGCACCGCGTCATAAAGGCCGAAGCGGTGATTGTGGCCGCCGCCCAGCCGTACCGCATATTTCTCCAGGGCCCGCCAGCCGGGGGTGGTCTTGCGGGTGTCTGCGATGGCCACGGGATAGCCCTGAAGCGCGGCCACCATTTTCCGGGTGAAGGTGGCGATGCCGGAGAGGTGCTGGAGAAAATTGAGGGCCACCCTTTCCCCGGTGAGGATGGGGGCCACCGGCCCCGTGAGAATGGCCAGAACCGTGCCCGGGGCCACTTCTTTGCCTTCCTCAACCTGGGGCTCAAATCTTAGAGCTGGCTCCAGCTTCTGGAAGACCCGGGCCGCCACCGGCAAGCCGGCCACCATTAAGGTCTCCTTGGCCCGGATGTGGGCCTCGCCTTGGAGATCCGCAGGGATTAGGGCCTGGGTGGTGACGTCCCCCGGCCCCAGGTCTTCTTCCAGGGCCAGGTCAATGAGGCGATCGACGTGAGGGGAAAGGAGAATTTTATTCATTTAAGTTATATCCGTACGGTCAGTCCTGTCTCGCATGGCGGTGGTGGAGCGGTCTGAGCGCCGCTATGGGGCCGGTTAGGCCGGTTATGGCCCAATTTTATCCAGTTTTGTTCCGCTTCTGTCTCGCTTAGGTGCCGCACGGGCCCGCTTAGGGTGCGTTTCATTTCAAGGGCGAACAGCTTATATATGCAATAATATCTTATAGTTGGCGATACGGCTATAGTTTGTTGCGCTTTAAAAAATATTTTTAGCACAAAAGTGAATTATTTGGTCTCCATATTTTTAATGGGAGGGGAAATAGATTAACTTCACCCCCACCCCAGCCCTCCCCCATAAAGGAGATCTCTGAAAAAGTCATCTTGAGGGAGGGGGCCAGGGGCTCCCACAGGCTGAAAGCCTGTGCCACTGTCCCCTGCCCCCTCCCTCAAGCTCCCTCCCCCAACCCCTTGCAGGGTTAGAAAAGGGCTGGAAAGTCGGGGCCATAGGCCCCGCCTTTCCAGCCCCTTCTGCGAGTTGGGAGAGGGGCAAGTCATTTGCGCTAGCAAATGACCAGTATCATCAAAATGGGCCGAAGGCCCATTCGACCTCAGGTCCCTGGCCCTCCCCCCACGCACCCATTTCGCAGAGCTTCGTCAAGGGGGAGGGAGTTAAAGGAAGGAAGCCTTTTAGGGCTCCGTTTAACAGTTTATACGAGGAGGGAGAGATTTCCAGAAAAGAACGCATGGTTGACTCTAATTTTGCGGTCTCAGTCGTAATTTTTACCACCAAGGCACCAAGGACACCAAGGAAAACTAAGAACCAATTTTTATAACTCCTTGGTGTTCTTAGGGTCTGGGTGGTTCAGCATGTTATCCCTCAGTCATAATCCTAATAAAATGAGATGCCGCCGGGGCTGCCGGGGTCGGTTGGGGAGCCGGACTCTGACGGGTCGTAGGACTCGAAGCAGGCGCTGGTGCACTCCTGGGTTGCCTCATCCCAGAAATTGCACCGCTCCCGGACGCAGTAGCCCAGGCCGGGGATGGGGCAGATGGGGGAGGCGTCTTCTATGATTTTCTTTTTATCCTAGGGATCAATAGTCAGGCTCGTTCCTCTGTCCATCAAGGGGGATACGATATCATCATCTATTTTTTTACTTTTTAATGAAGATATTGGCAAGGTAGCAATGCTCTGGGCTTGGGCTAATGTCCGGATCTGTGAGGGGGTTCGGGGTGAGATCACCCCACGCTACTCGACTCGACCCCTTTCCATCTCTACCGCCACTCCTTATGGCTTCTTATGCGGTCGTATGGGCAACAAAAAAGGCAGGGCCATGGGATGACCCTGCCTTTGCCGGTATCTCCCCTAAGCGCGCCAGAGTCCCGGTGGGACTGGGGCACAAGGAGTTCAGTTCAATAACTGGCGGTATCGATGATGTCAAACGTCAAGGTACTGGCGTTATAGCCATACGCGGTAATGGTTATGTCGGAGCCATTGACATCCACTACCACAAAATTGTACTGTCCCGTCACCGTAATTTCCGGCTCATATTCGTCATTTGTTACGGAAGAGACGAATGGCGACCCCGTGGCCCCGGTGATTATCTGGGGGAGATTGTCTTTGGGCCCGTGGGAATAAAGGTGCTCGTGGCCTGCAAAATACAGGTTGAAATCCAGGTCGACCAGGGTCTCCCAGAGTACCGGATCATCATCGCGCCCAGTCACCGACCAGGCCGGGTCATGGCTGAAGGCGAACCTGAAGGTGCGGTTGGTGAGGTTCAGGGTGTTCAGCCAGGTCAACTGGGCAGGGCTGACTTTTTCATCGAAGATCATATCATCCGAGGCATAAAAGGCGTCCAGGACGACAAAGGTGGAATTGCCATACCGGAAGGTATAGGCGAGATTTTCATACCCCGCTGAACCATTGTCGGGCATGTCATGGAAAACGTCCTGGTATTGACTTTGTAATTCAGTTTGCGAGACCCCTGAATCCGACAACAGTTCGTGATTGCCCTTGACGACGTAGACTTCGATGCCATCAGCTCTCAAGGCATCCGCGAGAGTGTTCCAGGCCTCCAGGTTGGCGGTGCCGCCGTATTGCGCCTTGTCCCCTAAACACAATATAAAGTCAGGATTGACATTTTCGGTTATTTCTTCAATCACGGTGTTTAACATAGTTTCGTTAGTAGCCGTCTCGGATTGGCTGTCACCCATGACCACAAAGCGATAGGTGGAGGTAAGATCAGCCTCGAAATAAGTACTAAATGAACTGGCCAAGGCACTATCAGCCCTAATGGCATAGCCTAATTCATCCGCCAACGATCGATCTTCCACAAAAACGTAATTAGGAGATGTGGGCGATAGAACATCGTTATTGCTAACCGCAAATGAACTTCCTGCCTTGTCGCAGTCATAGTAAGCTGTGATATACTCCTGTTTATCATAGGACGCAGCGTAGCCGTCAACGATGCTGGTAATGTAGTAATACCCGCCCAGAGACTGGCCCCCCATCCCTTCCGGCTGGCAATCGAGGGCTTTCCCCACGTATAACCCCGCGGAGGTATGGAAACCTGTGGGAGCAAAGACATAGCCGGTATAATAATCCCCACTCCCATCATTGTAATAATAGGTAAAGAAATACTGACTGATCTGGGCCTGCGCGCCGGTAGTAAGTGTAGCTATCAAGATTGCCACCAACACGAACCCTTGCATGGTGGACAGACCCCGAAAGATTGATCTCGATCTTGCTTGGTTCATGACCCTTCCCCTTTATTCAAGGTTAATGCAAGATCATGCACAAACCTTGGCCACCGCAGTCCAAAAATGGTTTTGGGAACCTCTCTCCCCGAGTTTAACCCCGAGAAGGTTCATTTTTTTGTAAACAAATTGTCTGGTTGAAGGCATGATGGCACAAATTTCATTGAAAAAGTAATTTTGCCTAAATTGTTGGCGTGCCACCCCCTTTGCGAGCAGATTCTTTGTGAGTCTCGAGGCCTACGAACCCCGGGCCAACACCGCCCGGTAATGGTGAGATCGAGGGAAGCGCTGGCCACATGCACATACCACCTCGGGGCACAGCGGGTTTGGCTTTATCTAGAGCGGTATATCAAACACACTTTTTCATGAATGTCAAGCGAAATTTACATTTTATTAACTTTCACTCCAAAGTTAATGATGTAGAAATCTTTGGTTCTGATAAGGGGGTGCTATCTCTTAATATCCGAATACCTGCTGAGGCTGTCGAAAATCACCAAAAGCCCCAATTTTTTGGCTTATTATGACTTATAAGTAGTTGATTTTACTAATGTGGAAATAGACAAAACGTCGTATCGGGAATTTTTCGACAGCTTCGCTATTTATCCGCAATTTCAATCTTAATAAAAATGGTCTTGTAAAAGTGACCATTCTTTATCTAGAAACGGGCAGAATGAATATAAGTTAGATCTTTATCATTGCATATAAGGATATAGATCGATGGTGGGCGGTGCCCACCCCTACAGCGGGCACAGGCGAGGGCGACCCGCGGGTCGCCCCTAGTAAATGGTATTTATCCATTTCGGGAAGCCGGGGCCGCAGGTCCCGGCTTTCTTTCCCTTATGCGGGTTGGGAGGGGGGATTGGGGGGAGGGCAGGGATCGGGCGGTTCCGCCGAACCGCCCCTACGCCCCTGGCCCTCCCCCCAAAACCATCCCTAAATTCTCAGGCCCCTGGCCCTCTCCCCCCAAAAGCTCGCCCCTGGCCCTCCCTTTATGCTCCCTTATGTGGGGGTTGGGAGGGGAGTTTGAGGGGAGGGCGGGGGGAATTGATTCCCCCGGCCCTCCCCTCAAATTAATCTTCGCCTCAGCACATCCCCTCAGCCCATCAGCTCCCGGATGCGGGCCCGGTGGTTTTTGAGTTTGGTCAGTTTCTCGGTCCAGGTCTGGAGCTTTTCCTTTTCTTTCTGCACCACTTCGGCCGGGGCCTTGCTCAGGAAGTCTTCGTTGCTGAGTTTGCGCTGGGCCTGGGTGAGGTCCTTGCTCAGTTTTTCCATCTCCCGGTCCAGGCGGCGGGCTTCCTCGGCAAAGTCGATGATTCCCGTAAGAGGCAGGTAAATCTCCACGGAGTCCACGATGGCCTTGGCCGCGGCGGCCGGGGGGCCGGAAGCCGCGTTGCAGTGCAATTCCTGCACCCGGGCGAGCAAGGTAAGGGACTGGCGGTGGCGGGTCAACACCTCCAGGGGCCGGGTTTCAGGGCTGAAGAGGAAAATCTGCACCTGGGAGGCGGGGGGCACGTTCATTTCCCCCCGGAGATTGCGGATGGCGGTGATGGCCTCCATCACCAGGCGCATTTCCGATTCGGCCTGGGGGTTGAGCAGCTCGGGGGCGGGCTGGGGGTAAGGGGCCACCATGATGCTGCCCTGGGCGCCGGGCAATTTTTGCCAGATCTCTTCGGTGATGAAGGGGATGAAAGGGTGGAGCAGCCGGAGGATGGCGCTCAGCACCTGCACCAGGACCTGCCGGCAATGGCGGCGGCTTACGGGGCTGCCGGCGTCATAAAGCTGGGGCTTGATGAATTCCAGATACCAGTCGCAGAACTCGTGCCAGATGAACTGGTAGAGCGCGTTGGCGGCCTGGTCGAACTCGTAAGCGTCCAGGCGGGACCGGGTCTCCTGGATGACCTGTTGCAGGCGGCTCAGGATCCAGGCTTCCACCACGGTCAGGGGCGCCTCATCCGGGGCCCCGGGCTCAAAATCCTCCAGATTCATCAGGGTGAAGCGGCAGGCGTTCCACACCTTGTTGGCGAAATTGCGGTAGCCGGCAATGCGCTCTTCGGAGAGGCGGACGTCCCGGCCCATGGCGGCGAAGGCGGCCAGGGAGAAGCGGAAGGCGTCGGTGCCGTATTTGTCCATCAAGTCCAGGGGGTCGACAATATTTCCCTTGGATTTGCTCATCTTCTGGCCTTCCGGGTCCCGCACCAGGGCGTGGATGTAGACTTCCCGGAAAGGCACCTCGCCCATCAGGTGGAGGCCCATCATCATCATCCGGGCCACCCAGAAGAACAGGATGTCGAAGGCGGTGACCAGCACCGAGGTGGGATAGAAGAGCTTCAGTTCCGGGGTCTGATCGGGCCAGCCGAGGGTGGAGAAAGGCCACAGGGCCGAGGAGAACCAGGTGTCCAGGACATCGGTTTCCTGGGCCAGCTCCGGGCTGCCGCAGTGGGGGCATTGCTCCGGGTCCTCCCGGAGCACGCTCACCTGCCGGCAATTCTTACAGGTCCAGGCCGGAATACGATGGCCCCACCAGATCTGCCGGGAGATGCACCAGTCCCGGATGTTGGTCATCCAGTCAAAATAGCTCTTCTCCCACATGGGGGGAATGAGTCGGGTGCGGCCTTGGGGCACTGCCTGGATGGCGGGCTCCGCCAGGGTTTTCACGGCCACGAACCACTGCTTGGAAACCAGGGGCTCCACGATGGTCTTGCAGCGGTAGCAGTGGCCCACCAGGATGGAATAGGGCTCCACCTTGGCCAGCAGGCCGTCTTTTTTTAAGTCCTTGAGGATCTGCTCCCGGCAGACGAAGCGGTCCATGCCCAGGTATTTGCCGGCTTCTTTGGTCATGCAGCCAGCCTCGTTAATGACCTTGACGGCGGGCAGATCATGGCGCCGGGCCACCTCGAAGTCATTGAAATCATGGGCCGGGGTGATCTTCAGGGCCCCGGTGCCGAACTCCTTCGAGACATAGGAATCGGTAATCACCGGGATTTTGCGTCCCAGGACCGGCAGGCTGAGGATGGCCCCGTGGTATTTTTCATAGCGCGGGTCTTCCGGGTTCACCGCCACCGCGGTATCCCCCAGCAGGGTTTCGGGCCGGGTGGTGGCCACGGTGAGGGCGCCCTGGCCTTGGGCCAGGGGATATTTGATGTAATAAAGGTGGCCGTCGTGGGGGTCATGCTCCACCTCCAGGTCGGCCAGGGCCGTCTGGCAGCGGGGGCACCAGTTGATGATATAGTCCCCCTTGTAGATCAGGCCTTCTTCATAGAGGCGGACGAAGACTTCCCGCACCGCCCTGGATAAGCCTTCGTCCATGGTGAAGCGCTCCCGGCTCCAGTCGCAGGAGCAGCCCAGGCGTTTCAATTGGGTGAGGATGCGGCCCCCGGATTCATCCTTCCACTGCCACACCCGGTCAATAAAGGCCTCCCGGCCCAGGGCATGCCGGTCCCGGCCTTCTGCGGCCAACATCCGCTCCACCACGTTCTGGGTGGCGATTCCCGCGTGGTCAGTGCCCGCCATCCATAAGACATCGTGGCCTTGCATGCGTTTAAACCGGATCAGGATATCCTGCAAGGTGTTGTTGAGGGCGTGGCCCATATGCAGGGAGCCGGTGATGTTGGGAGGCGGGATGACAATGCAGTAAGAAGGCCTGGCGCCATCAGCCTGGGCCCGGAACAGCCCGGACCTGTCCCAGTACTCGTACCACTTGGTTTCGATGTTTTGTGGACTGTAGACCTTATCCAGGATTTCCGCCATGTCGGTCCTTGTGAGGTGAGGATTGGGGGAGGGCAGGGACCTCAGGTCCCTGGCCCTCCCCCCACACGTGCACAAATTGTATTTGGGGGGCGGGGTGCTGTCAAGGGGCTTGCCTGGGGGCCGGGGAAAAAGGGTTGACAATATCTGGCCTGAAGTGGTATGAACAGGTGGTCATGACTGAAGAATTGGCTCGAGCGACCTTCCGGCACTTGGCGCCGGATAAGCAGGAAAGGGTCCTGGACGCGGCCCTGGCGGAGTTTGCCGACCACGGCTATCACCAGGCCAGCCTCAATCGCCTGGTGGCCCAGGCCGGAATCGCCAAGGGCTCTTTGTACCAGTATTTTCCTAATAAGGAAGGGATCTTCCATTACATCTTCCAGCATGCCCTGGCCATGGTGCGAAACACCCTCACTGCGGTCAAGGAGGAGACCCTGGAGGAAGATCTTTTTACCCGGCTGGAGAAATCCCTCAAAGCCGGGGTGCGCTTTATCAGGAAACATCCCCGGGTTTTCAGCCTTTATCTGAAAATCCAGTTCGACCAGAACGTGCCCTTCCGGGAGGAGTTTCTGGCCGCGGTGCGGAGATACGCGGCCGAGTATTTCGGGTCCCTGATCCGCCATGCCAAGTCCCGGGGAGAACTGAGGCCGGGGTTGCCCGAAGCGGCCACCCTGTTCCTCCTGGACGCGGTGTTCGACCGGTTTCTCCAGGCCATGGCCATGCCGGCCTTGGATGTCAGCCTGGGCCTGCAACAGGCCTCTGGAGAAACCCTGGTGAGGCGTATCCGGGAGATTATCGACCTGCTGCGGGACGGCCTGATGGCTTGAGGGGTGTGGCGGGGTATATTTTGGGGGAGGGCCAAGGGCCTGAGGCCCCTGCCCTCCCCAAACCCCCTCCCAACCCACATAAGTAGCTGAGTTGCCCGGGCCGGTGCCTGGCAACTCAGAAAAAAGATTATTGTGGCGCTTAGATTTAGGGCCCTGCTGAAAAAAGCAAATTTTTTTTGAATTTTATATGACTTGTCGGTCACAATGGAGAGCAATAGTTGACATTTCCCATTTTTCAGGACCCCGAACTTCAGCCTATCTATGAAAAAGTGGCCGCGGGCCACCGCCTTTTAGGGGAGGACGGCATAACCCTGTTTCGCAGCCCGGACCTGTTGGGAGTGGGCTATTTGGCCCAAATGGTGCGGGAGAAACTGCATGGCCGGCGGGCCTACTACATCTACAACCAGCATCTCAATTACTCCAATATCTGCGTCAATGGCTGTAAGTTTTGCGCCTTCGGTCGGCGGGCCGGAGAGCAGGGGGCTTACGAGCTCACCCTGGCAGAGATTTTTGCCAAGGTGGCGGACCGGTTGCCCGAACCCATCACCGAGATTCATATTGTGGGGGGCTGTCACCCGGATCTGCCTTTTTCTTTTTATCTGGACATGCTGCGGGGCATCAAGAAGCTGCGCCCCGAGGTGCATCTCCAGGCCTTTACCGCGGTGGAGGTGGCCCACCTGGCCGACCAGGCCGGGATGACCGTGGCCGATACTCTACTCGCCTTGAAGGACGCGGGCCTGGGATCCCTGCCGGGGGGAGGGGCCGAGGTCTTCAGCCCCCGGGTGCGGGAGAATCTCTGTCCCACCAAGCTCTCTGCCGAAGGCTGGCTTCAGGTAGCCCAAACCGCGCACCGGTTGGGGATTAATACCAATGCCACCATGCTTTACGGGCACCTGGAAACTTTGGATGAGCGGGTGGACCATTTGCTCAAGTTGCGTGCGGCCCAGGACGAGTCGGGAGGCTTTCTGGCCTTCATCCCCCTGGCCTTTCACCCGCAAAATACTTCTTTGCGCGAACTTCGGGGGCCCAGCGCTATCGACGACCTCAAGACCCTGGCGGTGTCCCGCCTGTTGCTGGACAATTTTCCGCATATCAAGGCCTTCTGGGTGATGTTGGGGCCCAAGCTGGCCCAGACCTCCCTGTGCTTCGGGGTGGATGACGTGGACGGCACCGTGATGGAGGAGCGCATCACACACATGGCCGGGGCCCAGACGCCCCAGGGCTTGAGTCGCAGCCACCTTCGGGACTTGATCCGGGAGGCCGGCTGCGAACCGGTGGAACGGGACACATTGTACCGGGTGATCGCGGCGTGAATAACGTGAACAAAGAGAACGCCTGGCTAAGAAGTATGTGGGCCGAAGGGGAACGCCTCCACCTGGTAGAGGCGCGCCAGCTATGGGACCTGGATCTTCTTACCCTGGGAAGCCTGGCCGAACGGGTGCGGCGGCGTCTCCATCCTGACCAGGAAGTCACCTTCGTGGTGGACCGGAACATTAATTACACCAACATCTGCGTCTCCGGCTGCCGCTTTTGCGCCTTTTACCGGGCTCCCGGGGCGCCGGAGGGCTATGTGCTGGACTGGGAGACCCTGGCCGGGAAGCTCAGGGAGCTTAAGGGCCACGGCGGGAGCGGCGTCCTGCTCCAGGGCGGTCTCAACCCGGAACTCCCTTTGGAGTATTACGAGGAGCTCCTTAACTTCATTCGCAGCTTTGGCCTGGCCGTCCATGGTTTTTCTCCCCCGGAGCTGGCCTTTCTGACCCGGCAATGCCGGCGCCGCCTGGAGGATATCCTGGGGCTTCTTAAGGCTGCGGGGCTCAGCTCCATCCCCGGGGGCGGCGCCGAGATTCTGGTGGATCGGGTGCGCCGCCAGATTTCTCCCCATAAGGGCAGCAGCTCCCAGTGGCTAGAGGTCATGGCCTGCGCCCACCGGCTGGGTCTAAAGACCAGCGCCACCATGATGTTCGGGCATATTGAGTCCCGGGAGGAACGCCTGGAGCACCTGTTCAAGATCCGGGACCTGCAGGACCAAACCGGCGGTTTCACTGCGTTCATTCCCTGGACCTACCAACCCGGCGGCACCGCCCTGGGAGGGGAGGCCCTGGGCGCGGTGGAATACCTGCGCACCCTGGCCATCTCCCGCCTGGTGCTGGACAATGTCCCGCACCTCCAGGTCTCCTGGGTGACCCAGGGCCCCAAGATGGCCCAGGTGGCCCTGAAATTCGGGGCCGATGACTTCGGCTCCACCATGCTGGAGGAAAATGTGGTGGCCGCCACCGGAGTGGGCTTCCGCCTCAGCCGCAGCGAGATCGAGACCCTCATCCAGGAAGGCGGCTACCGGCCCCGGGTGCGGGACCACCGGTATAATTTGGGATGAAATGTGGGGGGAGGGCCAGGGAGCTGAGCTCCCTGCCCTCCCCCCACGCCCCCCTCCCAACCCGCTTAAGTTGGCCGGAGAAGTCGGGGCTTTTAACCCCAACTTCTCCGGCCCAAAATTAAACTTAAGGGATTGGGGTGGGGGATCGGGGGAGGGGTAAGGGCCTGCGGCCCTTAGCCCCTCCCCCAACAAATCATCAATAACCTTTATGAATCCGAAGATTGCCATCATTGCCCGGGTGGGGGCGCACCGGGCCTTCGAGGCCGCAGGCTTGCGGATACTTAAGACCGCGTCGGTAAACACCCCCTACGGGGAAAGCCGCCCTATCCATTTCTTCAGCCATGAGGGTCTGGAATTCGGGGTCCTTTCCCGGCACGGAGAGTCCGGTTACGAGGTGTCCGCGCCCTTTGTCAATTCCCGGGCCAATATCTATGCCCTGAAAGAATTGGGAATAGCAAAGATCCTGGCCTGGGTGGCCCCGGGCTCTCTGCAAGAGGACATGCGCCCCGGAGACCTGGTGGTGCCGCATGATCTCCTGGATGAGGGCCAAGGTGGGCCGCACACCTTTTTCGCCGGAGCGGGCTGGGGCTTCATTCGCCATAATCCGCTGTTCTGCCCGGAGCTCAGGGCAGCCGTGCTACAGGGGCTGGTGGGGGTTCCCTTCACGGTGCATGGGCAAGGGGTTTACGCGGCCACCACCGGCCCCCGCCTGGAGACGGCCGCAGAGATCCGCAAGCTCCGTCTTTTAGGGGGTGACTTGGTGGGCCAAACCCTGGCCCCGGAAGTTTTCCTGGCCCGGGAGTTGGAACTCTGTTACGCGGCCCTGACTTATGTGGTGAATTACGCCGAGGGCATTAAGGAGCGGCCGTATCAAGCCGGGGTGTTGTTCGAGGGTCTGGCCACGTCGGAAGAGATGGCCAGGGTTGCGGCGGTGGAAGCGGCCTTCCCCCGGTTGCTGCTGAAAATCCTTCCCTTTCTGGCTGCTACTCCCCGCCACTGCGCCTGCCCGCGGCTGATGGAGCGCTACCGCCGCCGGGGAGATGTCGATCAGGACTGGCGCACATGGGTGAGGTAACCGTTCACGTCAGCCGCTGGGTCTTGCCCGTGAGCCAACCGCCAATCCGGGACGGGGCGGTGGTGGTGAGAAGCAATCGCATTGTAGCCGTAGGCCCGGCCCGAGAGGTCCTGGCTGGCTTTTCCGGGCAGGTCCGGGATCACGGCCGCGGGGCCATACTGCCGGGGCTGGTCAATTGCCATGTGCACCTGGAGTTTTCCGCCCTGGCGGGACGAGTGCCGCCCCAGCAACGCTGGGAGGATTGGCTGGAAGCCACTCTGGCCGCCTTCGGGGCCTTGGGCTTAAAGGAGATGGAAGCCGGAATCTCTGAGGGTATTGCCGCCCTCCATCAAAGCGGGGCCATCTTGGTGGGGGAAGTTACCAACACCGGGGCCAGTTGGCCCCATCTTAAAAGAGGGCCCCTTAAATACCAACTTTTCTATGAATGTTTGGGCTTTGACCTGGTGGATCTGACAGAACTGGCGGAGGCCTTTCCATTTTTTGCGCAACCCGGGGCGGCGGCCACCCCCTTCCTCTCCGCCGCGGCCCATGCGCCCTATTCCGTGTCTGCGGCGCTGTTTCGCGCCATTGACCGTTGGAATGGCAGCCACTCCCGGCCCCAGATGGTGCACCTGGCCGAATCTAAGGCGGAAATGGAGTTCCTAACCCGGGGAGACGGTTTTTTTCAGGATTTGCTCCAGCGCCGGGGTCGCTGGGTACCTGGTTTTCAACCCCCGGGGCTCAGTCCGGCCGCCTACCTGGACGCCTTGCAATTCCTGGGGCCCCGCACTCTGGCGGTACACGGCGTCTGGCTCAGCGCCGCGGACCGGGAGCTCTTGGCTCAGAGGCGCACCCGGCTGGTCCTTTGCCCCCGGGCCAACCGGTACACCGGCGCGGGAACGCCGCCGGTTAAGGAGTTAATCGAGGCCCAGGTGCCTATGGCCCTGGGAACTGACTCCTTGGCTGGCAATGTGGACCTGAATCTCTTTGGCGAGATGCTCTGGCTTTATGAAAATTTTCCGGCATATCCCGGGGACCTGTGGCTGCGCCTGGGCACCCTTAACGGCGCTCGAGCCCTGGGAAGGGGCACAGAATTGGGGAGCCTGGAGCCGGGCAAAACCGCGGCCTTGGGGTTCATACCCCTTAAGGGCTCATCGGACTTCTGGGGCGAACTTTTCGCAGCCGGAGCCCGGGGCGATTTCCGGTGGCTTGACTAGAGAGATGTGGGGGAGGGCCAGGGACCTGAGCTCCCTGCCCTCCCCCACACCCCCACCCAACCCGCATAAGGGGGCCGGGAAGGGGGGGCCAATGGCCCCACCTTCCCGGCTGAATAGTAGCATAAGGGATTGGGGGAGGATTGTAAGTGGGGCTGCGCCCCTTAGCCCCCTCCCCCAACCAACAACCGATTAGGGAGAAGGCGATGGGTGGTAAAGCGCGTCTGGGGCGCATCGAGTATTTGAACGTGCTGCCCGTTTATTTTGCCCTGGAGCATCTGTTGGGGGAAAACGGCTTTCACCTGGTCCCGGGCACCCCCGCGGACTTGAACGCCCGGCTGCGCCGGGGAGACCTGGACGTAAGCTCCATCTCCTCTCTGGAATATGGCCGCTCTCCTAAGGATTACCTGCTGCTGCCCGATCTCTCCATCAGTTCTCGGGGGCCGGTGGGAAGCGTCCTGTTGTGCAGCCGGGTGCCGTGCGCCCAACTGGATGGCCGTCTTATCCTGGTGAGCCAGGCCTCGGCCACCGGCGCCGCGCTGCTTAAGGTATTGATGGCCGAGCTTTTTAAGGTGAAGCCGCGGTATTGCCCGGGGCCGGTTACCATGGGGGCCAGGGCGGGTTGCGCCGCCGTCTTGGCCATCGGCGATGAAGCCTTGCGTCTTTCTGCGGGAGGCGCCTGGCCCCATCAAATGGACCTGAGCGAGGCATGGCTTAAGTTAACCGGCCTGCCCTTTGTCTTTGGGGTCTGGGCCGTGCGCCGGGCCTTTGCCTCAGCCCAACCCGAGACCGCGGCGGCCTTGCACCGCTTGCTCCTCAAGTCCCGGGCCTGGGGCCTTAAGTCCTTGCCGTACTTGAGCCGGCTGGCCGCCGCCAAGCTGGGCCAGACATCAGCCAAAGTCCTGGAATATTTTGAGCATTTAGATTACTCCCTGGGACCCGACCACGAAAAGGGCTTGCAAACTTTTTTTCAATACCTGCAAAACCTGGGGGAACTTGAGGAAGAGCCGGGATTGGCATATTTTGGGGGAGAAAGGTAGCGGTCAGCGGCCAGCAGTCAGCTATCAGATTTCCTAAAGCTGAGAGCTGAAAGCTGAGCGCTTACAGTAATACTCCCGCCTTCGTTAAAGAGGAGTTATGGGTTATCGCCATCTGCAAGAATTGGTCACCAGGTTGGAGCAGGCCGGGGAATTGGTGCGCATCCGGGAGCAGGTGAGTCCTTATCTGGAGATCACCGAAATCACCGACCGGGTGTGCAAAAGGGGAGGGCCGGCCCTGCTCTTCGAGGAAGTGACAGGTTACCGCTTCCCGGTGCTGATGAACGCCTTCGGTTCGCTTAAGCGCATGTGCCTGGCCCTGGAAGTGGACTCCCTGGATACCATCGCCGGGGACCTGCTGAGTTTTCTGGAAGCCGAGGCCAATACCCTGCTGAAGAAATTAAAGCTCCTCTCCCGGCTGGCGCGCCTGGGCCGGATGTTTCCCAAAACCGTATCCAAGGCCCCTTGCCAGGAAGTGGTTTATACCGGGGAGGAGGTGGATTTGGGCCAGCTTCCGGTGCTCACCTGCTGGCCTGGGGATGGCGGTCCCTTTATCACCTTGCCGGTGGTAATTACCCACCACCCCGAAACCGGACGGCGTAATGTAGGGATGTACCGCCTCCAGGTTTATGATGCCAATACCACAGGCATGCACTGGCACGCCCATAAAGGTGGGGCGCAGCACTACCGGGTGGCCGAGGCCCGGGGGGAGCCACTGCCCGTGGCGGTGGCCCTTGGTCCTGATCCGGCGGTGACTTATGCGGCCACCGCGCCCTTACCCGAGGATATTGATGAGATTCTCTTTGCCGGGTTTTTGCGGGGGGAGCCAGTTACCCTGGTGCCTTGCCTCACCCAGCCCTTGCAGGTGCCGGCTCAGTCCCAAATAGTCCTGGAAGGCTACGTGAACCCTGGAGAGCGGCGGCGGGAGGGACCATTCGGGGACCACACCGGTTATTACTCCCTGGCGGATGATTACCCGGTATTCCACCTCACCGCCATCACCCATAGGCGGGAGGCCATCTATCCGGCCACCATCGTGGGCCGGCCTCCCATGGAGGATTGCTTCATGGCCAAGGCTACGGAGCGTATCTTCCTCCCCCTGATTAAAAAACAACTGCCGGAGATCGTGGACCTGAACCTCCCGGTGGAGGGGGTCTTTCATAATCTGGCCTTTATCTCCATTGACAAGCGCTATCCGGGCCACGCCCGTAAGGTGATGCACGCCCTCTGGGGTTTGGGGCAGATGATGTTCAGCAAAATCATCATTGTTTTTGACCGGGAAGTGGATGTCCAGGACCTGTCCCAGGTTCTCTGGCGCCTGGGCAACAACGTGGATCCCAAGCGGGATACGGTTTTTGCCGAAGGGCCGGTGGATGCCCTGGATCACGCCGCGCCCTTGCCCCACTTTGGCTCCAAGCTGGGTATCGACGCCACCCGGAAGTGGCCGGAGGAAGGCTTCACCCGACCCTGGCCCGAGGTGATTCACATGGATCCGGAAATCAAACGTAAGGTGGATGAATTGTGGCCGCGCCTGGGACTAACCTGAACCGCTACGTGGTGGCTCTCACCGGGGCCTCAGGCATGATCTATGCCCGGGAACTGTTGGCTTATTTTACAGCCCGGCCTGACCTGGAGCTGCACGCCCTCATTTCCGCGGCCGGGGAACAGGTCCTCTCCCTGGAGCTGGGACTGAGCCCGCCGGACCTGGCCCCCGGGGCCATCTGGCATCCGGTGGATGACTTCACTTCGCCCCTGGCCAGCGGCTCTTTTAGGGCCCGGGCCATGGTGGTGATACCCTGCTCCATGGGCACTCTGGGGGCCATCGCCCAGGGGGCGGGCCGCAACCTGATCCATCGGGCCGGGGAGGTCTTCCTGAAGGAGCGTCGGCCCTTGGTCCTGGTGGTGCGGGAGACTCCCTTGAGCCTCATTCACTTGCAGAACCTGGTCCGGGCCGCGGCCGCGGGAGCCACCATCCTTCCCGCCTGCCCCGGCTTCTATCATCGGCCCCAGGGCCTTACGGAACTGGCCCGCCAGTTCGCCGGCCGCATCCTGGACCACCTGGGCCTGGAACACCAGTTATGTGCACGCTGGGGAGAGGATTGAGGTTTGTTGGGAGAGGGCGCCAGGGGCCCAGACGGCCCCTTACAATGGCTCCTGACGCCAAGCAAGAAACCCTTTTGGTTTTCACCCCCAACCCCCATAAGTGTCTTGGGTGAGCCATTTATCTGGCGGTCTTATGCTGAGATTGTTGCGAACCATTTATGAATTATTTACCCTGATCAAGTTGCCCCACAGCGTCCTGGCCCTGCCTTTTGCCTTCATGGGAGCCATCATGGCGGCCCGGGGCCTGCCCGACGGCAGGACCGCGTTCTACATCCTGGTGGCCATGGTGGGGGCCCGGAGCGCCGCCATGGCCTTCAATCGCTTGGTGGACGCGCCTTTCGATGCCTTGAACCCCCGCACCGCGGACCGTTCCTTGCCTCAGGACCGCATCAGCCGGCGGGCCACTATTATTTTTATCATTCTGAGTTCCCTGACTTTTATCGGAGCCGCGGCCCAGCTCAACCGGGTCTGCTTGGCCCTCTCCCCCCTGGCCCTGGGGGTGGTCCTGGGATATTCCCTGACCAAACGGTTCACCTGGGCCACCCATTTGATTCTGGGCCTGGGGTTGGGTCTGGCCCCGGTGGGGGGGTGGCTGGCGGTTAAGGGCGAACTGGGCCCCCCGGTCCTGGCCCTCTCTTTGGCGGTGCTCTTTTGGGTGGCAGGTTTTGATATCCTTTATGCCCTGCAGGATGAGGAGTTTGACCGCCAGGTGGGGCTTTTTTCCTTGCCGGCCAGGGTAGGACCTAGGTGGGCCTGCCGGGCTGCGGCCTGCTGCCACCTTTTCGCCGCGCTGGGTTTCGCCCTCACCGGCTGGCTGGCGGCGCTGGGTTGGCTCTATGGCGGCGCGGTGCTCTTGAGTGCCCTGATCCTGGGGGTGCAGTACCTGCTGCTCTCTTCCCGGGAATTCCTGCGCCTGCCTCCGGCCTTTTTCACCCTTAACGGACTGGTGGCGGTGGGCTTGGGTCTGGCCAGCTGGCTCAGCCTCGCCTGTTAGACTTTAAAAGAAGCTGATTCCTGACCTGATATCTGTTTTTTTTCTAATTTTAAAATTTATACTTGACAGAAAAATTTTTTGCGGCATAGAATAGCGAGACCCTAAAAAGGGAGAGGTACTGGGTCGGTGAAAACCCAGGAAAGGAGGAAGGGGTAAGGGTCCATTGAGTTTGAGGCCCAAAAATTAACCTAAGATTAAGGGGGATAACCTAAATGAGCATCAAAAAGACTTATCGGTTTCTGGGGTTGATGATCCTGGCGCTGACCCTGGTGCTTATGCCGGGCGTGTCCAGGGCGGCTATGTGGGTTGGGGGTGAAATTGGCGGAAACTTTATGGCCAACACCGATGTCGGCGTAGGGTCTAATGTTACTTTCTCGAATGTCAAGATAGACCCGACTGTCATCGGCGGCGTAACCATCGGCTATGACTTTGTCAATGCAGGGTTCCTGGCGTACAACTGGCCAGACTGGATGAAATATTTCGGTGTCGCCGTTGACTTTACTTATAACAACATCAGCATCAGGTCGGGGCAGACCACTGCAGAGATCGCCGGCATCAATATTCTTCCCCGGCCGTTCTTTGGCCCCGCCCAAGGTTCGCGGCTAAAAGGGTTTGTGGCGGCCACCACTTTCCTGTTCTATGGCCATTATGGCTTTTTCCCGGATAGCGAAATACCCGTCGGCCGGGTACACCCCTACCTCGGCGTTGGCCCGGCGATTGTGGTCAGCGGCCTGGATCTTGGGAGCTACGGGATCGGTAACAGAAGTTCCGCAGATGTGGCCCTGGTGGTGGAAGCCGGTATCCGGTGGATCTGCTTCAAAAATATCTCCATGGATACTGCGTTCCGCTATCGCTTCGCCGCACCCTCTTACAGCTTCGAAGGGGCTAAAGTTTCCCTCAATGATTTCAATTCGTTCAGCTTCCTCGTACGGGCCAATTATCACTTTTAATCGGCTAAGGGGATGAACTCAGGGGGCGGCCTTCGGGCCGCCTTTTTTTATGATGGGCGGCGTCAGACAGGCTAGCCTGGCGCCGCCATTTTTGTGGCCGCCTGCCTCGAAGCCCCCGATTATCTTTCTAAAGGAAATGATGATATGTTAATCTGAAAAACCCGCGGGTATTTATGCTTATTTGAGGAATATAGGTTTTGGGCTCCATGTTTCTCCAGCAACTCCTCAACGGCCTCACCACCGGTAGCGTTTATGCCCTCATCGCCCTGGGCTATACCATGATCTACGGCATCCTGGGCCTGATTAACTTTGCTCAGGGTGAGATTTACATGTGCGGGGCCTTTGTGGCGGTGTTGCTCCTGGCCACCGGTAAGGTCAATTTCTTCCTGGCCTTTGGGGCGGGGATGGGCGCCGCGGCCCTGTTGGGGGTGGTGCTGGAAAGGGTGGCTTTCCGGCCCTTGAGGGGGGCCCACCCTTTGGTGCCCCTGATCAGCGCCATCGGCGCCTCCATCTTTCTCCAGAGCCTGGCCCTGCTGCTGTTCGGTCCCAATGACCGGCCTTTTCCCCTCCAGTTCACCTTTAGCACGATCACCATCGCCGGACTGCCGCTGTCCACCCTGCAAGGGGCCATTCTGGCCGCGGCCCTGGGATTAATGGTGCTCCTGATGGCCTTTGTGCGCTACACCAGATATGGCAAGGCCATCGTGGCCTGCGCCCTGGACCGGGATACCGCCCGGCTGATGGGCATCAACGTGGATCGGATGGTGTCCCTGACCTTCCTGATTGGCTCGGCCTTGAGCGGCGCCGCGGGCATCATGATGGCCATTTATTACAATGCCACTTATCCCCGCATGGGGCTTTTGCCTGGGTTGAAGGCCTTCAGCGCCGCCATTCTGGGGGGGGTGGGCAATATCCCCGGGGCCATCCTGGGGGGGCTGCTCCTGGGGGTGGCGGAGAGCCTGGGCGCGGCCTATCTGTCCTCGGGTTATAAGGACGCCATTGCCTTCGCCATCCTGATCCTGGTGCTCCTGGTGCGGCCCCAGGGGATTTTGACGGGGCGGGGGGATTGACATGTCCGCGTACCTGCTGCATCTGGCCATCCTGGCGGGCATCTATATTCTCCTGGCAGTCAGCCTCAACCTGATTGTCGGCTACGCCGGACAGGTCTCCCTGGGCCATGCCGCATTTTATGGCATCGGCGCCTATGCCTCCGCGCTGGTGGCCCTCAACTGGCATTTTCCTTTCCCCCTGGCGGCCCTGAGCGCCATGGTGGTGGCCGGGGGCTCCGGCCTGGCCCTGGGCCTGCCCACCCTGAGGCTCAAAGAGGATTACCTGGCCATCGTCACCCTGGGATTTGGGGTGATCGCGGACCTGGTGTTCCTCAATCTGGAGATCACCGGCGGTCCGGACGGTCTGACGGGTATCCCGGCCCCCACCCTCCTGGGGCTAAGCTTCCGGCCCCAAGAGCTCTATCTCGTTTTGGTGACCCTGTCGGTGCTGCTGGTCCTGGGTTTTACTTATCGTCTGGTCAAATCCTATCACGGCCGGGCCTTGCGGGCCATCCGGGACCATGAGATCACCGCCCAGGTGATGGGAATCAATACCCCGGCCTACAAGATCATGATCTTTACCCTGGCCGCGGCCGTGGCGGGATTGGCCGGGTCTCTTTACGCCCATTACATTACCTTCATCAACCCGGAATCCTTCGGCCTGCATGCCTCCATCTTGATCCTGTGTATGGTGGTATTGGGGGGCATGGGCTCCCTGGGCGGCTCCATTCTGGGCGCGGTCATTTTGGCGGCCCTTCCCGAGATGCTGCGGCAGTTCCACGACTACCAGGACCTCATCTATGGGGCCATGCTGGTGGGCCTGCTCGTCTGGCGGCCGGAAGGCATCCTGGGACGGGGCAAACTGAGCTTGAAATTTTTGACAAGGGGGTAGGATATGTTGGGGGAGAGGGCCAGGGGTCGTAGAACCCGCCGCCCCCTCGATCTGCCTACGGACCCTCCCTCCCACCCAAAATCACAAACCAACCAATGCTCACTTTAAAAAGCGTCCAGGCCGGGTATGGCCGCTTGCCGGTGCTCAAGGGCATCTCCCTCCACGTGCGGGCCGGGGAGGTGGTTACCCTGATCGGCGGCAACGGCGCGGGCAAGACCACCACTTTGCGGACCATTTCCGGGCTGCTGCCGGTCAGGAAAGGGAGCATCGACTTCTCCGGCCAGGAGCTGACGCAACTGGCGCCGGAGCGCATCGTGGGCCTGGGGTTGGCCCTGGTCCCGGAGGGACGCCGGGTCTTTCGGTCTTTGAGCGTCATTGCCAACCTGGAGTTGGGAGCCTATCACCGCACGGATAAGAGACAGGTGGGCCGGGACCTGGAGGAGTTGCGGGAGCGCTTTCCCCTGCTTAAGGAGCGGGGCCATCAGCCCGCCGGCACCCTGAGTGGCGGCGAGCAGCAGATCCTGGCCATCGGCCGGGCCTTGATGGCCCGGCCCCGGTTGTTGATGCTGGATGAACCTTCCATGGGCCTGGCCCCCCGGATGGTTACCCAGGTTTATGATATCCTCAGGCAATTGAAGCAATCGGGAACCACCATCCTCCTGGTGGAGCAGAACGCCCGGGCCGCCTTGAAGGTGGCCGATCGGGGCTATGTCCTGGAAACCGGCCGCATCATCCTGGACGGGGCCGCGGCGGAGCTAAAGGAAGACCCGGAGGTGCAGCGGGCTTACCTGGGCAAGGGTTACCGGGAAGTGTGGGAATGACCTTACTGGCGGTGGAGGAGCTGACTAAAAATTTCGGCGGGGTCAGGGCCCTGGAAGGGGTCTCCCTTGCCGTGCACCAAGGTGAGATCGTGGGCCTTATCGGCCCCAACGGCGCGGGTAAGACCACCTGTTTCAATCTGATTAACGGCCTGATCTCCCCGGACGGCGGCCACATCCGGCTGGCTGGCGAGGACCTGGGGGCCCTGGCCCCCTATCAGCGGGCCCGCCGGGGCCTGGCCCGCACCTTTCAAAATATCCAGCTTTTCGGGGGCATGACCGTGCTGGGGAACGTCCTAACCGGCAACCATCTGAGCCAGAAATCAGGGGTGCTGGCGGCCCTCTGGCCCGGGGCCAGGATGCGCCGGGCCGAGGCCCAGGCTAAGGCGCGAGCCCAGGAATGGCTTCACCTGGTGGGCCTGGGAGACAAGGAGGCCGCGCCGGCTGAGGCCCTGGCCTACGGCGAGCAGCGCCGCTTAGAAATCGCCCGGGCCCTGGCCCAGGAGCCCAAATTGCTGCTCATGGACGAGCCCGCCGCGGGTCTGAACCCCCGGGAGACCGAGGACCTGATGGCCCTCCTGGATCAGGTGCGGCGCCTGGGGACCACGCTTTTGGTCATCGAACACGACATGACCATGGTGATGGGCATCAGCGACCGGGTGGTGGTGCTGGATCAGGGTCGGGTGATCGCGGCCGGGGCGCCCCGGGAGGTCCGGCGCCACCCGAGGGTTATCGAGGCCTACCTGGGCCGGGAGGAGGAAGGGTAGTTTTCGGTTTTCTGTTTCCGTTTTCTGTGAAGGATAGTGGCTGCGAGACCTCTGAAAAATGCTGGAAATTTCAAGGTTCGGCCTAGGTTAACTCTTTTTATTCCCTCCCCCTGGATGGGGGAGGGCTAGGGTGGGGGTGAATATTCTTGTAAGGTTAAGTTTTGATCCCCCTCCCCCTAACCCCCTCCCACCAGGGGAGGGGGAAGAAATGCGGACATTTGCTGGTTTAGAATGCCAGGTTGCAGAGGTCTCGCTGCTCCAGCGAGGATCTAAGGCCCCTTTTTAAATAACTCTTTGAATTAATTAAATAAAATATGGCCCTTATTTTATGATAATTTACCGAAAACCGAAAACCGAAAACCGAAAACCTTTTCCATGCCGGGAGGAGGACGATGGCAATCTTTGATCAAGAGCGAGAGCAGATGGATCGGGGGGAGCTGGCCCAGCTGCAACTGGAGCACCTCCAGGCCACCCTCACCCGGGTCTATAAAAACGTCAAATTCTACAAAAAGAAGTTCGACGAGATCGGCTTCCTCCCCGAGGATTGCCAGTCGGTGGAAGACCTGCGGCAGCTTCCTTTCACCACCCGGCACGACCTGGCCCAGAGCTACCCTTACGAGATGTTCGCGGTGCCCTTAAGGGAGGTGGTTCGCATCCATTCATCCACCGGCAGCCCGGGCCCGCCCATCGTCCTGGGCTACACCGCCCGGGACCTGCGCACCTGGGCGAAGTTGGCCGCCCGGGTGCTCACCGCCGCGGGGGTGGACCGGGACGACGTGGTCCAGGTGACCTTGAGCTACGGTCTTCTCACCGGCGCGTTTGGCTTCCATTCCGGCGCAGAGCTGTTGGGAGCTTCGGTGATCCCCACCGGTACCGGGGCCACCGCCCGGCAGGTGAAGATCATGCGGGATTACCGCACCACCGTGCTGGTGAGCACCCCTTCCTATGCCCGGGTGATGATCGGCGAGATGGCAGATCAAGGGGTCGATCCCAAGAGCCTGCATCTCAAGGTGGCCCTGCTGGCGGGGGAGCCCTGGACCGAGGCCCAGCGCCGGGAGATCGAATACGCCCTTTATGTCACCGCCCTGGACTACTACGGCTTATCCGAGGCCCTGGGCCCCGGGGTGGCCGGGGAGTGCAAGAACCGCCAGGGCATGCACCTTAACGAGGACCATTTCCTTCCCGAAGTGGTGGATCCCCAAAGCGGCCTGCCGCTGGCCCCGGGGGAGCTGGGAGAGCTGGTGCTCACCACCCTCACCCGGGAGGCCACCCCCCTGGTGCGCTTCCGCACCGGGGATCTGTGCGCCCTGGTGTATGAGCGCTGCCCCTGCGGGCGAACGTTAGCCCGCATGAGCCGCATTTACGGGCGCACCGACGACGTCATCATTGTCAAAGGCATCAACATCTTTCCCACCCGGGTGGGGCAAATCCTGGCGGGCATCCAGGGGGAGGAGCCCGTCTATCAACTGGCGGTGGGCCGGGAAGGCCACCTGGATTACCTGGAGGTGCGCATCGAAGTCCGGGAGGGCCTGTTCTTCGACAAAATGACCCGGCAGCGGGAACTGCTGCAACAAATCGCCCACAAGCTGGCCCAGGGCATCGGCGTCACCCCCCGGGTGAAGCTGGTGGAACCCGGCTCCATCTCCCGGGAGAAGGAGACCTCGCCCCTGGTCATTGATTTGCGGCGGTGATTTTGTTAACTTATGAGGGCAAGATTAAAGGTTGGGAAAGGTATTTTAATATATTTTATTAAGGACGCAATTAGATATTTGCCAATACAAAGAAGATTCGCAAAATCTATATAGGTCATGATCTAAATTAATCAAAAAATTATGTATTCGTTTCAAAGCAATAACGAACCTTTTAGATTTTATTACATATTCATCCTAATGCTATTATTGTAATAATTCCTAAATATGATTTATTATTACATGCAAAGTCAGATTGTGTATTGACTTGGAATTGAAAGAGATGAACTCAAACGATGGATTTTCTATTATCCTTGGTTCTATTTTAGCATGCTATCAGAACATAAAAATAATATTCTTGTTGCAGTTTTAAATATTGATGAATACCTTATGGATACTTTGGCAAGACCTGCAACCACTGAGGAATCAGCGAGAAATATGAGAACAAGGAAGATTGGAACAGTATAAAAGGAGCTCAATAAAGGAGAGAATCCCAAATACAACATAGTTCAATAGTTCTAAAGGCATCCTAATTAACTTAGAGAGATTTCGGATTGAAAATAAGTAAGGCGATAATAGACCATAATTGGAAAGCTCATTAACTCGTTTGATATCCTGCACTGTTTTGAGCATTTTAACATGTCCATATTGTTTGGATGATCTAGAAAGAATCGAAACATTTACTGAATTTTGCTAATGACGATGCATTTGAAATGCTTATTAAAGCTGCCATTCTGCATTGCGGAGGAATAGATACGGAAAGTAATGCTAAACAGACTATCTGGTTTTGACTTTTGATATATAGAAAAGATTTAGTGTTGGAAGCTTAAAATTTGAAGCGGAAAAACAAACAGATAATGTTATTCCAGGCGGGGCATTTTACGAATGTGGTAAGTTTCAAACTGTCGTAGTGGTTAATGGTAAAGATGAACGTTGGCCCAACATCGACTATTGAAGAAAGTTTTGGATTTACTACAAAGGGGTTCCATATACACGACTTCAAAGGAAGCGAGACCGTAGTCCTCAGAATTGGTCTTCAGAATGCCAAAGGAACAATATAGGTTCATGACATAGGGGTTTTACATTAGTCCATAAATTAAGAATCGTTGCATAATTAGTTAATAAAATATGCGGCCTTCCTGGGATGAATACTTCATGCTCATCGCTAAGATAGTCAACTACGCACACCTGCAACAGTCGACCCACGAGCACGGTGCTGGTGAAAATGAAGTTGATGTAGATTAAACGTCTATCTTCTAGCCTGCTGAACGAGACTTTTGCCAAGGCATTGCAAGTTATCGCCAAAGATTAAGATGCACTGGCGGCATTCTTATAGAAGGAAATTGCTATTCGAACGGCGCTGGGAAGAAATTTTCTCCAATCCAAGCGAAAATGATTTGCAAAAATGGCGGAGGAGGCCCTGGCAGAATTTCAGGAGGGCAAAACCGAGCCGCTGGAAAAGGAATCCGGGTGATATCGCTTACCACGGAGAGGTTCAGAAAGGCCTCAGCCAGATCCTCGAGGAGTATCCCTGGCTTTATTAGAAAAGCAATTAAAGACCAGAGGTAAGCGGCCTGTGCCATGGGATTAGAGTATTTTTCGCTGTAAAGAGTACTGCATCATAAGCAATATTAAAGCTAAAGGATGATGCATCAATTAATCTTAGGATCTGAAAGAAATAAGGGATTTAACTGTTCAAATGCGTTCAGGGTATGCCTTATGTAGGGCCAATATTTAATTGTTATTAAAGGCGCAATAAGGAAACGTGTCGATGAATTAGAGGTTTTTTAACGTTAGAAAAGAGACTTAACAATTAGAAGAAAATAAATTAAAGAATAAAAGTGGGATTGACAATCTCTAAATAATCGACAAAGAACTTATATTTTTATCATAGATGTAATATTTGATAAAATTGAACGTGAGAATATTGCCAGATAAATCAGAATATTTTAAGCATTGCTTTATGAACACTCTAAAGAATTCTACTAGTGTAAGTCAATATTTGACGAAAGGCGTTTTTTCCTGGATGCTCTTGGTTCGATGGGGCTCTTGGAATGTGATATTCTTGGATATTTATCAATGCAAAATAATATAAAAGTTGAGATTTCAAAAAAAAGGGTTGATCAATATGCGGGTATTGGAGTAATAAACAGGCAGGTATCTTAAGGGTTCTTATCATCATCTAATCTAGATATCGAAGTCAGATGATCTTGGTGCAGATGTTGACTTTAATTTAAAGGAGAGCGTGAGAATTACTCTTTTATGCTAAGCGGTTTGTTGATTTTTGTTTTGAGTCCAAGCTCAATATACCCAACCTCAAGATTGAATAAGGCAACATTATGCGCCCATCATGGGATGAATACTTCATGCTCATCGCCAAGCTGGTGAGCACGCGGAGCACCTGCAACAGTCGGCCCACGGGCGCGGTGCTGGTGAAGGATAAGCAGATCCTGGCCACGGGCTATAACGGTTCCATGCCCGGCGCGCCCCACTGCATCGATAAGGTGATGCCGGACGGCAGCCCCTACTGCCACCGCCGGGCCCTCGGGATCGCCGACGTGGACAAGTACAACTACTGCCAGGCCTCCCACGCCGAGGCCAACGCCATTGCCCAGGCGGCCCGCCACGGGGTGGCCATCAAGGGCGCCAGCCTCTACGTGACCCTGGAGCCGTGTTTCGTCTGCGTGAAGCTCCTGGCCACGGCCCAGATCGAGGGCGTCTATTTCGAGATGCCCTATGATTCCCAGGACGACTTCCGGGACGCCTTCTGGAGGCAGGCGGTGAAGGAGGCGGGTTTCAAGGTGTACCAGCAGCTCACCATTTCGCCGGAGTCCCTGGCCTATATTTTGCCGAGGCTGACGGAGGTCACCTCCCGGCGGCGCTTGCCGGCCACCGCGGCTCCAGGAAAACCTTACTTTGTCGGGGCCGTAGATCAGGATTGAGATTGTCACCCTGAGCCGCAGGCGAGGGGTTTAGATTCTTCGCCGCCTCTGGCGGCTCAGAATGACAGAAAAAAAGCCGATTTGCCTTATAGATAGCAAACAACCTAATTTGATCAAAGCCCCAGATTATCTCATGCGTGGTGGGGTGCCTGATATTTTCCTCCCCCTTGATGGGGGAGGGTAGGGTGGGGGTGAATACACATGCCCCCCTCCCCCAACCCCCTCCCACCAGGGGAGGGGGAATAAGATAAGAGTTTAAGCCACCAGGGGAGGGGGAATAAGATAAGGGTTGAGCCGCCAGGGGAGGGGGCATAAGATAAGGGTTGGAGCACTCCGGCCCTGGCGATCAATTCTTAATGAACTCCCACCTGCGGGTGGGGGGATGGGGCCGGGGGAAGGGGGCAGGGGCCTCAGGTCCCTGGCCCCCTTCCCCAGACAAATTCATCACCTTAGCTTCCGGATGCGCCATGGGACGGAGCGACATTCTTAAAAAGAAGAATCGGGCTGCCCGCAAAGGTCAGGCGCCCCCACCCCCGCCGCTCCCCTGGCAGCGGCGGTTGGGGCAGGAGATGGCCGCCCTCCTGCTTATGGGCCTGGCCCTGTTTTTCTTTTTGGCCCTGGGTAGCCATACGCTGCGGGACCCCCAGGGGCTGGTGGGGGTCTGGCAAACCACCAGCTTTCACAACTGGGGAGGCAAGGCGGGCGCGCTCCTGGCCGGTTTGCTGATTCTGAAGATGGGCCTGGCCGCCTTCTGGGTGCCGCTGCTGCTCCTGGGCCTGGCCTGGCAATCCCACCGGCACGGGCTGGAGGATTTGTCCCTGGGGCAGGTGATTTCGTCCCTGGGGCTGCTGCTGGCCAGCGCCACCCTGACCTCTTTAATCTGGCCTTATATCTTCTGGGGTGGGGGCCAGATCCCCGGGGGCGGCGTTATGGGGCAGAACCTCTCGGGCGCCGTGCTCTCCATCCTCAATCCCCCCGGCGCCTTCCTGGCCCTGTTGCTTCTCCTGTTAATCAGCTTCATGGGGGCCACCCGCCTTTCTTATGTGGGCCTCCTGTACCTGCTGGGGCAGGCCCTACAGGGGTTGTGGGCCCTGGCCCGGCGGAAGGCAAGAGAGCCGGTGGCGCCGCCCTCCCGGACCCGGCGGACCCGTCTTGGACCGGTGATCACCAAAAATGGCGGCGTCCAGGAAGAGGCGGTCCTGCCTTCTCCGGCGCCCGGGGTAGTTTCGCCTGAGGCCGCCTCCCGGCCCCGGCGGGCTGCTGTGGCTCCCTCGGCCTTTACCCTGCCTTCCCTGGATCTGCTGGACGCCCCGCCTCCCTGGGACCATGAGGTGCAGGAAGGAACCATGCTGGCCCAGGCCCAGAAGCTGGAGGACACCCTGCGTCATTTCGGGGTGGAAGGCCGGGTCACCGCCATCTTGACCGGGCCGGTGGTGAGCCGCTTCGAGCTGGAGCCGGCCCCGGGGGTGAAGATCAGCAAGGTGACGGGGCTGGCCGATGACCTGGCCCTGGCCCTGAAGGCCCTGTCCATCCGCATTGTGGCGCCGGTGCCGGGCAAGGCGGTGATCGGCATCGAGATGCCCAACCCCAAGCGCCAGGTGGTGGCCTTGCGGGAGATCCTGGGGGATAACTCGTACCAGAAGTCCACCTCCCGCCTCACCATTGCCCTGGGCAAGGACATCTCCGGCCAGCCGGTGGTCACGGACCTGGCCAAGATGCCCCACCTCCTCATCGCCGGGGCCACCGGCAGCGGCAAAAGCGTGGGGGTCAACGCCATGATCCTGAGCATCTTATTTAAGGCCACCCCGGAAGAGGTGCGCTTTTTGCTCATTGACCCCAAGCGCATTGAGCTGTCCAACTATGAAGGCATCCCGCACCTGCTCCACCCGGTGGTGGTGAACCCCAAGGAGGCTACCTTAGCCCTGCATTGGGCCGTGGCGGAGATGGAGCGCCGCTATGCGCTGCTGTCCGAGTTGTCGGTGCGCCACATCGAAGGCTACAACCAGAAGGTCCGGTCCCGCAAGCCCGAGGCGGGGGTGGACAAGGATCACCTGCCCCGGCGTCTGCCTTACTTAGTTTTGGTGATCGATGAGCTGGCCGACCTGATGCTGGTTTCCTCCCGGGACACGGAAGAGTATCTCATCCGGTTGGCCCAGAAGGCCCGGGCCGCGGGGCTGCACCTGCTGGTGGCCACCCAGCGGCCTTCGGTGGACGTGATCACCGGCCTCATCAAGGCCAATTTCCCCACCCGGGTCTCCTACCAGGTGTCGGCCCGGCCGGATTCCCGGGTCATTCTGGATACCGTGGGCGCAGAGCGCCTGTTGGGCATGGGGGACATGTTATTTCTGCCCCCGGGCACCTCCCGCCTGAAGCGCATTCACGGGGCCTATGTGAGCGAAGAGGAGGTCGGCCGGGTGGTGGATTTCTGGAAGGCCCAGGCCCCTCCGGAGTTCGAGCCCAGCATCCTGGGGCTGAAGGAACTGGAGGAAGAAGCCGCGGAGCTGGGAGAGAAGGACGAGAAATGGGAGGAGGCCCTGGCCCTGGTGGCCGAGACCCGGAACGCCTCCATCTCCATGATCCAGCGGCGCTTAAGGGTGGGCTACAACCGGGCCGCCCGCATCATTGAAACCATGGAGAAACAGGGCCTGGTAGGCCCCTCCGACGGCCTCAAGCCCCGGGAGGTCTATATCCCCCGGCGTTAAGCCTGGCAGTGAGGATTTTGGGGGAGGGGGCCAGGGGTCGCAGACCCTTACTCAGTTTTCGGTTTTCGGTTTTCTGTCTATCCCCTCAATTCGTTCCGCACCTTAATCCTGACTCAAATTTCACAAGCTAGATTAAATGTAAACCATAAGCAATTTTATGGTTGACAATGACGCATTTCTCGGCGATTCTGTTGGGGATGCGAGACCTGACGCTTAACGAATGGGAAGAGATTTTTCGCCTAAAATGGGCGGAGTTGTGGCCCTGGTTGGGGGAGGCCAGCCAGACCCGGGAGGCCCAATTCGGCCGACGGGTCAGTTTCTGCGTGATCACCAATGCCAAGTCCGGGATGTGTTCCGAGGATTGCGCTTTCTGCTCCCAGTCGGCCACCTCCAAGGCGGGGGTGGCCAAATATCCCCTGCAATCCCGGGAGACTCTGGTGGCCGCGGCAGAGGAGGCGGCCGCGGCGGGAGCCAGCCGTTTCTCCCTGGTAACTTCCGGGCGGGGCATTATTTTCCCCCGGGATCAGGAGGCCATCCTGGAGACGGTGGCCGCCATCCGGCAAACCGTGTCCCTTAAGGTCTGCGTCTCCCTGGGCATTGTGGACCCGGGCTTCTTAAGGGAACTGAAGGCGGTGGGGGTTTACCGCTTCCATCACAACCTGGAGGCGCCTGCTTCCTTTTTTCCCCAGATTTGCACGACCCACACCTATGAGGATCGGGTGGCCACGGTGGAGGCGGCCAAAGAGGCCGGGCTGGGGATATGTAGCGGGGGCATCCTGGGATTGGGAGAGAGTGTAGCTCAACGCTGGGAACTGGCCCAGGCCCTGAAGGCCTTGGAGGTGGACGCCATCCCCCTCAATTTTTTAAATCCTCTGCCCGGCACGGCCCTGGAGGAGCGGCCGCTCCTTTCCCCCTTGGAGGCCCTGAGGTCCGTGGTCGCCTTTCGCCTCTTTTTCCCGAACCGCTCCCTCATCATCTGCGGGGGCCGCCAGGTGACCTTGCGCTCCTTAGGCCCGCTAATCTTCGCGGCCGGAGTGGACGCCCTGATGACGGGGGACTACCTCACCACCAAAGGCTGCCTGCCGGAGGAAGACCGGCAAATGATCGCGGACCTGGGCCTGGAACTGGCCAAGGAGGATGGATAAAGGACTTTGGGGGAGGGGGCTAAGGGCTGGAGGCCCACTTACAATCCTCCCCCAAACCCCCACCCCCAATCCCTTATGTTTTGGCCGGGGAAGGCCGGGCCAAAAGCCGGCCTTCCCAGGCTCTAGCGGGCGAGGCGGCGAGGGTTATTTGAGGCTATATGGGACCTGTCACGTAATAACGGACCTATGCAACTCCCTTAGAATATTATGAAACTACCAACCTTACCCCGGGTCAAAGGGATTTTCGTCACCGGCACGGATACCGGAGTGGGAAAGACCTGGATTGCCGCAGGCCTCACCGCCATCTTGCGCCAGTGGGGACTAAAGGCCGTCTATTTCAAGCCCATCCAGAGCGGCTGCCCAGAGGAAAACGGCCGGCTGGTCCCCACCGACACCAGATTGGCCAAGGAACTGGCCGGCTTGAGCGAACCTCTGGAGCGACTCACCCCCATCGCCCTGAGACTGCCCCTGGCTCCAGGGGTGGCCGCGGAACTGGAGGGGGTTGAGGTGGATCTGGAGCGAGTGGCCGCGGCCTTCCGGGAACTGGCCGCGAGCTATGAGTTTTTCGTGGTGGAAGGGGCTGGCGGGCTTTACGTCCCCCTGATTGGCACCAGGTTCCTGGTTTTGGATCTGATCCGTTGGCTCCATCTGCCTCTCCTGGTGGTGGCCCGGGCTTCCTTGGGCACCATCAATCACACGGCCCTGACTGTCCTGGCAGCCCGCCGGGCCGGCCTGCCCGTGGCCGGGGTGGTCCTGAACCGCTTTCCCGACCGTCCTTCCCTGGCCGAAGAGACCAACCCGGGGCTGATCGAGGCTATCACGGAGGTGGCCGTCCTGGGAAGGGTGCCGGAGGTGGCTGACCTGGACAGCCCCTCAGGAAGGCAAACTTTTTTGAACGCCATGGACCAGGTTTGTCGAAACCTTTCCCGGGCCTGCGCCGCCCGGGCTTTTTTAGAATGCATGATTGAAGCGTAGAGGAGACCTCTGAAAAAGTCATCTTGAGGGAGGGGGCCGGGGTCGCAGACCGCTTACAATCCCTCCCTCAGCTCCCTCCCCAGCCCCTTCTACGGGTTGGGAGGGGGGGGGGAGGGCAGGGACCTCAGGTCCCTGGCCCTCCCCCCACGAACCCATTTCGCAGAGCTCTCTAGAGGAAATTGGCGGGAGCGGCTTAGGGCCAGGGCTTCACTCCCGGCTAAACCCCGCTCTTATTAGAGGGATTCATGACCTGGCTGACTGGAAGGCGACTTGCCGTCTACTCTCAAATCATCGTGGCCATTTACCTTCTGGTGTATGCCTATGTGGACCTGAAGGGGGCGCTGCAGGGGCAGGGGCTTCTGGACATCATGGGTAAACCTCTGGGCACCGACTTTTTGGGTTTTTGGACCGCTTCCAGCCTGGCTCGGGCCGGGGAGCCGGCGGCGGCCTACAATCTGGCGAAAATGCAGGCCCTGGAGCAAACCGTCATTGGGGCCCCTTTGTCTCCCATTCCCTGGCTCTATCCCCCCACTTTCTTGTTGCTGATGCTGCCGCTGTCTTCTCTGCCCTATATCCCTGCCCTTATTACCTGGCTGGCCCTAACGCTGGCCGTCTATCTGTGGGTGATATGGCGCATCGCCCCTCATCCGGTGGCCATCTGGCTAAGTCTGGCCTTTCCCGGGACCTTCCAAAATTTTATTCACAGCCAAAATGGCTTTCTGTCCGCCGCCCTATTGGGCGGGGGGCTGCTGTTAGTGGACCGGCGACCCTTCTTGGGGGGGCTGCTGTTGGGGTTATTGAGTTATAAGCCCCACCTGGCCGCTCTGATTCCGGTAGCCCTGATCGCCGGGCGGCGCTGGAAGGCCCTGGCAGGCGCGGGGGCCTCCGCCTGCGGCCTGGCCCTGGCCAGTTTGCTGGTGCTGGGGGTGGCTACCTGGGAGGCCTTCTGGGAAAATTTGCCTCTGGCGGGGAAGATGATCGAGATGGGGGCCGCGCCCTGGCCCAAAATGCCCACGGTCTTTATGGGCGCCCTTCTGGCCGGGGTGGGATTTCCGGTGGCCTATGTTCTGCAAGGCGTGGTAATCCTGGGCGTAATCGTGGCTGTGGCATGGGTCTGGGCCCGGGGCGCGACCTTAACCTGGCGGGCTGCCGCTTTGACTTTAGGTATTCTCCTGGCTACGCCTTATGCCTTCGAATACGACCTGGCCATCCTGGCCTTGCCCCTGGCCTGGCTGGGCTGGGAGGGATACACCAATGGTTGGCTGCCTGGGGAGCAAAACCTTCTCCTTCTGGGCTGGCTCACGCCCCTGGTCGCCCCCATACTGGCGGAGATGACCAGATTGCAGGTAGGCCCTTTAGCTCTTATGGCGTTGCTATTTCTGGCGCTGCGCCGGGCCAGCAGGGTTGCCCCGGTAGAGCTATGTTAAAACGATTGGCCCAGGAATTGGAGGTTTTGGAGGCCCAGGCCTTGCGGCGGCGCCTCCAGGTGGTGGAAGAGGTGCTGCCCGGGGGCAAGGTCCGGGTAAACGGCCGGGTGCTGCTCAATCTCTCCGCCAATGATTATCTGGGGCTGTCCCAGGACCCCCGCCTCATCGCGGCGGCGCAAGAGGCCGCGGCCCGCTGGGGCACCGGGGCCGGGGCCTCCCGCCTGGTGGTGGGCCATCTGGCCTTGCATGAGGCGGTGGAAGGGCAACTGGCCGGGTTCAAAGGAACAGCCAGTGCGGTAATCTTCAGCACCGGCTATATGGCCAACGTGGGGACGATATCTGCCTTGATGGGGCCGGGGGACGTAATTTTCTCCGACAAGCTCAACCATGCCAGCATTATTGATGGCATCAAACTTTCGGGTGCCACCCTGCAGCGCTTTCCCCACCGGGACCTGAACCTCCTGGAGAAAATGCTCCAAAAAGCCACGGAGGCCAAGAAACGCCTCATCGTCACCGATTCCGTTTTTTCGGTGGATGGCGACCTAACCCCTTTGTCCGAGTTGGTGGGTCTGAAGGAGCGCTACGGGGCCTGGTTGATGATCGATGAAGCTCACGCCACCGGGGTCCTGGGAGAGCGGGGTGCAGGCCTGGCCGAGGCCCTGGGGCTGACGGCCCGGGTGGACATCCACATGGGCACCTTCTCCAAGGCCCTGGGGTCCCTGGGGGGTTACGTAGCCGGCGACCGGGGGCTGATAGACTATCTGCATAACCGGGCCCGGTCGTTCATTTATTCCACCGCGCTGCCGCCCCCGGTCTTAGGGGCCATCGGCCAGGCCCTTAAGATCGTGGAACAGGAACCGGACCGGCGGGCCTACCTCCTTAAGGAGGCCGGGGAATTTCGCCGCGTCCTCAATGGCGCGGGTCTGGATACCCTGGGGAGTGAGACCCAGATCGTGCCGGTTCTGGTGGGAGACAATGCCCGTACCCTGGAATTCGCCCGCCGGTTGCGGGAGCAGGGCTTGATGGCGGTGGCGCTGAGGCCGCCCACCGTGCCTCCGGGCCGGGCCCGGGTGAGGTTCTCGCTCTGTGCGGCCCATTCCCCGGAGGACGTGGCCCGGGCCCGGGAAATCATCGTGCGCCTGGCGCGGGAAATGGGCCTGGTCCCATGAAGACCCTGGTGCTGATCCACGGCTGGGGCGCGGATGGGCGCATCTGGCACCGCCAGGTGGAGGTCTTTCAGGACCTGCTGCCGGTCCTGACCCCCACCATCTCGGCCTGGGAGTCTGATTTGCTGAGGGATTATTTGCAAAGACTGCCTCTTCAGGAGAGCCTGCTGGTGGGCTGGTCCCTGGGGGGCATGTTGCTGCTGGAAGCCCTGGCCCAGATGAAGGTCGCACCGGGAGGCCTGGTACTGGTGGGGACGTGCGCTTCCTTTTGCCGGCGCCCGGACCACCCTTGGGGGCAGCCGGCCACCGTGGTGCGGGCCATGCGCCGGGCCCTCCAGGATAACCCCCGGAAGGTGCTAGAGGATTTTGCCTTCAGTTGCCTGGCCCCTGACGAGGAGGATTTCCGTACCGAGATGGCGGCCCTTTTCGGGTCCCCGGCCCATCCGGAGAGCCTGGGGCCGGGACTGGATTATCTACTGAGCCAGGATTTGAGGCCACAATTGGACCACGTGCCCGGAGCACCGGTAATCATACAGGGAGACCAGGACAGCATCGTGCCCCCGGCCCAGGCCCAGTTTCTGAAGGAGCGGTTTCCGGGGGCCAGGTTTTACCTGGTTAAGGGCGCGGGGCACCTGCCCTTCGTGACCCAGGCCGGGGCCTTTAATGAAATATTGCAGGATGTGATTGTGGGGGGAGGGCCAGGGACCTGAGGTCGAATGGGCCTTCGGCCCATTTTTATGATACGGGTCATTTGCTAGCGCAAATGACCTACCCCCCACCCAACCCGCTTAAGTTGGCCGGAGGAGGCGGGGCCTTAGGCCCCGCCTCCTCCGGCCCAAGATTAAACTTAAGGGATTGGGGGTGGGGGTTTGGGGGAGGATTGTAAGGGGGCCTGTGGCCCTTAGCCCCATCCCCCAAAAACCAAATCTCCAGAGGCTTTAATGGATATTAAGCAAGGCATTCGACGCAATTTCGCCCGGCGGGCCGGCTCTTATGACCGGCATGCCGACACCCAACGCTTTATGGCCCAGGAGCTGCTGGCCCGCACCAGGGATTGGGTATCCCAGGTCTCCTGCATCCTGGAGATCGGCTGCGGCACCGGCTATCTCACCCAGCAATTGCGCGCACTTAATGCCAAGGCCCGGCTGGTGGCGCTGGATCTGGACGTGGCCTTGCTGGAAGTGGCCCGGCGGCGCTTGGGGCCAGACCCGAGGGTGACCTGGGTGGTGGCGGACGGCGAGTCCTTTGGCCGCGGCTCCTTTGATTTGATCATCTCCAATGCCACTTTCCAGTGGCTCACCCTGCCCGAGGCCACTCTGGCAGCTTATTTTCAGTGCCTCAAGCCCGGGGGGCTCCTGGCCTTTTCCACCTTGGGGCCCCTGACCTTCCAGGAACTGAGGGCTTCCCTGAGGCAGGCCGCCCATGCCTTGAATCTGGCAACAGTTCCGGAGATCGCCGCACAGGACTTTTGGGCAGTGGAGACCTGGCACGGGCTCCTGAGCCGGGCCGGGTTTCCCCAGATCCAGCTGGCCCAGCAGCTGAAAACTGTGGATTATGCCACGGTGCGGCAATTCCTGTCATCCCTTCAGGCCACCGGCGCCACCAACCCCCAGCCCCGGCCTTTTACCCCCCGCCTGCTGAAAGCCATGATTGACGCTTATGGGGCCAATTATGCCCACAACGGCAGCGTTCCGGTAACTTACGAAATCATCTGGGCGCTGGCGCAAAGGTGAGGCATAAATAGGGGAAAGTCTGGGGACGGAGGCTCCTGCCTGGCTTGCTCCTGGCTCCAGTTCTTATAGGTCAATCGATAACCCGAACCCAGATGGCCTGGGGGCCTTGATCGCCGGCTTCGCTGGCGAACTTGACTTTCGTGCCTGGCGCTGGGCCGTCATCTCTTGGCGGGGACCGGCCTTTTCAGGGCCAGGGAAAGAATTATCTTTATTTTAGTTCACGGACCGAGAGGAGTTCAGGGCATGGCAAAGCTTCCGGCGTTTCCGCAGTTCAAGCCTCTGGAGTTGGCCGACAGGGAAGTCATCAAAAACCTTCTCTGGGGTTATCAACCGGAGACCTCGGAGTTGACGTTTACCAACCTGTTTATCTGGAAATCCTTTTATGGCTTTGAATGGTCTCTGGAGGGAGACTGGCTGCTGGTGATCAGTAATTCTGCCAACGGCAGGTGGGCGCTTCCGCCCGTCGGTCCTCCCCTTAGGGTGGAAGTGAGCCGGAAACTCCTTCAATGGCTTAGAGAGCAGGGAGAAGCAGACCCCCGCCTGGAGCGCGCCGATGAGCGGTTGGTATCAGAATTGGCCGGGGCTGCGGGATTTTTAGTTGAGCCGGTGAGAGATCACTCCGATTATGTCTATCGGGCTGAAGACCTCATGCACCTGGCCGGGGGTGAATACCATGCCAAGCGCAACCACCTCAATAGTTTCAAGCGCTCCTATGCTTATAACTACGAGCCTTTTGAGGAAAGACACCTGGCCCAGTGCCTGAAGCTGGCCCAGCAATGGTGCCAGATACGCCGCTGCGAGGAAGACCTGGGCCTGATGGGGGAATGGGAGGCCGTGGAGGAAGCGCTGAAAAATTTCCAGGCCCTGAACCTTCAAGGCGGAGTAATTCTCCTCCACGACCAGGTGGAGGCCTTTACCCTGGGAGAGCCGCTCAATGGAGAAACGGCCGTAATTCACCTGGAAAAGGCCAATCCCGAGATTCGCGGGCTATATGCCGCCATCAATCAGCAATTTTGTGAGCACGCCTGGGCCCAAGTGGCTTTCATCAATCGTGAACAGGATCTGGGAGAGCCGGGCCTGAGAACCGCCAAGATGTCTTACCACCCCCACCATTTCGTAGAGAAATTCCGGATTCGCCTTACTTGAATTCGGGTGGAAAAGAAGCGCCCAGCTCCAGGGCGACCCCCCACGGTTCTCCGCCTTATAGCCCCTGAAGATTTTTTTAATTTTTCCCCTTGACAGAGGGCCACAGATGATTATAAGTATACTTAGATAATATATATTAATAAGATAGATAAAGGATTGGTTCTTTTCTGGAACCAGATCCTTGGAGGCCGAAAATGAAGTTCATAAATGAGTGTAAAGCCGATGCCACGGCTGATCTGGTCTACCGGGTGTGCCCCATACATCTGCTGGAGCCCATGGAGTTGATCAAGGACTTAAAAAAGGGGCAGGTCCTGGAAATCTTGACCGACTATGACGGGGCCCTGGAAGACATTCCCGCCTGGTGCGCCAAGCACGGGCAGGAGTTCGTGGGCATTTGCGAAGATGATTGCAATGAATGCTATAAGCTCTACATCAGAAAGGTTTCCTGAGGAGATCATCATGAAGCGTGTATATATGGATCATGCTGCGGCCACGCCGGTGCGCCCGGAAGTTTTGGAGGCCATGCTTCCTTATTTTACCCAACGTTTTGGGAACCCTTCGGCAGTGTACGACCTGGGGTCCGAAACCAAGGAGGTCCTAGAGGAGCAACGGGCCAAGGTGGCCGGGCTCATCGGGGCCCAAAGGAACGAGATCGTTTTTACTTCTTCCGGCGCGGAAGCCAATAATCTGGCCATCAAAGGCGCGGCCCTGGCGAATCTCAAGAAGGGCCGGCACCTGATTGTGTCAGGCATCGAGCATCATTCCGTGCTCAATGCCGCCAGGTTCCTGGAAAAGTTCCACGACTTTGAGGTAACCTTTTTGCCCGTGGAAAAATTTTCTGGCCTGGTGGACCCGGAGCGTCTGCAAAAATGCCTTACCCCGGCCACGGTGCTGGTTTCCATCATGCATGGCAGCAATGAGATCGGCACGATTCAGCCCATCGCCGAGCTGGCGGAGGTCTGCCGGGCCCAGGGGGTCCTCTTCCATACCGATGCCGTGGCCACGGTGGGTAGCGTACCTCTGGAGGTTAACGACCTGGGGGTGGACTTGCTGACTCTCTCCGGCCCTGCCCTGGGCGCCCCCAAGGGCATTGGCGCCTTGTATTTTCGCAAACGGCTGCGCCTGGTGCCTCAGATTCACGGCGGCATCCAGGAAGACGGGCGCCGGGGCGGCACCGAGAACATGCCCGGCATCGTGGGGCTGGGGAAGGCAGCCGAGCTGGCCCAAGGGGAATTGGCCACCCGGGCCCCGTACCTGGCCCGGCTTAGGGATCTCCTGGTGGCGGGAGTGAAAGAACGCCTTACCGACGTGATTTATACAGGGCATCCGGAGAAGAGGCTTCCGGGCCACGCCAGTTTTTGCATCGAGGGTATTGAAGGCGAGGCGCTGCTTTTCATGTTGAGCCGCCAGGGGATTTATGGCAATACGGGTTCGGCCTGCGCCTCCAAGGCCCTGAAGACCTCACCGGTTCTGTGCGCCATCGGGATGCCCCCGGCGCTGGCCCAGGGGTCCCTGGTCTTCACGCTGGATCGCACCAACCAGGAAGACGACATCCACTACGTCCTGGAGCAGCTGCCCCCGGCCGTGGAAAAGCTGCGTTCCTTCTCCCCGGTGTGGCGCAAAAAGATGGCCGCGGCGGTGGGAGGATAAAAGATGAAACTTTCCACCAAAAGTCGCTACGGCACCCGGCTCATGCTGGATATAGCGCTGCATGGTGACAATGGGCCCATTCATCTGGCGCATGTGGCCAAACGCCAGGGGATTTCGGTGAAATACCTGGAGCAGATCATCATTCCCCTGAAAAAGGCCCAGTATGTGAAGAGTGTGCGCGGCCCCAAGGGAGGACATATCCTGGCGAAGCCGCCGGAGGAGATTACCGTGGGAGAGATCGTGGCCCTGCTGGAAGAGGGCGCCAGCTTCGTGGAGTGCTCGGACAACGCCTCAGTGTGTCAGCGCTCCGAGACCTGCATCACCCGTCCTCTCTGGAAGGAGGCGGCCCAGGCCATGTTTGCCCAACTTAAATCCATTACCCTGGCCGATCTGGTTAAAAGATATAAAGCCCAAGGTGAAGGGCAAGGAGAATAACATGTATTCAGCAACCGTGATGGACCATTTTACCAACCCGAGAAATGCCGGGGTCATCGAGGATGCGGATGGCATCGGCGAAGTGGGCAACCCCGTCTGCGGGGACATGATGACCTTCTATATCAAGGTGAAAGACAATCGCCTGGAGGACGTCAAGTTCCAGACCTTTGGCTGCGTGGCCGCCATCGCGGTCTCCAGCATGGTGAGCGAGATGGCCAAGGGCAAGAAACTGGAGGAGGCCCAACGGATCACCAACAAGGCGGTGGCCGAAGTTCTGGGCGGCCTGCCCCAGAACAAGATGCACTGCTCCAACCTGGGGGCGGAAGCCCTGGCCCTGGCCATCAAGAATTATCGGGAAAGAAGGAAAGGAAAAGTAGCCAATTTCCCCAACAAGAAATAAAATCTCTTTAGCACTGCTTTACTGAGCATCAGATCTTTTTGATGGGGGTCGCCTCGGCAAGGTTTGGATGCTCAGTTAAGTTGACCGGCCGACCCCCCTGGAAAGAAGGATAACCGGTGAAGGTCAGATGCGGAGGTCGGCCCAGTGATCTCTGACTTTTCCGAAGAAGAGATCCGGCGTTATTCCCGGAACGTGCTGCTGGCGGAAGTGGGCTGGCCGGGGCAGCGGCGGTTGCGCGCCAGTCGGGTGTTGGTGGTGGGGGCCGGCGGCATCGGTTCGGCCGCGCTCCTGTATCTGGCCGCGGCGGGCGTGGGGCAGCTCGGCATTGTCGATGGCGACGTGGTGGAGCTTTCCGACCTGCAACGGCAGATTCTCCACCAGGTGGCTGACCTGGGACGGCGGAAGGTGGAGTCGGCCAGGGAAGCCCTGGGGGCGCTGAATCCCCAGTGCCGCGTGGAGACTTACGGCCTGCGGCTGGATGCGGCCAACATCCGGGACGTTCTCAGGGGATATGAGGTGGTGCTGGACGCCAGCGACAACTTCCCCACCCGGTTTCTGGTGGCAGACTGCTGCTGGTTAGAAAAGATTCCCCTGGTGTCCGCCGCGGCCACTGCCTTTCAGGGACAGCTCCTGGCAGTAATTCCAGGTTCAGGAAATCCGTGTTACCGGTGTCTCATGCCGGCGCCGCCGCCCGAGGGAGCAGTTCCCAGCAGCCGCCAGGTGGGAATCCTGGGCGCGGTGGCGGGGGCGATGGGCTGTCTCCAGGCCCTCGAGGCCTTGAAGCTGCTGCTGGGCCGGGGCTCGGACCTGGCGCGCCGGTTCCTGACCTTTGACGGACTAAAGGGACGGTTTCATTCCATGGAAAGAACCTGGGTGCCGGACTGTGCGTTGTGTGGTAAGAACCCCAGCATCACCGGGATTGAACCACGAAGCAGTAGAACCTAGCTCACCAGACCGAAAGTGTGGCCCAGAACAGGAGTGCGAAACCATACCGCCTCAGAGACGCCGCGTCGCCTGCCGATGGCCAAGGGCCCAGATGGTGACCTGATGAAGAATGATCCCTTAGTAATTGCCGGCCGCAGTTTCACCTCGCGACTCATGGTGGGCACGGGCAAGTTCCCGTCAGCCGAGGCCCTGCGCACCGCGCTGCAAAGCTCAAGAGCGGAGATTGTGACCGTAGCGCTGCGGCGGGTTGACCTTTCCCGCCGGCAGGATGACTCTATCCTCTCGGTGCTGGACCCTGCCAAGCACCTCATCTTGCCGAACACTTCGGGGGCGCGCACCGCGGACGAGGCCGTTCGCCTGGCAAGGTTGGCCCGGGCCATGGGGCTGGAGCCCTGGGTGAAGCTGGAGCTCACCCCGGAGCCCAGGTATCTTCTCCCGGACCCCCTGGAAACCCTCAAGGCCGCGGAAAGGCTCATCAAGGAAGGATTCGTGGTCCTGCCTTACATTCAGGCCGATCCCATTCTGGCCAAGCGCCTGGAAGAGGCGGGCACCGCCGCGGTCATGCCCCTGGGCGCGCCCATTGGCAGTAATCGGGGGCTGCGGACCCGGGACATGATCCGGATCATCATTGAACAGGCAAAAGTGCCCGTGGTGGTGGACGCCGGCCTGGGCGCCCCCTCGCACGCGGCTGAGGCCATGGAGTTGGGCGCTGACGCGGTGCTGGTGAATACGGCCCTGGCCGACGCCCACGATCATGGGGCCATGGCGGCCGCGTTCGCCTTGGCGGTGCAGGCCGGCCGCATGGCCTTCCTGGCCGGACTGGGACCGTTGCGGGAGACCGCCGCAGCCTCTTCGCCCCTGACGGGTTTCCTGGAGTAGCGTCCCCATGCCTTGAATCGGAGTAAACTGCTTTGGGCTTTTTGAAGGAACTGGAGTCGTGGCCTCCAGAACCTTTTGCCGGGCCTTCCCTGAGGCCCGACTCAATGCGCCAGTCCCCCTTGCCTTGAAAAGGAGACTCTTGCATGAGACTAACCATCAACGGAGAGCATATAGAGGTGACGGCCAGAACTGTTCTGGGTCTGCTGGAAGAACTGGGTCTCAACCCCGCGGCCACCGTGGTGGAGCGGAACGCCCAGATCGTGCCTGCCCCCGCCTTCCGCAAGACGGCTCTCCTGGAGGGCGATGTCCTGGAACTCGTGGGCATCGTCGGAGGCGGCTGATGAGCCACGCAGAACGGATGGCGGCTTTTGCCAAAACCGATCTCTACGTCGTCATTACCGGGGCCTTTTGTTCGGGTAGAGCCGCGCTGGAAGTTTTAGCCCAGGTCCTGGCAGCCGGCGTGCGCCTCGTGCAGTTGCGGGAGAAAGACTTGAACGACCGCCGGCTCTATCAGCTGGCGGTGGAGTTCAGGCGCCAGACTGCGGAAGCGGGGGCTTTATTTATGGTAAATGACCGGGTTGACCTGGCGCTGGCAGCCGGCGCGGATGGGGTGCATCTCGGACAGGACGACCTGCCCATCAGCGTCGTGCGGAGGATCGCGCCGGAACTGATTATTGGCGCCTCCACCCATTCTCTGGAGGAAGCCCTGGCTGCCCAGGAGGCCGGAGCGAGCTACATCAACATTGGCCCCATCTTTGCCACCCAGACAAAGTTAACTCCCATGGCCCCGCTGGGCCTCGAGGCCCTGGACCGGATTGCGCCGAGTCTGCGAATCCCCTGGACTACCATGGGCGGCATCAGCAGTGCCAATATTCACCAGGTAGTGAGCCGCGGCGCCAGACACCCGGCGGTCATGACCGCAGTTACCGCGGCGGAGGACATTACTGCCGCGGCACGGGAGTTGCGAGAGAAAATCCTGGGCCGTATCAGGTAAGGTGTAATAATAAAGCTTATGGGGTTGATATAAAAACTTTCTGAAGTCTGCTGATATTGGCAAGCTGTACGTAATAGATCCTGTTTTTTCTATAGATTGCGGTGGGTTAGGTACTACTTTTCTGTCGCATCATTTTCTTCATGTCAAGGGATTTTTGATGGAGCCCTCCTTTCCTGGATAACGGAGGCAGGGGGCGCCTGCGAGAATGGGCCCTAACTTGCTCGTCGGAGCAGGCGCCCCCTGCCGGTTCGATGCAAAGACTTGAGTTTTTGCATGGGCTGGGCTCATCCAGTCCTCTGCAGAACCACTGCCATGGCCTGGTGATAGTCCCGCTGTACCTTGAGATTGGATACCCGGCAGTACCGCTGAGTGGTTTTGATGCGGGTGTGCCCCAGGAGATCCTGGATGGTCACCAGGGCGGCGTCGGCATTGAGGAGTTGGGTGGCCATGGTGTGCCGGAGCTGGTGGCACGACACCTTGAGCCTCGCCTGACGGGCGTAATGCTCCAGACGTTTTTGGATCCCCCGCACCGAGATGGCTTTACCTCTCCATCTGCCCTTATCTACCAGGAAGACCTCCCTAACTCGGTTCGCCGGCCTCACCCGGAGATACTGGACCAGGGCCTCATGGGCGTCGTCGCTCAGGTACACCACCCGGTCTTTGGCGCCCTTACCCTGATGGACGAAGGCTTGACGGCGCCGCAAGTCCAGGGCGGCCAGCTTTAGCCGGGACACCTCCTCCACCCGCAAGCCGCATCTGAGCATCAGCATGACCATGGCCCGGTCCCGGCGGTCATGGATAACCTGTAAGAGCCTGCCCACCTCTTCATCTCGCAGATGGCGGGGCAATGGCCGGGACAACCGCAGGGTGTAGCCACGTTTCACCGGATTGACCATCGCCACCTGCTCTTCTTCAATGAGGTAGTGGTAAAATCCCCGGATGCTGTCCAGATGGCAGTTGATGGTTTTGGGCTTAAGCCCTCTATCCAGCAGGTGATCGAGGTAAGCCAGCAGCTTTTTATGGTTAACTTCCTCGATAGGGACATCCACCCAGAGCACAAACTGCTTCAGCGTGTGCATATAGTTCTTAATGGTATGGCCGGAATAGTTCCTTCTCTTCAAGAACCGGCGGTAGTTCAGGATGGCGCTGGTAATGGCCATGGGATTCTCCCTGTTCGATGATCGCCATCGCCCGGAAGTATTCTTCCCGGCGGGTGTTGTCCGTCAACCTGGCATAGCGCCGGGTCATCTCGATACTGCTGTGCCCCAGGAGCTGCTGCAGACACTCCAGGCGCATACCGGCGTTTAACAGCTCGGTGGCACAGGTGTGCCGGAGACAATGCAGGCTATAGCCCTTGTGCGCCAGGCCGGCTTCTTCCAGATATTTGGCGAACCTCACCCGGACCGCGGTGTAACTCAAGCGCGGCCGTCCCTGGCCGTAGAACAGACGCTCCTTAGCCGGGTCTCTCTGGTTCAACCACACCGTTAAGGCCTTACAAGCGTCCTCACTTAAGTAGGCCACCCGGCCCACTCGCGTCTTCTGGGCTTCCATAATGATGATCTGCTTCTCCCTGAGGTTCACCTCACTCATCCTGGTTGCCAGCAGTTCTCCGATTCGCATCCCGGTCCGGAGCAACACCAGAACCATGGCTCGATCACGGGACTGTTTAATAACGGCCAGGAGTTCCTGAACATCCTCCGGGTCCATGGCCCGGGGCAGCGCCTCCGGCACCTTGACCCGCAGCTTGCGTTTCAGGAGATCGGGATGCGCTACCTCCCGATCCAGCAGAAACCGAAGAAAGGCATAGAGGAGCCGCAACCTGGTGGAAACGGTGTTGGGCTGCATACCCCGATCCTGCTCGTGCTCGATAAAGCTGCTCACATCCTCTCTGGTAATGGTTTCCAGGGAGGTCCTACCCCTCTCCTTCAGGTAAGACAGAAAGAGCATCAACGTCATAAAGTAGCTGCGGATGGTGTTGGGCCGGCAATTGCGCCGTTTCTGGTCGTCCAAATAGTCTTTGATTAACGGCCGCCCAAACAGCCCCCTTTTAACCAGTTGCTTTAAGCACTTTTCAATCAGGTAATTCTGGAGACTGGGGTTTAACTCGTCCGTGACTTGGGACGGACTCTCGGGTGGGTTGAACGGCTGGCGGTCTTGGAATTTCTCTTGAGGAACCTGCTCAATGGCCATCGCTACCTCCTTTTCCTTAGAAAAAACAGGCAGATGATGACCTCGGAAACTATCTCCCGTCAATCACCTTTTTATTACGTACAGTGGCAAGTTAGCGATCGGTTAGCATAAAAATAGCCGAAAAGACAATTTGCCCAAAAATTCATTGGCCGAAACAGCTTGCAAGCCAGAAACATCTTCAAGCCGGGCTTTGTTAACTTTGAAGCGCTGACAACTCTCCCAAGCCGGGTGGGCAGGGGCTGCCGGTCGGTATATGGCCAATATATAATTGATATATATTTATTTTTTTGATAATTAGATAAATGGGGAGGAAGTTGCATGTAGAATTCATTTTTGCCGCTGATCCAGCGGTGATTATCGTAAAGGTTAGCTCTACACCCGCGTTGGGCTTTAGCTCTTTGCTCAGTGGGCCACGTGCGGAAAAGCTAAATTCTACTGCAATTTCTTCCCCCTTTAAGCCTTTTGATAATCGAACATAGAAATGAGCCTTTATCTCTCAGACGAACCAAAAGAATTAAGAGAAAAGTTTTTTGGCCTTAAAACAAATAAGGATATAGCGAACCTCCTAGATGTAACATACAATAATCTCATTTATTTTGTCTATCGTACAAATCCAAAACGAAGATATTCAAGTTTTGAGGTCAAAAAGAAAAACGGAAAAACCCGTAAAATCTCTGCGCCCTCTCCTAATATCAAAATTCTGCAACAAAAATTAAACCAGGCGTTACAAGCTGTCTATAATCCTAAACCTTCAGTACATGGTTTCGTAAATAAACGAAGTGTTGTGACTAATGCTACAAAACATATCGGAAAGAAATATGTTTTTAATATAGACCTTAAAGATTTCTTTCCGACAATTAATTTTGGTAGAGTCCGGGGAATGTTCATGAATAAACCATATAATCTTCCCCGAAAGGTCTCAACTGTATTAGCTCATATATGTTGTTATAATCGAGAATTACCCCAGGGTGCCCCAACCTCTCCTATCATTTCTAATATGATCTGTGGCAAGCTTGATAGTCAATTACAGAAGCTTGCATCTAAGTATAGATGTACATATTCAAGATATGCAGATGACATTACTTTTTCAACTACACTTAAAAAGTTTCCCTCTGGCATAGCCTCACCAAATGAATTGGGACAAATTGAACCTGGTGATGAATTAAAACAGGTAATAAAAGACAATGGTTTTGAAATTAATCTTAAAAAGGTCTGGCTCAGGGGACAAGATAGAAGGCAGGAAGTGACTGGAATAATAGTAAACCAGTTTCCAAATGTAAGAAGAAAGTATTTAAATCAGATAAGGGCAATGTTATATGCTTGGGGAAAATATGGAATTGAGAATGCACATGCTGAATTTGTAGATAAATACGATTACAAACATCGGCCACCTTTCAAAGAGACTCCGCATTTTAAATATGTATTAAAAGGCAAAATTGAATATGTGGGGATGGTAAGACGTAAAGATTCAGCTATTTATTTGAGACTTACAAATAAATTAAGAGAACTTGATCCTTTCTTAGCCCCAAAATCTAATTATCCAAGAGATTTACTCCTCGAACGATATAGAGAATTGTGTGCCTTAGCTGACCATCAGAAAAGAGGGTTTATGTTACAGGGTTTGATGAAGGATACTTTTGAATTTTATGGAATTCGAATGAAAAAGAGTTTTACTAGAAACGCTGGGGCTGAGCAAATAGATGGGGCTTTCGAATTTAAAGGATGGCATTATATTGTGGAATGTCGTTGGAGAGAAAAGCTTGCAGATGGTCGAGAACTTGCTGGTTTGACTGAACAAGTCAATTTATCAGGTTATCAGACAATGGGGCTTTTCTTTTCTATAAATGGATGGTCGCCAAACGTACCCATTTTAATGAAACAAAATGCTCAGAAGAGAACTATTCTAATGAATGGAGCTGATTTTTTAAAAATTCTTGCCGGAGAAATACAACTTGATGCGTTACTGGAAGCCAAATTATTCAAGCTTAATGTGGAAGCAGACCCTTATTACAGTGCTGATGAATTTATAAAGGATCAAACTGCTTCAAAATCTGAAATAGTCCCCGAGAGTATATAGCTAATCACTGCTATCTATCAAAACATAATAATATTTTTAATAAATCATGATATGTTTTTCATATCTCAAAGATGAAAGGATTAAAGTTCATCAATTTGACGTATCCATGGAGGGGATAGTCGTCAGAATGAGTTAATGAACCTGGAAATTGATTCTCGGTTTTAATCTTGGCTGCTATAAGTAAGTCGATGGCTATTCCTCTAGGCAGCCCCTTCTGGCCCTCTTTCTTGGCCATTCATCGTGGTTCGCTTTTTTTCCGAAATTTTTTCTCTCCACCTGCTGCATGCAGGGAATATTATTGCTGAACCTCCCATAAAGGGATTACAATTTATTTCAAAACTGATTGATCCTGTCATCCCGAATGAAGGGAAGGAGCTCAACCTGTTTAAAATACGAGATTATTAGCTGCGTTCAGAATGACCTTTCCTTGCGAAGGCAGGTTTTGAACCAGCTTCTAGGACTGCGTTTTTCCCCGCCGAGAACCCCACCTTAGCCCCGGAGTCAGCAGAGTCAAGAAATCTTGAGCTGGATGAGCCCACCCGGTTGGGTGACAGAGACACTAGGAGAGAGAGATGAGCCTGCGCACCGGCTACGTTTATGATGACCGATACTTGCTGCATGACCCCGGACCGTGGAACCCCGAGCGTCCGGCGCGGCTGGAAGCTATCCAGACGCGTCTCTATAAGACCAAGCTCATAGAGGAGTTGTTGCCCCTTAAGCCCTATGAGGCGCCCATGGAATGGCTTAAGAGAGTGCATGAAACCACGTATATCCGAAGGTTCCAGACGGCCTGCGCTAGAAAAGAGCATTTTTTTCATACGATGGATTGCGGCATCTGCCCGGCATCTTATGACATCGCCCGGCTGGCCGTGGGAGGCGTAATGGCCGCGGTGGATGCGGTTATGGGAGGCGTGGTGAAAAACGCCTTCGCCGCGGTGCGGCCTCCTGGGCACCACGCAGAGCGGGACCAGGCCCTGGGCTTTTGCTTCTTTAACAATGTGGCCATTGGTGCGGTTTATCTTTTGGAGCACTTTGGCCTGGAGCGGGTGGCTATCGTGGATTGGGATGCCCATCACGGCAATGGTACCCAACATCTGTTCGAGGCCGACCCTCGGGTCTTTTACCTCTCTTTGCACGAGGACCCCACGCACCTGTTTCCCGGCACGGGGTTTGCGCAGGAGCAGGGAAACGGCCCGGGCCAGGGTTTTACTCTGAATTTGCCGCTGCCTTCCGATAGCGGCGATGAGGAGTATCTGAAGGCCCTGGTGGAGGAGGGACTCCCGCTCCTCAGGAAATTTTCCCCTCAGTTTCTCTTGATTTCCGCGGGGTTCGATGCGCACCGCTTCGACCGCATGTCGCTGCAAAAACTTACCCGGAAAGGTTACGGGGAAATGGGGCGTTTATTATTGAAACTGGCCAGGGAAACCGCAGGCGGTCGGGTTGTCACCGTGTTGGAAGGGGGTTACAACTTCACCGCGTTGGCGAATTGTGTGGAGCAACATCTGCGGCTCCTTTTGGGCCAGACGGTCTGAAGCGAAATTGAGATTGTTGCGAAAGTCTTTTGAGGGGAGGACCGGGGGACCGCAGGCCCCCCGCCCTCCCCTCAAACTCCCCTCCCAACCCCCCTTGAGACTTTGGCAATCGAGGCCTTAAGGCCTCGATTTCCTTAAATAATATTAAGGGGTTGGGGGAGAGGGTCTGGGAGAGGGGGCAGGGGCCGTCGGCCCCTGGCACCCTCTCTCAAAAACTAATTGCAACAGTCTCAAATTAGGCGGCAACCTGGCGGGTCTTATCGACAACGCACTGGTGGGGTTCACCCCACCAATTCAAATTAACAGGACCAGCAAGCCCCAGACTCCGGCGCCGGTGAGCAGCAGCGTAAGAAAAGTTATGGAGGCCATCAGGAGAGAGGTGGCGTACAGGAGGCGCACGGCCTGGCTATACCGGTTGGCCTCTAGGGGCTGGGTGGGGTCGCCGATAAAGGGTTTATTTACCACCTGGCCGAAGTAGGTGCTGGGCCCCCCCAGGCGCACCCTTAGGGCCCCGGCCATGGCGGCTTCGGGCCAGCCGGCGTTGGGGCTGCTGGCGTTTCTGGCGTCCCGTTTGAGGATGCGCCAGGCTTCCGGCCCCTTAAGACCCACTGCGGCGGCCACCAGGACCATGAGGAGCGCCGTTAAGCGGGCTGGGAGGAAGTTGAGGGCGTCGTCTGCCCGAGCCGCCACCTTGCCGAACTTTCCGTAACGGGAATTTTTGTACCCCACCATGCTGTCCATGGTATTTACGGCTTTGTAAAGATAAAGCCCCGGCAGACCCAGGAGCATCAGGAAAAACATGGGGCTCACCACCCCGTCGGTGAGATTCTCCGCCACGGTCTCAATGACTGCCCGGCGAATCTCTTCTTCAGAGAGGTGAGCCGTGTCCCGGCCGACGATCAGGGCCAGACGAGCCCTGGCCGCAGCCAAGTTCCCTTGGGCCAGGGCCTCCTCTACTGAGCGGCTTTCCAGGTGTAAGCTGCGGGTGGCCAGACCCGCGTAAATAAGGTAGGCGAGACCCGCGGCCCCGGCCAGGTGGGGAAGTAGAGCCAGCGCCCCCAGCACCGCCAGGACCGCGGCCAGGGTGGTCCCCATGACCGCCAGCCAGAAAAGCGCTCCCGCCGCCCCCCGGGGCCGGTACAGGATCGATTCCCAGTATTTAATGATGCGGCCCATGAACCGGATGGGGTGGGGCCAGTGAGGCGGGTCCCCCAGCAGCAGGTCCAGGAGGTAACCGACGAGAAAGGGAAAGGCCAGCCTCAAGATTCACTCCGTCTTCAGACAATGCTCCAGAGCCCTCAAGAGCCGGTCGTTTTCTTCCCGGCGGCGCACGGCAATCCGGAAGAACCGTTCGTCCAGGCCCAGGAAATTACTGGCGTCGCGAATGATAATTTTATGATTAAGCAGCGCGGTATTAAGTTTCGCGGCCGTCCATCCGGGCCGGGTGAGCTTGACCAGCAGGTAATTCACGGCTCCAGGGAAAGGGAGGAGCCCTGGGATGGCACTGAGATGTTTTAAGAGGTATTCCCGTTCCTGGACAACCAGGGTACGGGTCCGGGCCATAAACTCGACTTCGGCCAGACAGGCGCGCCCCACCACCTGGGCTAACGTGTTCACCGACCAGGGTTCCTGCACCGCGGCCAGTCGCTTAATGAGATTCGGGGCGGCCAGAAGATATCCCAGACGGATACCCGGGACGCCAAAGAATTTGGTATAAGAGCGCAAAATTATCAGGCGGGGAAACTGACGCAGGCAAGTCTTTAAGGAAGCCTCCTCCACGAAGTCTACGAAGGTCTCATCCAGCACCACATTTACCCCGGCCGCGTCCAGGGCGGCCACCACGGGTAAAAGACGGTCCGGCGAAAGCAACGCCCCGCTGGGGCTGGCGGGATTGGCCAAAAAGACCAGGTCCGCCCCTTGGGGACCCACCGGCCCCTCCAGGGTAAAATTCTGAGCCTCCCGGGTAACGTGAAAATTCACCGGAATTTGCGCCACCTTCAGGGCCTGTTCGTATTCGCTGAAAGCCGGGGCCACTATCAGAGCTTTTTGAGGCCTCAGCCCCCGGGCGATCAGATAGATGAGCTCGGTGGAGCCATTGCCTGCCAGAATCTCCTGGCGGGTTAGCTGATGATAGGCGGCCAGGGCCTCTCCGAGTTCCAGGCACTGGCGGTCCGGATAGTGAACGATCTCCCCCAGGGCCTCCCGGACCGCGGGGAAGATTCCCGGGGGAAACCCCAGGGGGTTGATATTGGCGGAGAAATCCAGGAGGTCGCCCAGAGCCAGCCCTAAAGTGCGGGCCAGGCGATAGACCTCGCCGCCATGCTTCGGGGTATTTTCAGAAAGAACGCTCATCAGCCGTCATTTTTGGATCATCGCCCAAATCCGGGGCATATCGAGATGACGCCGCAGCAAGTCAGCCAGGCGATCCAACTGGGCTTCCTGAAAGGTGCGAAAAGACCAGGAAGGGGAGGCAGTGGGGGTGGTCCTGCGCGTCCTTATCAGCTCTTGTAAGAATGCCTGGCGAAATCCGTCGTTGTCGAACAGGCCGTGAAGATAGGTGCCCCAGATGCGCCCATCGGGATTGACCCAGCCATCCGCCACCATAACGGCTTGGCCACTGCGGCTGATGATTTCGAAAGCGGGCGCGCCCCGCCCTTGCGGCTCAGTGACCCCCATGTGGATTTCATAGGCCTCGATGATTGAGCCGTCATCCGGCTTTTCCGGCTCCCGGGCCTGGACCTGGGTGGTGGTTTTGGCTCCGGCCATGGTGGTCACTACGGGCAGCAAGTTAAGCCCTGCTTCTGACCGGGGAGGGCCTTCCACTCCCAGGGGGTCCCGGACTTCCTGCCCCAAGATCTGATAGCCTCCGCAAATGCCGGCAATATGGCCGCCACCTTCGGCGTAGGCCTGAATCTGTTGGGCCAGCCCGGTCTCCTTGAGGTAGAGGAGGTCACTGATGGTATTTTTGGTTCCCGGGAGGATGAGGAGATCCAGCCCGTCCAGGCCGTCCCGATGGTCCAGATATTTTAGGGAGACGTCCGGCTCTTGCTCCAGGGGGTCAAAGTCGGTGTAATTGGAGATGTGGGGTAGGCGCACCACTCCCACCCGGCAAGCAGCATCCGGTTCGGGACTTCTAAACCTCTTGCGTCCCAAGGCGACGCTGTCCTCTTCCGGGAGGGCCAGGTCCGGCACATAAGGCACCACGCCCAAAACCGGACGCCGGGTGCGCGCCTCAATAATCTTGACCCCGTCCTGAAACAAAGCAGCGTCTCCCCGGAACTTGTTGATGATAAAAGCGTGAAGGAGGCGGCGTTCCCTGGGGGTCAAGAGATAAAAAGAGCCGATGGTGGCGGCAAACACCCCGCCCCGGTCGATATCGGCCACCAGAATCACGGCGGCATCGGCCTTCTTAGCCATGTTGAAGTTGACCAGGTCATTTTTCTTCAAATTCAGTTCCACGGCGCTGCCGGCCCCCTCCAGGATGATGAGGTCGCAAGTCCGGCTCAGGCGGCGGAAGCTCTCCATCACCTTGCGCACCAGCCGGGGTTTGTGGCGGTAATATTCCTGGGCCGAGAAGTTGCCGTAAACCTGGCCGTGGACAATGACCTGGGAGCCCACCTCGCTGCTGGGCTTGAGCAGGATGGGGTTCATGTCCACATGGGGGGTGAGGCCCGCGGCCTGGGCCTGGACTACCTGGGCCCGTCCCATTTCCCCGCCTTCGGGGGTGATGAAGCTGTTCAAGGCCATATTTTGGGCCTTGAAGGGGGCCACCCGGAGGCCTTCCTGGCGGAAGATGCGGCACAGGCCGGCGACCATGATGCTTTTGCCCACGTCCGAACCGGCGCCCAAGATCATTAAGGGACGGTATTTCATGAGGTAGCCATTAGTTATCAGTAGCCAGTAGTCGTAGCCAGTAGTCAGTAGTTCCAGTAGTCAGTAGTCAGTAGTCAGCCCGGTTCTGCAACCTGATATTTATTTAGATAGCCCCGGGGCGTAATCATGTAAGGGCCGTAGGTATAGGTCTGGGAATTGCCCACAATGATTACGGTCTGCATGTCCACGGGATGCTCCAGCATGGCCGCCAGGGTGGTGAGGGCAATTTGCTGCCCTTCCCGCATGGCCCGGCTGACGATGCCCACCGGGGTGCTGGGGTCTTTGAAACTAAGCAGCAGGTCCCGCACCGCCCCCAGTTGCCAGTGGCGCTTCTTGCTTTGGGGATTATAGAGGATGATGACAAAGTCGGCCTGGGCCGCGGCCTTAAGGCGTTGTTCGATGATTTCCCAGGGGGTCAGGAGGTCGCTTAAGGAAATGGCGGCAAAATCGTGCATCAGGGGCGCGCCCAAAAGGGCCGCCCCCGCGGCCAGGGCCGGCACCCCGGGGATCACCTCCAGGTAAAAATCCACCGCCTCATCCGCCTCCGGGGGGCCGACCTTGAGTCCCTGGGCCGAGCAAATCTCCAGGACCAACCCGGCCATGCCATAGATGCCAGCATCCCCGCTGGACACCAGGGCCACCCGCTGTCCCTGTCTCGCCCGCTCAATGGCCAGGCGGCAGCGCTTGACTTCGTCCTTCATGCCGGTGGCCACCACCTCCTGGTGGGTCAGCAGCGGCTGCACCAGATTGATGTAAGTCTGGTAGCCCACCACCACCTGGGCCTCATCGAGAGCCGCCCGGGCCTGGGGAATCAGGTAGGCGGGAAACCCGGGGCCCAGGCTCACCGCGGCTAAGCGACCCGGGCCACCGCCAGGGTGACATTGGCGGCCTTGCATTTGGGGACGATCAACTCCACCCCCCCGGCCTTCAGGGCCGCGGCTTCGCTGACGCTGTCCACTCCCAGATGGCGGGCCGCATGCGGCGACGGATGGGGCACCGCCACTTCCTGTAACTCTTCCGCGGTAAACCATACGAGTTCTACTCCCAGCCTCCCGGCTGCCTCTATTAACCCGGGTTCCTCCTTTTTGGCGGCAATGGTGGCCAGGGCCTTCAGGGATAACAGAGAGAGCTGTTTCTGTTGAAAAGTATCCTTAAGGAATTGGCAAATTTCTTCCCCGGGGGTGTCCTTATGGCAGCCTATCCCCGCCACCAGGTTCCGGGGCCGGAGAATGAGCCACTCCGGCGGCCAGGGGCGCTCCCGGAATCCCACATAGACCGTGGGACCTTCCTGGCCCAGAGCCGGGTCCAGGTCGGTTTCCTGAATGAACCACTTCGGATTTTCCGCCACCACCGCCGCCAGGTAGCCCTGGGGGTCCACCACCCTAATAACCTGTCCACTAAGCAGGGCCATCTGAATCTCCCGGACTCCAGGGAGGTTCTCGATGGCCAGTCCCAGGCGGGCGGCGGCCAGATCCAGGGCCGGCAGTCCCTGAACATCGGTGGCCGTGGTAATGACCGGCGTGGCCTTAAGAATCTGAGCGACCCGCCGGGCCAACTCATTGGCCCCTCCCAAATGCCCCGAGACCAGGCTGATGGCATACCGGCCCGCTTCATCCACCACCACCACGGCGGGGTCCGCGTCCTTGCCCTTAAGATAGGGGGCGATGCCCCGGACCACGATGCCCGCAGCCATCACGCAGACCAGACTCTCCCGCCTCTCAAAGGCTTCCCGAAAAACCGCGGGCAGGTCGGCAAAAGGCCGGTCACCGGCCTGGGCCCTGCTTTGCGGCAGCCAGCAGCGCGCCCCGGCCAGTCCCTGGCAGATCCGCCGGGCCAGGACCGCCCCCTGAGGAGTTAGCGCCACGACCTTAATCGGCCGGGCCGGAGCGGAATCCATGGGAGAAGGTCGGGTCATAGAGTTTGGAACGGGCCTTGAGCCCCTCCTTAGCCGCCAGGGCGGGTCCCACGAGAATCAAGGCCTGGCGCTTGATCCCGGCTTGCTTGACCAGGGCGGCGATATTGGCCAGGTGGCCCCGGATGATCTGCTCGTCCGGCCAGCTTACCCGATAGGCCACCACCGCCGGGGTCTCCGGGCCATAGGCCTCCATGAGCTCGGAGACGACCTGGTCGATGAGCTGCACACTGAGATAAATAACCATGGTGGCCCCATGCCGGGCCAACTCGCGGAGGGCTTCCCGCTCCGGCACTGGGGTGCGGCCCGGGGCCCGGGTCAGGATGACCGTTTGGGTCACCTCCGGCAGGGTGAGTTCCTGGGCCAGGGCCGCGGCTGCCGCGGCCGCGGCGGTAACCCCGGGAATCACCTGGCAGGGTATCCCCTCTTTTTCCAAAAGCTCCAATTGTTCCTGCATGGCGCTGAAAAGAGCGGGGTCGCCGGAGTGGAGCCGCACCACCCTTTTGCCCGCCCGCTGCGCCTGAATGATTTTTTCCAGGATCTGCTTAAGGGACAGGGAAGCAGTGTCTATAAATTCAGCCTCGGGTTTGGCCCAGTCCAGCATTGCGGCGGATACCAGGGAGCCGGCATGGAGAACCACGTCTGAGTGGGCCAGGGCCTTTTGCCCTTTGACGGTGATGAGCTCCGGGTCTCCCGGACCGGCCCCCAGAAAGATTACCGGATGGCGCTTAGCCACGATCAGGCTCTCCTGGCGTGGCGGCAATGATCCACACAGGGTTCAGGGCCTGCAAATAGCTGCCGGTCCCCAGGGGATGAGAACGGCTCACCTGGAGTTGGGTGACCTCCACCCCCCAGCCTCCTTGAGCCAGCACGGCCCGGGCCGTCTCCAGGGTCTCCAGCAAGGTGGCGGTGACCACGATCCTGCCGCCTTCTCCCAGGCGCTTCATGACTTCCCGCAAAATGGCCCCTAAATCCTGGCCGCCGCCCCCGATGAAGGCCCGCTGGGGTGAGGGAAGGCCCGCCAGGCATTCCGGCGCGTGCCCGCAGACCACCTCCAGATTTTCCACCCCGAACTTGTCCCGGTTGGCGCCAATCTGGGCGGCGCGCTCCTTATCTTGCTCCACCGCAAAAATCTTTCCCCCGGGAATCAGGAGACTGGCCTCCAGGCCAACCGAACCGCAGCCCGCGCCCACATCCCAGAGCACCTGGCCTGGATGAAGCTCCAGCTTGGCCAGGACCACGGCCCGGACCTCGAGTTTGGTGATGAGCCCCGCCTGATGCGACCAGGCCTCTTCCGGCAGCCCCAGATGCAAGGGCGCCAACCCGGGGGAAGGCGGGTGGGGGTGGTTTCCCGCCGTGGCTTGGGGGCGGTCCCTGGTGTCGGGGTCCTCAGGCAATACCACCACCATATTTAAAGGGGAAAAGTCCCGCGCCTGGGCCTCCTCCGGGGACAGCCAGGTGAGGCGCTCCGTCTCTTGGCCCAGGTCTTCCAGGACGCAGAGGCGGGCCCCGCTCTGGCCTCTCTCCCGCAAAAACCGGGCAAGGTCCCCGGGGGGATGCTCCGGATCGGTGTAGATGATCAACTTGCCGGCCTGCTTCAAGGTCCCCGCCAGCACCTCCCAGGAGCGTCCGTGGAGGCTGATCACCTGGGCATCCTGCCAGGATATCTTAAGGCGGGCGCAGGCCGCCTGGACCGCGGTGATGTTGGGGTGGATCGTCACCTTATCAGCTCCCAGAAGCTTCACCACCAGCGGCCCCACGCCATAGAAGTTGGGGTCTCCCGAAGCCAGGACCACCACCCGCTTGTCTGCGGCCAGGGCCGGGATTTGCCTCAGGGTGCTTTCCAGGTCTTTTCCCAAAGGGATTTTCGCCCCAGGATGCTCCGGGAAATAATCGAGAAGGCGGCGGCCCCCCACCAGGACTTCGGCCTCCCGGATGATCTCCCGGACCCTGGGAGACAGGTCCTCAGGAGACATTCCCAACCCCACCACCTGCACCGGAATCATGATTCTAGCTCCCCTGGCTTTCGCGCCACCAGAGAGGCGCGCCGGCAAAATCCAGGATCACGGCCGACACCGTGGGGCCAGGCCCGGCATAGCGCCTGAGCGCGGCCAGCATCCGCGCCCCTACCTCTGCCACTACCTGGCCGGCGTGGGCCTTGATCAAAATTTCCAGGGCCTGCCGGGCGGTGTGGGCGTGAGTGACCGCCTGGGCCAGCCGCGTATCCCCAGTCTTTTCCTGGGTTAGATGGCCCAGGGCCGCCAAGTTAGCCAGACCCCGGGCGGCATGGGTGTGGCCTTTACCCTGGGCGATTTTCAGGGCCTTCCCGAAAAAGGCCGCGGCCGTGATCTGAGAAAAGCCCAAATTGCCGGCCACTTTCAGGGCAAAGCGCACATAATCGCCCATTTGCACAAAGGCCTCTGCCGGCAGTTCCGGAAGTTGCGTCCGCAGGTGCGCCTCGCTTTTGCCTCCAGTCGTGAAGACGACCTTTCTCAGGCCCAGGGCCTTAGCCACCCGCAGGCTGGCCACGATGGTAGCCCGATAAGCCTCGTGGGAGAAGGGCTGGACCAACCCGGTGGTGCCCAGGATGGAGATGCCGCCCACGATCCCCAGGCGGGGGTTCAGGGTATGGCGGGCCATCTCCTCGCCCCGGGGAACGAATACTTCCACTTCTAAGCGCATGGGCTCCCCGGGGTAAACCTTTTCCCACACCTGCAAAAGGGTGTGGCGGATCATCTGCCGAGGCACGGGGTTGATGGCGGGTTCACCCACCGCCAGGGGCAACCCGGGTTTGGTTACCCGGCCCACCCCCTCTCCTCCCAGGAAGACGATCTCTTCTGTCCCTGCAAGTGCCGGGAGCCGCCGGACCCGGGCCCCGATTTCTGCGCCATGGGTGGCGTCAGGATCATCGCCCGCATCCTTGATCACCACCGCTTCGCCTTGCTTGCCGTTCCCGCGGTGCCGGTGCAAAGGAATGGTGAGGCGGCCGCCGCCGGGCAAGGGGACTTCCACCTTCTCCGGGCAAGGGAGGTTAAGCAGTTCCCACAAGGCTCCCTGGGCCGCGGCCGCGGCCGCGGTGCCGGTGGAAAACCCCTGGCGCAACTCTTTTCGGGGCCGGGGCGGCCTGCCTAAACCCTCGCCCGATGAATACCTATCTGTAATATGGCTGCCTTTCAAGGTTTGGGTATCACCTCTGCACCTTTTTATATCATTCTGAACTGAGCGTGGCGCAGTGAAGAATCTCGTCAATCTTGCAATATTCCCGTCTTGATATTTTCATCCCCAGATGCCGTAGGGAATGGTCACCAGGATCAGGCTCAGGAGTCTTACGCCCTGGCTCAGGATTAACAGCTCGGTTCCCAGCTTGGGAGAAAAAATCCCGGCATGGGAAGGGAGCTGGTGGCGCAAGGTCCTGATCGGCGTGGCCACGATGTTTCCCAGGACCAGGGCTATCACCGTCTGCTGCACCGTCAGGGCCCCGGCCTGCAAAAAGGCCCCGGCCGCGGCCATTCCCGAAGTAAATTCCGCGGCCACGCTGAAGATCACTACGCTGGCGGCCTCCACCGGCAGGAAGCTCACGGCCACGTGGGAGGCCGCCGCCTGCCGGAGCCACTGGAAAAGACCCCAGTCATTAACCACAAAGATGAGAATATAGATGGGCAAGGTGTAGAGGATCACGCGAGCAAAGCGCTGGGTAAATTTCCGCCAGATTTCGTTAAGTAATTTTTCCTTCCGGGCCGGGGCGGCCACCATTTCTGCGTTTTCCGGGCCTGCATCCCCGGGCAGGTGCCCGCGGGCATACGCCAACAGGGCCGCGCTCCGGAGCAGGGCCCCGGCCAGGGTGAGCCCCAAATAAATGAGGCCCGCCTCCCGGGTCAGGGGCAAAATAATGAAGAAGGTGGTGGGCAGGTGCAGCAGGTAAACCGGCAGGCCGTTGTTGATCAAGTAGGTCAGGGTCATCTCCCGGCGGCTGATTTTGCCCTCCTGGTAAAAGGTCATGAGCATGGTATTGGCCAGGATCCCGGAGAAAAACGCCGCGGTGAAGCTGGCCCCGCTTTCCTTTTTTAGGTGCCCCCAGCCTAGCAGCGGCTTGGCCCAGCCTCCCAGCTTGGCGGCCCAGCCCAAGGATTCGATGGCCTGGCCCACCAGCAGACCCACCCCCATATAGACGAGGAGCCGCAGGAGCGGCGAGGCCAGTTGGCGGTAGAACTTCTTGGCGGTGAGGTGCGGCGCTCCCCCAGGTCCCAGGCCCAAGAGGTACACGGCCAGAAGCAGCAGGGGGACCAAGAGGAGCAGCCACCGCCCCCGGCCTCCCAGGGTCTTAGGGAGCGCCATTCAGTAGCCTCTGCCTTTCTTTTTAATGATGATCATGGAGAGGTAGGGCAAAGGCCGCCCCTTGAGCTGCCGCAAATCTTGCACCACCGTCTCTCCCTCCAACCCGCAGCGGCTGATGCAGGTGGCCTTATCCAGCAGTCCCAGTTCTTCCAGGGTCAGGTAGATCTCGTCGAAGTGACGGTAAGTCTTGAGCATCACAATATTGTCGGTCTGGCCGATAATCTCCCGCAGCCTGGCGGCCCCCATGGCCCCGGACATCAGATAAAAGGATTCCTCCCCCTCAGTCAAAGGAATATGGGTCAGGGCCGCCGCGGCGCTGTAGGAGGTGATGCCGGGGATGGTGACGATGCGCACCTGGGGGTGCAACCGCTTGATGGTCTTGAGGAGATAGCCGAAGGTGGAATAAGTGAGGGGATCCCCCAGGGTGACAAAGGCCGCATCCGACCCTGAGCCCAGCACCTCCAGCACCCGCCGGGCGTTCTTTTCCCAGGCTTGGCTCAGCACCTGGGGGTCCCGGGTCATGGGGAAGGGCAGGTGTTCAATGCCGGCCCCATTGAGATGACTGCGGACGATGTTCAAGGCCAGGCTATAGGTGTTTTTAGTGGAACAGGAGGCAAAGATGTGGTCCACCCTTTCCAGGACCTTAAGGGCCTTGAGGGTGATCAATTCCGGGTCACCCGGTCCCACGCCGATTCCATAAAGGGTCCCGGTTTTCGGGTTCATGACTCCGTCTCCTCCAGGGCCAGAAGGGCCAGGGCGTTAAGTACCGCGGCGGCCACCGCCGAGCCTCCTTTGGGCCCCAAGGCAGTGATGTAAGGGGTCTTCTGGCGAGTCAGGGCCTCTTTGGACTCTGCTGCATTGACAAAGCCCACCGGCAGGCCCACCACCAGGGCCGGGGGCTGGGCTCCTTCCGCCAATAGCTCCAAAAGGCGTAACAGGGCAGTGGGGGCGTTGCCGATGGCTACGATCCCCCCCGCCAGCCGGGGCAAGAGCCGCTCCAGGGCCAGGGCCGCCCGGGTGGTCCCCTGGCGGGGGGCGTCTTTAGCCACCTCAGGGTCATCCATCAGGCAGATGGCCTCCACCCCCAGGCGGCCCAGACGGCCGGTGGAGATGCCAGAAAGGAGCATGCGGGTGTCGGTGGCTACCGGGCACCCGCGGCGCAGGGCCTCCACCCCGGCCGCTACGGCCTGGGGGTGGAAGCGCACGGATTTAAGGTAATCCAGGTCCGCGCTGGTGTGGATCATGCGCCGCACCACGAACCAGACCTCGGGCGGGAACTGGTGGGAGCCGGCCAGGGCCTCGATGCGGCGAAAGCTCTCAGATTCGATTTCCCGGGGGAGGCGAGGGTGCCAGGTCATCTTTTTTCCTTTAATCAGTTAGGCTAAGGTGGAGATGATTGTTTTGGTCTTATAGGCCAGGCAGCTATTCACCAGGTGCCGGGCCACTTCCGGATTGCTGCCGAAATGGAGGTGCACATAACTGGCCAGGACGTTATTTAGGCAATAGCCCTCGGCCGCGGCCTCTCCCGCCTGCCTGGCGGTGATGCGGTAGTGCCGGGGCAGGTCTTGGGGTTCTTCCACAATCTCGGAGTAATGAAATTCATGTCCCCGGGCCCTGGTTCCCGGAGGCCCCAGGAGGCTGACCGCCGTCAAAGTGATCTCCCGGTAGCCCAAGGCCCTGAGTTGGGGGAGCATGCGCACCTTGAGGGGCAGCAGCCCCGCCATGGGGTGGACCTTCCCTTGCAAATCCTGGATCTCCTGGGAAAGGTACATCAGCCCGCCGCACTCGGCGTAAATGGGCAGGCCGGCATCCGCCTGCTCCCTGAGGGCCAGCTTCAGGGCTTGGTTGGCGGACAGGCCTTCGGCAAAAAGCTCCGGGTAGCCCCCGCCCAGATAAAGGCCGTGGAGATTTTCCGGTAAATCCGGGTCGTTAAGGGGCGAGAAGGGGACCAGGGCCGCGCCGTAGCGGGCCAGCAATTCCAGATTCTCCGGGTAATAGAAACAAAAGGCCTGGTCCCGGGCCACCCCCAGGCGCACTGAAGGAGGGCTGGCCTCGCCTGCGGCTTCCTCAGGAACCGCCAAGGGCGGCAACGCCCTTAAGAGGGCCTCCAGGTCCAGGTGAGTCTCCATTAAATCGGCCAAATGTTCCAGATACCGCCCGCTTAGAGGGTGGTCCTCCGCAGTGGTGAGGCCCAGGTGCCTCTCGGGAATGGTTAATTCCTGGTCCCGGGGCAGCCCGCCGAAGCAGGGCACTCCGGGAAGTTGCGACAGGGCTTGCTTCAGATACTCCAGGTGGGTAGGGCCGCCGATGCGGTTAAAGACCACTCCCGCCAGGTTCAGGTCAGGATCAAAGGTTGCAAATCCTTTAACCAGGGCCGCGGCGCTCCGGGCCAGGGACCGGGCGTCCACCACCAGGAGGACGGGGAGGCCCAGCCATTTGGCCATTTGGGCCGTGGAGCCTGCCTCGCTGAGACCGTCATAGCCGTCAAACAGTCCCATTACTCCCTCCACCACGGCCACCTCGGCCTGAGATAAATGCCGCCGAAACAGGGCCAGGTTGTCTTCCCGGGAGAGCATCCAGCCGTCCAGGTTCCGGCAGACCCGCCCGGCAGCCTGGGTGTGGTGCCCCGGGTCGATGAAGTCCGGGCCCACCTTGAAGGGCTGGACCTTAAGATGGCGCCGGCGCAGGGCGGAGATCAGCCCGAGGGTGAGGGTGGTTTTACCCACGCCGCTCTGAGTCCCGGCAATGACCAGGCCGCGCTTCTGGGAAGATTTATTCCTCTGGGCCATTTTCCTTACTGTTTATCCTTTTCCCAGGCCTGGGGATGAAGAAACCGGGCCAAAACCTCTACCGCTTCCACCGACCTGGGGCCGGGGCGGGAAAAGAGGCTTTCCTCCACCACCAGCACCCGGCGCTCCTTGACCGCCCGGAGCTCCTGAAAGTAAGGCCGGGCATAGATGTCTTCAGGGCTGCGGTTCATGGGCCCTTGCTGGATGAGGTAAACTTCCGGGTCCGCCTGGATGAGCGCCTCCAGACTGGCAGAGATCAACCTTTGGGGACTCTCCACGATATTGGCGCCTCCCGCCCGGGTAATGATATCGTTCACCATGGAGCCCCGTCCTGCCGCCAGCAGGTTGTGGTAGCGTACCTCAAAAAAGACCCGGAGAGGCCGGCTGCCGGCCACCCGCCGGGCCACCTCCTGGAGCCGGCCTTCCATGGCGCGCTTCAAGGCCGCGGCGGGCTCGGCTTGCCCGGTGAGCATTCCCAGACGCTCAATGGAGCTGAGCAGGCCGGCAAAATCATGGGGCGCAAACATCGCCACGGGCACGCCCTCTACCTCCAGTCTCTTGAGGGCCATCAGCCCCTTGGGGACCCCCGCTTGCACCACCAGGTCAGGCCTGAAGGCCAGGATCATCTCCACATTGGGCTGGAGATGGGTGCCCACGGTGGGGATACCCTTGATGCCTTCATCTCCCTGGGTCCGGGCCACTATCCGGTTGGCCAGCCCTAAGGCGGTAAGAATTTCCGTCAGCCCGCCATAAAGGGAGATGATCCGCTTAGGTGGGGCGGCCAGGGCCACGGCGACGCCCCGGTCATCCAGGACCTGGGAGGTCGAGGCCTGATACCCCGAGAAGCAGGGGGAGGATCATAAGGCCCAGAAAACACGCCAGCCCGGGAAGCCAATTTTTCCCTCCCCCTGGATGGGGGAGGGTCTGGGTGGGGGTGGATGGATTTGTCACCCGGCTTTCCAAATTTCCCCCTCCCCCCAACCCCCTCCCACCGGGGGAGGGGGAGACCTCCTTCCACTCCTTCTGGGCAGACGGAGTTTTCAGACGGCAATTGTCTAACCAAAAACTCATGTCCGGGCCACCTCCAGGGCTTCCACTTCCTCAGGGCCAGCAGGAGCTAGAGGCAGCATCACCGCATAAGGCCGGTGATGCAAAGGATGCCAGGTGACCTCCATGGGAGTTTCGTAAACCTGGGCCAGGATGGCAGGAGTGAAGACCTGGTCCGTGGGGCCGTCCCGGACGACGCCGCCGTCCTTGAGGAACATCAGGCGCCGACAATAGAGGGCCGCCAGGTTCAGGTCGTGCATGGCGCAGAGCACGGTGAGGCCCTGGCTCTCATTCAGGTATCTCAGGATCTCGAAGATCTCCAGTTTTTTACGAACATCCAGGGAGGAGGTGGCTTCATCCAGCAACAAAATCTGCGGGTCCTGGGCCAGGGCTCGGGCGATCACCACGCGCTGGCCTTCGCCTCCGGAGACCTCGGTGATGGGTCGTTCCTGCAAATGCTCCGTGGTGGTGAGGCGCATGGACCTGAGGGCCCAGAGCAGGTCTTCATCCGTCAGGGTTCCCAGGCGCCGGCGGTGAGGATAGCGCCCCATGAGGACGATCTCCAGGCAGGTAAAGGGGAAGCGCGCCTCGGTGGACTGGGGCACCACTGCCATAATCTGGGCCCGCAGACGGCTGGAGAGCGCTCCCAGGGTTTGGTCTTTAATGGTAATCAGTCCCCCCTTAACTGCGAGGAGGCCGGAGAGGGCCCTAAGCAGGGTGGATTTGCCGCTGCCATTGGGCCCGAGAATGCCCACGAATTCTCCCCGGTTCACCCGGAAATCAAGGCCTTTAAGGACCAGACGGTCCTCATAGCCCAGGTCCAGAGACTCAACTTGGATCACCACATCCCCCGGGTGCGCCGGGATTTAAGGAGGTAGAAGAAAAACGGCCCGCCCAACAGGGCGGTGACCACCCCCACCGGCAGTTCCTGGCCTCCGGCCAGCAGGATGCGGGCCAGGACATCGGCCCAGATCAGGGTCAAGGCCCCGGTAAGGGCGGACAAGACCAGCAGACGCCCATGGGAAGGGCCAGCCAGGACCCGCACCAGATGGGGCACCACCAGGCCCACAAAGCCAATCACCCCGGAGACCGCAACCGCCCCCGCGGTAAGGAGCGAGGCGCCCAACAGGAGCTTGAGCCGCACCCGGGAAACCGCCACCCCCAAATGATGCGATTGTTCTTCGCCCAGGGCCAGGATATCCAATTCCCGGCTATGGCTGGCCGCCAGAAAAAGGCCGGCTGCGGCGTAGGGCAGGATAAAGCCCACGTGAATCCAGCCCCGGCCGGAAAAACTCCCCATGATCCAGAAGACAATGGCCGACAGGGATTCTTCATCCAGACTCTTGATCAGGCTGATCAAGGCCGAAAGAAAGGTGCTGACCACAATGCCCGCCAGTATCAATGATTCCTTGCGGATGCGCCCGGACTCCCGGGACAGGACCAAGACCGCCACCATCGCCCCCAGGGCCCCGGCCAGGGCCGCCAGGGGCAGGGGGCTTAAGCCGAGAAAACTTCCACCCACCCCCAGCATCACCAGCAAGGCCACCCCAAAGGCGGCGCCGGTGGAGACCCCAATGGTGAAAGGGTCGGCCAGGGGGTTAAGGAGCAGCCCCTGGAACACGACCCCCGCGGTGGCCAGGGAGGCCCCCACCAGCCCGGAGAGGACCACCCGGGAGAGACGGATGCCCCAGATGACCACCTCCGTGGTCCGATCGAGGTCCGGGTTATAAATCCCAAGTTTTCCCAGGATAACGGCCAGAATGGTTTCCCAGCCCACGGCCATGCGGCCGATGCGGGTGGCCAGCCCCACCGAGACGACCAGGGCCAGGCCCAAGGTAAGGAGCGCCACCGCAAAACGGCGGGTTCCCGCCTGGCGCCGGCTCTTAGCTTCGGCCAGCTCCAGAGACCGGGCCATTTCCGCCGCAGGCAGGGAAGAAACCTTCATAAGACCTCTGAAAAAGTCATCTTGAGGGAGGGGGCCAGGGGTCGCGGACCCCTGCCCCCTCCCTCAAGCTCCCTCCCCCAACCCCTTACAGGGTTAGAACATGGCTGGAAAGTCGGGGCCATAGGCCCCGCTTTTCCAGCCCCTTCTGCGGGTTGGGAGGGGGTGTGGGGGAGGGCAGGGACCTCAGGTCCCTGGCCCTCCCCCACGAACCCATTTCGCAGAGGTCTCTTCATGGGGTCAGGGTCTTCAGGGCCAAGCCGAGATGGTCCAGATAGATTTGAATAATGCCCTCTTGATATCCCAGGCCTTTACGAACTGCTTCAATCCGATAGGCCCCCTGGGCCAGGAGCCGGGATTTCCAGCTCTCCGGGCCGTCTCCCAGGATATCCTGATTCACGTGCTCCCCGGCCACCAGGAGAAGCGGGATGAAGACCACGGATTTCGCCCCGGAACGCCTCACGGCCTCCAGGGCCGCCTCCCCGGCGGGTTTTCCCTCCACCACTCCCAGGAACACATTTTGGCCGGGGTACCGGGAACGCAAGTGCTTCTCGAAGGCCAGATAGGCGGCCTCACCCTGGGGATGAGGGCTGCCGTGACCCACCAGCACCACCGCGGTCTCTTTCAAGTCCCTGGGGAAGGTCTCTTCCAGGGCCTGGAGGACCCGCACCTGATCCCCCGGACTGCTCAGCAGGGGCTTACCCAGGGCCACTTTTAGGCCGGGAAGCCGCAGGCTTTCCTGGACAATTTTCTTTTCCCATTCCTCTCCCGGCACCACGTGGAACGATTGGACCACCACCCGGGTAAACCCCGCAGCTTTCAGTTCCTGCAAAGTCTGGGGCAGGTCCTTGAGCTTTTGCCCCTTTTCCCGCCCCACCTTGTCCCGGACCTTATGGGAAGTGAAAGCCCAGCGGATCTCATACCCAGGGAAACGCTCCCTAACCTTGGTTTCCAGGTGCTGGTAAGTGTCGGCCGCCGCGGTGCTGGTGCCGAAGGCGGCCAGCACAATGGCAGGTTGCTCGGCGGAAGCTGCCGCCACAGACCCCAGGCCGAGCCCCAGCCATATGGCCAGGAAAACCCTTAACCCTCGTCGGTATAAGGCCATAGCCAGGTTTACCTCCAGTCAAAAAAAAATCCTTAAGTCCTATGGACTTAAGGATGCACCCAGCTTCTTAGTCCTTAAATGAGAGGGGCCGCTTGTCCAGAGCGGCCCCTGATGCCCGGGCCGATGTCCTTAGGCTACGGCGCCAGACCCCCGGGCAGGTCTTCTGGCTCCCGGATCGACCTACTTCCTGCGCCTTCCCATCCCACTCAAGTGGTACAGTGGCCTCGTGCAGGTTTCGTCCCCGGACACAGCGGCGGGACCGCGACGGTTTTTTCCGTCTTCCCTATTAAACCCCGTAGGGTACCCAGGTGAAAATATTTTATAATCGCAATGGTGGTTCTGTCAAGCTTAATCGTACGCGGGCCTAATTTCTTTCCGGGGGGCCCGGGGCCTGGCCGGCTTCCTGGTGCCGGGGGACCCTTGACAAATTGGCTCTCCCCGTGCAAGGTGGTTAAAAGTAAAAAATAAAAGGTTAAGAGAGAGGCGACCCGCATGATTCGCACCGATACTTACAGGGTTACCGTGACTCGGCGGCAGACGCTAACCGTGGGCGACGAGCCGGACCATCTCCTGATTCTCACCGAGCTGGATGGCAAACCTATCAGTCAAAAGGTAGGGGCAGCCGGTGAATTTGTCTCCCGGCGCAGCGTCGGCTTCCAGGACAGCCTCCGAGGCTCCGGCCGCATGGATGGCTATGCCGTGGAAATCTTTCAGGAAGGCACCATCTTCAGCCGCTTTACAGGCTTCAGGGATGCCGCCACCAAGACCACCAACGGAACCTGGGAGTATTATAAAGGTACGGGCAAACTGACCACCATTAGAGGCCAGGGCACCTATAAGGTGGAAAACACCGAAAAGGCCGGTGAGTACATATTGAATGTGGAGGGTGAATACGTACTATTGGCGGTGGATATCGAAGAGTGACCTGAAGGGGCCTGAGGGAAACCTGTGCCTCTAAACTTCTACCTCCAGGTCAGCCCAAGGCCAGCCTGACCACCCTCCCAGATGGAGCCCAATGACTATTTATGACTCCTGGAGGCCGTTGAGCCTAAGACTAGGAGCGTGCCCCACCTCAAAGGGAGTAGCGGGGAGGCGGCAGGATGGCGCGGCTACCGCCCCCCTGAGTCTAAAGGTAAGCTATTTTACCAGCCTGGCAATACCGGCAAACGCTCCCACGTCGGCGGGAGCTCCGGGATTGATGGTCTGGTTGGACGGCCCGCCGGAAAGAGTGCCCGCAGGCGACACCGTGCTGGAATCAACCGGCACCTCGACGGTTACGGAATTGGCGTTGCGACAACTGAGGGAGCTCTTTACCATGCAATCCAGGGTACTTTGGTATTTTTTTCCATCCTTGGCCGGAGAATACTTGCTGCAGTCATCGCAGCTAGAGTTATAAGTAACATTGGTGATGTCCACATTGGCGAAGCCGCTGACATAAATGGGAACATTGCCGCCAGGGTAGGATTGGTTCCAAAATGTAAACAGGCGTGGGCCTGGGGCATCGAAATAGCAGGCGGACTAGATATTCCAATTATGCAGGCGTTGGGCCAGCGGGTTCTGGGTGGAATAGATGGGTACGATGACCTGCCACTTACCGGTTTGGGGATCCTTCTTGGCAGTAAAGCTACTCTTAAAGGCTTGAAAGATGGACTTGATGTTGCTGGCCCATTGATATTCGCTTAAGGGGTAAAGCTGGCTGCCCCGATCTATGGCGCGAATCGGGGTGCCGCTGGTATAATTCTTTTTCAGATTGTTAATTACGGTGTCCGGGACCGAATCTGATGGGTTTACCAGAAACATATAGGCTTTCTGGGTGTCGAATTGGGGTTTATTCAAATTGTTAGTATAAAAAGTATCGCTACCCAGGTCCTTGAAAGTCACCGCTTTAGGGGCTGAGGCGATGGCTTCTTTGGGGGATAACAGGGAGGCCCACCACCTGGTGTTATCCTGCTTCGCCGCAGTCAGAATAGTGTCTGGTAAGGCCAGGGGGACCGTGACGGTGCCGGTTGGCGTGGAAGTGGTATAACCAAGATAAGCAATAGCGGTGGCCGAAACCTGGGAGGTGTTAAAGCCCAGAATCCCGGCAAAGAAGTTGGTTGCCGGGCCATAGACGGTACCAGAGGCCCGGCGAAGAGTGACTTTAACTGCATTGGCATTGGAGTCGCTGCCGCAGTTAGGGCCTATTTCCGTCCAGGCTGTGTTGGGATTACCCGCCTTGATATTCCATTCCCCAAAAATGATGGTCAAATCATTACGATCTGCATCTCCCACGGTGGGCTGTCCTGAAAGTTGGCTCTGGCGTTGGGCCACAGTCATGGCTGACTGTTGGGCCGCGGCAGCATCCCGCACCGCTCCCGCTCCATAGTCATGGATTAAGTTGCCTGCCGCGGCCAGAGCCGCGGCATCAGCAACATTCTGGAGTTCATTCCGGGTGGTATAGAGATGGCCCATATCGATGGCCAGACTGACCATCCCGATAATGGCGACGATGCTGAGGGCAGTGATTACGGCTACCGAACCCTCTGTCCTTCTGATGAAACTTCCCGAAGACCTTGTTCTTGCTCATAACAACCTCCAGTTCTTTACTTGGATTAAATCATAATAATGATGCCCCTCCAGCCCATGAGCCAATTCCGGCTCCATAAATGCAAAAGCCGGGTTGCCTCTGTTTAAGATATTGCTCCGTGCCAAAATCTGGAATTTACTCACATAGCATCACGGTTTTAGCCGTAATCGTTTTCTGGTTGCCGAGTCCAGGAATGAAACCTGATACTAATAACCAGGTTTTAACCGCAGTTACAGTGACCTCTAAAGGAGTTCCCTTACGCCCGAGGAATATCCGGCACCGCCCAGCGTTATGTTAGGATTGGCATCGTTGGGCAACATGCTGTTTGCTAGGTATTTGGTCAAGATGTATTGTTGGATAGAAGGATTCAGAGAACTAGGGGCCAGGCTCAATCCACTGCTGTTAGTCTGGTAAGTTATCCCATAGCGGGCCCCTTCGCGGCTGGCATTGGTAATGACTTGCTTCATGAACCAGGCATGACCGAAATCGAGGGCTCCGGCAACAAGCACCAGGAATATCATGGCTATTACGGCAAACTCAACCGCTGCGGCTCCTTTGGTTTGACGCAAGAAGCGAAGGATATAAGGTCTACCTCTCCAAGCCATAAGCCCTTTTCCTTTTCTGACTTTTAAGGTTGATTCCTAATTCGCTAAAATCCTGCTCTTTTGCGTCCTTAAGTGAAAGAAGCGCCATCTTCGTAGTTCCTAGTCTTTCCCTCTGGCAGTTACCGCCATGGGTGCAGAACAATGTCTCCCTTCCAGAGGTGGCAGTATAAATATGCCTCAAAGACAGAAGAAGTAAATCAGGGCGCCCCTAATTTATGAATACGAAATGTCTAAACTTGAACGAGGAAATGTATAGAACAGGGATATGAAAAATCTTTCCTTGACCGGTGGGGATTCTGGAGCGGCCATCAAGATAAAATGAGGAGAATTGGGTTTAATGAAGGAAGGCAGGAGGAACCACCAAGGCCAAGGAACAATTATTCTTTTCCACCCCAGCCTTGGGCACCTGAATGACTATTAAAAGGACTCGAGTATGACCTGCTTGGTTCGAAAAGAAATTTCCCTCAGGGAATCCCGCTCTGCACCTCATGGGTAGATAACCGCAGGGCAACCGAGACAGGTCCTAATTTAGCGCGCCATCCCAAGGCCACGGCCCTCGCCCCAGGAGCCCGGGTAATCCCCTTAAAAATGGCTTGCCCCCAGGGAAAGGAGGGTCCTCGGGGGCAAGCCTGAGAGGAGGGACGGTGCTAATAGGCCTAAGAATCACTCTTAAATCACAGCTCCCAACCCCTCTCTCATGATGCGGACAATACCACCTTGAGCTAAAGCATCAATCGGGATAACCCTGATTTCCGGGTCATGGATTACCGGATTTTGGGGATATTATTATAAGATGAAATTTATCACTCTCTGACTTTCCACATATCCCTGGTAAAGCTCGACGTTGAGGGAAATGGAGGAGAAGCAAATGACGTTTTCAACTTGAGGTGGATGTCCCGTACCCGAATGATAGTAAGAGTTATTTGCCGCGCCGGCAATGGGCCCTGACAAAGTCATCGGAGAAACTGGCTTGGCAAGTCAGTGAAGATATACTAATCATTCTTGCGGGCCGAGAAACTTTGTTATCCTGTTGCTGACCGAGGAATTTTATTGACATTTATTAAAAATGTGGCAGAAGATTACCTCAAGTCTTAAGGTCACCCATAATTGGGGTGTGCGAATTGAAATATGCCTGATTGAATTGAGTTTGAGCCAGTACCAGGGTTTTATTACAAGTTGAAAAGTGATTTGGCCATGATATCAGAGATCGTCGAATTCCAAGAGTTGATCTGTATGGAAGATCCCTATGAGGTTCTTGCTGAGGTCAGAAAGATTGTATTATTAATGTTTCCTCAATTCGATTTTAGTTTGGTCCAGAATGTTTTTGAAGATATTGTCAGACTTTTCCAGGGTAAATACCCGGGCTATCGCCCATGCAACACCAGATATCATGACTTGAAACACACTACCAACTGTCTGCTGGTAATGGCCAGGCTCATACATGGAGCATTTATAAATGGGTTGGTCTTTGAAGAGAGGAGCGTGGCCCTGGGACTAATATCTGCGCTTATGCATGATACCGGGTACATACAAACAGAGGAAGACGAAACCGGAACCGGAGGCAAGTACACCCTCGTCCATTTAGGGCGGAGTATTGAATTTATGGGAAAATATCTCCTAGATAACGCCTATTCATTAGAAGATTGGCGATTCTGCCGCAGTTGCTTGGAATGTACCGGTCTTGAGGTAAAGATAGATGAAATCCCCTTTAAATCCCGGGACCAGGAAATGTTGGGCAAAATTTTGGGAACCGCAGATCTTATCGGGCAATTAGCTGATAGGGCCTATTTGGAAAGACTTCCCTTTCTTTACGAAGAATTTAAGGAAGGGCACGTCCCGGGTTTTGAGGATGAACTGGATTTTCTCAAAAAAACCCCAGGCTTCTGGGAATTTATTAAAAAGAGATTGGTTACCGAATTGGGCCAGGTGGATCGCTATCTCCGGGATCATTTCCGGGTTCGGTGGGGCCTAGATGGTGATTTAGACAGAGAGGCAGCGGAGAGGAACCTAAAATACCTGAAGTTCATTTTGGAGCACCATGAATCGGATTATCGAAAATACCTGGGGCGTGAAGGTCTGAGGGAAATATCCCGGGAAATCAGAAGGTAAAAGTAGAGCAAAGCGGCGGGAGAGACACACCAAGAACAAGGACCGGATAAATGCTAAGCGGCGGGCTTCTTGGGGCGATGGCATGGCCGTACTTTGGCGGTGCGGTTATTGCCCCAATCGTTTTTTCCGACGTGCCCACGCCAGCCCAATGAGGCCAGATCCCAGCAGGAACACCGACGCGGGCAGAGGCACCGCGACCTGGCTGTAACTAAAATCCCCCTCACCTAACCCGACCTGCAACGGTTTATCCCATCCATGCTCCCAGACAAAAAAAATCGGGTCGCCGAATGACCAGTGCGACACGTACCCCAATTCGTCCGTCAACGGCGACAACGGGCCTGCCGCGACCCAATGAATCGTCATGTAAATGGCGGACCACCCGGGCTCCTCAATACTCACGCCTGAGAACGAACCCGAAACCAACTCATCCAGGGAGAACCTCCCGTCGTTGTCGGCATCAACGTACCTGAGGGAGAAATCAGAAATTACAATTGGGTACGCGGTATAGACAAACTGAACCGCGGTAAACTCGTACGTCGTGAATGCCTGCACCGGGGAGGAGCGGCCGGCCACGAGCACCATCGCGCTGACTGCCAAACCGAGAAAGATCCAACGCATGCTGGGCATTTTTAAACCTCCTGGCCTTCTGCCTTTCTTATGAGGGGGTTTATTTGCAACCGCCGAGATAATCTTGGCGGCTTCCTCATCCTGCGCCCGGATGCCAAATTGAAGATGGAATAAAAAAAGCCGCGCTGCCCCATCTCCAGGCAACCCGGCTATCTCTACGAGACCCGTGGCTTTCCGTCCCCGCCTTACGACGGGTTTGGCCTTTGCTGTATTCGAGAGAGCCTTTTTTTATCTAAAAGCACTATCTTGGTTATTTGTCAAGTTTTTTTTAAATTTTTTTAAAACGATATTATTTTGTTTATACCAATTTATTTTTAGCCGTTGTGGGGTATAAGGGGGTGCAGGGGGGGCATCCCCAGCTCCCAGCATTTATGGCGGAAAGGACACGCGGCTCATTAATTAGCAATAAACCAGATTGAACTGATAGCGAGTGTCTTGCCAATATCCGCAATTCAAAATAAGTTACGATAATTAATGCCCTCATTCCCCACTTTTTGGGTGGGATTAAGGTGGGATATTATTCGTATGAGGGAATAAAAAAGGGTTAGCAATTTAGCTAACCCCTTTATTAAATTGGCGCCCCCGCCGGGACTCGAACCCGGGACACACGGATTAGGAACTCTTGACACGGGACATTTGGGGAAGGGTAAGGATAGCCAAAGATAGCGCAAAATCAGGCAGTTATCCAGGAACCTCCGCATATGGGATACACCGGGAAACCCAAGTAAAAGGGGGGCTATTTTCGGATAGTTGTTGACCAAATGTTGACCTAATGGGAAGGCGGGAATTTCCCCCGGCTCGGCAAAAGCAGGCCTGAAGGAAGCCGAAAAGAAGGCCCCCGAGGGGCCGGTAATTGAAGCGGAAGTGGTAGCCGAAAGCCCGGCCCCGCAATCCAGGGAGGAAGCCCCCCAGGCCCAGGGGCAGGCCCAGGGGCAGGCCCCGGATGGCGGCCCCCGGCCACCAATCCCCAGAGGCTCCCCGGAAATAGGCGGGGAAGGGCGGGCTACCCCAGGGATTCATTTGTGATCCCCGGATGCCCTTTTATTCCCTGGCCCCGGAAAGCCGGGCCATAGGGAAGATATTGGGAACTGAATGGAAAGGCGGGGCCTGCTATCTGAAGATTGAGCTTATCCCGAATCTGGAAGAAATAATCAAGGGCCTTAGCCCGGAGCAGATTAAGGAAACCTTCACGGCGGGCAGGGTAGTCGCAGGGTAGTCCTGGAAATCATACAAGCCCAGGCCCGGCCCCGGAGGGGGGCGGGAAGGCCCCAGGAAAGCGGGGAAGGAAAAAAAAAGAGCCTACCAAAAAAAATTCCTTGACAATGCCTGGGTTGAATGCTACGCATTTCATATGGACAAGCCTGAGTTCACCCTTGGAGACGTGGAGAAGGTTTTTCCGAATATAAATAGAAGGACGATACAGGTTTGGGTAAAGCGGGGGGTAATAAGGCCAGCCATTTCTTCTTCTGGGCAAGGGTATCCCGTCAGGTTTAGCTACCTGAATTTAATTGAAATTGGTCTGATATGGCAAATTGTAAGGCTTGGGTTAGACTCCCATGCCTACTTTTTGAAAGTAATGGAGTATGCTTATAAATTGCGTCTAGTCGGAAGATGGATTGCTGGGGGGCCTGAGGACCGTTATTTATTTGATTGTTTCTTTATCTTTCCCGAACCTATGGCTTTTGGTAAACGACTTACCAAAAAAGAGGCCCAAAATTATATCGAAGCCCCTCCATTTGTACTTAAAAGGCCCGATGAATTGGATGATTTTTTTAAGGAAAGTTCTGCGGCGGGATGGTTATTGATAGATATCAGGGCCATTAGACATTATGTGGATGGCCGATTGGCCTCATTATAAGAGAAATTTTTTTAACTTGATATAACGAATGCGATGTATTCGTTAAAGGAGGGCCAAAACCGATGGTTAATTATTCTCTTAAGGTGGAAATTTTGAAGCGCTTTTCTCGCCAAGTGGATTTTTGCCGGGAAGCCGGGATAAGGGAGGACCGCTTGAGCCGTATTGTTTGTGGCCGTTCTATTCCTACAGAGGATGAGCGGCGTCTTATTGCCGGGAAGCTGGGGGTTTCGGAGGATAAGCTTTTTGGGGCCGGGGGGCAGGATGGATGAGGAACTCAAAGAACTGCGCCGGGTTTTGCTTGCCGAAATTAAGGCCTTGCGTAAGGAATTAAGGCTCCATGAAACGCGCCTGCTCTCGGTTTCGGAGACGGCGCAGTATTGCGGAATTGCGGAAAAAACGATCAGGAATATGCTTGGGAGGAAGGCTGCGAAACCTTTCCCGGTCCGCCCGGTGAGGGTTGCTGGCCGGGTTTTATTTCGAAAAATCGACCTGGATAAATTCATTGACGCTTTACCGGGAGAATAGGGGTAGGGCCAATGACCCGGTCGAGGGTCGGAAGCCGGGGCCTTTGCGGGGCCTGGCCCGAGCCATTGTATCTAATTTGGGTCTGAGAATGGTGGAGGAAAACTAAAGTGCGAGTGGAACAGGCGAAAAGAGCGATTGAGGAAGCCAGGGACCAGGGCTTTGTTTTGAAGGCGATTCGGTTAGAAGAAATGCCCCGGCGTTGGTTCTGGCCCTGGGAAAGGAAGGTTTATCGGCTTACCATCTGGCATCCGGCAATCGGCTTTGACTTGGAGGTGGATTCGTGGGGGGCCTGGAGTTGGGCTAAGAGGAAGGCGATTCTTCCGCCCTGGCAGGAGCCGACTCCCAAGCCCAGGGGGGGGCCGGAGGGCAGAGTTGTGAGGGAGATGTGGGTGGGTAGGTTGCTGGCCCCAGTCCCGGAAGGCCAGGCTTGAATTGATATCTGAAAAAGAAAAGGTAATCAGGCGACATTTACCGTTACCGTTGATGTGGAAATGTTTGATTAAAGGTGGTGAAAGATGGCTGCAAGTTTCAAAATCCCTACTGGCATAAGAACGGATGTAGCCAATAAAATAAATGATGATGTGGATGGCGGTACTCTAAAGCTTTATACAGGTTCTTCTCCTGGACCAAATGAGGCACCTATTGGAACTTTATTGGTTACTTTCGACCTGCCAGCTAAAGCCAGTAATACGGTTCTTGATGGTGTTTTGACCTTTGGGGCAATCGCTTCTGCATACGCCGTGGCCGATGGAACACCTGGTTATTTTCGATTGTTCAAGTCTGGTGGAGCTTATGGGGGTGATGGGAATGTAGGTACATCCGGTGCTTCACTCAATTTGACCAGTTTAACGATAGTAACTGGCCGCCAGATTACGATAACCAGTCTTACGATTACTTCTCCGGAAGGAACTTAAAATATGCCTACCTATTATATTGACCCGGTAAATGGCAATGATACCTATGCCGGGGATAGTTTCGCTTCAGGTCATCCCTGGAAGACCCTGAATCATACCTTTGCCGCCGGGGATACAATTCTTGTTGCTAAATCTGCTGAAACATCTTATGGAACTGGCGATTTTACCCATGGTAGTGTATCTATCCTCAACTATTCAGGGACCGCCCTGGCTCAATATAATATTATCCGGGTTCCCGGTGATAATACCCTTTATATGATTAAGGCCGTTGCCGGTAGTACCATCACCCTTTATCGGCCATATCGGGGAACTACGGGAACTGGTAAATCTATCAATTTGCTTACCCCCGCTACCATGGCTGCGTCCACCGACCTGAAGCCCACCGGGAATGGCACATCAACGAGTCATATAATCTTAAAGTTTGGCATTAACACTTCTACACTTGACCAAGATGGCTACACTCTCTGGAATTTATCGAATAATAGTGGCTATCAATTATTTGGTGGACTTAATGCCACTTACTATGATGTTACTAATCTGGCCCTTTATTATCTTTATAACTTTCTTTATAATAATATTACTGACTGCACCCTTACCAACTGCTTTACATTTAGGTGTTCGTCATACTTTATGGCTCAAGGCCAAATGATTCGTTGTACTGTCAATTCATTGATCGCAGAGAACGGCTATTTACAATTTGGCCTTTTCAACACGGTTTTCAATAACCTGGAATCGGCGGACCCATCCCATCCCAGTATAACATTGCCTTTTACTCAAAACTGGATAAATGCAACTTTTAATTCCCCAAAGTTGGTAGGTTACTCAGGACAACCTATTTTTAGTCTTATTAATGGTACGATACTTAATGCTGTATTTAATAATCCAGTATTGGATGAAGGTAATGCGGGGGTTAATATATTTTGGGGTGCCTTCAATGCAACAACGAATATCTGGGGTCTTATTTTCAGAAATCCTACTATGGGTTCTGGCAAGATGTGGACTTATGATACCCTTGCTTATTATTGGTGGTGGGGCGAAATTGCATTTAGTAATATCAATGGCTTATCTACGGACTATCGTAAATACTTCAGCTTAGGAGAGGGCAGCAAATATTTCATGGCCCTTCAAACTCGGGATGACACGATTTATAACCTTTCCGCTCCTTCAGTTAAGGTTGCACTTCAACAGTCAGCCTATCCTTACATCGCCAAGTATCACATTCCTTGTGATGCAAATGTAGCCAGAACTATTGCCGTCTATCTAAGAAAGAACTCCCATCCCATTTCAACTGCCACGATAAATGCGGCTGGTACTGGATATGCGGTGAACGATTTAATATCTGTTACCCAGGCCAATGCCGGAGAGTCAATAATCCGAGTAACCACTATCGGCGGTGGCGGGTCAGTAACGGGCATTAGCATAGAACCTGATGGTGGCGGGTATGGTTATTCTGTTGCTACTGGCCTTGCCACAACTAATATTAGAGGTAGTGGTAGCGGGTGTAAAATAAATATAACTGCCATTGGTACAGGCTACGGTTCTTCAACTCGCCCAATTATGAGACTTCAGTGGTTGACTGGAAGCGCCGGGGCTTTAACCCTTAATCTCCATGATGAAGTTATGCCCGATACGGATGATGCATGGGTTGAACTTTCTTACCAGGTTACGCCTTCGGTACAAGGTTCAATTGTTGTAGAACTGATATTCCAAAGCGCCAATGCCGGAGCAATAGCTTGGTATGATGATTTGGGGACATTATCATGAGCAATGGGGTTCCTATATGTTTAGCAGGTATGGAATACTGGACTGCTGATGGTTTTCCAGCAGATATTGATATACCTACCTACTCAGGATTGGATTATTGGCAAGATAGCGGACCGTTTCCTGGCGTTGGGACTTTCCTTGGGGCTATCACGGCAACCGGGGCAATTACTCTCGGGGCTCTTACGGCTTTGGGTTATGGAACAGTAATAATCCCTAAACGAGTATTCCCTGTTCCCCCTCCCCAGAGGCAATTACAAAGCCAGCCGGGGAAAAGGAAATTTCCCATAGTAACCTAATCATTCCAGATCGAGGGAGGGCTTAAGACGTGGAAGACCGGATTGAGACGAAGGCGGCGGGGGTCCAGGTTGCCTTTTTACCCCTTTCAGATGGAAATAAAGACGAAGTTCAGGCCGACTCGGTGGGGGTGCAAATAGTCTATCTGCCTGACTACCAAGTGGGAGGCGGCGAGGGTCGCCACCTTGCAGGGCAAGATCAAGAGGCCCCGACCGAATCCTGAGGAAGTGATTTTGGGCCTGGCCCAGGCCCCGGAGAGGGGCGAGAAAGCCCCAGGGAAGCGCACACGGAAAAGAAAGGGGGAAGGGGCTACCCAAGCCCAGGCCTCCCCTGGTGCGGGCCAGGATGCGGGCGAGGCAAGGCCTCAAGCGGCGGAAAAGCTACTCGAGCATTATCAGGCCCTAGGCCGGGAATGACTTCCATCAGGCTTGGACCTGGCAACTGAATATGAAGGTAATGGCGGAATGGGCACCAAATTTATAAGCCCAGGGTTGGCCGTAGGCTTACCGGGCAGGCCGGGCCAAGGCAAAGGGAAGGAATCATGAGTTGGTATCGCAAAATTGATATCCGAATCCATAATGATGCTAAATTCATGTCCCTTTCGGAAAGGGGGAAATTGCTCTTTCTTACCATACTAACTCACCCTGGCATGACGGCCCTGGGGGCCATGCGGGCCACGGAAGCCGGGCTTTGCGAAGATATGGCTACCGGGGTGAACAGGATATCAGGCTGCCCGGCAGAATGCGGGGCATTATGCCCGGCATTATGCCCGGCAGAATGTTGCGAAAGGGTAATAGAGGACTATAAAAAGGCCTTTCGCCTTCTTTTGGAAAAGGGCCTAATCAGGTATGCCCCGGTGGCCCGTTGCCTCGTAATTCCCAATTTTTTGAAATACAACCCCCCTGTATCTCCCTCGGTAGTAATTGCCTGGAATGAGGCAGGCGACCTTATCCCTGAATGCTTCTTGAAGGACCAATTGATTGAAAATATAAGGGAATTTCTTAAAAAATTCTGTAAGCCTCCCTTCCTTGAAGCCTTTCGTTTGGAAGCCAAAAGAAAGGGAACTGCCCCTCAGAAAGTCAAGCATAATGTCAAGCATAATGCCGGGCATAATGCCGGGCATAATGCCCCGCAACAAGAGCAAGAGCAAGAGCAAGATATTAACTTACCTACCTACCAGCAGAAGGGGCCTAAATCTGCTTCTGTAAAGCCAGGCAAAAAGCCGAAAGCCCCCCCTCCCCAGGCCCCCCTTTATTACCAAGGAACGAATTTTGATTTAACGGAGGCCCAGGCGGCGGGAATACTGAATAAGAATCCCGGCCTGAAGGCAAATGAAGCCTTCTTTAAGGATTTTCTGTCGGATACGGATATTAAGCTGGACGACCCTAAGCATAAAGGGCCAGGCGGGTATAGCCGGGACCCCAAAACTGGAAAGTTAGCCAGGCCTGGATCGGTGATTTTGAATTGGCTGAAGTATCTGCGGGAAATCCCCCCGCCGGGGAAGGAGGGAAGCGGCTATGTATTTGGGCCAGGAAGTAGAAGCGATACTGGCAGATATCCCGGAAGGGCCGGAACGGGAAAAGGTCCGGGCCAAATTCCGAGAGGCCTTAATCCAGAGGAACGGAGGGCAAGGGATGAACAATGGGCAGAAATCCCCCACCGAATCATCCGGGGAGACGAGGAATGATTCAACGAAGCCGGAAAGTTTGGCCCCCTGCCTGGCGTGCGATGAAAAGACCATTGAATATCGGCAAATCGGCTACCTATGGAGTAGGTCGGCTAAATACTGCCAACCATGCCAGGAAATTATAGATTCCGATATAGCCAAAGAAGATGCCCAGAAGGCGGCCAGGGCGGCGGCCTGGTCCGTGCAATGGCGGCAGGAGAATATTGAAAACCTGCTCCGTAGTGCCGGGGTGCCGGAAATTTATCTGGATTGTTCACTTGCCAACTTCCAAGGCTTGAATATGCGGGGGAAGGAAAGGCCTACCTTCTTGTCCGGCCCTCCTGGAATCGGTAAAACGCATTTGGCCGTGGGCTATTTGAGGGAATGGCTCCTGGATTATGGCGGCAATGGGGAAAGGGCGGCTTTTCTGGCAGTAATGGACTTTTTTAATATGGTAAAGGCGAGTTTTAAAAACGATAGCCCAAGGTCCGAAAGGGAAATCATTCGCCATTATGCGGAAATCCCCTTTCTGGTTCTGGACGACCTGGGGGCGGAAATTCCTACCGATTTTGCTCAATCGGTCCTTTACCACCTGATTGATAAGCGATATAGGGGCCTTTTGGGGCCGCAAACCATAATTACAAGCAACCTGCCTTTGGTGGAATTCGATAAACTCTATCACCCCCGCCTGGCTTCCCGGATAGCCTCTATGGGGCCGGAATATGTTCTTTCCGGGAAGGACCGGCGCTTGCGGGATCATACGAAACTTGCCCTTATTATCGGGGGAAAGGGGGCAAAGAAGGGCGGCGACAATGGCGGAAAGCATGATTAGAAGCCATGTAAGGGGCCGCCTTTTCCGGGGAAAAACAAGAAAGGGTTATTTCCTTAAGCCAAAGCACATCGCCCCGGCCCCCGCCACTAAGACGAATCGGCCAGGCAAGCCGGGAGTATGGTGGCCAGCGGGGGAAATTGGGGGGTCTTCCGGGGCAGGCATGGGGAGGTAATCAAATTGAGGTCTGAATTGAAATGCCTGGGAATTACTAAGGGAGCCTACCCGAGGCATCCGCTTTACTTGCCTGGGAATATTCCCCCCAGGGGGTTTAAGGAGGAAAGAAGCCATGGGAAATAAATCTGACCAGGAATCAAGGGCCGATGCCAGGGAAGTTGAAAGTCTACGGCTTCAGGGCCTTTCAATTCCGAAAATTGCTCAATATCTGGGCATTTCAACCAGGGCGGTATCAAAGCGACTTGCTAAGGCCCGGAAATTAAACCGGGAGTATGCCGGGGCGATAGACCAACAGGAAGAAATGGGGGAAGGCCTGGCCCGCCTGAAAAAAATGGAGCGCCTGGCTTTGATGGATTACTTCCTGACCGAGCCGGCCACTTCTGTCAGGGCCGGGTTCCTGAATGCGGCCCTGGGGGCCAGGCGGCAAATCAACGATTTCCTTATGGCTACCGGCATCATTGAGAAAATCAAGGAATACACGCCTTTTGACGAATTAACGGAAGCCCTGAATAATGAGGAATTCCTTTTGGAATATTCGGCCTTGCTTAAGAAGGCCAGGCTTTTGTTGATAAGCCAAAAGAAGAAAAATCATCTGAAACTCGTTAAGTAAGGTGGGCTAATGTGCTCAATGAATCCCTGGCAGAAATATTCGGTTCCCGGCACATTGCCCAGGAATTGAATAGGCGGCAAATCCTTACCAAAAAGGGCGGGGCCTGGTACGGCGGCACGGTAAGGTATCTTTTGGGGAATGAACTTTATCTCAGGCCTCAATGAAGCCATGAAAGAACCCCTTTCCATTCCAGAAGCGGCCCGGGTCTTGAAGGTTTCCCGGCGCACGATTGGGAATTATTTTAAAAAAGGCGCTCTGGAAAAGGTAATGGTAGGAGGCAAGGCCTTTGTTGGCCGGAAATCTTTTGAAAAATTTACCCAGGGGAAGCCTGAAGCCGGGAAGGAAACCTTTCAAATCGGGGCCGGGAAAGCGGTAGTGGAGTTGCATTATCTGGAAGGCCTGCTTACTCGCCTGGGGCAACTTCAGGCCAAGGAGGTATTCCTTCTTGAATACCAGAATAATAATGCAGACCTTAAAAAGAAGGTAGGGGAATTGGAAGTGGCCTTGGCCCAGGAACGGGGCAAATCCTGGTTGCGGCGTTTGTTTAAGAAGTGAAAAAGGGGGGATACTAAATCCCTGCCCTCCCCTCAATCGCCCCGCCTGGGGCTTCTCAGAAGGCCGTTTCCCCCGGTGAATCTGAAAATGGAGGCTCTATGACCCTGTACCTCATGCTGGCTCAGTGGATTTGTGATTGTGAACCGTTTTGGATTTATGGACCTGACCACCCTGCCAGCAAGGAAACGAGGCGTTTTTGGGAAACTGTTGCAGCGCAAATCCCTTGGCGCTGGTGGTCCCATTACCAGAAAATTCAAGAACTTTAACCCTTACCCTGGGGGAGGTCGGTGCTTATTTAAGAAGGGAAATCTTTCCCTGCCCCTGAACCAAATGGTTCAGGGGGTAGGGGGGGTATCGGGAAGCAGGCGGGAAGCCGGAAGGCGGCAGAGGCCCGACCTTCCTGCATTTTCCTTTTCAGGCCCATGCCAAAATCGCCATTTACCCTTGCACATTAAATATGAAAATCGGACCCCAAAGGGGGTGAATAGGTAGGCAGAGGCGGGGATACCAGAAAGGGGCTACCCTAATAAAGCGGACCGGCCAGGTGTAGACGCACCCGGCTCGGCCCTAAACCCACAACTGATTGAACTAAAGGGAGTATCGGCTATGAGTCTAAGGCTTTGTAACACGAAAAAGGCGGATAAGGAAAGACCTTTAAAGAAAATTGATCTCATCGGTTCAGCACTCGGAAACCTTTACAATATCCGGGCCATTGCGAACTTATTAACGGCTTTTTTGGAGCAGATTGAGCCGGGCGATCAGGTCCCGATATCTTCCGAAACCCTCATTGCAAACTGCTATTTGCTGGGGGATTTGGCGGAAAAGGCCATAGGTATCTTAGATAACCCCGGCGTCATCCATCAGTAGACGCTCCCCTGGCCCCCCTGCCAGAGGATAAGAATAGTTGCCAGGGCATAGGCAGTCCCTACCCGGCCCCTTACCCCCCGAAAAATAAGCCGCCATGTATCCGGCCAGGATACCCCCCGGCCCCGGCTATTCCCCTCGCTGCCATGCTCCAAAGCCTCTCCTTTCCATTGATTGCCGGGGCCATAGGAAAGGCCTGGGGGCCGCCAGGGGCATTTTCCGGGGGAGGGATAAAGGGCCTTCCGCACTTACCGCCCCCCCCAGGGCCGCCAGGATTAGCAGCCAGCCTAAAAGAAGCAAGGCCAAGTATCTTTTCTCTTACCCTGCCCTTACACTAATTAGTGTAAGGGGGTAGGGGGGGTATCAAGAAGCCGGAAGGCGGGAAAGGCCCGTCCTTCCGGCCTTTTTCTTTTTTAGCCCCTGAAATTTACCCGTTTACCCTTACACATTAACCATAAAATTCAGGCTCCAATTTACCCAATTGACTCCCGAAGGAAAATGGCGCTATCCTTTATGCGGAAATGCATAAATTTCAGGCCGGGAGATTCTTTCATGGCCGCAAGCCGGGCGGCATCTGGAAGGGGCAAGCCCTGGCCCTGGCCGAGCGCCAATTTGAAGATTTCCGCAAATTACTGAAGTGGGGGATATGGGCCGGTAAAGGCCCAGAATCGGGCCGGAAATGGGAAGCTATTTGGATCCGGCCGTCTTGAAGTGAGCAGCTTCTTTTATCTTGAGTGGGGGAAGGGTTAATTCTGAAGCGGAGGGCAAGGCCCTGGCCCGGCATTTGTGGCCGAAAGCCGCCTTGCCCGCCAGCACCAGAAGGATGATGGAATAGCCGTAGGTCTGCCTCATGTTGGCCGAATACGGCCGTCAAAATCTTCTGGGTCAGGGGATAGCCCGGAAATTTAGGGATTGAATCATGCCCAACCTGCAAAGCCTCCCGGCCATACCTGAGGAAATCTTAAGGCTCTATGGCGGCAAAATCCGCCTGGAATTTTACCGGGGCCTGAAGGCCATTGGCAATTTCCTGAATTGCCATGAAAAGACGGCGGCGGAATATGCTCGGTCTGGGCTTTGGCCGATAAAGCGGGACCCTTCCGGGACCTGGGTGCTGTGCAATCTGGATTATTACCTTTGCTTGGGGAGCCAAAATGACCAACGAAGCCCTTGAACATGGGGGCCTAATCCCCTTAAAAGAAAAAGCTTTGCCGAAGCCTTTGGCAAAGCCTTAAGCAAAGCCTTTCCCAAAAGGCCCTGTAGGAAGCGGCTATGGATATCGGCCAGGAGGCCCGGAAAGGGACATGGAAGGTACGGGTAGGGGTTGGCTATGTCGGGGGGGCTGTCACCTGGTTTCAAGATATGCTGCGCAACATGGCTTGAACCAGCCCTGCCTTGAGCACCTCAAAAGATAGGCTCCCGGTTTTCTCCAGCAGCAGGCGCTTGACCTTCTCCCAACGGCTATCATCCCTGGAGGCTTCCAGGAACTCATGGCCCGCCCAGGTCAAGGCATTCACTTCCCATTGGGTTGGATAGCCTATAATCTCTTGCTTCCGGGCCTCAATTAGGCCCGCCTCCGAGAGCAACTTGACATGGTAGGCAATATCTTTATTGGAGTACCCTTCTATATTCAGAGGCACATCCCAGTATTCGGGCTCCGGGTGAGCCTCGATTGCCAGCAGGATTTTTCTAATCAAATCCATGTCCCGTTTCACGGCTTACCTCCTGGGCTCCTTAGTTTCAAATTTTGCCTCCAATTTCTTTTCCTATTTTCTCTAACTTTATATTATCATTGATTTTGTAAGCCTATAGCCAGGATAATTATATGAGAAATCTTCTCCCAAAAGAGTTTACATTCTCGCATGACTTTTGCCTATATCTACACGACTGCCTTGTTCAGTTCATAGTTGAAGGAGAGCGGGGAGGGTTCTTTAGAACAACCTTTGAGTTTCGGTCTCCAAAAGAGGCTAAGGAGTTTAAGAGAAACCCGGATTTGGTCATTTTCGATTGGCTGGCGGAAAAGGGCTACTCGGATGTCCTTGGAGAGGCGCTTCTAAAAGCCGTTTTTCCGGCTCTCTTATCTGATTTCTGCCACTTTGTTTTTGAAGCCCTCAGTTGCTCAAGAAAAGCTAAACTCACCGTTGCTTACGCTTTGTTAAGAAAGCCTTTTAGAGAGAACCTCCATTATCTTGAGTGGATGATTGCTGACCCGGAGGAACTGCTTAACACATTGTATAATCAGCCATCGAAAGAGCTTTCCTTTAGCAAGATAGGTAACCCTGAAAAGGCTAAAGAGGTTATTCGTAAAGCTATAAGCCGGACATTACATAAGGAATTATATGACGTTGATTACCTTTATGACCTTCGTTTCAATAAAGAAAAACTATTTAGTTTTGATACATTCTGGAATAAAGCCATTCATCTAATTACGACGAGGCCAGCAATTGCGACAGAACAATGCAATTTTAATTTTATTTTCTCAGGAGATGAGGAACGATTGTCTCAATGGCATCATATATATATGACTCTCCCGTTTCTGCTTTTTTATGCATTAGACATTTGCGAAGTTCTAATGGCAATTATGAACAAAGAACCACCAAGTGACATTGATGAAGTATCTTTTCACCGTTCTTTAGGTTTTCTCCTTTGGGCCTATGAGTTTTTAAAATTTACTGACCACTTAGAACTGCCTAAACCTGAATTAGAAATTGTGACCCTTGATTGCCCTAAATGCAATCATGTTATTCATTCAAATGAAAAAGTCATAAGGAAGCTTTTCTCTGAACGTGAACTAAAATGCCCCTACTGTCACCGCAGGATTAAGCTACCACACTTTGTGAGGGCGGGACTATAATCCCCTTTCAATCGGCCAGCCGCCGTGGGCGTCAATTATGGCGTCTATCTCGGCCATGAGGCGGATGGTTTCGGCCAGGACCACTACCACCTTTTGATAGTGGTGGAGGTCGGCAAAGGAGAGGGTGCGGCCCTTGCGGTCTTTCAGCCATTTGTGGAGCACTTGGTAACCCCCCACCAGGAAGGCCCAGGCTTCCGGGGACACGCCCTCAAAAAACTGCTGGTCATTGACATAGACCTGGCGGGCGGTCTCCTCATAGCGAACCTTCTCCACCTTATTGGACCCGGACACCGGGAAGGAAGTAATCAGACGGTCCAGGGCGGGGGCCTCCAGGAGGTGCAAGGCGGCCAACTCCACCCCCTTCTCCACCAAGGCGTTGAAAAGGGCCTTATCGCTGGTCAGGGGGAGGCGGGGGAAATCCACCCTAATGAACTCGGCATAGCGCCGCCGGTAAGTGGGGGCGTGAAACATCGCATAGGCATAAAAAAACACGTCTTCCGGGCCAAAATCGTTTTCCAGGTCGCCCCGGCCCTCTGGCACGAAGGTCAATCCCAGCCGCCCGGCAAAGTCTTCAAGGAATTTAGGGTTGAGGTTTGCGGCTCTATTACCTTGGTAGAGCAAATTATCTGGATAGAGATATAAAGGACAGGTGTATCCCCTTTCCCTGGTCTTATTGGATACATAACAATCATCAGTAATTAAATTCGTCACAAGAACATGTTGCCATGATTCACTTATAACCTGTCGGCAAAGGTGTAATGCAATGTTCTGGCCAGCCAAAATGTGGCCCATAACCTCAGGGCGAGGCATGCAAATAAAACCCCTTGAGTTGCCGGTGTAGTAAGTGAAACGCACGTCAAAGGGACGGTAGAGGATGGGCACCACCTTCTTTTGGTTAGGTCCGCTTTTTTTCAAGTCGGCTTGGGCCAGGCTGACTTTCCAGTCACGGGCGTCTTCCCCCAGCCTATACTTTTCACGGGCCTCCTCCTCCGGCAGGCTGGCGAAGTCCTTGACCGTCTCCCAGACCTCCGCCGGGGACCATTTGATGGTCAGGTGGTCACGGGCGGTGACTATCCCCACGGAGTTCACCAGGAAGATTTCGCTCACCGGCCAGCCCCGCTCATATTCGGCCCACAAGTCCGTCGCTTGGGGGACAAACAGGTAAAAGGGCGGGGCGGGCTGAAGTTCCTGCCAGGGCATGGTGCTCAACTCCATCTGGGCCAGGGCCTCATATTTCCCCTCCGGTTCTCCCTCTTTCTTTCTCTCCCTCAGCCCCCACAGGTCATCATAATAGACCCGTGCCGGGCTGGGGTCACCGGGCTTCCTGACAAAGACGCCGATGGCCACGCCCTGCTGAATGTCAAAGACGTTCTCGTCTCGGGAACCGTCCGGGCAAACCTCTTTCTTCTTGGCGTTGCCATGGAGGTTCAGCAGGTAAATTTCGGAAAAGCTCTGCATGAGCGCCCGGCGCATCCCCCGGAAAGTGGGGTTGTCCAGATAGCCGTGGTTCGTAATCATTGCCAGGACGCCCCGGCCCGTCCGGTCAATGCGCCATTGGCCCCACCTGAGGAACTTGACATAATCATCCTGGAGCCATTTGGGGTTTTTCTCGCCCAGGGGCTGGCCGTCCACCTGTTTATAATCCTCCAGGAGGCCGCCAATCCAGGTGCGCACCGTGGTAACCTTCCCGGTTACCGGGTCAGGTTCCCGGCGCAGACTGGCATTGGCGGAGTGCCCGGCATAGGGGGGATTGCCCAAGATAACCTCTATCGGCTCCTCCTTCTTGATACCGGCGGCGGTGTTGCTCTCCTCTGTGATATAGCCAATAGGTCCGTATAGGGCTTCGCTTGTCTTGACCCCCTCCTCCAGGGTGTTGGTTAGATAGACCCCCAGGCGTTGCCCCGGCGGGAAGTCATAGCCCTTTTCCTTGAGGAGCAGGCCCAACTTGAGGTGGGCCACGGCGTAAGGGGCCATGAGCAGTTCAAAGCCATAAACCCTGGGCAAGAGGCGGTCTGAGACATAGGCACCCCAGCCGCCCGCCTGCCCTTGGGCCAGCAGGGTGTCATACACCAGAGCGATAACCGCATGGAGAAAGGTGCCCGTGCCGCAGGCCGGGTCCAGAATCAGGGTGTTGTGGTCTGCCAGCCCCCAAGGGCGGTCAAAGCGGTCTTTAAGGAGGCGGTCAATGGCCCGCACGATATAAGAGACGACCGGCTCCGGGGTGTAATAGACGCCCCGGACTTTGCGGCGCTCCGGGTCATAGGCGGCCAGGAAGGTTTCATAGAAATGCACCACGGGGTCTTTCAAGAGCGACCCCTTGCCGAAATCGGCCAGCACCGCCTCCAGGTCGGCGGCGTTAAGAAGGGCCACCATGTCGTCTATGACCCAGGAGACCGTGGGGGGCACGTCCGGCCCGGCCAGATGGTAGAAGAGCTTCTTAAGGAAGGGATTGGTTTCCGGGAGCAGCCCGGCGGCGATGTCCCGGCTCAGCGTGACCCCGGTGCCCACGGTCACCTTGGCGGCGAAAAGGCCATAGGTGAGGGTCTGGGCATACATGTCGGCAAATTCCGCCGCCGGGAGGTGGGGGAGGAGGGTTTTTTCAAAGGCGGACTGCCAGCCCCGCAAGGTGCCCGTTGGCGGCTCCAACTCCAGGGTCTTCAAAGCGGCGTTCCGCATGAGGTGGGCCAGGCCCGCCATGCGCACGGCTAAATCTTCGGCGGTGCCTATGCCGGGGGCCTGGTGCGCCAGAAATTGGGCCAACAATTCCTGGACGGCAGCCATATCCTCTTTGCGGGCCTTAATCTTGCCGCCCGGCTCGGGGTGCCCCAGGGTGACCCTGGCCCGGCGCTCCCCGCCTACATACCAGCGAAACTCCAAGTAGTCGGTAAGGATGAGGTTAGGGAGGGCCGCCCGATAGCGCTTCATTTGGGCGCTACGCTCCTCCTCCTCCAGGTTCTTCCCTACATCCTTGGTTTCCAGATACCCCAGGGGCACGGCTCCCCGGCGCACCGCCATGTCAGGCTTGCCGCAATCGGTCACCTGCTTGGGTTCATTGGTGGCCGTTACACCCGGCTCCAAGGCTTCCAGAAAGGCTTTGAGGGCAGGACGGTGAGTGTGCTCCGTAGAGTCACCGGCGGCCAGGGCGGTTTGCAGGGCTTGTATGTAGAACTTGAAGGGCTCGGTCATAGGCTTGCCTGCCAGATAATCCCCTTATAGCACAAAACCTAAAGAATTTTCTTGATTAACCAAATGCCTTCTTTCCTGGACTTACCCATCCTTGGTGCCGAGCTTTCCTCTTGGCTCCCCAATTAAGCCCCCCCTTAATATTAATAATTATCTCTGCTCTCTGATAGCCTTTGTTTTCGGTTTGCCAAAGACTTTGCCAAAGGCTTCGGCAAAGGCTTCGGCAAAGGCTTTGTCAAAGGGTTTATTCGGACTGCATTTATTAAGTATTTCGGCTACTAAGCCGGATTCAGTAGCCGCCATTGCCTCCAAGGGGGTTAATTGCAGATGGGTAAGAATCGTTTGAAATAGCCTTTGGCCCCTTTCCGAAAGGCGATTATCAACCTCTTGACATAAGTTTGAGTTCCGCTATAACAATCGCAAGAACCCTGATATCTTTGGGGCGGCAATAGGGTTATGTTAATCTGGTTTTCCAGGCATACCATATTAAAAATATAATCCAGAGGATAAGGAATGCTCCTTGGAGAAATTGGTCTCTATACTCTCTATCGTCAATTATCTTATAGATAGGCTCTTTTCTGTCGGTAGGTGGATTCAAGCCCATAACGCCTTTATTACCGCCGCTGCTACTGCTGTAATCGCTATTTTCACATGGGCCTTGGTATGTGCTAACCGAAAACTGTGGCAAGTCTCCTTGAAGACTGCCAATGCTGCTGAAAAAGCCGCTGATGTTGCATGGAATACTATGGAGCATACACAAAGAGCCTATATTTTTATTAAGGAAATTATTCATTCTGTTAAACAAACTGAGGGGTTTGGTGAAGTTATAATAGTACTCGAAAATACTGGTGAAACTCCCGTTAGGAAAATGATTTGCAATTATAATTATTGCTGCTTTCCTGGGGATATCCCAGGTGATTTTAAATACCCCGATACTATTCCACTACTTTATGGGGTTATAGGACGCAAAACAATCCTCGATGCTCGTGTTCTTATTCCATTCAACGCTTTTGAAGATGCTCGTACCAAAAAACAACGTTTTTATATATATGGGTGGGTTGATTATAATGATGTGTTCCCCAACACACCAAGACACAGAACTGAATCTTGTTATGAGGTTATAATTAGTAAAGATCGGAAGTTTATTTACAACATTTATGGTAATTATAATGGTTCCGATGATGAATGTAGCCGCAAGCCATCTCCTTATGTGCCTCCAAGTTGAATCACCGCGGGGGCAGTTCATATTTGCCCCCTAAGCCGATTATGCTTTGTGTCAAGAAGTGCATAAACGCCTTTCTTTTGGCTTCCCAACGGAATCCTTTGGCCCTTCAGTCTACTTGGCAGCCTGCACCTTTTAAGACCCTGGAAGTATAGGGAGGCTTCCGTATTGTATTATGGCACGGACAAAATCAGGATTTTATCCCGATATAATTCCCATATTTTCCTCTCCTGCCCCCCCATCTCCGGACAAAAACAGGTTTAAGAAAATTAAGGATTTTCTCCCTTAAAAATAGGGATTCCCTTATGGCCTTTAACTCCATTTTTGCCTAACGAATTGGCAACTGGAGGCAAGCCATGATTGTCTACATAGGCTGTGTTCTGGGAGGGGCTTTTCTCGGGATGCTAATAATGATGCTGTTGGGGGTGGCGGCTTGCCATAAGCGGGGCCATCGGGCCGCCCACTCCCGCCGTCCATGCCCCGCCCCATTTCCTTTCCCTGGGGGGGGCCGGTAGAAATTGCCTGGGGCCTTCCCTGGGGACTATCCGGGGGAAAGTATAGGGTCGGCCTTTTGCGGCAATCCTGGGCCGCCACATGCCGCCCTGGGGCCTATCGGGGGGGCATCAGGGTTACTTTTTCTTTCATGGCTTACCCCTCCAAATTATTCAGAAGCCAGGAATAATACCGAAACTATCCCAGGCCTGCAAGGTACTGGCCGATATGGAAAGGAGGGCGGCATGAAAGAGGTTATCCATATCATTACCCTTGAGCAGAAAACAGGGGAATTCCCCCTTGATATGCTCCGGTATGATGGATGCTGGCCGGAAAGCGAGAAGGATGCCGGGCTTATCCGGGATACGATGGAACCGGGGGGTACTAAGATTACCCCCTTAATGGTAAAAGTAAGGGCCAGGAAATCTATCCATTGGGAGCCTACGGCGGCCCGGTGGGAATCCTTTGGCTGGCGGGTAATCCGGCACGATAAAATTGAGTATTAAGGGAAAGGAGGGCGGCATGAAAGAGGGTCCTGAGGCGAGAAAAAAGAAATGCGAAAGTTGTCCGAAATTCGGTCTTATTATCACCTTGCCCTGTGGCAAAGAAATGCCAAGCACACCTTCGATTCTGAGGCCGATCTGCGGCGGTCCATGTTGCATGGTCCCGGATAATCCGGGACGATAAAATCAAGTATTAATCATTTTCGGATATCAATAAGACCACGCTGGCATAATACTGCCCGGTATCGTGGGAATCGCAGACGGCCTGCCCTTGCCCGGCTTCTTAAGAAAAGGAAAAATATAAAAAGGAACCTTTTCATACACTTTATGCTTGACATATATAAACATACAAATTACTCTATGAACAAACATTTACGGGGGCGGGCAATGGAAAAAGCAGTTTGCTACCTGAGGGTATCCACAGAGGAACAGGCAAGAAATGGGGTATCCCTGGCAGCCCAAGAGGAAAAGCTACTGGCCTATTGCCAGTTGACCGGCCTTGAGCCTGTGGCCATGATTCGGGAAGAAGGAGTCTCGGGGAGCAAAGACCTGGGGACCCGGCCCGGCGGGGTGGAGCTTCTCAAGTTGGTGGCCCGGAAGGACGTTAAGCATGTGCTGGCCCTGAAGCTTGACCGGCTTTTCCGGGATGCGGCGGATGCCCTGAATCAAACCAAGGCCTGGGATAAGGCGGGGGTGGCCTTGCACCTGGTGGATATGGGGGGCCAGACCATAAACACGGCCTCTGCCATGGGGCGGTTTTTCCTGTCCATGATGGCCGGGTTTGCCGAGCTTGAGCGCAATCTGATTGCCGAGCGCACTTCCACGGCCCTTACCCATAAGAAAGCACACCGGGAGGCCTACGGCCCCACCCCTTACGGTTTCGACCGGCAAGGCGGCGCTTTGGCCGTAAATCCCCAGGAGCAAGAGGCGGTTGAGAGGATAAAGAGGTGGAGAAAGGCGGGGTGGAGCTTGCGGCGGATTGTGGAAGAACTGAACCGGCTGGCGGTCCCCACCAAACGGGGAGGCCAATGGTATGCCGGGACGGTCCGGTATCTCCTGCAAAATGACCTTTATGCGGAGGCAGTCTGATATGGAAAAGCTATTGACCGTGGAGCAAGCGGCGGACCTCCTGGCCGTAACCCCGAGTACGGTGAGGGATTGGCTTAAACGGGGCGTTCTGAAGGGGGTGAAGCTAAGGAAGATGTGGCGAATCAGGGAAAGCGACCTTGAGGCTTTTCTTGAGGAGGAGCCAAAGGCGAACCTGGTTAGCCAGGCAAAGCCGATGCAAGGCCTGTGAAAAGGCGGCGCATGGCGGCCCCCTGGCCCCTGCCCCCACCTCTGCCCCTGCCCAGGATGGCTTTGATGGCCTGGTAGCTATCCAATTGAAGGTAAGTTATTGGGCCGGGCGCACGGAAATGAAGCCGGAAGACCTGAATCTGAAGGCCTCGGATTTGCCGGAGGATTATTACCTGGGCCATGTCCGGCTTTACCCCTGGGCCTGGCATAAGGCCTTTTCCAAATTGGAAGGGCAGGCCCGGAATTGGCTCGATGCCCATTCCTACCCCTACTTCATTGACGGCGTAGGGACCATACCTAAGCGGAATCTGGCTAAGGTAATCGCCAAGATTGAAGATTTCAACCAGGAAATGCAGGAATTGGCCGGGGAGTTCATTAAATTGGTTCCTGATTTTAAAGGCCAATGGGAAAAGAAGTATCCGGCTATCTGAAAGCCACCTGGGAAGCCCTTAAGGAGGCCCACCATGACCAGGCGAAGCGGTATCAGTTCAACCCGGGGCTGGCTTTATTGGGCGGCCCGGCTCCTGGGGGATATCCAGGCCGTTGAGAAGGGGCCTGGGGCCATTGAGAAGCGAATTGAGCGGCGGCTGGTGGGTAAGATGGCTGGCCGGACGTTGTGGAGGCTCTTTAGATAACCGGGGGCGGGGCGGGGCCTCTCCCCCTTTAAGCAAACCAAATGAATTACCTGGATTTGATAAAAGATTATTTGAGCAGAAACAAGGAGTGGATCTTTTCAGGAATTGGATTATTTTTGCTTACGATTATAGGCTCAATTGCATTTAAGATAATCCAACGGAGAAAAAAAAGAGTGCAGTCTTTGAATGCGACAAAAAGATTAATAAATGAACTTGAATATAATAATAATGAGTTACAACGTATTCAAGCCTCTACATCTATTTCTTTAAGGGATGAAGAATGGAAATTAATATCTGGTGCCATGTTGCATATTCCGGATGATTTGCTAAAAAGAATTGGATCCATTTATATGAATATCAATAGTGCGAAAAGTATTCACCAAAGCATTCAAAGCATTCCCCCTGGCTTTGATCTAATGCCAGAAATGCTAAAAATTGAAAAGCATCTTTCGGAAATAAAAGAGGCTATTCCAGATGTAATTAAAGACCTAAGGGTAGTAATAGAAAAGAAGTAAGGAGGCAACTCATGGGAGTCACAGTTAGGCAAAAGGAAAAGGGCAAGGGTAATCCCTGGTGGAGCTTTATTAACTATTAAATCAATCTGATGGCTTGGAAGGAACTTTTTATGGAAAAACAAACTTTACTGATAGAGTGTCTGGTCTTAGCTCAGTCATTTGAGATAGTGTGGGTATATTATTGTCTGAGTTCTGGAAAGATCTATGAGAATGAGTGCCGGGAAGCGGCAATTCAGTTTCTTGAAAAGTTTGCTTCAATTGGTCAGATAGAGCCTAGGATAGAGCCTAAGATAGAGGAGTTCCTCATTCCTAAAATGAGAATCAAATTATCCGATCTGACCAGAAATCTTGAAGATTGGGCAAGGAATCAAAAAATATATCCTTATGATACTTTATTTGAGAGCCATTTCAATTTGCGTTTTTTTTTGGCTGGTCTAATAATGACACTTCTCAAGGAATTAAATATTCCCATAATACCAACGATGGCTCTGAAAATTATTGAACAAGATTATTCAGCGCGAGCAATTCGCTGGCAAGCACATCTGCCCAAAAAAGCTTTATCGATTGATCCTGATAGGATTGTAGGAGTTGCTTCAAATACTTCAAGTATTATTGTCGTGGGAGATATTAGACGTTCTCAAGATTTAATGACATATGCCGTAGATCACAAAAATTTTTCTGAACGGATGGTTCAGTTTATTGTCAAGACGCGGGAATTGATCGAAAAGCATGGGGGGTTCTTCGATAAATTTACAGGAGATGGGTTCATTGTATACTTTAACGAGGCGGTATGTAGGAGAGTAGATTTGAATTATGTCGAATCTTTTCTTGGCTTTATTGAAGATGAAATAAATTTTGCCTCCCCCTTTTTTAAAGAATGGGAACGATCGATCCGGAAACGCCCCACTGCTGGAATCGGATTAGCTATTGGTGCAGATATAGGGAACATCAAATTTGAAGATATCCAAGACCACCTGGTTGCTGTTGGCGAACCTATAGTATGGGCTGCTCGAATGGCTTCAGCAGCTGAGAGCCAAGAGGTATTAGTGAACAATTTACTATTTGCAGCTCTTGATGGTAGGATCGGTCTTTCATTCCAGGGGCGGGAAGGTAGGACAAAAGCCGGGGAAGCATTTTTAGCTCAAGTAATGACCTTCACCAAACAACCTAACCCCGATGGCCCCTGAGAGGTCAACTCAGGTTGTTTCCATTTTAAAGAGGAGGGTTGACCATGGCAATCTTAGCTGAATGCCCCTTATGCCACAGGAAACAGGCGGCCAAAAACCGGCTTTGCTCCTGTGGTGAGGACCTGGTGAAGGCGAAGCGGCTGCAAAAGGTCCGCTATTGGGTAAACTACCGCCTCCCCAATGGAACGCAGCGCCGGGAGGCCGTGGGATATCTGATTCAGGAAGCCCAGGCCGCAGAGGGCAAGCGAAAAGCCCAAAAATACGAGAATCCGGGGATACTGGAAAAAGTACCATCGGAGCGCATGACCTTTGCTGAGTTGACGGATTGGTATCTCAATTTAAGCCCTGTTAAAAAACTCGCTTCTTATATCCGGGTCAAGGGAGCTTTGGGCAACTTCAATAAAGCTTTTGGTGACCGAATTATAAGCACCATTAAACCCCTGGACCTGGAAAACTACCAGCAAAAGAGGATTGAAGAAGGGAAGGCCCCGGCCACGATTGATATGGAGACGACCATTGCTAAAACGATGGTCATTAAGGCCTTTGATAATGACCTGGTGGACGGGCGCACGGTGAAGGCCTTCAGGAAGGTCAAACGCCTACTGAAAAAAGCCGCAAATGCCAGGAGACAGGTAATAGGGGTTGCCGAATATCTTAGACTTACCCAGGCGGCCCCGGCGCATTTAAGGGCTATTCTCGCCATGGCTTATAATACCGGGATGCGCTTGGGAGAACTCCGGGGCCTGAGATGGCCCCATATCGACCGGGAAAAAGAAGTTATCAGACTGCCCTCGGACCTGACCAAAGAAGCCAGGGCCAAGGTTATTCCCATGAATCATCATGTGAAGAAAATCCTGGCAGACCTGCCCAGGGCGCTCCATCACGATTTCGTTTTCACTTACCATTATGAGCCGATTCGAGGGGGAGGCGGGCTAAAAAAATCGTTCGAGGCGGCCTGCAAGAAAGCGAATATCCTGTATGGCCGGGACGTGGCCGGGGGAATCATCTTTCACGACCTGAGGCGGACGGTAAAAACGCATATGCTCAGCGCCGGAGTAGATAAGGTTCATCGGGATATCATCTTAGGCCATAGCCTGCAAGGTATGGATACGCATTACATGGCCCCTTCTGAATCGGACCTTCACCGGGCCATGGCGATTTATACAGAATGGCTAGACGCCCGGCTGAAAGATGTTGACCATATCGTTGACCAAGGGGCTATTTTTTAGGGTTTGCAAATGGCTAACCCCTTGTAATTACTGGCGCCCCCGCCGGGACTCGAACCCGGGACACACGGATTAGGAATCCGTTGCTCTGTCCATTTCTGAGCTACGGGGGCGTGAAGAATGAAAATTATCAGCTTCTGGGGAGTTAATCTTAGGGATCAGGTTGATGGTCCGGCTGTTAATGGCAGCCAATTCCCTGGCGTCTGCCGCCGCTTATCTCCCGTTAATTATTAACTTTATTATGTCCCGGGAAATCATGCAAGCCCTGGGGGCCAGGAACCTCTATGTTTGTTAGCCAAGGTGGGTTGGCCCTGCTACTTCTCCGTTGCCCATTTATTTGCTCCCTGATTTAACTGGCTCTGGGGGTGGTCTCAATCTTGGATGGATAGATTGGGATCTTCGCAAATCCCAGAGTCATGGTTTTTCCAGCATTTCGGATTAACGGTACACCAGCACCGGGCGAGTGGTGAGCCGCACCAGGTTCAAGGCCTCGTCGCTGATGAGCCTTAAATACTTGGGGCGCCGGTGGCCATAGGCTCCCAGCACCAAGAGATCATAGCGCTCCTGGGCCACATCCTTGAGGACCTCCTCCACAAATTCGCCCCGGGCCATCTTCTTGAGGGGCTCAAAGCCTAACTCCTTCAAGGTATTGTGGCCTTCCAGCAGGCACTCCTGGGCGAATTCCTCGCTCTCCCCCAGCTCGGTCTCCTGGACGTGCATGATGGTGATTTCCGGCTTTCCCTTCTTAAAGAGCGGACCGATGAACTGCAGCGCCCCCTGATCGCATTCGGAGCCGCGATAGGCCACCAGGATTTTATGGATGGGCCGGTAATTACGGACCAGCAGCACGGGTTGCTGGGCATGGTGGAGCACCTTGGCATGCACCGTGCCTAAAAGGAAGCCCCTCAGAGAGGAGCGGCCGTGGGCCCCCAAAACGATCAGGTCATAGTAGCCTTTCTCGGCTTCATTAAGAATCTCGTCCGCGGGTTCCCCCACCGCTACCTTAGGGCTGCAGGGGATTTTTCCACCCATGCAGATCTCACAGGATTCGATAATTTGCTCCACTACCCGTTCGGCGTCAGCTTCTATGGCCCGCTCGATTTCGCCCTTGGTGGTGAAGGGGGCATAGGAAGTATCAGCCACCACTTCCACTACATCAGGCTTCACAAAGAGGACATCGACGATGGCCTTGAAATGCTCCAGCAGATGGCAGGTGTAGCGCAGGGCCATTTGCGATTCTTCGCTTCGGTCTACCGCCACCAGGATTTTCATGCTCTATCTCCTTAACCCAAGATCGCCCGGGGGAATTTCTGAAAAATCAACGTCCCCGGCCCCCTTCTGATTACCTCATTACCAGGACCGAGGTCTGACATTTGCTCACGAAGCGTCCGACCCAATCCCTGGGAAAGAAACGATCCAGCAGGGACTTTTTCCCCATCCAGAGGGCTAACAAGTCCTGCTGGACTTCCCGGGCGATGAAGCTTTCAAACTCAGAAATTTCGGTGAGGCGCGTGGTAACCTTGATCTGGCGGTCTTCATAATAGTCGCCCACCTCAATTAGACGCCGGTACACGTCCTTTTTCATGCCGCCTTCCTGGCTCAGGCCGATCAATTCCAGTTGGGCCCCATGTATGGTGGCCATCTGGTTGACCATCTCCAGGGAGTCCTGGCTGATATAGCTCTGGTCCAGACAGGCCAGGATCCGGGTGAGGGGGGCCTCTTCTTTGACCAGGAGCACGGAGCAGTCGGCATCGTTGACCACCCGCTGGGGCACCTCCGGGGCGCCGGCCCAGGTGCACTGCGCCCCGGAGGTGCAACCCAGAATAATGACGTCGCTTTCTTCCTGCCGGGATTCGTTCAAGATCTCCTGGGCCACATTCCCCCCCGCAAGCGCACCTGCAAATCCTTCTTGGCCCCCCGGCAGACGAGCATCTCTTCCCAGAGGCCCTTTTTCACGGGCAGCCACTCATAATCGCAGTGGCGCCTCACGTAAGGCGATTCTTCCGGCTCCCAGCTCTTCAGAAAGATCTCCCGATAGCGGTTGAGGGCCGAAACTAAAGGCCGATCCGGCTTAAACGGGGCCAGGGTCCCGGATTCCCGGGAGCGGAAGGGGGGCAGAATGCCCAACAGGGTGATGTCGGCCCAGGTATGCCGGGCCCATTTGATTACCTCTTTAAGGGCAAAGGCGCTGTAAGGATGCTCATCTCCGGCAAACAAGATTCTCATGAGAATAACCTTTCGTCACAGAAAATTTCCCCGGCCCGCCCGGCTATCCTGGCAGGCAGGAGCCTGGGGTCTAATCAATGGACCACCAGCATTAAGGGGGTTTTCACCTCGGAAAGCCATTGGAGTTTGGGGCTATCCTTCCTGATCTCCTTCTCCACGGCCACGGCCACCAAGCCGTAATCTTTCAAGGCCTCATCGGGAGAACCTCCCAGGCCGGGAGGAAAACCATCCTTAAGGACCACCTGGCAGCCCGCCGCCTCCAAATCTTTCTGGGCCCGGGCCACCGCGCCCTTAAGTTCCTCCCCCGCGTCTGAGACAAAGCCCAGATGCAAGGGCACGGCACAGCCGCGCCAGAGACGCTGGAAGGTCTGGGCCAGAAGTTCGGTGCTGGCCGGGCCGGGGCAGAGGATCAGGACTTGGTTGATCTGGCGTAAAACCCGCAGCCAGATCAGTGGCGCGTGCAGCCTTTGGTAGAACTTCAGATTAAGCCTTTTAAAAATGGTGGACGGGTTGAAGGGGTAGGGAGCGCCTTCCACGTACAAATCATAGGCTTCCTGTTCCATGAGCTTCATCAGCTCCGCCACCCGGTCCCCGTAAATGACCCTGGGCTCGCCCAATCTCGGGCAGGATTCCGCCTCCGAGGTGAGGAGCTGGGAGATCTCCTCCTTGGCCTGCTGGATGACTTCCCTCTCCCAGGTGCGGCGCACCCAACCCACTCCGGTGTTGAGTTCGGTAGCGGAAGGTCCGGTGACATAGACCGGATGAATCTCCAGGTCGAGAAGATTGCCTAATTGACAGGCGTAGCGGATGGCCAGGCTGGAGGCCAGGTCCACCTCAATGGCTACCAATGTCCGAATCACGTAATTACTCCTCCTTATCAGGGCCTCAAGGTTTTGTCCCGGGGAGTCAAGCAAAACCCCGATTTATGAAGCTGCCCGACGAACTTTGGCCGCGGCCTGCTCCACCACCTTCTGGATTTCACTTAACTTGAAAGGTTTGGCAATGAAATCGAAGACCCCTTTCTGAAAGGATTCCTTGGCGGTTTCCAGGGTGGCAAAGCCGGTGATGACGATTACCTCGGTTCGGGGGGAGCGTTTTTTGGCTTCCTGGAGGAACTTCATGCCGTCAATCCCTTTCATCTTGAGGTCGGTGATGATGATATCGTAGGTGGTCTCTTGAATCTCCTGCATGGCCTCGAGGCTTTGGGTGAAGGCGTCCACTTCGTATCCGAGCTTCTCCAGGGCGGGCTTCAGGCGTTTGCAGACGATGGGCTCATCGTCCAGCACCATGATCTTGAGCCGGTTCGGGTCCATGTGCTTCTCCTACATCAGGGGTTGCTCCCCCAAGGGGGAGTATTGCTCAAAGAAGGTGTCAATAAATTGGGAAATATCCTCATCGCTCCGGAGTTGAATGTCCAGTTGCCGGGTAAAGCCGATCAACAGGCCGATGACCTGGAGGCGACGGTGAATCTCTGCCGGGGGCAGGTGCAGCACCTGGCCGACGATGAGATCCCCCTTGGTGTCCACCTTGAAATGCAACTTGGACAGAATCTGGGCCAGGAGCTGGGCCCTCCTGGACCTGCGGGTGATATCCGTTACCCCGCCCACAAAGCGGAAATAGATATGATTGTGGACCGGGTCAGTATTCATCCGGGCGTCCACCAGGTTGAAGTGGTAACCCAACCGCAGGTGCAAATTCAGGTAAGTCTCGCTGATTACCGCCAGGTTGAAACGCATATAGGAGGAGGCGCCCGGGGCCTCGGCCCAGGTCTTGGAGAGACTGGACATCATGCCCTTGAAATCCACGGGGATGGGCTCAGTACTCCACACTCCGGGCCGGGATACCCCTTCCCACAGGGCCTTCAGGGGCAAGGAGCGGATCTGCTCCATGGTGATCTTGTTTCCCTGGACTTCCGGGTCGATCCCTCCCCCCAGATCCAGAATCTTCAGACCCAGGGGCACCTCAGAGACCAGAGTCCAGACCTGGGCCCCTTTATAGCGCTTCAGGAGGCGGGGCAGATCCATCAATTCCTGGACCGCCTTTTCGTGGACGAACCTCAGGACATCATGCACGGATTTGCAGCCCTCGGGGCTGAACTCCGGCGACTGGGGGTTGATCAAGGAAAGGGGGGCGATGCGCTTCAGCAGGCGCCTGAGGAGCCGGAATTCCGGGGCTTCCTCGAACACCGTGGACTGGATCAGCTCATATTGGATCAGCTCATGCACCCGCCCTTCATAAACGACGCGGTGGTGGGTGTCCAGGGTTATTTCCATCCCTTCCTTCAGGAGTTGGGTGGCGTTCTCCGCCCCCACCAGGGCCGGGACCCGGAATTCTCTGGCGATGGTGGCCAGATGCCCGGCCCCGGAACCCCGATCCGAGATAATCCCGGCAGCCCTGGGGACGATGCGGGTGAGCCAAGGGGCGGTGTAAGGGGTCAACAGGATCGCCCCCTCGGGGAAGCGGTCCATGTCTTCGTTGGACTGCACCAGGAATACCGGCCCCGACCCCACGCCGGCATGGGCTACCACCCCCTGACCCTCCAGGATGATGCGGTAATGAGAGCAAGACTCGCACACGTCCCCGGTGAGGGGCAGCGGCGGCCGGGGATGGAAAAGACCCCGGGACTGCAGAATCCAGCAACGGCCCTGAGGGTCCAGGGCCCATTCCACTTCCTGGGGGCGTTTAAAATAACGTTCCAGGGCCAGGGCCCAGCGCACCAGGGTCTGAGTGGTCTCCTCCGACAGGGAAGAACGGTCGCGCTCATTAGGCGGCAGCGCCACCTCCTCCACCCCTCCCCCCGGGACGGGCTGCAAGCAGGTCTCTTTCTGGGATATTTCTGACTGGCGGATCCGGTGAGGCGGGTCCCGCTCCACCAGGTACCGGTCCACTGGCCTTTTCCCTTCGGCCACGGTCCGGCCCAGCCCCGGGGCGGCATAAATGACCAGGCAGCCTGGATCGCCAGTGGTCATATCCAGGGTGTGCACCATGCCGCTGGCCTGGCCGGGGACCATCTCCTGGGCCAGCACGGACATGGCGGCCTCTTCCCCCATCATCCCCATTTGGCGGCGGTAGACCAGGGCCTCGGGGGCAAAGAGGCTGGCCAGGACCTTCTTATAGGCCCGGATGAGGCCCCGGGGAGGCACGTTCAGGACGCTTTCATGGAGACCGGCGAAGGACAACTCCCCATCTTCGCCGTAGGCGCTGCTCCGGACCGCCCAGTAAACCTCGCCTTTGGCCCCTTCCACCCGGTGTCTGATCTCTCTGGCCACGTCCTGGGGAATTACCCCGGCCAGGAGGCTATATTGAATCTGACGGGCGGCCTGGCGTTCGTCCGTTTCCCCCGCCATCCAGGACTCCAGGCAGGCGTGGATTCTCTCCTCCAGGAGATTCTGCTCCAGAAAGCGCCGGTAGGCCCGGGTGGTAATGACAAACCCTGGGGGTACCGGAAGGTGGAGACGCTGGATAATTTCTCCCAAGGTGCCGGCCTTGCCCCCGGACATTTCCGGGTGGTCCAGGGGCAGGTCACTTAAGGGTAAGACGTAGGGCATCTCCCCGGACACGCCCAACCGGCCCCGAAGTTCCGCTTCCAAGGGCAGAAAGATGTGGTCTATGGTGGAGTAAAGTTCCGGATAACGGTTGTCGGCGAGGAGGTTGAGCGCTTTCACCAGGCGGAGTAACAGGTTTTGTAATTCGAAGGTGGTATCGATGAGGTATTTGCGATCGAAGATATATTCCCCCCCGGATTTTTCGCCCAGATCCGCGATCAATTCCATAGCCCGCTGATTGTCGTTCAGCAACCCCTGGAAGTGCTCAAAGATCACCTGGAAGTCCACCAGGTCCTCCCGGGGTTTTAATGCCCGGTCCCAGAGCTGCCGCAGACGGTGCAGTATTTCCATGGGGGAATAACCTTAATGCTATTCTAAGAAGTATTTCAGTTTATTCAATGGGCCCCGCCTTTGCCTTTGAAGAGAAACCCCATGAGGAAACCCGCGACAAGGGCGATGACCACCGCCAGAATGCCATAAAGGGCTCCGTGTTGATAGGCCAGGGACGACAGCAGGGCGGGGAATCCGATCTTCATCACCTTAAAGTCCGCGAATTTTTGGCTCACCACCTGTCCATTCTGGATTACCGACAGCCGCAGGCTATAATTTCCCGGGGTGACTTTGGCCGGAATGTTGAAGCTACCCTCCACGGTTGATTGATCAGGGTCGGAGGTGATTGCCTTCAAGGGTCTGGGAGAATTGCTATAAAGCCCCTCGCTTTCCTTGAGTTCCAGGAACTGCTTAAAGAGCGCGCCTTCCTCTCCCTGGCGGAGCTGGCCCGAGAAGGTCACCTGCTTCTCCAGGGCCTGATAGCCCCAGGGGGCCTCGTGGTTCTGGGAGGGGTATAGAAGACTGGGGTTGGTGCTCTTCACCAGGTAGAGGCAAGGCGCGCCCATAATCTGGATTTCTCCCACGTTCATCCACAGGAACCCCCGCCGCCCCTTGCGCATGAGTTTCTCCTCCAGGGGCTGGCCGATTACCTCCAGCACCGCCTGGGAGCCGGGGTGGATCTCCCCTTGCACCGTAACCTGGGCTCCCTGAAAGAAGGCGCCGATCTCAATCTCATTGGGGATTACCTGGAGATCCGAGGTCGCGGCTCCGGCCAGGCCCGGCCTGATGAGCGCCAGCAGTAAGGCTACGCCCCCTACCAGATTCTTGAGTACTTGGCCGGTGTGCAGCACCTTAGTGTCCTCCCTTGTATGCCAGCAAGAGATGGGGCGGCAAGATGAGCCCGATGAGGATCTGAAACATGACGAGCAATACTATGGAAGCCAGCAGTATCTTGAGCTGGTCGGCTTTAAGCCTGCCGCTCAAGCGGGTGCCGAACTGGGCCCCGATGGTGGACCCCAAAAGGAGAATGATGGCCAGGACCAGGTCCACGGTATGATTGGAGATGGCCTGCATGATGGTCACATTTACGCAGGTGAAGAGAATTTGAAAGAGACTGGTGCCCACCACCACGTGCATGGGCATGCGCAGCATGTAGACCATCACCGGCACCATGATGAAGCCTCCCCCCACGCCCATGATGGCCGCCAGGATTCCCACCAGCACGCCCAGCAAGAGGGGGAGCAAGGGAGACACGGTAATCCCTGACTTGGGGAAATTCATCTGCCAGGGGAGGGCCTGGATCAGGCGGGCATAGAGAGAGGGCCGGCCGGTGCCGCTGCGTCTGGCCTCCGGGACTCTCTTCCTCAGACTCTGGAGACTCTCCAGAAACATATAAAAGCCCACGGTGCCCAACATCACCACATAGGTAATCTTGATGACGAAATCCGCATCTCCCAGGTTCCTCAAGACCTTAATGAGCTGCACCCCCAGGGTGCCGCCGATGATCCCGCCCACCAGGAGCAAGAGTCCCATCTTGAAGTCCACATTGCCCATGCGGTAGTGGGCATAGGTGCCGGTGGTGGAGGCGGCCACGATCTGATTGGAGTCCGAGGCCGCGGCCACGGTGGAGGGAATCCCCGCCATGATCAGCAAGGGGGTCATGAGGAATCCCCCGCCTACGCCAAAAAGCCCGGAGAGGAAGCCCACCCCGGCTCCCAGCCCAAACAGTAAGAAGATGTTGACGCCGCTGCCGGCGATGGGCAGGTATAAGCTCCAGAACATGCTCACTTCTCCCTTCCTGGATTTTGCGACCGGAGATGCGCCAGTCGGGTGATTTCTCCTTTTTCCCGCACCAGCAGGATCTCCTCTCCGAATTCCTGATGCAGCAGCTTCAAGGCCGCGGCCAAGGCCTGGTAATTTTTCTGGGGCATACTGTTGGGGACGCCCATGACGATAAATTGAATGGCCGGCTGGGAGCGGATAAATTTGATGATTTCCTCAAAGAAAGGCCCGGAGGAGAAAAAGATCTCGATGCTTACCCCTTCCCGCTGGCATTGCCCCACCACCTGATCCACCCAGAGGCGCTGCCCCTGGGAAAGCCCCGCCAGGGGAGGCTGCGCCGGCTCCAGCTTCAGGCGGTCGCCGTTCTCCGGGGATACCGCCATCAAGGTCATGGAGGATTTTAAGCGGGCTGCCAGGTGCGCCCCGTAAAACGCGGCCCAAGGGGTGGGGCGGGCAAGATCAATGGGGACCAGGACTCGTTTAGCCATGCCATGCGCATAATTTGCATGAACCATTCCATGGTTAAAAATGCTAGAATATCAATGAGATAACCAAAAGGCGGCAGGCTGCGGCCGGAGATTGTGTTTCATAATGAAAAAGAGAGATAGGGAAATAGGCTGCAAGTTATGGAAAATTCTGAAAAATATCATGTTTCAAAATGAAATACGAGGGGGGAAAGAGGGCGATTCGCGGCGGGCCAGGGCAGGCACCGAGGCCGACTCCACCGTAGGGCCATGGTTAGGTCCAGGGGTCAGAGCGGGGAAAAGGCGATATGTCCTGGAAGGTTAATTATCCCCATAGGTTAAGGAGGAGGGGTTAGCAAGGGGAGATTTTAATCCCTGGTAGAAACTCCGGTGGAGCGGGTGTGCAACTATATTATAAGCATTTCTTCATATTAAATAGAATTTAATCAATAGGTAAATTTGTGACCCCTAACCAAAAATAAAAGAAATTCGGATCTGTTAATCTGGGTTCCATGCTATGAAATTGACTTTGGCGGCGTCTTACCCTTGAGTTCAGTTATGACATACATAAATTTCTCCATAACATAATTAAAAAGCCTGAATCTTGAAGTTGCATTCAACAGATTTTCCACCAAACCAACCCCAAGGAGTAAAAAATATTACGCTATATTCTTTTTCATTTATTTTTGTTATTTCTCTTACGACCGCAGATGAAGAGGAAATTTCCCAGTAATCGGGAGGCTTATTAAACCTCAATATGTAAGCATTAAGTTCTTCAATAGACCCATTTTCGATTTCTTTTTTCAATTTCTCTTTTTTAACAAATAATCTATATTGATTAAAATTAGATTCGTAAAGAATCTTACCATCTTTACTTATAATTGCAAATTTTGGAGCATTTGCTGTTTGATTTATAAAGAGCGCAATAATCATAACAATTAAGGTCAAAAATAATATAATAACGACTAGCAATTGATGGTCTTTTGCAATTTTGTAGAATGTCTTTTCTGCCATATCATCACCTCATTTAATTTTATATTTTAAACTTATTAATAAAATCTAATCACCAATAACCTTTGGTAATTCTATAAAGTAGGGTCTTATAAGATGATTATTATATTTTTAAATACCATATTATTTCCTTTCATCATTCTAATTTTCTGATAGTTCTTATAAGCAGCATCTTCAATATGCCAGCTTGGGTTTTTCTCCAAATACTCGCCAGATATATACATTCCTTCCGACATGCTTTTACATCCCACTTAGATTTCCTGGAGTTACTATTTGCTAGGGGAGGATTTAAGCCCGTACTTTTTCAATTTGCGCCACAGGGTGGTGCGGGGCAGGCCCAGGATCTGGGCCGTCTCTCCCATGTTAAACCTCGTGTGCCGCAGCACCTGCTGGATGTAATCCCGCTCCTGGTCTTCCAGGGTGGTCCATTCCCCATAAGGGGTGACGGAGTATTCCCGGAGATCCAAAGGCAGGTCGTCCAGGTGCAGGCTGCTGCCTTCGGCCAGGGCCACGGCCCGCTCAATGATATTCTCCAGCTCCCGGACGTTTCCGGGATAGGAATAGGCCAGCAGCACCTCTTTGGCCTGGGGGTCGATCCCCTCCACCTTCTTGGCGAATTTATGGTTATACTTGGCGAGGAAGTGCTTGATCAGCAAAGAAATGTCCTCTTGGCGCTCTCTCAAGCTGGGAAGGGTGATTTGCACCACGTTCAGGCGAAAATAGAGGTCTTCCCGGAATCTGCCCTCCCGCACTTCCCTTTTCAGGTCCTTGTTGGTGGCGGTGATGAAGCGCAGGTCCAGTTGCAGGGGACGGTTTCCCCCCACCCTAAGTATTTGCTGCTCCTGGATCACCCGCAGGAGTTTGCCTTGCATGGACAGGGGCATGTCGCCGATTTCATCCATAAACACCGTGCCCCGGTGGGCGGTCTCCAGGATGCCGATCTTGGTGGCGCTGGCCCCGGTGAAGGCCCCGCGCTCATAGCCGAAGAGTTCGCTGGCAATGAGCTCTTCCGTGAACCCGGCGCAATTGAAGGCCACGAAGGGCTTCTCCCGCCGGGGGCTCTCCCGGTGAATGGCCCTGGCCACCAGCTCCTTGCCCGTGCCGCTGTCGCCCTGGATCAGGACATTGCAGTCCAGGGGGGCTACCTTGCGGATGGTGCGGAAGACCTCTTTCATCAGGGGCGTGACGCCGATCATCCCCTCCCAACTGCCGTTGGGCTCCAGCAGGTCCCGGAGCTGGCGATTCTCTTCCACCAACCGCTTGTGTTCCAGAGCCCGAAGGGTCAAATGCCTGATTTCCTCTAATTTCAAGGGCTTGGAGACATAATGGAAGGCCCCTAATTTAATGGCTTCAATGGCCGCATCAATGGACGAGTAACCGGTAATCAAAATGACCTCGGTCCCCGGGGCCCTGGCCTTTACCCGCTTCAGGGCCTCCATGCCACTGATCCCCGGGAGCACCACGTCCAGAAAGACCAGGTCAAAGGGGGAAGTGTACAGTTCCTTAAGCAACTCCTCCCCGGTGGCGTAGACCTCCACGCGGTGTCCCTCTTTGGCCAGGGCCTTTTGCAAGCGCAGCCGGACAATGGCTTCGTCGTCCACTACGGCAATGTGCATGGGGACCTCCGATTCACCCTGCGGCCTCCGCTTCTTCCTTAACGGGGAAAAAAACCGTGAAGATGGTGCCCTTACCCTTCTGGCTCTGCACTTCTATATGACCTCCGTGTTTTTGGATGATGCTGTACGTCACCGAGAGCCCCAGGCCCGTGCCTTTCCCCACGGCCTTGGTGGTGAAGAAGGGATCGAAAATGCGCGGCAGGTCCTGGGGTTCGATTCCCACCCCGGTGTCCTGGACCTCTACCTTCAGCCAGCGGTAGGGCAAGGAGTAGGAAGGGGAAGGCCAGGGGCACACATCCGAGAGGCCGGCGCGAATCCCCAGGGTGCCGCCGTCCGGCATGGCCTGGATGGTATTAATAAAGAGGTTCAGGAAGACCTGCAACAGACTCTTGCGGTCACCATAAATCAGCAGAGGATTGGCAGGGACTTGGACCTCCTCTTGGATGCCCGAGAGGAGCAGTTGGTTGCGGACCAACTTCAAGGAATCGTAAATCAGTTCGGAGATGGAGACTGACTCGAATTCCGGTTGCTCCGTCCGGGAGAAATCCAACAGGTCTTTGACGATCTCCGAGGCCCGTTCGGCCTGCCCCATGATATCATTAATTATCGCCAGGGCTTCTTCCTGGCTCAGTTGGGAAAAATCCTCTTTGAGGGCTTCGGCGCTGAGCACGATATTATTGATGGGATTGTTCAGCTCATGGGCAATTCCCGCGGTCAGGGTTCCCACCGCGGCGATTTTCCGGGATTGCAACAATTGCTCCTGATGCTCTTCCAGTTCATGGATCATGCGGTTTAAGGCGCGAAACAGGGTAAAGAATTCCTCGGCCCGGGATTCGGGTTCGGGGATGGGGGTGAAATCCCCGTGGGCAATCTTTTCCATGGCTTGCTGCATCTGCATCAGCGGGCGGACCAAGAGCCGGGCAATGTAGAAGGCCAACAGGGTGCCGAAAACGATGAAAACCAGCACCGAGATGACAAAGAGATAGAGAGCTTGCTGGAACAGCTGGTCTATCTTGAGCCGTTCTTGCTGGGCCAAGCGTCCAGTCAACTCCACCAATTTACCCCCCAGGTTGCGCAGGGATTCCTCCAAGGGGGCCAGAGCCGGGGTTCCTTTTTCCGAGGTGGGTTGCGGGGGCCGCGTCTTAAGCTGCGTGATAATCTCTTGGTAACGCAGCAAGGTTTGGCGGAACTCCGCATCCGGAAACTCTTTCCGCAATCGCAAGATTTGCGGCTCATGGGCCAGGTAAAGCTCCTCCACCCGATTGATGTAAGCACTGGTTTCCACCAGGCTGGCGGGCTCTCGGTAAAGGAAGAAATTCTTCTCGAAACGGCGGATCTCCAGGATATTGTGGAAAAGATCGTCCGCCAGTTCCAGGAGCCGCAACCGGTGGCCAATCTCCCGGTGCACCTGGAAGCTGAAGACCGCGAAGATAAACACCGCCAGGGCGCAGAGAAGAAAAGTGGCGATGATCCGGCGGCGGATGTTAAACGTGATCTTTTTCATGGGGGCTGCGCTTTATCAGAGTCGAGGGGCAAGCAGGGATGCCCGTGGATAATAATCTTATCACCATAACTGCTTGATTATAACAGGAATCTTAAGCGAAGCAATTGCGGCCCAGATCTTTAAAAAAAGAAGGGGGCCCTGGGACCTGCGTCCCGGGCCTTCCTCCCCCGAAGTTCAGGAATCGGAGGCCTGGGCGAGGGTCATCTAATGCCGCGATCGTCTTGAAAGAGGGAAAGACCCTGTGATATGATGCGACGATTTCGGGGCTCACGAATCCTGGGAGATGGGGATGAGGCGATACTGGGTCTGGACCTGGGGGTGCTTCTTGTTTATGTTCAGCCTGGGCACCGCGGGGGCCGCAGATCTGGAGCTTTTTAAAAGTGAACGCTTTCAAGGCGGGCCCTGGCGCATCCGGGCGGAGTCCATCACCTACGACGCGGGCAACCATACTTATCTGGCCCAGGGCCGGGTGGAGATCCGCCAGGGAGATCGACGCATCACGGCAGACCAGGTTCAGGTCAATGAGGTCACCAAAATCGCCTGGCTCAAGGGCAATGTAGTAATGCTGCTGGACGAAGACGTGTTCACCGGCCAGGAAGGGCACCTTAATTTGGCTACCCGCTGCGGGGAGATGCACGGGGCCCGGCTTTTTCTCAAAAGAAACCACTTCCACCTGGATAGCCCGATGATTCGCAAAACCGGCGAAGGCACCTATTACGCTACGAAGGCCGTGGTCACCACTTGTGATGCCGACCGCCCGGCCTGGAGCTTTGCCGCCAGCACCCTCTCCGTGGTTCTGGAAGGCTATGCCACGGGTAAGGATACCAGTGTCCGATTGGCGGGGTGCCGGTTCTTTATGTCCCCTTTGCGGTGCTGCCGGTCAAGACTACCAGGGAGAGCGGGTTTCTGTTGCCTTCCTACGGGCAGCACAGGGCCGGTGGGACGGTAATGGAACTCCCCTTTTATTGGGCCATCAGCAATTACTCGGACGCCACTTTTTACCAGACCTATCTCTCCAATCGGGGATATATGCAAGGGGGGGAATACCGTCGGTATGGCCACGGGGACGCGGCAGCTGATTTACGGGTTTTCTATCTCAGTGACCACGAGTCGTCACAAGTTACTACCCCCCACCGTTACTGGGTGGCCGGCATGGTGAACCAGCCCCTGGCCAACGACTGGGATTTGCGCCTCACCCTGGACCGGGTCAGTGATTTCAACTACCTCAAAGACTTTAATTTCGGTTATATGGCCCTCAATCGTTATTCCCGGGATCTTCTCACGGAATTCGGCCGGGACCTGGAACAGGAAGAGGTGAATGCCCGGGTTTCCACCTTCCTTCTCAGCCGCAATTTTTCCTGGGCTAATCTCACTGCCTATAGCCGTTATTACGAGAGATTACGGCTGGAAGACCCTCGCCTGTTCCAAAGGTTGCCCGGGATTTCTTTCACCAGCCTCCCCATTCGCCTGGGGAATTTGCCGTTGTTTGTGGGGGTGGATTCCTCCTATACCTATTTTGTGCAAGATCGGGGCATGAACGGCGACCGCCTGGACCTGCACCCCCAGATCTGGCTGCAAGGTCAGATGTTGCCGGGGATATCCTTCAGTTCCGGCGTGGGCCTGCGAGAGACCCTCTTCCGGGTGGATCACAGCGTTCCCGATGGACCTCCGGAGAGATATCTATCCCGCCAGCTCTATGATACTAAGGTATCGTTGGCTGGCGCCTGGGCCCGGGATTACGGCCGGGACTCCGACTCTACCCAGTTTTATCGACATATCCTGCGGCCGGAAATAACCTACTGGAACATGCCGCGCTATGACGCCAACCGTTATCCCAATTTCGACCCCTTTGATCAGGGGTGGGTGGTTCAAGCCAACCGCAATCTGCCGGTACGGGATGGAGATGACCCTTTGGGAGGGGTGAATGCCCTGACCTATAGCGTCAGCAACAATTTCCTGGGGCGCGGCCAGAACAGCCAGGGTCAGACTACGGTGAAGGATCTATTCTGGTTCCGCCTGAGCCAGAGTGCCTTTTTCAACAAAACCAGCATGGGCCTGGACGGCACGGACATACCGCATCACCGCTTCTCCGACTTCTTAGGGGAGATGGAGTATTACCCTTTCCGCCAGCTCGTCTTGGGCACGAACCTGGGGGTCTCCCCTACCAAAGAGGGCTTCAATCGCGCAGATATTAGAGTTTCCTTCTTAGACTATAAGAGAGAGGATTACTTGACGGTCAATTATCTCTATATTAAAGATTTTGCTCAACAGATCAACGTGGCGACCTATCTAAATCTTATGCGCTCCATAAAAAGCTGGATCACCTACAGCCATACCTTCCAAACTAACAACCAATTGGAGAAGAGATACGGGTTGGTGCTGCAGCAACAATGCTGGGGCGCGGTTATCTCTTATATTGACCGTCCAGATGATAAAAGAATCACATTTACCTTGTTCATCCCAGGGATAGGCGAGAAATTGAAACGTTCCCCGGTGCGCTTCCCGGAAGAGGGCAAGGGCGGCAAAGAAGGGTTCGATCTCTTCTAGGCCGGAAGCGAAACAGCTACTACGGAGGTACAAGGTCTTATGAATTTGGCGATAATCGGCGCGGGATATGTGGGCCTGGTGACCGCGGCCTGCTTTGCCGAAATGGGCAATGAAGTGATCTGCGTAGACGCGGATGAAAGCAAGGTGGAGATCCTCAAGCAAGGGCGTATCCCCATCTACGAACCTGGCCTGGAGGATTATATCCGGCGCAATAGCCAGGAAAACCGGCTCAGTTTCACCACGGAGATGGTTCCCGCCATCCAGCAAAGCCTGGTCCTCTTCATCGCGGTGGGCACCCCTCAGGACACGGACGGCTCCGCGGACCTGTCCATGGTGCTCCAGGTGGCCCGGGAAATTGGCCGCCAGATGAACGGCTACAAGGTCATTGTGGAAAAATCCACCGTGCCGGTGGGCACCGCGGCGCAAATCCGACAGATCATCCAGGAGGAATTGCAAGCCCGGGGGGAGGCCTTCGAATTTGACGTGGTCTCCAACCCGGAGTTCCTCAAGGAGGGCACCGCCATAGATGATTTCATGAAGCCAGACCGCATCGTGTTGGGATGTGACGATGTGCGGGTGGCGGAGTTGATCAAAGAACTCTATGCCCCCTTCATGCGGACCAACCATCCGATTATTATCATGGATGTGGTCTCCGCGGAGTTGACCAAGTACGCGGCCAATGCCTTTTTGGCCACTAAGATTTCTTTTATCAACGAACTTGCCAACATCTGCGCCAGGACCGGTGCGGATATTGCCATGGTGCGCCAGGGCATCGGGTCTGATCCCCGCATCGGCCGGTTGTTTCTTTTTCCCGGTCTGGGTTACGGCGGCTCCTGTTTTCCCAAAGATATGCAGGCCTTGATCCACACGGGCAAGTCCCTGGGATACACCCCCCGCTTGCTGGAGGCCGCGGAGGCCATTAATCAGGACCAGCGCCAGTTTTTCATAGACAACATCCGGCGGTATTATCACGACCAGTTGGCCGGAAGGGTCTTCGCCATCTGGGGCCTGTCCTTTAAACCCCAGACGGATGACATCAGGGAGGCCCCTTCGTTAACGGTCATCTCCCGCCTGTTGGAATTGGGAGTGCGCCTCCAGGTCTATGATCCTGCGGCGATGCCGGTCACCCGCCAGTTTCTGGGAGATAATCCCGCTGTTGCCTTTGCGTCTTCCAGCTACGAGGCCTTGGAAGGGGCTGAGGCCTTACTGGTTATCACTGAATGGGCCAGGTTCCGGGAACCAGATTTTGAGCGGATGAAATCCCTGATGAAGGCGCCGGTGATCTTTGATGGCCGCAACCTTTACAATCCGGGCAAGATGGCCAGACTGGGATTTGCCTACTTTTATATCGGTCAGAAGGCCAACCTGTAGCAGGTGGTAATTTCGGGGAGGGGGGCGGAACCGTCCCCGCCCAAGTTCGGGGGTGGGCCCGGCCCACCATAATTTTTAGAATCATGGAGACCTCGGCAAAATTGCCTTCTAAACCAGCAAATGTCCGTATTTTTTCCCCCTCCCCTGGTGGGAGGGGGTTTAGGGGGAGGGGGATAAGACCTTAACATTACAAGAATATTCACCCCCACCCTAGCCCTCCCCCATCCAGGGGGAGGGAATGAAAAGAGTTTAACGAGGCCTTGCATTAAAATTTACAGCATTTTTCAAAGGTCGCTCACCGAGATAGGGCCAGGAAAATGAGTCAACCGGCACCAGAGCCTGAAATGGTCTTCCAACGCGTCCGACACCTGGACCTGGCAGGCTTTTCCTCCTTGCGGGTCCTGGTGGCCGGAGACTACATGCTGGATGAGTATCTTTGGGGCCGGGTGGAGCGGATCTCCCCGGAAGCCCCGGTGGCGGTGGTGGAGGTGGAGCGGGAAACCCGCACCCCGGGGGGAGCCGGCAATGTGGTCAATAACCTGGTGGCCCTGGGGGCCCAGGTGGAAGTCCTGGGGCTGGTGGGAGAAGATAACCCCGGCAGCCTGCTGCGCCAGGAACTGGCCCGCCTGGGAGTGTCCGGGGCGGGACTCTTCTCAGACCCGGGGCGCCGCACCACCCGCAAGACCCGCATCATCGGCAACGCCCAGCAGGTGGTGCGTTTCGATCGGGAAAGCCGCGCCCCGGCTCCGCCTGCCTTCGCCGAGGCGGTGCGGCAATATTTGAAGGAGCGCCTGCCCTTCTGCCAGGCCCTGGTTATATCCGATTACTCCAAAGGCACTCTCACTCCAGGTCTGATCCAGGAGTTGATTCAACGGGGGCAGGCCCAGGGCCTGCCGGTGGTGGTGGATCCCAAGGGCGAGGACTTCTCCCGTTACACCGGGGCTACGGTGATCACCCCCAATCGCAGGGAGACGGAACTGGCGGTGCGTTCCTCTCTGGCCCGCTGGGAAGACCTGGTGCGGGCCGGCCACCGGCTCCGAGAGCAGCTCTCTTTGCACCACTTGCTCATCACCCTGGGGCCTGAGGGCATGGTCCTGTTCCCCCCAGAGGGGCGGGAGTTGCGCATCCCGGCCCGGGCCCTGGAGGTCTTCGATGTCTCCGGGGCCGGGGACACGGTGGTGGCGATGATGGCCTTGGGCCTGGCCCAGTGGCAGGATCCGGCCCTGGCCGCGACTTTGGCCAATATCGCCGCGGGAGTGGTGGTGGGCAAGGTGGGCACCGCCCCCATCTTTCGGGCGGAGTTGGAAAGGGAACTGGGCCGCCAGGGAACCCGGCTGGAGGAAAAGATCGTCAGCCTGGCAGAGCTTAGCCCGGTGGTCTCTTACCTCCAGGCCCAGGGCAAAAGGATCGTCTTCACCAATGGCTGTTTCGACCTGCTCCACGGGGGCCACATCAAGTTCCTGGAAGACTCCCGGCGCCTGGGGGACGTGCTGGTGGTGGCCCTGGACTCCGACGCCTCGGTCAGGCAGGTGAAGGGGGAAGGGCGGCCCATCATCGGGGAGAATCAACGCCTGCGCATCCTGGCGGCCCTGGAGGTGGTGGATTACGTCACCCTCTTTGCCAGCCCCCAGCTCCCGGAGATTCTTGAGCGCCTGAAACCGGATATCCTTACCAAAGGCAGCAATTATCCGGAAGAGGCGGTGGCCGGCCGGGAGATTGTCCAGGGCTACGGCGGCGTCAGTGAGGCTGGTGCCCATAACCGAGTCTGTGTCCGTCTCCGCCCTGATTAACCGGATCCGTCAGGGGGAAGGAGGGTAGGGCAGGGGTAGTTAATACTAATGAGCTGAAGAAGTCATCTTGAGGGAGGGGGCCAGACCCCTGCCCCCTCCTCGGACCCTCCCAGGGATCCCTGGCCCTCCACCCACGAACCCATTTCACAGAGTTCTTCCCGGGTTATCCCTCCACCATCTGAATGATAAAGTCCTGCCACTGTTGCCACTGGGCGTTGGGGGGTAGAGCGTCAATCTTTCCCAAAGGGACCTCGGCCCGGGCGCTGGCCGCGTGGCCGCCCGCGGACCCCAGCTTGCCGAAGGCCTTGACGGCCAGACGGTCGGCGTTCTTGCGCAAGCCATCATTCCTGAAGATTACCACCAGTCTGTCCTGATAGATGCCGCCGATGATGGTCCAGGAGATATCCCCGGCCCGCAGGAAGAAATCGGCCAGGATCACCAGGATGTCCGGGGTGTCCACCGTTCCCAGAAAGGCATAGAGGCGGTGGTGCCGGAGGCGAAAGCGGCTTAAGGCCGCCTGGAAGTATTTGAGCATGGAGACGTCGAATTCCGCGAACTCCAGGCGCCGCACCAGGGGCCGGCGGGTGAATCCGAACAGGTAGTGGAAGGCCCTGACATCTGCCTCGATGGCAGGACGTTCAAAATTGGCCGTATCAGTCTTGATGCCTAAATAGAGGACGGAGGCCAGCTTCAAGGAGGGCTTGATCCGGGCGGCCCGCAGGTATTCGGTCATGATGGTGGCAGTGGCGCCATACTCCGGCCGGATATCCACCAGACGGGCCTGGGTGTCGGGTTGGTGGGGATGATGGTCGATGATCAGGTCGTAATGAAACTGCGCGAACCGCGGGTGGTGGGACGGCTGGCTGTCCACCAGGGCCTTGCGGTTAAAGTCCTCGGGGTTAACCTCGTCAAGGGGGCTTAAGGAAATCCCCAAGAGCCGCAGCATCCTCTCATTCTGGGGCCGGGTAATGGGCCGGATGTGGGCAATGACACAGGTGGAAAGGCGATGCCACAGGAGGCGCTTCAGGGCCAGGGCGCTGGCAATGGAGTCGGGGTCGGCGTCAATGAGGATTAAGAGGCGATCCTCGTGGCAGAAGAGCTGGTAGAGTCGCTGAATCAGGGTGTGCATCCGAAACGTTCCTATAATATTTTAACCCAAAAAGGAAGACCGAGGGAATAAAAGAAACCACCGCACAAGCTGGAAAATTGCTTGTCCAGTAGTTTTCCTTGCCATTCGGTGGCCCCTCCCTTATAAATAATAGTAGGAGAAAGGCCAGGATGACAGGAGCGAAGTTCCTCCTCCCTGTCGTTACGGCGTCCTCTTTCCGGGGGACAAGGTGTTGGCTGGGGGGCGGTGGTCCGCGGCCTTAAGCCCCTGCCTCACAGCATTCCCCCAAAATCCGGAGGAACGATGAGCAGCACCAAAGAAACGGTGACCAACATATTGCGGGGAGAGGTGCGCGCCGCGGCACGCCTGATGCGGGACCTGGATGATGGCATCCCTGGGGCCCGAGAGGTTCTGAAGCAGCTTTATCCATACAGCGGCCTGGGCCATATCCTTGGCATCACCGGGTCTCCGGGAGTGGGCAAAAGCACCCTGACGGACCGCCTGATTCAGCATCTGCGCCAGGAGGGAAAGACCGTGGGGGTGGTGGCGGTGGACCCCACCAGCCCTTTCACCGGCGGGGCCCTGCTGGGTGACCGCATCCGCATGCAGCGCCACGCCCTGGACGAGGGAGTCTTCATCCGATCGCTGGCCACCCGGGGCCATTTCGGCGGGCTCACGGCCTCGGCCCGGGCGGTGGTCACCGTGATGGACGCCATGGGCAAAGACTACATCCTGTTGGAAACCGTGGGCGCGGGCCAGGATGAAGTGGAGATTGCCGGCGCCGCCTACACTACCCTGGTCGTTACGATTCCCGGCCTGGGGGACGAGGTTCAGGCCAGCAAGGCCGGCATCTTCGAGATCGCCGATATCCTGGTGGTTAACAAGGCGGACCGGGACGGCGCAGCCCGCACCTACCAGGACCTGGTGCAAATGCTGCAGATGCAAACCTTTCGGGAGGATTCCATCTGGAAGCCTCGGGTTCTCATGGTCCAGGCCAACGAGGATCGCGGGGTAGAAGAACTGATGACCGTGATCCGGGAGCACCAGAAATTTTTGTATCAGGATCAGGGTAAGGCCCTGAAGGCGGCGCGCTACTCCCACCTGCGCCAGGAATTCCTGGAACTCTTAAAAGAAGGGGTCTTCCGGGAACTGGTGCAGGAGCTTACCGCGGACGGCCGCCTGGAGAAGACCCTGCAAAGGATTTTAGATAAGCGGGTCGATCCTTATTCCGCCAGTGAAGAACTGGTCCGGGAGACTCTAAGGCGCGGGTAGGAAAAAATGAGGGAGGGGGCCAGGGGTCGCAGACCCCTGCCCCCTCCCTCAAGCTCCCTCCCCCAACCCCTTACAGGGTTAGAAAATGGCTGGAAAGTCGGGGCCATAGGCCCCGCCTTTCCAGCCCCTTCTGCGGGTTGGGAGAGAGGTGTGGGGGGAGGGCAGGGACCTCAGGTCCCTGGCCCTCCCCCCACGAACCCATTTCTCAGAGCTCTCATTAGGGGCGGGGAATTTGAGGGGAGGAGGAACCCAGTTCCTCCTCCCCTCGATTCGTTACATAGCCTTAGGTGTGGGAGCGGCTGGGGCCTTGGGGGCCTCTTCAGTTTCTTCAGGAGCCTCTTTCTTGCCCGGGGCGCGTTTCCGGGGGCCCGCCTTGGGGTAGGCCACCGGGAAGGTCTCCAGATACCGGGCCGCTACCCAGCCGATGATATTGGTTCGCACCTCCCGCACCTGAGCCCAGCCGGCGGGGCCCGTACCCAGCATTTCCACCTGATCATTGAGGTGCAAGGTGATCAGGATGCGGGTGCCGGTGCTGGGGCCAGCCCTCAGGGCGAGGCTGCTGACATCCACATAGAAATAAGGAGGCCCGGGCCGGGGGGAAAGGGCCGCAGCCGGTATCCAACCGGTGGTCCGGGACTTCAGGGACATCACCCGCCACCAACCGCGGTTGTCCTGATCAGTCTTTTCCACCCGGTCGCCGCGATAAAGCAATTCCAGGGCGCGACAGTTGTAATCGCCGCACTCCCGTAAATAGACGTTGCTCATGGAGACATAATAAGTAGACGGCAGGGGGCTCAGGCTCATAAGATCGCTGGGCATCCAGCCGGTGGCGCCGGTGCGTTCCAGGCGCACCCGGGACCAGCCCCAATCGTTGCGGTCCAGGAGTTCCACCCGTTCGCCGCTATAGACCGTCTCCACAATGTAGCATTCTTCCCCGTAACTGGGGCAGGACCGTAGAAACGTCATGGTGGGGCTGACATAGTAGTAAACTACCGGGGGAGGGTAATAGGGCCGGGGCGCTTCACAGGCACTTAACAGGGTTAACGCCATGAATATCAGGATCAGGCCTTTAAACAGGTAAACTCGTCTCATCTGCTCCTCCTTAGTCAACCTCTTCCAGGGACCGGATCAGCCATTTTCCCGATTCCTTGGTGAACTTAATCTTGTAAACCTGTTTATCGATGGACATTTCCTGGGTGCGCCGGTTTTGGGCATCGATATACCAGGTGGCCCGGGCATTGACGTTATCCGGGTCCACAGGCTGGATCTCGTCGAGGGTAAAAGCCACGCCGGAGTAATCGTAAGTTTTCCAAGCGGCCAGGGTGTTTTTGCGCTTTTCGTCCAGGCCGGGGAAGGACTTAGAATAGCAACTCATATACAGATCAATGTCCTTTTTTAAATGGGCCTCCCGCAAGGTGGAGAGCAAACTTAGGAGCTGATCTCTCAGGGCGGCGGTGGGTGCGCTAGGCGGCGCGCCAGGGGCCGGGGCCGGAACTGCCGGGGCCGGGGCCTCGGCTTTGGGCGCCACCCCAGGGGCTGGCGGAGATGGCGGTACGCCCCGAAGGAAAAGCAATACCAGTAAGATGATGATGATTACGCCGGCCCCCGCCAGCAGCCCCACGACCCAGGGCTGCATGCCCGGTGAGGGGGGACCAGGGGCAGGGTGCTCCGGGGGGATAGTGGCAGGAGGCGGCTCGGGGGCTGGGGCTTTGGCCGGGGCGGCCTCCACTTTCAGCGGGGCATCGCATTCGTGGCAGAATTCCTGACGGGGGGAGACCCGAATGCTGCACTGGGGGCAGAAGGTATCCCCTTCTTCGGGGTGCAGCAAGAAACTGCCGCAGACACTGCAGTACCGCGCCCCGGCTTCATAAGGGGTCTGGCAATGGGGACACTGGGGCATGATCAACCTCCGGGCCGGCAAAATTAAATCACGCCGGAAGTGTCTAAGGTTAGGCCATAAAACCGCGAAACCCGGTACAAGTCAATAAGTTTTTCAATTTAGGGGCCTTGCCTACTTTCACCTGGAGGCCCTGGCAAGGTCCGGTGGCTAGCCCTGAGAGGCTGGTTGGTCATCACCTGCGGAGGCGGCTTATACTTTGTCAGTTGAGGCTCTTTAAAGTTTAATTTATAATGCATTGGTAAACATTATTTTTAAGGATGCAAGTGGTGGCCGCGGCGCTGCGAAAGATTAAAAAATGGCTCACCCGAAAGCGCCAGCCGCGAGGCTCCCCGGCATCCCTGGGCCCGCCTCCCGCTCTCTTGGAGCGCTACCTCCAGTATAAGCGGCTCTTGGCCGCCAACAGCGCCATTTTAACCACCGTAGCCGATATCCAGGTCAAGATGAGCGAAGGCTTCCTGTTTGACATGCACTATGTGCGCCAGGCCTGTCAGCGCTTGGAGCAGGAGGTCGAGGCCATGGTGGGCGCTCTCATTACCATGTCCGGAGGCCGTTACTCCGGTCTGGAAGCCTCCCGCCGCCAGGTGGAGGAACTCATCGCCCAGGAGTTGGCCGGCCCCAAGATGAAGCCGGTGCCTATGGCTCTTGCGCTTTCTGAAGTGCGGGAAGGGCTATTCTTTGGGGGCAAGGCCGAGAAGCTGGGCGAACTCACCCGAATAGGGTTGCCGGTGCCTTCGGGCTTTGCCGTGAGTGCTTATGCCCAAAAGCTTTTTTTCGAACAGTCGGGATTAGAGGAGTTTATCCGGAAGAATATCTCCCACTCCCACATCCGGGTCATGGATAGCTTGAAGGACGCCGGCGAGGCCATCAGGGAAAAGATCATGGCAGTGCCGCTGCCTCGGGAACTCTCCCAGGCCCTCTCCCAACAACTAGATCACTTACGAGCCCCGCGGGTGGCGGTGCGCTCCTCCGGCCTCCAGGAAGATAGCCAGTTCAGCTTTGCCGGCCAGTTTGGCACTGTCCTCAATGTGCCCCGGGACCTGGTGGAGGTGCGCTATAAAGAGGTCATTGCTTCCCAGTTCACCCCCAGGGCTTTGTTTTATTGCCATAGCAGCGGGTTCTCTTATGAAGAGCTGGCCATGGGAGTGTTGGTGATGGAAATGGTGGAGGCCCGTACTGCCGGGGTGCTCTATACCGCGGACCCTCGCCAGGGGGAACCTGCCACCATCATCAGCGCGGTCTGCGGGCTGGGCTCCATGGCCGTGGCCGGGATAGTGGAGCCGGACATCTACCGGGTGGAGGCGGAACGGCTGGTGGCCCAACAGGTGGGGGAAAAGACCCGCATGCACCTCCCGGCTCCCGAGGGAGGGGTCCTGAACGTGGAGACCCCGCCGGAGCTCAAGGGTCCCTGCCTGGACGAGGAACAAATTCTCAGGCTTTCCGCCCTGGGCCGGAAGGTGGAGGCGCATTTTGGCCTGCCCCAGGACATCGAGTGGGCTCTGAGACCTGATGGGGAGTTTTCCCTGCTCCAGGCCAGGCCACTGCGCATCAGCCGGCAGCTAAAGGCCGAATATCTGCCTCCCCGCCTCAAAGGGGAGAAGGTGCTCCTGGAAAACGGGATTATAGCTTCCCGGGGGGCAGCCGCGGGGCCGGTATATTTGCTGGAAGAAGGCCGTCTGGGGGAGGTGCCCAAAGGGGCGGTGATGGTGGCCACCCAGGCCCTGCCGCAGTATGGCTTGGTGGCCGGGCGCGTGGCGGCCATGGTTTGTGAAGCGGGCAGCGCCACCAGTCACCTGGCCACGGTGCTGCGGGAGGCCAGGGTGCCGGCCCTGTTTGGGGTCAAGGGCGCCACCACCGGCCTTAAGACGGGAGAGCTGGTCACCGTGGACGCCTATTATGGCAATGTCTACGACGGCCGCATGGCCGAACTTCTCAAGGCCCCCCGGGGAGGAGATGAGGTAGTGCGGCAGAGCCGCGCTTATAAAACCCTGGAGCGCGTCCTGAAGCACATCACCCCCCTTAACCTTTTGGACCCGAGGGCTGAGAACTTCCGTCCCGGCTCTTGCCGCACCTTCCACGACATTACCCGTTTTGCCCATGAGAAGGCCATGGTGGAGTTGTTCGAGATCTCCGGCCGAGGGCTGGAGGAAGACGGGGCCCGACGGCTGGTGAGCAACCTGCCCCTGGAGATTAACGTCATCGACCTGGGTGGGGGCCTGAGGCCCGAGGTTGCGGAACGGGCCCAGGTGCGGCCCGAAGACCTGCGCTCCCGGCCCATGCTGGCCTACTGGCGGGGGGTGAGCGCCGCCGGCTGGACCGGCCCCAAGCCCGTGGACCTGGCCGGCTTCATGTCCGTGGTGTTGAGCTCCGCCACCGATACCAATATCCGGGAACGCCTCCACGAAAAGAATTTTGCCATCATTACCGACGACTACATGAACCTGTCCAACCGGCTGGGTTTCCATTTTGCCACCATCGAATCCTTCCTGGGGCAGCCGGAGGAGAGTTATGTAACCCTGGTCTTCCACGGCGGCGGGGCGGAGTTGTCCCGGCGCATGCGCCGGGTGCGCTTTCTGGCCAAGGTCCTCCAACATCTGGACTTCCGGGTGGAACTTAAAGAAGACTCCATCACCGCCCGCATCGATGGCTATGACCCGGCCACCCTGGAAGAGAAGCTGGAGTTATTGGGCCGACTGATGATGGTGAGCAAGCAGCTGGACATGGTCATGCTCTCGGAAGACGCCGTGGACCAGCACTACCAGGAGTTCATCTCCCAGGGAAGTGATCTGCGCACAGGCGCACCGCGCCGCTAATTGAGGAGGTCTGAGAAGATGGGACGCATTCTGGCCGTCGATGATGAACTGGATATGTTGGCCCTGCTCAAGATGATCATCGAGGGCTATTCCGACCACCAGGTCACGGTGACCAACAACCCCGTGGAGGCGGCCGAGCTTCTGGAGCAAGAGCAGTTCGACCTGTTCATTACCGACCTCAAGATGCCCAGCATGGACGGCATGGAACTCCTGGACCGGGCCAAAAGGCTGGATGAAGACGCGCTGGTGATGGTGATCACCGCCTACGGGTCGCTGGAATCCGCGGAGGAGGCCATGGCCAAGGGGGCCTTTGACTACATCACCAAGCCCTTCCGCAAGGAGCAGATCCTCCTGTCCATCGACAAGGCCATGCGCTGGCGGGAGATGGTGCGCCAGAATAAAGAGCTCATGAAACGCCTGGAAGGAAAGCAGGACTAAACCGGAATAACCCCAGGCCAGCGTGGGGGAGGCCCCGGGAAGGGAGGGCTAATCAATGAAGGCGATGATTGTCACTGCGGTTCTCTTGGTCCTGGTGGTCTTCATCTTTAGAGGGCGCTGCTGAAGGAAATGATCCCGGCTTAGTCTAAGCCGGCTAAATAAAACTAAAGGAGTTGAGGGAGGGGGCCAGGGGTCGCAGACCCCTGCCCCCTCCCTCAAGCTCCCTCCCCCAACCCCTTACAAGGTTAGAAAATGGCTGGAAAGTCGGGGCCATAGGCCCCGCCTTTCCAGCCCCTTCTGCAGGTTGGGAGGGGGGAGGTCATTTGCGTCAGCAAATGACCCGTATCATAAAAATGGGCCGAAGGCCCATTCGACCTCAGGTCCCTGGCCCTCCCCCCACGAACCCATTTCGCAGAGCTCTTTAAGATTGGTGGAGGGGTCGTTAGGGAGGATTGTAAGGGGGCCTGCGGCCCTTAGCCTCCTCCCCCACCATTATTTTTCCTCCACCGCCGTGCCCGGCACTACCAGCACGGGAACCCGCAGGCCTTTGTGAGTCACCTCCCGGATCACTCTTTCGGTGGTGGAGCCCAGCAGGTGGCGGCCCACGAAGCCGTGTCCGTGACTGCCCAGGACCAGAAATTTCACCGGGCCCGCGCCCTCCAGATAAGCGATGATGGCCTCGGAGATATCTTTCTCGCTTTCCAGCAGGTGAGGGCGTACCTCTACCCCGGCTTTCTGGCCGCGCTCCTGGGCCTCGTTCAACAATTGTTTGGCGTAAGCCTCCTGCTCCTCTTGCAGGTGCCGGTCAATAAAGGCAAAGTAGCCGGCCTTGCGCAGTTGGATCACGGTGAGGACATCCACCGGCCTTTTCAGGAGGCTGGCCAGGGACAGGGCCGTATCCATGGCTTCCCAGGCCGGGGCCGACCCGTCTATGGCCACCACGATGGATTTGGCATTTTCTACGGCCATTAATGGTGTCCTCCTTTCCTGAAGATTACTCCCACCAGCAGCCCCGCAGCCACGGCGATGAGCACCGCCAAAATGCCGAAAGACAACGGGTAGACCTGTGAGGTGTAAGTGAGCCAGTGTTCCAGCCCCACCTTTTTGATCTCGATCACGTCCTTGCCGTACCCAACCAATTGGCCCTTATCAAAGGAAAAGGATTCCACCAGGTAACGTCCTTCGGTGGCCGCGGGCGGGAAGCGAAAGTAGTGCTTGAACAGCTTCCCTTCAGCGACCTCCAGGCGCTTGGGATCTTCGACGATATTATAGAGATTGGCCTCTTCTTTGATCTTGACCAGGCCCTTGAAGACCTTGTCCGCGTCCTCGGGGTCGCTGGTGCCTCGGACCAGATGCATCTTCATTTTTTGCCGGACCGCGGCGTAGCCCAGTTCCAGTTCCCGGGCGGTGCCAGGGGAGACGATCTGCTCAATGGGTTTGCCAGTGTGGATTTTGTACATGAAGGGCACGCCGGTGACCTCATACTGCTTCACCGTCATCCAGAGGGGCCCGACTTTTCCCTTGACCGAGAGCTTGACGGTCTCCTCCTTCTCGGCGGTGAGTTTGATGATCAGATCACTGCCCGGCACCGGATTGACCCCAAAGAAGTGGATCTGGTCCCCCCGGTAAGAAAGGCCGATCTCGATCAAGTTCTTGGAGGCCGCGGTGATCACCTTTTCATGGGCTTCCGGGGTAGTGGCGTGCCCTTCGCCCCCCAGGAAGCACCCCAGGCATATGGCTAAGAGAAGGGTGAGGGTGCGCTTCATCTTAATGTCCTCCGCCCTTGACCGGAGCCAGGCTGACGAGATCGGCGGGAGTGAGTACCAGGTCCAGAAAGAGTTTCACCGTCAGGGCCAAGACGATGATGGCCAACATGATGCGGATCTGTTCACCTTTGAGGCGTTTGCCGGCCATGGCCCCAAATTGGGCCCCGATGGTGGAACCGCCTAGAAGGAGCAGGGCCAGCAAGAGGTCCACCGTCTTATTAACGTAAGCCTGTTGGAGGGTGACGTTGGCGGAGGTGAGGACGATCTGGAAGAGGTCGGTGCCGATGGCCGCGATGGTGGGCATGCCGATGATGTAAATCATGGCCGGCACCATGATAAATCCCCCGCCCACCCCCAGCAGGGCGGCCATGATGCCCACGATGATGCCGATGGAGAAGGGGAAGATGGCCGAGGTGTGAAGGCCGGAACGGTGAAAGTGCATCTTTAACGGCAGCCGGGTGAATAGTTTGCTCAGCATGGGTTCGCTTATCACTGCCGCGGCCCCGCCGGGGTCCTGCTTACGGCTGCGGCGGATGGTGCGCAGGCTCTCCATGAACATGGCGCCCCCCACCAACCCCAGCATGAGCACGTAAACCACCTTCATGACGAACTCGAAGTTGCCCATGGCCCGGAGGATTTTGACAAATTGCACCCCGATGGTGCCGCCGACGATGCCGCCCACCAGGATGACCAGCCCCATTTTGAAATCCACGTTGCCCAGGCGCCAATGGGCGAAGGCTCCGGAGGAGGCCGCGGCCACAATCTGGTTGGAATCCGAGGCCGCGGCCACTGCCGGCGGGATGCCGATCATCATCATTAGCGGCGTGAGGAGGAACCCGCCCCCCACCCCAAAGAGGCCGGAGAGGAATCCCACCAAACCTCCGATGCCGATAACTAGAAAGAAGTTGATACTCATACCCGCAATGGGAAGATAGATTTCCATCCCGCCTTCGTCCTCCTGAAAATTGGTGCAAACGGGGCTTAGTATGTAAAAAATCTCACAAGCTGTCAAGGCCTTTCCTGGCGATTTGTCTCTGTTGCAAAATGCATCATAAAATAGTAAAAAAAGAAAGTTAGAGGCAAGTTCCAGGTTCGGCCATCCGGGGGCCAGCGGTTAGCAGTCAGCAGGCCGCAATTAGCAGGCAACCATCAGCAGTCAGGTTTATTTAGGAGGTTTAATTCATTCAGTTTAATGGGAGGATTCCTTTGCACCTGAATATCCGACAGAAGGTAATCCTGGGGTTGACCACCGGCTTGTTGGCCATAGGATTCATCGGCGCGTTATCTTATCGTTCTTTACGCACCATTGAATTGAAGCAGCATGTGGTCCAGATTGCCGATGACCTGAGAGATATCATTTTGGAGATTAGGCGCTACGAAAAAAATTATCTCCTCTACGGCCTGGCGGACGATCTCAAGGAAAATCAGCGCTACACCCAAATGGGCTTGGAAGTGCTGAGCACCCTGGTCCCGGAAGTAAAGAACCTGAAAGTGGCCTCCCAACTGGATACCTTCAAGCAGGAGCTTTTGGCTTACCGCGGTCTTATGGAACAGATGAGAGCGCACGGGGGGGAAGGGGGCCAATCTGATATTCGGGGCCTGGAAGAACAATTGCGGGCCCGAGGGAAAACCCTGGTGGACCTGTCGGAACAGTTGGTGGCCTCCGAGCGGCAGAGAATTCTCGAGATCATCCGGAGCTTGAAGACCCAACTTCTTTTTTCCCTGTCGATTTTCCTGGCCTTTATGGGGTTTCTCATCCTCATTGTCAGCCGCAAGATTATCCGGCCTTTGCGGGTAATCGAAGAGTCCACCCTGCGCATCGCCCAGGGAGATTTTAAGCCCCTGCCGGTGTTAAATACCCGGGATGAGACCCAGCGGGTGGTGGAGGCCTTTAATCGCATGGTGGCGGAGCTGGAAAAGCGCCAGGACCAGTTGGTTCAGGCCAAAAAGATGTCATCCCTGGGCGTCTTGACCGCGGGGATTGCCCATCAGTTAAACAACCCCCTCAATAATATTTCCACCTCCTGCCAGATTATTCTGGAGGAATTGGATCACGCGGACGTGGAATTCTTGCGAAAAATGTTGACCAATGTGGAACAAGAGGTTTACCGCTCCCGGGATATTGTCAAGGGGCTCCTGGAGTTCTCCCGGGTGAGGGACTTTGCATTGAAGCCCACCCCCCTGGAGGATGTGATTAAACGGGCCACCCGGCTCATTTCCAGCCAGGTGCCGCCGGGGATCGATATTGTGGAGGAGGTGCCCTGGGATTTGATCCTGGACCTGGATGCCCAACGGATGCAAGAAGTCTTCCTCAATTTGCTGATGAATGCCATCCAGGCCATTAAAGAACCCCCCGGGGAGATCAGGATTGTGGCCAAGGTTAATAACCCCTACCGGGAAGCGGTGATCACCGTGGAAGACACGGGCATCGGCATTCCCAAGGAAGAACTGGACCGCATTTTCGACCCGTTTTTCACCACCAAAGAGATAGGCGCGGGGACCGGCTTAGGGCTGTCCATAGTGTACGGCATTATCGAAAAACACCACGGTTTCACCTCGGTGGAAAGCAAAGAAGGGGAGGGGACCAGGTTTATCATCCGGTTACCTTTACCCGCCGCGGCCCCAGAAGCGAGGTCCGCCCCATGAAACCGGCCCGCATCTTAATCGTGGAAGATGAGCTCATAGCCCGGGAAAACCTGGACCATGTGCTACTAAAAGAAGGCTACGGGACCGTGGCGGTGGAAAGCGGGCAGATGGCCTTTAAGGAGCTGGAAAGGGAAGAATTCGATCTGGTCATGACCGACCTGCGCATGCAGCAGGTGGACGGCCTCCAGGTGTTGGAACGCACCAAGGAACTCTACCCCGACACCGAGGTGATCATGATCACCGGGTATGCCACGGTCTCTTCCGCGGTGGAGGCCATGCAAAGGGGGGCCTATCATTACCTGGCCAAACCCTACAAGATTGAGGAAGTGCGAATCCTGGTGCGCAAGGCCCTGGAAAAGAGATGGCTCCGCCAGGAAGTCACGGAACTGAAACGCCAGGTGCAGAGTCAGAAAGGGATCCCGCTGCTGGTGGGGAAAAGTCCGAAAATCGAGGCCTTGAAAGAAACCCTCGCCCAGATTGCCCCCACGGACGCCACCGTGCTTATCTTGGGAGAAACCGGCACGGGCAAGGAACTGGTGGCCAAGGCCATCCATCACTTGAGCCACCGGGCGGATAAGCGCTTTCTGGCCATCAATTGCGGGGCCTTCAGTGAAGAATTGCTGGCCAATGAACTCTTCGGCCATGAAAGAGAGGCCTTTACCGGGGCTCGGGGGGTTAAGAAGGGGCTGCTGGAAGTGGCCCCGGGGGGCACCATCTTCCTGGACGAAATTGGCGAGATGCCCCCCTCCATGCAGGTGAAACTGCTCCGGGTCCTCCAGGACAAGACCCTGATCCGGGTAGGCGGCACCACCGAAATTCCCGTGGACATTCGCATCCTGGCCGCCACCAACAAGAACTTAAAGCAGGAAGTGGAGCGGGGGGCTTTCCGTCAGGATCTCTATTACCGGATCAATGTGGTCACCCTGGAGGTGCCCCCGCTGGCGGCGCGCCAGGACGATATTCCCCTTTTATGCCAGCATTTTCTGGGCAAGTTTGCCGCAGCCCAGGGCAAGGACATTAAAAAGATAGCCCCGGAGGTGATGGACATCCTGCTGGCTTACGAATATCCCGGAAACATCCGGGAACTGGAAAATATCATGGAACGGGCCGTGGCCCTTTGTGCCGGACCCGTCATCGAAGTTAAGCATTTGCCGCTGGATTTCCAGCAGACCCAGTTCCAGGTGCAACGCCATCAGAGGCGGGAATTACTCACCCTGGAAGAGAACGAAAAGGAGTACATCGTCTGGGTGGTCAAACAGGCGAACGGCAACAAAACCAAAGCCGCAGAGATGCTGGGCATCGATCGGGTCTCCCTCTGGCGCAAGATGAAGCGGTATGATTTAAACGATGGTAGTTAGGAGCTTAGGTTTTGGGGGAGGGGGCTAAGGGCCGCAGGCCCTTACCCCCTCCCCCAAACCCCCACCCCCAATCCCTTATTAGGGATTAGAAATGTAGGGCGGGCACTGCCCGCCTTAGAGTGCAATCTTTCAAAGTGCCACTTCAAAGGATGGCAAGATAAAATGAAGAAAGCGACCTTAACCCTATTGGCGTGGGCGGTAATCGCCCTGACCTGTTCCGCTTATGCAGAACAACTAGACTTGGGCACAGACACGATCCCCAAAAAGTTTAAAGGGGACGATATCGTTAACCTTGTTGAGGCCCTAAGTAAAAGTGCCAATGTGCCAGGAAAGGTCAAACTGATACACGGCCCATTTAATAAGAACGATACCGAAAGAATCTACGCCTTTAGGTTGGCTGACGACAAAGTTTACGCAAGTCCAGCCGGGGTGTGGGTTGAAAAAATGACTGCTAACAGTTGGTCTACCTTTGCGCCAACCAACATATATCCCCCTTACTCGCGGCGGTATGAACATATGCCAGAAGACCATTACCTAATAAGGGATATGGGGAAAAAAGAAAGTTCTTATATTGGGCAAAACATATTCGGGGCCAAAACAAGAGTACACGCTACTACGGAAAAACGATACTTTGTGGCTCCTATTAACGGTACTGGCAACATAGGCAAGTTAGCTGTTAAAGCCGAAAACGCGAAGATAGGCGTAATCTTTATCTGTAAACCCGCAAGGCATAGCCAAGACGAGGGATATATTGCCTTTCCTGGCAAAGGTTATAATGCCACTTGGGACTCTCCATACTCACTCCACCAAAGTTTTTATAGCGTTAGGGTGGAGCTCCAAGAAGTGTGGGTTTATGACCAAAACTCGGGCAAAGTGCTTTTAAAGCATAAGGTTACAAAGCAACTTGAGCCAGAAACTGTCTCCCAGCCCACAAAACCGATGTTACCCTCGACTTCACCAAAACTGCCTCCACCACGCCCTCCTATTAGAGGCTACTAATAGGGAGGCAACCACCAGGGCTTTTTCATACCGGGGAATTCGGGCCGCAAGCCCCGCCTTACCCAGCCTCTTTTGCGGGTTGGGTGGGGGGCTTGGGGCGAGGGCAGGGACTCCGAAAACCCGATGGTACTTCCACCAAATGCTTCATACTCATTGCACAATGACAATGCCGGCCAGGGTGCCCTGGGGCATATCTTCCGGTTTGGCGTTGCTGCCGATGGGATAGATATCCCAGCCCGCCAGGGCCACCATCTTATAGACATCGATGCCCACCGCTTCCATGGAAGGCCTGGCGTGGAGCGAAAACCGGCACCGTTTCCCCTCCAGGGCCAGGCAACTCTTCTCCTGGCCGCAAAAGGTGGACTTACAAGACCCGGCCCCCAGGCCAAAGGCCAGATAATGGCCGTCATAAAAGGCCAGGGATTCCAGCTGGCTGACGATCTTGAAAATTTCCTGATACGCGGCTACCCGCTCTTTGATGGTGGCCTTATCCCTAACGATCACCTCAGGCGGCACCTCTTTGATGAAAAAGACGGCCCAGTGGAATTTTTTCAAAAGTTCCCTTAATTCTGCGGGTTTTAGGGTATTAGGGGGGCAGTGGGCGCACACCCCGTAACCGAAACACCGGGGAATCTGGCACTTCAAGGTGACCCGTTCATCCACCGGGATTTCCTCGACCTTAATTAGCTTGGCCTGGGTGGCGCCCAATTCCAGGGCTTTTTCCCGGTATCTGGCCAAATCTTGCTGGAGCCGGTCCTCATTCATGTCAGCCTTTATCCTGTCCAACTTTTTCCCCATGAGGATTCCTTTTAAAGATTATTTCAAAATACTTGCCAGCATGCACCTCATTCCGATATCAAAAAATGCCTTTAACTTTCTCATGCGCAAGTCCTCCTTATAAACTTCAGAAAAGTATCCGATAGATCAATCCGAGGGCGGCAGCGCCGGCGACCACGGGAATGATCCCCAACTTGAACCGCTGCATGCAAAAAAAGGCCAAGACGGTTATTCCCAGGGCAAACCAATCAATGCCTTGGCCGGCCGGGAAGAGGACATTAATACCGAACCAAACGGCTAGGTTGAGAACCACGCCAACCACACTGGCGGTGATGGCGCCGAGGGCCCCAGTTAAGGTCCGATTGGTCCGGATCTGCTCTATGTAAGGCGCACCTAGAAATACCCAGAGAAAGCAAGGCATGAAGGTGAAGTAGGTGGCGGTGAGTGCCCCCAGGATCGCCCCTAACAGGCCCAGATCGCCGGCCTGGTTCCATCCGGCCATGAACCCCACGAACTGGAGCACCATGATCAGGGGACCGGGCGTGGTCTCCGCCAGCCCCAGGCCGTCAATCATCTGGATGGGGGTGAGCCAGCCATAATGTTCCACCGCCTGTTGCGCCACATAAGGCAGCACGGCATAAGCCCCACCGAAGGTGACCATGGCCGCCTTGCTGAAAAAAACCGCCTCCCGGAAGAGCACGTCATCGTGCCCGCGCCAAATTGCCAAGACCACCAGGGGGATAATCCAGAAGGCCAGTGAAACGGCGATCACCCGCAGGGCTTGGGAGAAGGACGGGCGGGTGTGCTCGGGGTACGGAAAAGTGGCTGGGAGGAGAGTGGCGGTCTCGTCTTTTCCAAAGCCCACCGCAAAGATGGCGGGACGCCACCGCACCCCTATGAACCCCATAGCGGCGGCAGCCAGAATGACCGCGGGAAAGGGAATCTTGAAAAAGAAAAGCGCGCCAAAGGAGACTGCGGCGATGGCATACTTAACCGGGTGCCGCAGGGCTATACCGCCAATGCGGAGGGTAGCGTGGGCCACAATGGCCAGCACGGCTGGCTTCAGGCCATAGAACAGCGCGGCGATCCACGGCACTGAGCCAAACGCGGCATACACATAGCTGAGCCCCAGCAGGACGAAGATCGACGGGATAACAAAGAAGGCTCCGGCCACCAGACCACCAGGGATGCGGTGCAGTAGCCAGCCCACATACGTGGCCAGTTGCATCGCCTCGGGCCCCGGCAGGAGCATGCAATAATTTAGAGCTTGCAGAAAGTGGTAGCCGCTGATCCAATGGCGGCGGTCCACCAACTCGGTTTGCATGATGGCGATCTGGCCGGTGGGGCCGCCAAAGCCAATACAGCCAAGTTTCACCCAAAACCGTAAAGCCTCGCCGAAAGAAGGGGGAGCCTGAGGCGTTATACTCTCTGCCATATTGTTAGTTTTTTTCGGTGAGAATGCCTTTAGAATGCGATGACACGTTTTATGCCGCCTTTCTCGATTGAGAGCTCATCGAAATAAGTTATCGAATCGGCCTTGGTCCAGAGACCCACATAGCCGGCCAATGGCCTCTCGGCGGTGTATTCGATGAGCAATTCGCCGTCCACATAGCCTTTCAGGGTAGAGCCGGAAATCTCGGCGGTAATGAGATACCAGCTGTCTTTCTTGATTTCCTGGTGGACGGTTGCCCGCTGGAACCTCCGGTTATTGAGGTATTCGAACAGAATGACATTATCTTCCAGGGCATTGATCCGGAGCACGAAGTAGTTGTTAATGTTGCGAATGCCAAAGGCGAGCCCCCCGGCCTGGTCGATGCTGCCGGCCACGGGCTTGGCTCGCACCCGGAGAACAGCATCCGCAACTTCGCTATCTTTGGCGATGGCCAGGGGGAAATAATAGTAGGCTTCGATGTTATCCAGGAGCTCTTGGTATTTGGCGCCCATCATCTTCCCCATGAAGTTGGCCAGGCCGGAGGAGAGGCTACTGCCATAGTCAGAACCATCTTGCAAAAGAAGGATACGGCCGTCCTCCTCAACCCTCTTCCAGTCGCCGGTGTGGGTATAAAAGCCGGGGATGCGGATCTCCTGGGCCTTATCGAGAAAATTGTATTCCCCTTGGAAGAAGGCCTCAATCAGCCGCTTTACCTCGGCCTCGGTAGCGATGGCCATGTCCAGAAGCCGGCTGGAGGCCAGGAGCCGGCCCACCTGGTCCAGGGTGTTCTCCATGGACTTGCGGTCAAAGCCCGTGAGGGTGGCATCCAGAAGATCACCGGTGACATTGATCTTGAAGCCCAGCATAAAAAGAACGTTGCCCAGGAAGTTGAGGCGCAGGGATTTCCCATAGTAGGGGCCGGCGCCCCCCGCAAATTGCAGGGAAATATAGTTCTGGTCGGGATTATCGCTGCAGAGGGCGTCGAGATTGGCGAAATGATAGCCGAACTTGGCGCTCAGGTTCAGGTATTCTCGGGAAAGAATGGCGTAGCTGTCTCCTCCCGGCATGCCGGATTCGGATGTGACCCCTCGGGCCATCAGGTTCATGAAGTTTCTGGCATCAAAGGCGATACTGCCCTTCCAGGTGATGCCCGGATGGCAGAAACCCCTCCAGATGGCCTTCATGGGCAGGGATTCCAAATGGTCCGCGGTGATCTCATCGCAGGTGGTAAGCCCGGCTTTCAGCCCCCCGCCCAGATCGATGAGATGCAGGGTCAGGGGAACGTCCGTGGTTAGTTTGATCGAAAGAGCGCTACTCGCCGCATCCTCGGACAATCCGAACATCTCCCGAACCACCTTCTCGTGCGCCAACCTGATCACGTCGTGGATGGTTTGACACCCTGCCGGAGAAAAGGAGGGGTCTTGGGGGTCAGTCAGGTTCAAGGGAGCCACCTTATCCAGGAGAGCCCGCATACGCCGGTGCATGGGACTGTCGAAGAGGTGTCGCCTGGCGGGCCTGGCCGCGGCGGCCAGTTCTCGAACAATGCCCCGATAGATAGCGCCCCGGTCCGCCATTAGCGTGATAGGTTCGCCCTGGGGCAATAGAGAGGTGGCTTGGCCGGCGTTGAACAGGGCGGGCACTCCGAACTCCCGGGCCACGGAAGCGAGATGGCTGGTGACGCTGCCGATGTCGGTAATGATCCCTTTCACTCTCCCCATAAATCTGGCGTACTCGGGCGAGGCGGTGCGGGTTACCAGAATGGCGTCGTCCGGCAGCGGCTGCGCGGGGTCCCCGTCGGCCAGGAAGACCCGGCCCGTAGCAATTCCGGGAGACGCGGCCTGGCCCCCGGAGAGCAGAATGGGATGGCCAGGAAAATCTTGAGGAAGAATTTGCTCTTCGGGCTTGGTCCGAATCAGGCCCAGGGGACGGGATTGTAGAAAATAGAGGTTGCCTTCCTGGTCCACGGCCCATTCCACGTCCTGGGGACCCTGGAAATATTCTTCCAGACGTAACCCATACCGGGCCAGGGCTAAGACCGTGTCGTCGTCCAGAGAGGGTAGGTCCTTTTCCCCTGCCGGGATTTCTTCCAGGCGGGTGCCGCCGCCCTCCAGGTTGACCAGGCGCTGTTCCTTGCGGTTGATGACCCGTTGCACAATGCTCACGGTATTTTTGTCCACATAAAATTCATCCGGGAAAGCCTCGCCGCTCACCAGGTGTTCGCCCAGGCCCCAGATAGAGTTGATCTTGAGCAACTTGGAGTCGGGCCGGGACGGATCCACCGTGTAGAGCACGCCGCTGGACCGGGAATTGATCATCACGATCCCGGCCACGCACATGAGGGTGTCGCGGTCGTCCAGCCCATACCTGAGTCGGTATAAGATGGCTCTGGGAGAGTACTTGCTGGCCAGCACCGTCTTGTAGGCCGTGAGCAGATTGTCCTGGGTGACATTCAGTTCGGTGACATACTGCCCGGCGAAGGAGGCCTCGGTGTCTTCCCCCACGGCGCTGCTGCGCATGGCCAGGCGCACGTAGGGGTGAGTCTTGGCCTCCAGGTCCCGGTAGGCTTTTAGGATTTCCTCCGCCAGGGTGGCCTGGACCTGCGCCTTCAGGATCATATCCTGGATGGCCTGGCTCTTCGCTTCCAGGTCGTCCAGGGCTTCCGGGGAGAGACCGTCCAAAATCTCCTCAATGGGCTGCGCCAGACCCGTCGCCTGGAGAAAAAAATCCAGGGCCCAGGCCGTAATCACGAAACCGGGGGGAATGGGCGCGCCCAGAAATTTATTAATCGTGGCGAGGTTGGCGGCCTTGGTGCCTGCGACTTTCAACATATCCGGGCCCAGAGCCTCCAGGGGCATTACCAGTTCCCCTTCATGCCGGCGAGGTTGGGAAGCCAAGAGGGACGCTACTTCTTGGTCGATCCGCTCATAGACCCGGGTGAGTTCCCCATACTTCCCCGCCGTAACGCCGTTCAGAGCCTCCAACAGCCTGCGGGTCGCCTCCGTTAGCTCGTCATATTGAGATTCCAACCCGGCCATGGTCAAGGGGTTGCCCCCGTAATAGAGCTTCTCCAGCTCCGAAATGATCCCCAGGGCAGCGCGGTTGTTAGTGAGAAATTCCATGAAATGATTGTACTTTACCGCAACCTCCCCTTCCACGTTAACCAGGAAGTGGCAGACTTTCTTTCTCGAAAACAGATCTCGGATGGCCAAGGCTTTCCTCTTGCCGATTTTTTAATGAAAGGGGCGTGAGCCCCTCTCTCCCTATGGCTAACCTGAAAAACTAGCGCCCTTTTTTAATTGCCACAACTTAAAGGGTGATTTAGGGGGGTTTCAAAATTCCCCTTCCCCCAAAAGAGAAGAATGTAACCCTCCATATCGAAACTGGTTTTCAGAACCAGTTCTTCCGAATATAGGCTTATTTTTCCGGAGGGAGCAGAACTGAATCCACCAGGGGCTCGATCTCTTCGGCCAGGACGATTTCCAGGCCCTCTTTCACCTCTGGCTCCAGGTCATTTAAGTCCACCTCGTTTTGCTTGGGGAAGACCACGACCCGGACCCCGCCCCGCTGCGCGGCCAGGATCTTTTCCCGAATGCCGCTCACCGGCAGGATGCGTCCACTTAAGGTTAGTTCTCCGGTGAGGGCCACATCCCGGCGGGCGGGGCGCCCGGTGAGCAGGGAAATCAAGGCCAGGGCGATGGTCACCCCGGCAGAAGGACCTTCCTTGGGAATGGCCCCGGAAGGGATATGGATATGGAGGTCGGAGTCGCTAAAAAAATCCGGGTCAAGGTTAAAGTGTTCAGCATGACTGCGGATATAACTGAGGGCGGTCTGGGCTGATTCCTGCAGCACGCTCCCCAAAGAACCCGTCAAGATAAGCTGTTTATTGCCTTTCATCCGGGTGGCTTCCACAAAGATAATTTCCCCGCCGAATTCGGTCCACACCAGCCCGGTGGTCACCCCCACCTGGTTCCTGGCCTCCGCGGCCTCGTGGCTGTACTTCCGGGGTCCCAAAAATTTCTCCACCAGGACCTCATCGACGGTCAAGGAGGCGGAAGCGCCTTTGCTTTGCAGCGAGAGGCGGGCCAGCTTTCTGCAAATGGTGGCGATCTCCCGCTCCAGGTTTCTCAGTCCGGCCTCCCGGGTGTAATCCCGAATGATTTTGGCCACCGCGGCCTCGGTGAAATCTAGCATCAGGTGAGTCAGGGAGTGTTCCCGGAGCTGGCGGGGTATCAAGTAATGGCGGGCAATTTTGGTCTTTTCGGACTCAGTGTAGCCTGGGAAATAGATGACTTCCAGGCGATCCAACAGGGGCGCCGGCAGGTTTTCCATCACATTGGCGGTGGTGATGAACATCACGCCGGAGAGATCGAAGGGCACGTCCACGTAGTGGTCCACAAAGTGATGGTTTTGCTCCGGGTCCAGGATTTCCAGGAGGACCGAGGCGGGGTCCCCGCGAAAGTCCTGGCCGATCTTGTCAATTTCATCCAGCATGAAGACGGGGTTCCTTAAGCCCAGGCGCCGGATCTCGTTGATAATCCTACCGGGCATGGCCCCCACGTAGGTGCGGCGGTGCCCCCTAAGCTCCGCTTCATCCCGCAAGCCGGCCAGGGACAGGCGCACAAATTTGCGCTCCAGGGCTTCGGCAATGGCCTCGGCAATGGAGGTTTTCCCGGTTCCGGGCGGGCCGGCAAAGCAGAGGATGGGTCCCCGGGTCATTTGCAGATGCCTTTTCTTATCGATGATCTCCCGGACCGTGGCCCGCAGTTCATCCAGTTTGATGGGCTTGGACAGGTAATGGGCGGCGCCTTTTTTCAGGGCATCCACGGCCGTGGCTACCGTGGCATAACCCGTAACCATGATGATTTCGGTGTGAGGCGCAATTTGTTTGACGGATTCCAAAAGCTGGAGGCCGTCCATTTTTTCCATCTTCAGGTCCGTAAGGATCACGTCAAATTCCTGGACCTTCACCTTTTCCAGGGCTTCCAGCCCATTGGCCGCAGTGGCTACCTGGTGCCCTTCCTTCCTGAGGATGTATTCCAGGTTGGTGCGGGCAATTTCTTCGTCATCCACCACCAAGACCTGGGAAGCCTGGAGGCTGCACAGGGTGCGCACCGCCAGAAACTCGAGAATCCGTTCCTTGACGGGTTTGAGCCCGTAGTGCTTGGACTCAAGGATGCGTTCGGCGCGCTTCAGGTCCAGATTATCTTCCGTGAACCGGTTCCAGGGCAGCGAGATCAAATAATCCAGCCAGTTCTGGCCAATGGAGTATTCCGCCACGGAAGGATCGGTCTTCTCCAGCCGTTCCAGCTCCTTCAGGGCCACCGCCACCACGGGCTCGGGCAACTGGGCCTTTTGAATGGCGGCGCGCAGATCCACCAGGTCCTGGGATAACTTGGGACGCTCCTCGTCCACTTTTCGGAAAAACACCATGACCCTTACCTTTCTTAAAGAATGGCTAAATTATAAAGGAAATTCGCCCGGACAGCAACCTGAGCCTGATAAGCAGAGCTTTTTAATCCAATGATTTTCTTAAACTTTTCCTCAGTGTGACCATCTCCCCCAGTCCTTGTTGCGTTTTGCAACTACAGGCAGCCTTTAGTGCAATGATTTATATCTATTTGATAATAAAAGATTTTTATGGTCTCAATTTAAGGCGTTGCATAATGCAATATCTATCAAAGATGGGGCATTTAAGCTTATGAGAAACATAAGTAGATATTTCAATAAGTTACCCTAAGCGTTCAGTTTGGCAAGGTTATTGTATATGTAGATGGTCAAAAGCCATAGGGAAGTTAAAGGTCATGTTGAGATTTAGGAAAAACCAGGGAAAAAGCGAAAAGATGGCAGCCCAGGTTAAAGGTCAGGCTACCCTCACTTCGGCCGGGGCCGGGACTCTTGGCTCCGACCAGGGGGAGGCGCGCCCCGATGGCGAGGTAAGGCGCAAGCTCCTGGTGGTGGCGAAGGATTATACCTTCACTACCGGGGTTATGGAATACGCCACTAATCTCGCTGAGCGGCTGGGTTATGACCTCATTGCCATGAATCTCAATCCCGCCCTGGAGGCGGAAGGAAGGTTCTTTTCCCCTTACCAGCGGCATTTGCGGGCGAAATTCGCCCATCGGGCCCGAAGCGCCTGGGAGATGATCCAGCCCGAGGTGGCCCGGCGGGGCATTCAGGGCGAACATGTAGTGAAATTCGAGGCAGTGCCCCAGGCCGTCAGTGAGCTGAACCGTGAGATTAAGCGCCTGGACTTCGTGATCACCGACGTGGACATCCAGGATGAGGAAATTGATGGAGGGATTCCCCTGCCGGTTTTCAGTATCACCGGCCATCAAGGAGAGAAGATTATGGCTAAAGGACATGACAGAAGGAGCAAGCCGTGGGGCAAAACCATCACCTTTGGGGTTATCACCGCGGCTCTCTATGCCGCCGTGTTTGGGAACGGCTCTACGGTGATGACATATTTTACCAAGGGCGGATGGTTTGCGGCCCTGCCCATTGCCACCGTCTTCGCCTTTTCTCTTGTGCATGGCTCGTTTGCCAATTATCTCTGGTCCGTCCTGGGTATCGAAGCAGTGAAGAGGGTGCAGCCGAGACCGGAAGCTGCGCGGCCCGTTACGAGAAAGCGTCCTCGGCCGCAGTTGCGCCTGAACGTCTAAGAAATCAGAGCGTTAGACTGGAATTGAAAGGAGTCACAAGCAATGCATGATATCGCGGCCGGAGCTGTCAATTTTATCGATCTGAATACCATGTCCGTGGCCTTTCTCTTTGTCGTGGGCTTCATCGGGGGGCTGGTGAGCGGCTTCATCGGCTCAGGGGGGGCCTTTGTCTTGACCCCGGCAATGATGAGCCTGGGCGTGCCTGGGGCGGTGGCGGTGGCCAGCAACATGTGCCACAAGTTCCCCAAGGCCCTGGTGGGCGCGTATAAACGCTTCAAGTATGGCCAGGTGGACATCAAGCTGGGCCTGGTCATGGCCGCGTCCGCGGGCGTGGGGGTCCAGGTGGGCATCAAGATCCAGGAGTGGATCCTGGCCAAATGGGGCCAAGCCGGCTCGAACCTCTATGTCAGCCTGTCCTTTGTGATCATCCTGGTGGTGGTGGGCGGCTATGTCTTTTGGGATGCCTGGAGGACCTCCAAATCCGGCGGCGAAGAAAAAGTGACCTCTCTGGCCAAATGGCTCCAGTCCATACACCTCCCCCCCATGATGCATTTCAAGACGGCCAACGTAAGGATCTCCATGTGGTTCACCATCCCCATCGGCTTTGCCACCGGGATGCTGGCGGCCACCATCGCGGTGGGCGGCTTCATCGGGGTGCCGGGCATGATTTATGTGCTGGGGGTCTCCTCCCTGGTGTCTTCCGCCAGCGAGCTGGTGATCGCCTTTGTCATGGGTTTCGGCGGCAGCGTCAAGTGGGCTATGCACGGGATGGTGGATATTCGCCTGACCCTGATCATCCTGGCCGGGTCCCTGCTGGGGGTGCAACTGGGGGCCATCGGCACCACCTACGTCAAAGAGCACATGATCAAGATCGTCATGGGAACCATCATGATCATCGTGGCGGTGAGCCGGGGTCTGGCGATCCCCCAGTACCTGAAGCAGTTGGGCGTGATTTCCATGAGTGACAGCTTAATAGGCATACTTTCTATAATAAGTTTTATCACCATGTGCATTGCCTTGGGCATCGGCGCCATCATTATTATCGGCAGCATGTGGCGGGCCAAACGGGCCGAAGCGGCCAGAAAGGCGGAATTGGTCTTAGAGCAAAGTTATGGGTAAGTCATTAGGGGGAGGGGGCCAGGGGTCGCAGACCCCTGCCCCCTCCCCCTAACCCCCACCCCCAACCCCTTAAGATAAGCAGGGGGAGGCGGGGCTAAAGGCCCCGCCTCCCCCTGCTACTTTTGCGGGGGTTGGGAGGGGAGTTTGAGGGGAGGGCGGGGGAACTCAGTTCCCCCGGCCCTCCCCTCAACTTTACTCTTCCCTTCCCCCCTCAGCCCCGGGCGCGAAGGCAGCGCAGGCCGTAGTCTTCTTTTTTGAAGGCCTGGAAGCAGCGGTCCACGGTGGCCTCGGAGGCCAGGGCCAGGTCCAGCTGCCGGCAGAAGGCCACCAAGAGTCCCACCAGTTCCAGGGTTTCCTCGGTTTCCAGCAGGGAATATTTTACCAGCCTTCCTTGCACCAGATCTCCTTTGACCTGGGGCTTGAAGCCCCATTCATCCAGGATCTGTCTGAGAAGCCGGGCCCGCCGCTCTCGGCGCTCCAGGGAGGCGGCTCCCCCCTTGAATTGAAAGCTGATGTAGTTGTCGTTTTTCTCCTCAGAGATAAAGGCGTCGACGATCCCGAAATGGTAGCCCAGCCGGGAATTGAAGTTGAGGTAGCAATCGGTGATGATGGCGAAGCTTTTCCCGCCCAGGCCCCGTTCCGACTTGGCCACATCGTACATGGTATTGGCAAAGACCGAGATAAAGCCCTTCAGGTCTGGAGCCACCTTTCCGGCCCAGCTGACCTCGGGGTGATGGAAACCCCGGAGCAAGGCCTTAAAGGGCCGGGAGATAATATCCTCCTCCTGCACCAGCGGCTGGCCCGTTACCCTTAAGCCGCTGCCCAGATCCAGGATAAAGAGATTCAGAGGCAGGTCGGTTTTCAGGCGGCTGATGCTCTTGGACTCCAGGGCCCGCTCTATATCGGGCACGAACATGGCGTCCATGGCCTTTTCATGGCTGAACCGGGTGATGTCGTGCAAGGTTTGGCAGTTGCTGGCTTGGAAATCCGGGCCTTCTGGGTCCAGGAGATTCAAAGGGGCGGTAAGCTTCAAGATGCGGCGCAGCTTCTGAAACACCGGGGAATTGCGCAGTTCTTCATCAGGGGGGGCCTGGCGCGCTAAAAGCTCGGTCAGCACCCCGGGATAGACCCGGGCCGCGTCCGCGTCCACCGTGACGAGCTGGCCGGGAGAGAGGACCCGGGTGGCGCCCCCCACTTCCACCAGGGTGGGAACCCGGAATTCCCGGGCCAGGATAGACATATGATCCGTGGGGCTGCCCACCTCGGTGATGATGGCGGCGATGCGATTCATCACCTGGACCAGGCGGACCGAGGGTTGGCGGGCCACCACCACCGCGCCCGGAGGGATTTCGGCAACCTCCCCGTCGTGCTGGAAGAGGTGAACCAGGCCCGCGGCTGCGCCCCCCACCGCCCGGATGCCAAAGCTCAGAAGCGGCGGCACCGCCGGCTCGGAGCGTTCCCGGCTGGTCTCGCCAAAAGGGCGGGCGCTGAGCCTAAGCGGCCGGGATTGCAGGATGACTAATCTTCCGTCTTCAGCAAGCGACCACTCGATATCCTGGGGGCGGCCGAAATGTCTTTCCAGTCGCAGGGCCAGGTCCGCCAGGGTCTGGATCTGAGCCTCGGTCAGGCAGGGAGCCTGGGCCTGCTCCGGGGACAAGGTGACTTCGGTGACACCCCCTTCCGGCAGGCACATCAGGGCCACGGGTTTGGCCGACACCCGGCGTTGCTTGATGGCATGGCCTTCATCCCTGGACACCTCATAGAGATCAGGTGAGATGTGTCCATCCACGGCATACTTGCCCAGGCCCCAGACGGCCGTGATAACCACGGTGTTATGTTCCGGGGCATGGGGGTCCAGGGAGAACATGACCCCACTGGCTTTAGAAGGGACCATGGCCAGGCAACCCACGGCCATGGGAAGCTCACTGGCGGAAAAGTGCTGGTATTTCCAATAAAAAATGGCTTGAGAGGTGAACTTGCTGGCCACGATCTCCTTGTAGTGCCCCGGAAGCTTGGCGGCCTCCACGTTGAGCAAGGTGGCAAACTGGCCGGCAAAAGAAAAATCCGTGTCTTCCCCCACTGCGCTGGAGCGCACCGCCAGCCAGGGGGTGGCCAGGGCCTGGCCGGCCTCCAAAAGGAGCCCTTCCAGGTCCGGGGGCAGCGGCGCGGCCAGTACCAGGGCCTGCAACTCCTGGCTGACGGCCTCCAGGCTCTCCAGATCTTCAATCCTGGCCTGGCTCAGCCGGGCCTCCAAATCTGCCGCTAGGTCGGAGGTTTCCAGAAAGCGTTTATAGGCCGCGGCAGTGATGACGAAACCACGGGGCACCGCCAGGCCCAAGCGGTTGCGGCTCTCCCCCAGATTGGCCATCTTGCTACCTACACTTGCGGCCATCTCCCGGGTCAGGGCAGACAGGGGCAGGATGTAAGGGGTGTCGGGAATGACGGGGACCGCAGCTAACTCCCGTTGGATTTCGTCCTTTAGCCGGTGGCAAATGGGGGCCAATTCGCGGTAGCGATCCTGGGTGAGCAGATTGAGTTCGGTAACCATCTCCGAGACGTAGTTCCCCAGTTGCTCCGCCTGGGTATAAAGATAGCCGGTATCAAAGAGAAAATCCCCGTGAAGCTTTTCCTCCATGTCGGCCATGATTTCCAGGGCCTGATTATTGTTTTCCAGGAGACGGCGAAAGTAGGTAAATTTCTCCCGCAAGCGGACCTGTTCATCCTCTTCTTCCTTCAGGAAACGCCGCAGGAATTTAAACATCTGTCGCTACCCCGTGGCTGTAAGGGCCGTTCGAGAACGGCCCCTAGGCCTTCCCATCAATTCCCCATCTCAGGCCGACGGCGCCTTCAGGGCTGCCAGCTCCCCTTGCATCCGCTTCCATTCCAGACCCCGCCGGATGGTAATCAGGATGGTCTCCTTGCGGAAGGGCTTGGTGATAAAATCGTAAGCACCTTTCTGGATGGCCTCTTCCGCGGTTTCGATGGTGCCATAGGCCGTGATGATGATAACCGGGAGACCGGGATCAATCTTTTTAATAATATCGATGAGATCAATGCCATCCACCACGGGCATCTTGAGGTCGGTGACCACCAGGTCGTAGGGCTCCTCCTGGAGGAGTTTGCTCACCTCCAGCGGGTTGTTGGTGGTGGTCACCTCATAGCCGGTCTTGTCCATCAGGATGGTTTTCAATAATCTGAGCATATTGGGTTCGTCATCGACGACTAATATCCTCTCGGGCATGTGGTCCTCCTAGCAGGCTTATGAATAAATACTCAGGGTTTGGTCTTCTCCGGCTTGCCTCTCGGTGGCCGCCTCGGCCTCGGAGCCTGAGGCAATGGGAAGATAAACGGTGAAGGTGGTGCCGTGTTTTTCAGGATATTCCCCTGCCGGATAGCTGGTAAAGATAATATTTCCCCCGAACTTGGTGATGATGCCATAACTCGTGGATAGGCCCAAGCCGGTGCCCTCTCCGGTTTTCTTGGTGGTGAAAAAAGGATCGAAGATCTTGGGCTGGGCTTCCACCGGGATGCCGTTCCCGGTATCGGTAAATTCAATGGCCAGCCTTTTGCCATCCGGGGCCAACTGCGTTTTTACCTGGAGCAAGCCCCCGCCTTTCATGGCGTCCTTGGCATTGTTGATCAGGTTAATAAAGACCTGTTCCAATTCCCGGGGGTCACCCTTGGCCCGGGGCAGGTCCGGGGTCAGATGGCTTTCCAGGATGATTTTCTTGAGCAAGAGGGAGTTCTTCACCACGGCCAGGGTCCTTTCCAGAATGTGGCTGATATCCGCGCTGGTCTGGGTAATTTCCGGGGTGCGGGCGAAGGTGAGGAGGTTTTCCACGATTTTTTTGCACTTCAGCCCCTCTTCCTCGATAACGTTAAGGGTTTCATGGACCTCGGGCGAGTCCTCCGTCTTTCCCAGCAAATGTTCGGTAAATCCTAAAATCACGGCAATGGGGTTGTTGATTTCATGGGCCACCCCAGCCGCCAGGGTCCCCAGGGAGGCCAGTTTCTCCATGTTGATCAGGCGGTCTTCCAAAGACTTGCGCCCGGTGATGTTCCGGGAGATGACTTCAAAGCTATAAAGCTGGTCATGTTCATCCTTAAGTCCCACAATGCTGGTGGAAAACCATAATTCCTGATCGCCGATGCCCACCCGGTGGCGTTCATTTTTTACCTGGCCGGTATCTTTGATGTCCCGAAGCCATTGCACATGGAAGTCAGCGGATTTCTGGTCAAAGATGTCATAAAGGGAGCGGCCCTGGAAATCCTCTAGGCTAGTATCCCCCACTGTTTTGGAGTGTTGGGCGAGGGAGAAGAGATTGGCCGCGTAGCGGTTGAGGGACAGGATGTGGCCGTCCCCATCCATCGTATAAATGAGGTCTGCGGCGTTTTCCACCAGGGCCTGGAAGCGGGCCTCGGACTTTTGTAATCTCTCTCTCTGACGGTTGACCTCCTCCTCCAGGCTGGACGAGAACTGGCGCTCGTAACGAAAATTTAACAACATGAAAGTGCCAGTGAGGACAAAAAAGGCCACGATCATTTGCAGGATGAATTGCCGCATAGCGTAGGAATGGACCACCCCCTCCACCTCGCTGGCCGGGGCCACCACCGCCACCGACCAGGTAGGGACAGGGTTATCAGGTTTCGCCGCACTGGGGTCACCCAATCTCACCGGGGCATAAGCGATGAGTTTCTGGATCTCCCCCGCCAGGCCGCCATGCCACCCGGAAATATAGGAGCCCCAACCCTCCTGGCCGGTGAGCATCTTTTCCCGCTGGATTTCGTTGATGGCGTCAAAGGAGATGGCCGGCATCCGCTCTTTGCGCACGGTAAAGGCGTTTTTGCCGATAAAGTCCCGCTCCGGATGGGTCAAAAAGCCCCCCTGGTTATCCATGATCCAGGCATAGCCGGTTTTGCCGCTTTTAATCTCTCGGGTAAATTTATTGGCCAGACGATGGGCATCGATGTAAAAGACCAGCACCCCAGACCATGCGTCTGAGGGGTGGGGATGGCTTTCGTCTTTGGACACTTCATAAGTGGGGGTAGCCATCACCATGATCAGCCGCCCCGCATAATTGGGGATCTGGGTGGAAACCGGGCCGACATAGACCCGGTCCTTATTTTCGGGATGGCTGGCCCATTTCAGGCAAGGATTATCCTGAAAAGAGCCGGTGATCTCTCGCTCCATGCTCCGTTCGTCCACCAGGAAGGCCCGGTTCCCTTCCCGGTTGAGGCGGCGAATTTCCACCACCCCCTCTTCCCGGACGCTGGACAGGGTGGCCCGCATACGGTTCGCCCAGGTAAGAGGCTCCAAGTATTGCACGGAGGGAGAGAAATTGAGGGTGCTCAATTCCCGTTTCAGAAAGTCGAGGTCCTGCTCCAGGAGACTGGCGGACTGCCGGGCCAGCACCAATTGCTGCTGGTTGAAGTCTTCCTTGACAATCTGCCGCATCTGGCCTGCGGAAACGAAGCCCAGGTAAATGCTGATCCCCAGAAGAACCAGGTTCAACGCTAAAAGCAAGGCCAGGGCGTGCCGGGATACCAGAAACGGAAAACGCCGCATCTCAGTTTTCTACCCCCACCTGTTTTTCTAAAAATTCTGCGGAGGCTGGTTAAACCCCCACCGGGGATATTACCATATCCGGCTGCTGGGAGTATCGCCTGAGTTGCCGCACCAGTCGATTTACCCCCGAAAAGGTAACCAGCAAAGTTAAGTTGCGATTTTTTATTAAATTTTAGCTAATTTATGGCACCCGGTCAAGAATGAGCCCTAAAGAACCTAAAGAGGAGACCGCTGGAGGCTGATAAGACAGGGTTTCATATCTCCTTTACGGATTATTTGAAGGCCTGCCTGGTACCCATGTTGCTCACCGTCATCCTTTGCTCGGCCTACCTGCTCATCGCCTGCTAGAATTGCGGGAACCAGGCGGGTAAGGGCCGCTGGCTAAAGATCGGGGAAAAGGGCTGGCGGCCCCGCCCTCCTTTAAAACCATTCTCCAAATACCTTGCTATTGACGGTAATTGGACTTATCTTAAGCCATGCTTGATGCTTTAAGCGGCAGTCACCGTGAAGCGAATAGGCAGTTAGGCACCAGATTATCTCAAAGGAGGGTTGAATCATGGGAGAAATGCCACCTGGGAAAAATGTTGCCGCCGTGACCCACATCATCGCGGAATCCCCGGATGGGTTTGGTGACGCGGTGCGGGTGGGCTTTGCCCGGGCCTCCAAGACCTTGCGGGGTATCACCGGCATGCGGGTCATGGAACAGCGGGTGTCCGTGAGGGATAACAAAATCGCCACCTATCGGGTGAAGCTGGAGGTGATTCTCCTCTTAGAACCAAAAATGGGAGTTAATTTCAGCACTGGGGATGAACTTAAAGAAGATTAATGCTGCATCTTGATGGGTCTTATGGAGAAGGGGGCGGGCAGATTCTCCGCACCGCCCTTTCTCTTTCGGCCTGGCTGGGGCAACCGGTGCGGATTGACAACATCCGGGCTGGCCGCCCCAAGCCGGGCTTGAGGCCCCAACACCTGACCGCGGCCTTGGCCCTGGCCCAGATCACCCGGGCCGAGGTCACCGGCGCGGAGCTAAACAGCCAGGAACTCACCTTCCGGCCCCGGGCGCCCCAGGCGGGCCATTACCTGTTTGATGTGGCGGAAAAAGCCGGCAGCGCCGGGTCCGTCACCCTCATCGCCCAGGCCCTTCTGCCCCCGCTTCTCAAGGCTGACGGCCCTTCCACCCTGACCCTCAGGGGGGAACCCAGGTGCCCTGGAGCCCCCCGGCTCACTATCTCCTTTATGTCTTTCTTCCCGCCCTGGCCCAGTTGGGAGCGCAGGTGAAAATGACCCTGGAACGCTGGGGCTGGTATCCCCGGGGCGGGGGAGAAGCGCGCTGGGAGATTAAACCGCCCCGCGCCCTCACCGGGATAGACTGGCGTACCCCTCCTGAGGCCTCGGCCTTCCGGGCCCTTTCCGCCACCTCCCGGCTGCCGGAGCATGTGGGCCGACGTCAGGCCGAGCGCCTCAAGGCGCGCCTTGAGGGCGATTTGCCGGTGGAAATCATTCAGGCAGCCAGCCCGGACCCGGGCAGCCTGGTCCTTCTCTGGGGGCCCCAGGCCGGCTTTGACGCCCTGGGCGCCCGGGGTAAGCCCGCGGAAAAGGTGGCGGATGAAGTGGCCGACGCGTACCTCGCCTTCAGAGAGCGCCAGGCCGCGGTGGACCGCCATCTGGCGGATATGATCGTCCTGTACCTGGCCCAGGCCCAGGGGCCCTCCACCTTCATCACCCCTGAGGTTACCTCGCACCTGCTCACCAACCTCTGGGTCATCGAACAGTTCCTGGGCCCGACTTTTGAGATAACCGGGGGCCTGGGAGAGCGGGGGGAGATTTTTTGTAGGGGAGGGGGCTAAGGGCCGCAGGCCCTTACCCCCTCCCCCAATCCCTTAAGTTTAATCCTGGGCCGGAGGAGGCGGGGCCCAAGGCCCCGCCTCCTCCGGCCAACTTAAGCGGGTTGGGAGGGGGGCAGGTCATTTGCGTCAGCAAATGACCCATATCATAAAAATGGGCCGAAGGCCCATTCGGCCGCGGGCCCCTGGCCCTCCCCCCAACTATTTTCCTTCCGGCCCACGGGGATGGTGCGATACAATAACTCAGGTTATGGATTTATTAAAAGAAATCGAGGCCCGGGCTCTAAGGCTGGTGGATGAGGTTACCCATTGGCGGCGGGAGTTTCATCAATATCCGGAGCTGTCCCATCAGGAGGAAGGCACCGCCCGGAGGGTGGCCCAATATCTAAAGGACCTGGGTTTGGAGGTGCAGACCGGCATCGCCGGCCACGGCGTGGTGGGCCTGCTCACCGGCTCTCGCCCCGGGAAAACCGTGGCCTACCGGGCCGACATGGACGCCCTGCCCATCGCCGAGGAAGTGGAAAGTCCCTGGCGGTCCCAGGTGGCAGGGGTGATGCACGCCTGCGGCCATGATTTCCATCTGAGCATCGCCCTGGTCACGGCACAGGTGCTAAGCGGCCTTAAAGAGGAGTTGGCCGGGCAGTTCCGCTTCATCTTTCAGCCGGCGGAAGAGGGCCCGCCCCAGGGGGAGAATAGCGGCGCCCGGGGTATGGTGGCCGCGGGGGTTCTGGACCACCCCTCGGTGGAGGCCATCCTGGGCCTGCACGTGGCCCCTCATCTGGATGCCGGCTACATCCGGTACTGTCCCGAGGTGGTGATGGCCGGGGCCGACCGGGTCATCCTGACCATCACCGGAAAAGTGGCCCATGGCGCCACGCCCCATTGGGGGGTGGACCCCATCCTGGTGAGCGCCCAGGCCTTAACCCAGATCCAGGGTTTTCTGGCTCAGGGCCTAGACCCCCGGCAGGCCGTGGTCCTGACCTTCGGCCGCATCTCCGGCGGCAGCCGCTTCAATATTTTGGCCCATCAGGTCACTTTGGAGGGGAGCCTGCGCTACCTCAAGGACTCGGTGCGCCAGGAAGTGCTGAAGGGGCTGAGGCGGCAACTGGCCGGGCTGTCCCAGGCCACCGGGGCCGAAATTGAGCTCGCGGCCCAGCCCGTCTATCCCGTGCTCAAGAACCACCCGGACCTGACGGCCCGGGCGGTGAAGGCGCTCAGCCATATTTTGGGCGCGGACCGCCTCTCTCTGCAACATCCGGCCATGGGGAGCGAGGATTTCTCCTACTATGCGGCCCAGGCCCCGGCCTTCTACTTTTTCCTGGGGGTGCGCACCCCGGGCCAGCGGGGCCAGGCCCTGCACGCGCCGGACTTCGACCCGGATGAGGCCGCGCTCCCCTGGGGCTTGCGGGCCGCGGCCGGGCTGATGGTCTGCCTCAGCGAGCCGGAGTTCCCTTTTCCTGATCCATGATGCGCCGCACCCATTCCGGATAGAGGGCCTCCGGGATGGAATCATTTTGGGGAATATAAGGCTTGAGGTCCAGGACTGGGGAGCCGTCCCGGGCGTCCAGGTCCGCCACCTCCACCAGGTTCCCGGAAACCTTGAGGATGCGGCAGGCGCTCAGGCCGATGAGATTGGGGCGCACCGGCGCCCGGGTGGCGAAAACCCCGGTCAAGGGGTTGGCCGGGTCCCGCCGGGGATGCACCTTGAGGGTGCGCCGCTCTTCCGGGCGGTCGTTTTCATGGAACCAGTAGAGCACCCAGACGTGGGAGAAGTCGGCCAGTCCCTGAAGGGCCGGGGCCAGCTCCGGTAGAAGTTCCAGTACGGCGTGCTCCCCTGAATGACGGACCTGGCCGATGGGATTAACGGTGATGGAATTGATTTCCGGCCTCCTGAGGTCTGTGGGACTCCGGTCAGGTTCCTAGCGCATAACCTGACCCTGAAAGCCAGCATAACACGATCCCCAGAAATATCATACCTAGTCGCATCTTTGCCTCTTCTTTGGGGGAGGGCAAGGGCTAATAAACCTTAACCATCCGGATCCTTTGTGCTGATCAGCCCTAAGCGGAGGGACAGGAGATCATCCTGAAGAAATTGTTAAGAGTCACGGGCAGCACCTGGTCAAATCTGATGGACGGGTGATATCAAGTTGCGTTCATATTGATAATTTTGGCAGCCGCAGCCTTTTATATAAATAATGGTTTTAAATGTAGCCGCAAGCTTTAGCTTGCGCAGGCTTAAGCCTGCGGCTACCAAGAAAAAATTTAATATTTTCATCCTTCGTTGTGACCTTTAGGTCATGGAACGTTAGCCTGCGAAGGACAGGCGAGACGCCTGGGCCACCAGGAAATGTGTTGCCAAAGGACCTTTGACCGCAACTTGGTATGAGAGGATAGAGAGGGAAGAGTCCAATACCAGCATGACCATTTGCAGGGCCCCCGCAGGTGCGCCCGCATCAGCCCTTATAAAATAGCGGCCGGGGAAGGTGAGGCCGTAGGTCTCGCCTTCGCCGGCCAAAACTTAAAGGGATGAGGGAAGGGGGTAAGGGCCGGCAGCCCTTAAGCCCTTACTCCAAAAACCTCCTGCAAAGATTCTCTTACTGCCGCCAAAGGCATCCCCTCCCGGATCATGGGGGAACCCAGACGGCGCAGCAATACGAAGACCAGCCCTTCTTCCTGGCGCTTCTTGTCCATGGGCAGCGCGGCCAGGATGGCCTTAAGGTCCAGGGCCGGGGCCTTGCGGGCCAGGCCGAAATCCTTAATGAGGCGACGGCCCCGCTCCCCCTCTGCCGGGGGCAGCCCGGCCAGCTTTTGGGAGAGGACCAGGGCGGCGGACATGCCCCAGGCCACGGCCTGGCCGTGAGGCAAGCGGAAGCCCGAGGCCTGCTCCAGGGCATGGCCCAGGGTGTGACCGAAATTGAGGATGCGGCGCAGTCCCGCCTCCCGTTCATCTTGGGCCACCACCTGGGCCTTGATGGCCGCGGCCCGGTAAATGATCTCCGTCACTTCCTTTTGGTCCCGGAACAGACGGGGCCTGGCTTTCTCCAGGCGGTTGAGCAGGTCCGGGTCCCGGATGAAGGCGGCCTTGAGGATCTCGGCCAGGCCATTGAGCCGCTCTCTCCCAGGCAGGGTATTAAGGAATTCGGGATCGATCACCACCAGCCGGGGCTGGTGGAAGGTGCCCAGAAGATTCTTCCCTTCCGGCAGATTAATGGAAGTCTTGCCGCCAATGGCGGCATCCACCATGGCGAGCAAGGTGGTGGGCACCTGGATGACCGGCACCCCCCGCATGAAGATGGAAGAGAGAAACCCGGTGAGGTCTCCCACCACTCCGCCCCCCAGGGCGATGAGCAGCGACTGCCGGTGAGCCTCCCGGGCCAGAAGCTCCCGGGCCAAGCGCTGCGCCACCGTCCAGGTCTTGGCTCTTTCCCCTATGGGGGTGGTGAGCAGAACCGGCGAGAAACCGGCCTCCTCCAGGGACTTCTTTACGGTGGAGGCGTGGAGCTGCGCCACCTTGGTATCGGAGACCACGAAAACCCGGGCGGGAGGGTTAAGGGGCGCCAGCAGGTGGCCCAGGGTAAAACGCAGGCCAGTGCCGATGATCAGTCGGTAGCTTTCATTCCGGCCGGGCAGGGAAATAAAAATCTCTCTCAATACCACTCTCCGGGGCGCAAGGCCTGAATTTCCTGCATCAAGGAGGCAAACTGCTCGGGGTAAAGACACTGAACCCCGTCGGACAGCGCCGTGACGGGGTCGTGGTGCACTTCAATGAGGAGGGCGTCACAACCCGCGGCCACCGCGGCCCGGGCCAGGGGGGGCACCAGGTCCCGGCGGCCCGCGGCGTGGCTGGGGTCCACCACCACGGGCAGATGGGTCTCCCGGTGGGCCACGGGAATGACCGCCAGATCCAGGATGGCCCGAGCGTGGTTGCCTATGCCCCTGACGCCCCGTTCGCACAGAATCACCTGGGTATTGCCCTCCGCCATGATATATTCCGCGGCCATGAACCACTCTTCCAGGGTGGCGGACATGCCCCGCTTGAGGAGCACAGGTTTGGTGGCCTTCCCCGCGGCGCGCAAGAGAGTGTAATTCTGCATGTTCCGGGCCCCGATCTGGATAATGTCCGTATATTCCGCCACGGCCTCCAGGGTTTCATGGTCTATGGCTTCGGTGATGATGAGGAGCCCGGTCTCATCCCGCACCTTTTTCAGGATCTTCAGGCCCTCTTCTCCCAATCCTTGGTAACTGTAAGGTGAAGTGCGGGGTTTAAAGGCGCCGCCCCGGAATACCCGGGCCCCCGCGGCCCTGACCTTTTCCGCGATGATGAGGGCCTGGTATTCGCTTTCCACCGCGCAGGGGCCGGCCATGACCACAAAGCGCCCATGGCCGATCTCCAGGCCGCCCGGCAAGTGAATGATGGTGTCTTGGCGTTTCATTTCCCGGCTGACCAGTTTATAAGGCCGGGAGACCGGGATCGCCTGTGTCACTCCCGGCATATCCACAAACAGGGCCGGGTCCACCGGCCCGGGATTGCGCAGGATGCCGATGGCTACCCGTTCACCCCCGGGGATCGTCTGGGCAACGAACCCCAGGGCCTCGATCTTGGCCACCACCGACTCTATGTGATCCGGGGTGGCGTCTTTGTCCATGACGATGAGCATGAATGCATCTCCACCAGAATCTGGCAGGATTTGGTGAGGGAGAAGGCCTAAGGTCTGAGCCAACTCCCGCAAACCTCTCCCCCATTTCTTCTTGGTTCCTGATTTGGCTGGGGGACGTGGGGGCACAGGGTTCATTTCTACTAAGGAGGTTTTGCAAAAAGTAGTCCAACCTTAATCCGTCCCTGGAGCGTCGGTGAAGTTATTCGCCCGGGCGGCTCAGAAGGACGGAGTAAGGAGCAGATTACTTTGCCCACCTCAAAGGTTACTGTTACCCCAGCCTCATGTGTAACTTTTTATTGGCCTGAGATGAACTAAATTGCCGCCTTGCGCCCAAGACGGGTCATTTCCGGGTAACCAGGGCCATCTGCCCTCGTTGCGCCGCGGCCAGCAGGTCGGCAGGGCAGACGGGGTTAATTCAGGGGCTCAAAGTATTGCTTCCTGGACTTCGACCTTTCCTCTCACCTTGAGTTTAGAGGGAGGGCAGGGGATTTCCCAACCCTCCCTCAACTTAATTATTACCAGGCGCTGGGGGAAATGTCAAACAATAGAGAAGCCCCAGGTATGGGGCCCGGGGTGAATGGCCCCATATCGCAAGTTGGGAGCGGCAAGGTAGGGCAGGGGGCCTTAGTTGGTCCCTTGGGAGCCATCCTTGAAGATTCCAAAGATTTTGTCTCTTTGGCATTTTATATGGTAAAAAAGAAAAGGGCTGAGCGCTGCGGGCCATCCGTGGTTGGGCCAAAGTCAGGCATTAATAGTTGGGACGCAGTGCCCTCAGGCCCTCTTTATTTTTCCACCCCGAGGCGCCAGGGCCAAGGACATTTAACTCTGGGCCTGGCTGCCTGGTTGGTAACTTTCTGGTCAAGCCGTGAGGTTTAACTTTGCTGAAGATCATTCTTGTTCAAGCCTTGCCTGTGCCCCAATTCGAAAGTCTGGAAAACCTGAGCCGGGCTCTGAGCCTGTTGGCGCGTTGCCAGGGCCAGGGAGCCGATCTCATCTGCTTTCCGGAGTATTTCCCCTACTCTGGCGAGGAGGAGCTGTCCCAGGCGGCCCGGCAACTTCAGGCCTATGTGGTGGCCGGCCTGGTGGAGGAGGACCGGGGCAAACTTTACAACACCGCCACCCTGTTTGACCGCCAGGGCCGTCTGGTGGGGCGGCAGCGCAAGTGCTACCTGTCCAAGCTGGAGCGCCGGGCCTTCGGGGTCACTCCCGGCGACGGCTGGCAGGTGCTGCCCACCGACTTCGGGAAAATCGGGTTGCCGGTGTGCATCGATTTTTGGGGCCAGCCCGATGCGGCCCGGGAACTCACCGCGCAAGGGGCGGACCTCATTGTCAATCCGGTGATCCATCCCATCCTCCGGGGCCAGTGGCTCACCGGCGCACTTACCCGGGCCTTCGATAACTACCTGCCCGTGGTGGGGGTGAACACCGCGGACTTTGTGGCCAGGCTGGCCGGCGGCCACTACTCCATGCTGGGGGGCCACTCCTTCGCCATCCAGCCGGACGCGCCGGAAGATAAAAAGGAGCAGTCCCGCCTAATCAGATCTTGGGACGACCTTAAGCCCTGGTTCCTCCTGGAAGGAGGCGAGGGGGAAGAGATTCTCACGGCCTACCTGGACGTTGAGGGCCCCCGCCGCTTGCGCCCGCGGATCTGGGAGCGCTTCGGCATCCGAAGGGGCTGAGGGCGGGAAATCAGGAGGCCCGGGGGTGATGGATTGCCCCTTATTTAAATATTTTCCAAAAGTTTCTTACTTCCACGCCTAGCAGTGGAGGCCTTGGTATACCCCGTGGCGTTACCGCTCCTGTGTCCACCCGCATCAATCTCCTTGATTGGAAGTCCATTCAGCTAAGAATTCCTCTTGACACCAAAGAAAGAGACCTTAGATTGTGTCTAGGTGAGGCGGGGCGGCCCTAACTTCAATCCGAAAAAAGGAGAGAAATGATGCGATATTTGCGTAACTGCTTAGTATTATTGGCGATAGCTAGTCTGTTTCTGTTCCTTTCAACACCTGCCATGGCTCAACCCCGGCCGATGCCGGAAGATGTATTCACCCCCCTGGCCATGGGCTATGATTTAATGAGGGACGGCAAGTATGATGCTGCCGAATTTAAATTCAAAACGGCGCTCGAAAGAGACCGTTACAATCCCTTTGCCCTCAATAACTTGGCAGCAATAGCGGCCCAAAAGGGCAAGTTGAAGGAGGCCCTGGCTTTTCTGACTGATGCTCAGACTCATGCCAAAGAATACTTTGATAAATACGAGCAGGTTTGCTTTACCGAAGGTCTCTGCACCGGTGTGAAACCTCTAAGAAATGTGGGCACCGAGAGTGCCATTGCCAAAATCATCCAGGAAAATATGGCCAAACTAAAGGCCAAGATAGCCGCGACCCCAGAAAAACCTCAACCATCAACTCCTCCCCCCATGGAGGAAAAGAAGAAATAAAGAGTGGGGGGCCTCCCAGCCCTGATCGCCCCGTTTAGCATTTTGGTAACTCCAGTTTGAGAATTAAGGCGAAGACAAGGACCCTTTCTTCCCCTTGTCGACCATTGTTAAGTCTTTACTATATTTGGGACCCAAAAGCCTGTAGGCTCCTGGGTCCCAAGTTTTTTCGGGAGGGGCCAGAATGGTGAGAACGAGAAAACTTCACAAGTACTAAAATCCCAGGGTAGGGATGTGGGGGAGGCTTATCGCTGGGATAAGAAGCGTTTAAGGTCTTGCAGGTCTTCCCGGGCTTGGTGCAGGGCCTGTTTGAGGCGGGGCGGCGCCGGGAGGCTGGCTGGAAGGGGAGTGGCAGAGTTGCCGGCAGCACTTCCATTCCTGGGCAATTCTGACTGAAGACGTTTCAAATCTTGAATAACCTGGAAGTAAGTTGCTGCCAAGGGACTATTCGGTCCCGCCTCCAGGCCGTCCCAGGAGAGGGGGATTTGCCGGGAATCAGGTTCAAGGGCAGGCGGGGGCGTACCCCAGGGGGCCGTTTTCCCCTCTTGAGAAGCCAGGATTTGGGTTAACGGCAGCTTTGCCAGCTTAGTCTTTTTGCCGGCAAACTGTTTCTTTTTTGCCATATTTCCAGAAACTCGGTGGTAAGTTGCAGATAATCCTGGGCCCCGGTGCTCTTGGGGTCGTAATCGAAGATCACCTTCTGGGCTATCTGGGCCTGGTTCAAGGCCTCGTTCTTCATGATTATGGTTTTAAAGGTTTTGTCCCGATAAGGCCTGAGCTGTTCCAGGATGTATTCATTGGTGACGCGGTTACGCCGGTCGAACATGGATAGCAGGATCCGGAAATGATTTCCCTGGAAAAGCTCCTGGATGGCCAGGTTTTTAACGGTCTCGATGGTGGTGAGCAGATCCGCCAACCCATCCAGGGAGTAACGGGAGATCTGGCAGGGAATGATAATAAAGTCGCAGGCGTACAGGGAATTGGTGGTCAACACCCCCAGGGAAGGGGGGCAATCGATGAGCACAAAGTCATAGTCCACCTCCTTAAGGGCCTGGGCCAGAATGGCCTCCCGGAAGACCCGGGAATAAACCTGCTCCGCGGCCCGGGCCAGACGGATGTGGGCCGGGGCCAGGTAGAGGCCCAGGATATAGGTGGGGACCACCACGTCCTCGAGGCTTTTTTTGGGGACGGTCATCACCTCGGCCATGGACTCTTTGAGGGAGTCGGGTTCCATCCCGAGTCCGATGGTGGTATGGCCCTGGGGATCCAGGTCCACGATGAGGGTGCGGTAGCCTTGGTAAGTCAGGGCCGCCCCCAGGTTAAGGGTGGTGGTGGTCTTGCCGGTCCCCCCTTTCTGATTAATGGTGGAGACGATGTGGGGCATGATACAGCCTTTGGCGCTGGGGAACTGGGAATTTACTATTTTGGTAATTTTTTCCGAATAATAAAGTAAAGGGTACGCCCCGTCAAGGAATATCTGGCAACCCCTTTAGGTTCCTTGCCAATATAAGAAATTTCTTGCCAGATGGCATGTGACGTGCAATAAAGGGCAGAACTTGCTTGAGTTGTAATTCTTATCGCCCAAGTGGAACGCTGGCCTATGGAAAGACGTCGCTATGGCCGCTTAGTGGTTCCCCTGTCGGTGGAGTATCACGCTGAACTGCCGGAAACCGGGGAAGTCCATCAAGGCCAATGCGTTACCAGAGACATCAGCCTGGGAGGCGTTTATTTTTTCTGCGACTCACCCTTCCCCATCCGGCCGGGCCTGACCCTGGACCTCACTATTGCCGCCCCCTTGCCGTACCTGGATTTACACGATACCTCCCACCTCAAGGCCAGAGGCGAGGTGCTGCGCATGGATCCTCCGGGGCCGGACAGCCCTCAGTGGGGGGTGGCGGTAGCCTTCCTGAATAACCTCACTTTCTCCTCACTCAGTTAATTCCTTGATATTTGGTAAAAATTATTTACATGTGTTCCAGCAATTGAACAAAAAAATATCCAGCCTTTCCTGCCAAAATAATATTCCCTGAAATATCAACAAATTAGTTTAGAATATTAGTGGGGCCTCAAATTTGCCAAGACTGCAAGAAAATTAAACAAAACTGCAGTAAAGTTTAAAATCATGGCGCACCGACCTCATAAAGTGGTAGTCGCCCTGAGCGGCGGGGTGGATAGCGCGGTGGCGGCCGCCTTGCTCTTAGCTGAGGGTTGGGAAGTTCAGGGGGTGCATTTGCGCCTATCACCCCATGGGCCACCTGGGGAGCGGGTGGCTGCCGTGGCCCGGCATCTGGGTATCACCTTTTCCGAGTTAGACCTGCGGCAAGATTTTGCCCGTCAGGTGCAAGAGTATTTTGTGGCGGAATACTCCCGGGGCCGCACCCCCAACCCTTGTGTCCAATGTAACGCGGCCATCAAGTTCGGGCGTCTGTGGCAGGAGGCGCAAGCCACGGGCGCCTGCCATCTGGCCACCGGCCATTACGTCCGGCTGCAAAAGGGCCCTGACGGGGCCCTGGGTCTTTATCGGGGAGTGGATCGCAGCAAGGATCAATCCTATTTTCTATCCCGCCTGCCCCGAGAACTTTTGCCCCATCTCCTCTTCCCGCTGGGAGAGATGACCAAAAAAGGAGTCCGGCGAAGGTATCAGGAGATGGGGCTGCCCCAGGCAGACAGTTGCCGGGAGAGCCAGGAGATCTGCTTTATCCCTGAGGGCCGCTATCACGAGTTCATCCGGGAGCGGCGGGGAAGCCTGGGGCCCCCCGGGGAGATGGTAGACCCACGGGGACAGTTGTTAGGCCGGCATCGGGGGCTGGAATATTACACCGTGGGCCAGCGCCGGGGCCTGGGCCTTCCTTCCCGGGAACCTTACTATGTGGTGGAGATCCGGCCGGAGACCAACCGGGTGGTGTTGGGGAGGCGCCCCGACCTCCTCTCTTCCGGGCTTCTGGCCTCCCAGGTAAACTGGCTCATTGACCCTCCCCCGGGAGACCTGGAAGCCCAGGCCGTGATCCGCTACCGCCACCCCGGGACCCTGGCCCGCCTTACCCCCTTGAGCCTATCTGAGGTGAAAGTCAGCTTTGCCACTCCCCAGGCGGCAGTGGCCCCGGGCCAGGCCGTGGCTTTCTATCGAGACGACCAGCTCCTGGGAGGCGGCTGGATTGAGGAGAGAATTAAGTGAGATGATTTGGTGGAGGGGGCTAAGGGCCGCAGGCCCTTACCGCCCCTCCACCAAACCACCTCCCCCCAAACAACCAGAGCAGACCATGCCTTACTTTCGCATCATCACCTTTGGGTGCAAGGTTAACCAGTGTGATTCTGCGGGGCTGGCCCAGGGGCTCAGCGCTCAGGGTTGGCAGATAGCCCCGGCGGGGGTGACGCCGGACCTGGCCCTGGTTAACACCTGCACGGTTACGGGCCGGGCGGATCAGCAGGCCCGCCAGGCCATCCGCCGCATGGCCCGGGATTATGCCGGGGCGCCCATCTGGGTTACGGGCTGCTATGCCCAGCGGGCCCCGGAAGAAGTGGCCTGTCTCCCCGGGGTTGAGGCGGTTTTGGGAAACCAGGAAAAGGCGCGGGTGGCGGATTTTCAGTAGCGTCTGGCAGCGCCGCCAAACCGTTACTGCGCGTGGGGCCATACGCCGACGACGCCGCGCCAATTCAAGCGTGGCCGGGACCATCGCTTCCGGGTCATACCCGGGCCTGGGTCAAGGTCCAGGATGGCTGCAGCCACCATTGCACCTATTGCATTGTGCCTCTGGTGCGGGGCCGGAGTCGGAGCCTGGAGACCGCGCAAGTGGCCCGGGTCTTGGAGGAGGTGGCCGCCCAAGGGTACCGGGAGGTGGTGCTCACCGGGGTGGACCTGGGCCAATATGGCCAGGATTTAGACCCTCCGGGCACCCTGGCGGGGCTGCTAAGCCAGCTTAGAGGCCGGGGCTGGCCTTTCCGGGTGCGCCTCAGTTCCCTGGAACCCCAGGAGATATCCCTGGCCTTGTTAAAAGAAGCCCAGGGCTGGCCGGATTTTTGCCCTCACTTTCACCTGCCCCTGCAAAGTGGGTCCGGGCCGGTGCTCAAAGCCATGGGCCGTCCTTACCGCCCGCAGGACTTCCGGGACCTGGTTGGGGAGATCCACCGCCTTTTCCCGGATGCGGCTTTGGGTTGCGACGTCCTGGTGGGTTTTCACGGCGAGACGCCCGCCGACTTCGAGGCCACCCGGAGCCTGGTGGAGTCCTTGCCGGTGACCTACCTCCATGTCTTTCCCTTTTCCCCCCGTCCGGGGACGGTGGCAGCGCAAAGACCCGGCCTGCCTGGCAGCGAAATCCAGGGGCGGGCCAGGATCATGCGGGACCTGGGAGGGAGGAAAAAAAGTGGAGTTTTATCAATCCCAACTGGGGCAGGTAAGGGAGGTCCTGGTGAAGGGGCCGGCCCCGAAACCGGGCTGGCTCAAGGGCCTGAGCGATAATTATCTCCGGGTAATCCTACCGGGGCCGCGGGAGTGGCATAATCACCTGATTTCGGTGCGATTCCGGGAGCTTCAGGGAGAAGCGCTGGTGGGGGAGGTTATCCAGTCTCCTTAGGGAATAATCCCCAAGAAAAAAGGCAGGGCCAGATGACCCTGCCGGGAATGAAGCTTTTGGTCCTGAAGGATCAGGCGGGCGCGCCTTCCCACAGGAGCGTCTGGAACCAGGGGCGCTGCTCTTCCAGGTGCTGGACGGAAGGCACCCAGATACGCCAGGCCGCTTCCTGGCCCATCAGTAATTGCAGGAAATGGTGATGGAGGGTGTGGCTTCCCCGGCCCACCTCCAGCCGCCCCAACAGGGGCAGGCCCAGCAGAGCCAGGTCCCCCAGGGCGTCCAAGATCTTGTGCCGGACAAATTCTTCGGGAAACCTCAAGCCCTCGGGATTCACCACCGCGGTGTCGTCCAGGACCACGGCATTCTCCAGGGACCCTCCCAAGGCCAGGCCATTGGTCTGAAGATACCCCACTTCCTTGAGAAAGCCAAAGGTCCGGGCTGGAGCAATCTCGGATTGAAAACTCTCTGCCCTTAACGGCACGGTGTAGCGCTGCCGCCGAATCAAGGGGTGGTTAAAATCAATGGTATAAGTGATGCGGGGCTCCCCCGGGGTCACCCGCATCCATTGGTCTCCCTCCCGCAACTCCACCGGGTGCAGAATGCGAAGATAGGCCCTGGGCCAGGGGAGAGAACGGAGCCCCACCTCCGAGAAGAGTCTGGCAAAGGGTGCGGCGCTACCATCCATGATGGGCAGTTCCGGCCCGTCCACCTGGATCTGGGCATTGTCCACCCCCAGGCCTCGCAGCGCTCCCAAAAGGTGCTCCACGGTGGATAGGGTAAACCCGTTCTCCCCCAAGGTGGTGGCCCGGGTGGTGTCCACCACCCGGGTAAAATGGGCTGGAATCTGCGGCCGTCCGGGAAGATCGGTCCGAACAAACCGCAAGCCCTGGTTGGCTGCCGCAGGATAAAGAGTCACCGTTACCGGTTGGCCGCGGTGGAGACCGATCCCCGTAAAACTCAGGGGTCGGGCTAGGGTTTTTTGCCAAATCATAGTTATCCCTCGCAATGCTAAGGGTGCAATCCCTATACCACCATTTTTAAGTTAGACCGCAGGACTGCCTGGCAGATTAAGTGGCTGGAAGCATTGGATTTACGAAAATCTCACCTTGGAACCGGGATCTTTTCCCAGTTCGGATTGTGGTAGAAAAACCACAAACTCGAATTTAATGTAGCTAAATTGCTACAGAGAAGCCTTAATTCTCCTAATATTCCGGTGGATATTGCAATCGCGCCCACCATCTCGGGTCCAGATCCGGAAAGACGGCATCCCGCTCCCGGCAAAATTCCAGAAAATTCCAGTCTTCTCCGGGCAAGGCACGCTCTGCCGCGTAGCGTCGGGTCATGGCCGCCAGGCGCCGGAAATCGTCATGGTGCACCACCAGCCGGAGTTCGGCATAATCCCGGGCACTGAAGGTGCTGATCAAGAACTGCCAGTCTGAGGACTCCAGGAGAAACAAGGAACGGCCGCACTGCTTCAGGAGGTCCTGAAGGCGGGGGTCGGGATCATGGGCCCACTGCTGGGCGAGTTCTTCCATCTCTTTTTCCGCCGGGTAGATATGGCGCCAGGTCCATTCATTCATTTCGTTGAGCCAGATCCAGTGATATCCCCCTTCACCCCAAGAGCCCTCGGGGAGCGAGATGACGGACATGGGTTCCGCCTGTTCCAGGAACTGTCCGGCAGAGGCCAGCCGGACCTGGGTGTGGGCATGGAACCGGCTCAGCACCTGGTAAACCCATTCCGGGCCTTCGAACCACCAGTGGCCGATGAGCTCGGTATCGTAGGGAGCCACCACGATGCCGGGTCTGCCGTGGGCCGCCCGGAATTCCGCCAGGATGCCAGTCACCAGGGAGACAAAGTGGTCGGCCTGATCGTTAATTCGGCCGCTTATCCACTCCGGGTGGTAGGGTTCTTTATCCGCCAGGTCGGCCTTGGCGCTGGTCACCCGCCAGTAGCGCAGGCCGCCGGGAAATCGTTTCTTGTGAAAGTCCAGGTAGTTGCCATCACCAGGATAACCCCATTCGCCGCTCCATACCTGGAGGCCGGTCTTAGGGTCCCGGGTGAAGACGGCTATCGGCCTTTTGGTCTCCGGGGCAGAACTGGCCAGATAGACCTGATGGGGTGATTTCTCTTCCTCCTCCGGCCGCTCCGTGTATTGGGCGGCGAACCGGGCCCAGAGGCGCTCCAGGGCCTCGAAGCGGTCTTTATAGACGCCGATGGCCCGCCCTCCTTTCAGGAGATGGGAGTCAATAAAGAAATAGCTGAGGCCGTTTTCGGATAGGAACTCCTCCACCCCTTTGCGGAGCACCGGTTCCCCGGCGAGATCGGCAAGGGGCGCCACCCAGCGGTAGCGGGGGCGGTAGGCGCATTCCGGCAGCCAGAAACCTTTGGGGTCCCGGCCGAAGTGGCGCCGATAGGTCTCCACTCCCTGTTTCACTTGGGCTTGGACCGCGGTGTCCCGCCCCAGTAGGGGCAGATAGCCGTGGGTGGCCGCCGAAGTGATAACTTCCAGCATCCCCGCATCCATCAACCGGCGGCAAACCCCCAGGAGGTCTTCGCCAAAGTCTTCACTGTAGGCCCTCTTCAATTCCCAGAAGTGGGTTTCCCACATCTGGGCCAGTCCGGCGAAATGCTCATCCCCCAGCCTCTTAAAGGTAGCCAGGTCCTCCCGGGCGGCCTGGATTTTGTTGTCCAGGTAGTCTTTAAACTCCCGCCGGAAGGTCTCCGCGGCCAGCATCTCCGCCAGAATCGGCGTGATTCCCAAGGTAACCCCGGTGCCCCGGCCTTCGGCCGCCAGGCGGTTGAAGGCCTGGAATAAGGGGATATAGGACTCGGCCGCCGCTTCATTGAGCCAATCCATGCCGTGGGGCCAACGCCCGTGGCCAATGACATAGGGGAGATGGGAATGGAGCACAAAGGTAAAATAGCCCAACGGTTCGGACATCACTTCCTCCCTAAGGTTCCGGCGGGACCGGAATGATAATTTTGGGGGGAGGGCCAGGGACCTCAGGTCCCTGCCCTCCCCCCAAGCCCCCCTCCCAACCCGCTTAAGTTGGTCGGAGAAGCCGGGGCCAAAGGCCCCGGCTTCTCCGACCCAAACCTAAAATTAAGGGATTGGTGGAGGCGGTAAGTGTCAGTAGCCCTTTGCCCCTTCACCAATATACTATAAAAATGTGAGGTGTGCCTGATTAAGTTATGATATCGGCTTTAATTAAATTGGTTGTGTCCCGGATGCCGATGGGGGTGCCCGCGGTGATGATCACCCGCTCCCCGGACCTGAGCATCCCGGCCTTCAGGGCCTCTTCTTTCACCACCCGCAGCATCTCGTCGGTGTCCTGGATGCGGGGGCCAGAAGGGGAAAAACGCCCCAGGACAGGCAGAGGCGACGCCAGGTTTCCCGTCGGGGGGTTACGGCGACAATGGGGGTGTGAGGCCTGAAGCGGCTGATAAGGCGCGCGGTGTCGCCAAATTCAGTGCTGGTCAGGATGGCTGCGGCCTGCAGGTCCAGGGCCATCTCGCAGGCTGCATAACTGATGGCCTCGGAAATCTCCTGGCGTTTAGAGGGAGCCCGGGTCCGGAGCCAGGCCGCGTGGGGGGAATTTTCTTCGGTGGCCCGGCTGACCTGATCCAGGAATCTCACTGCCTCCACCGGATAGTGGCCCGAGGCCGTCTCCTCGGAGAGCATCACCGCATCAGTGCCGTCCAGGATGGCATTGGCCACGTTGGTGGCCTCGGCCCGGGAAGGCGGGAGTGGTCCACCATGGAGAGCAACATCTGGGTAGCGGTGATTACCGGCTTGCCCACCCGGTTGGCCGTGGCAATGATCTGCTTCTGAATGAAGGGCACCCTTTCCAGGGGCACCTCCACCCCCAGGTCTCCCCGGGCCACCAGCACATCCTGGGGTGAGCGCACATAGGACAGGGCGATAAAGTCAACCCCCATCTTGATCCCGAAGCGAATGTCTTCCCGGTTTTTGGCAGTGAGGGCCGGCACTGATAAGGAATGTCTGGGGAAATTTATCCCCGCGTGGGAGCGCAATACCCCACCCACCACTACCCAGCAATTAAGTTCTTTATCCGTCTTGCCTTCCACCTGGAGTTCAATTTGGCCGTCGGCCAGCAAGATGGGAACTCCCACCGGGGTCTCGGCGATGATCTGCGGATGGTCTACCTTCAGTCCCTGGCTGCCGTGGGAGAAGTTGAGGCGGGCCATTTATCCCGGCCTCCACCAACCGCGGTAGCACCTCACCCAAACAAGACGGTCCCAGGTGCAGACGATCTTGGTGCGCCGCTCATCTGGCTGGCTGGACATGCAGCCTCCTCTCAGGTTAGATGAAAGATCAGGTTAGATGAGAAAAAGTTAAAAATTTTTTAGTCACATCTTAATCATTTGAAGCAAAGTTTACGAATAGTAATAATAGGAGGCATTATTACCGGATTCATAACCTAAAAATTTCTGTCATTTATAAATATCGTTGAAAATATAAGCAGCAGGTATGAATATTGCATTATATTAGGTCAGGGGGAGATTAGTTATGCCACTATACGAATATCAATGCGTGGATTGCGGCGGGCGCGATCAGCGGGTGGCCGGCTTGGATGACCACACGGCTCTTTGCATCCAGTGCGGCAGCCTGATGCTGCGCCTGGACGAGGATGTCTTCCGGCCCTATTTCGAGGAGACCTCCACCCCGGCCTTACCTGCCAAGGCTTCACTATAATCTGATAAAGAAGTTGACCGAAAGCCCCGTTTTAGAGGGGCTTTTGGCGCTTGGCCATCGTGAAATTTTTCATTAAGTTTTTCCCGCAAAAAGCCCCAATTTTAACTTAGAAAAGTCCCCCGTCGCGGGCTCCAATCCCTATGCCCAGGAGCCTTCCAGATAGCCATGAGCCTTAATGGCTATCTTTCGCTTCGGTGGGATATCCCGCCTTCCGCCAGGCCTCCCAGCCGCCTTTGAGAACCATCACCTGGGGGAAATCCATCTTGATAAGTTCCCGCGCCACCCGGGCGCTGGTATGTTCATTGGGTCAGCTGCAGTACAAGACGATTTTTTTATCTTTGGGCAAGGCGGGCCCCCAGGTGTTCACCCGGTCCGGATCTTGTCTGATTGCGCCCTTGATCTTACTGTCGCTCCCGGCCCAGGCCGAGGTGACTCGCACATCGATAATCAGCACTTGCGGGTCGCCCAACATGGACTTCAGGGTGTCCGGGTCGATGAGCGTGGCTTCCTTATCTGCCGCCAGGCAGAAGGCTGGCACCGCCAGCCAGGCCAATAACAACAGCAGTATAATCCAGGTTCTGGTCATAGCCTCCTCCCAAGCATAAGTTTAGTCAAGTCAACCCATGGGCGCCGTGGGCTTTCCCTGCCTTCCCAAGCTCTAGGCGGAGTCCTGGGGTTCAGTGGGGTAACCTTTCTCTACCCAGGCCCGCCATCCCCCTGCCACCACATAAACCTTGGTGAACCCCAGCTTTTCCAATTCCAGCGCCACCCGGGAGCTGGTGTGCTCGGCGTGTCAGGCTCAGTACAAGACCAGCTTCCGGTCTGGGGGAATCTCGTTAACCCAGGCGGGAAAGGCAGTGGGGTCAAAATGTTTGGCATTCTTAATCTTGGCATGGCTTCCCTGCCAGGCGCCAGCCTGCCGAACATCCATAATGAAGACTTCCGGGTCCTCCAGCCAGCCCTTCAAGGTTTCCGGGTCAATTTTTTCCGCCATATAAGCCTCCTTGCGGCGTTAAATGGTAGCGGCCGTTAGACTGCAACCATCATAGCCTGGGCCTATTAATCGGCCGGTTAATCATCGGTTTGAACAATACTTTAAATCGGCAAAAGGTGTCGGTATTTTTGTCAGCAGTGTCGGTATTTTTATCAATGTCTGTAATCGTAGAAAGTATTCATCGGAGTTCCCCAAGTCCAGGGGCTGGGGCTGGGAAATTGGCTGCTAGGGTTGTGTCCCTATACTAGCTTTTGTTAATAAATAGGCTAATTCCCCTCCCCCTTGATGGGGGAGGGTCAGGGTGGGGGTGAATATTTTTAATTTCCAATACCTTTCCCCCCTCCCCCCAGCCCCCTCCCACCAGGGGAGGGGGAGATTTAACGCAAAAACTTAGTAAAAGTACAAGGTGCTTGCGTAACACGATACTAGGGGAGAAGGTAGGGTGGTTTCCCAGGGCCTAGACTTCTCCTAAATCACCCCTAGGCCTGGCAAAAAGCCCCAGTTCTGGCATCCACCCGGGAATTATGGTAAGGTGAAAAACTCATGGAAGTCATCGCCGACCTGCACATCCATTCCCGCTTCTCCATAGCTACAGGTAAGGAAGCCGACCTGGAGCACCTGGATCTCTGGGGCCGTTATAAAGGGCTGCGGGTGGTGGGGGCCGGGGATTGCACCCACCCGGAGTGGCTCAACGAGTTGTCTGCCAAACTGGAGCCGGTGGCTGAGGGCGTATATGAACTTAAGCCAGGCCTGGCTCTACCCCTGATAGTTAAGGGCCCCCCCTGGGAGACCTCCTCCCCGGTGCGCTTCATAATTACCGGCGAGGTGAGCACTATTTATAAAAAAGGAGGGCAGACCCGAAAGGTCCATCTCCTGCTCCTGCTTCCCAGCCTGGAGGCGGCTTCCAAGTTGTCGGTGCGCCTGGGCCGTCTGGGCAACGTTAGATCAGACGGCCGGCCTATTTTGGGGCTGGACGCTAAGTACCTGCTGGAGTTGGTGCTGGAGATGGACCCCGAGGCGGTGGTGATCCCGGCCCACATCTGGACTCCCTGGTTTTCCGTCCTGGGGAGCAAAAGCGGCTTCGACACCCTGGAGGAGTGTTTTGAGGACGGGGTGTCCCGCATCTATGCCTTGGAGACCGGCCTTTCCTCCGATCCTGCCATGAATTGGCGGGTGAGCGCCCTGGACCGCTTTCTGCTGGTGTCCAATTCCGATGCCCACTCCCCCCAGAAATTGGCCCGGGAGGCCAATATTTTCTTGGTCCCCCCCACTTATCCAGACCTGGCCCGAGCCCTGCGCACCAAGAGCGGCTTTAAGGGAACCATCGAGTTCTTCGCCCAGGAAGGCAAGTACCACCTGGACGGGCATCGTCAGTGCGGCCTCCGGCTTACCCCGGAGGAATCGAAGAACCTGGACGGCCGCTGCCCCCAATGCGGCCGGCCCCTGACCTATGGAGTGATGCATCGCGTCCTGGACCTGGCAGACCGCCAGGCGGGGGCTCCCCCTCCCGAGGCCAAACCTTTTGAATCCTTAATCCCCCTGCCGGAGATCCTGGCGGAGGTGTTGGAACTTAATGCCGGCAGCCAGAAGGTGAAGCAGCGCTACTTCCGCTTGCTGGAGAGGCTGGGGCCGGAATTGCACCTCCTTAGGCGGGTCCCCCTGGAAGACCTGGCCCAGGAAGGGGGGAGCCTGCTGGCTTGCGGGATCGACAAGATGCGCCGGGGCGAGGTGTACATCGCCCCAGGCTATGATGGCGAATACGGGCAAATCCGTCTCTTCACCCCGGAAGAGCGCCGGCGGCACCAGGGCCAGGGAGCCTTCTTCAGCGCGGTGGCTGGCCTCCCCGAGGCTGACCCAGATACTTTAAGTCGCAGACCGAAAAAGAACGACTTATTCAGTCCTCCAGCTAACATCCGGGAGGCAGGCACAGTCACAAGATACAGAGCCCAGGAAACCCAAGACTCCTTTTTAGATGATCCGTTACTGGCGGGGTTAAACGCGGCCCAACGGCAGGCCGTCCTTCACCAGGGGGCGCCGCTCCTGGTGCAGGCCGGGCCGGGCACCGGCAAGACCCGGGCCCTCACCCAACGCCTGGCTTATCTCCTGGCCCGTCGCGGGATTGATCCCGATACGATTCTGGCCCTAACCTTTACCAGGCAGGCGGCCGGGGAAATGGAGACCCGCTTAAAGCAACTACTTCCGGACTTTCCGGGCCTGGCCCGGGTCACGGTCAAGACCTTCCATGCCCTGGGCCACCAGATACTCTCGGCCCAGGGAGAGCTTCCCCGGGAAGTGGCCGATGAAGAGCGGCGCCGCCAGTTGCTCCGCCGGGTGGCCCGGGATCACCGTCTCTCCTTTGCACCTTTGGAGAAGCAGATTGCCGCCTGGAAACAGGCGTTAAAGTACCCCGAAGATCTCCGTAAGGAAGGGACGATTCGTGATCCGGCCGGATGGCAGAATGATTGTAGGGGCGGTTCGCGAACCGCCCCTACAGAAGAACTTCAGTATCTTGCGGCTTTTCGAGCCTACGAAGACGTGCTGTGCCGAGAAGGCCTCTGGGATTATGAAGACCTCATCGCCCTGCCGGTGTTGCTCCTGACCCGGCACCTCAAGGTTCGGGCGGCCTACCGGGGCCGGTTCCGGCATCTGTTGGTGGATGAATACCAGGATTTGAATGAGGCCCAATACCGGTTTTTCCTGAATCTGGCCGGGCCCGAGGCGGAAATCATGGTCATCGGGGACCCGGATCAGGCCATTTATGGCTTTCGTGGCGCCAACCCGGGGTATTTCCACCGTTTTCTGGAGGATTTCCCGGGAGCGGTGGCTTGGCGTTTTAATGAAACTTACCGTCTGCCTCGGCCCATTCTGCGGGCGGCCCAGCAACTCCGGGCTGCTGCGGGCGACGCGCCGGAATCCCTGGAGACGCATCGCTCGGGAGACCGGCCCCTGGTGCTCCTGGAGGAGGCCACCGAGGGGGCCGAGGCCAGGGCCATCGCCCGGGAGATCGAGAAGCTGGTGGGGGGCCTGAGCCATCTGGCCCTGGAAGACGCCCTTCTGAGGCATCAGGGGCAGGAGGAAAAAGCCAGCTTTCGGGAGGTGGCAGTGCTTTACCGCCTCCATGCTCTGGGCCCGGAACTGGAACGCCAACTGAGCGAGGCCGGCATCCCTTGTCAGCAAGCCCGGGAAGGGGTGGGGCCGGAATGGGACGACCTGGATTTGGCGGCCGAAAGGGTAAAACTCCTTACCCTGCATGCGGCCAAGGGGCTGGAATTCCCTTACGTCTTCATTGCCGGGTGCGAGGACGGCCTGATCCCCTGGGAACCGGAAGGGGAGGGCACCGCAGATCCCGCGGAGGAAGGACGCCTCTTTTATGTAGGGCTCACCAGGGCTTCCCGTCAGGTCTTCCTCACCCGGGCCCGGACGCGCTCCCTGGGGGGGCGGAGACGCCGCGGCCGTCTTTCTCCCCTGGTCCAAGCCATCCCCCCAGAGTTGCTGCTGCGCCGGGAGTCTCCTGGCTTTCCCCAGCGGGCGCGGCAGCCTCAGCTTTTCCCGGAGCTTAGGCCCCACCCCAAGCGGAGCAGATAAGGGGAGCATGCCTCATCAGATGCCTGACCCGGGGTTTATCAGCCAAGCAGCAGTTAGGGGGAGGGCCAGGGGCTACCGGTCCCTGAGCCCCTCCCCTAAAGTGCTATACCTGGTATTACTCATCTTGTTGGCCGGCGCTCAGGGACTGATGGCCCATCAGGCTCCCGAAGCTCCGGTCCCTCTTCCTTTGCGCTCCTTCAAAATTATCGGCGCCCAGGCGGTCCCCGCCAAGAAGCTCAAAGAAGAGCTGACCCTGCCCCTGCCTTCCCCCTGGCCCTGGAAAAAGCCTGCGCTCTTCAAAGCCGCGGACCTGGAAAGCGACTTGGAGCGCTTAAAGGCGCTGTACCGCCGCTATGGCTTTTACCACCCTAAAATCACCCCCGAGGTGAAGACTGAGAACGGCCAGGTGGAGTTGACGCTCACCATAGTGGAAGGCCCCTGGGTGAAAGTTACCCGGGCGGAGGTGAGTGTCGCCCCCACCGTACCTCCCGTAGACCTTTCTGACCTCAAGGACCAATGGCCCCTTAAAGTAGGCGAACGTTTTGAGGAAGTAACCTACGAGGCTTTGAAACGCCTGTATCTTGACTACCTGTTAGATCATGGCTATCCCCGGGCCAAGGTGGAGGGCCAGGTCTTGCTGGATGAGGATAGAAATACCGCGGAGATTACAATAACCGTAAGGCCCGGGCCTTTGTGCTATTTCGGAGCCGTGAAGGTAAAAGGAGAATTGGAAACGCCGGAAAGGGTGATTGTGCGCAAGTTGACCTTCAAATCTGGCGATTTGTTTTCCTTTAAGGAACTTTTTGACAGCCAGCAGCGGATCTACGGCCTGGATCTTTTCCGCAGCGTGGTGCTCACCCCGGAAGAGGTCCCTGAGTCGGAGCGCCACATTCCCATCGTTATTGAAGTCCAGGAAAAAAAGAAGAGGTCTCTCAAGGTGGGCCTGGGTTATGGGGACGAGGATCAGTTCCGGGCCAAGCTGGCCTTGCGCTTCCGCAACCTGGCCGGTGGGGGGCGCATGCTGGATTTGGATACCAAATATTCCCGTCTGGAGTACGGGGCGGAGGGCACCTTTTTCAATCCCCTGATCTTCTCCACCAATGCTGACCTGGTTTTCCAGAGCGGCCTGGTGCGGCGCTATCTGCCTGGATTTACTGATAAGGCCTTTTTTACCAATGTGCGCCTGGAGCACGACTTGCCCTGGCATTTTCGGGGATATCTGGGGCATGGCCTGGAATTCGCCCGGCCCTTTAACGTTCCCATCGAGACCCTGATCATCCTTAGCGAGACGACCCAGCCGGGCAAACTCTACCGGTCTTCCATGGCGCTCCTGGGCCTACGCCAGGAGACCGTGGATAGCGCCGTGGATCCGCACCGAGGAGGCATACTGGCCCTGAATGGCGAATTCGCCCCGGATTTCCTCGGATCCAACATGCAGTTTATCCGCACCGTCCTGGATGCCCGGCGTTACCAGGGCCTGGGCACGACTAATCTCATTCTGGCCGGGCGCCTCAAATTCGGCCTCATCGAACCTATCCAGGCCACCAATGACATTCCCATCTTCCGGCGTTTTTTCGCCGGCGGGATCAATAGCGTGCGCGGCTATCGCCTGGATTATCTGGGACCCCGGAACTCGGCTGGAACCCCTCTCGGGGGGCCAAGCCGTACTGGAAGGCAGCGTAGAGACCAGAGTCCCCATTTATAAAGAATTAGGGGCCGTGGCCTTCCTGGACTTCGGCAATGTCTATTTCAAAATCCGGGATATTGACGTGGGCCAATTGAAATACTCCTCGGGGGTGGGCCTGCGTTATAACACCTTTATCGGCCCCATAGGAGTAGATATCGGATTTCCGCTAAACCCCATTGACCGGACCAAGGACCGCTACCATGTCCATTTCACGGTGGGGCAAGCCTTTTAAAGAAACTCTGAAAAAGTCATCTTGAGGGAGGGGGGCCAGGGGTCGCAGACCCCTGCCCCCTCCCTCAAGCTCCCTCCCCCAACCCCTTACAGGGTCAGAAAATGGCTGGAAAGTCGGGGCCATAAGCCCCGCCTTTCCAGCCCCTTCTGCGGGTTGGGAGGGGGGTGTGGGGGGAGGGCAGGGACCTCAGGTCCCTGGCCCTTCCCCCACGAACCCATTTCGCAGAGATCTCTTTAAAGGGTTAGGGAAAATGGAGGCAAGATGAGGAGGTTGGCTGACCATCTTATGGTAAGGTTAGGTGGCGGGGGTGCCAGCCGGCGTGGCTAGATCCGGGACGGGCCGGAGGCCTTGGCCCCTTCCCCCAACTATTATCCTTATGATAATGTGCTAAAATAATTTATGCGCTGGCTTCGTTACCTGTTGGTCGCCCTGGGAATTTTCCTCCTCCTGGTGGGAATGGCGCTCTGGCGCCTGCCCGAGTCTAACTTGTTCTGGCGCTGGGGTGGCTGGCGCCTGGTGGAGTGGGCTCAGGACCGGGTTAACGGAGAAGTAAAGGTTCAGCAGGTCCGGGGCAACCCCCTGACCGGGATTACTTTTGAGAAAGTGCTGATAGAGGGCCCTCGAGGGGAGGTGCTCAGAGCGGATAAGGTGGAGCTACGCTTCTCTTTCTGGTCCTTGGTGAAGCTCCAGCCCGTGATCGCCCAACTGGCTGTTTATGGCCCCCATTTTACCTTGAGCCAGGATGCCCAGGGCCAATGGAATGTGGCCGACCTGCTGCGCACGCGGCCGCCGCCGCCCTTCAGCAAAATTGATTTCTCGCAAATCTTGATTCAGGACGGCGCCCTCGACCTCAGCCGCGCCGGGGTAAGCCAACGTTTCCAGGACCTGAATCTCCAACTGGCCCTGACCGTACTCCATCCCAAACGGCCTCAACAAGCCATTATGGTGCACCGGGCCGAACTGAGCGCCGCCACCCCCCAGGGCCGCCTCAGGGTGACCACCCATCTTACCTATAGCCATCAACGTCTGGACCTTAAATTACTGACGGTGGCGGTTCAGGATCATCCCTTACTTACCCTGAGGGGAGAAGTGAGGATAGATGAGGCGTTACCCGCCCTCAACCTGACGGCTGACCTCGGCTCCGTACCGGGAGGGGAGCTCCGCCGCTTCTGGCCCAAGTGGCCCGGGGCCTGGGACCTGGGGGGAAAATTTAAGCTAACGGGAAGCCCGGCCCAGCTCCAGGTGACGGGAGAGGGGCACTTGCAAAAGGCCCCATACACTCTCCAGGGCAAACTCTTTCAAAGCGGCGACCCCTGGAATTATGACCTGACCCTGAATCTTAGCGATTTGCAGCCAGAACTCCTGGCGGCCCTGAATAACACCTGGGAGGAGAAGCTCAAGGGACTGGAGCCCCTGGGGGTCCGGCTCCATCTGACCGGGGAAGGCCTCCTCTGGCCTCCCCGGAAACTGGAGCTGACCCTGGAGTGCAACCCCTTCCGGTACCGCGCGGCGCAGGTGGAGTATCTCAAGCTCACCCTGGCGGGAAATGACCGGGAGCAACGCCTGGAGGGGGATACCCGGGGCAACTACGGACAGCTTAAGGTCAACGCGGTGGGCCCGCTGCTCACCGCGCCGGCGGGAGACTTGAAAATCCAGGCAACTGGGCTCCGACCCGACCTGTGGGGCCTGCCTCTCAGCGGGACCAACCTCGATGGCAAGTTCGCCGGCAAATTCAGCCTGACCGAGGCCCCTTCATTTTGGCCCCTCCGGGTTTCCGGAGAAGTGGAAGCCCGGGGCCAGGTGGCCCAGCAGCCCCTTAAAGAACTGAAAGGGCGCCTGAGTTGGGACGGCGCCAAGCTGGAAATCCCTCAGGTCCAGTGCCAATTAGGGACCTTGACCGCGGAGTTAAAAGGCGTCGTTGAGGGGAAGGGACTGGACTTTCAGTACCGTGGCTCCCTGGCCGCGGACGGTTCCTGGCCCTTGCTGCCCCCGGGCTTGCGGGGACGCCTGGAGGGAGAGGGCACTTTGCATGGCCCCTGGAATTCCCCCCAACATACCTTCCAGGGCCAGGGCCGGGATCTGGCCGCGGAAGGGCTGGCGGTGGCATCCCTGGCCCTCAAGGCCAGTCTGGCAGGGTGGTGGCCCCAATCCGGCGAGCTTTCGCTCCAGGGAGCCGGCTTTAAAACCCCGTTGGGGACTCTGGCCAAATTTAACTTCGCTTCCCAGGGAGAAGCCTCGCAGTGGCGGTTCAACTTCACCGCCTCTTCTCCTGAGGGGCCGGAGGCGGAGGTTAAGGGCGCGGCGGACCTGAGGTCCCATCCCTGGTCCCTGGCGCTGGAGCAGTGCCGGTGGCGGGTTCAGAACTTTTCTCTTTACAACACCTCCCCCGTCCGGGTCCGCTTGGCCCCGGGCTGGGAACTCTCTCCCGTCACCTTCCGGGTAAATGAGGGACACCTCACGCTTCAGGGGCAGGCACAAGACGGGCGCCTCACCGGTCGCCTGGAGGCCAGCGACCTGCCGGCTAACCTCTTCAGCCTCAGGGGAACCACCCTGCAAGGGAAAATTAAGGGCCAGGTGGCCCTGAGCGGCGACCCGCGCCATCCCGTCATCCAGGGACAGTTAAACTGGGGGCCGGGACTGTGGGGGAATTTTTCCTTCCGCTCCCTTCACACTTCCTTTACCTATAGAGATACCTTCCTGCGCCTGGCGGGCGGCGTGGAAGAAAGCCCCTCGGGACCACATCTTACCTGGGAGGGCCGCGTCCCCTTGCGCCTCTGCCTCAGTCCGTGGAAATGGGCCTGGGGGGATCGGGACTTTTATCTCCGGGTGCAGGGGGAAAATGCCAATCTATCCCTGCTAACCGCCCTCAGCCCCGAGGTGCAGGAGGCCCAGGGTTCCCTGGACGTCATGGCTGAGTGGCAAGGCGACCCACATCATCCCCGGGTCTCCGGCCAGGTCCGCTGGGGGCCCGGTTCCCTGGCCCTGCGCCTCGGCGGTCCCGCCTATGGCCTGCTGCCAGGCCAGGTGCGCTTGCAAGGGGATAAACTCATCATTCCCGAAATCGGCTTCGAAAGCGGCGGCGGCACCGCCCGGGCTACCGGAGTAATCACCCTGGCCGGATTCCGGCCTGAGCAGTTTGATATCCGGCTCCAGTTCCAGGATTTTCTGGGATTGCAGCGGGGCGGGGCGGAGGCGGCCGGCAGTGGCCAGGTCACTTTGACTGGCCCCTGGTCTGCGCCTCTGCTCAAAGGCCAGATCATCATCACCCGGGCCGCCTTCCGCCCGGTCTTTTTCACCTCGGGGCAGCACGGTGACATCATCCTGGTAAGGCCTCCGGCTCCTGCGCCGCCTAAAGGTCAGACGGCTCAGGAACTGGAGAATATCACCTTTTACCGGGACTTGCGGATGGATGTTGTTCTGGAGGTTCCGGGAAATGCCTGGTACCGGGACAAACGCCTGAATGCGGAAGCGGCGGGGCTTCTCAAGGCCACCAAGAAGACCGGGGAGCGCCCCTATTTAGCCGGAGAGCTGCATACTTTAAAGGGCACCTATGAGTACCAGGGGCGCATTTTTAAGATAGAGCGGGGTCTGGTTCGCCTCCCCGGCATTCCCAAGGCAGACATTACCGTGGAAGGTCAGGCCACTCAGCAAGTGGACGACCTGACCCTGATGGCCACGGTCATGGGCCCGGTGAGCAAACCGCAGGTGCGGCTGGAAAGCCTCCCGCCCCTGCCGCCCCAGGACTTACTCTCCTACCTGGTCTTCGGCCGCCCGGCCCGCAGCCTCACCCGGGAGGAGTATCTCAGGGTGGGCCAGCAGGCGGCGGGGATTCTGGGAGGCCTCACCGCCGGGAAGGTCCAGGAATTTTTGGGCAAAGATTTCCCCCTGGTGGGCAACTTAACCTTGCGCACCAGTCAAAGTGGCGAACGCCAGGCAGTGGGCGTGGCCAAACCCCTCACCAAGGATATTACCATTTCCTTTGAACGCAAATACGACCCGCTGTACCGGGATAACACCGAACAGGTGGTCGTGGATTACAAGGTCAACCGCTACCTGAGCGTGGAGTCGCAAATGGGCCGCCGCAACACCGGCGCGGATGTGCTGTTCAATCTGGATTTTTGAGAAGATTGTGGGGGGGAGGGCCAGGGGCCTGAGGCCCCTGGCCCTCCCCCCCACACCCCCCCTCCCAACCCGCGTAAGTAGCAAGGAGAAGGTGGGGCCAAGGGCCCCACCTTCTCCTTGCTAAATTAAACTTAAGGGATTGGGGGTGGGGGCTTGGGGGAGGATTGTAAGGGGACCTGTGGCCCTTAGCCCTTTCCCCCAGGCACTGGAGACAATAATGAAAGCGGCCGTTTTGGCGGCGGGTTTGGGCACCCGGCTCAAGCCTCTTACCTACAGGATTCCCAAGGTTCTGGTGCCGGTACTGAACCGGCCCCTGTTGGGTCTGATCCTGGCCCAGTTAAGGGCGGCGGGGTTCACCCAGGTGGCGGTGAATACTCATCATCTGGCCGAATTGGTGCATCAATTCCTGAAAAATGAAGGCCCCGGGGGATTGGACTGGCACTTAAGCCATGAGCCGGAATTGCTGGGCACCGGCGGGGGACTGAGAAAGTTGGGGCAAATCCTGGGCGCGGGTCCCTTCCTGGCCCTGAATGGCGACATCTTGACCGATTTGGATCTGGTGGCCGTTTACCATAGCCACCAGAAGGGAGCCATAAGCACCTTGGTGCTCCATGACTGGCCACCCTACAATAATGTCTGGGCCTCTGGGGGCCAGGTGTTGAGCATTGTCTCCCCCCCATCCCCGGAGGCGGGGCCGCCCCTGGCTTATGCCAGCATCCAGGTGGTGGACCCGGCGTTAGGGAAATATATTCCACCTGATGGATCTTATGACCTGGTCACCGCCTGGCGCCAGGCCATGGCCGCGGGGGAACGGTTGGCCGCGGTGGTGCTGGAGGGCCATTTCTGGCAGGACCTGGGCACGCCCTCTGGTTACCTGGCCGCGCACCGGCGCCTCCTGAACGGGGAGGCCCCCAGTTTGGCCCAGTTCTGGCCGGCGTTGTCCGACCCCTTGATCGGGCCTGACACCGTCATGGGCGCGGGAGTGGAATTCGGCGGCGGGGTGTGCCTGGGAGCCAGGGTTACCGTGGGGGCCGGAGTTTACCTCAAAAATACCGTGGTTTGGGACGGGGCCCGGATTGCTCCTCAAGTGCGCCTGGAAGACTGCATTATCGCCTCGGGAGTGAAGGTGAGCCACTCCGCCCGGGGCCAGATGCTGGTGTGATTGGCCTGATTGAATTTGGGGGGAGGGCCAGGTGATCATGGCCGGGGATTATGAATCTTAGCGGCAACTTTCCCAAAACCAGGCGTCTGGAAGCCGAGGCGGCCGCCCGCGGGGTCAGCCTGACTTCGGCCCACCCCCTGGCCGGAGACGGATCGGAGCGCCGTTTTTACCGCCTGCCAGGCCCCTGCCCGGTGATTCTCCTATACCATCCCAACTCTCCCGGGGAAAGACTTAATGAAAACGATTCCTATTTCCTGATCGGCCACCATCTCCGGAGACGGGGAGTGCCGGTGCCGGAGATTTACGCCTATTGCCGGGAAGAAGGCTGGATACTCCTGGAGGATCTGGGAGAGGTAAGCCTGGAGTCAGCCCTGGCGGGCCCCAGGGAAGAAGGGAAGATACGCTACTGGTATGAGCAGGCGCTGAAAATGCTGGTGACCATGCAGGTGCGCGGCCGGGAAAGATTTGATCTCTCCTGGTGCTTTGATACGGCGGTGGTGGACCAGCCTTTCTTACGGGAGCGGGAATGCGGCTATTTTGTGCGGGCCTTCCTTCAGGGCTACCTGGGGTGGGGCGTGAGCGAGGAGTTTCTGGCCCCTGACTTTGAGCGGCTTCTTAACCGGGCGCTAGCTAAGGCCCCCAAATATTTCCTCCATCGGGACTTCCAATCCCGCAACCTGTTTATCATGGATGGGGCTCTCGGGGTCATCGACTTTCAGGGGGGCCGGTTGGGACCCCTGGGCTATGATGTGGCGGCCCTGCTCATCGACCCCTATGTGAATCTCAGCCCGGCCTGGCAAGGGGAACTCCTGGAATATTATCTGAATTTATTGCAGACCTGGGTGACGGTGGATCAGGCTGCCTTTCGGGAGCAGTATTATCATCTGGCGCTCTGCCGCAATCTGCAGATCTTGGGGGCCTTCGGCTTCCTGACGCGGGCGAAGGGGAAGAATTATTTCGAGCCATTCATCCCCGCGGCGTTAGCCGGCTTGCGCCACCGGCTCCAAGAGAGATCTGGAGCCTTCCCGCGCCTGGAACAGGTGGTAGGCTAAGTTGGATATTTAGGGGGAGGGGGCTAAGGGCCACAGGTCCCCTTACAATCCTCCCCCCAAAACATCACTTCTTATAACCCAGTTTCCGCAGGATGTCGTGGCGCCAGGCCCGGCCCTGTTCGTCTTCCACGCCTTTGGGGGGCAAGCCGTCCACCACGCCCAGGATGCCCCGTCCCAGCTCGGTCTCGGCCACAATGACCTCCACCGGGTTGGCGGTGGCGCAGAAGATCCGGCAGACCTCGGGGCAGAGCTTGAGGGCATTGAGGACATTGATGGGGAAGGCGTCTTTCAGGAGGATATTGAAGGTGTGGCCCGCGGCGAGCAGGCTGGCGTTTCTGGTGGCCGTGGCCATCAATTCCTGATCATTGCCTTCCACCCGGATGAGACAGTCGCCGGATGATTCCGAAAAGGCCAGGCCGAACTTGAGGCCCGGGACTGTCCCCACCAGGATCTCGTACAGGTCTTCCACGGTTTTGATGAAATGGCTCTGACCTAAAATGAGGTTGGCGCCTCCTGGGATGATAAGTTTTACCACCTTCAGTTCCATGGGCATACCTCTTAGCGGTTTGGCCGAATTCCTTTCCGGCCTGCGAATTTTTTGGTATTATAGATACGATAAGGGCCGGTAGCAAGCAAGCCCTTTATAGGCCGGGGGGGGAGAAGTAATCAGGTGAAAGGCGAAATAACCAGAGTGCCATCTTTTCTTTTCTCTCTCAGCCTTCCCCTTTTCGCCCGCGTGGAACAGAGATGGTTCAAGGAGTGAGGCCCGTTAAAATATTACTCTTCATGGGTTTCTTGATACTACTGCCCATATTTTCGGCGGCCGGGGAAGTGAAGATCGGTCTCTATCTGCCCATGACCGGTTCGGCCGCGGCCATGGGCCAGATGGTGTGGGAAGGGGTGCAGGTGGCCTACCAGCTGCAGCCCCAGGTGCTGGGCCAACCGGTAAAGCTGTTGTTGCTGGACACCAGGAGCGACAAAATCGACGCGGCCAACGCGGTGAGCCGACTCCTGGAAAAAGAAAAGGTGGCGGCCATTATCGGCGAAGTGATCAGCAGCGACACCCTGGCCGGAGTGCCCATCGCCGAGAGGGCGCGGGTCCCCAACATCTCTCCCACGGCCACCAACCCTCTGGTTACCCAGGGAAGAAATTTTGCCTTTCGGGTCTGCTTCGTGGACGACCTGCAAGGAAGGGTGGCCGCCCGGTTCGCCTGGGAGCACTTGAAGGCCCGGAAGGCGGCGGTGCTCATCGATCAGGCCCAGGATTACTGCGTGGGCCTGGCTAATTTTTTCATGGCGGAATTTAAACGCCGGGGGGGCGAGATCGTCTCGGTGACCTATATGCAGACCGGGGACCAGGATTTTACCGCCCAGATTTCGGCGCTCAAGGCTGCCCATCCGGATCTGATCTATGCTCCCAATTACTATGCTGAGGACGCCCTGTTGGCCAAGCAACTCCAGGACCTGGGGGTAAAGACGCCGGTGCTTACCGGGGATGGGGCCCAGGTGCCGGAACTTCTCAGCATCGGCGGCCCCGCGGTGGAGGGCATGTATTTCACGGCCCACTTCCACCGGGAAGGGGCCACCAGCGAGCTGGCCCGCCGCTTCATGCAGGCTTATGAAGCCAAGTGGAAGAAGCCCCTGGACGCGTTCGCGGCCCTGGGGGGGGATTGTTATTTCCTGCTGGCCGCGGCCATTACCAGGGCCGGTTCCCTGGAGGGGCCCGAAATCGCCCAGGCCGTGTCCCAGACCCGGGACTTCCCGGGCATCACCGGGGCCCTCACCATGGGCCCGGATCATAATCCCCTTAAGGGAGTGGTAGTTATCAAAGTGGAAAACGGGCGGTTCGCCTACCAGACGACCATTAATCCCTGACCACCGGGTTTGAGAATGAACCCATTGATGGAAGTGGATCGGGAGAAAGTTAAGGAATTTTGCCAGCGCTGGAAGATTGCCGAACTTTCCCTTTTTGGCTCGGCCTTGCGGGAGGACTTTACCCCTGACAGCGACGTGGATGTGCTCGTAAGCTTTGAGCCCGACATCCCCTGGAGCCTTTATGACTGGATGGACATGATCGAAGAGCTGCAAGAGATCTTCCAGCGCAAGGTGGACCTGGTGGAGAAATCCGGGCTGCGCAACCCCTTTCGGCGTAACGAAATCCTCGCCCGGCGACGGGTTCTCTATGGCGGCTGAGAAAGCAGATACGGCATTTTTATGGGATATGCTGGATGCTTGCCAAGGCGGTGCAAGAGTTTATTGCTGGACGCATATTTTGGGGAGGTCAAAAGAGGGCTAACTATTTGTTCAATCTCCTGCCCAACTTAAAATAGTTATAAACCTATGGATCAGCATAACGGAAGCTAAATAGGTTTTTAATAATATTACGAAATCCTTGGTGATAAAGGTTAATCTATCTGAAACAGTTAGGCCTGTTTAATATGGAAGCACGCTCAGTACCCATCAACATTGAAGATGAAATCCGCAAGTCCTACCTGGAGTATGCGCTAAGCGTCATCATCGGCCGGGCCCTGCCGGACGTCCGGGACGGGCTCAAACCGGTGCACCGCCGCATCCTCTATGCCATGGGCGAGGCCGGCAACGACTTCAACCGGCCCTATCGCAAGAGCGCCCGCATTGTGGGGGACGTCATCGGTAAATACCATCCCCACGGCGACGTGGCGGTCTATGACGCCCTGGTGCGTATGGCCCAGGATTTCTCCTTGCGCAACCCGTTAGTGGATGGGCAGGGGAATTTCGGCTCCATCGACGGCGACGCCCCCGCGGCCATGCGCTACACCGAGGTGCGCCTGACCCGCCTGGCCCATGAGCTCCTCCAGGACCTGGACAAAGAGACGGTGGATTTCGTGGGCAACTATGACGGCTCCTTCAAGGAGCCCCTGGTGCTGCCCAGCCGGTTGCCCAACCTCCTGGTCAACGGCGCCTCCGGCATCGCGGTGGGCATGGCCACCAACATCCCGCCCCACAGCCTGGAGGAGGTGTGCGAGGCGCTGCTGGCTATGCTGGCCAACCCGGAGATCACCCTCCAGGATTTGCTGGCCATCCTGCCGGGGCCGGATTTCCCCACCGGGGGCTTTATCTACGGGGCGGAGGGCATTGCCGAGGCCTACCGCACCGGCCGGGGCCTGATCCGCCTCCGGGCCAAGGTCATGGTAGAACGCCGGGCTGGGCGGGAGACCCTGGTGATACGGGAACTGCCCTACCAGGTGAACAAGGCCCGCCTAGTTGAGCGCATCGCCGAGCTGGTGAAGGAAAAGAAAATCGAAGGCATTGCCGAATTCCGGGACGAATCGGACCGGGAGGGCCTGCGGGTGGCGATCCTGCTCAAGAAGGACGAGCAAGCCCAGGCCATCTTGAACCAGCTTTATTTGCATACCCAGATGCAAGTCACCTTTGGCATCAATCTGGTGGCCATCGTCCATAACCGCCCGGAGCTCCTTGGCCTCAGGGACCTGCTGCGCCATTTTCTGGATCACCGCCGGGAGGTGATCCTGCGGCGCACCCGCTATGACCTGAAAAACGCCGAGGCCCGGGACCATATCCTTAAGGGCTTGCTCACGGCCCTGGATTATCTGGATCAGGTCATTGCCCTGATTCGGGCCGCGGAAAGCCCGGCCGTGGCCCGGCAGCAGTTAATGGCGGGATTATTTATTATCGCGCCCCAGGGTTCTCTGAGCCTGGACGAAACAAGGTCTCAGTTCGCCCTTAGTGAGCCCCAGGCCCAGGCCATCCTGGATATGCGGCTGCAGCGCCTCACGGGCCTGGAGCGCCAGAAGATCGTCCAGGAGGCGAAAGAAGTGGAGGCTGCCATCCAGCGCTTTCGCCAGATCCTGGCAGATGAGGCCCAGGTCAGGGCCTTGATCGCCGAAGAGCTGAAGGAGCTGAAAGAAAAGTATGGGGACGGTCGCCGTACCGAAATCATCCCCGAGGCCCAGGAGTTCACGGCCGAAGACCTCATCGCGGATGAGGAAATGGTGGTGACCTTCAGCCACCGGGGTTATATCAAGCGCACCCCCTTGACTATTTACCGCAGCCAGCGCCGGGGCGGCAAGGGCCGCCTGGGTATGTTCACCCGGGAAAATGATTTTGTCTCCCAGCTCTACATAGCCTCCACCCATAGCTATTCCCTGGTGTTCACCAACAAGGGGAGGCTGTTCTGGCTCAAGGTGCACGAGATCCCCGTGGGCATGCCTTCGGCCCAGGGCAAGGCCATCGTCAATCTGCTGCAATTGGGGCCCGAGGAAAAGGTGGCCACCATCCTGCCGGTGCGGGAGTTTGTCCCCGGTCCCTCGCTGGTGCTGGCGACACGCCGGGGAGTGATCAAGAAAACCGACCTGATGAACTTCCAGCGGCCCCGGAGCGGCGGGATCATCGCCCTGAGCCTGAATGCGGACGATGAACTGGTGGGGGTCGCCTTGAGCGAGGAAGATCAAGAAGTCCTGTTGGGCACCAGGCTGGGCAAGATCATCCGCTTTGCGGCCGCCGAAGTCCGGGATATGGGACGAGCCGCCCGGGGGGTGAAAGGCATGGCCGTGGCCGGTAATGATGCCGTGGTGGGCATGGAAGTGCTGCGCCCCGGCGGCGCCATCCTTACCGTGACGGAGCGGGGCTTTGGCAAGCGCACCCGCCCGGCGGCGTATCCCCGGCACCACCGGGGCGGCCAGGGCGTCCGGGGACTCAACATCACCAAGCGCATCGGCCCGGTGGTGGCCATCCTCCAGGTCAAGGAAGACGACGAAATCATGCTGGTCACTGATGGGGGCAAGGTCCTGCGCTTGACAGCCAAGGATATTTCGGTGATCGGCCGGGTGACTCAGGGGGTTAAACTTATGGACGCCGAAGCGGAAGAACGGGTGGTGGGCTTGGCCAAGGTGGCGGAAAAAGGCGATATTGAGGATGCAGAGTCTGGAATCTTCTGAGACACCAGCCGTGGCCGTGATCGGCGCCGGGAGTTGGGGCACAACGTTAGCCCAGCTCTTGGGGGAGAAAGGGTTAGCCGTCCGTCTCTGGGTCCGGGAGCGGGAGGTCTATGAGGACCTGTGCCGGGACCGGACAAATCATACCTTTTTGCCCGGGCTCAAGCTCTCCTCCCGGATCAGCTTCACCCAGAAATTCCCCGAGGCCTTGAATGGAGTGGGGGTCAGCGTCATGGCGGTGCCCTCTCACGGGTTCCGGCAGATGGTGCGCGCCCTCAAGCCTCATTGGCCCCCGGGATGCTTGCTGTTAAGCGTTACCAAGGGGATGGAGATCGACTCCCTGCTTACCATGGAAGGGGTGGTGCGGGAAGAAATGGGGGCGGAACTGCCGTACGCGGCCCTCTCGGGACCCAGCTTTGCCCGGGAAGTGGCCCAAAAACAGCCCACCGCGGTGACCATCGCCTCCCGGCAGCGGGAGGTGGCCCTGCATTTACAACGGCTCTTCTCCGCCCCTTATTTTCGGATATATTCCTCCCACGACATCACCGGGGTGGAATTGGGGGGGCCCTGAAGAACATTTTCGCCATCGGCACCGGCATCATCGAAGGCATGGGCCTGGGGGACAACCCCAGGGCCGCCCTGATCACCCGGGGTCTGGCGGAGATGACCCGCCTGGGGACCCGACTGGGGGCCAACCCCATGACCCTCACCGGCCTGGCCGGGCTGGGGGACCTGATCCTGACCTGCACCGGCACCCAGAGCCGCAACTTCCAGGTGGGGGTAAGATTAGGCAAGGGGGAGCCCCTGTCCCAGATCCTGGAGGGCATGACCATGGTGGCGGAAGGGGTGAAGACCTCCCGGGCCGTGCACCTTCTGGCCCAGCGTCTGGGGGTGGAGATGCCCCTGGTGGAAGCGGTATATAAAATCCTATACGAAGACCTGGCCCCCAGGGAGGCCATAAAAAAATTAATGGCCCGGGAACTCAAAGACGAACTGGAAGCCATGACCGAAACCTGGTAAGGAATAGAGATGTTCAAGAAGAAGAATCCCGAAAACCAGACTCAAACCAGCGCCGAAGCCCCAAGGGCCTACGAATCCCTGGATCTCAGGATTCCGACCCTGGGAGAATCCCGGGTGAAGTCTCCCATCGAGAGTGTCCCCATGTTCACTCGGGACGGGCAGGTGGTTTATAAAAGCTTCATCAAGGATGAGGATGGGGTTCTGGTCCGTGACACCCGGGAATCCCTGGCCCAAGTTCGGCCTGAGGAAGAGTCTCGGTACTTCGAACTGGCCGGCCCCCGAGAGATGATCTACTTTGATGCCTCCAAGGTCCACGTGGCCATCGTCACCTGCGGCGGCCTGTGCCCTGGAACTAATGACGTGATCCGGGCCATCGTCCTGGAATTGCACCACATTTACAAGGTGCGGCACATTTACGGGATGCAGTACGGTTTCCAGGGCTTCATTCCCCAATACGGTTACGACTTGGTGGATCTCACGCCTGAGGCAGTGGCCAACATCCATACCTTTGGGGGGACCATCCTGGGAAGCTCCCGGGGCCCCCAGGACATCGGCGAGATTGTGGACGCCCTGGACCGCATCAATATCCGCATCATGTTTCTCATCGGCGGCGACGGGACGCTCAGGGCCGCGGATCATATCTGCGAAGAGATTAACCGGCGGGAACTGCGCATCAGCGTCATCGTCATTCCCAAGACCATCGACAACGATATTGCCCTGGTACCCCGTTCTTTCGGTTTTGACACCGCGGTGGAGAAGGCCACGGAAGCCATTCACGCGGCCCACACCGAGGCCGTGGGCTTTCCCAATGGCATCGGTTTGGTCAAGCTGATGGGGCGCTACTCCGGCTTCATCGCCGCCCACGCCTGCCTGGCCCTGCGGGAAGTCAATTTTGTCCTGATCCCTGAGTCAGACTTCGACATGGAAGGGGAGAATGGCTTGCTGGCCCACCTGGAGCAGCGCCTGGAGGAGCGTCGCCATGCCCTGATCCTGGTGGGGGAAGGGGCGGGACAGAAATTTTTCCGGCAAGAAGACCTGGTCAGGGACCCTTCGGGCAACGTCAAGCCCGGAGACATCGGTCTCCTGTTGCAGGATAGGATCAAGGAATATTTTCAGAAGAAGAACCTGGAGATGAACCTGAAATATATCGACCCCAGTTATCTGATCCGCAGCATGCCGGCGAATTACAATGACCGCATCTATTGCGGATTTTTGGGGCAGAATGCCGTGCACGCGGGCATGGCCGGGAAGACCGCCATGCTGGTCAGCCGCTGGCACGCCCATTTTGTCCATATCCCCATAAAGGCGGTGGTAGGCAAGGGCAAGGAAGTGGAACTGGATTCTCCCCTGTGGCGCAGTGTCCTGGAATCCACCGGCCAGCCTTCCTTGAAAAACCCGTGACGAGAACGGAGCCGCGCCCGGTGTTTGAGTGCCAGCAATGCGGCGATTGCTGCCAGGGCAAGGGGGGTATCTTGGTCCGGCCCGAAGAAGCCGAGGAAATGGCCGCGCACCTTAAGGTCTCCCTGGAAGAATTCTCCCGGCGTTACTTGGAAGTCTCCTTCCTGGGGGTGCGTCTGGCCACGGAGAATGGGGGGTGCGTCTTTCTGGGGGAGGGCAATCACTGCCGGGTGCACCCGGTGAAGCCCTTCATTTGCCGCCAATGGCCCTTCCTGCCGGCCCTGCTGGCCGACCCGGAGGAGTTGGAGCAGGCCAAGGGCGCCTGCCCGGGGATCGACCCGGATTGCCAGCACGAGGATTTTGTGGAGGCTGCTTTGTACTCAGTTCGAGACACTTAATTAGATACAAATCCTATCATAAATAAAAATTAATGCTCAAGATCAAAGATAAAAACGCGCTCATTAAGGTTTTTAAAGCCATTTCTTGGCTAGATTCAAAGAGATGGGACAATGAAGAGAACTGCATAAACTTTTCTAAAGAAAATTTAACAAATTGCGAAAAAATACTTACTCATTGGATTTGTTATGTTACAGATAGGCAAATGCCTTTTGAAATTGTCTGGGATAAAGGAGGCTATGTTTTTTCAGAAGTAATATATGAATATTCACGTGACAATTATTTACCTAAGCAAATACTCGAAAATCATTACGATAAATTTAAAGATAAAAAAGGTGTTGAGAGGTTTAGATTTAAATCAACAGATAATGAATATTTCGCATCTAGATATGTTACTGATGATTATAAGAACATTTTGCAGACATTAGAAATTCTTAATGATGATAAATATAAGAAAAATATAATTAGTTTTATCATGGATATTATCCAAAGGTTTCGAGATAGCAGCGATTTATTAATAAGAGTGGCATGTGGATTACATTTGTTGACCTATCAACTCGAAGAAAAAAGTGCAATTCCAAAGAAAATTAAAGAGATATTAAATTCTGATAAAGAATTTAATAAAAAAATTGAGGAATTTAAAAAGAATTCAACTAAAGGTAAAAAAAGATTATGGTGTTGCATAAGGGATTATAAAAAGGGGTTTTACAATAATATTTTTAATGATGCTATAAAAGAAATATTGAGGAGAGACGCCGATGAATTAATGGGGATTTGGAACAAGTTGCCAATGGATCAAATAGAGTTACCTGGAGATGTTTGGAATAATAGTCCATTATTCAAAGATAACCTATTTGCAAATATATTAAATATAACTGATATCCCAGATAGTTGGGGAATGCCCAAGATCATTAGGCAAATTTATAACCAATTAAAAGATAAAGAAAATATAAATTATTTTTATCCTGAACAATTCGATATTACTTTTGATTTTGTTCCGAGGATGTGCAATAAAAAATTATGCAATGTTTGTCTTTTTGGCCTCAATGGCGCGGACTTAATTTGTATTCCTAGGTATCGATAAATATTGCCCTGTATCACTCGTAAGTTGCGGCTATAGAACAAAGTGTATTGGGATAACTGGGGATTGCTTAATAAGAGATGGACTTAGTAAAGGAATATGCGAAGGTGTTTAGCTAAATATCTTTAACGAGATAACCTATTTGAACAGGTCTCTCCTCCATAAAGAAGGAGCCATCAAACGATAATGGGTAAAAGTCTTTTTAGGATTTCAATGTCCTTGTTTTTAACCGTCCTCCTCCTGGGACCTGCTTTGGGCAGTTAAGGAAGCGATGCCGCCAAGGAGTATTTTTCCCAGGGGGTAACCGCCCTGGAGCAGGGCAATCCCACCGGGGCCATCGAGAAATTCACCGAGGCCCTGAAACTGGACCCGGACCTGGCCGAGGCTTATATCAATCGGGGTATCGCTTACCTGAAGCTGGACCAACCGGTGGAGGCGGTGACCGACTTTGACAAGGCCCTGGAACTGGCCCCCAAGGCGCCCGAAGCCTTGTATAATCGGGCCCTGGCCTACGGCCGCCAGGGTGTGTATAAAAAGGCGGTGGAAGACTATACCCAGGCCCTGAAATACGCTCCCCGGGATTGGCAGATCTATTACAACCGCGGCAATGCTTACCTGGACCTGGGCCTGTCCTCAGAAGCCCTGGACGACTACCAGAAGGCCCTGAAGCTCCATCCCCATAGCCCGGAAATCCTGCAGAACCGGGGTCTGGCATACCTGCATCTGGGGGAGGCGGAGCTGGCCCTTAAAGACGCGGATCAGGTCCTGGAACTTAACCCCAACTTCGCCCGGGCCTACTGGACCCGGGGCCAGGCCCTGGAGAAGTTGGGAAAACCGATGCTGGCTTTGGCTGCGTACCGGCAATTCCTGAAATGCGGCAACCCGGCAGATGACGCGGAACTGCTGCAAAAGGCCCTGGACCGCATTAAGGCCCTGGAAGGGAAATGAGGGCGGTCAGTAGTCAGTAGTCAGTAGTCAGTGATCAGTGGTCAGTGGTCAGAATTTCGGGATTGCTAATCCATAACAATTTTTATTAATTAGCAAGTTAATAACTGATAACTGGCAGCTAATAACTGACTGATAATTGATAACTCTATAAATATATAACTGACAACTGACAACTGGCTACTGCTTCTGAGCCATGGTTTTTTACATCACCACTCCCATATACTACGTAAATGCCGAACCTCATATCGGTCATGCTTACAGTACCGTGGTGGCCGATGCCCTGGCCCGCTTCCATCGCCTGATGGGTGAAGAGACCCGGTTCCAAACCGGCACCGACGAGCACGGGGAAAAGGTGCTGGAGGCGGCCCGGGAGGCGGGACTGCCGGTAAGGGAATTCGTAGACCGGATCAGCGCCTTCTTCCGCCAGACCTGGGACCAACTGGACATCAGTTATGACGCCTTTATCCGCACCACCGCGCCGGAACATGTCAAGGTGGTACAGTCGGTCTTAAATAAGGTATATGAGGCCGGCGATATTTACTTTGGGGAGTACGGGGGGTTTTACTGCTTCGGGTGCGAACGCTTCTACCTGGAGCGGGAACTCCTGGAGGGCCTCTGCCCCGACCACCGGGTCACGCCCACTTACCTCAAGGAAGAGAACTATTTCTTTCGCATGAGCCGTTACCAGGGTTGGCTCCTGGATTACCTGGCGGATTATCCGGATTGGATCAGGCCGGAGCGCTACAGAAACGAAGTGCTGGCCTTTCTCAAGGAGCCCCTGGAAGATCTGTGCATCTCCCGGCCTCGCCGCCGGGTGGATTGGGGTATCCCCCTGCCGTTTGATGAACGCTACGTTACCTATGTGTGGTTCGACGCACTGCTCAATTATCTCACCGGCCTGGGCTACCCCGAGGGGGCTGATGTTGCTAAATTTTGGCCCGGGGTGCAGCATCTCATCGCCAAAGATATTCTGAAACCCCACGCCATTTACTGGCCCACGATGCTCCAGGCCGCGGGCCTGTCGCCCTTTCAACACCTTAATGTGCACGGCTACTGGCAGGTGGCGGAGGGCAAAATGTCCAAGAGCCTGGGCAACGTGGTGGAGCCGCGCTTCCTGGTGGACCGCTACGGCTTGGATCAGGTGCGATATTTCTTCCTCCGGGAGATGGTCTTTGGCCTGGATGCCAACTTCAGCGAAGCGGCTTTAAGAAACCGGATCAATGCCGACCTGGCCAACGACCTGGGCAACCTCTTCGCCCGCAGCCTGGGCATGGCTTTCAAGTACCGGCAGGGGGTGGTGCCGCCGCCCGGAGTGCCCGAGACCGTGGATGAAGGAGTTATCCTGGGCGCGGAGAGCGCGGCGGCGGACTTTCTGCGGCATTTCCCCCAACTGGAATTCGCCAAGGCCCTGGCCGGGCTGTGGGAATTCATCGGGCACCTTAACCGCTACATCGTGACTTGCGCCCCCTGGGAACTGGCTAAGGAGCCTGGGGCCCAAGGACGGCTGGATACGGTGCTCTACCACCTGCTGGAAGGCCTGCGCTGGATCGCGGCGTTGCTGCGGCCGGTGATGCCGGGGAGCGCCGTGAAAATGAGCGAGCAATTGGGGCTGGGCCTGGCCCTGTGGAATCACCCGCTCCCCCAGGTTCTCCAGTGGGGGCGCCTGCTTCCCGGCGGCCCCCTGAAGAAAGGCCCGGCTTTGTTCCCAAGGATTGAGGTAGAGTAATTTGGGGGAGGGGGCTAAGGGCCGCAGGCCCTTACCCCCTCCCCCAAACCCCCACCCCCAATCCCGTAAGTTTAATTACGGCCAACTTAAGCGGGTTGGGAGGGTGGCTTGGGGGGAGGGCAGGGACCTCAGGTCCCTGGCCCTCTCGCCAAATCCTAAATAATGGCCCCGGAGCCGGGGGAGATGGTCAGCAAATCTTGGCGCCTCTTAGTGGCTGTCCTGGGAGCGGCTTTGCTGCTGGCGGGGTGTGCCGGCGCCCCACCGCCTAAGCCGGTGGAGCGGGTAGCCCCCTCACCCCCACTAGTGCGGTCTCCCCAGGAATTGGCTTTGGAGCAGTCCCTGAGCGAGTTCTATGGAGCTCCTTACCGCTCAGGCGGCAATAGCCCGGCGGGGGTGGATTGCTCCGGCTTGATCCAATCGGTATTTCAACGGGTGGGCGTCACCGTGTCCCGGACCGTGGCCCAACAGTTCCGGGAGGGGAGGCCAGTGGCCGTAAGCGAGCTCCGCTTCGGCGACGTGGTTTTCTTCAATCGCTACTGCCAGGTCCGGAGCCCCAATTATTTCATGGCTGGCATCCTGTCTCCGGCCTTAACCGAGCAGGCCTGCCATAACGGCATTTACGTGGGCCAGGGTCGGTTTGTGCACGCCTCTCCCAAAGGCGTTTTTGTCAGCCGTCTGGACGCGGAGGTCTGGCGCATTTCTTTCATGGGGGCCAGGCGCTATTTGCCCTCGGACAATTAACCTCGCTATCACTCATCCAAGGAGATTTTTATGCGGCAACACCGGCGTCACTTCCTCATAGGGCTGAACTTGATCTTGATGATGTGGGGGACTGGGTGGATCTCAGAGGCAGCCGCGCAAGTTTCAGTTGACGATTTTCTCATGGGTCAGTGGGGACAATATCGGGAAACCAACCGGCTGGGCCGGGAGGATGCCATGGCCAAGCATAACTACTGCCCTACGGGAGGTTGTGTCCTGCGCCTGGAAAGTGTCGACGTCATACCCGTCAAGGCCCGCAAAGGTCAAACCCTGACCCTGATTACTTCTTATACCATCCTCACCCCGGAGCAGCTGGCAATTCCTGTAACCGTTTCCCGGGAGATCTTCTTTCAGGGGAAATCTCTGGGTAAGGTCAAAGATATTGCCACTCGCCGGCTCAACGGCACCTGGAGGCAGGATATCGACTTTACCTTGCCGGCGGATTCGGCCCGGGGAGAATATACCTTGGTCACCAAGGTGAGCACCGGCTACGGCCAGGCCGAAAAGGCGGTTATATTTTTTGTGGAATAGCTGCCGTGGCGTCGAGCTGCCGCAAAAGACCGGGATGCCGGGCAAACCCATAGACCCTCATGACCTTTGGTGGTATATTAAATAGATAAAAATTTCCTCAGGCTCATACCGAGGTAGGGGTGGAAGAAGGCTTTTCCAGGAAGATCAATTACCTGCGGATTTCCATTACCGATCGCTGCAATCTCCGATGTTTTTACTGCACCCCCTGGGGGGGCTGGGAGAAACTGCCGGCTGCGGAAATCCTGCGTTACGAGGAATTGCTGCGGATTGCCTCCGTGGCGGTGGGAGTCGGCATCCGCAAGATTCGGGTCACCGGCGGCGAGCCCCTGGTGCGCCGGGGGGCGGTGGATTTCCTCCAGGGTCTGCATCGGCTCCCGAACTTAAGTGAAGTCTGCCTCACCACCAACGGGGTGCAGCTTCAAGAACTGGCCCCGGCCCTTTACGACACGGGGCTGCGCCATCTCAACCTCAGCCTGGATACCTTAAGGCGGGAGCGTTACCGGGAGCTCACCGGCAGTGACAATTTTCTGGAAGTCATGGCGGGGCTGAGTAGGGCCGCCACCCTGGGCTTCAGCATCTTAAAGATTAACTGCGTGGTTTTGAAAGACATTAATGATGACGAAATCCTGGATTTCGCGCTCCTGGCCAGGGATCATCCCTATCAGGTGCGGTTCATTGAGTTCATGCCCACCGTGCATCAAAAGCGCTGGGCCCGGCATTTTTTCCCCATGGCCGAGGTGCGCCGGCAACTTAAGGTGTTAGGTCCGGGGGAAGCGGTGGCCCCCAGCGACACCGACGGCCCCGCCCGGATCTTTCGCTTACCTGGATTTCGGGGGGAGCTGGGGTTCATCAGCTCCATCAGCGACCATCATTGCCTCACTTGCAACCGGCTCCGCCTGACGGCTGCCGGTCGGCTGCGGCCCTGCCTCTTCGGGACTCTGGAGCTGGATTTGAAGGGCCCCCTGCGCCAGGGCGTCTCTGACAGTGCCCTGGCCCAGCTTTTTCAGGAGGCCATCCATTTGAAGAACCGGGACTGGCGATCTTCCCTGCTGGATTCCCCACCCTCCTGTCACTCCATGGTCAGCATCGGGGGCTGACCTGGGGGCGCCTCTGGAGAAAGCTGGCCTAACCTTGCCTCCCGGAAAACGTCAAAAGATATTACCACCCGGAACCTCATTTCCCTTTGCCCTGGCGGCCTGAGGCGGCGCCATCGCCTCGCCGGAGGATAAGCGGAAGGTTGAGAAGGTTAAGGAGACCAAGGGCATGAAACTGAGTGTGGTCATCCCGGTTTATAACGAAAAAGACACCCTGAAGGAGATATTCCGCCAGATCGAGGAAACCCCCTATGACAAGGAGATCATCGTGGTGGATGACGCCTCCAGCGATGGTTCCAAGATAATCCTGGACCGGCTGGCCAAGCAGTACAAGAATGTAAAGGTCTTCTACCATGAACGCAATCAAGGGAAAGGCGCGGCTCTGCGCACCGGCTTCGCCAACGTCACCGGGGACGTGGTCATTATTCAGGATGCGGATCTGGAATACCGGCCCACAGATTATCCGGCCTTGCTGGAACCCATCGAAAGCGACGTGGCGGACGTGGTTTACGGCAGCCGCCTCCTGGGCGGGCGCCCCCACCGGGTTCTCTTCTTCTGGCACTATATGGGCAACAGAGTGGTGACTACCCTGTCCAACATGTTTACCAACTTGAACCTCTCGGACATGGAAACTGGCTATAAGGTCTTCAAGGCCGAGGTTCTGAAGGATCTCCAGATCAAGTCCAACCGCTTCGGGGTGGAGCCGGAGCTCACCGCCAAGATCGCCAAGAAGCGCTGGCGCATCTATGAGGTGCCCATCCAGTACCACGGCCGGGATTACGCGCACGGTAAAAAGATCACCTGGCGGGACGGCATTGCCGCCCTCTTCCACATCATTCGCTTCCGTTTTTGGGATTAACGCGGCACAGGGAGTACGCTTGAGGAGCTGGAGGCCCTGGCTGATAAGGTTCATCGCGCTCCTCTGGGGCCTGCAACTGGTATGGCTGGCCTGGCATTTCGGGCCGGAAGCCCGGGAGCTGGCCTGGAGGGCGACCCACCACCGGATTGGCGAGGCCATCCGGCAAGAGGACCCCTTTTACCGGTGGCTCACCGCCCTGGCGGCCATCATTCCTCCGGAGGCCACTTACATCTTCCTGGACGACTACGAGGCCGGCAAGGAGATTGAGGCCCGGTATCACCTCACCCCCCGGCGACACATTCTGCTTCCCCCCGATGTACCTCCCAGTTTCCTCTTCTATGCGCTCAGAAAGGAGCGGGCCTCTTTTCTCATTATCAGAGACAGGGAAAAGCCTTTAGGCCCGGGGGCGCAGGCCGCCGCCAGGTCTCCCGCCTTTCACCCGGTGGAACTACCCGGCCCGGGAATGCTGTTCAGAGTGGATCATACCCGGCTCCTGGGGAACTTTTATGATTGACGCGGCTCTTAGCCTGCTCTTTCTGCTGCTGGGTCTGGGCGCCGTTTTCTTCCTGGGCCTCGGAGTTTTTGTGGTCCTGGTCCCTGAGCCCCGGGACTTCAGCCGGTTGGAGAGAATCGCCCTCAGCTTCGGGATTGGCTCGGTGTTACTTACTCTTTGGATGTTGGCTCTGAGCTGGTTAAGGGTACCTTTCAGCCTGCCGTTGATTTTAGGGCCGCTGTTGTTCCTGGCTACGTTGGCGCTTCTGGCGAAGATAATGTTTGGCAGCGCGGACCAGGGGGCGCAGGTCCCAGAACCCTTTCCCTCTGCCCCTTACGGCGGTTGGGATTGGCTTTTGGTGGGGCTCCTTTCGGCCCTTTTCTTGTTTGTCACCCTGCGGGCCATGCTCTATCCCATGTGGGCCTGGGATGCCATCGCCATCTGGGGCTCCAAGGCCAGAATTTTTTATGAGAGCCGGGCCGTGGACCTGGGCGGCATCGAGGCCCATAACTATTACCCCAATCTGGTACCGCTGCTCATGAGCTATCTCTATTTCTGCCTGGGGGAGGTGAATGACCATCTGGTTCAGGGCCTCTTTCCCCTGTGGGGGGCCCTGCTCCTGGCCTTGCTTTACTCCTGGTTTCTCCGGCTGGGCCTGAGCCGGCCCCAGGCCCTGGGTTCCACCGCGTTTTTGGCTTTAAACGGCGTTACCTTGGTGGTGCAAATGTTTGTGGCTTATGCCGACCTGGCCCTGGCCTATTTTGCCTTGGGAGCCGGGGGATTGCTCTACCTGTGGCTGAGGGATCTGGCCCCCCGGGGGAGCCTGCCCCTGGTGGCCTGCTGTTGTGCCGGGATGGCCTGGTGCAAGTATGAGGGGCCTCCCCTGGCGGCCACCCTCATCCTGGCCGCAGCCTTGACCCTGGCCTGGCTCCGGCCCCCTAACGTGGTCCGACGCCTGCTGCGGTTGGCCTGGCCCCTGGCCGGACTGGCCGCGGGTTTTCTACCCTGGAAGCTCTTCTCCGTCTGGCATCACCTAGAGGGGGGCTCGGACCATATCTTGAACTTTTATCCCTCTCAGTTGCTGCAATCTTTCCCCTACTTCCTGGGGGGCTTGTTTAACCCATATTATTTCGGGATCTTTTGGCCAACCCTGGCCGTGGCCCTGATCCTGAGCGGCAGACGCTGCTGGAACTCCCCCCGCCTGTTTTTGGTTCTCTTCCTGGGCGGCAATATGGTGGCCATAATCCTGGCCTACGCCCTGGCCCCTACTTCCGCCGAGGAATTCCCCCAATACGTCCGGAGCACCCTGGACCGCCTGCTCCTCCATATCGCCCCAGTTGCGGCACTAATGGTGGGGGAGGGAGTAAAAGAATTGGGGGGAGGGCCAGGGGAATAGCAGTTTTCTGTTTTCGGTTTTCGGTAAAAAGCGAGATTAGTTGTCCTACTCCGAAAGGGAATCTAGTACTTCTTTAGAAAGGTCATTAATTATCTTTTTTCTTAGTTGATCCAGTGATATCCATTCATAATCCTGAGGTCTCTTAACCTGCCAGAATCGCCATCCATTCCCCAAAAGGCGAAGGGGTGGGGAGGGCTTGGGTGCATCTTTGCTCCCAAGCCCTCCCCACCCCTCTTAAGGGATTGGGGGAGGGGTTTGGGGAGGGGGTAAGTGGGCCTGTGGCCCTTAGCCCCCTCCCCAACACTTCTTCTCTAGGCCGCTAACTTCTCCACTTTCACGGCGCAGACTTTATATTCCGGAATTTTGGCTACCGGGTCGTAAGCCGGGTTGGTGAGGATATTGGCGGCCATCTCGGCAAAGTGGAAGGGGATGAAGACCACGCCCCGGTCCACCTTGCGGCTCACTTTGGCCTTGATCTGGATTTCCCCCCGGCGGGAGCTGACCTTGACCCGCTCCCCGTCTTTAATGGCCATGGTCCGGGCGTCTTCGGGATTGATCTCCATGTAGCCGGTCTCCAGCTCCCGGTGCAAGGAGGGGGAGACCCGGGACATGGTGCCGGAATGGAAATGCACGAAGGAGCGCCCCGTGGTGAGGAGCATGGGATAATCCGCATCGGCTAATTCTGCCGGCGGCTTGTAGTCGATGGCGTGGAACAGGCCTTTGCCCCGAGTGAAGCGGTCCTTGTGCAGGTATAGAGTCCCGGGGTGTTCCGGGGTGGGGCAGGGCCATTGCAGCCCAGCCGCGGCCAGCCGCTCGTAAGTCATGCCCGCATAGCTGGGGGTAAGCTGGCGCATTTCATTAAAAATCTCTTCAGGCGACCTATAAGTCATGGGATAGCCGAGCCGGGTAGACAAATCCTGGATAATCTCCCAGTCCGGACGGGACTCGCCGATGGGAGGGATGGCCTGGCGCACCAGCAGCACCCGCCGCTCGGTATTGGTGAAGGTGCCGTCTTTTTCGGCAAAGGAGGTGCCGGGCAGCACCACCTGGGCCAGCCTGGCCGTCTGGGACAGGAACAAGTCCTGGACAATGAAGGTATCCAGTTTCTTTAAGGCCGCCTCCACGTGGTGCAGGTCCGGGTCGGTGACCATGGGGTTTTCCCCCACCACGTAGAGGGCCTTGATTTTGCCGTCATCGATGCCCGCAAACATCTCCAGGATGGTGAGCCCTGGTTTTTTCGGCAATTCCCGGCCCCAGACCTGGGAGAACTTGGCATTGGCAGCCTCGTCGGCCACGGGTTGATAACCCGTGAAGACGTTGGGCAGGCCGCCCATGTCACAGGCCCCCTGGACGTTATTCTGACCCCTTAAAGGGTTGACTCCGCTTGAGGCCACTCCCACATTGCCGGTGAGCATGGCCAGATTGGCCAGGGACTTGACGTTGTCCACCCCGGTGGTGTGCTGGGTGATGCCCATGGCATAGATGATGGCCGCGGGTTTGTTCTTGGCAAAGAGTTCGGCCATCTGGCGCAGGGTGGCCGGTTCCACCCCGGTAATCTGGGCCACCTTCTCGGGGGTATACTCCTTGAGCTTGGCGGCCAGCTCCTCAAAGCCTTCGGTGCGCTCGGCCACGTACTCCTGGTCGTGCCAGCCTTCCTTGAGGATGAGGTGCATCATGCCGTTGATCAGGGCCACGTCGCTTCCCAGGCGCTGCTGCACCGCCACGTCCGCCAGGTCCGACAGTTGAATCCAGCGAGGGTCGGCCACGATGAGCTTGGCCCCGTTGGCCTGGCCCCGGAAGATCCACTTGGCGGCGATGGGGTGGGCCTCAGTGGTATTGGAGCCGATGACAAAGATGGCTTTAGCGTGGGCCAGCTCCGGCAGGGAGTTGGTCATGGCGCCGGAACCGAAGGCCGCGGCCAGACCGACCACGGTGGAGCTGTGTCAGAGACGGGCGCAGTGATCGACGTTATTGGTGCCCAGAGCGGCCCGGGTAAATTGCTGGATGAGATAATTTTCCTCGTTGGTTACCTTGGCGGAGGCCAGCACCGCCACCGAGTCGGGGCCGTATTGCGCCACTGCCTTTTTCAGCCCCTGGGCGGCCGCGTCCAAGGCTTCGTCCCAACTAACCGGCACCAGTTCCCCATTTTTACGCAGCAGCGGCTGCTTCAGGCGCTGGTCGCTGCCGATGAACTCATGGATATTCCAACCCTTGATGCAGAGGCTGCCCTGGCTCACCGGGTGGGTCTTCACCGGCAGGGAGGCAATGATGTCTTCGTTCAAGACCTCCAACAAGATGCCGCAGCCGCAGCCGCAGTAGGAACAGGTGGTGTTCACGGTACGAAAATCCATGGACTTGCTCCTAAGTTATTAATTTTACAATTAATAATATATTTGCGAGGGAAATTATGTTCATATTATCACAAATACCGCACCAGTCAAGGAAAGGGAAGCCTTGAACTAAATTTTTTCCAGGATGTCAAAAAGGGTAGGATAGGTATATTGAGGAAGACGAAAGAGACATAAAAAAGGCAGGGCCAGGGCCGGCCCTGCCTGGTATTATTTAAGATTGATCTTTCGCTCTTTAGCGTCTCTTCCTCCAGCCAGGCTGTCGGCCTGGCTCCAGTAGGCGGCCCAGACCGCCTGGCTGGTGGCATATGTCAGGGTTGCCGGGCTGGAGGCCGCGGGGCTGGGGGGCGCACTGGCGCTTAAGGTGACATTCGCTTCTTTATAAACGCTGAAGGTATCATACTTACCATTGCTGATAGCATAGACGGTGCCGGTGTAATAGTCGCCATTGTCGTAGGTTAACTTGAAGCTGTAGGCATTGGCTGGCCCGAGAATCTAATAGAGAAAGGCATGGGAATAACCAGTGGAAGTGTAGGAATCTCCGACGATCAGGCCGTTGTCATTGATGCCATAGGCGCGGCTATAATCTCCCCCCAGGGTGCCCAGGTCGGTCATGACGCCGTTGGCATAAGAAAGGCATGGTAATCACCAGTGGAAGTTGTTGAATATCCGACGATCTGGCCGCTGTCGTTGATGCCGCGGGCACAGCTAAAACTTCCGCCCAGGGTGCCCAGGTCGGTCATGGCGCCGTTGGCATAGAGAAAGGCATGGTAATCACCAGTGGAAGTTGTTGAATATCCGACGATCTGGCCGCTGTCATTGATGCCCCAGGCGGTCCTAAGAATCTCCGCCCAGGGTGCCCAGGTCGGCCATGGCGCCATTGGCATAGAGAAAGGCATGATAATCACCAGAGGAAGTGTAGGAACCTCCGACGATCTGGCCGCTGTCATTGATGCCATAGGCGTAGCTATCAGATCCGCCCAGGGTGCCCAGGTCGGTCATGGCGACCGTTGGCATAGAGAAAGGCATGGTAAGCAACAGAGGAAGTTGATGAACCTCCGACGATCTGGCCGCTGTCATTGATGTCGACGGCCTCGCTATTATATCCACCCAGAGTGCCCAGGTCGGTCATGTCGCCGTTGGCATAGAGAAAGGCATGGAGATAATTAAGAGGAAGTTGCTGAATCTCCGACGATCTGGCCGCTGTCATTGATGCCTAAGGCGTAGCTAATATCCGCCCAGGTGCCCAGGTCGGTCATGGCGCCGTTGGCATAGAGAAAGGCATGGAGATGATTAGAGGAAGTTGCTGAATCTCCGACGATCTGGCCGCTGTCATTGATGCCCCTGGCGTAGCTCTCACTTCCACCCAAGAGCCCCAGATCGGCCATGGCGCCGCCGGAATTGACGTCGGCTTCGGTATAGGGACTGAAGGCCCCATGGTTGGTACCGCTGATGGCATAACCGGTTTCATAGGCCGCGGTGCGGCTCGCCACATAAATATTAGCGGCCGTGGCGGAGCCGTCGCTATTCACTCCCAGGCTGGCCTTGGCGGTATCGGCGTCATAGTATGCGGTAATGTAGCTCTTCTTATCGTAAGAAGAGGCATAACCGTCGGTAATGGCGGTAATGTAATAATAACCACCTAAAGATGCACCTCCCATAGGTTCAGGTTCGTATTGAAGCAATGTTCCTACGGTAATACACCCGTAGGTTTCAAAAGAGGTGGGCGCATAGACATAGCCGGTGTAGTAGTCGCCGCTGCCGTTGTTATAGGAAAAGGTGAAGTCATAGTGGCTGTAGTCGCCGACGTCGGCCTCATAAAAAATCCCATCGGTATCCTTCCCGAATTCAAACTCTGGAATGTCCTTTTCAATAATATAATCAACCTCACTCCCCAGGTACTCTGTGCCTATGGCGGTGCCGTTGCTCACCGGAGTAAAGGTCTTGCCGCTCTCCTTGTCGGAATAGCTGGTCACCAAGACCTGGCCGGCCTGGCTGACATCCTCCACATACTCGATCCCGGTGAGCTTGTAGGTGCCCTGGGCGCCTTGTTCATCGGTGAGGGTCTTGGTGTTGTTCACGGCATAGGTGAGTCCGTCATGTCTTAGAACCCTGGCTCGCATAGACCTTACCGGTATAGGAATCCCCGTCGTCCCGTAGTTGAAGGTGAAGGTGTAGAGGCCGCCCAGGTCCGCCTCGTAGTACCCGCCGCCAAAGTAGAAGTCAGTGACCCCCGACTTGATGAGGTAGCCGGATTCGCTCGCCAAATAACTGCTTCCCAAAGACCCGGTGCTCCCCAAGGGCGTGTAGCTCTTGCCGCTCTCCTTGTCGGAATAGCTGGTCACGAAGACCTGGCCGGCCAGGCTCACACCAAAGCCGGTGGTGACCTGGTTGATAGTGTAGGTGCCGCTCTGGCCGTTCTCATCCGTAGTGGTCTTGGTATAGCCGTTGAAGTAACCGTACTCCGGCGCGGCGTAGACCGTGCCGGTGTAGTAATCCCCATCGCCATAGGTAAGTTTGTAAGAATAGGCGTAGGAGACCAGGTCTGCCTCATAGAAGGTGGCCCCGCTCTTGCCAAAGAGATACTCCGGCACGCCGCTCTTAATGATATAGTCGTGCTCGCTGCCCAGGTAGCTGGTTCCCACCGCGGTGCCGTTGCTCACCGGGGTATAGGTCCTGCCACTCTCGTAATCATAGTAGCTGGTCACATAGACCTCACCGGCCAGGCTCACATCAAAGCCGGTGCTTACCCCGGTAATCATGTAGGTGCCAGTCTGGCCCCCCTCGGCGTTGGTGGTCAGGGTGGAGGTCAGGTAATAGCCATACTCCGGCTCGGCATAGACCGTGCCCGTATAGGAGTCTAAACCGCTGTAGCTGAAGGTGAAGTTATAAGCGTAAGAGACTAAGTCCGCCTCGTAGAAGGTGCCGCCGCTGTTGCCAAAGAGGTAGTCGGTGATCCCACTCTGGATGATATAGTCTGACTCGCTCCACAGATAGTCTATTCCCACTGCGGTGCCGATGCCCACCGGGGTATAGGGCTTGCCGCTCTCGTAATCATAGTAGCTGGTCACATAGACTTCACCGGCCAGGCTCACATCAAAGCCGGGGGTGACCCCGGTGATGGTGTAGGTGCCAGTCTGGCCGTTCTCATCGGTGACGGTCTGGGTGTAGCCGGTGTAATACCCATATTCCGGCGCCGCATAGACCGTGCCCTTGTAGTAATCCCCATCGCCGTAGGTAAAGGTGAAAGTGTAGGCATAGGCGGTTAAGTCCGCCTCATAATAGCCGCCGCCGAAGTAATACTCGGAGACCCCGTCCTGAATGATATAGTCGTGCTCGCTTTTGAGGTAATTGGTGCCCACCGCACTGCCGTTGCTCACCGGGGTGTAGGTATTGCCGCTCTCGGCATCATAGTAGGTGTCAACATATACCAGGCCGAGGATAAATTCACTTTCAATGTAATCACATCCCGTGATCTGGTAAGTCCCTGTCTGGCCGTCCTCCGCCGCCACCTCCTCGCTTTGGCCAAGGTAATATAAGGTATCAGTGCTGAGTGACCCGGAGCTGGTGTATTCCTGGGTGCCCTTCTCGTTGAACACAAAGTCAGACCCTTCATAACTCGGATGTTCCACTTGCCTCGTGTAAACCTTCCCGGTGTAGCAGTCTCCCTCGCTGAAGGTAAAGGTAAAATAATAGATGGATGGAAGCGTTGACAAGGTAGTCCCCCAGGTTTTATATGGCCCGTAATCATCATTTTCCAGGGCATATTGCCCCAGGGAATAGGTGGAGCGCAACCCTTGTTGCTCCAAACCCTTGACCCAGACATCGGCCCAGTCAGTATGTCTACCATAATTAGAAGTTTCATAGTAATCTGCAGCCCAGGCGGCAAACCACCCTTCTTTCAAAGTCAGATCATCCGCCATGCCCCCCCCAAAACACTCGCTGAAGGCAAAAACCGCCTGGCCCGCCTGCAACCCATTGACCCACGAAGCAAGCTCGTCATCTTGGATATCCTCATCATTCCAGGCGGCTAAGGAATACGTTATCAGAGGAGAGAGTTGTAGGCCTGTCTTCATTGCCTCCATCACCGGATGAATAAAAATAGAAAGTGCTCTCCTCGGTCATGACCAGACCGGAGAGAAGGGCTTTCAGGTTTTCTTTAGTTGCTGCTTCAATATGCGTCTTACTATTGGTAATCGTCGCGTCCAAACCCGAACCGTCCGCGAAGAGGATGTAAATATCTTCTTCCGCATATCCCAGTTGATTCTTGCAAATATTCCACATTCTTTCTATTTCTTGAGTAAACTCGGCCTCATTGCTTCCGCTGAAAAGCACCGCGTAGTTTGAGCTTGGCGTCAGCAGGTAGGCATGGCCATCGGAGGCAGAAGCCACGATCTGCCCGGAATCGTTAATGGCCGCGGCACTTGTAAGCGTGACATCGCCGCGATCCACCGTCAGGTCATTGAGGTCATACATGGTGGTGCCGGAATAGAGAAAGGCATGAGAATCACCAGAGGCTGTGGTTGAATATCCCACCACCTGGCCGCTGTCGTTGATGTCGTAGGCATAGCTATAATTTCCCTCCCAAGGTGCCCAGGTCGCTCATGACGCCCCCGGAATAGAGAAAGGCATGATTAACAGGCTATAGGCTATATGATAATATCCCACCACCTGGCCGCTGTCGTTGATGGCGTAGGCCCCGCTGTAGCTCCCGCCCAGGGTGCCCAGGTCGCTCATGACGCCGCCGGAATAGAGAAAGGCATGATTACCAGAGGCTGTGCTTGCCATCTCCCACGACCTGGCCGCGGTCATTGATGCCATAGGCAAAGCTCAAATCCCCCCCGCCCAGGGAGCCCAGGTCGCTCATGACGCCGCCGGAATAGAGAAAGGCATGACTAACCAGAGGTTATGACATGACTGTCCCACCACCTGGCCGATGTCATTGATGTCATGGGCAATCACTAACACCCCCCCCTAGGGAGCCCAGGTCGCTCATGACGCCGCCAGAATAGAGAAAGGCGTAGTAATAACCGTAGACGGCGACGCTGAAGCCCACGATCTGGCCGCTGTCGTTGATAGCCTCGCGTAACATTCCCGTAGCTCCCGCCCAAGGTACCCAGGTCGGTCATGGTGCCGCCGGAATAGAGAAAGGCATGCGTATAACCAGAGGCGGTGGTTGAATATCCCACCACCTGGCCGCTGTTGTTGATGTCGGAGGCACCGCTTGTATATCCGCCCAAGGTGCCCAGCATGGCAGTGATACTGTATTGCCCCGACCCCGGGGGCCAGAGAAAACACCAGCAGAAAGACTACCACCAGTATAAGATAAATGGCTCACAGGCCCTTTTTCTTCATAATGTCCTCTCTCTTAGGATAGTTTGGCCTATCCCGGTGGAACTGCAACTGCCCTGAAACAAAACACGCCCCCTGGTAAGAAGCTGCTCCAAGGGTTTATTGTTATACCGGTGAGCGTAACTCCCGTGACTGGGGGGCCAGTTCGAGGGGGACAAGCATGAGCGATACCCACCAGTCAGGATTGGAGGCGCAACCAACTGAGAGTTGCTCTTCTGCCCCCGGGTCAGGAAATAAAAAGCCGCCGTGCACTCAGTAGGTGCTGCGGGCGGCCTGTTTCACATGGGTTCCTCCTAAGTTAGGGTTAACCTGGGGGAAACGCAGTTTTATTTTATTAATAATACATTTTATTTTTTTGTCAACTTTTTTATGCACATTTTATTATTTTACAATTAATATTGTATAGGTAAAATAATGTTAAAAAATAACGCCGGCCCTTTTTTTATTCTCATCCCATCCCATCCCATTGAGAGCAAGTACCATCAGAAAATTGAGAAGGTAAACTGGGAATCCTGCGAGAAAGTTTTAGACTCCGCCGAGCGCCGGAAATTTTTGTGGCGGGGTTGGTGAAATCAAGGCGACTTGTTGTTCTCCCCGACTGCAGGGATAGACGGCAGCAAAAAACCGAGCCGCCTTCCCAGGCAACCCGGCTATCTCAGCTACTCTAAGACCCGTGGCTTTCCGTCCCCGCCTTACGACGGGTTTGGCTTTATGGATATGCCATCACAGCACACTTCTCTATCAACCTGTTGAAAAAGGGTTTTGTGGGGGGAGGGCCAGGGCCACTGGTAATGCGCCCCTGCCCTCCCCCCACACCCCCCTCCCAACCCGCTTAAGGGTTAAGGGAAGACAGGGCTAAGGCCCTGACTTCCTTTAACAAAATAATATTATCATAAGGGGTTGGGGGAGAGGGTTTGGGAGAGGGAGCAGGGTTCTGCGACCCCTGGCCCCCTCTCCCAAGACACTTTCAACACCCTTCTAGGAGTGTCAAATAAATAGAATCATCTAGGAGCTTTGTGCCCACCGCATATGGAGTTGCGAAGGTGGGGCTTATGGGTTTTACCTGGCCTGGTGGGAGATGGCCTCTCCTAGGGTCTTCGGGGGCCATTTGGGCGCAAAAAAGGCCGGGCCAGGATTGACCCTGCCTCGGGTATTTAAGGATTACTTTTAATCTTTACTTCTCTTTCTCCGTCAGGCTGTCGGCCTGGCTCCAGTAGGCGGCCCAGACTGCCTGGCTGGTGGCATATGTCAGGGTTGCCGGGCTGGAGGCCACCGGGCTGGGGGGCGCACTGGCGCTTAAGGTGACATTCGCTTCTTTATAAACGCTGAAGGTATCATGCTGGGAGCCGCTGATGGCATAGCCGGACTCGTAATTCAAGGTCCGGTCAGACACATGAATATGGCCGTTGACATAGCTGAGGAGAGAAGTACTGGTATTTACCTCCAAAGTGGACTGGGCCGAGGCGTCATAGTAAGAGGTGATGTAACTCTGTTTGTCGTAGCCGGAGTCATAGCCATCGGTAATGCTGGTAATGCAGTAATAACCCCCATTGAGGCTATGGTAGCCGCTGGCCCAAAGCGCCTGGGGCTGGAGATACAGGTAAGTCCCCACGCTGAGGAACCCTCCCTGTGAAGTCTCAAACGAGGTGGGCGCATATACATAGCCGGTGTAATAGTCGCCGCTGCCACTGTTATAATTAAAGGTGAAGTCATAGCGGCTATAGTCCCCGCTGACGGAGCTGGAGGAGCTTGCGCCCAGCCAGCTCAGGACATATTGCATCATCCGCCAGTCGGAATCATTGTCATCTAAGGACTTGCCAAAAGAGGTCCCGTCCCGGTTGGAATCCTCTTCAATCTCCGCATGGGGGCCAAAGAGCACGACCTTCCCGGAACCATAAGTAGAGGCGACCACGCCGGGCTCGCCATTATATTTGTAAGTGGCCAGGGTCTGCACGTTGGGGCCGGAGTTATGGAAAAATACGGCCCCCCGTAGTAAAGAATATCCTCGGAATAGGGAGTAGATTTGTACCCGGATAGGACGTCGTTACTCCCACTAAAATTGAAGGTGGCCATAGTATATTATATTGGTCGGGGCATAGTTGGCGATGTCATCCAGAGGGCCAATCGCGGTTCCTGAAAAAAGGTCCAAATCATAGCCGGTAGATTCGCCGTAGGCGTTGGTCATAAAACTGTCGTCATAGGTCACCCCATACCAGGTCACTTTGTCGGACGCAAAATAAGCACCGGCGCAAATACCCAGGTAGCCGCCGCCGTTGGCGACAAAGTTCCGTATCCGGGTTTTCCCGGCCTCACTGATCCAATAATTGTAATAATAGGCATACCCACCCGGAAAAATCATGACCTTATAAAGATCGGAAAAGTTTTGAGTACTCTTGTTGAGATCGGTATAGGTTATTTCTTCATAAGTAATTCCCGCCCAGGTCAGCATGTGTTCGATGGCGGTGAGCCCGTCCTGCCAGCCTCCGCTTTGGCCAGAGGGCGCACTGAGGTCGTTATAAATGGCCACCTGGGCTCCATGAAGGGCCCAAGCCGGGTTGCCCCAGCAGAGGATCGCCCCCAGCCCCAAGCAGAAAATCGCCATCATCCTTGGACCATATGTTTTCATCATCACCAGTTCCTCGCTTGAGGTGGGGCGGCCTGCCGAAATGGGGCCGCAGTTAGCGCCTAGCTAATCTGGTTCAGGACCTGTTTTTTCTAAGCAAGCTACTCTTTAACAAAAGACATCCCAGTCAAGGTTGGTGCCATTTTAGCACATATTTTTCCAAAAATAGTTTTTTTGGTGAAAGATTGAACGAAGTCGGGCCAGTCTGAGAATCAAGTTGCCAGAAGTAGTATCCCGGCCGCACCAAATGGTGAATTAGGGAAAGCCGAGGCAAGATGGAGTGGGGATTCAGGGAAATCCAGAAATTTCCAGAAATTTCGCTTCGGTGTCGGAAACCAGGGGAGACCGGGAGGGTGTAACAAGTTAGATGAGGAATAGGGAAAGGAGATAAGCCTGGCCGTGCACCCTCCTTCGAATCCGCCTCAGCCGGGGGCGTGGCCAGGGGGTTTAAGGATTAGCAGCCACCACGACACCGACCGCCTTGCTTACCGCTGCTTCCTCCCGGACCTGACGGGGTTTCACAAGCGTCGGTTGCGTGGGGTCCAATCCGCCACCCGGGTCAGTACCCGTCGGTTGCGCTGCGACCCTCGGGGAGGGGCTTCAACCCCGCGTAAGCGGTTCTCGGGTTACAGGGCACCGCTAGCTCCCCGTCTAGCACGACCAGGTTGCGAAACTGGATTAGAGATCGACGAGTTCCCTCATTTCTTTGCCTACCTTAAAGAAAGGCAGTCTTTTGCCGTCCACCTTGATGAGTTCCCCGGTCTTGGGATTCCGGCCCTTATAGCCGCTATAAAATTTGACTTTAAAGCTGCCAAAGCCGCGGATTTCGATGCGTTCTTTTTGCACCAGGGCTTCCGCCATGTTCTCGAACACGGCGTTGACCACCATTTCCGCCTTTTTCAGGGTGATGTTTTCAGCTTTGGCCAGGGCCTCGATGAGTTGCGACTTATTCATATGCCGCCTTACTCCTTGGGGGTGTACTCCTTTAGCCCGCTGAGGGGCTGGGCAGACTCGCTCGCCGATGGGCTAATTAACCTAATTTATAAAAAAATTCGGTTTGAAGGTAAAGAAAAAAATGGCTTACTTAATAATAACCAGGGAAGCGGCCCCGGGGCCGGGCCCGAGGGGCCTCCCCATACTCAGTTCAAGTAAGGCCCCCGGCCTCCACTGTCAAGCTTCTGGAGCGGGGGTTGCTAGAGAGAACCAGTGGCCATTGACTAAGGCGGCATATTTGACTAAAAAGGCTTTAGCAGCACCGGATCAAGAGGCGATTACCTTCTTGGAGCGAGGGGACCAGGAATGCCATCTTTGGGGTCAACTGCCGAGGTGAGCTCGAGTCTTTTAGGGGTAGCGCGTGAGGCCTGGAAAAACGCTTACGCCCCCTACTCCCAGAACCGGGTGGGAGCCGCGCTCCTGACCCACCAGGGGAATATCTTTGCCGGCGCCAATGTGGAGAACGCTTCCTATGGACTGACGATCTGCGCTGAGCGGGCCGCCATCTTTGCGGCGGTGGCCCAAGAAGGTGAGGCTATGAGAATCCGGGCCCTGGCGGTGGTCAATGAAGGGAGCACCCCTTTTCCCCCGTGTGGCGCCTGTCGGCAGGTGATCCTGGAGTTCGGGCCAGAGGCGGTGGTTTTCTTTGAGGGGGATGATGGATTAAAAGAGATGCGGGCAGATGAACTCCTTCCGGAGGGATTTAGCTTGCCTTGACCCTAAAACCCAGATTTTTCCAAGGGAAATCTTGCCGTCGACACGAGAATTACGGGCCGCAGAAAGAGAACTTGGAGAGCTCTGCGAAATGGGTTCGTGGGGGGAGGGCCAGGGACCTGAGGTCGAATGGGCCTTCGGCCCATTTTTATGATACTGGTCATTTGCTAGCGCAAATGACCTGCCCCCCTTCCAACCCGCAGAAGGGGCTGGAAAGGCGGGGCCTATGGCCCCGACTTTCCAGCCATTTTCTAACCCTGCAAGGGGTTGGGGGAGGGAGCTTGAGGGAGGGATTGTAAGCGGTCTGCGACCCCTGGCCCCCTCCCTCAAGATGACTTTTTCAGAGGTCTCAACTTGCCCAAAGAGGCGGGGAAAGGCAGGACGCCGGATAATCCGTTGACATCCGGAGCAGGCGGTGGTTGATTGAGGACGTTTATCTGGCCGGGAAGGAGGCAGGCATGACCCAGCGGGTGTTGATCGCCCTGGATCACTCTGAAGGGGCCTGGCATGCCGTGGAATATGTGGCCCAGACCTTTGGTCAGATCCCGGGGATCGAAGTCACCCTCCTGCATATCTTGGTGGGCAGCCGCCGGTTTTCCAGGATGTTGACCTCGGCCCTGGAAAAGATAGACCCCAAGACCCAGCAGCGCCTGGTAGTGGCCTGGCAGGTGGAGCAGGAAAAGAAATGGAACAGCCTGGTGCGCCGGGCCCGGGAGCGCCTGGCCCAGGCCGGCATCCCCCCGGAGGCGGTGACCAGCAAATTCTTCCAAAGATCCTATGACGTGGCGGACGACATCCTCCGGGAGGCGGAACTCAGCGGCTGCCGCAACATCGTGCTGGGGCGCCGGGGGCTGGGAACCGCCCGAGCCCTGGTCTTGGGAAGCGTCTCCTATAAGGTGGCCCAACAGTTTCGGAGCGGCGTCGTCACCATCGTGCAGTGAAGGTATCTAAAAGGGTGTTGAAAAATGTCTTGGGAGAGGGGGCCAGGGGCCACAGGCCCCTGCCCCCTCTCCCAAACCCTCTCCCCCAACCCCTTATGATAATTTTATTTTATTAAGGGAAGTCAGGGCCTTAGCCCTGTCTTCCCTTAACCCTTAAGCGGGTTGGGAGGGGGCAGGTCATTTGCGCTAGCAAATGACCCGTATCATAAAAATGGGCCGAAGGCCCATTCGACCTCAGGTCCCTGGCCCTCCCCCTACAAAACCCTTTTTCAACAGCCTGCTAATAAGGTCCGGGGCTATCCTCCCGGCTAACGACTTCCTGGCATTCGAGACCCTTTACTAGGCCCTCCTGGTTAAAGGTAACCGCGAGAATTTGGGTCTCTTGATGAAGATCACTGCGGAAGACCTTTACTACGGGAATATAGCTGGGGAGGCTGGGGAGGTTGGTCCGATAAAAATATTTCCAGACTATCTTATTTGGGGGATGAGAGACCGTTTCCGGAAGACCCAGAAGCTCAGTAACCTCCGCCTCGGTGGATTTATCCACCTGGATCTGGGAGATTAGCCTCTGATCGGTAATGGCTTTAGGCCCGGTGGACACGCAGGCGCTAAACAGAACCAAGGTAAAAATCACCCCCAGTTTTAATATTAGCCCCAATATCCGGCCCGTCCGGGTTGATTTTGGGTGACTTCCAGGAGACCGTCTTGCCCAAGGTTTTCCAGGAGATTAATCTCCTTCCCCTGGTCAGCCTCTTTCCAGTTCACGCCCATACCTCCCTGGGGTATATCCGTTTCACCCCTCCTTACGCCTCGCAGTTGCAAGAAAAATTACCAAAAGATGATACTTCCTGGCCAGGAAAAATTTAGCCCCGGCGTTTTCCACTCACCGGGGCCAACTGGCGCTCTATCCGCACCCAAAGAAGAATGAAAGGGGATCAGGTTGTGGCTAGGTGCTTGAAATTATTGGAGGCGGCAACCGGATTCGAACCGGTGAATAACGGTTTTGCAGACCGCTGCCTTACCTCTTGGCTATGCCGCCTCTGGAGCGGGAAACGGGATTTGAACCCGCGACTTCAACCTTGGCAAGGTTGCACTCTACCGCTGAGTTATTCCCGCTCTTGAGATTAATTCTGTGGAAAAAACCCGGGCTTGTCAAGGGGGAAAAAGGTTCTCCGCCCTCAAGCCGCGCCGAAATATCTTCCAGGGGCAGTCACTCAGTAGCCCATTACCGCAGTCCCGGCCCGGCCTGGCCAAAATGGCCGGGCGCGGCCCGGATTTCTAATGTTATGTCCCGTAAATTGCCATGGTAAATACTTTGCCGTGATTTGCCGAGGCTTGCCTTAAGTCCCCCTTTTTTGGCGCGGGACTTAGGGGGCCTACAAAGGGTTACATTATATCCCCATTTTTCTCTTGGGTAAGCAGTGCAATAATACTTGCCTAAATGTCATGTAATTACGGCACTTCGCATTAGGCCTGGTCAGATCCTGCCCACGGGCTGACCCAGCCTCGCTCCCTCAGCGCTCTTCAGGGTCGCCGAACAAGGAGGGGTGGGGCAGTTCCCGGGCCGGGCGGCGCCGGGAGCGGGCCAGGCGGGGGAGCCCCATGGGGTCCAGGCTGCCGGCCTCCAGATTCTCCAGGACCTCCTGGGCCCGGGCGATGACCTCCGGGGGGACCCCGGCGAGCCGGGCCACCTGGATGCCATAACTCTGGGAAGCCGCACCCGGGGCCAATTGATGCAGGAAGACGATGTTTTGCCCCGATTCCGTCACCAGGACCTGGAAATTGCGCACCCGGGCCTTCAGGCGGGTCAATTCCGTGAGCTCCTGATAGTGGGTGGCGAACAGGGTCTTAACCCCCACTCCCTCCAGGTCATGGAGGCGTTCCGCCACGGCCCAGGCCAGGGCCAGGCCGTCGAAGGTGCTGGTGCCCCGGCCGATCTCGTCCAGGATCACCAGGCTGCGGGGCGTGGCCTGGTGCAGGATGCGGGCGGTTTCGTGCATCTCCACCAAAAAGGTGCTCTGGCCCCGGCCGATATCGTCCACCGCCCCCACCCGGGTGAAGATGCGGTCGGTGAGCCCTATGAGGGCGGCCTGGGCCGGCACAAAGCTCCCCAGGTGGGCCAGCAGCACGGTCAGAGCCACTTGCCTGAGGATGGTGGACTTGCCGGACATATTGGGACCGGTGACGATGAGGACCTGGGATTGGTCGTTTAGGGAGATGTCGTTGGGCACGAAACCGCCGGGAGGCAGAACCCGCTCCAGGACCGGGTGGCGGCTCTGACTCAGGCGCAGCACCGGCTCGGCCACCACCTGGGGGCGGCAGTATTGATGGAGCGCGGCCACTTCGGCCAGGCCCGCCAGGACGTCCAGAGTCCCCAGGGCCTGGGCCACTTGCTTGAGGCGCGGGGCCTCCTGGCCCAAACGCCTTCGGAGCTCCTGAAAGAGCTCCATCTCCCGCTTGGTGCGGGCCTCCTCGGCCCCCAGGACCCGGGACTCATATTCTTTTAAGGCCGCGGTGATGAAGCGTTCGGCATTGACCAGGGTTTGCTTGCGGATGTAATCGGGGGGCACCAGGTGCAGGTTGGCCCGGGACACCTCCAGGTAGTAACCGAAAACTTTATTGTATCTGACCTTAAGGGAGTTGATGCCGGTGCGGCTCCGTTCCTGGCCCTCCAGGCGGGCGATCCACTCCTTGCCTTCCCGGGAAAGCCGGATGAGTTCGTCCAGCTCGGGGTCATAACCCTCCCGGATGACTCCTCCCGCCTGGAGGGTGGGCGGGGGGTCGTCCACCAGGGCCCGGGCCATCAAGTCCTGCAGGTCGGGCAGCGGGTCCAGATCCCCGGCGGTCTCCGCCACCAGGGAGGGGAGCTCTTCGGGGTAGCAATGCCTTTAAGAGGGGTACCCGAGCCAGGGCCTGATGGATGGCGTCCACCTCCCGGGGGGTGGCCTGTTCCAGGGCCACCCGGGCGGTGAGGCGCTCCAGGTCCCCCAGGCCTTTCAGGGTCTGGCGCCAGCGTTGCCTCAGCAAGCTGCTTTCCTTGAAGAATTCCACCCCGTCCAGCCGGGCCTCGATTAAGGCCAGGTCTTTTAGAGGATAGCGCAGCCAGTGGGACAGTCTCCTGGCCCCCATGGGGGTGACGGTGGCGTCCAGCACCTCCAGCAAGGAGCCCTGGCGGCTGCGGGCCCGCCAGGTTTCAAAGATCTCCAGATGCCTTAAGGTGGCCTCGTCCAACTCCAGGAAGTCTTCCCGGCGGTAAGGGAGGAGGCGGTCCAGATGGGGCAGGTTAAGCGTGCGGGAATCCTGAAGATAGCGCAGGATGGCCCCGGCCGCGGCCACCCCCAGCCGGTAAGCCTCCAGGCCGAAGCCGTCCAGAAAGAGGGTGCCCAGGGTGCGCCCCAACTCCCGCCGGGCCGCCTCGAGATCGAAGGCATACCGGGACACCGCCCTCTGGGTGGGAGGGGCGGCAAAGGGAGACAGGGCGGCGCTCAACAGCTCATGCTCCTGATGCTCTGGCACCAGGATTTCCGCGGGCTTAAGGCGCCAGAGCTCGTCTCCCAGGGAATCGGGCCCCTCCCCTTCGGTGAGGCGGAACTCCCCGGTGGACAGCTCCAAATAAGCCAGACCCCACTTCTGCTCCTTAAGGGCCACCGCCGCCAGATAGTTGTCAGTGCGGGCGTCCAGGGCGGCCAGATCCACCAGGGTGCCCTGGGTCAGGATGCGGGTCACTTCCCGGCGCACCAGTCCCTTGGCCAGGGCCGGGTCTTCCGTCTGGTCGCAGACCACCACCTTGAAGCCCTGGTCCAGCAGGCGGGAGATGTAGGCCTGGGCGGCGTGGATGGGGAACCCGGCCATGGGGATGCGCTCCTCCCCCTGGCGGCTGCGGCTGGTGAGGGCAATGTTCAGGGCCGCCGCGGCCTTTTCGGCGTCGCCGAAAAAGGTCTCGTAGAAATCCCCCATCTGGAACAGCACCAGGGCGTCGGCGTACCGGTTCTTGAGATCCAGGTACTGCCGCAGCATGGGGGTGGTCTTGTCCGTGGGGTAATCCGACATGGCAGCTAATATCAAGGGGGTTGCGGGGAGCTTAGGACCGCGGGCTCCGGCGCCCTTCCTCCAGAGCCCCGCCTCAACCCCTTAAGTGGGTTAAGCCGGGGCCTTCAGGCCCCGGCTTAACCTTACCTTGGGTAAAAAGGGTGGGGGAAGCGTTATTTAAGGGGAAGGACTGTCTTTTCGTGGCCCCACCCCCAGGATTATTTAGGCTGCGGGGAAGCTGCAGGTTGGGAGGAGGCGGCCGCAGCCTCCGCCACGGTGCCGGCGCGCTTAAGTTCCTGGCTTAAAATCTCCAGATTATGTCTCAATTGGCGGTTGGTCTGGCGCTGCTTGATATAATCATACAGGCCATAAAGGCAGGCAGTGAATACCCCCAGGAAAAAGGCGAACAATACCAGGACCCACAGGTGGATCTCAGGACTCTGGAAGGTGTGGACATACAGGTCCAGTTTCACTTGTATGGTGTGGGTCAGCACTTCCAGGTTCTCGACAATGAAGACGATGCCGATGATGACAATGACGGTAGAGATAATCACTTTAATGAAACGCATGATTGCTCCTCGTCTGGGATGGTCTGGAAGTGCGGGGCCAGGCGCTCATAAGTCTGGCGAAAGTGTTCCGGGATCACCCGCACCTCGGCAAAGACCGGGATGAAATTGGTATCACCGTTCCACCGGGGTACTACATGGTAATGGAGGTGGCTTTCTACGCCGGCACCCGCCACCGTCCCCAAGTTGAGGCCCACATTGAACCCGTCCGGGCGCATCACCCGCCGCAGGATGGCGATGGACTCCCGGAGTTTCAACATCAGATCCAACAGTTCCGCCTGGGACAGGTCCTCCAGCTCGGGCCGGTGCACCAGGGGGGAGATGAGCAGGTGCCCATTGATGTATGGGTACTTATTCAACATCACCCGGGTGAGGCGGCCGCTGAAGAGAACGAGCCGCTCCTTGAGATCCTCGCCCGGTTGGGCACAGAAGATGCAGCCTTGGGATTTATCCTCCCCCAGAATGTATTCCATGCGCCATGGAGCCCAGAGAATCTTCAAGGCCGCATCACACCCCTTGGTTTTATCCAAGGTTCACCCATAACTTTGAACTATAGCACGATTTAGAAGAGATTCAAGGGCTTTTATTTGGATGGGGCAGCTACCCGCGGCTTTCCAGCCCCCGCGCCTTCAGATTTCTCCTGGCTGTTTCCGAAAAACAGGGATGGGGCGGCGTTTGTGTTCAGAGAGGCGCCGCAACTTAAGGATACGCTCCCGGACCCCGGGAGGGACACGGGCCTCACCCTGGCCGGCGGCGGCCAGGAAACGATCCAGCTCTTCGTAGGTCACCCCCATCTCGCCTTCATCCGTCTGGCCGGCCCACAGCCCCGCGGAAGGAGGCTTGGCCAGGAGCCAGTCGGGCAGCTTAAGCTCCCGAGCCAGGTCGTACACCTCGGTCTTGAGCAGGTCGCCCAATGGCAGCAGATCCACTGCGCCGTCGCCGTACTTGGTGAAGTAGCCCACCGCGATTTCCGATTTGTTCCCGGTCCCCAAAACCAGGTAATGGTAAGTGGCGGCAAAATAGTACCAGGTGACCGCCCTCAGGCGCGGCTTCAGATTGGCGACGGCCATAGCCGAGCCCGGTGGCAGAGTAGCGACCAGTAAATCAAAAACCGGGTCCAGATTAACTTCCTGGTAATTTACCCCAAGGTGTTGGGCTACGTTACGGGCATCCTGTACATCCTCCGGCAGGCTGTGGCAGGGGAGAATGAGGCCCAGGTAGTTCTCTCCCAGGGCGCGTTTGGCCAGGGCGGCCACCACCGCGGAATCGACGCCGCCGCTGATGCCGCTCACCGCGCCTTTGAGGCCCGCGGCTCGCACCTGCTCCTGGATCCACCCAACGATTTCCCCCGCCAGTCCTTGTGCCATTTTTGCTCCGGGCTTTTTGGGGGAAGGGCAGGGGCCTCAGGCCCCTGGCCCTCCCCCCACTCATCTGCTACCCTGTCAGCGAAAAGACCGGGCGGATTTCGCCCACTTTGATTTTGCGAAAGTTGTAAATAGGCGACTGCCGGTGAGGGGCCAGCTTCTCTTTCGCCTCCGGGGTAAGCAGTCCCAACTGGTCCAGGCTTTCGATGATGGTGGGGTTAAGGGCCCTCAAGTTGCCGTCCTCGATCTTTATGCCGATCCCCAGACCGCCTTCCACCACGGACAGGGCATAACCGCCTTCGCCGCCGGTCTTGGCAAAGATTTTGCCGGGCAAAGCCAGCATGATCTCGGTGTCGATGCGTTCATCTCCGGCAATATGGCGGGGATGGGCCAGGATAGCCTCCATCAGGGCCGCGGTGGGCGTGCCTTTGGGGGCCGCGGCCAGACGGGCGAACCCCGCGGCGATGTTTTTCAGGGGCACATAAAAGACGGGCGCGGTGCAACCGTCAATGGCCACCACGATCTGCTCCGGCGCCATCCCCGCGAACTCGGCCACGGTTTTCAAAATGAGGCGCTGCACCGGGTGATCCAGGTCCAGGTAATCCGCAGTGGGCCAGCCGTGGTGGACGCACAGGGCCAGCATGGCCGCATGTTTGCCGGAGCAGGTGTGATGCAAGGCGGTGGGCCGGACTCCGGCCTGGGACATGGCCTTGGCGCTGGGCCGGTGCAAGGGCGGGTGGGCGCCGCACTGCAAGGCCTCCGGAGTGAGCCCCAACCGGGCCAGCACCTGGGTCACCAGTTCCACCTGGAAATCCTGGCCGTTCAGGGAACCGGAAAAGAGGGCCAGCTCGGCAGGTCCGAAGCCAAAGGCCGCGGCCGCCCCCGAGGTTAAAACGGGCAAGGCCTGAAAGGGCTTGGCCAGGGACCGCATACAGACCAAAACATTAGGGTCCCCCAGGTGGTGATGGAGATGGCCCTCAGCGTCCGCCACGGCGATCTGGCCACGGTGGCAACTCTCCACCAAGGGGTCCCGGGTCACTTCTACCAGAACCGGAGCATCCATCTTATGTTCTCCTTAGCGAAACCGGATGGCGTACAACATTGCCAGAGTTAGAGCAAGGCCCACGAAGAAGTGGGTCTGAATGGTCAGGGCCTGGGCCGGGATGAACTCCGGGTCGGTGGGAGAAATACGCCAGGCCAGGCGAATAGCCTTTAACGCCAGGGGCAGGGGAGCCAGGGCGGCCAAGATCAGATCCGGCAGCCCAAAGGCTTCCATCAGGAGGAAAAGACTTAAAAACGAGGCCAGCATCAGGGCGGCATAAACCCAGCGGGCGCGCTTCAAGCCCAGGCGCACCACCAAATGATGTTTAGCCGCGGCCGCATCCGCCTCCAGGTCGGGAAACTCATTGATCCAGAGGATGGCGGTGATGAGAAATCCCAAAGGCAGCCCCACGGCCAGGCCTTCTGGCTTGAGGCTGCCGGTCTGGACATAATAAGCACCCCAGGTGAGGAGGGGCCCGAAGGCCAGAAAGATGGTCAGCTCCCCCAGGCCCGCGCTCATCAACTGCATGGGCGAGGCGGAGTAGAGATAGGCGGCCAGCAGTCCCACCAGCCCCAGGAATGCCACCCAGGGACGGCCCAGGTAGATGAGAGCCAGGCCGCATACCACCCCCAGGCCGAGCAGCAGGTAGGCCATGGCCTTTACCGTTCCCGGGCTCAGTTCCCGGTTCTGGATGACCCGGCTGCCGCCGCTGAAGGGGGTGAAATAGATATTGAGGGGGTCGCTGCCAAAAGAGTCGTAATAATCGTTGAGCAGATTGGCTCCCAGATGGAGGGAGGCCACGCCCAGAGCGGTGAGGGCAAAGAAAGAGAAGTTCCAGGTTCGCTCCGCCCAATAGGCCAAAGCCGAGGCCACCACCACCGGGAAGAGAGACCCGGTGAGGAAGGGGAGCCTCAAGGCCCGCACATAAACATTGAGAAAACCCATGATAATTTCGGAAATTATAGGCTGCTGGCCGGACCCTGTCAACTCCATCCTGGGGGCTCTCCCCCTGACTGGGGACAGGGATAGTTCGCCCCCCCATTTACTCTCTCCATCTGGATGGCCCTTTACAATATGTAAAAAATACTGACAGAGACTGGCCAGGCCGGAATGGGGAGCTTCCCTGGGTCCCCATAATTTCCATTTTTTCCCGCTAGTTAATCTAATCTGGCCCTTGTCCCCGATTGGCACAACCGTTGCTTAAATAGAATATTTGAATTCACTGCCGCATGAGCCGATCCGGCTGACATTTTAGACCTGGGGAGATTTGGGGCGGAGGCGAGGAGCGTCGCTCCGTTGCCCTTCCCCCGATAACCCGTCAAAGAGGAGGAGTTATGGGTCGCCCGAAGATCACCGTCGTAGGGGCGGGCAACGTTGGGGCTACCGCGGCCCACTGGGCCGCGGCCCGGGGACTGGGAGATGTAGTGCTGGTGGACATTATTGAAGGCATGCCCCAGGGCAAAGCCCTGGACCTGATGCAGGCCAGGCCCATCTTCGGTTTCAATGTGGACGTGGTGGGGTGCAATGATTATGAGCCCACCAAAGGCTCCCAAATCGTCATTATCACCTCGGGTATTGCCCGCAAACCGGGCATGAGCCGGGAAGACTTGATCAATACCAACAAAAACATCGTGGCCGCGGTCACCAAAGAGGTGGTGGCCAAGTCGCCAGACTGCTTTCTCATCGTGGTGGCCAATCCCCTGGATGCCATGTGCTATGTGGCCAAAAAGGTGA